>NZ_JAQQCH010000075.1:0-358 GCF_046030555.1 Paraburkholderia sediminicola | reverse complement strand
TCTTAAGTGGATCCCCTGGCTTGGAGGGGATCGTGGTGCATCTGGAATCCGTGCTCTCGCACATTCGGCGTTAGTGACAAGGGCGTCATACTTCCGGCGGCGCTGCGCGCGCCGAAGCGCCCTCCTTAGAACCGACCACCGCGTTTTCGCACTCGCGCTTCATTCGGCGCCCCGCCCAGGCGAAGCCGATGGCGCCCACAGCGCCCAAACGAAGCCCGGGTTTTCCTGGCAGACCCATCCGCGACGCACGCAGTGTGGAGTGGGAGTTGATGAATGCTTTGTCACTGACGTCGAATGTGCGAGAGCACTGATTCCAGATGCACCACGATCCCCTCCAAGCCAGGGGACCCACTTAAGT
>NZ_JAQQCH010000074.1:0-386 GCF_046030555.1 Paraburkholderia sediminicola | reverse complement strand
ACAGTTGCGGTAGTGGTGCATCTGGAATCTGTGTTCCCGCACACTCCGCGTTAGTGACAAGGGCGTCATTCTTCCGGCGGCGCTGCGCGCGCCGAAGCGCAATTCTCAGAAACGATTGCTGCGTTTTTGCACTCACGTTTCATTCGGAATTTCGCCGAGGCGAAGCCGACGGCTCCCGCCGCGCTTAAACGAAGCCTCGGGTTCCCATGCAGACCCATCCGCGACGCACGCAGTGCGGAGTGGGAGCTGATGAGCACTTTGTCACTTACGGCGAATCTGCGAGGGCACGGATTCCAGATGTACCACTACCCCCTCCAACAAGCCAGGGGACCCGCTTATGAGCTAGCGGTGTGAGCCGCTTTCTCTTGCTTACTTCTCTTTGCGGC
>NZ_JAQQCH010000073.1:0-431 GCF_046030555.1 Paraburkholderia sediminicola | reverse complement strand
TGTCCCCGCACACCTGTCAGCTATGTCCCCGGTCTATACACCGGCCGCAAAGAGAAGTAAGCAAGAGAAAGCGGCTCACACCGCTAATTCTTAAGCGGGTGCCTCGCGCAGTCGCGGTAGTGGCACTGGAATCTGTGCCCTCGCACATTCGACGTTCCTGACAAGGGCGTCATACTTCCGGCGGCGCTGCGCGCGCCGACGCGCACTCCTTAGAACCGATCGCCGCGTTTTCGCACTCGCGCTCCATCCGGCGCCCCGCCCAGGCAAAGCCGATGGTCCCCACCACGCCCAACCAAAGCCCCGGGTTTCCCATGCAGACCCATCCGCGACGCACGTAGTGCGGAGTGGGAGCTGATGAATCCTTTGTCACTGACGCTGAAGGTACGAGGGCACGGATTCCAGATGCACCACTATCCTCTCCAAGCCGGGGC
>NZ_JAQQCH010000072.1:0-525 GCF_046030555.1 Paraburkholderia sediminicola | reverse complement strand
GTCCCTCGCGCAGTCGCGGTAGTGGCACATCTGGAATCTGTGTCCTCGCACATTCGACGTTCGTGACAAGGGCGTCATACTTCCGGCGGCGCTGCGCGCGCCGAGGCGCACTTCATGGAACCAACCACTACGTTTTCGCGCTCGCGCTCCATTCGGCGCCCCCGCCCAGGCGAAGCCGACGGCCCCCATCACACCCAAACGAAGCCCGTGGTTTCCCAAGCAATGCCGCCGTCGCCGAGGCGAAACCGATGGCGCCTACCACACCCAAACGAAGCCCTTGGTTTCCCAAGCAACGCCGTCGTTGCCGAGGGCGCCTACCACGCGCAAACGAAGCCTCCGGTTTCCGTAGCAGACCGGTCCGCGACGCACGCAGTGCGGAGTGGGAGCTGATGAGCCCTGTGTCGCTGACGCCGAATGTGCGAGGGCACGGATTCCAGATGTACCACTATCCCCTCCAAGCCAGGGCACCCGCTTAAGAATTAGCGGTTTGAGCCGCTTTCTCTTGCTTACTTCTCTTTGCGGGCG
>NZ_JAQQCH010000071.1:0-540 GCF_046030555.1 Paraburkholderia sediminicola | reverse complement strand
GGCTTGGAGGGGGCAGTGGTGCATCTGGAATCTGTGTTCTCGCACACTCCGCCTTGGTGACAAGGGCGTCATACTTCCGGCGGCGCTGCGCGCGCCGAAGGGTACCCCTCGCACTCGCTGATTTTTTTGCGTTAGCGGCTTCTCCGGTACGACGGCTTGCCGTTTTATCTGTGTTGCTTTTCGGGTGCGCCGGCGTTTCAGTCCAAGTGCAACCGTGCTCGCGCCTCGCGTGAACAACGACGTACAACCAGATCCGATACGCCGCGCGATGCTTGCAAATCCGCCTGTATTTCGGCGTCCCGCCGAGGCCAAGCCATAGCTCCCACCACCCGCAAACGAAGCCCCTAGGTTCCCATGCAACTCCGTCGTCGCCGAGGCGAAGCCGATGGCCTCCACCCGCCATTAACGAAGCCCTAGGTTTCCCTTGCGGACCCATCCGCGACGCACGCAGTGCGGAGTGGGACCTTGATGAGCCCTGTGTCACTGACGCCGAATGTGCGAGAGCACGGATTCCAGATGCACCACTACCGCAACTGTGCG
>NZ_JAQQCH010000070.1:0-586 GCF_046030555.1 Paraburkholderia sediminicola | reverse complement strand
CCCTCGCGCAGTCGCGGTAGTGGCACATCTGGAATCCGTGCTCTCGCACATTCGGTGTGAGTGACAAGGGCGTCATACTTCCAGCGACGCTACGCGCGCCGAAGCGCACTTCATAAAACCAACCACCGCGTTTTCGTACTCGCGTTTCGCTTAGTATCGTTGCCTGCGATTGTTACAGCACAGCACAGCACAGCACAGCACAGCACGGCACAGCACGGCACAATGCGGCACGGCACCCGCCACCGCCACCGCCACCGCCACCGCCACCGCCACCGCCAATGCCAATGCCACCGCCAATGCCAATGCCAGTGCGACTACGACTGACTGGCAGCCGTGGTTTTTCGGCTTATGGTTTCGCACTTTGATTCGCGTGGCGAGTTCGTCTTTTGGGCACTTGAGCGCTTGGGTGCCTCGCCGAGGCGAAGCCGACTGCCCCTGCTGTGCCCAAACGAAGCCCCGGGTTTCCCATGCAGACCTATCCGCGACGCACGCAGTGCGGAGTGGGAGCTGACGAGCCCTGTGTCACTAACACCGAGGGTGCGAGGGCACGGATTCCAGATGCACCACTACCGTGGCTGTGCGAGGG
>NZ_JAQQCH010000069.1:0-596 GCF_046030555.1 Paraburkholderia sediminicola | reverse complement strand
GCACTTACTTCTCTTTGCCGCCGCAAAGAGAAGTAAGCAAGAGAAAGCGGCTCACACTGCTAATTCTTAAGCGGGTCCCTCGCGCAGTCGCGGTAGTGGCACATCTGGAATCTGTGCCCTCGCACCTTCAGCGTTAGTGACAAGGCCGTCATACATCCAGCGACGCTGCGCGCGCCGACGCGCATTTCAGAAAACCAACCACTACGTTTTCGTACCCGCGTTTCGCTCAGTATCGTGGCGTCCACCGCCACCGCCACCGCCACCGCCACCGCCACCGCCACCGCCACCGCCACCGCCACCGCCACCGCCACCGCCACCGCACCGCACAGCACAGCCGCCACAGCTGTATCCCGGTGTTTAATTGGACCGGCGAGCTTGGTTTTTCATTTACTGGCGGAGCTTGTTCATTGAATACTTGGGTGCTTCGCCGAGGCGAAGCCGATGGCCTCCACTGCACTCAAACGAAGCCCCTGGTTTCCCGCGCATACCTATCCGCGACGCACGCAGTGCGGAGTGGGAGCTGATGAGTCCTTTGTCACGGACGTCGAATGTGCGGGGGCACGGATTCCAGATGCGCCACTATCCCCTCCAAGCCA
>NZ_JAQQCH010000068.1:0-607 GCF_046030555.1 Paraburkholderia sediminicola | reverse complement strand
TTATAAGCGGGTCCCCTGGCTTGGAGGGGATAGTGGTGCATCTGGAATCCGTGTTCTCGCACATTCGGCGTGAGTGACAAGGGCGTCATACTTCCGGCGGCGCTACGCGCGCCGAAGCGTATTTCCTGGAACCGTCTGCTTGTTTTGCGTTTGGTGTCCACTCGGCGCAATCGTTCACCGTCTCGTCACGCGCTACGAGGCACCGGCGCCTCACTCGAAACTCAGACTCGCACTACCGCGCACTTGCACATCTTATGGCTAGATGACGCGACACTGCGTCGCGTCGGGGCCGGGCCGGTGGCATCCGCCACCCGCAAACGAAGTCCCTCGGTTCCCCACGCCCAAACGACGCCCCTGGTTTCCCATGCAGTTCCGTCGCTGCGGAGGTGAAGCCGATGGCCCCACCACGCCCAAACGAAGCCTCTGGTTTCCTATGCAGACCCATCCGCGACGCACGGAGTGCGGAGTGGGAGCTGATGAGCACTTTGTCAGCAAGGCCGAATGTGCGAGGACACGGATTCCAGATGCACCACTATCCCGTCCAAGCCAGGGGACCCGTTTAAGAGTTAGCGGTTTGAGCCGCTTTCTCTTGCTTACTTCTCTTTGC
>NZ_JAQQCH010000067.1:0-1092 GCF_046030555.1 Paraburkholderia sediminicola | reverse complement strand
AATCGGAGGGTGGAGCAATATGGAACGGCAGAGAAAGCATTGGTTGAGCGCGAAGCAGAAGGACGAGATCTGGAGGATGTGGCGCGAGGGTGAGTCGTTGAGTGCAATCGCGCGCATGCTCGAGCGGCAGCCGAGTGGGGTTTATCGGGTTGTGCACAAGACCGGTGGAATCTCCCCGGTCGCCCGCACACGATCGGCGCGAGCGCTGACGCTTGCCGAACGCGAGGAGATATCGCGGGCCCTTGTCACAGGCGCATCGATGGGTCAGATTGCACTGCAACTGGGGCGCTCGAAATCGACCATCAGCCGGGAGATCTCGCGTAATGGCGGTAGTCACAGGTATCGGGCGCACGAGGCCGATGCGAACACCTGGGAGCGTGCACGGCGGCCCAAGGCGTGTGCGCTGTCGGGCAATGCGCGCCTGCGCCGGCTGGTGGCGGCCAGGCTCAAATTAAAATGGGCTCCTGTACAGATAGCAGGGTGGCTCAAGCGCGAGTTCCGGGTCAACAAGGACATGCAGATATCTCACGAGACGATTTACCGAAGCCTGTTCATCCAGGCGCGCGGGGTGCTTAAAAAGGAGCTCGTCGAGCATCTTCGTACGAACCGTACGATGCGCCAGGCGAAGAGCGCCTCGGCAAGCGGGCAGAACAGGGGCAAGATAATCGGGGCAGTGTCGATCAGCGAAAGGCCAGCAGAGGTGGAGGACCGCGCGGTACCCGGCCATTGGGAAGGCGATCTGCTGGCGGGCTCGAACAACACCTACATTGCGACACTGGTGGAGCGGCACTCGCGTTATGTGATGCTGGTCAAGGTGGCAGGCAAGGACACGGCCAGCGTGGTGTCGGCGCTGATAAAACAGGTGAACAAACTGCCGAAACAACTGCGTGGGTCACTGACATGGGACCGGGGAACCGAGATGGCGAGCCACCGGAACTTCACGATTGCCACGGACGTACAGGTGTATTTCTGCGATCCGCGAAGCCCATGGCAACGAGGCAGCAACGAGAATACGAATGGCCTGCTGCGTCAGTACTTCCCCAAAGGCAAGCCGGTGGACGGCTATTCGCAGGCAGACTTGAACAAGGTCGC
>NZ_JAQQCH010000066.1:0-1171 GCF_046030555.1 Paraburkholderia sediminicola | reverse complement strand
GTGTATAGACCGGGGACATGGTTGACAGACGTGCGGGGACATCATTGACACTTTATGGTCAGGGATTTTCGCTCCTCAGGTCAAGGGTGAGGATGCGATGATGGGCAAACCAGAATTCAAATACGCCGTCTTCACCCTGCTTTGCGCGTGCCGCAACCGGCAACCCATAAAGTGCCTTCGAGACCCTCAGGTGCCGTCCTTCAAAGCGTAACTGGCCATTTGATTTGACCCGCAGCACCACATCATCCGGGCCGTACTCCGGCTCCAGCAGGATCGACGGGTACGCCCGCGGGCTCGGCCGGTAACGGATGATCGGTGTGTCCATGCCGATCGCCTCATGCGGGCGCTCGCAGTTATAGATGGTGCGCCAGCGGTCCAGTTCCTGTTGCACGTGCTGCTGGGTGGCGAAGCTTCGTCCGTTCAGTACTTCAGCCTTCAGCGTGCGGTGAAACCGCTCATCCTTGCCGTTAGTCTGCGGGTGGTAAGGCCGGCTGTAGCTGATGCGGATGCCCAGCCGGATCAGCCAGACGGCCAGTTCGGTGAGCTGCCCCGGACTGCCGGGCGAACCCCACGGCGAGCCGTTATCGGTGTTGATGCGCAATGGCAGGCCGTAGTGTCCAAACGCCTCGCGTAAGCCCGCCTGCACGGTAGTGGTGTCGGTTGGCCCACAGGCGCGCAGCAGGATGCTGAAGCGCGAGTGGTCGTCGAGTACCGTCAGGGGACTGCAACGCTCCTTCTGGAGGGTCTCGAAGTGCCCCTTGAAGTCCATCTGCCAGAGTACGTTGGGCTGCTCGTGCTCAAAGCGCTTCCAGGGTTCGCTCATTGCGGAATCGGCCGGCAGGATCAGGTTGTGCCGGTGCAGGATGTCGGTCACGGTGCTGGGCTGTGGTGCCGCCTCAAAGCCCAGATCCCGCAGGCGCCGGCTGATCTTGCGCCCGCCCCAACGCGGATGGGCCTGGCGCAGCCGCACCACTTCCTGCTCCATGGCAGCGGGGGTCTTCGAGGGACTGCTGGCAGGGCGCCGGGAGTGATCTGACAGCGAGTCTTCGCCGCGTTTGAGCCATTTGTAGCCGGTCTGCCGGCTGATGTTAAAGCGCTGGCACAGTTCGGTGATCGTCAGGGTGTCCTGACTGGCCAGATGAACAAATTCCTGTCTGAGGCTCATGGTGTC
>NZ_JAQQCH010000065.1:0-1331 GCF_046030555.1 Paraburkholderia sediminicola | reverse complement strand
ATCGACGACTTCCTGAAAAAGAACCGCGTCACCGAAATCGAAGCGATCATTCCGGATATGGCCGGGATCGCACGCGGCAAGATCATTCCGCGCAGCAAGTTCGAATCCGGCGAGTCCATGCGCTTGCCGCAGGCGGTGATGATCCAGACCGTCACAGGGGACTATCCGGAAGACGGCACGCTCACCGGCGTCACCGACCCGGACATGGTGTGCGTGCCTGACGCCAGCACCATCCGCATGATTCCGTGGGCCATCGATCCGACCGCCCAGGTGATTCACGATTGCGTTCACTTCGACGGCACGCCCGTCGCGATCTCGCCGCGCCGCGTGTTGCGCCGCGTGCTCGAACTCTATAAGGCCAAAGGCTGGAAGCCGGTTATCGCGCCCGAGCTCGAGTTCTACCTGGTCGACATGAACAAGGACCCGGATCTGCCGCTGCAACCGCCAATCGGTCGTACAGGCCGCCCGGAGACAGGTCGTCAGGCGTATTCGATCGAAGCAGTCAATGAATTCGACCCGCTCTTCGAAGACATCTATGAATACTGCGAGGTGCAGGAACTGGAAGTCGACACGCTGATCCACGAAGTCGGCGCCGCGCAGATGGAAATCAACTTCATGCACGGCGATCCGCTGAAACTCGCCGACAGCGTGTTCCTGTTCAAGCGCACGGTGCGTGAAGCCGCGCTGCGCCACAAGATGTACGCGACCTTCATGGCCAAGCCGATGGAAGGCGAACCGGGTTCGGCGATGCACATGCACCAGAGCCTCGTCGACGAAGAAACTGGCCAGAACCTGTTCACCGGTCCGGACGGCAAGCCTACTTCGATGTTCACCGGCTATATCGCGGGTCTGCAGAAATACACGCCTGCGCTGATGCCGATTTTCGCGCCGTACATCAACTCGTATCGCCGCCTGTCGCGCTTCATGGCCGCACCGATCAACGTGGCATGGGGTTACGACAACCGCACCGTGGGTTTCCGGATCCCGCATTCGGGCCCGGCTGCGCGTCGCATCGAAAACCGCATTCCGGGCGTGGACTGCAATCCGTATCTCGCGATCGCCGCGACCCTGGCCGCGGGCTATCTCGGCATGACGCAAAAGCTCGAGGCCACCGAGCCGCTGATCAGCGACGGTTACGAGTTGCCGTACCAGTTGCCGCGCAACCTCGAAGAGGGTTTGACACTGATGGGCGCTTGCGAGCCGATCGCCGAAGTACTCGGCGAGAAATTCGTCAAGGCCTACCTCGCACTGAAAGAAACCGAATACGAAGCGTTTTTCCGCGTGATCAGTTCGTGGGAACGCCGGCATTTGCTGCTGCACGTTTAAGACCA
>NZ_JAQQCH010000064.1:0-1377 GCF_046030555.1 Paraburkholderia sediminicola | reverse complement strand
CCGGTGGACATCTCGTCGCCGGACTACGGCAAGGCCCGCGCGTCGCTGAGCAACGATCAGGTCGATTCGATGAAGCAGCAGCTCGCCAACCAGCAGCTGAAGGTCGATTCGCTGGTGGACGCGCAGAATACAGGTCCGCTCGCGGGTCTGTCGGTGACGGGCTATATCGATCCGACCTTCATGTATAACCGCGCGGCAAGCAGCGGGTCGTTCCTGTTCGCGAATCACGAAAGTAGCTACAACTACTTCAACAGTACGTTCGGCGATCTGTACCTCGACATCAAGAAGACCTTCGGTGTCGGCCCGATGGCGCCGTCGGCCGAGATCACCCTGATGCCGAACCGCGGCAATGGCATTACGCTGTTGCAGAACGAGCACGGCGAGATCGGCAACAACATTCTGAACACGGCCGTCGTGACCATTCCGATGACGGCGACGACGACCTTCGTAGCCGGTTTGATGCCGAGCTTCGGCGGCTATGAAGTGCAGCAGTCGAACCAGATGCTGACGCTCACGCACAACCTGCTGTATGACTTTTCCGATCCGGGCAGCTATGTCGGCGTCGGCTTGAACTACACGGGCGACGGCAGCAAC
Source organism: Paraburkholderia sediminicola (assembly GCF_046030555.1). GTDB lineage: Bacteria > Pseudomonadota > Gammaproteobacteria > Burkholderiales > Burkholderiaceae > Paraburkholderia > Paraburkholderia sediminicola_E. The sequence goes on along the minus strand of NZ_JAQQCH010000064.1, from coordinate 783 downwards.
TGGGCGTGGAAGTTCATGCTGGGCAACGAACAGTACCGCACGTACGGTTCGGTCGTGCAGACCGGCACCAACGCGCTGGGCGACCCGATCACGAGCAGCAACAAGATCCCGACCTTCACGGCCCGCGTCGACTACACATGGTCGAGCGCGCTGGATGTGGGCGGCTCGTTCAACATCGGTCGTCAGACACTCTCGGCCTCCACGCAGAACGTGAACGGCAATACGGTCCCGGTGTATGGCGTGGGCGGTGGCGCATCGAGCGCCTTCGGCACCTTCTTCTTCGGCGAAGCGGACCTGGCCTACACCCAGGCGGATGTCCAGTACAACGCCGAAGTCGACTACGGCCAGCAGCAGAACGCCGCGTTCAACGGCGGCCAGGCTCAATGGTATGGCCTGTCGCTGCTCGCGCACCGCAAGTTCTCGCTGCCGGTGGTTGGGCGCATGGGCGCGACGGCACGCTATGACGTCCTGGTCGACAGCAAGAACGGCGGCGGCGGTGGTGGCGTGGCGTTGAATTCGAACGGCATGGACACGGCGGACGGCTTCGGCATCGGCGCGGACTGCCTCGCCAATTCGAAGGCGGGCGGCGGCGTTGGTTTCGAGTGCAAGGGTGCGATCCACCAGGATGTGTCGCTCGACGTGCTGTTCTATCCGACCCAGCAGATTACTGTGAAGGTCGAATATCGTCACGACTGGGCCAACAAGCAGGTGTTCCTGAAGAACGACGGTTCGTACGGCAAGTCCAACGACATCCTCGCGACGCAGTTCATCTACTCGTTCTAA
>NZ_JAQQCH010000063.1:0-1424 GCF_046030555.1 Paraburkholderia sediminicola | reverse complement strand
GCCAGCACGCCATGCGTGTAGCGCGGCTTCGGCTGTTGCCATGCGGCGCGGCGGCGTTGCAGTTCGGCGTCGTCGATGTTCAGCTGCAGGAGCAGCTTGTGCGCGTCGATCGTGATCGAGTCGCCTTCCTGCACGAACGCGATCGTGCCGCCCACGAACGCTTCCGGCGCGACGTGACCGACCACCATGCCCCACGTGCCGCCCGAGAAACGGCCGTCGGTGATGAGGCCGACAGTTTCGCCGAGCCCCTTGCCGATGATCGCCGACGTCGGTGCGAGCATTTCCGGCATGCCGGGGCCGCCCTTCGGGCCGAGGTAACGCAGCACGACCACGTCGCCGGCGACGATCCTGTTGGCCAGAATCGCTTCCAGCGCGCTTTGCTCGTCGTCGAACACGCGGGCCGGACCGGTGATGACGGGGTTTTTCAGACCGGTGATCTTGGCAACCGCGCCGTCTACGGCCAGGTTGCCCTTCAGGATCGCGAGGTGGCCTTCCTTGTACAGCGCCTTGTCGATCGGGAAGATCACTTGCTGATCGGCGCGCGGCTTGCCCGGCACGTCCTTCAGTTCTTCCGCGATCGTCTTGCCGGTGATCGTGATGCAATCGCCGTGCAACAGACCTGCGTCGAGCAGAATCTTCATGACTTGCGGAATGCCGCCAGCCTTGTGCAGATCGGTCGCCACGAACTGACCCGACGGCTTCAGATTGCAGATCACCGGCACCTTCTTGCGCATGCGCTCGAAGTCCTCGATGGTCCATTCCACTTCAGCCGCGTGCGCGATGGCGAGGAAGTGCAGCACCGCATTGGTCGAGCCGCCCGTGGCCATGAGCACGGCCACTGCATTCTCGATCGATTTCCGGGTGACGATATCGCGCGGCTTGAGATCTTTCTTGACCGCTTCGACCAGCACGCGTGCCGATTCGGCGGCCGAGTCGACCTTTTCCTGGTCCGGATTGGCCATCGTCGACGAATACAGCAGCGACATGCCGAGTGCCTCGAACGACGAGCTCATCGTGTTGGCGGTGTACATGCCGCCGCACGAACCCGTCGACGGGCACGCGTTCTTTTCGACCCCTTCAAAATCTTCCTGCGTCATTCGGCCGGCCGTGAATTCGCCCACTGCCTCGAACGAGGACACGATGGTCAGGTCGACGCCCTTCCAGTTGCCCGGACGGATCGTGCCGCCATACACGTAGATGCTTGGCACGTTCGTACGCAACATGCCGATCATGCCGCCGGGCATGTTCTTATCGCAGCCGCCGATCACGACCACGCCGTCCATCCACTGACCTTGCACGCACGTCTCGATACAGTCGGCGATGACTTCACGCGACACCAGCGAATACTTCATGCCTTCGGTGCCCATCGACATGCCGTCCGAAATCGTCGGCGTGCCGAAGATCTGCGGATTCGCGTCGGCGCC
>NZ_JAQQCH010000062.1:0-1509 GCF_046030555.1 Paraburkholderia sediminicola | reverse complement strand
AGGAACAGGCGGTACACGGGGTTCTGCGTCTCTTCCCAGTGCGGATAACCCAGCGTCGTGAGAAAACTTTCGAACCCGCTGTTCTCGCTCTCCGGCACCTGAATGCCGACCAGAATCGAACTGTAGTCCGCGCCCTGGTTGCGGTAGTGGAACAGGCTGATATTCCAGTTCGGCGCCATCGACGACAAAAACTTCATCAGCGCACCCGGGCGCTCCGGAAACTCGAAGCGGAACAGACGTTCGTCATGAGCCAAAGGCGAGCGCCCGCCTACCATGTAGCGGATGTGCTGCTTCGACAGTTCATCGAAGGTCAGATCGACGGTGGCAAAACCGTGCGCCTCGAATGCATTCGCGATCTGCGCCGATTCGCTGCGATTCCTGATCTGCACGCCGACGAAGATATGCGCTGAATTGGCGTCCGCAATCCGGTAGTTGAACTCGGTGACGCTGCGCGTGCCGACCAGTTCGCAGAATCGGCGGAAACTGCCGCGCTCTTCAGGGATCGTCACGGCAAACACGGCTTCACGTGCTTCACCGACTTCGGCGCGCTCCGCCACGAAGCGCATGCGGTCGAAATTCATGTTCGCGCCGGACGTGATCGCGATCAGCGTCTGGTTCTCGATGCCTTCACGCTCGGCATACTGTTTGGCGCCTGCGACGGCCAGTGCGCCGGCCGGTTCCAGCACGCTGCGGGTGTCCTGGAACACGTCCTTGATCGCGGCGCACAGCGCATCAGTGTTCACGATCAGCACGTCGTCGAGATATTCGCGGCATAGCCGGAAGGTTTCTTCGCCGACCAGCTTGACCGCGGTGCCGTCCGAGAACAGGCCCACTTCGTTCAAGGTGACCCGTTCGCCTGCTTTCAGCGACGCGGCCATCGCGCACGAATCATCGGTCTGCACGCCGATCACCTTGATCTCCGGGCGCACCGATTTCACATACGCGGCAACGCCAGCGGCCAGGCCACCCCCGCCGATCGGCACGAAGATCGCGTGGATCGGCCCCTGGTGCTGGCTGAGAATCTCCATCGCGACCGTGCCCTGGCCGGCGATCACGTATGGATCGTCGAACGGATGGACGAAGGTCAGGCCGCGCTCTTCCTGCAGCTTTACCGCATGTCCGTACGCGTCGCTATACGATTCGCCGAACTGCACGACTTCGACCGTCGCGCCGCCATGCGCGCGCACCGCATCGACCTTCAACTGCGGGGTCGTCACCGGCACCACGATAATCGCCTTCACGCCCATGCGTGCCGCCGATAGCGCTACGCCCTGCGCGTGATTGCCCGCCGACGCGGTAATCACTCCCCGCTCCAGCGCATCCGCTGGAATATGCGCCATCTTGTTGTACGCGCCGCGCACCTTGAACGAGAACACCGGCTGGTTGTCCTCGCGCTTCAGATAAACCGGATTGCGTAGCCGTGCCGACAGATTCGGCGCGCGTTCGAGTTCGGTCTCGCGAGCCACGTCGTAGACGCGCGCGGTCAGGATTTTCTTCAGGTAGTCGTGG
>NZ_JAQQCH010000061.1:0-1527 GCF_046030555.1 Paraburkholderia sediminicola | reverse complement strand
CTCAGGTTTACCCACATCTATGCAGGGACAGCGCTTGTAAACAGTTTGAGGCGGTGTTAACTTTTGAGGAACCGCCTCAGGAACTACACGTAATTGCCTTCGACCGACAATCAGGAAGACCAGGACGACTGGGCCGACATCGAATTCGGTGCGGCAAATCTGGGCGATGCCCGTCTGACGAGTCGACTCGTTGCGCTGGCACGCCGGCTTGCCAGCACACCAGACTGCTCGTTTCCGCGTTCAATGGACGCCGCTGAACTCAAGGCCGCCTATCGCTTCTTCGATAACGAGCAGGTCGATACCGATGGTGTGCTTGCACCCCACATAGACCAGACGCTCAGGCGCATGACCCAGGTACCCGTTGTGCTCGCCGTACAGGATACGACCGAATTCAACCTCACTCACCTGGGTGCCACCGAAGGGTTGGGCTACGGCACGGGCAACCAGTCGCGCGGCTTCATGTTGCACAGCCTGCTGGGCGTGACACCAGAGGGCCTGCCGCTGGGCGTACTGGGGATGAAGACGTGGGTGCGCCACGACGCAGATCTGGGCCGCAAGGACCTGCGCACAAAGCGCGACTTCCACCACAAGGAAAGCGTTAAATGGGTGGAAGGCCTGAACCACCTGGCAGCCCTGAAGGCACGATGTCCCGATACGCGCATGGTCGGCGTAGGCGACCGGGAGAGTGACGTCTATGAAGTGTTCGTGGCCGAGCGGCCTGCTGGTGTGGACTGGCTCATTCGCGCGTCATGGGACCGCCGCGCAGCACATCCCGAGCGCTATCTCTGGGATACGGTGACGGCGAGCGCACCCCTGGGCGAGATCGGGCTGGAGTTGCCGGGACACCGCAACATGGGCCGGCGCACAGCGCGTCTGACACTACGTTGCACGCAGGTCAGCCTGATTGCACCACCCAGGCCTTCGACCAAAGGCACTGGACGCGCCGCGCTCGGTCCAGTGGATGTATTTGCAATCCACGCACTTGAAGCCGATCCGCCGGCGGGCGTTGGGCCTCTCGAATGGATGTTGCTCAGCTCGGTGCCCACACGGACGCTGGGCGACGCACTCGAACGACTCGAATGGTATGCGCGTCGCTGGACGATTGAGTCGTGGCATCGCGTGCTTAAAAGCGGGTGTCGCATTGAGGCTCGCCAGTTCGGTACCCTTGAACGGTTCGTACGCGCGACCGCGCTATTTGCGGTGATTAGCTGGCGCATCATGTACGCCACGTTGCTGGGTCGCGCCGACCCGGATCTATCGTGCGAAGTACTACTTCAGCCTGACGAATGGCGTGCGCTTTACTGCCGTGCGAACCGCACCTCAAAGCCACCAGTTGCAACGCCCTCGCCAGGCGAAGTCGTCCTGTGGATCGCCAAACTCGGCGGCTACCTGAACCGCAAGCATGATCACCCGCCCGGGCCTACCGTTATGTGGCGCGGATTTCTGGTGCTCCACGAAATCACCGAGATGTACCGCATCTTTAGCCAGGACGGGTGATGCTCATCACGAGATGTGGGTAATCCTGAG
>NZ_JAQQCH010000060.1:0-1674 GCF_046030555.1 Paraburkholderia sediminicola | reverse complement strand
TGTAGTAGCTTTATAGAAATGTCGTGTTCTAGCCATTTAGAAATGTCGTGTTTTGGCCTCGGTATGCTTGCCGGTTCCCTGCGGGACTATGGAGCCGGCCATGCATGCAGCTGCACTGGTGACATTGAACATGCGCGAACTCGACCGTCTGAAGGTCATCCAGGCCATTGTCGACATGGGCCTCAAGCCTGGTCGCGCGGCCGAACGCTTGGGCTTGACCGTACGTCAGGTTGAGCGCCTGGTGATCCGCTATCAGGAATCCGGTGCGGCGGGACTGGCCTCGCACAGACGTGGCCGTTCCGGCAACCGGAAGCTGGACGAAGGACTGGCTCAGCAGGCGCTGGCGATCATTCGTGAGCGCTACGCCGATTTTGGGCCGACGCTGGCCTGCGAGAAGCTTTGGGAATGCCACGGCATCCGGATGGCCAAGGAAACGGTCAGACGGCTGATGACGGACGCCGGTCTGTGGATACCACGCCGGCAGCGCCCGCCGAAGATCTACCAGCCGCGGGCGCGTCGTGCGTGTCTGGGCGAACTGATCCAGATCGATGGCAGCGATCACCGGTGGTTCGAGGAACGGGCGCCGGCCTGCACACTGCTGGTGTACGTCGACGATGCGACCAGCCGGCTGATGCATCTGCACTTCACGGCGAGCGAATCGACCTTCAGCTATTTCGAGGCGACGCGGGCGTACATCGAATGCCACGGCAAGCCTGGCGCGTTCTACAGCGACAAGGCGAGCGTGTTTCGCAGTGGCAAGGCCCATGAAACCGGCAGCAGCGTGACGCATTTCGGCCGGGCGATGTTCGAGCTGAACATCGACACGTTCTGCGCGAACAGCAGCTCAGCGAAGGGTCGCGTCGAGCGTGCCCACCTGACGCTGCAGGACCGGCTGGTCAAGGAATTGCGACTGCGCGGCATCAGCACGATCGTCGAAGCCAATGCGTATGCGCCCTCCTTCATGGCCGCCTACAACGCACGCTTCGCGAAGCCGCCGAAGAGCGATTTCGACGCGCACCGGCCGCTGCGAGGTGACGAGAATCTCGACCTGCTGATGACGTGGCGCGAGACGCGACGCGTGACGAAATCGCTGACCATCCAGTACGACCGCGTGATGTACCTGCTGGATGACACGCCGGAGAACCGGAAACTGATCCACCGCTACATCGACGTGTGGGAGTACCCGGACGGGCGCATCGAGATCCGCGCAGATGGCCGGGTGCTGCCGTACAGGCAGTACGACCGGCTGGCCGAGATCGACCAGGGCGCGGTCGTTGAACATAAACGCCTGAGTCACGCGCTGCAGGTCGCGCAGGCGATCCAGGCGCAACGCGACAACCGGCGCATCTCCGGCTCCCCCGCGCGCACGAATCAGGGACAACCGGTTCGGGCAACGGAACGCGCGCAGGGCACGAAGAAGCAGCGTGAATTCACCCAGGACGACATCAACGGCGTGATCACGGAACTGGCACAACGAAGGCAGCCGAACCAAACACGCAAACCTGGCCGTCGGTCTGCAGGATCTGTCTGAACGGACTGACACGCCCTGCCCGTTCACGCGCTGTCCTTCAACGCTACGTGAGATTCAAACCGTTAAAGACAGAGTCAAACTCAACGTCAAAACCCGACATTTCTAAATAGCTGCCGCTACGACATCTTGAAATGGCTATGACA
>NZ_JAQQCH010000059.1:0-1863 GCF_046030555.1 Paraburkholderia sediminicola | reverse complement strand
CGCCTGATCTTTTTGGACTGAAACACGCAGATGGCTCTTTCGCTTGTCGACAAACTGGTGGTGGCAATCTCGTCGCGCGCGCTGTTCGACTTCGAGGAAGAGAACTGCGTGTACGAGGAAGGCAACCTGCAGGCGTATGAAGCGTTGCAGCGCGAACGCCTGGCCGTGCCCGCCAAACCCGGCGTCGCGTTTCCGCTGATCCGCAAGCTGCTGGCGTTGAATGCCGGCGGCCATCGCGTCGAAGTCGTGATCCTGTCGCGCAGCGATCCGATCAGCGGATTGCGCGCATTTCACTCGTGCAGGGAGTATGGACTGGCGATCGAGCGTGGTGTGTTTACACGCGGGCGGCCGCCATTCGGCTATCTGAAGCCGTTGAACGCCTCGCTGTTTTTGTCCGCGAATCAGGACGACGTGCGCGACGCATTGGCCGCCGGATTTCCGGCCGCGCGCGTCTTGCCCGAATCGGCGAAAATGGCGAGCAAGTATCCGGATGAGATCCGGATCGCGTTCGACGGCGATGCCGTATTGTTTTCCGACGAAGCCGAGCGCGTGTTCCAGAAAGATGGCTTGCGGGCGTTCGTCGGCCATGAGATTCACAACAAGGATTTGCCGCTCGCGGATGGGCCTTTGAAGCCGTTGCTCGAAGCGCTGCATCGGCTGCAGAAACTCGCGGACGAAGCCGCACCAATGCATATTCGTACGGCCTTGGTGACGGCACGCTCAGCCCCGGCGCATGAGCGTGCGATCCGCACATTGATGGCGTGGAACATCGAAATCGACGAAGCGATGTTCCTCGGCGGCCTCGACAAGAGCGCATTTTTGCGCGAGTTCGAGCCGGACTTTTTCTTCGACGACCAAATTGGCCATTGCGAATCGGCCCGCGTCGTGACGGCGACGGGGCACGTGCTGAGTGGCATCGTGAACGCATCATGACACCCGAACAATCACCGCTGGGTAAGGCTTCCACTTACACCGAACAATATGACGCTTCGCTGCTCTTTCCGATTGCCCGGAAGAATGCGCGTGAGGCGATTGGGATTAACGCGCAGTTGCCGTTTTTCGGCACGGACATCTGGAATGCTTACGAGCTTTCCTGGCTGAATGCGCGTGGCAAGCCGCAGATTGCAGTGGCGACTTTCTTTGTACCGGCTGATTCGCCGAATATTGTCGAGTCGAAGTCGTTCAAGCTTTATCTTGGGTCATTCGCGCAGACGGCGTTCGAGTCGATGGAAGTTGTGCGTGACACGATCAAGCTCGATGTTTCTGCTTCTTGCGGCGCGACGGTTTCCGTTCATCTGACCGCGCCGTATGAGTTTGGCAAGCTGCAGATGGAGGAGTTTGAAGGCTTGTCGCTGGATCGGCTCGATCTGGATACCGATGTTTATCAACCTGACGCCTCATTGCTGAAGGCGGCGCTCGATGAAGCGCCGGTTGAGGAGACTGTGTTCTCTAACTTGTTGAAGTCGAATTGCCCGGTGACCGGGCAGCCGGACTGGGGCACCGTGCAGATTCATTACGTCGGGCCGCCGATCGATCATGCGGGTTTGCTGAGGTACATCATTTCCTATCGGAATCACACCGGGTTTCATGAGCAGTGTGTGGAGAAGATTTTTATCGATGTTCTTAAGGCCTGCCGGCCGGTGAAGCTTGCTGTTTATGCGCGGTATACCCGCCGCGGCGGGCTTGATATTAATCCGTTCCGGACAAATTTTAATTTGCCTATGCCGGATAATTTGCGATTGGCGCGGCAATAAGGTTGAGGTTTTTTTGGCCTGCGGCGGGTTTTGTCTGGTTGTCTGCGGCTTTGGGCTTTTCTTGAGTTGGTTGCCTGGGCGGCGCTTTGTTTGTCTGTGTTTTTATGGT
>NZ_JAQQCH010000058.1:0-2979 GCF_046030555.1 Paraburkholderia sediminicola | reverse complement strand
CGTACCTCCTGAGCCAGAGTTGCACTGACTTCCGTCTGTTACAACCGCCCCTGGATTCGTGCTGCTCAGACACGAAGCAGTGCCTAGAATCCCGGAAACGAAAGAGTTAGCGGCAGCACCTGCGTTGGCGTCCGTTGCCACTCCTGCGGCAGTCCCTACTGCCACCGCGGCCACCATCACCAGCTTCCTCTTGCTAGCCTTCCCCCGGCCCTTCGTCAGTTCCGATGCGACAGCCCAGCCACCCGTGACGGCGTTGCTAATGATGCGATAAACGTGGTTCATGACATTCCAAAAGATGTAGTTACGGAAAATTGTTTGCATGCGCCACTGGTATCCGTCGACATTTTGGTTGTCTTGGAAGCATCGCCGTTAAGACATGACAGTTCGCGCAACAGAAGAAATTCTAGATATCGCCACGTAGGACGAATATGAGACAAATCTTAAAAAGGACTATCTAAAAAGAGGGATCTAGGACTGGGGCAACGGGGGCGCGACAGCAGTCGTCGCCCTTCGGGTTCGAGCACTGAATCAGATGGTGTGAATGCGGCGGACCTTCACACATGGGCGTGGCATGGGAGAACACTAAAGTCTCGCGAGAAGCGCTAAATGGCAACCGCATCGCACGCGTTTGGTGAATCCAGGGGGTCGAAAAGGATTCGCTGAGGCATCCAGCGCAGCGAAGTCGGCGCCTTGGTGCCCAGGATATTTCATCATTTGACTAAATGCATGCGTAGGTGTTGCCTGATGCGGTATTTTTCGCAGTCAGATTTTTCGAAATGGCATCGACGGTATGTCGGTCACTTTGTCCGGAATTGTTTTCTCTCGCCCTGATTTTTCCCCACGCACCTTAAGAATTTCCCTCGCGTTTTGCTGATTCGAATTTGGCTTGGGTGCGGAGATTGGCATCTCGAACGATGAGCTGCATGCGCGCGGCCCGGTGGGTTTGGAAGGGCTGACGTTGCTCAAGTACATCGTGCTGGGCCACGGCGAAGGCCGGCAATAAGCGCGGCGCTGCTTGTACGGGAGCGGGTCGGAATCGGCGTACATTCCGATGCCACTACGTAGTACATGAGGACCGCTGATGCTTTGGGTAAAAACGTTTCACATCGTTCTGGTTGCTTCCTTGTTTGCTGGCCCGTTCTACCTGCCGCGCATCTTCGTCAATCTGGCGATGGAAACGGAGCCCGCCGCGACGGCGCGTCTTTTGACCATGGCGCGCAAGCTGTTCCGCTTCATGACGTTTATCGTGGTGCCGGCACTGGCATGTAGATTATGGCTGGCGGTGGAGATCGGGCTCCGGCAGCGGGGGATTGCGATTTTTATATATAGGAATCCTGTATTAACGAGTCGCGAGCGATGCAACCGCCAAGTACTGCTCGAGTTGCTGGTAGAGACGTGTAAAGGGTATTGCGCGAAGTGGAATGAGGCCGCGAATTGTATTAGGCAATTGCGCTCGATGCATGCCCCATCGCTCATCGCCGGATTACGGCTAGTGCGGAGGCGAAGCTGCTCGCAAAAGCAGGACAGGAAATCACGAAGGCTCACGCGGAGCTGAACCGCGCGAAGCTGTGACGCGTAAGGTGACATGGGAAGACAGACATAGCTATTGCTGGTGCCCACTGACACACCGGCCAATACGGTCCACCCAATAAACCAGGAGGCACGAGCAAATCGTATCTCCTATTGCTCGAAAGTCATTGACGGTGGCGTGCAGGCCGCACTTATTTTCCCATCTGCGAACCATTTGTACCGGCATGACTCGCCAGTCTTCTGATTTGCGGACGAACACATCCGTGAACGAGTAGTCCACCGGTCGGGCAGCGGGGTTCAGTTTGAAAAGATTGGTGCCGGTGACAACGGCCGTGTCGCCGTTCACGCGCACATCCACATCGATCAAGGTTTGAGTTGATCCCGACGGCGGTGGCGACGCCAACAGAAGATCTGACTTGCTACGACGTATGCCGTTGGGCGCGGTCTCCACGAAAGAATCGTCGAGCGGCTTGTCGAGCGTGACGTGGTCAGGGTTGGCGAGTGCTGCAATCTAGGTCCACTCCATCGTTTTTTAAGATCGTTTTATCTTGATCCGCCGCAAATGCGGGCGAAACCGTCAAACAAAGTAACAGGGCGCTAAGCGCGGTCAGGAAAGCGAATTTTATGGCAATAACCTAAACAAATTGCGTCGTGAAGTTGAAAACTTGACTGCTGGTTCGATTGTTGGGTGATATGCAATTGCTTTGCTTTTAATAACGGTCTCTGAAGTTGGACGGCTATGAAACTAAAATTCTTTGAAGAATTTTTATTTGGTGCGAAGTAATTGTAAAAACTCAAGTATTTTTTGGTTAATGAAAATAAGACTATTCTTATTTTTTTGGGCTCCGCAAGTTCATCAAATAGCGGTGGCAACTCTCCTTTCCAGTCTTGGTGCTCCGGAGGCACGCGCACGCTGAGTTATGACTACGGCGCAACTGTATTTTCTTGCCTGAAATCCGCACTTGCAACAGGTGTTTGAGATAAATCCTATTCAAAGCATATTTCGCGAAGTCTATCGTTACGACATCGCCGCGTGGATTAATGAGATTGCAAAGAAACTTCTCATTTCCGCGGTAATTTTAACAACCCTATGGTTGCGATTGGATGTCTGGGATGACCCGTTTGGGTCGACTGCACTGCGCCGAATGGGTTACTTCACCTTAAACAGGCAGAATTGTGAATAAGTCGTACAAAACAGTTTGGAATGAAACGACCGGGACGTATGTCGCGGCATCCGAAGTTGCGAAGAGCCGGGGAAAAGGTACTAAGAGCAAGGTGGTACTCGTGGCCGCGATGGTGGCGGCAGGAGTGGCAACGGACGCCAACGCAGGTGCTGCCGCTAACTCTTTCGTTTCCGGGATTCTAAACACTGCTTCGTGTCTGAGTAGCACGAATCCAGGGGCGGTTGTAACAGACGGAAGTCAGTGCAACTCTGGCTCAGGAGATACA
>NZ_JAQQCH010000057.1:0-3045 GCF_046030555.1 Paraburkholderia sediminicola | reverse complement strand
TCCGTTCCTCGAATTCGCGCAGAACGTGCAACCGCAATCGGTGCTGCGCGCGGCGATCACTGCTGCGTACCGCCGTCCTGAGCCGGAATGCTTGCCGTTCCTGGTCGGCCAGGCGCGTCTGCCGGCGAATCTCGCAGGCGAAGTGCAGGCAATGGCCGGCAAGCTGGTCGAAACGCTGCGCACCAAGAGCAAGGGCGGCGGTGTCGAAGGGCTGATTCACGAGTTTTCGCTGTCGAGTCAGGAAGGCGTCGCGCTAATGTGCCTCGCCGAAGCGCTGCTGCGCATTCCCGATCGCGCCACGCGCGACGCGCTGATCCGCGACAAGATCAGCAAGGGCGACTGGAAGTCGCACGTCGGCCAGGCGCCGTCGTTGTTCGTCAACGCCGCGACTTGGGGGCTGATGATCACCGGCAAGCTGGTGACGACCAATAGCGAAACGGGGCTGTCGTCGGCACTTACCCGCCTGATCGGCAAGGGCGGCGAGCCGCTGATCAGGAAGGGCGTCGATATGGCGATGCGCCTGATGGGCGAGCAGTTCGTCACCGGCGAGAACATCTCCGAAGCGCTGGCTAACAGCCGCAAGTACGAAGCACGCGGTTTCCGCTACTCGTACGACATGCTCGGTGAAGCAGCCACGACCGAAGCCGACGCGCAACGCTACTACGCCTCGTACGAACAGGCGATCCACGCCATCGGCAAGGCAGCCGGCGGCCGTGGCATTTACGAAGGCCCGGGCATCTCGATCAAGCTCTCCGCGCTGCACGCACGCTATTCGCGTTCGCAGCAGGAACGCACGATGATCGAACTGCTGCCGCGCGTGCGCTCTTTGGCGATTCTCGCGCGCCGTTACGACATCGGCCTGAACATCGACGCTGAAGAAGCCGACCGCCTCGAAATCTCGCTCGACCTGCTGGAAGCACTGTGCTTCGATCCGGAGCTGGCGGGCTGGAACGGCATCGGTTTCGTGGTGCAGGCGTATCAGAAGCGTTGCCCGTTCGTGATCGACTACCTGATCGATCTGGCGCGCCGCAGCCGTCACCGCATCATGGTCCGCCTCGTGAAGGGTGCGTACTGGGATACCGAAATCAAGCGTGCACAAGTGGACGGCCTCGAAGGCTATCCGGTTTACACGCGCAAGATCTACACGGACGTGTCGTACGTTGCCTGCGCGAAGAAGCTGCTCGGCGCGCCGGATGCGGTTTATCCGCAGTTCGCGACGCACAACGCGCATACGCTGTCGGCGATCTATTACCTTGCGGGCAACAATTACTACCCCGGCCAGTACGAGTTCCAGTGCCTGCACGGCATGGGCGAACCGCTGTATGAGGAAGTCACCGGTCGCGACAAGCTGAATCGTCCGTGCCGCGTGTATGCGCCGGTCGGCACGCATGAAACGCTGCTTGCGTACCTCGTGCGCCGTCTGCTGGAGAACGGTGCAAACACCTCGTTCGTGAACCGCATTGCCGATGAAAGCGTCGCGATCAAGGACCTGATCGCCGACCCGGTCGACGAAGCGTCGAAGGTCGTTCCGCTCGGCGCGCCGCACGCGAAGATTCCGCTGCCGCGCAATCTGTTTGGCGCCGAGCGTCTTAATTCGATGGGCCTGGATCTGTCGAACGAGCATCGTCTGGCGTCGCTGTCGTCGGCATTGCTGGCGAGTGCGCATCATCCGTGGCGGGCCACGCCGATGCTCGAAGACAACGAGATCGCCGTGGGCGTCGCACGTGATGTGCGTAACCCGGCCGATCATCGCGACCTCGTCGGCACGGTCGTCGAAGCAACGTCGGAGCACGTGAGCGCTGCATTGGCGCACGCGGTCGCCGCCGCGCCGATCTGGCAGGCCACACCGGTCGATGCCCGCGCCGATTGCCTCGCGCGTGCCGCCGACCTGCTCGAAGCGCAGATGCATACGCTGATGGGTCTCGTGGTGCGTGAAGCCGGCAAGTCGCTGGCGAACGCGGTCGCGGAAATCCGTGAAGCGATCGATTTTCTGCGCTATTACTCGACGCAGATCCGCGACGAGTTCTCGAACGACACCCACCGCCCGCTCGGTCCGGTGGTGTGTATCAGCCCGTGGAACTTCCCGCTGGCGATCTTCATGGGCCAGGTGGCTGCGGCGCTTGCTGCAGGCAACACCGTGCTCGCGAAGCCGGCCGAGCAAACGCCGCTGATCGCCGCGCAAGCCGTGCGTATCCTGCGCGAAGCCGGCGTGCCGGCGGGCGCGGTACAACTGCTGCCGGGTGACGGCGAAACGGTCGGCGCCGCGCTGGTCGCCGATCCGCGCACCCGCGCGGTGATGTTCACCGGCTCGACCGAAGTCGCGCGTCTGATCAACAGGACGTTGTCGAACCGGCTCGATCCGGACGGCAAGCCGATTCCGTTGATCGCCGAAACGGGCGGCCAGAATGCGATGATCGTCGATTCGTCGGCGCTTGCTGAACAGGTGGTCGCGGACGTGCTGCAGTCGTCGTTTGATTCCGCCGGTCAACGGTGTTCGGCGTTGCGCGTTCTTTGTCTACAAGAAGATGTTGCGGACCGCACGCTGGAAATGCTGACCGGCGCGATGCGCGAACTGTCGGTGGGCAATCCGGATCGCCTGTCGATCGACGTCGGCCCGGTGATCGACCTCGACGCGAAGCGCGGCATCGACGCGCACGTTGCCGCGATGCGCGAGAAAGGCCGCAAGGTCGAGCAACTGCCGATGCCGGAAGGTGGCGCACAAGGCACGTTTGTGCCGCCGACGCTGATCGAACTCGACAGCATCGACGAATTGAAGCGTGAAGTGTTCGGCCCGGTGCTGCATGTGGTGCGTTATCGTCGCAGCCAGCTGGACAAGCTGCTTGAGCAAATCCGCTCGACCGGCTATGGCCTGACGCTCGGCATCCACACGCGGATCGACGAAACCATCGCGCACGTGATCAGCCGCGCGCATGTCGGCAACATCTACGTGAACCGCAATGTGATCGGCGCGGTGGTCGGGGTGCAGCCGTTTGGGGGTGAAGGGTTGTCGGGCACGGGTCCGAAAGCAGGCGGCGCGCTGTATCT
>NZ_JAQQCH010000056.1:0-4748 GCF_046030555.1 Paraburkholderia sediminicola | reverse complement strand
CTCCGCAATCCAGCTTTTCTCAACGCCAATTTCGTCCGGCAAGAGCACCGACAGACGCTCGCACCGGCTTCTTTATTTACTAGGGGAACATCATGAGCGCTTGTCATTCTGGACGTCATCTTCGCCATGCAGCCGCGGGGGCCGCGCTACTCGCCTTTACGAGTTTGGCAGCGCTGTCGGTTACGCCGGCCCTTGCGGCCGACACGGAGCTGAATGTCTACAACTGGTCGGACTATATCGCCAAGGACACGATTCCGAACTTCGAGAAGCAGGACGGCATCAAGGTCAAGTACGACAACTACGATAGCGATGACACGCTACAGGCCAAACTGCTCGCAGGCAGTTCCGGTTACGACATCGTGGTACCGACGTCGAACTATATGGCCAAGCAGATTCAGGCCGGCGTGTACCAGAAGCTCGACAAGTCGAAACTCCCTAATCTGGCCAACCTGGATCCCACCTTGATGAAAATCATTAGCGAGGCGGATCCGGGCAACCAGTACGGCGCGCCCTACGCGTACGGCACCGACGGCATCGGCTACAACGTGCAGGCCGTCCAGAAAGCCCTGGGTGCGGATGCGCCGGTTGACAGTTGGGCGCTGGTGCTTGATCCGCAGTACCTCTCCAAGCTGAAGAGTTGCGGTGTGTCGTTCCTCGATCAGCCCGTCGACGTGTTCGCCGCCACGCTGCAATACCTGCACAAGGACCCGAACAGTACCAGTCCGGCCGACTACCAGGCCGCCTTCGAAGTGCTGAAGAAGGTTCGTCCGTACATCACACAGTTCAACTCGTCGGGCTACATCAACGACCTCGCGAACAACGACATTTGCGTCACGCTCGGCTGGTCGGGCGACGTCGGCATCGCACACCGCCGTGCGGAGGAAGCGAAGCGTTCATACGACATCAAGTTTAATAACGTGAAGGAAGGTGGCCTGGTGTGGTTCGACATGATGGTGATCCCGAAGGATGCACCGCACCCCGAAGCGGCGCTCGCGTGGATCAATTACATCGAGGACCCGAAAGTTAACGCGGCCATTACCAACGAGGTTTTCTATCCGACCGCCAATGTCCCCGCGCGCCAGTTCGTCACACCGGCTGTTTTGCATGACCAGGGTGTGTACCCGGCGGTGGAGGTGCTGAAGAAGATGACGCTTATGAAGCCGTTGCCCACGGACATCCTTCGGCTTGAAAACCGTCTTTGGGCGCAGCTCAAAACCGGCCACTAAACCCACCAAACCGTTACTCGCGGTAAACCCGCTCATAGAACCCTTCGCGGCAGGAGTCGCTTGACCCCTGCCCAACTGAAATAAGCAGCACGGTAGTCAGCCTGCGCGCTTTAAGGCTCCCACCTGCGCGCAGTCCCATGTTTCCCGATCGCAGCGCCTCGTGCGAGCCGCTCTTCGCGTCTCGTATGGAGACACTTGCGCCCGCGATCCGCAAGGAATGGTTACATCATGAACTCGACGACCTTAAAAAGCGCGGCCGGCGCCGCCCAGATGGCCCGCCCCGCACCGACGACAAAGTCGAAACCGGACGAATTCGTTCGCATCGAAAATGTCGTGAAAAAATTCGGCGACAGTACCGCTGTCAATAACGTCAACCTGAACATCGCAAAGAACGAACTGTTCGCATTGCTCGGCAGTTCGGGCTGCGGGAAGTCCACGCTTCTGCGCATGCTCGCCGGACTGGAAACGGTCACCTCCGGGCGTATCTTCGTCGACGGCGAAGATCTCGCCGCGATGCCGCCGTACAAGCGGCCAGTCAACATGATGTTTCAGTCGTATGCGCTGTTCCCGCATATGACGGTCGAAGCGAACATCGCGTTCGGTCTCAAGCAGGAAGGCACGCCGAAGAATGAGATCAAGGAACGCGTCGGCGATGCGCTCAATCTCGTGCAGATGAGCAAGTATGCGCAGCGCAAACCGCATCAGCTCTCTGGCGGCCAGCAGCAGCGTGTGGCGCTGGCCCGTTCGCTCGTCAAGCGCCCCAAGCTGCTGCTGCTCGACGAGCCCATGTCGGCGCTCGACAAACAGATTCGCCAGAAAACGCAACTGGAACTCGTCAACATCATCGAGAAAGTCGACGTGACCTGCGTGATGGTCACCCATGATCAGGAAGAAGCGATGACGATGGCAGGCCGCATCGCCGTCATGAGCGAAGGCCACATCGTGCAGATCGGCTCGCCCAGCCAGGTGTACGAGTTTCCGAATAGCCGCTTCTCGGCCGAGTTCATCGGTTCGACCAACCTGTTCGAAGGCACGCTGGTCGAAGACGAACCTGACCATATCTTCGTCGAAAGCGAAGACCTCGAAGCACGCATGTATGTGAGCCATGGCATTACCGGCCCGCTCGGCATGCAGCTCGGCATCTCGGTGCGTCCGGAACGTGTGAAGGTATCGCTCGAAAAACCGTCGACGCCGCACAACTGGGCGCGCGGCGTGGTCTCCGATGTCGCCTACATGGGGAGCTATTCGCTGTATCACGTGCGTCTGCCGAGCGGCAAAACCGTCGTGTCGAATCTCTCCAGTTCGCACCTGATGAGCGAAGGTGCGCCCGCCTACAACGATGAAGTGTTCATCTACTGGTCGCCGTCGAGCGGCGTGGTGCTGACGCAATGAGCCATCTCACATCCTCCTCCACGGCGCTCGGCGCGCCGTCCGGCAGCCGGCTGCTCGGTTCGCTGAAAAAACGTCTCTCGGCACTGGTGCCATCAGGCCGCACGACAGTCATCGGTGTGCCGTTCATCTGGCTCACGCTGTTCTTCGCTGTGCCGTTCCTACTGGTGCTGAAGATCAGTTTCACCGACTCGCGGCTTGGCATTCCGCCGTACACCGATCTCCTCAGTGCGAAGGATGGTGTGCTCCACGTGGTCATGCAACTGGGGCACTACGCTTTCCTGTTGCAGGACGACCTGTATGTCGCCACCTACATCAGCTCGCTGAAGATGGCGGCGGTCTCGACGCTCTGTTGCTTGTTGATTGGCTATCCGGTCGCGTACTACATCGCGCGTTCTGAGCCCGCGAAGCGCAACCTGCTGATGATGGGCGTGATGCTGCCGTTCTGGACGTCGTTCCTGATCCGCGTGTACGCATGGATCGGCATCCTGAAGGATGACGGCCTGCTCAATCACACGCTGATGGCGATCGGGATGATTCATTCGCCGCTGCGGCTTTATCACACGGATATCGGCGTCTATATCGGCATGGTCTATTCGTATTTGCCGTTCATGGTGATGCCGCTTTACGCCCACCTGGTGAAGTTGGACCTGACGCTCCTCGAAGCCGCGTACGACCTTGGCTGCAAACCGTGGACCGCGTTCACGCGCATCACCTTGCCGCTCTCGAAGAACGGCATCATCGCCGGCAGCCTGCTGGTATTCATTCCGGCCGTCGGCGAGTACGTGATTCCCGAACTGCTGGGCGGTGCCGACACGCTGATGATCGGCCGCGTGATGTGGAATGAGTTCTTCAACGATATGGACTGGCCCATGGCCTCCGCCGTGACGGTCGCGATGGTTCTGCTTCTGCTCGTGCCGATGGCCGTATTCCAGTACTACCAGGTCAAGGAACTGGAGGGCGCGAAATGATCAAGCCAAATAAAACCCTTTCTACCAGTGTGCTGACGTTCGGGTTCCTGTTTCTGTACATCCCGATCATCAGTCTCGTCGTGTTCTCGTTCAACGAGTCGAAGCTCGTCACGATCTGGTCTGGCTTCTCGCTGAAATGGTACGCCGCGCTGCTGCAGGACGACGAGTTGCTGACCGCCGCCTGGCTGTCGCTGAAGATCGGTCTGATGACCGCGTGCGCGTCGGTCGTGATCGGTACCTGGGCCGGCTTCGTGCTGGCGCGCTTCGGGCGCTTTCGCGGCTTCACACTGTTTGCCGGGATGATCAACGCGCCGCTCGTGATCCCGGAAGTGATTCAGGGCATTTCGCTACTGCTGCTGTTCGTGGCGATGGAACAGATGCTTGGCTGGCCGAAGGGTCGCGGCGTCGTCACGATGTGGATCGGTCACGTAATGCTGTGCGTGTCCTATGTGGCGATCATCGTGCAGTCACGCGTGAAGGAGTTGAACCGATCGCTCGAAGAAGCCGCCCTCAACCTGGGCGCCACACCGCTCAAGGTGTTTTTCGTTATCACATTGCCGCTGATCTCGCAGGCGTTGATGTCGGGCTGGCTGCTGTCGTTCACGCTGTCGATCGACGACCTCGTGCTGTCCGCGTTCCTGTCGGGTCCGGGTTCCACCACGTTGCCGCTCGTCGTGTTCTCGCGTGTGCGCCTCGGCCTGAATCCGGAAATGAACGCACTGGCGACGATCTTCATCAGTCTGGTGACGATTGGGGTGGTCAGCGTGAATACCCTGCTGGTCGCCAAAGAACGTAAGCGTCTGCGCGATATGCAAGCAGCGTTGACGGTGGTCGAAGCCGCCGATGCAGGTCCCGCCACGCCACAACCCGCGACGGCGCGGAAGTCGCTCGATACGGCCAGCGCATAAGAAGTCCTTTTGCAATACGACCAATAAGGAGAATTCGCATGAGAAAGAAGCTCATCTGTCTGCTGGTGGCGGGGAGTTTGCCAGGCTTTGCCATGGCAGATACCACTAGCGACCAGATCAAGGCGCTACAAGCCCAGCTCAATGCACTGCAAAAGGAAGTGAAGCAGTTGCGCTCGGAAGCGGCAACCAGGCCGAAAGCAGCAGCTGCTGCCGCCGCGCCGGTAGGGGCGCCTGGCTCGGCAGTGGCCGCGGCT
>NZ_JAQQCH010000055.1:0-5600 GCF_046030555.1 Paraburkholderia sediminicola | reverse complement strand
GCCGTAAACGCAGAAACCCCACCTTTGAGGGGTGGGGTTTCTGATGCTGCTGGGGAGCCTGACGATTACCTACTTTCACACGGGAATCCGCACTATCATCGGCGTGGAGTCGTTTCACGGTCCTGTTCGGGATGGGAAGGGGTGGGACCGACTCGCTATGGTCATCAGGCATGACTTGTTGCCGTACTGCTCGAGGAGCAATACAACCAATCTGGAAGAAGTAGCTGAGAGGATGCCTCTCGGTATTACATTGGGTTGTGTTGTTTCTGGCACAACATCGATCACTCAACCGTGCGTGTGCAAGACACACCGGTTATAGGATCAAGCCTTACGGGCAATTAGTATCAGTTAGCTTAACGCATTACTGCGCTTCCACACCTGACCTATCAACGTCCTGGTCTTGAACGACCCTTCAAGGGGCTCGAAGCCCCGGGGATATCTCATCTTAAGGCGAGTTTCCCGCTTAGATGCTTTCAGCGGTTATCTCTTCCGAACATAGCTACCCGGCGATGCCACTGGCGTGACAACCGGTACACCAGAGGTTCGTCCACTCCGGTCCTCTCGTACTAGGAGCAGCCCCCTTCAAATATCCAGCGCCCACGGCAGATAGGGACCAAACTGTCTCACGACGTTTTAAACCCAGCTCACGTACCTCTTTAAATGGCGAACAGCCATACCCTTGGGACCGGCTACAGCCCCAGGATGAGATGAGCCGACATCGAGGTGCCAAACACCGCCGTCGATATGAACTCTTGGGCGGTATCAGCCTGTTATCCCCAGAGTACCTTTTATCCGTTGAGCGATGGCCCTTCCATACAGAACCACCGGATCACTATGACCTGCTTTCGCACCTGCTCGACTTGTCGGTCTCGCAGTTAAGCACGCTTATGCCATTGCACTATCAGCACGATTTCCGACCGTACCTAGCGTACCTTCGTACTCCTCCGTTACACTTTGGGAGGAGACCGCCCCAGTCAAACTGCCTACCATGCACTGTCCCCGACCCGGATAACGGGCCAAGGTTAGAACCTCAAACAAACCAGGGTGGTATTTCAAGGACGGCTCCACGCAGACTGGCGTCCACGCTTCATAGCCTCCCACCTATCCTACACAGATCGGTTCAAAGTCCAATGCAAAGCTACAGTAAAGGTTCATGGGGTCTTTCCGTCTAGCCGCGGGGAGATTGCATCATCACAAACACTTCAACTTCGCTGAGTCTCGGGAGGAGACAGTGTGGCCATCGTTACGCCATTCGTGCAGGTCGGAACTTACCCGACAAGGAATTTCGCTACCTTAGGACCGTTATAGTTACGGCCGCCGTTTACCGGGACTTCAATCAAGAGCTTGCACCCCATCATTTAATCTTCCGGCACCGGGCAGGCGTCACACCCTATACGTCCACTTTCGTGTTTGCAGAGTGCTGTGTTTTTATTAAACAGTCGCAGCCACCAGTTTATTGCAACCCCTTCACCCTTTGCGCGCAGGCGCATCAAGCTACAGGGGCGTACCTTATCCCGAAGTTACGGTACCAATTTGCCGAGTTCCTTCTCCCGAGTTCTCTCAAGCGCCTTAGAATACTCATCTCGCCCACCTGTGTCGGTTTGCGGTACGGTCTTGTTAAACTGAAGCTTAGAGGCTTTTCTTGGAACCACTTCCAGTTGCTTCACCGCCTAAGCGGCTCGTCCCATGCCCTTGAATTGCGCACCCGGATTTGCCTAAGTGCCTTCTCCAACATAGAAACCGGGACTTCCAACACCCGGACAACCTTCCGCGATCCGTCCCCCCATCGCATTTAACAATGGTGCAGGAATATTAACCTGCTTCCCATCAGCTACGCATTTCTGCCTCGCCTTAGGGGCCGACTCACCCTACGCCGATGAACGTTGCGTAGGAAACCTTGGGCTTACGGCGAGGGGGCCTTTCACCCCCTTTATCGCTACTCATGTCAGCATTCGCACTTCCGATACCTCCAGCGCACTTTTCAATGCACCTTCGCAGGCTTACGGAACGCTCTCCTACCATGCACATAAATGTGCATCCGCAGCTTCGGTATATTGCTTAGCCCCGTTACATCTTCCGCGCAGGACGACTCGATCAGTGAGCTATTACGCTTTCTTTAAAGGATGGCTGCTTCTAAGCCAACCTCCTGACTGTTTTAGCCTTCCCACTTCGTTTCCCACTTAGCAATATTTGGGGACCTTAGCTGGCGGTCTGGGTTGTTTCCCTCTTGACACCGGACGTTAGCACCCGATGTCTGTCTCCCGTGATTGCACTCTTCGGTATTCGGAGTTTGCTATGGCGTAGTAATCCGCAATGGACCCCACAACCATGACAGTGCTCTACCCCCGAAGGTGATACACGAGGCACTACCTAAATAGTTTTCGGAGAGAACCAGCTATTTCCAGGTTTGTTTAGCCTTTCACCCCTATCCACAGCTCATCCCCTAACTTTTCAACGTTAGTGGGTTCGGACCTCCAGTACGTGTTACCGCACCTTCATCCTGGCCATGGATAGATCACCTGGTTTCGGGTCTACACCCAGCGACTGAACGCCCTGTTCGGACTCGCTTTCGCTACGCCTTCCCTAATCGGTTAAGCTTGCCACTGAATGTAAGTCGCTGACCCATTATACAAAAGGTACGCAGTCACCCCACAAGGAGGCTCCTACTGTTTGTATGCATGCGGTTTCAGGATCTATTTCACTCCCCTCCCGGGGTTCTTTTCGCCTTTCCCTCACGGTACTGGTTCACTATCGGTCGATCACGAGTATTTAGCCTTGGAGGATGGTCCCCCCATCTTCAGACAGGATTTCACGTGTCCCGCCCTACTTGTCGTACACCTAGTTCTTCCTCGCTGTTTTCGTCTACAGGGCTATCACCTGCTATGGCGGCACTTTCCAGAGCCTTCGACTAACAATGAAGATAAAGAGTACAGGCTGATCCCATTTCGCTCGCCACTACTCTGGGAATCTCGGTTGATTTCTTTTCCTGCGGTTACTTAGATGTTTCAGTTCACCGCGTTCGCTTCTCATGACCTATGTATTCAGTCATGGATACTCCAAAAGGAGTGGGTTTCCCCATTCGGACATCTACGGATCAAAGCTCGTTTGCCAGCTCCCCGTAGCTTTTCGCAGGCTACCGCGTCCTTCATCGCCTGTGATCGCCAAGGCATCCACCACATGCACTTGTTCGCTTGACCCTATAACGGGTGTGTCTCATGTGCCATCCACTCGGAATGCCACCTTCGCCACAATCGCTACAGGTTGAGTATTCGTGTTGCGCCGTATTCCAAGGCAATCTTTCGATTACCTTTTCATACATTGATACAATCACAACCCTGATTCACCTACTCAATCACCCATCTCTAAGTGATCTTTCGTGAATCTCTTTACTACTTCTTCCTGATTGTTAAAGAACGACAGCCGATATAAAGCTCTGCTTCATATCACTCTGACTGGCTCAATCGCCAATGCATAAAGCTCGGTTAATCCCGCAAACCCGGAACCGAACGCTAGGCATTGATGATTGGTGGAGGATGACGGGATCGAACCGACGACCCCCTGCTTGCAAAGCAGGTGCTCTCCCAGCTGAGCTAATCCCCCAGTCACACAGATATTGCTATCCGCATTGATGCCCCAGGGGTTCAGTCATTAGCGCAGCCACCGCAGAAACAGTGGTGGGTCTGGATGGATTCGAACCATCGACCCCCGCCTTATCAAGACGGTGCTCTAACCAACTGAGCTACAGACCCCTGAGTCTGTCTTGTTCACAGCCGATAAGCGTGAGCGCTCAACGTTCGACACGTTAGCTCGAGAAAGGAGGTGATCCAGCCGCACCTTCCGATACGGCTACCTTGTTACGACTTCACCCCAGTCATGAATCCTACCGTGGTGACCGTCCTCCTTGCGGTTAGACTAGCCACTTCTGGTAAAACCCACTCCCATGGTGTGACGGGCGGTGTGTACAAGACCCGGGAACGTATTCACCGCGGCATGCTGATCCGCGATTACTAGCGATTCCAGCTTCACGCACTCGAGTTGCAGAGTGCGATCCGGACTACGATCGGTTTTCTGGGATTGGCTCCCCCTCGCGGGTTGGCGACCCTCTGTTCCGACCATTGTATGACGTGTGAAGCCCTACCCATAAGGGCCATGAGGACTTGACGTCATCCCCACCTTCCTCCGGTTTGTCACCGGCAGTCTCCCTAGAGTGCTCTTGCGTAGCAACTAGGGACAAGGGTTGCGCTCGTTGCGGGACTTAACCCAACATCTCACGACACGAGCTGACGACAGCCATGCAGCACCTGTGTTATGGCTCCCTTTCGGGCACCCCGACCTTTCAGCCAGGTTCCATACATGTCAAGGGTAGGTAAGGTTTTTCGCGTTGCATCGAATTAATCCACATCATCCACCGCTTGTGCGGGTCCCCGTCAATTCCTTTGAGTTTTAATCTTGCGACCGTACTCCCCAGGCGGTCAACTTCACGCGTTAGCTTCGTTACTAAGGAAATGAATCCCCAACAACTAGTTGACATCGTTTAGGGCGTGGACTACCAGGGTATCTAATCCTGTTTGCTCCCCACGCTTTCGTGCATGAGCGTCAGTATTGGCCCAGGGGGCTGCCTTCGCCATCGGTATTCCTCCACATCTCTACGCATTTCACTGCTACACGTGGAATTCTACCCCCCTCTGCCATACTCTAGCCCGCCAGTCACAAATGCAGTTCCCAGGTTAAGCCCGGGGATTTCACATCTGTCTTAGCGGACCGCCTGCGCACGCTTTACGCCCAGTAATTCCGATTAACGCTTGCACCCTACGTATTACCGCGGCTGCTGGCACGTAGTTAGCCGGTGCTTATTCTTCCGGTACCGTCATCCCCCCACCGTATTAGGGCAAAGGTTTTCTTTCCGGACAAAAGTGCTTTACAACCCGAAGGCCTTCTTCACACACGCGGCATTGCTGGATCAGGGTTGCCCCCATTGTCCAAAATTCCCCACTGCTGCCTCCCGTAGGAGTCTGGGCCGTGTCTCAGTCCCAGTGTGGCTGGTCGTCCTCTCAGACCAGCTACAGATCGTCGCCTTGGTAGGCCTTTACCCCACCAACTAGCTAATCTGCCATCGGCCGCCCCTGTAGCGAGAGGTCCTAAGATCCCCCCCTTTCCTCCGTAGAGCGTATGCGGTATTAATCCGGCTTTCGCCGGGCTATCCCCCACTACAGGACACGTTCCGATGTATTACTCACCCGTTCGCCACTCGCCACCAGGATTGCTCCCGTGCTGCCGTTCGACTTGCATGTGTAAGGCATGCCGCCAGCGTTCAATCTGAGCCAGGATCAAACTCTTCAGTTCAAACCTGTTACTGTTTTTCGGGCTCTTTCGAACCCGGTCGCTCACTCAACGTACTGACGAATGATCCTCCTGCCTTCCAGCAGGAAAACCTTCCTTTAATACTAGTGTGAGACTTGATACTTTCGCTTCCCCGGCAGACCCCGAAGAGTCCACCGGCGCGTCGCGCATCAAGCGCCCACACTTATCGGCTGTTAATTTTTAAAGATCGAGTCCGCATTCACTACCGAACCAGCCACCGTCGTCGCCAACTTCACAAC
>NZ_JAQQCH010000054.1:0-6188 GCF_046030555.1 Paraburkholderia sediminicola | reverse complement strand
GACCCAAGGTCTTTAATCATGACGTCGCCAGCAAACGCGAAAAAATTGGAGGCAGTATGAGCTACAGAACAGAAGAAGTCGCTTACGTGCAACCGGCCATTCAACCCAGCGCCGCCGCAAGCGCGCAGGCCACGCAGCAACGCAGCACCGCCGAATATCGCGCGCTCGACGCCGCACACCACATCCATCCGTTTTCGGATATGGGCTCGCTCAATCGCGCCGGCAGCCGCGTGATCGTTAAGGCTCAGGGCGTGTACCTGTGGGATTCGGACGGCAACAAGATCATCGACGGCATGGCCGGTTTGTGGTGCGTGAACGTCGGTTATGGCCGCAAGGAACTGGCCGACGCAGCGTACCGCCAGATGCAGGAACTGCCGTTCTACAACACCTTCTTCAAAACGACGCACCCGCCGGTGATCGAGTTGTCGGCCTTGCTCGCTGAGTTGGCGCCGGAACCGTTCAACCACTTCTTCTATTGCAACAGCGGTTCGGAAGGCAACGACACCGTGCTGCGCATCGTCCATCAATACTGGGCGACGCAGGGCAAGCACGCGAAGAAGTTCGTCATCTCGCGCAAGAACGGTTATCACGGTTCGACGATCGCAGGCGGCACGCTGGGCGGCATGGGTTACATGCATGAACAGATGCCTTCGAAGGTCGAGAACATCGTGCATATCGACCAGCCGTATTTCTTCGGTGAAGCAGAAGGTAATCTGACGCCGGAAGAATTCGCCTTGGCCCGTGCGCAGCAACTCGAAGCGAAGATTCTCGAAATCGGCGCGGACAACGTGGCCGCATTTATCGGTGAGCCTTTCCAGGGCGCGGGTGGCGTGATCTTCCCGGCTTCGACGTACTGGCCGGAAATCCAGCGCATCTGCCGCAAGTACGACATCCTGCTGGTCGCCGACGAAGTGATCGGCGGTTTCGGCCGGACCGGTGAATGGTTCGCGCATCAGCACTTCGGTTTCGAGCCGGATCTGATCACGCTGGCCAAGGGCCTGACGAGCGGCTATGTGCCGATGGGCGCGGTCGGCCTGCATGATCGCGTGGCCAAAGCGATCATCGAGCACGGCGACTTCAATCACGGGCTCACCTACTCCGGGCATCCGGTCGCCGCGGCTGTCGCGGTTGCCAACCTGAAGCTGCTGCGCGACGAGAAGATCGTCGAGCGCGTCAAGACCGACACGGGTCCGTACTTCCAGAAGAAGTTGCGTGACACCTTCGCCAACCACCCGATCGTTGGCGAAATCTCCGGCGCGGGTCTGGTAGCCGGTCTGCAACTCGCGGAAGACCCGAAAACGCGCAAGCGTTTCACCAATGGCGGTGACGTCGGCACGATCTGCCGCGACTTCTGCTTCAACGGCGGCCTGATCATGCGCGCCACCGGCGACCGGATGTTGCTGTCGCCGCCGCTCGTGATCAACAAGCTGGAAATCGACGAGATCGTTTCGAAGGCGAAGTACGCTATCGACGCGACCGCACAACAACTCGGAATTTCGTAACGGCAGTTCGTTCCGGCATGAGCACACCCACGATACGCGCTCATGCCGGTTCTCCACATCAAGGGAAAAAACCATGAGCGTTTGTCATCTTCGTCATGCGGTCGCGGGGGCCGCGCTTCTCGCCTTCACGGGTTTTGCGGCGTTGTCGGTTACGCCGGCCCTTGCGGCCGACACGGAACTGAATGTCTACAACTGGTCGGACTACATCGCGAAGGACACGATTTCGAACTTCGAGAAGCAGGACGGCATTCACGTCAAGTACGACAACTACGATAGCGACGATACGTTGCAGGCCAAACTGCTCGCGGGCAGCTCCGGCTACGATATCGTGGTGCCGACGTCGAACTACATGGCCAAGCAGATTCAGGCCGGCGTATACATGAAGCTCGACAAATCGAAGCTGCCGAACCTGGCAAACCTCGACCCTGTGCTGATGAAGATGATCTCCGACGCGGATCCGGGCAACCAGTATGGGGTGCCTTGGGCATACGGTACAGACGGTATCGGCTACAACGTGCAGGCCATCCAGAAAGCACTCGGTGCGAATGCGCCGGTGGATAGCTGGGCCCTTGTATTCGATCCGGCCAATCTGTCGAAACTGAAAGGCTGCGGTGTGTCGTTCCTCGACCAGGCCGTCGACGTATTCGCCGCCACGCTGCAATACATGCATAAAGATCCGAACAGCACCAACCCTGCAGACTATCAGGCCGCTTTCGAAGTGCTGAAGAAAGTCCGCCCGTATATCACCCAATTCAATTCCTCCGGCTACATCAACGACCTCGCCAACAACGACGTTTGCGTCGCGGTGGGATGGTCGGGCGACGTCGGCATTGCAAGCCGCCGCACCGAAGAAGCCAAGCGTTCGTATCAGATCAAATTCTCGAACGTGAAGGAAGGTGGCCTGTTGTGGTTCGACGTGATGGTGATCCCGAAAGATGCGCCGCATCCTGAAGCCGCGCTGAAGTGGATCAACTACATTTCGGATCCGAAGGTCAATGCCGCAATCACCAATGAAGTGTTCTATCCGACTGCGAACAAGGCCGCGCGCCAGTTCGTCACGCCGGCGGTCTCGCAGGATAAGACCGTTTATCCGGGCGACGACGTGCTGAGCAAAATGACGCTGATGAAGCCGATGCCGACCGACATCCTGCGCCTGGAAAATCGTCTTTGGGCGCAGCTTAAAACCGGCCATTGATTAAGCCAAACTAAAACTTTTGATCCCGCGCTCAGGGATCGCTTGAACCCTGAGCGCATGAATGGCAGTCACTGTAGTCAGCCTGCGCGCTTTTAGCGTCCCACCTGCGCGCAGTCCCATGTTTTCCGATCGCAGCGCATCGTGCGAGCCGCTTTCCGCGACTCGTATGGAGACACTTGCGCTCGTGATCCGCAAGGAATGGTTACATCATGAACTCGACGACCTTAAATAGCGCGGCCGGCGCCGCCCAGATGGCCCGCCCCGCACCGACGACAAAATCGAAAACGGACGAATTCGTTCGCATTGAAAATGTCGTGAAGAAATTCGGCGACAGCATCGCTGTCGACAACGTCAATCTGAGCATCGCAAAGAACGAGTTGTTCGCGCTGCTCGGCAGCTCCGGCTGCGGCAAGTCCACTCTTCTGCGCATGCTCGCAGGGCTCGAGTCGGTTACGTCCGGGCGCATTTTCGTCGACGGCGAAGATCTCGCCGCGATGCCGCCGTACAAGCGGCCTGTCAACATGATGTTTCAGTCGTATGCGCTGTTCCCGCATATGAGCGTCGAAGCGAATATTGCCTTCGGTCTCAAGCAGGAAGGCACACCGAAGAACGAGATCAAGGAACGCGTCGCCGACGCGCTGCATCTCGTGCAGATGAGCAAATACGCGCAGCGCAAACCGCACCAGTTGTCGGGCGGCCAGCAGCAGCGTGTAGCGCTGGCCCGCTCACTCGTCAAGCGCCCCAAGCTGCTGCTGCTCGACGAACCGATGTCGGCGCTCGACAAGAAGATTCGCCAGAAGACCCAGCTCGAACTGGTGAACATCATCGAGAAGGTCGACGTGACCTGCGTGATGGTGACGCACGATCAGGAAGAAGCCATGACGATGGCCGGGCGCCTCGCCGTCATGAGCGAAGGACGCATCGTGCAGATCGGTTCGCCCAGCCAGGTGTATGAGTTTCCGAACAGCCGCTTTTCGGCCGAGTTCATCGGCTCGACCAACCTGTTTGAAGGCACCGTGGTCGCGGATGAACCGGACCACATCTTCGTCGAAAGCGAAGACCTCGAAACGAACATCTACGTGAGCCACGGCATTACCGGGCCGCTCGGCATGCCGGTGGGCATCTCGGTGCGCCCGGAACGCGTGAAGGTCTCGCTCGAAAAACCCGCGACGCCGCACAACTGGGCGCGCGGCGTGGTCTCGGACGTCGCCTACATGGGCAGCTATTCGCTGTATCACGTGCGCCTGCCGAGCGGCAAGACGGTCGTGTCGAATCTCTCCAGCTCGCACCTGATGAGCGAAGGTGCGCCGTCCTATAACGACGACGTGTTCGTCTACTGGTCGCCGGCTAGCGGCGTGGTGCTGACGCAATGAGCAATCCCACTACCTCCCCCGCGGCGCTCGGCGCGCCGTCCGGCAGCCGCCTGCTCGGCTCGCTGAAAAAACGCCTCGCGACGCTGGTGCCGTCGGGCCGCACGACCGTGATCGGCGTGCCGTTCCTGTGGCTCTTTGTGTTCTTCGCGTTGCCGTTCGTGCTGGTGCTGAAGATCAGCTTCGCCGATCTGCGCCTGGGCATTCCACCGTACACGGATCTCGTGACGGTCAAGGACGGCATGGTGCACTTCGCGATGCAGCTCGGCCATTACGCGTTCCTGCTGCAGGACGATCTGTACGTCGCGACGTACATCAGCTCGCTGAAAATGGCGGCTGTCTCGACCTTCTTCTGCCTGCTGATCGGCTATCCGATTGCGTACTACATCGCACGCTCGGAACCGGCTCGACGCAACCTGCTGATGATGGGCGTGATGCTGCCGTTCTGGACATCGTTCCTGATCCGCGTCTACGCATGGATCGGCATCCTGAAGGACGACGGCCTGCTCAATCACACGCTGATGGCGATCGGCATGATTCATTCGCCGTTGCGGCTCTACCACACGGATATTGGCGTCTATATCGGCATGGTTTATTCGTACCTGCCGTTCATGGTGATGCCGCTTTATGCGCACCTGGTAAAGATGGATCTGACGCTGCTCGAAGCGGCCTACGACCTCGGTTGCAAACCCTGGGCGGCGTTCACGCGCATCACCTTGCCGCTGTCGAAGAACGGCATCATCGCCGGCAGTCTGCTGGTGTTCATTCCGGCGGTGGGCGAGTACGTGATTCCTGAACTGCTCGGCGGCGCCGACACGCTGATGATCGGCCGCGTGATGTGGGATGAATTCTTCAACGATATGGACTGGCCGATGGCATCCGCTGTCACCGTCGCCATGGTTCTACTGCTGCTCGTGCCGATGGCCGTGTTCCAGTACTACCAGGTCAAGGAACTGGAGGGCGCGAAATGATCAAGCCTAATAAGACGCTATCTACGAGTGTGCTGACTTTCGGGTTTCTGTTTCTGTATATCCCGATCATCAGCCTGGTGGTGTATTCATTCAACGAGTCGAAGCTCGTCACGGTCTGGTCCGGCTTTTCGCTCAAGTGGTATGGCGCCCTGCTGCAAGACGACGAACTGCTCAATGCAGCATGGCTGTCGCTGAAAATCGGTCTCATGACCGCGTTTGCCTCCGTCGTGATCGGCACATGGGCAGGCTTCGTGCTGGCCCGCTTCGGACGCTTTCGCGGCTTCACGCTGTTCGCCGGCATGATCAACGCGCCGCTCGTGATTCCTGAAGTGATTCAGGGTATCTCGCTGCTGCTGCTGTTCGTCGCGCTCGAACAGATGCTCGGCTGGCCGAAGGGTCGTGGCCTCTTCACGATCTGGATCGGCCACGTGATGCTGTGCGTCTCGTACGTGGCGATCATCGTGCAATCGCGTATCAAGGAAATGAACAAGTCGCTCGAGGAGGCCGCACTCGATCTCGGCGCCACGCCCTTCAAGGTGTTCTTCCTGATCACGTTGCCGCTGATCTCGCAGGCGCTTATGTCCGGCTGGCTGCTGTCGTTCACGCTGTCTTTCGACGATCTCGTGCTGTCCGCGTTCCTGTCCGGTCCGGGCTCGACCACGCTGCCACTCGTCGTGTTCTCGCGTGTACGCCTCGGTTTGAATCCGGAAATGAATGCGCTCGCCACGATCTTCATCACCACGGTGACGATCGGGGTGATCGCCGTCAACCGCTGGATGCAGGTGCGTGAGCGCAAGCGCAATCGCGACATGCAGATGGCCTTCGCACTCGCCGAGGCCGCTGACCCGTTGCCGTCAGCACCACAACAAGCCGCCGTACGGAAGTCGCTCGATACGGCAAGCGCATAAGAAGTCCTTTTGCAATACGACCAATAAGGAGAATTTGCATGAGAAAGAAGCTCATCTGTCTGTTGGTGGCGGGGAGTTTGCCAGGCTTTGCCATGGCAGACGCCACCAGCGACCAGATCAAGGCGCTCCAGGCCCAGCTCAACGCACTGCAGAAGGAGGTGAAGCAGTTGCGCTCCGAGGTGGCGACCAAACCGAAAGCGGCCGCAGCTACTGTCGCACCGGCGCCGGCCGTCGCGGAAGCG
>NZ_JAQQCH010000053.1:0-7027 GCF_046030555.1 Paraburkholderia sediminicola | reverse complement strand
CTCGCCGCCGCGGCACCGGTGCTCGGCGCCGCAACGGCGAGCAATACCGGTACCGGCACGATCACGCAAGGCACGGTGACGGCCGGCTACACGATGCCGAATGCGACCACCACGCTGTCGTACAACGGCACCGGGCTGTCCGGCTTCCCCGCAGGATCGACGGTGACGGTGGCGGGTTCGCCCTCGACCACGTATCCGATCACCGACGCGACCACCGTGGTGCCGTATTCGTCGAGCACGGGTGCGGCGCTGACGATCAGCAACACGACCGCTGGCCAGATGAACAACGTCTCGGTGACAATCAGCGGCGCACCGGCCGCCGGCGACACGTTCACCATCGGCCCGAACACCGGCGCGAGCAATGACGGGCGCAATGCGCTGGCACTGTCGAACCTGTCCGCGGCGAAGGCACTGGGCGGCGGCACGGTCACGCTGGCGGGCGCGTATGCAAACTACGTCAACCAGATCGGCAACCAGACCAACCAGATTCAGACTTCGAGCACGGCGCAGACCTCGCTGGTGACGCAGATCACCACCGCGCAGCAGTCGGTCTCGGGCGTGAACATTAACGAAGAAGCAGCCAACCTGCTTCAGTATCAGCAGCTCTATCAGGCGAACAGCAAGGTCATCCAGACTGCGCAGACCCTGTTCCAGACGATACTCGGCATCTTCCAGTGAGGCGTTGAACATGCGCATCTCAAGCATGCAGTACTTCAACATGAACGTGGCAACGATGAGCGATCAGCAAGCTCAGTTGTCGCAGTTGTATCAAGAGATCTCGAGCGGTGTCAGCCTCTCCACGCCGTCGGACAATCCGCTCGGCGCGGCGCAGGCGGTGCTGTTGAGCTCGACGGCAACGAGCCTGTCGCAGTACACGACCAATCAGACTTCCGCGCTCGCGTCGCTGCAACAGGAAGATTCGACGCTCGGCAGCGTCAATACGGTGCTGCAAAGCATTCACACGCTGGTGCTGAGCGCCGGCGACGGTTCGCTGAACGACGGCGACCGCGGCTCGATCGCGACGCAATTGCAGAGCTTGCGCAGCCAGTTGATGACGCTCGCCAATGCGACCGACCCGCAAGGCAACGCCTTGTTCGGCGGTTATCAAAGCACTGCGCAGCCGTACACCACCAACTCGGCCGGCGTCGTGACCTATTCGGGCGACACCGGCACGCCTGCCATGCAGATCACCTCCTCGCACACGATTCAGACCGGCGACAACGGTATCGCGATCTTCGGCAGTGTTGCGTCGATCGGTACCAGTTCGGTACCGGCCGCGACGACGGGCAACACGGGCACGGGCGTGATCAGCACCGTGAGCCTGACGAACCCGACCAATCCGGCCAACGCGGACACGTACAAGATCGCTTTCTCGTCGGGAACCACCTACACGGTGAGCCAGACCAATCCCGCGACCGGGGCGGTGACCACGAGCGCACCGCAAACGTTCACGGCCGGCTCGGCGATTACGCTCGGTGGCCAGACGGTGAACATCACCGGCGCGCCGAACGCGGGCGACAGCTTCACGGTGACGCCGGCCACGCAAGGCAGCACGGATGTGTTCGCCAATCTGAACCAGTTGATCACCACGTTGCAAACGCCGGTGTCGGGCGGCGCCTCGACGGCCAGTTTCCAGAGCGCGCTGACCACCAGCATGACCCAGCTCGAAAACACGATGAACAATGTCGTGACCGCGCAGGCAGCGGTGGGTGGCCGCGAGCAGGAAGTGCAGGCATTGCAGACCGTCACGCAGACCAACACGTTGCAGACGGCGAGCAACCTGGCGGATCTGACCCAAACCGACATGGCCAAGACGATCGGCCAGTACACGATGACGCAAAACGCGCTTCAGGCGGCGCAGCAGGCGTTTGTGAAGATTCAGAGTGTTTCGCTGTTCCAGTACCTGAACTAGGCAGACGGGTAGTTCGAAGCAAAGAAGGGCGGAAGCCGGTGTGAGCCGGTTCCGCCCTTCTTTGTTTCAGATGGCCGATGCGTGGCTCACAATGCGTGAGCGGCACACGTTGCTCGCGTGGCTATCGCGGCCAATCTTGCCGGTCTGGAAATGATGCTACTTAAACCCCGCCGCCACACGCCCCATCTGATCGATGCCGACGTCGAACAGGCGCATGAAGAACGGAATCATGTTCGGGATCATCAGTTGCAGGAGCAGCATGCCGATTAGCATCGTCAGCGGAAAGCCAATCTGGAACACACCGATTTGCGGCGCGGCGCGGTTCAGGATGCCGAGCGCGAGATTGGTGATCAGGAGTGCGACAACCACCGGCAGCGACAGCAGAAGGCCTGCCGAAAACACCGTGCTGCCGAAATTCGCCAGTGTGCGCCAGCCGGGCGCGCCCAGAATGTTCGCCGATACCGGCACCGACTGGAAGGTGGCCAGTAGCGCGCTGATCATCTGCAAATGGCCGTCGATCACCAGAAACACCAGCATCGCGATCGTGTTCATGTAGCTCGATAGCACCTGGCTCGAGCTGCTGGCCTGCGCATCAAAAAATGTCGCGAAGCCGAGGCCCATGCCAAGACCGACGAAATCGCCCGTGGCGCTGATCGCCTGAAACACGATCTGCATTGTCATGCCGAGCGCGATGCCGATCAGGAACTGGTTGATGATGATCCATACGCCTTCGGCGGAAAACACCGTGACCTGCGGCAGTGCGCCGAGCGTGGGCGCGACGATGATGGTGATGAAGGCCGCGAGGCCGATCTTCACCCGCATCGGCAACGAACGGTTGCCGAGCACCGGCGCAGTCGCCACCAGCGCGAGGATCCGCACGAACGGCCACAGGAACGCCGTGAGCCAGGCGTTCAGTTGTGCGTAGGTGACGGAGAACATGACGGTGGGAGAGGGCGGAAGCGCCGAGCGGAGGCCGGGGCCGCGCTCAGTTGACGAGCGAGGGGATGTTGGTGAGCGTCTGGCGCAGATAGTCGAGCATGGTCGTCAACATCCACGGACCTGCGATCACCATGGTGACGGCGATCGCGAGCAGCTTCGGAATGAACGACAGCGTGGTTTCGTTGATCTGTGTGGCGGCCTGGAACAGGCTCACCACCAGACCGACCACCAGCGCGACCAGCAGCAACGGCGCGGCAAGCAGCAGGCCAACATACATGGCCTGGTGCGCGAGCGTCATGACGGATTCCTGATTCATGGCGTAGTACCGGAAGCGTGAAGGGTTGAGTGATGCAGCTCAGTGACCCGGTTAAACAAAGCTCTGTGCGAGCGAGCCAAGCAGTAATTGCCACCCGTCGACCAGCACGAACAGCATCAGCTTGAACGGCAGCGAGATCGTGGCGGGCGACACCATCATCATCCCCATCGACATCAGCACGCTCGCCACCACCATGTCGATGATCAGGAACGGGATGAAAATCGTGAAGCCGATCTGGAAGCCCGTTTTCAGTTCGCTCGTCACGAACGACGGCACCAGCAGCGACAGCGGCACGTCTTCCGGCCCTTGCATCGGCGCGGCGTGCGAGATGCGGGCAAACAGTGCGAGATCGCTTTCGCGGGTCTGGCGCAGCATGAACGTCTTGAACGGGGCGAGGCCGCGGCTGACCGCCGTTTCCATCGGGATGGTGCCGTCGGAGAACGGTTTGTAGCCGTCGGTATAGGCCTTGTCCAGCACCGGAGACATCACGAACAGCGTGAGAAACAGCGCGAGACCGACCAGCACCTGGTTAGGCGGCGTAGTGGTCGTGCCGAGCGCCTGGCGCAGCAACGACAACACGATGATGATGCGCGTGAAGCTCGTCATCATCAGCACCATCGCCGGCAGGAAAGACAGCATCGTGAGCAGCAGCATCGTCTGCACGCTCAGCGAATAGGTCGTGCCGCCGTTCGGGCCCGGGCTCGTGTTGAAGGCCGGCAAGCCGGCGGCTTGCGCGAACGACAGCGTCGGCAGCGCGAGCATCAGCGCCGGCAAAACGACTGGCGCGACACGGCGCAGGACGGCAATGACCTTCGCGGCGGCGCAAGACATACGAGTGGCGTGCGCGCGACGTACTGATTGCACTGATTGAATACTGAACTGCATTACCGATCCCCGCTGCCTTGCCCATTGAAACGTTTGCCCACTTCGCCTTTTAAAGCATCCCGAAAGCGTTGGCCGAAGGTGCCGGGCAACGCTGCGCCTTTAACTGACGCACCCGATGCATCCGATACACCCGACGCGCCTGGTGTGGCCGGTTGCGTGCCTGCGACCGGATCCGCGGCCGAACCGGCGGGCATCGTATGCAGCAGACGCACATTGCCAGGCGCCGTGCCGAGCACGAGCCACGTATCGCCGATCTCGACCACGGCGACCCGCTCCTTGCCGCCGAGCGAGGCGCCGCCGATTGTCTTCACGAGGCCGCCGCGATTGGCCGGTTGCAAGCCGAAACGGCGCGCGAGCCATGCACAGGCGAACACCAGACCGATCACCACCAGCAAGCCGACGATGGTCTGCAACACCGCGCCGACGCCGAGCGCCGGAACGGCCGTGCCTGCGCCTACACCTGACGCGATTTTCGCGGCGTTGTTGACCGCGTTCATGTCGGCTGCGTGCGCGGCCGATGGTGCGAATGTCGCCACCGGGATCAGTACGAACATCAGCGCCGACGTAGCCGCTGTCGTTGCTACGGTCGCCGTGAGTCCAGCGCGATGGAGAACATTGTGCGACGCACGTGACACATGTGACGCATGTGACAGATGCAATGCGGCGCGACCGGCAACACGTTTCATCGATTCAGCTTCCGGATGCGTTCGGACGGCGTGATGATGTCGGTCAGACGAATACCGAACTTGTCGTTCACGACGACCACTTCGCCCTGGGCGATCAGGCAGCCGTTGACCAGCACGTCCATGGGTTCACCCGCCAGGCCATCCAGTTCCACGACCGAGCCCTGCGCGAGTTGCAGCAGGTTGCGGATCGCGATTTTGGTGCGGCCGAGTTCGACCGTCATCTGGACGGGAATGTCCAGGATCATGTCGATGTCGTTGCGCGTCGAGGTCGGTTCGACCTTCGAGAGCGGCTGGAACACGCCTGCGGTAGTCGGGCTGACTTCCGTGTTGTCGTTCTGCTCGGCCAGCGCGCTGGCCCAGTCGGCCATCGCCGCTTCGTCTTCGGCGCCGGCTGCGTCGGCGGCCAACTGCGGCTCGCCGGCGGCCAGTTCGGCCTCAGTCTTTGCGTTCAGGTCACTCATATCCACCTTCCTTCATCGTGTCGGCTGCGCTGACCATTTTCTGGACCCGCAACGCATACTGACCATTGAAAATTCCGTAGCCGCATTCCATCACCGGCACGCCATCGACTTTCGCCGTGATGTGTTCGGGGATGTTGATCGGCAGAACATCGCCCTTGCGCATGTTCAGGATCTGTTCGAACGTGACCGGCACCTGTGCGAGGTCGGCGGTCAATTCCACTTCGGCTGCCTGGACCTGCTGCGACAACACGCGGACCCAGCGACGGTCGACTTCGAGCGCCTCACCCTGGATCGGCGACGAGAGAATGTCGCGAATCGGTTCGATCATCGAATACGGCATGCAGATGTGGAGCGTGCCGCCTGTCGTGCCGAACTCGATCGAGAACTGCGTGACGATGACGATTTCGTTCGGCGTCGCCACGTTGGCGAATTGCGTGTGCATTTCCGAGCGCACGAATTCGAATTGCAGCGGGCGCACGCTTTTCCACGACGCCGCGTAGTGCTCGAACGTGAGATTGAGCAGCTTCATGATGATGCGCTGCTCGGTAGCCGTGAAATCGCGGCCTTCGACGCGGGTATGGAAACGCCCATCGCCGCCGAACAGGTTATCGACCACGAAGAACACCAGATTCGGGTCGAACACGAACAGCGACGTGCCGCGCAACGGCTTCACATGGACCAGGTTCAGATTGGTCGGGATCGGCAGATTGCGGGTGAACTCGCTGTACTTCAGCACCTTCACCGGGCCGACGGAGATTTCCGCAGAGCGCCGCATGAAGTTGAAGATACCGACGCGCAACAGCCGCGCGAAGCGGTCATTGATGATTTCGAGGCCGGGCATCCGGCCGCGGACGATGCGTTCCTGCGTCGCGATGTTGTACGGACGTACGCCTGAGCGGTCGGTCTGTTCGGCGACCGAGTCGGACTCGCCGGTGACGCCCTTGAGGAGGGCATCGACCTCCTCCTGGGACATGAACTCTTCGTGGCCCATTCCTTATTCCTCGTGCGTCCGGCGGTTAATGATGGCAGCGCGAAATGAGTTCACTGCACGACGAATTCGGTGAACAGCACGTCCTGGACGTGGATCGGCGCGGCGCCCTTATCGGTCGGCTCTTCGATCAGCGTCTGGAGTTCGGTGGCCAGCGCGCGTTTGCCTTCGAGCGGTGCGAGTTCTTCCGGGTGTTTGTTCGACAGCGCGAGGAGAATGCGGCTACGCACTTCCGGCATATGGTCGGAGAGTTCCTGCTGGGTTTTCGGGTCGTTGAGCTTGAGCGTCAGGCCGATCCGCAGGAAGTGTTGCTGACCGTCGTCCGATTGCAGGTTGACTGTCATCGATTCGAGCGGGAAGAAGAGCGGCACGGCTAATGGCGCTGGTGCGCTGGCGACTCCCGCTGATGCGGGCGCGGGGCCACGCTTGGACATGAAGAACCACACACCCGCGCCGGCAGCGCCTGCGGCGATGATCGCGATGAGGACGATCAGGATGATGCGCTTCAAGGGGCCCGGGGAAGCGGGCGCGGCTTGCTGGTTTGCGGTCGTGGCTGCCATGAGGTTTGCTTTACTTGCCTTTAGTGCTGGTGATGGTGATTGTTGTTTATTTGCCTGCGGCGCGATGGGTCGAAAAGAAGGGTTATTGAGGGCTATCTCTGGTTTTTGCCCATTCGGGCGGGGGGGGTGCCTGGTGGCGTGGGGTTTGGTTTTGGTTTTGGTTTTACCTTCGCGGCGCTTGTTTGTCTGTGCGCCTACGGCGTTGGCCTTTCCTTGCTTTCTTATTGGTTTATTAGCGTCGCCCCTGTGCGGGGCGGGCACTTACTTCTCTTTGCCGGCC
>NZ_JAQQCH010000052.1:0-8390 GCF_046030555.1 Paraburkholderia sediminicola | reverse complement strand
GGGGCCCCCCCCCCCCCCCCCGGGGGCCCCCCCCCCCCCCCCCCCCCCCCCCCCCCCCCCGGCCGACATTTTGGCGGAAAACCGTTTGCGGTGGAAAAAGCTAACTAGCGGGAAATGTGCGGCTGGAAAACCGCAAAATCGAACCGCTGAGAAGCGCGCAAACGTTTGACCAGACGAAAAAAAAGCGGGCCTGGAGCCCGCTAAAAACCACACGCTACGGGGTTAGCGCGAGGAGACCAAAGATGGAACCAACTGAGACGACGACCCTGCGTCGACTACGGCCCCAGCAGGGATGCCCCTTTACAGGGCTTCGGCATACGCCGACCGGCAAGT
Organism: Paraburkholderia sediminicola; assembly: GCF_046030555.1. GTDB lineage: Bacteria > Pseudomonadota > Gammaproteobacteria > Burkholderiales > Burkholderiaceae > Paraburkholderia > Paraburkholderia sediminicola_E. The sequence goes on along the minus strand of NZ_JAQQCH010000052.1, from coordinate 8,057 downwards.
GCATCGTATCCGCTCACACCACGCACCCAGCCACATCCGTGTTGAAACCGTTGAGGGCATTGTGGGCGAATTAACCTACGAGCGCGGTAACAAAGTGTTTCAGGTTGTAACGCCCGCCAGATAAGGCGTTGCGGGACATATTTCCATTTAGGATCGTTTTAAACGTAATTTTTACCGATGACTCATGCGCAATTTCATACGCCTGATTGATGCTATTCGGGACGCATACTGCGGCGTAATCCGTTCAGTCGATTCCGCATGAAATGGTTGCATGCTCATCTTTTTTGGGCCGCATCGGCTGTATTACAGGCGCTTTTCCAGTGTCACGAAATCGTCAGATTTGCGGACGATCGTGCGCGCTGCATCGCAGCATTCCGTGCTCACGGGAAAGACACGCAAGGGCCCGGTTCGTTGGCCCCTGTTCAACCACATTGTTTGGATTTTGCTTAATGCCTCGGGGTCCGGTTACACGATTATGCGAGCCATGCGGACCTATTAATCGGCCGCGCCGCCTTGCTTTTTCGATTGGGCAGGGCGTGCAGGCCGACCCCTGTAAACGTCACTTCAGCCATTTGTCCGAGATCGCCTGATATTCGCCGGTTGCTCGGGCCAGATGCAACCACTGATCCACGTATTGCTGAAACGTCACATCGCCGCGCGGCAGCAGCCAGGCTTTCTCGCCATACTGGAACGGCTTGTCCGGATGCACGGAGCAAAGACCCGGATTCAGCTTTTGCTGCAACAAGGTCTCCGACGCGTCCGTTACCATCACATCGGCCTTTCCAGCGAGGATCTGCTTGAAGACCGTCACGTTGTCCGGATAGACGGTGAGGTTCGCATGCGGGAAATACTGCTTGGCGAAACGCTCGTTGGTGCCGCCTGGATTGACGATCACGCGAGTCGCCGGCTGGTCGATCTGCGCCACCGTTTGATATTTGTTGACGTCGTCACACCGAACGATCGGCGTCTTGCCGTCGACCATGTACGCCTGCGTGAAAAACGCGCGCTTCTGGCGCTCGAGCGTCGGCGAAACACCGCCCACGCCGACGTCGCATTTCGCGACGAAGTCGTTCATCAGGTTCGACCAAGAGGTCTTGACGAATTCCGCCTTTACCCCGAGCGACTTGGCGAGCGACTCGGTCATGTCGATATCGATGCCTTCGAACTGGCCGTCTGGCTTGTAAAACGAGTACGGCTTGTAGTCGCCGGTTGTACAGGCGCGCAACGTGCCGCGTGCGAGGATTTCGTCGAGCCGTGAGGGCGCCGCGGCGGCGGTGCTGGTCTGCGCCTGGGCCGCGCCTGTGTGCATCAATACACCGGCCAGAATGCCGAGCAGTGCGAGTGCTGCCTTGTTCATCGAGTCTCCTTGGTTGCGCGTAATTGTTTGGTAAGGCCGTTGGATGATAGCCCGGCAATTCGCGCTTGAACATTGGCCGTTCAGCCAGGCCACGGCGCTGCACGGGCCTGCAAAAAAGCGAGCCACAAGCAAGGTGCACGCGAGTTATTGCCCGCATCAAGCGCGATGCAGCGAGCCGGGTCCGGTAAAATGCCCCTTTGCCTTCAGTCGTACGCAACGTGGCCCATAAACTCCTGAACGACACTTTCCTGCGCGCACTGCTGCGCCAGCCGACCGACTACACGCCGATCTGGCTGATGCGCCAGGCTGGCCGCTACCTGCCGGAATACAATGCCACGCGGGGTCGCGCGGGCAGTTTTCTCGGCCTGGCCAAGAACCCGGCGTACGCAACGGAAGTTACGCTGCAGCCGCTCGAGCGCTATCCGCTCGACGCCGCGATTCTGTTCTCCGACATCCTGACGGTGCCGGACGCCATGGGCCTCGGTCTCGAGTTTGTCGCCGGCGAGGGGCCGAAATTCACCCGGCCGGTACGTACCGAAGACGATGTGGCGCGCCTCGCTGTGCCGGATATCGACGCCACGCTGCGCTACGTGACCGACGCAGTGCGCGAAATCCGCACCGCGCTTACCGATTCGCAAGGCCGCCAACGCGTGCCGCTGATCGGGTTTTCCGGCAGCCCGTGGACACTGGCGTGCTATATGGTCGAAGGCAGCGGGTCGGCGGACTTCCGCACGGTCAAATCGATGCTGTACGCGCGGCCGGACCTGATGCACCGCATTCTCGAGGTCAACGCCAAATCGGTTGCGGCGTACCTGAATGCCCAGATCGAAGCCGGCGCGCAAGCCGTGATGATTTTCGACACATGGGGTGGGGCGCTTGCGGACGGCGTCTACCAACGCTTCTCGTTGCAATATATCCAGCAGGTCGTGAGCCAGTTGAAGCGCGATCACGAAGGCGAAAAAGTGCCGGTGATCACCTTCACGAAGGGCGGTGGGTTGTGGCTCGACGAGATCGCCGATATCGGCGTGGATGCCGTCGGTCTCGACTGGACGGTGAACCTGAGCAAGGCGCGCGAGCGCGTGGGTAGCAAGGTGGCACTCCAGGGCAATATCGATCCTTCGGTACTGTTCGCGCCGCCGGCTTCGATCCGGATGGAAGCGCGCGCGGTGCTCGACAGCTTCGGCAATCATCCTGGCCACGTTTTCAATCTCGGCCACGGCATTTCACAATTCACGCCGCCGGAGAATGTTGCCGAACTCGTGGACGAAGTGCATCGTCATAGCCGCGCGATTCGCAGCGGCGCGCATGCACCAGGCTGACGCCGTAAACGTTGCCATTATTGTTGCAACGCAGCGAACTGGGCTCTCGCTCTAAGGGAAAAATTACAGTCAATGGGCCGTCAGATGGCGGTCTCGCGAAAGTCAAGACTTGACTTATGCACATTGATCACGCTGCGGCGCGGTAGAAGCTTTAGTCGTGTTCTGGCTCTTGCACATTGCGGGCGCATTTGATCTAAGCCTTGTCTGGCAAGGGTTTCACGGGGCCACGACAAAATGTGCGGAATCCCACAGAAGGCCGCTGCAGCGCGGTTCCACGCCCTTCTGAGCGAAGTTCTCAACAAAGTTATCCACAGGCAAGCGAACCGATTGCAATTGTTCAGCCGAATCCAAAACTTAGCGCCGAAATTGAAGTTTTACTTTAACTTCGATGGGTTCGCCGTTTGCCCGGCCTATGCCGTGATGCGGCGTCGTGCCGCATCCGTTTACCCGATCCGCACTGCCGCGTGAGTGACGTGTTCGTCCGCGTCGCGCTGGATCATCCGTTGCCGACTTTGTTCGACTACCGCTGCGACACGCCTGAGCGTGTCGCGCCGGGCATGCTGGTGAGCGTGCCGTTTGGCAAGCGTCACGTGGTGGGCCTCGTGTGCGAAGTGACCACTCACAGTGATGTGCCCGTTGAGCGTCTGCGGTCGGTCGACAATGTTTGCACAGCCTGCCCGCCGGTGTCGGCCGAATGGCTGGCTCTCACGGCCTTCGCCGCCGACTACTATCAGCGCGGCCTCGGGGAAGTGGCCTTGCCCGCTTTGCCGCAAGCGCTGCGTGATGCCTCGCGCTGGTCGCGTCTGTTCGCACCGGAAGAGCGATACAGCCTGACGGCGGAGGGGCGCGCCGCGTTGCCAGGAACTTTGCCTGCGCGCGCCAGTGCGTTGCGCAAGCTTGCTCAAGCCCTAGCCGAGGCCGAGTTTCTGATTGCCGCCGACGCTCGCGCGCTCCACCCCAAAGCCATTGCAACGTTGGACGCATGGCAGGCCGAAGGCTGGGTCGCGCTGGAGGTGATCGAAGCCGCCGAAGTGCTCGCCGCTCCTGCATCGCCGGATACCCCCGTGCCCAACCTACCCACCCTCACCGGTGAACAGGCGAGCGCAGTCGAAGCGATCCGCGACGCGAACGGCTTCGCGCCGTTCCTGCTGCACGGCGTGACGGGCAGCGGCAAGACCGAGGTATATCTGCGCGCGCTCGCCGAGATTCTGGCGGCGAAGCCCGACGCGCAGGCACTCGTCCTCGTCCCTGAAATCAATCTGACGCCGCAGTTCGAGTCAGCCTTCCGTGCGCGCTTTGCGGCGCTCGAAGGCACGTCGATCGTCACGCTGCACAGCGGTCTCGCAGAAGGCGAACGCGCTCGCAACTGGTTCGCCGCGCACACCGGTCGCGCCCGCATCGTGCTCGGCACGCGGCTGGCGGTGCTCGCATCACTGCCGAAACTCGCAATCATCGTCGTCGACGAGGAACACGATCCGGCTTACAAGCAGCAAGAAGGCTTGCGCTATTCGGCGCGCGATCTGGCGATCTATCGCGCCAAGCAACTCGATTTGCCGGTCGTGCTCGGCTCGGCCACGCCGTCGCTGGAAAGCTGGTGGCAAGCGGATCAGGGACGCTACAAGCGTCTTACCCTGTCGCGCCGTGCAGTCGCCGAGGCTGTCCTGCCGACCGTCAGGCTGGTCGATCTGGAAGAGGAGCGGCGACGCGGACGGGCCTCCGTGGAGGGTTTGTCCGGGCCGTTGATCGCCGCGTTGAAAGCGACGCTCGAGCGTGGCGAGCAAAGTCTCGTGTTCCTGAACCGGCGCGGTTACGCGCCGCAGCTCGCCTGCGACGCTTGCGGCTGGGTCGCCGGCTGTCCCCGCTGCAGCGCCTATGTCGTGTTGCACAAGCCCGAACGCGCGCTGCGCTGTCATCACTGCGGCTGGGAATCGCGCATTCCGCACGCGTGCCCGGACTGCGGCAATGTCGACATCGCGCCGATGGGACGCGGCACGCAGCGCGTCGAAGAAACGCTGGCGAGCGCGGTGCCCGGCGCTCGCGTGCTGCGCATCGACGCCGACAGCACGCGCCGCAAAGGCAGTGCACAGGCGCTGTTTTCCGATGTCCATGCAGGCGAGGTCGACATCCTCGTCGGCACGCAGATGATCGCGAAAGGCCACGATTTCCAGCGAGTGTCGCTGGTCGGCGTGCTGAACGCCGACACCGCCTTGTTCTCACACGACTTCCGCGCAAGCGAACGCCTCTTCGCGCAATTGATGCAGGTGAGCGGGCGGGCCGGCCGTGCCGGTTTGCCGGGCGAAGTGCTGGTGCAGACGCGCTATCCGCGCCATGCGCTGTATCACGCGCTGGGGCGGCATGACTACGTCGGCTTTGCCAATTCGACGCTGGCCGAGCGGCGCGACGCCCATCTGCCGCCGTTCGCCTATCAGGCCTTGCTGCGCGCCGAAGGCCGCACGCTCGAAGCCGCGCTCGCCTTCCTGCAGCAGGCCGCCGCCGCGCTGACGGAGATTCCTGCTGCCGAGCGCGTGACCGTCTACGACGCCGTGCCGCTCACCATCGTCAAAGTGATGCATGTGCATCGCGCGCAATTGCTGATCGAGAGCACGTCGCGGGCCGCGTTGCAGGCTACGTTGCGTGCGTGGCAACCGATGCTGCGCGGCGTGAAAGGCGTGCTGCGCTGGAATCTCGAAGTCGACCCGCTCGACATCTGACGTCCGCTGCAGGCCGCCTCGCGGCGTTACTTCTTTAAGTCATATTCATAGAGCGAATGGTCGTTTCGTTTTGCGACGTCGCTCGCCTATATTTCGCCGAATCGGCGCATCTTCAGGCAAAACTCAAAAATCCCGCGCCGATGCACCTTAACTTTCTCGGGGCATTTGCGATGAGCGATACCAACCAGACGCTGCCTACCGGCGCCGCGCCCAGCAAACCGCGCAGCGGCCACAGCACGCACGGTGGCGGACTCTTTTCGACTGAAGACTGGTGGGCCGTCTGGGTCGGCCTGCTGGTGATCGTGATTGCCTGGGCGCTGTTCGCCTCGGGCAGCAGCATCAAATGGCTGGCGGTAGCACCGGTTAAATGGTCGAACGTGGGACAGGCCGCGCAGGACATCGGCAAGCATCTGCCAAACTATGTTGCGTTGTTCGTCGTGTTCGCGCTGCTCTTCGGCGTGAGTCTCGCCGCGCTGAAACAGCGGGTCGGCGCTTTTCTGGCGTCGTTCCTGATCCTGTTCATTGCATCGGCGCTGATCTTCACGCTGGGCGCGTGGGTCAACGCGTCGAAATACAATCTTGAGCCGCCGCTCGTCGCGCTGGCGCTGGGCCTGTTGATTTCCAACGTGTTCAAGTTGCCCGAGTGGTTTTCAGCGGGCTTGCGCGTGGAGTTTTACATCAAGGTCGGCATCGTGCTGCTCGGCGCGACGCTGCCGTTCACCTTGCTGGTGTGGGCGGGGCCGGTCGCGGTTGGGCAGGCGTCCATTGTCTCGCTCGTGACGTTCTTCGTGATCTTCTTTGCCGGCAAGGCACTCGGCCTCGACCGACGGTTTGCGGCCGTGCTCGGCGTGGGCGGCGCGGTATGCGGTGTGTCGGCAGCGATTGCGATTGCCGGCGCGGTGCGGGCCAAGCGCGAACAGGCATCGGTAGCGATCACGCTGGTCGTGTTGTGGGCGATCGTGATGATCTTCGTGCTTCCGTTCGCATCGCGTTCGCTAGGACTATCTACGGCGGTGGCGGGCGCGTGGATCGGCACGTCAGAATTCGCCGATGCCGCGGGTATCGCTGCGGCGCAAGCCTATGGCGACTTCGCGAAGCACGCGGGCGGCGTGATCGCGGGCGCACCGGAAGCGTCGCTGCAGGCATTCACGCTGATGAAGGTGGTCGGCCGGGATATCTGGATCGGTATCTGGGCGTTCGTGCTGGCGATTGTCGCGACGACGCGCTGGGAATCGCAGGACAGCGGCGTCAAAGCCACGGCCAAGGCGGGTGAGATCTGGGCGCGTTTTCCGAAATTCGTGATCGGCTTCGTGATCGCTTCGGCGCTGGTGACGTGGATCGCCAGCCACTACTCGTTGGCCGACTACCGTAGGGTGGTCACGCCCGAATTCGTTGCGCCGATTACCGCACTGCGCACGTGGGCGTTCACGTTCTGTTTCCTGAGCATCGGGTTGACCACGCGCCTGCGTGCGCTGTCGGCGACCGGGCTGAAGCCGTTCCTCGCCTTCACGGCGGGCGTGGTCGTCAATATCGCCATCGGCTACGCGCTGTCCGCGCACGTGTTCGCACCGTACTGGAATACCTTGGGGCAGGGCTCGTAATGAGCGAGGCTGTCCGCATCGCCGGCACCGCCCAGGCACGCGGCGACGCGTGTGCGCCGCGCTGTGCAAGCTGCCGGTATCGCGCCGAAGATCGGCATTCACTGGAGCAGAGCATTCCGGGTCTCGCCGTGTTCAGTTCGGGGTTTGGCGCGAGCGTGGCGGACAGCCGGCTATGCCGTTTGCACGACCAGCTCGTTTCGCCCGACGACACCTGCGCACAGTTCCAGCCGATGCCGCATCAGTGACGCGCGTCTCTGCGTCGCCGCGGGTTGAACCGGGCGGCGCACATTCACTGCTTGCTGTGTCAGTCGAAACCGGCGTCCCTACGTCTATCGCCTGTCGCCGGTCTTAGTCACTCAATCGTTCAAAGCTGCCCGCGCATCGCCAGCCGATGCGCGCGATGCCGGGCGCGCGCCCCTTTCTGAAGCCGCGCGTTTGCCCGAGCCACCTGTCGCGCCGCGGATAAACAGCACAGCGCAGGTCGCACACATCGCCCAGATGCCCAATACCACCAACCACTTTTCCATTTCGCCAGTCCTCTAAAACCCCGTACCGTTTTTTTGTGCGTGCCTCGCGGCCGCGACTATCCATGTCTGTATAACGGCACGCCGCGCAATCTGATAAGGGTAAAAGCGAAAAGAATCACGCCAGGGAAAGTACTGATCGCAACCGTCGTCGCCACGCGCGGCGCCATCCGCCGCAAACCCCCACTGTACAAGGCTTTCATGAAGGTGCAACCATGCACGATGCATGGTTGCACCTTTTTATTGGGAAGCGTACGATTCGCTCAACTTTTAGTCTTTCGCCAGCGAATTCGTCTGGTCTCCGAAGAAGGAAACATGGCTAGCACCACCCTCGGCGTCAAAGTTGACGACCTCCTGCGTTCCCGGCTGAAAGATGCCGCCACTCGCCTCGAACGCACTCCGCACTGGCTGATCAAGCAGGCGATCTTCGCATACCTCGAAAAGATCGAGCACGGTCAATTGCCGCCTGAATTGTCGGGCCATACCGGCTCGGCCGATCTGGCTGACGGCGCCGCGGTGGAGCAGGAGGAAGACGGTGCGTCGCA
>NZ_JAQQCH010000051.1:0-10593 GCF_046030555.1 Paraburkholderia sediminicola | reverse complement strand
ACCCGCTTAAGAATTAGCGGTTTGAGCCGCTTTCTCTTGCTTACTTCTCTTTGCGGCCGGCAAAGAGAAGTAAGTGCCCGCCCCGCACAGGGGCGACACTAATAAACCAATAACAATTCAAGGAAAGGCCAACACCATAAAACCGCAGACGAACAAGCGCCGCGCAGGCAAAAAAATCAACAAAAGCCCAACGCCGCAGGCGTACAGACGAACAAGCGCCGAACAGGCAAAAAAACCATCACACCAATTCAGCACGGGCCGCCCCGACGGCCCTCCCCCGATACCAAACAAAATAAACCACAAGCAACACAACAACAAACGGCACTCCAATCACCAACGTCATCCGAAACTCTCGGGTAAACCACGTAGTGACCAACGCACTCACCATCAGCCCCGCGCCAAGCAGAGAAGTAACCGGAAACCCCCACATCCTGAACGCCAACGGCACCCCCTTATGCTTATGGCGAAAAAAGAAGTGCGTAATAAAAATCATCAGCCAGGTGAACATGGCACCAAACATGGAAACGGACATCATCAACACAAACGAAGCATTCGGATAAACCACATTCAAAACAGTAGCCAACGCAATCCCGATCGTCGAGAGCCACAACGCAGCAACCGGAACCCCCTTCCGATTCAGATCCCCCAACCGCCGCGGCGCATACCCCGCGCGGGAAAGACTAAACATCATCCGCGTAGTGATATACAACTGGCTATTCATCGCCGACAACGCCGCCACAAGAATCACAAAATTGATCACCCCCGCAGCCCCCGGCACATGCGTCGCCGCCATCACCCGCACAAATGGACTCTCATCGGTACCCGCCGCATTCCATGGCACGATCGCCAGCATCAACGCCAATGTCAGCAAATAAAAGAACACCAACCGGAACATGGTCGCGCGAAACGCCTGCGTGATCGCCTTCTGCGGATCGCGCGCCTCGCCCGCCGCCACCGCGATCATCTCGATGCTCAGATAACTGAAAATCGATACGATCACCGCCACCCACATGCCCCACACACCCTTCGGAAAGAAACCGCCGTGTGACGTGTAGTTGGCAAAGCCGATCCCCGAGCTGGCGGGCGCGCCGAACACCACATACGCACCCAGTAAAATGAAACCGACAATCGCCACGATCTTCAGCATCGAAAAGACATACTCGACCGCGCCGAACACCTTCACGCTCACCGAGTTAATTCCGATCAACGCCGCGGAGAACCCAACAATCCAGTACCAGCCAGGCACGCCCGGAAACCAGTACTTCATATACACGGCAATCGCCGTCACCTCAGTGCCGACCGCAAACACAATCGACGACCAGTACGCGTAGCGCACCAGAAATCCCGCCCACGGCGCAATATAGTGCTCGGCATAGGCGCCGAACGATCCCGACGTTGGATGCGCGACGGTCATCTCGGCAAGGCATCCCATCAACAGCAACGCAATCAGCGCGCCAATCGCATAACTCACCAGCACGCTCGGGCCGGCAAAACCAATGGCGAATCCGCTGCCGAGAAAAAGGCCCGTGCCGATCGCCCCGCCAATCGCGATCATCGATAACTGCCCCGTCGTTAATCCCCGGTGCAATCCCTTCTCGCGTTCGACAATCGTGTCGAAACCCCGCTGCTCTTGCGTCATCTTGTGTCTCCTCCTGGATGCGGTTGCGCGTAGGGACGCAACCGCCGGTGCCGCGCTGTCGTATGACTTGTATTGCTCGAATCGCGGCGCTTAAGTGCTTAGGTGGTCAAGTACGTTGAGCGGGTCAGGTCACCGACTTGCGCGCTTTATATTCCTCGGTGTTCCACGCATCGGTTGCGATGATGTCCTTGAGCTGCGCGATGGTGTCCCAGATATCCACGTATCGCACGTACAGCGGCGCAAAGCCAAAGCGCAGAATGTCCGGTGCGCGGAAATCACCGATCACGTTGCGCGCAATCAGCGCCTGCATGATCGCGTAGCCTTGCGCATGACCCAGCGATACCTGGCTGCCGCGCTGCTCGGTGTCGCGAGGCGAAGCGAGCGTGCAACCAAGGCCTTTCAGTTCCTGATCGGTCAGCTCGATAAACAGATTGCCGAGCGCCACGCTCTTGTCACGAAGCACATCGAGATCGACGCCATCGAATGCTTCGAGCGCGCTCTCCAGTGCAACCACGCCAAGTTGCGGCGCGGTGCCGGTCAACATGCGATCAATGCCCGGATGCGGCGCGTAGTCGTGCGTGAACTCGAACGGCTTCGAGTGACCATGCCACCCCGTCAACGGCTGACGTACGGCTTCGATATGGCGCGACGCGACAAACACAAAAGCCGGCGCACCAGGACCGCCATTCAAATACTTGTAGCCGCAGCCCACCGCGAAGTCGGCATCGCAGCGGTTCAGATTCACCGGCATCGCACCCGCCGAGTGACAGAGGTCCCACACGATCAGCGCGCCGGCTTCATGTGCCTGACGCGTCACTGCTTCCATGTCGTAGCGTTTGCCAGTTTTGTAGTTGACGTGCGTGAGCGACACGATCGCCACGCTATCGTCGATCGACGCGACAATGTCGTCCGGGTCGACGCAACGCAGCTCGCAGCCGGTCATCTCCGCGACGCTCGAAGCGATATACACGTCGGTCGGAAAATTGGTTCGCTCAGCGAGGATCACGTTACGACCCGGGCGCATGCGCGTGGCCGAGACCAGCACCTTGAACAGATTCACCGAGGTCGAATCGGCGACGATCACTTCGTCCTGCCCTGCGCCGATCAGTTTGGCAATCTTGTTGCCGGTGCGCTGCGGCGCCGGATACCAGTCGGCGTCGTTCCATGAGCGGATCAAACCGTGCGCCCATTCCTGCTTAAGCGCCCGTTCGATACGTGCGGGCACATTCGTGGGCATCGCGCCCAGCGAGTTACCGTCGAGGTAAATCGTGTCGACGGGCAAGTCAAATCGCGCGCGGCAGTGGGCCAACGTGTCAGCAGCGTCGAGTGCGATGCAGTGTTCCCGGGTGATCATCTGACTAATTTCCTGTGTGTTCTTATTGCAATTGCAAGGTCAACGGCGAGCGGTGCTTGAACCTGTTTAAACCGCGTCTGCGACCGTCGTAGGCAAATTGAAAAAGCGTTGGGCGTTGGTGCCGAGAATCTTCGCCTTGGCCGTGTCGCTCAGTTGTGGATGATCGGCGACCAGGTCGCCGATCTTCTGCTCGCCGAGTGGGAACGGATAGTCGGAGCCGAGCAGCACATGGTCCTCGCCCATCGTCTCGACCAGCAGGCGCAAAGCGCCCTGATCGAACACCGCGCTGTCCACGTAAAAGCGCTCGAGATACGACACCGGCGGATTCGGACAATCTTCGCGCACGATGTCGCGCTGCTCCCAGGCGTTCTGCACGCGGCCAAGCAAGAACGCAAAGCTGCCGCCGCCGTGCGCGAAGCACAGCTTCAGCGACTTCGGAATCCGCTCGAACGCTCCAGACAAAATCAGCGACACCATGCTCAATTGTGTTTCCGCCGGCATCGCGACAAGCCACGGCAGCATCCACTTCTTCATGCGGCCGTCGGTCATCATGTCCCACGGGTGCACGAGCACGGGAATGCCTTCGTTCGCGCAGTGCGTGAGAAACGTCACCAGGTGTTCGTCGTCGAGATCACGCGGGCCGAGGTGATTGCCGATCTGCACGCCGCGATGGCCGGCTCGGTGCGCGCGCGTCGCTTCGCGGCAAGCGAGGTCAATGTCCTGCAGCGGCACTTGCGCAAGCGCCATCAATCGTTGGGGAGCGTGCGCGCAGAGTTCAAGCGCGTGATCGTTCATCCGCGCGGCCCAGTCGTGCGCGGCGGAAGCGTCGTAGCGATAGCCGAACATCACGGGCGTCGCGCACATCAGCTGGATGTCGACGCCGAGCGCATCCATTTCAGCAATGCGCACCGCCGGATCCCACAGCGCGCGATACACCGGGCGAAAACTCTTTTCGCCAGTCATGATCATGCCGCGTTCGCCGTCCGCGTCGATCTTCAGCCACGGCGCGTGTTCCGCGTCGAGGCTTGCGGCCTCTTCCCGCGCGATCGGCGGGAAAAAATGGGAATGCATGTCGATTCGAAGTGTCATCGTGATTCGTTTTGTTTAAGCGGCCTTGCCGGGGTGAACATGACCGCAATGTGCGCAGCGCCGCTTTTCTTCTGACGCATAGAAGGCGTTAAAAAGCGGCGGCAGATCGCTGACGATGCTTTTCAGTTGCACCTCGACGCGATAGACGAGATGGCCGCAGTCATCGCAGTACCATTCGAAGCCGTCCACCATGCCTTGCGGGCGTTGCCGTTCGATCACGAGGCAGACGCTGCCCGCTTCCGGCCGTTGTGGCGAATGACGCACATGCGGCGGCAGCAGAAACACGTCCCCTTCTTTCAGGTCGACGCGTTCGTGTTTGCCGTCGATCCACAGATGCAGATACGCATTACCGCGCAGCTGATAGAAGAATTCTTCGAGCGGGTCGTCGTGGTAGTCCGTGCGATGGTTCGGTCCACCCACCACCGTGACGATGAAATCGCTGTCCTGCCACACCTGCTGATTGCCGACCGGTGGCTTGAGCAGATGCGCGTGGTCGTCGATCCAGCGCTGAAAATTGAACGGTTTGCCGTACGTGAGCATGGCTGTCTCTTTCTTTGATTTTATGCGCGTGTTTATTTGTTCGGCGCGTACGCAATTGCCTTCATCTCGATCAGCAGATGCGGATGAGGTAATTGATGCACTGCGACCGTCGTGCGCGTCGGACCGGTTTCGTCGAAGTACTCACCGTACACAGCGTTATAGCCGCCGAAGTCGTTCATGCTGACGAGGAACGACGAGATCTCGACGAGGTTCGACAGGTCCGCGCCTTCACTCTGCAGGATATCGCGAATGTTCTCGATTACCACGCGCGTTTGCTCACGAATGTCGAGCTGAACGGTGCCGAGTTCGTCGGCGGAGGCGCCCGCAATCGTATTGTCCGGACGGCGCGAACTGGTGCCGGAGACGAACAGGAAGTCGCCCGCTCGCGTCACGTGCGGAAAACGGCCGCGCGGTTTGGCTTTGCCGGGCACGACGCGCCCTTGAATGGTCGGTTCGTTGGTCATGAGGGTCGATAGGTGGTGAATTCGGTACTGCCGAGGCCGTTGACGATGCAATGCACGTGCGCGTCGACGGGCAACGGATGAGCGGCGGTGGCGGCGCCCGCCATGATCAGCGAGCCAGCCGGCAACACGAGGCCGCTTTGCGAAATCAGCCGCGACGCCTGCACGATCGAGCGCAGCGGGTCGCCGAGAATTGCCGCGGTCGAGCCGGCTTGCACGATGCGGCCGTCGAGTCGCATCGTCACGCCGGCGTTGCGCAAGCCGTCGAAACGTTTGGTCCACGGGCCGATCACCAGCCCCGCCGACGAACAGTTATCGGCGACCACATCTTCGAGCGTGAACCTGAAATCGCGGTAGCGTGAGTCGATGATCTCCATCGCCGGGGCCACCGCTTCCAGATAGCGCGACGCTTCGAGCAGGGTGAGCGGCCGGTCGATCTCACGGCTCGTCAGGAAGCAAACCTCCGGCTCGACGCGTGGGTGAATGAAGCGATTCAGCGCGACGCGGCCGCCGTCTTCATCGAGCATCGCGTCGGTCAGCCAGCCCCAGATCAGGCTGTCGACACCCATCTGAATCATCTTCGCGCGGCTCGTAAAGCCCAGCTTCACGCCGACCATGCTCTCGCCGCGATGAATGCGCCGCTCAATCGACGCGCGTTGAATCCCATAAGCGTCATCCAGCGAAAACGGCGTGGACGTGGTGAGCTGCGCGATCGGCTCCGCATGGCGCGCGGCGTCGTCGATACGCTCCGCGATAGCATCGAGATTGATCACGCGGCCGCCTTCGGCGCGAGTTCACGCGCCTTGCGCATATCCAGCGCAACGTCGACGATCATGTCTTCCTGGCCACCGACCATACGGCGCTTGCCGAGTTCGACCATGATGTCGAACGCCGACAAGCCGTATTTCGCAGCGGCGGCCTCCGTGTGGCGCAGGAAGCTCGAGTACACGCCGGCATAGCCTAGCGCGAGCGTTTCGCGATCCACCCGCACCGGCCGCTCCTGCAACGGACGCACGATATCTTCTGCGGCGTCGATCAGCTTCTTCACGTCGCAGCCGTGATTGAGTTTCATCCGGTCTACCGCGGCGATGAACACTTCGAGCGGTGCGTTGCCTGCGCCCGCGCCCATTCCGGTCAGCGATGCATCGATACGGTCACAACCGTGTTCGAGTGCGATCACGGAATTCGCCACGCCCAGCGACAGATTGTGGTGCGCGTGCATACCGGTTTGCGTCGCCGGATCGAGCACGGCCTTGAAAGCATCGAAACGCTCGGCGACGTCGCGCATATTCAACGCGCCGCCCGAATCCACCACGTACACGCATTGCGCACCGTAGCGCTCCATCAATTTGGCCTGCTTCGCCAATGCGTCGGGCGTGGTCATATGCGACATCATCAGGAAGCCGACGGTATCCATGCCGAGCGAGCGCGCGTATTCAATGTGCTGCTTCGAGATATCCGCCTCGGTGCAATGCGTGGCGATCCGGACGATGCGTGCCCCGGCGTCGTACGCCGCGCGCAGATCGTGGACGGTGCCGATGCCGGGCAGCAGCAGCGTCGCCACCTGCGCACGTTTCACCGTACTGGCCACCGCTTCGATCCATTCGAGATCGGTGTGTGCGCCGAAGCCGTAGTTGAAGCTCGAACCCGATAGACCATCGCCGTGCGCGACTTCGATACTGTCGACGCCCGCGTCGTCGAGTGCCTGTGCGATCGCTACCGCGTTCTCCAACGAGTACTGATGGCGGATTGCGTGCATGCCATCGCGCAGCGTCACATCCGACACATAGATTTTCTTGTTGCTATCGATCATTGCATCTTTCCTTTCACGCTGTCACGCGGCTGGCCGCGATCTGCTCGGCCGCGGCCAGCGCCGCCGAAGTCATGATGTCGAGATTGCCCGCATACGAAGGCAGATAATGCGCGGCGCCCTCGACTTCGAGGAACACGCTCACTTTCAGACCCGCGCGGCGCTCGTTCGCGTGCAACGCGAGAGGGTTCGCCGCGGTGTAGCGGTCAAACTGTACGGCCTGCTTCAGACGATAGCCGGGCACGTAACTCGCCACCGCTGCGACCATCGCGTGAATCGAGCTTTCGATTTCATCGGTATCGGCGTCTTCTTCGGTCAGGCAGTAGACGGTGTCGCGCATCATCAGCGGTGGCTCGGCCGGATTGAGCACGATGATCGCCTTACCCCGCGCCGCGCCGCCGACGGTTTCGATCGCCTTCGAGGTGGTCTCGGTGAACTCGTCGATATTGGCGCGCGTACCCGGCCCCGCCGAGCGGCTTGCAATCGATGCGACGATTTCGGCGTAACGCACCGGCGCCACGCGCGATACGGCATGAACGACTGGAATCGTCGCCTGACCGCCGCATGTGACCATGTTCAGGTTCGGCGCGTCGAGATGCGCGAACAGATTCACTACCGGCACCACGAACGGCCCGATGGCAGCCGGCGTCAGATCGATCACAGTGACGCCGTGTTCACGCAGCACGGCGGCATGGCGGTGATGTGCGCCTGCCGACGTTGCGTCGAATGCAATGCGAATGTCGCTGAATTTCGGCATGGCCACGAGGCCGTCGATCCCCTGCGCGGTGGTTGGCACGCCGAGCCGTTCGGCGCGCGCCAGACCGTCCGAAGCCGGATCGATGCCGACCATCGCCCCCATCTCGAGGTGTTTCGCGTGACGCAGCACCTTGATCATCAGATCGGTGCCGATATTGCCGGAGCCGATGATGGCGACGGCCTGCTTTTCTTGTTTATCGTGCATGGCGTTCTCTGTCACGCTGCGGATTCAGTATGGTGGGCAAAACTCGCGCTGACGGAGCCGAGCCCTTCGATGTGGGCGGTGAAGACGTCGCCGGCATTGACGCCGACCATTGGGCCGAGCGCGCCAGTTAGCACGATATCGCCCGCCTTCAAAGACGCGCCGACACGCGTCATGGTGTTGGCGAGCCACACCGCTGCGTAGAGCGGATTGCCGAGGCAAGCGGCGCCCACGCCGACGCTCACCTGATCGCCGCGCCGCTCCATCACCATGCCGCAGTTGATCGCGTCGAAGGCATCGAGCTTGACGGGACGATTGCCGAGCACGAACAGCCCGCTTGATGCGTTGTCGGCCACTGTGTCCGTCAAGCGGATATCCCAGTTGGCAATCCGGCTACCGACGATCTCGATTGCGGGCAATGCGTAAGCAGTTGCGCCGATCAGATCGGCAATCGTATGCCGGTCATGCGGCAGATCGCGAGCGAGCACCAGCGCGATCTCCGCTTCCACTTTCGGCTGCTGCGTGCGCGACATTGCTATCTCTTCACCGTCCGCAATCGACATATCGTCGAACAGCATGCCAAAGTCCGGTTGATCGACGTCGAGCTGTGCCTGCACGGCTTTTGACGTGAGGCCGATCTTGCGGCCCACGAGGCGGCGACCGGTTGCCAGCTTCCGTTCAGTGTTCAGGCGCTGGACGGCATAAGCGGCTTCCAGCGCATCGCCGCCCAGGTTCGCGATCGCCGCGCGCACCGGCGCAATGGGTGTGTTGTTCTGCTGCGCCTGCCAAAGCAAGTAAGCGATCTGTTGTGCGGCGTTCAGGTCGATTTCGCTCATGCGATCCTCACGCAGACGTTGGTCAGTTCCGAATAGAAATCGAGCGAATGACGGCCGCCTTCACGGCCGATGCCCGAAAGTTTGGTTCCGCCGAACGGTGTGCGCAGATCCCGCACAAACCATGCGTTAACCCAAACGATGCCGGTTTCGATCTGCCGCGCCACGCGATGGCCGCGCGAGAGTTGCGTGGTCCAGATACTTGCGGCGAGTCCGTAGGCGCTGTCATTGACGCGGCCGATCACTTCGTCTTCGCTATCGAACGGCGCAATGTGGCAGACAGGTCCGAAGATTTCTTCTTTCACGCAGCGCGCATCGTCGTTCAGCCCAGTCCAGATTGTCGGCATCACGAACGCGCCTTGATCACGTTCGTCGCCGAATTGCGGGACATTGCCGCCAGTCACGACGGTTGCGCCCTCTTCTACTGCGAGCCGGAAATACGACAATACCTTCTCGCGATGTCCACGCGAGATCAGCGGACCCATCGTGGTCGCGGGATCGTGAGGCGCACCGACCTGCAGCGCCTCGGTTTTTTCCTTCAATGCGGCGACGAAGCGTTCGAAGATCGGCCGCTCGATGTACACGCGCTCGCTGCACAGACAGACCTGTCCGGCATTCGTGAAGCTCGATTTCAACACGCCGGCGACGGCGGCATCGAAATCCGCATCGGCGAAAACCACGGCTGCATTCTTGCCGCCGAGTTCAAACGAGATCTCCTTAACGCCATCGGCGACGGTCTTCATGATCGTGCTGCCGGTACGCGACTCACCGGTGAAGGTGATCGCGCTGATGTCCGGATGACGCGTGAGGAATTCACCGGCGGCGTTCGGCCCGTGACCGTGAATCAGATTGAACACGCCGGGTGGCAAGCCAATGTCGTGCATCACCTCGGCGAGCAGCGTGGCGGAACTGGGCGTTTCTTCCGAGGGTTTGGCGACGACGCAGTTACCCATTGCGAGGGCCGGCGCCACTTTCCACGTGAACAGGAGCAGCGGCAGGTTCCACGGCGAGATGATGCCGACCACGCCGAGCGGTTTGCGCGTGACGTAGTTGATCAGTTCGCTGCCATCGGCTGCGTGCGTTTCGAAGAACTCGCTGTTTGCGGTGCGGATGAGATCTGCGAAGGTGCGGAAGTTCGCGATGCCACGCGCGATATCGAGCTTGCGGGCCTGCTCGAGTGGGCGACCGGTGTCGGCCACCTCTGCCGCGACGAAATCTTCGAAGCGGGCTTCGATGCCGTCGGCGATTTTATGGAGCCAGTCGGCGCGTTCAGCCGGTTTGGTATTGCGCCAGCCGGCGCGTTGGGCGGCGGCGGCGGCGCGGACGGCGGCATCGACCGTGGCGGCGTCGGCTTCGCAGACTTGAGCGAGTTGTTTGCCGTCGACCGGGCTGATGTTTGGGAAGGTGGTTGCGGTCGCAATGAATTCGCCATTGATGTAATGGCGAAGTAGCGGTTGAGCGCGCTGCGCGGCGGCCGGGGTGAGAGTCACAACGTCTCCTGCTCGATTGAGGTGTTTGCAGGAGTCTAAGGGGGGGCCTCGCGGGGCGATAATCAAAGATTGGGTGGTGGGTATGCTAAAGGGGAATACCAGAGGGGGTTTGCCTTGGGCGGCGGCGATGAGGGGGTGGTTTGGTTTGGTTTGGTTTGGTTTGGTTTGGTTTGGTTTGGTTTGGTTTGGTTTGGTTTGGTTTGGTTTGGTTTGGTTTGGTTTGGTTTGGTTTGGTTTGGTTTGGTTGCCTGCGCGGCGCTTATTGTCTGGTTGCCTGCGGTGTTGGCCTTTCCTTGTTTTCTTATTGGTTTATTAGCGTCGCCCCTGTGCGGGGCGGGCACTTACTTCTCTTTGCCGCCGCAAAGAGAAGTAAGCAAGAGAAAGCGGCTCACACCGCTAATTCTTAAGTGGGTCCCCTA
>NZ_JAQQCH010000050.1:0-16109 GCF_046030555.1 Paraburkholderia sediminicola | reverse complement strand
CTATAAGTGGGTCCCCTAGCCTGGAGAGTGCAGTGGTGCATCTGGAATCCGTGCCCTCGCACATTCAGCCGTAGTGACACAGCATTCATTAGTTCCCACTCCGCACTGCGTGCGTCGCGGATGGGGCTGCATGGGAAACCACGGGCTTCGTTTGAGGGCGGTGGGAGCCATCGGCTTCGCCTCGGCGACGACGAGGTTGCATGGGAAACCAAGGCTTCGCTGAGGCGCGGTGGGAGTCGTCGTTTTTGCCTCGGCAGAGCCCGAACGCGAACGCGAAAACGTAGTGGTTGGTTTTATGAGATGCGCGTCGGCGCGCGCAGCGCCGCCGGAAGTATGACGCCCTTGTCACCAAAGCTGAATGCGCGAAGACACAGATTCCAGATGCACCACCTCCAAGCCAGGGGACCCACTTAAGAATTAGCGGTGTGAGCTGCTTTCTTTTGCCTACTTTTCTTTGCAGCAGGCAAAGAAAAGTAGGTGCCTGCCCCGCACAGGGGCGACGCTAATAAACCAATAAGAATTCAAGGAAAGGCCAACACCGCAAAGGCACAGACAAACCGCGCCAAGCAGGCAACCAAACAAAACCCCCTGCCTGCAAGGCCAAAACCCAATCCTTTACCGCTTGGCAAGCGGCCGAGCCTGCCGCTGAGCCTCCCCTACGAACAACTGCCGTGGCCGCCCAATCTTCTGTTCCGGATCTGCAATCATTTCATTCCACTGCGCAATCCAGCCAACCGTACGCGCCATCGCGAAAATACACGTGAACATCGCCGTCGGAATACCCAGCGCACGCTGCACGATCCCCGAATAGAAATCCACATTCGGATAGAGCTTTCGCGATACGAAGTATTCGTCCTCAAGGGCGATTTTCTCGAGCGCCATGGCAAGCTTGAACAGCGGGTCATCATGCAACCCCAACTCTTCCAGCACTTCGTGACACGTTTCACGCATCAGCTTCGCGCGCGGATCGTAGTTCTTGTAGACACGATGACCGAAGCCCATCAGCTTCACACCTGAGTTCTTGTCCTTCACCTTCGCAATGAACTCAGGGATATTGTCGACCGAGCCAATCTCCTCCAGCATGTTCAGTGCGGCTTCGTTCGCGCCACCATGCGCCGGGCCCCACAAACAGGCGATGCCCGCCGCAATACACGCGAACGGATTAGCGCCCGACGAACCCGCCAGACGAACCGTCGAGGTCGACGCGTTCTGCTCGTGGTCCGCATGCAAAATCAGAATGCGATCCAGCGCGCGCACCAGCACGTCGTTGACCTCGTACTCTTCCGCCGGATTGGCGAACATCATCCGCATGAAGTTCGCGCTGTACGACAGGTCGTTCTTCGGATAAACGAAAGGCTGGCCCACGGTGTACTTGTACGCCATCGCCACCAACGTCGGCAGCTTCGCGATCATGCGGATCGCGGATACGTCGCGGTGCTGCGGATTGTTGATGTCGAGCGAGTCGTGATAGAACGCCGATAGCGCACCGACCGCGGCGACCAGGATCGCCATCGGGTGCGCGTCGCGGCGGAAACCGCGGAAGAAGAAATGCATCTGCTCGTGCACCATCGTGTGCTGCGTAACGGTGTTGACGAACTCTTCCTTCTGCTGCGCATTCGGCAACTCGCCCTTCAGCAGCAGATAGCATGTTTCAAGGAAGTCGGCGTTTTGCGCCAGATTGTCGATCGGATAACCGCGATACAGCAGCTCGCCTTTGTCACCGTCGATATAGGTGATTTCGGAATTGCATGCCGCCGTGGACATGAAACCCGGGTCGTACGTGAACTTGCCGGTCTGGCCGTACAGCTTGCGGATGTCGATCACATCCGGCCCGAGCGTGCCTTCGTAAACGGGCAAATCAATCGTCTGATCGCTGTCGGAAAAGCTCAGCGTTGCGTGTGTCTTCGAGTTCATCTACGCGTTCCTTTTACTTTCACATCGCACACGTGCCGGCATGCTGGATCATCGGATCGTCGCTTGGCATGCTCAGGCTCCGCTTTGCATTTTACGGTCCGAATGGGCTTTGATTGCGACGATTGGTCGCAACAATCCATCTCGAGTGGCGCAACATTCGTTGCCTGAAAGAGGGGCGTAATCGCTTGAAACACACGAAAACTGGCGGAAGGACGCAGCACGGAGCAGCATGGCGTCCGCTCAACGGCGTTGCCAGCCAAATGAAAGTTAGCACGCTTACTGCAACAATGTTTTGCGGCGCTCAAGCTGCACAAGCAACGCCGGTCTGCGATACTGAATCCGTGTTTTGCTTCCCCTGCGAACACATCGCTGTCTTTGGCCCGCCGTCCTACGGCGGGCTTTTTTAATCAGCCAGAAGAATACGGAAGGACCAGATGAACGCCTCGCTCGAAACGCTGTTTCCGGATCACGTCCACAACGAAGACAACATCGTCACCGCACTGAATCATCAGGACATCGTCGTCGCGTTGTCGGCGGCCCTGAAAACGCAAAACGTGGCGGTGTTGCATATGCTTTACCCGCGTACCGACGCACGCACCCATCGCAGCCTCGATACACTCGTCAATGTTTTGCACGGCCATGGCTTACATGAAGTCGCGGATCTGATCGCGCAGGAAGCGCACTATCTGCTGTTCAAAGACCCCGTGAAGGCATGGAAGGCCTTCCACGAAATTCGCAACGACTCGCTCGCGATCGGCGTGCATCTGTATTACCACGGCCTCGTCGGCGAGGCCGCGGAACGCGCGCTCGATAAAGACGCGCATCGCAAGGCCTGAACGTTGAATGGCGCGTAGTGACTCACTGCAAGCGCCAAGCCCTGCGCGTGATTCGACGCGAGGCAATCACCATGCGTTCCTTGCAGGCTTATTGAGCGGCGGTTGCGCATCCAGGTGCGTGCTCTGGTGTGAGTACCAGGGCGGCGCTTATCGCGCGTTTATCAAACGTCCACTGAGCGAATGAACTCGTCGACGTAGCGATTGAACGCTGCCGGATGCGCGAGATTCATTCCGTGCGAGGCGCCGCGCACGGTTTCGCGGCGCGAATCCGGCAGCCATGTTTGCAGCGCCGTCGCAGCGCGGCGGAACATGTCGGGACTCTTTTCGCCGTCGATCAGCAACACTGGGCAGCGCACCTCGGCCGCCTGCTCGGGTATGTAAGCGGGCAACGGGTCGCGGAATTGACGCGCGAGCGTATGTGCGTTGTCGGTCGCCATCCTGCGAAAACCCGGCGTGCTCATCGCCCAGAAACCGGGACGGCTCACCGAATCGACGAACAGCTGCAAGCCCGCTTCCACCTCGCCCGTTTCGATCAGCTGTGCAGCTTTCGCGCGCAGTGCGTTGACGGTCTCCGGCAAACTCGCGGGCGGCCGCCCGGCGATCTGCAACGGGCCGCCCGGGTCGGCAAGCGTCAAGCTGCGCACGTACTGCGGATGACGCCGCGCAAAATGAAATGCCACACAACCGCCGCGCGAATGACCCACCACGTGCGCCGGTCCGACGCCGAAAAGATCGATGAATTCGGCTACGTCGTCCGCATGTTCACTCCAGCTGAATGGCTGGTTCGGCTCGGTATCCGTCACCGGCCAGTAATGCGTGAGACTCACCGTGACGCAGCGGTATTGCTTCGACAAACCTGCCAGCTGCGGTTGCCAGTAGCGGTAATCGCACAGCGAGCCATGCACGAACAGGAGCAGTTCGCCCTCGCCGGCTTCCACATAGGGCATGCGCAAGCCGCTATGCAGCTCGATAAACGACGGGGACGCGGGAGAGGACGAAGCGGAAACGGATTGATTCACGGGTGGTTCACGGACGGCGCGGAACGGCTGAATGGATCAGCGGCGCCGGCTAGAAATGGATTCAAGGAAAAAACCTGTTCGCATCCCTGAAATTGGGATGCAGGGCGTATTGTCACACAGCCATTGAATATGCGCCGAGGCCCGTTCGGCGTGCGTATGGCGACTTATGCCGAACGCCTTGCGATCTGTGCATCGTGACTTGGACCCGTGCGGCCCATTTTGCGGCCGGTGCGCGTGGCCTTGCCGGTTGCCGGTTGCCGGTTGCCGGCTTGCGGCGAGCCCGCGTTGGCCACCGGCAAGGCGGGACTTCCCTCATCAAATCATTCGTAGGCGCTGTCGTCGAGCAAACCGGCAGCCGCCGCCGCGCCCGCGCCACGCACCGCGCAAGTGAGCGGTTCATCGGCGACGCGGACCTCGAGACCGAGTTCGTTGGTCAGGCGTCGGCCCAGATTGCCGAGCAACGCGCCGCCACCGGTCAGCACGATGCCACCATGCGCGATATCGGTCACCAGTTCAGCAGGCGCCGTTTCAAGCGCACGTTTCACCGCGCTGATCACCTGGCGCAGCGGACCCTCGATCGCTTCGGCGATATCGTGGTTGCTCAACTGAACCGTGCGCGGCAAACCATCCTCGACGCTGCGCCCGGTTGCATTCATATGCTCGACCGGCACATCGCGCATAGCCGAACCGATGCCCTTCTTGACGTGTTCGGCGGTTTGCTCGCCAAGCAGCACGCCATACAGGTTGCGCACGTAACTGACGATCGCCATGTCGAAACTGTCACCGCCCACGCGAATCGAGCCGCTGTACGCGAGGCCGCCGAGGGAAATCACACCGACTTCGGTGGTGCCGCCGCCGATGTCGACCACCATCGAGCCGATCGCCTCCGATACCGGCAGGCCCGCACCGACCGCCGACGCCAACGATTCGCCGATCAGACTGACCTTCCACGCGCCGGCCGCCACCGCGGCCTCCTTGATTGCACGGCGCTCGACCTGGGTCGCGCCTGCCGGGACGCACAGCGTGAACGCGGCGCGTCGGCTGAACAACGGTCGCGGGCGAGCCATGGCGACGAATTGCCGGATCATCTGCTCGGCAGCGGAAAAATTGGCGATCACACCATGCCGCATCGGCCGCACAGCTTCGACGTTGCCCGGTGCGCGGCCGAGCAGCTGGCGCGCTTCAGTGCCCACTGCCGCCACGCGTTTTTGCCCGGCGGCGGACTCTTTCTGGAAGGCCACGACAGACGGCTCGTTCAGCACGATGCCGCCGTTGTCGGTATAGATGAGGGTATTGGCCGTGCCGAGGTCCACCGCCACGGAATGGCGGAACAGTCGATCGAAAAGCGGGTAATGCGGCGTCGGTCTGGCCATAGGAAGGCTCTGATGTGTCGTTATTCGCCCTTTCCGGGCAGTCTGGAAAATGCGCCCCCGGTCACCCGAACCGCTTGTCACGCCCAGATGGGCGTTGCGCAATCCGCGCGGCGGAGGTGATTTTCATACCAATGAGCAGTTAACGGCAAGCAAATCAGAATCTTTAGGGCCACTTTTTAATTTTGGGCCAGTCAATCGCGCGACAAAGCACCCAGCGCATGCTCCAAAGCCTGCTTGCCGAGCTCGACACCGTCCGCGTTAATCGTGTGGCCAATGCCGGGCAACGCGTAGGCGTCGACCGTGTAGCCGGCGTTGCTGAATGCGTCGGCGGCGTGTTCCAGTTCCTGTACCGGGATCACTTCGTCGTCTTCGCCGTGCACGAACGTAAGCGGTGTGCCGTTCTGCGCGACGATCACCGAGGCGAGCCGCCCCGAATACGCGACGACGGCAGCGGCGCCTTCCATGCTGGCCGCCACGTGATGCATCGCCATGATCGAGCCTTGTGAGAAACCGACCAATGCAAGGCGATCGAAAGAAAGCTGCCAATGCGCCAGTTCCGCTTCGAGCATGCGCCGCAACGCTGGATAGGCGGCAGCGACGCGGGCCTCGCGATTGCCTTCGTTGACATCGCGCAGACTGAACCACTGGCGTCCGCCGAAGCCGCCGTCGAAGGCGTCGGTGCCGTCAAGCGAGGCGAACGCGACGTCCGGCAGGCTCTCGCTCCAGATGTCCGCGAGCGGCATCAGATCGCGTGCATTGCTGCCCACGCCGTGCAGCAGCACCACCAATGCCTTGGCGGGCATAGTCGCCGGCGCGCGCCGCCAACCGTGTTCGAATTGCTCCCAGGCCATATTCAATTCCTCTCTCTGTACTCGCTGTACTCTCGGTTCGTATTTCTGCATGCGGCCAGACACGCGGCAATGCGTTGCCCTCGTGGCGCCTGATGTCGCTTCGTGCAGCCCTCGCGCGGCTTCGCGAAGCGCCGTGCAGCCTCAGCCGCGAGCATACGCTGCCGGACTGGTTTCTGCCGTCGGATCTGTATGGGTCGACGACGCCAAAACGTGAATACAGGTATGCTTTTGCAAGCATTCGACCGGCTGCCCGGCTCCCTGCCCGGGCAGTGAATAAAACGCCGTATAAAACATCTGTAGCACCGCAATCCGGAGAATCGTTTGAGCCAGCCCTCTGCCGCGCCTGCTGCCACGCCGCCCGCACCACCGCCGCCGTTACAAGGCGGCAAACTGGTTCTGGCGACCATCGCCGTCGCGCTCGCCACCTTCATGAACGTGCTCGACACGTCGATTGCGAACGTCGCGATTCCAACCATCTCGGGCAACCTCGGTGTCTCGGTCGATGAAGGCACGTGGGTCATCACGGTATTCGCGGCGGCCAACGCCGTCTCGATTCCGCTGACCGGCTGGCTCACGCAACGCATCGGCCAGGTCAAGCTGTTCGTCGGCGCGATTCTGATGTTCGTGCTGGCTTCGTGGTTGTGCGGCATCGCGCCCACGTTGCCGATTCTGCTGGTCGCGCGGGTGTTCCAGGGTGCCGTGGCCGGTCCGCTGATTCCGCTCTCGCAAGCGATTCTGCTCGGCTCGTATCCGAAGGAGAAATCGTCGACGGCACTCGCGCTATGGGCCATGACGGCCACCGTCGGCCCGATTGCGGGTCCCGCGCTCGGCGGCTGGATCACGGATAGTTATAGCTGGTCGTGGATCTTCTACATCAACATTCCGGTCGGCATTTTCGCGGCCGGCGTCACGTGGATGATCTATCGCACCCGCGAGTCGGCCACCCGCAAACCACCCATCGACGTGATCGGGCTCGGCCTGCTGATTACCTGGGTCGCGTCGCTGCAAATCATGCTCGACAAAGGCAAGGACCTCGACTGGTTTTCGTCGCCGGTGATCGTGATTCTCGGCATCACCGCACTGATCAGTTTCGCGTTCTTCCTCGTGTGGGAGCTGACCGAGGAGAATCCGATCGTCGACTTACGGCTCTTCCAGCAGCGCAATTTTCTCGGCGGCACGATTGCGATTTCGGTGGCGTACGGCGTGTTCTTCGGCAACCTGGTGCTGCTGCCGCAATGGATGCAGGAATATCTGAACTACCGCTCCGTCGATGCCGGTCTCGTTACCGCGCCGCTCGGCATCTTCGCGGTGCTGCTCGCGCCGGTGATGGGTCGCGTGCTGCCGCGCTCGGACGCACGCATCATCGCGACCCTCGCGTTTATCGGCTTTGCGGTCGTGTTTTATATGCGCTCGAAGTACGTGGTCGAAATCGACACGTGGCACCTCGTGCTCCCCACGCTGCTGCAAGGCATTCCAATGGCGTTGTTCTTTGTGCCACTGACCGCGATTATTCTGTCCGGGCAGCCGACGAACAAAATTCCGGCGGCTGCTGGCCTGTCGAATTTCGCGCGGGTGTTTTGCGGCGCGGTGGGCACCTCGATCGCCGGCAACGAATGGAACAACCGCACGGTGCTGCATCACGAACGGCTCACCGAGCGCGCCAGCGTGAATAACCCGCTGTTCAACCAGCAGATCGATTCGACCCAGTCGCTGCTGCATCTGAATACGCAATCGGCGCATGCGTTGTTCGATTTCACGGTGAATACCCAAGCCGCGATGATGGGCCTGAACGACATCTTCTACGTGTCGTCGATCATTTTTATTCTGATCATTCCGCTGATCTGGATTACGAAACCGGCTAAGGGAGGCGGCGGACCGGGCGCGGCGGGCGCGCACTGACTGCGGTGTCGCCAGCCGTTGTGTCAGCGGAAATAGCGTGCGGGTGTGTCGCCGAAGGCGTCGCGGAACACTGCAATAAACGACGACACGTCGCCGTAGCCCACTTCGAGCGCCACTTGCGTGACGCTCGCTCCGGCGCCGAGGCGCTCCAGCGCAACCAGCAGCCGCAGTTGCTGTCGCCACCGACCGAAGGTCTGCCCGGTCTCCTTGACGAAAAGGCGCGCCGCCGTCCGGGCGGTCACGCCGGCGGTCGCCGCCAGATCGTCAAGCACCGCCGGTTCCGCCGGCTTGACGTTCAGCGCTTGGGCGATCCGCTGAATCCGCGGATCGCGCGGCCAGTGCAGCGCCAGAGGCGCGGCGGGCAAGCCGGACAGGCGGTCCAGCAAAACTTGCAGAAGGCGCCCGGTGGGTTCGTCGAACGGTTTGTCGTGCGGCAGATCGCCCGCTGCGTCCAGTAAAGCTTCCGCCAGCCGGTCGAGCGCCAGCGCGACGTTTTGCACGGGCAGCGGTGCGGCTTCCGCGTCGGCATACAGCGAATGAAGTCGCACCGGCTCGGCGG
The DNA here is from genome assembly GCF_046030555.1 of Paraburkholderia sediminicola. GTDB lineage: Bacteria > Pseudomonadota > Gammaproteobacteria > Burkholderiales > Burkholderiaceae > Paraburkholderia > Paraburkholderia sediminicola_E. The sequence goes on along the minus strand of NZ_JAQQCH010000050.1, from coordinate 7,658 downwards.
CAGACAGGCAGTGCTGCACGTTCGCCATCAGCCAGAGCGCGTGACCCTGCGGCACGACCCATCGCCCGGTTTCGGTACGCACGGTCAGCACGCCGGCGCTCACATGGATCAAGCGCGCGCGACGATAGGCGCGCCACGGTTCGTCCAGCGCATCGTAGTGCTCCTCGACCACGAATACCGGACGCGCGACGCCGTCTGGATCGAAAGCTTCCATCATTGATGTCTGTTTTGCCCGGTTGTCGTAGGAAAGGCAGCAAGATTAGCATAACCCGGGCAAAACGCGGCTCGAACCCGGCAGCGCCGCTGCACGAACAATTCGCGCCAGGTTGCCAGTAGAATCGCGGCTTCAACGGTCCGAGCCCAATGAACTACGCATCCATCCTCGAACAGATTCATCGCGATCTTCAGCCTTTCCTGGGCACCGGCAAGGTCGCCGACTACATTCCCGAACTGGCGAATGTCCCCGCCGACAGTTTCGGCATGGCGATCGTCACAGCCTCGGGCGACGTGTTCCGCACCGGCGCCGCCGACACGCGCTTTTCCATTCAGAGTATTTCCAAGCTGTTCGCCTGCACCATGGCGTTCCGGCTGCTCGGCGACGAACTCTGGCAGCGCGTGGGGCGCGAACCGTCCGGCAATGCCTTCAACTCGCTTGTCCAACTCGAAGCCGAGCACGGCAAGCCGCGCAACCCGTTCATCAACGCGGGCGCGCTGGTCGTCACCGACGTCTTATGCCGCCGTTTCGTGCAGGCCGAAACAGCGCTGGTCGAATTCATGCGGCGGTTGACGGGCGAAATCAGCATTGACTACGATTCGCGCGTCGCGCTGTCGGAGTTGCAGCATGCTCACCGCAACCGCGCGATGGCGCATTTCATGGCGAGCTTCGGCAACATGGAGATGCCGCCGCAAGTGGTGGTCGATGCGTATTGCCGGCAGTGCGCGATTTCGATGAGCTGCACCGAACTCGCGAAGGCGGCGCTGTTTCTGACCAATCATGGGGTGGTGCCCGCCACCGGCGAGCGGATTCTCGACACGAGCTCCGCCAAACGGCTTTCCGCGCTGATGCTGACCTGCGGCACCTATGATGCGGCGGGCGATTTCGTCTATCGGGTCGGGTTGCCGGCGAAAAGTGGCGTGGGTGGCGGGATCGTTGCGGTGCTGCCGGGCGAGATGGCCGTATGCGTCTGGTCGCCGGGGCTCGACAGCAATGGGAATTCGCTGGCAGGCGTGCTGGCGCTGGAGTGGTTGACTACGTATACGGGGCGGTCGATTTTTTGATTCGGAATTTTTGACGCGAGCTGTTGCCTGTGCGTGCCATCGAGCCTGCCTTGCACATCAAGACACTAACTGAACGGTACCCTCAGGTGCTCTTCGTTCAAGCTGCAAGTTCGAATCGAAATTTTTTTCCGAGTGCCGCCGCCGCGCTCGCCAACGTAGTCAACGTCAAGCTCGTATCAGTTTCATCAAGCAACCGATTCAGTGCCGCGCGGCTGGTCTTCATCTTCGTTGCCATTGCCGTCTTTGACAGATGCTGAGCCTTCATTTCCTGCTCGATCTGCCAGGCAATGACGCGCTTCATCGCCGTAGCAGTGGCTTCTTCCAGCATCGCCTCTTCGGCTAAGAAGTCGTCAAAATCACTACCGACATGCCTGTTTGCCATGTTCAACTCCTTGACCATGATTCATCCTAAAATTTACTTGACGTTCCTCAACTGGCGCAATCGATCTTTTGCCAGATCCAGATCTTCCTGAGGCGTAGCCTGAGACTTTTTGATGAAGCCGTGCAACAGGGCAATATCGCCACCCACCACCGTGAACAGCACTCGGGCAATTCGCCGGTGAAGGTGAATACGAATTTCCCAAAGATCCTTGCCAATTTTGCGCACAAGCGGCATCCCAATAGGCCAGCCGATTTGTACGGTTTTTATGTCTTCGCCAACGGTCTTGCGATCCTCGGCGACCAGGCCTTTAAGCCATTCTCGAACTGGCTCGTTACCGGAATCCATTCGAAAAAATTTAACAGCAAGTACAACTTGGACTGTCTTTGACATCGCGACGAGCGGAAGGAGCGACATCAATTGAATACCAAATCGTACCAAAATTGGTACGATTTAGCAACTACCAGAAATAGGTGGATGACAGGCTAGCGACATTCGAACAATGGTGGCTCCCTCAGAATGCGTGCACTACCGTCGCTTAACCTAGGCGCTCGACCAACTCCGCCAACACCGCCTGATAAGCGGTGCTGCCAACCACCCGCTCATTCACGCCGTCTTCGAAATCGATCCACCCGGAATTGAAACCGTCGATCATCTCGATGCGCGGCGCAGGCCATGCCGTGCCTTGTGACTGAAACAATGCCTCCCACTGATCGCGCGGCACCGCCTGAGCCTTCACCGAACGACCCAGCACGTCCCCGAGCATCGCCGCGATTTCATCTTGCGTATGGCGCTGCGGCCCTTCAATCTCGATCACGCGGCGGCCCTGCCACGATTGGCCAAGCGTTTCAGCGATCACGCGGCCGATATCCGCGGTTGCGATCATCGGATACGCACGATCGAGCGGTTGCAGAAAGCTCGGCATCACACCCGTTTCGCGCGCCGGGGCGATATCCCACAACGAGTTCTCCATGAACCACGCGGGCCGCAAAATCGCCGTCGGAATTGGCAGATCCGCGAGCGCTTCTTCGAGCATATGCACCTGCGTGATGAGACCGAGGCCCGACTCGCGCTGTCCGCCGATCGACGAGAGCGCCGCAACGCGCTCAGGCCTCGCCTTCGTCAACGCCTCTTTGAGCGCCGCTGTGGCTGCGCGCGCGTTCGGATAGCCCGGCTGCGGAGCGAAGTTCGGCGCCACCATCACGAAGACGCCTGCCGTGCCGCTGAACGCCGCGGCGAGCGCGTCCGCATCCTCGAAGGACGCGACCGCCACTTCGGCGCCCCGCGCCGTCCACTCCGCCGCCTTGCTTTTGTCGCGTAAGACCGCGCGCACGGCGTGCCCCGCGTCCAATAAGGCGCGTGCCGCCGCGCCACCCACCTTCCCTGTCACACCGGTAATTGCATACATGTTCATCGCTCCTTGAATACGGCCAATGCCGTTCTGAGCGAGATTGTCGGCATTTCCCAGTAATTTCACGAGAGCATTGATGTCATTTGATTAATGCTTTTGAAGCATGCAAAGCCTTTCCGTTGACTTGCAATCTGGAGCGACAGGGCTGCTCAGCGGGCTGATGCTGACAAGACGTTGCGTTGAGTCGTGTCGTGTCGTGTCGTGTCGTGTCGTGTCGTATAGCGCCGAAGAAATTATGTTGCCAACCCCAACCCGATATTGCTTGCGTACAAAGGATTCCTGATAATGGATGGCCGCTACGAAAATAAAACAAGCCGGCACTAACCGGCAAACCACAAGCGGGAGCTTCAAAGTCGTGACATAGAAGCAAAAGTAGCACGCTCAGAACCACACGCGGACGCAACCATAAGAGATAGAAAAATGAAGTTTCAAAGGCGAAATTGTGTCGTCGATGCAGTCCAGTGGTTCAAGCCCGGTGATCATCCGGCAGTCGAAATACAAAGCGGGCATTCGTCTATCGCAACAGAGGAAGGATGGCGAAAAGTCGTACCGGGCGACTGGATCGTGACAAACGGCGACGGTGGCCCGTTTCCCATGAGTGATCATCTCTTCTTCAGTATTTACGAACCGATCGCCGAAGCAGAAATCGGGAGAAACGATCAACCACGCAACGTGGAGACGTGAGGGAAAAGTGCGGAGGGTCATGCGGTTCCCTACGGAAGAAAACAAACATTCCTTCTTCGCTTCGGCAAAACCCCACCTTACAGATCTAGAACGAGCCAGTCGCACCGCGCGAGCAGTTGCCTCCAGGCGGCAGCGCTCGCTGCCGCTTACTCGAAGCCTCAACACCTCCTGTCCACAATGGTTCCAAAACTGGCAATCACGGGTCACGCAACGAAATCGCTTCGTGCGTGAAGGCCCTGGCTTCGGCGCTCGAATCGAGCAAACGCCTTATAGGGAAAGGGTTTCAGCGACATATCCGGATCTGGCCGAAGGCACGTATCCGCATGCATGGAACGCCTCAGACGCCAAATAAGTTTGACAAACTATCTTTAGATATATATCTTACGACACATCTTAAGACACAAATGGGAGTACCCAAGATGCGTCATCAACATCGTTTTTCTCGTTCGCATGGTGCGGACGAAGGTTTTTTCGCAGGGCATGACCGCCCGTCTTTGCATGCGCTTTGGTACGCATTCGCCCGTCACTATGAGCACCGCGGCGAGCGCGGCGGTGACGCACGCGGTGAAGGCTTTGAACGTCACCATGGCGGGCGTGACTGGCACGAGTTTCATGGCGACGACCGTGGCCGTGGCGATCGGCACGAGTTCCGCGGCGACGAGCGTGGCAATGGCGATCGACATGAATTCCGCGGCGACGAGCGTGGCAATGGCCGCCATGGCGAGCGCGGTGAACGCGACGACCGCGGCGGCTTCGGTCATGGCCACCGCTTTGGCCACCACGGCCACGACCGCTTCTCGCTGCACGCACTGTGGCACGCAATCGGCCGCCATCACGAGCAACGCGGCGGCGGTCGCGGCGGACGTTTCGGCGGCGGCGGCCCGGGCGGTTTCGGCGGCGAAGGCGACGGCTTTCCACGCGGCCGCAAATTCACCTCCGAAGATCTGCAGTTGCTGCTGCTGTCGATGATCGATGCTCAACCTAGCCATGGCTACGAACTGATCAAGGCGCTCGAAACGCGCTCGAACGGTTTCTATAGCCCGAGTCCGGGCATGGTCTATCCGGCGCTTACGTATCTGGAAGAACTCGGCTACGTGACCGTGCAACTCGAAGGCAACCGCAAGCGTTATGAACTGTCGGAAACGGGCCGCGAGTATCTGGCTGCCAACCGCGACCGCGTCGAATTGATGCTCGCCAAACTGACGCATATCGCTCGCAAGATGGATTCCGTGCGTCGCGCGTTTGCTGGTGAAGAGCCCGCCGACGTCAGCGAAGGCGGCTGGTTGCCGGAACTTAGCGAAGCACGCCGCGCGCTGAAACACGCCCTGCTGCGCCGTGACAACGTACCGGCCGCCGAGCAGCGCCGCATCGCCGCAATCCTGATGCGCGCGGCAAATGAAATCGAAGGCGAAGGCAATCCCCGGAGCGACAAAGGCAGCGGCGAACCGACCGCTTGAGATCGCGCTATCCGACACACGCCGACACACGCGTGCGAAGGTGCCCATGAGCATCTTCGCGCGCCAATCAAACCGACAGGAGTGGCACCTTATGCTGACAAATGACAACCGGACCGATCTGGCAGTTTATCGCGTGCGGCATCCGCTGAAGTTCCGTCTGTTGCAGGTCAAAGAGGTGCGCGCGCTGACCCCGCATCTGATCCGCGTCACCTTCACGGGCGAGGATTTGCACGACTTCGTTTCCGCTTCGTTCGACGACCACATCAAAGTGTTCTTCCCCGAACCCGGCGCCGACAAACCCGTGCTACCGGAATCTGGCCCTGACGGTCCAGTGTTTCCCGCCGGCCAGCCGCGCCCGATTGCCCGTGATTTCACGCCGCGCCGTTTCGACGCTGAAGCGCGTGAACTGGACATCGAGTTCGCCATGCATGAGGCCGGCCCGGCTGCAACGTGGGCGGCGCAAGCCAAAGTGGGACAGTACCTCGGCGTCGGCGGCCCGCGCGGCTCGCTGGTGATACCGACCGGCTTCGACTGGCATCTGTTGATCGGCGACGACACCGCGCTGCCGGCAATTGCCCGCCGCCTCGAAGAACTGCCTGCCGGCGCACGCGTCGCGGCGGTGATCGAAGTGGCCGATCAGTCGGCACAAATCGAATTCACGACGCAGGCCGAACTGCATATCGTCTGGCGCCATCGCAGCGAATCGGGCTATCGCGGCGACGCCTTGCTGCAAGCGGTACGCGAAATCTACTTACCCGAAGACGGTGAAGGCTACGTATGGGCCGCCGGCGAATCAGCGACGATGCGTGCGGTGCGCTACCACCTGTGCACGGAACGTGGCGTCGACAAGTCGCGTATTCGCGCTGCCAGCTACTGGAAACAGGGTGCCGAAGCAGTGCATGAAACGCTCGACGACTGACCGTCCGTCGCGTGCGTGCGTGCAATGAACTGCGTGATGCGCGAACCCAACAACCGGCGTGCTTCGAACAAAAATAAGGAATTGACCGATGTATTCAATTAGCACAAGGCACGAGCGCCGTTTGCTGTGGCTGCTTGCGCTGACGCAGTTCACCATCATCATGGACTTCATGGTGATGATGCCGCTTGGCCCGCAGATCATGCACTCGTTCAGCATCACACCGGCCGCGTTTGCGACGGCCGTGTCCGCGTATTCGTGGTGTTCGGGGCTGTCGGGTTTATTCGCGGCGACCTATATCGACCGCTTCGATCGGCGCCGTTTGTTGTTGACGGTGTATGCGTTATTCGCGCTCTCGAACCTCGCGTGTGCCTTGGCGAGCACCTTCCCCCTTCTGCTTGCCGCGCGCGCTTTTGCGGGCATCACAGGTGGCGTGTTGGGCTCGGTGATCATGGCGATCGTTGGCGACGTAATTCCGGTGCAGCGCCGCGGCGCCGCGACCGGCACGATCATGACCGCTTTTTCATTGGCCGCGATTGCTGGCGTGCCGGCTGGCGTGATGCTAGGCGCGTACTTCAACTGGGCGGCCCCGTTCTATTTGCTGGTGGTGCTGTCGTTGGTCGTCTGGGTCGCGGGCTGGCAACTGGTTCCTTCGCTTGCTGAGCATTTGAGCCGCCGCCAGCCGGCGCTTGGTGAGGTGTTACCTGATTTGTGGCGTCTATTGAGCAACCCGCGGCATATGAACGCGTTTGCACTGACGTTCATGATGATGATCGCGCATATGCTGGTGATCCCTTTTATCTCGCCAGTATTGGTCGCCAATCACGGCGTGGCTCCTGCGCAGCTGTCGTGGCTGTACATGGCGGGTGGCGCGGCAACATTCTTCACTTCGCGCCGGGTGGGCAGGCTTGCTGATCGATTCGGCACACGGCGCGTATTCCGGATTGCGGCAATCCTTTCGTTTCTGCCCGTCCTGTTCGTCACGCATCTGCCGGATCTCCCGTTCTACGCGCTGGTCATGTTTTTCCCGTTTTTCATGGTGCTGATGTCCGGGCGGATGGTCCCGATGCAGGCACTGTTGACGACGGTACCCGAGCCCACCCGGCGGGGTGCTTTTCTTAGCGCCAACAGCGCCCTTCAGGCCTTGGGCACAGGATGCGGCGCATGGATTGGCGGTTTGATGTTGAGCAGTTCACCGACGGGGCAGATTGTCGGATACGGGACCGTCGGATGGGTAGCGGTCGCGATTGCGCTAATGGGCGTGTTCTGGATTTCGCGGGTCCACGGCGCACAAAGCGCATTGCCGCCGACGGGCGCATTGGCAGGCAACACAGTCGGAGAAGGTTGAAGCGGACCACACCAACGAACCGTTGAAATACCGTTGGAACACCAGTGAAGCACCAATGAAGCACCGCCGAAGCCCCACTGAAGCACCGCATCGGCGCGCGCAGCGCCGCCGGAAGAATGACTGCCTTTTCACCGGGACTGAATGTGCGAGGACACGGATTCCAGATGCACCACTACCGCGACTGC
>NZ_JAQQCH010000049.1:0-17842 GCF_046030555.1 Paraburkholderia sediminicola | reverse complement strand
CACCGCAGGCGAACAGACAGCAAGCACAAAACAGACAGCAAGCACCAAACAGCCAAAGGAAAGACCAGCGCCACAGGCAAACAAACCACCAGCGCCGAGCAGGCCAAAAACACCATCAAACAGCTACAGCAACACTTTCCTTAAGCACAGCTTCCAGAATCCCCATCGCTTCATCAAAGACAGAATCTTGAATAGTGAGCGGGAACAGGAACCTCACCACATTCGAATAAACACCGCAAACCAGCAGCAGCAACCCGCGCTCAAGCGCTCGCGCCTGCACCCGCTTGGTAAAGTCAGCATCCGGCTCCGTCCCACCCGCCTTGCAGAACTCAACAGCAACCATCCCGCCCGGCCCGCGCACATCGGCAATCTGCGGAACTTCGCTTTGAAGCGCGATCAGCTTCGCCTTAACGCGATCACCCAACACAGTCGCCCGCTCGCAGAGCTGCTCTTCATCGATGATATCGAGCACAGCATGCGCGGAAGCAACCGCCAACGGGTTACCCGCATAAGTGCCACCCAGCCCGCCAGGCGCGGCGGCATCCATCACATCTGCACGCCCGACTACACCCGACAACGGCATACCGCCCGCCAGGCTCTTGGCAATCGTCATCAGATCAGGCACCACGTCGTAGTGATGCATCGCAAACAGCTTCCCGGTACGGGCAAAACCGGTTTGCACTTCATCGGCAATCAGCAAAATGCCATGCTCGTTGCACAGCTTGCGCAAAGCGCGCACGAACTCGGCCGGTGCCGGATAGAAACCGCCTTCGCCCTGAACCGGTTCGAAAATAATCGCCGCGACGCGCTTCGGATCGATGTCGGCCTTGAACAGGAATTCGATCGCCTTCAGCGAATCAGCAGTCGTCACGCCGTGCAGCGGATTCGGGAACGGGGCATGGAATACGTCCGCGGGGAACGGACCAAAGCCGATCTTGTACGGCGCAACCTTGCCGGTCAGCGCCATGCCCATCATCGTGCGGCCATGGAACCCACCGGTGAATGCGATCACGCCCGGACGGCCGGTCGCGGCACGCGCAATCTTGATCGCGTTTTCAACGGCTTCGGCGCCAGTCGTGAAGAAGGCAGTCTTCTTCGGATAGTCGCCCGGCGCGCGCGCGTTGATTTTCTCCGCCAGTTCGACGTACGACGCGTAGGGCACGATCTGATACGCGGTGTGCGTGAAATGATCGAGCTGGTCGCGGATCGCGGCCAGAATCTTCGGGTGACGGTGGCCCGTGTTGCACACGGCAATACCTGCAGCGAAATCGATGAAACGACGGCCTTCGACGTCCCACAACTCGGCGTTTTCAGCGCGCTCGGCGTAGAAATCGCACATCACGCCGACGCCGCGCGGTGTGGCGGCATCCTTGCGGCTTTTCAGTTCAGCATTCTTCATGGTTATCTCCGTTGCTCCTCGATTTTGCAGATGCCGCGTGTTCAGCGCAGCACATGTAGCGACTATAATGAGATTTGGCTCTTAACTTCAGAGCCATTTCAATAAAAATGTAGGAGCCAATCATGCGCGCGAGCGTTTTGTCCGACTGGCTGGCGCAGCGCCTCGACCGTGGCAACGGCCAGCCGATCTATCGTCAACTGCACCGGCTGTTGCAGCAGGCGATCCTGTCGCGCGAATTGCCGGCCGGCAGCAAGGTGCCGTCGTCGCGTTTGCTGGCGCAGGAATTGGGCATTGGGCGCAATACCGTCACGCAGGTATATGAGCAGCTGGTGCTCGAAGGCTATGTGAGCTCGGCGACCGGCCGTGGCACGTTCGTCGCCGATAGCGCGCCGGACGAGATCGTCGGCGTGCCAGATGCCGAAGCGCCGGCCGCGCCGCTCGAGTCACTGCCGCCGCCGTTGCAGGGCAGCCGCGCGTTGTCGACGCGCGGCGCGCGGCTCATCGCGGGTGCGGGCGTGTCGAAGCGGCAATGGGGCGCGTTTATGCCCGGCGTACCGGACGTCACGAAGTTTCCGGCGCGCGTGTGGAGCCGCCTGCACAACAAGTATTGGCGCCGGCTGCGCCCTGACTTACTGACCTACGCGCCGGGTGGCGGGCTGGCCTCATTGCGGCACGCGCTGGCCGACTATCTGCGCACGTCGCGCTCGGTGCGCTGTACGCCAGAGCAGATCATCATCACGACCGGCATCCATCAGTCGGTCGACCTGGCAGTGCGTCTGCTGTCCGATCCAGGCGATCTGATCTGGACTGAAGACCCTTGCTACTGGGGCGTGCGCAGCGTGCTGCACGTGTCCGGCCTGCAATCGCGGCCGATCGCCGTCGACGAAGAAGGCATCAATCCATCCGCCGACGATCTCGCGCACCCGCCGAAGCTGATGCTCGTCACGCCGTCGCATCAATATCCGCTCGGCATGGTGATGAGCCTCGCGCGGCGCCGCATGCTGCTTGAGTACGCGCGGCAGAACCAGTGCTGGATCATCGAGGACGACTACGACAGCGAATTCCGCTACGGCAGCCGGCCGCTGGCATCGCTGCAAGGCCTGGATACGTCTGGACAGGTGATTTACGTGGGCAGCTTCGGCAAGACGCTGTTTCCGGGCTTGCGCATCGGCTACCTGGTCGTACCTGAAGCGCTGGCGGAGAGCTTTGCGACCGCGAGCGCGGAGTTATATCGGGAAGGGCAGTTATTGCAGCAGGCGATGCTCGCGGAGTTCATCGCGGAAGGGCATTTCACGTCGCATATCCGCAAGATGCGCACGCTATACGGGCAGCGCCGCCAGACCCTGCTGGATGCCGCCGCGCACCGTTATGGCGATGCGTTGCCGGCCGTGGGTGGCGACGCCGGTTTGCATCTCGTGATGCAGTTGCCGGCGGGAAGCGACGACCGCGCGGTGGCGGCTGCTGCGCTAGAGCGCAATATCGTCGTGCGGCCGTTGTCGGGGTATTACGCGCAACCGTCGCTGGCGCCATCGGGGTTGCTGATCGGCTATGCGTGCGTGCCGGACGAAGAGATCGCGCCGGCGTTCAACACGTTGGCTGATGCGATCGACGCGACGCTCGTGCAGTTCGCCTGAGGGTGAGCGGGGGCGCTTTACGACTTCAAAGCGGCTTCAGAGCGCCCTCGGAATGGAGCAACAATGTGGCATCAGCATAGCGCCAAGGGGCCTCAAATCCGGATCAACACAGCCCCCAGCGTAACCAGCGCACACGCCGCGATACGCCGTGCCGTCAGCTTCTCCTGCATGAACAGCCAGCCGATCAGCACTGCAAAGATCGAACTCAACTCACGCAGGGCGGAGACCATCGCGATCGGCAGATAGCGGTAGGCCTCGATAATCAGGCAATACGCGGTGAGCGCGAGCGCGCCGGACGCCATGCCCTTGAGCACCACCGTGCGGCCGATGAACAGCCCCTTGGCGCCGCCGCGCCAATGCCAGGCGAGCAGAAACTGCGGGATATTCCAGATCAGATAGACCCACATGATGTAGCTCAGGCCATTGCCCGCCACGCGCGCGCCGATGCCGTCGACAACCGAATACGTCGCGATGAAGAAACCCGTCAGCAGCGCAAACGGCACGCTTTCGCCGGAAAAACGCATGCCGCGGCGGAACGCCAGCGAAACGATGCCGAGCGACACCAGCGCCACGCCGATCGCCGCCAGCGGCTTGAGCGTTTCGTGCGCGAATACCAGCGCGCCGACGAACACGAGCATCGGCGAAAGGCCGCGTGCGATCGGATAGATCTGGCCGAAGTCGCCGCTCTTATACGCGCGAATCAGCGCCAGCAGATAGCCGAATTCGAGCACGACTGATGCAAAGATGTAAGGCCACGCCGCCGGTGCAGGCAAAGGCAGCACGATCACGCCGACCGCGCTGACGGCGAGATACGGAATCGCCATCATGCCGAGCAGCCATACACGGTCTTCGGAAAGATGCAGAAATGCGTTCCAGGTGGCGTGCAGTAGCGCGGAGAGCAGCACCAGCAAGACGATAAAGGTGTCCATCGAAGACCAGGGAGAGAAGAAGGGAGGCCGGGGCCCGGCCGCAAGCAGGTGATTATTCCAGCAGAACGCCGGAATGGAGGGGAGGACGACTAAAGTGAAGGGGCTTTATGTGGCGAAATACGGTAATTTGTGGTGGCAGATAGTCCTCTGCTCAACCTTGGTGCGGTGCTTGCACGCTGGCGCACTTACCCACTGGCACGCAGCATCGAAGCGATCTGGATGAGGGTTGGCGATGCGAGGCTCGCCAACCCCTTGGCATTCGGGGATCGTGAAGCGATTACGTCACGCGTTCGCGCAGCCACGCTGACGCCAGATCGATCACCGTCACGACCACGATCACCATGATCATCACCGCGGCCGTCTGCGCGTAGTTGAACGAGCGGATCGCCTCATACAGCACGACGCCGATTCCACCTGCGCCGACCATGCCGACCACCATCGCCGAGCGCACGTTCGATTCGAAGCGATATAACGCGTACGAGATCCACAAAGGCAGCACTTGCGGCAGCACGCCGTAGATGATTTCGTCGAGACTGGTCGCGCCGGTGGCGCGCACGCCTTCGGCCGGACGTGGGTCGATGGCTTCGACCGCTTCGGCGAAGAGCTTGGCGAGCACGCCGGTGGTATGCACCCACAGCGCCAGTACGCCGGCGAACGGGCCGAGTCCCACGGCGACGATGAACAGCATCGCGAAGACCATTTCATTGATTGCGCGGCACGCGTCCATCATGCGGCGCATCGGTTGAACGATCCACATGGGCGCCATGTTGTGCGCGGACATCAGTCCACACGGCACCGCGCACACCAGCGAGAGGGCCGTGCCCCACACTGCCACCGAGAGCGTCACAGCCATCTCATGCAAATAGCTGCGCCATTCAGTGAAGTCCGGCGGGAAGAAGTCCTTGGCGAACTGGCCCATGTTGCCGGAGTCGGAAAGCAGGTCCAGCGGACGCATATCGGCGCCGTGCCATGCGCCACCCAACACGGCAAGCACCGCGATCCAGCCGACGAGCGACAGCCAGCTGCGCTTGCCCGCGGCGGGAGCGGCACGTGCTGTCTGCGTGGCGAGCGCTTCGCTCGCACGCGTGGGCGACGTGAGCAGATCAATCTTGTTCATTGCTTGGATACAGCGGTGTTGAGTACGCTCAGCTTCGCATCGAGCGCGGCCAACTGGGTCTTACGGTCGTCGTCGGAAAGATGCGTGTCGCTTTCGATCTTCTGCTTCTGCTGGAACAAAGCGACCTGGCGAATCGGCAGCAACTGCGCATCCGACGATGCCGCGAAGCCGGCGTAACCCGTAATCGCCGCCATCACCGCTTTTTCATGCTGATCGGTCTTTCCGTAGTTCAGGAAGAAGGTGCGGATCTTGTCCTTGGTGGCTTGCGGCAGATCCTTGCGCCACACGAGCGGGTCCGACGGAATCAACGGCGAGGTCCATAGCACGCGCACTTGCGCGAATTTGTCGGGATGCTGCTGTTTCAGCGTGTCGAGCATCTCGGTGTTGTTGGTCGCGATGTCGATCTTGTTGTTCACCACGGCGAGCAGATTCGCTTCATGACTCGACGGCAGCACCGCCTTGAACGACGTGTTGACCGGTGTGTTGCGCTTGGCGAACAGGTAATAGCCGGGGATCAGCGTACCCGAGGTGGAGTTCGGATCGCCGAAGCCGAGCGTGACCTCCTTCGTGTTTTTAAAGACGTCGTCGAGCGTCTTGAAGCGGCTGTTCGCATTGGTGATCAGCACCGATTTGTAGCCGGCATCGCCATTCGCATACAGGACCTTCGCGAACACTTCGCCTTGCGAGCGGTCCACCGCTTCTATCGCCGACGCATTGCCGAAATAGCCGATCTGTACCTTGTTAAAACGCATTCCTTCGATGATGCCGGAGTAGTCGGTAGCGAAGAACGCTTTGACGTTCAGGCCGGTTTGCTTGTTCATGTCCGCGATCAGCGGTTCCCAGCGCTGTTTCAGCACGGAGGACGAATCGGTCGAGATGATGCCAAGGTTGATGTCCTCGGCTTGTGCGGTGGCGACGCAGGCGAATGCGGCCGCGCCGACGGTCAGCGTGATCAATGAACGCAGGAATTTCATCGCTTTTGAGGTCCGGTTGGGTGAGCAGAATGAGTGGACGCGCTCAGTTCGAGTGCGCCGGATTGAGGGCGAACGCATAACGCGTCGAGGTGGGCGCGGCGTCTTGCGCCGATGCGCCGGTGTCGACACCGTCAGCGTTGTTGTCCGTATGATCGGCCGCGCTATCGGCGCTGGTTTCGTCGAACAGTTCGCGGACGTCGTCGCCGTAGAGTTTCTTGAGCAGGGCAGGGCTCAGCGCGGCGGAGGGGCCGTCGTAGACCACCTTGCCACGACGCAGCGCAACGGTGCGCGGGCAATACTGCATCGCGATGTCGACCTGATGTAACGACACCAGCACCGTCAGTTGATGCTCGACGTTGAGCGTGCGCAGCATCTCCATGACGCGGCGTGACGATTCGGGGTCGAGCGAAGCGATGGGTTCGTCGGCAAGCACGATGCGCGCGCGTTGCACCAGCGCCCGTGCCAATGCCGCGCGTTGCTGCTGACCGCCGGAAAGGTTGGCGGCGCGTTCGCGCGCATGGTCGCCGATGCCGACTTCGTTGAGCGCGGCCATCGACAAGGCTCGCTCTGCACCCGGAAAGCGACCGGTGAGACGGCGCCACAAAGGCAGCCGCGCGAGCGCGCCGATTAGCACGTTGCGCTCCACCGAGAGCCGGTTCACCAGATTGAATTGCTGGAACACGAAGCCGATATCGCGGCGAATGCTGCGCACCTCCCGCACGATGCGCCCGTTCTGCTGGATCGGCCGGCCGAGAATCGCGATCTGCGATGGCTGCGCATCCGAGGCCGTGAAGCCCGCGATATGCCGCAGCAGCGTCGACTTGCCCGAGCCCGATGCGCCGATCAATGCAACCATTTCGCCCGGTTCGACGCGCAGATCGATTTCGTCCAGCGCCTTGCGGCCGTTGCTGAATGTCTTGCTCAACCGTTCGATACGAATTGCTTCCCGAATTTCTTCCATAAGTACCCCTTGATGCATCCGGCTATTGCCGGCATGTGTGGGGCTCATTCTAGGAAGCGTCTGTGACGGTTGAGTGAAGGCATCGCAACGTCTAGACGACTATATCTTCATGTGTCTTTTTTGCGTCGCCAGAAAGGCAGGGAGAAGTCACGCGTTCGAATAAAAAATGACACCCGTATGACACGATTTGCGTTGAGTGAGGCTGGCCGCGCATGATGGCGCGCAGCCAGGCTATATTGCGTCAATCAGTGTGCCGTCCCCAATAACCTTGCAGTTCCTTTCGACGTCGTCATGCAGCCTTTGAGCTTTCTTCCCGACAGTTTTGCGGAGTACGAAGATCTCAAGACGATCCTCGATCAGGGCAGCGCGAGCTTCGAGATCCGCACCGTCTGCGAGACGACGGTGCGTGGCAGGCAGTTCGCGGTGCACACCGCGAGCATCGGTTCGACCGATCCGCTCGCGCCGGCAATCGGTTTCTTTGGCGGCATTCACGGGCTCGAACGGATTGGTTCGCAACTCGTGCTCGACTACATGCGCGCGCTGCTCGCCCGGCTGGAATGGGACGAACTGCTGGTGCGGCAATTGCAGTCGATTCGTCTGATCTTTATGCCGATCGTCAATCCGGGCGGCATGTGGGCCGCCACGCGCGCCAATCCCAACGGTGTCGATCTGATGCGCAACGCCCCGCAGAATGCTGACGAACGCGTGCCGCTGCTGGCCGGCGGCCAACGGGTAGGCGCATGGCTGCCGTGGTATCGCGGTCGGCAAGGCGAGCCGATGGAGCCGGAGGCCGCGGCGCTCCTGCGGGTAGTCGAAACCGAAATGGCCGCGCGGCCCTTGAGCATCGCGCTCGACTGCCACTCGGGTTACGGCTGGCGGGACAGCATCTGGTTTCCTTACGCGCGCACGCGCAAGCTGATGCCGCATCTGCCGGAAATGTACGTGCTGAAAACCATGTTCGAGCGTGCGCATCCGCATCATGGCTACGCGTTCGAACCACAGAGCCACCAGTATCTATTGCACGGCGATCTGTGGGACTTTGCGTACGACCGCACGCCGGCACCGAACGTCTTTCTACCGATGACGCTCGAACTCGGTTCGTGGCTGTGGATCAAGAAGAATCCGCGCCAACTGTTTTCGCGTCAAGGCATGTTCAACCCGGTGAAGGCGCATCGCACTGCGCGCGTATTGCGGCGTCATGCGAATCTGCTCGATTTCCTCGCCCGCGCGGCGTTTTCGTCGCAACGCTGGCTGCCGCAAGGTAATCGTCGCGAGCAATTGCTGCAAAGCGCGACCGACCATTGGACCAAACCGGAAGTGTCATGAGCACGTGGATTTTGTTGCGTGGGCTGACGCGCGAAACGCGTCATTGGGGGCGTTTGCCCGGCTTGCTGCGCGAGGCGTTCGGCAGCACGGATCGTCTGTTGTTGCTCGATCTGCCCGGCAACGGCGAGTTCGCGAAGCTGCGTGCGCCGTCGGCAGTAGAGGATATGGTGGGCTTCGTGCGGATTGCTGCGCTGCAAACTGGAGCTACGGGTCCTTATCGCGTGCTGGCGATGTCGCTTGGCGGCATGGTGGCAACCGACTGGGCGCAACGGCATCCCGGCGAGATCGAGCGGCTCGTGCTGATCAATACCAGCATGCGGCCGTTCAGCCGCATGCACGAGCGCTTGCGGCCATCCGCGTGGCCGGCCCTTCTGGGCGTTGCAGCACACTGGCGCGACGCGCCGCGCGCGGAAAGCGGCATTCATCGACTGACGTGCAATGACGTCGAAACGCTGGGCGCCGATCTCGATGCATGGAGCGAAATTCGCCGGAGCGCGCCGGTGAGCCGGGGCAATGCGTTACGGCAGCTTCGGGCCGCCGCGCGCTTTAGTGCGGCTGTCGCGAAGCCGGGTTGCCCGTTGCTGATTCTTTCTTCGCGTGCGGATAAGCTCGTTAATCCGGTGTGTTCGGCGAAGCTCGCGGCGGCGTGGGGCGCAACCCATCGCGAGCATCAATGGGCCGGTCATGACCTGCCGCACGACGACCCGGCGTGGACCAGCGAACAGGTTCGCGCGTGGCTGATGCAAGAGGCCCGCGAGCCCACGGCTGGGCTTTAAGCAGGCAACAGCGCAGCCAGCAGCACGGTTTTGCGCAACGCGCAAGGCAACCGCCAGCGGGTATAACCTAAGTGAGCTCGCGCATGGCTTTTCTGGCCGGCAGGCGCATAATCCCCGTTCAGACGATGCATGCGAATCAAGCGAAACTCGCTATTGCCGCCCGCCGGGGGAGTTGATCATGCAAGCGAAGAATGAAGAAGCCGTCACGCACCTACTGAACGATGTCTTCGAATTTGCGCGTGGGCGCTTGCCCGAGCCGACCTTCAAAGTCGTCGAACCTTTCCTGCAGCACTACTACGATTTCGTCGATGCCGACGACCTGCAAAGCCGCGCGATTGCCGATCTCTACGGCGCGGCGCTCGCGCACTGGCAAACCGCGCAGCGCTTCGTGCCCGGCAGCGAACGGCTGCGCGTCTACAACCCGATACTCGAACAGCACGGCTGGCATTCCGATCACACAGTGATCGAGATCGTCAACGACGATATGCCGTTTCTGGTCGATTCGGTGTCGATGGCGGTCAACCGCCTTGGGCTCGCGCTGCATTCGGTCGTGCATCCGGTGTTTCGCATCTGGCGCGGGCCGGACGGCAGCATCGTGCGGGTGGGTCAAGGTGCCGAAGATGCAGCCGATACGCGCTCGCAGCTTGCCTCGTTCATTCACTTCGAAGTCGACCGTTGCGGCGACGCGGCGAAGCTCGACGCATTGCGTGACGAGATTGCCAAGGTGCTGCGCGACGTGCGCGCCGCGGTGGAAGACTGGCCGAAAATCGTTGACCTCGCGCGCGCTACTGTCAAAGGCATGAAGGCCGGCGAGGCGGGGCCGGAAGGTGTCGAGGCCCGAGCCTTCCTCGAATGGATGGTGGCCGATCATTTCACGTTTCTGGGCCAGCGCGACTATGAACTGGTGCAGCACGACGCCGGTTTTGGCCTGCGTGCGGTACCTGGCTCCGGCCTCGGCATTCTGCGCGACGCACTGCGTCCGGCGGGTGCGGCCGACGTCACGCCGTTGCCACCGGCGGCCGCCGATATCATCTCCGGCTCATCGCCCATTTTCCTGACCAAGGCCAACTCGCGCGCGACGGTGCATCGCCCGGGCTATCTGGATTATGTCGGCATCAAGCTGACCGGCGCGGACGGCAAGGTGACCGGCGAGCGGCGTTTTATCGGCCTGTATACGTCTACCGCGTACCTGGTGTCGGCCTCGGAAATTCCAATCGTGCGGCGCAAATGCGCGAACATCGTGCGGCGGGCCGGCTTCCTGCCGAAGGGGCACTTGGCCAAATCGCTGGTAACGGTGCTCGAAACGTATCCGCGCGACGAACTCTTTCAGGCGGACGAAGACCAGCTCTACGATATTGCGCTAGGTGTGCTGCGTTTGCAGGAGCATCAGCGCACGCGTCTGTTCGTACGGCGCGACCGTTTCGACCGTTTCGTGTCGTGTCTCGTGTTCGTCCCGCGCGACAAGTACAACACCGATATGCGGCAGCGCATTGCCAACCTGCTGGCCGATGCATTCAACGGCGAAAGTGTCGAATTCACGCCGCTGTTGTCGGAGTCGACCCTCGCACGTATTCACTTCGTTGTGCATGCGAAATCGGGCGGCATGCCCAATGTCGATACGCGCGAACTCGAAGCGCGGCTCGTGCAGGTCACGCGCCGCTGGCAGGACGATCTCGCCGACGCGTTGCTCGACGCATTCGGCGAGGAGCAGGGCAATCGTCTGCTGCAACACTATGCGGATTCGTTTCCCCCAGGCTATCGCGATGATTATCCAGCCCGTACCGCGGTGCGTGATATCGAGTTGATCGAACGCGTGCAGGGCAGCGAGCGGCTCGCCATGAACCTGTACCGCCCGATCGAAGCAGGGCCGCGTGCGTTTCGCTTCAAGGTTTATCGTGCGGGATTGCCCATTGCGTTGTCGCGCAGTTTGCCGATGCTCGAACATCTCGGCGTGCGTGTCGATGAAGAGCGGCCTTATCTGATCGAAGCGATCGGTGCCACGCCTGCGTGGATTCACGACTTCGGGCTCGAACTCGCGGACGACGCGGAGTTCGATATCGAACGCGTGAAGGATCTTTTCGAAGACGCGTTCGAACAGGTGTGGACCGGTGGCATCGAAAGCGACGATTTCAACCGCCTTGTGCTGCGCGCGCAACTGAATGCGCGCGAGGTGACGATTCTGCGTGCTTATGCCAAGTACCTGAGGCAAGTGGGGTCGACCTTCAGCGACGCCTATATCGAACGTGCGGTCACGGGCAATCCGGCGATTGCCCGCATGCTCGTGGAGTTATTCATTGCGCGCTTCGATCCGGCGCAGGGCGTGACGCGCGAGGCACGCGTCGACGGCTTGTTGAAGACGATCGACAGCGCGCTCGATCAGGTGCCGAATCTCGACGAGGACCGGATACTCCGGCAATTCCTTGGCGTCATCAAGGCCACGCAGCGCACGAACTACTATCGCTTCGACGCAGACGGTCATCCGAAGCCGTATCTGTCGTTCAAATTCAATCCTGCGCAAGTGCCCGGATTGCCTGAACCGAAGCCGATGTTCGAGATATGGGTGTACTCGCCGCGTGTGGAAGGCGTGCATTTGCGTGGCGGCCGTGTTGCGCGCGGCGGATTGCGCTGGTCGGATCGGCGCGAGGATTTCCGCACGGAAGTGCTCGGCTTGATGAAGGCACAGATGGTGAAGAACGTGGTGATTGTGCCGGTCGGCTCCAAAGGCGGCTTCGTCGTGAAGAATCCGCCGCCACAGACCGAACGCGATGCGTGGATGCGTGAAGGCATCGCGTGTTATCAGACGTTCCTGCGCGGTCTGCTCGATTTGACCGACAACCTCGCGGGCACAGCGGTGGTGCCGCCGCCAGATGTGGTGCGGCATGATCCCGACGATCCTTATCTGGTGGTCGCCGCCGACAAGGGCACTGCCACGTTCTCGGACTACGCGAACGCGATCTCGCAGGAATATGGTTTCTGGCTCGATGACGCTTTTGCGTCGGGCGGTTCGGTCGGCTACGACCACAAGAAAATGGCGATCACGGCGCGCGGCGCGTGGGAGTCGGTTAAGCGGCACTTCCGTGAAATGGGCGTCGATACGCAGGCGACTGATTTCACCGTGGTTGGCGTCGGCGATATGTCGGGTGATGTATTTGGCAATGGCATGCTACTGTCGCCGCATATCAGACTGGTCGCCGCGTTTGATCATCGGCATATCTTTCTCGATCCGAATCCAGATCCTGCGGTAAGCCTTGCCGAGCGAGGGCGCCTTTTCACGCTTGATCGGTCGAGTTGGGCGGATTACGATCCGTCGCTGATCTCGGCCGGCGGGGGCGTGTTTCCGCGCACAGCCAAGACGATTCCATTGTCCGCGGCGGTACAGTCGGTGCTTGGCATCAGTGCGCCGGCGCTCGCGCCCGCTGAATTGATGCGCGCGATTCTGCAGGCGCCGGTCGATCTGCTCTACAACGGCGGCATCGGCACCTACGTGAAGGCGAGCAGTGAAACGCATCTGCAGGTCGGTGATCGCGCCAATGATGCGATTCGCGTCAACGGCGCCGATTTGCATTGCAAGGTTGTCGCGGAAGGCGGCAATCTCGGGCTTACGCAACTCGGACGCATCGAATTCGCGCAACGCGGCGGCCGCATCAATACCGATGCGATCGACAACTCCGCCGGAGTCGACTGTTCGGACCACGAGGTCAACATCAAGATCCTGCTGGGTCTGGTCGTCTCCGACGGTGAAATGACCGAGAAGCAGCGCAATGCATTGCTCGCGGAAATGACCGATGAAGTCGGCTTGCTGGTCTTGCAGGACAACTATTACCAGACCCAGGCGCTTTCGATTGCGGGCCGCTATGGCGTCGAGTTGCTCGATGCCGAAGCGCGCTTGATGCGTTATCTCGAACGCGCGGGCCGGCTCAATCGCGTGATCGAGTTCTTGCCCACCGACGAAGAAGTTGCCGAACGCCTGGCCGCGAAGCAAGGGCTGACCACGCCCGAGCGCGCCGTGCTGCTTGCCTATAGCAAGATGTGGTTGTATGACGCACTGCTTGAATCGTCGATGCCTGAAGATCCGCTTGTCAGCGACATGCTGGTCGAATACTTTCCGAAGCCGTTGCGGCAACGCTTCAGCGAACCGATGCAACGCCATCCGTTGCGGCGCGAAATACTGGCAACCCATTTGACCAATGCGTTGGTAAATCGCGTGGGCTGTGAGTTCGTGCATCGCCTGATGGAAGAGACCGATGCGAAGCCCGGCGACATCGTGCGGGCCTGCATCATGGCACGCGACGTGTTCGATCTCGACGACGTGTGGCGTAGTATCGACGCGCTCGATAACCGTGTCGCCGACGATGTTCAGGCGAGCATGTTCGTCGAAGTCGCGCGGCTCGTCGAACGCTCGGCGTTGTGGTTCCTGCGGCAGTTGCAATCGGGGGCGGTCAGCGACCGTGACGTCGCCGGCTTGCTTGCACGTTGTCGCGACGCGGCGCAACGCCTCGCACCGCAATGGCCCGCGCTGCTGCCGAGTGCCGATCTCGACGCGTTGTCCGAGCGGCAACGCGTGCTCGTGGACGCGGGTGTCGATAGCGAACTGGCGGTGCGAATCGCCAGCGGCGAGATCTCGGCGGCTTTGCTCGACATCGCCGAGGTGGCGTCGACCTGCGGGCGTAGTCTCGAACTCGTGGCGGGTGTCTACTTCGCGCTCGGTACGCTGCTGAACTACGGCTGGATCAGCGAACGCGCGGCCGCACTGCCGGCACCCACGCACTGGGACATGCTGGCGCGCGCCACCGCGCTCGCCGAGCTTGCGCGGCTGAAACGCGCGTTGACCACGAGCGCGCTGACCGGCGCGGACGATGCGTCGACGCCGGAAGCACTGGTTCAAACGTGGCGTGACAAACGCGCCGCGCAACTGGAGCGTTATGCGCGCCTGCTTGCCGATCTGCGGGCCACGGGCGGCGCGAGCCTGTCGATGCTGCTGGTGATCGTGCGGGAGATGGCCGCGCTCGAAAGGGCGTAGCACAAACGGCCCGAGAGAGAGGGCGGATGGACTGCAGACGTCATGGAACACGGTGGGAAACCGCACCGGGGTTGGACGCATGCCGTCTGGCATGTCCATAATA
The DNA here is from genome assembly GCF_046030555.1 of Paraburkholderia sediminicola. GTDB lineage: Bacteria > Pseudomonadota > Gammaproteobacteria > Burkholderiales > Burkholderiaceae > Paraburkholderia > Paraburkholderia sediminicola_E. Next base: position 3,603 of record NZ_JAQQCH010000049.1, on the reverse strand, counting down.
CGAACAATTGCCAACCGAAAACGCTCTGCAAACTCACGGACCCTCTCCACGACGATGAAAGAAGAATCGCCGAAAGCCATTTTCTATGCGCTCGCCGCCAACCTCGGCATCGCGGTCTGCAAGTTCGCTGCTGCTACCTTCACGGGTTCCGGCTCGATGTTCGCCGAAGCCATTCACTCGACCGCCGATTGCGGTAACCAGTTGCTGCTGCTATTCGGCTTGCGTGAGGCGCGCAAGCCGGCGAGCCCGTTGCATCCCATGGGCAGCGGCCGCGAAATCAATTTCTATTCGCTGCTGGTGGCGTTGCTGCTGTTCTTTGTCGGCGGGGCGTTTTCGGTGTACGAGGGCGTGCATCGTCTGTTTGCACGTGAGCCTTTGCAGTATGCCTATGTGGCGCTCGTCGTACTCGGCGTGTCGGTGGTGCTCGAAGCCCTTTCTTTGTGGGGCGCGGTTAAGGAAATCCGCAAGACGCATCCCGACAAAAGCATGTGGCGCTGGTTTCGCGAAACGCGAGAGTCCGAATTGCTGGTGGTGGCCGGCGAGGACATTGCTGCGTTAGCGGGTCTTGCGATCGCCTTTGTCGCCGTGCTGCTGACGATGGTGACCGGCAATCCCGTCTATGACGCATTGGGCTCCATCGGTGTGGGTGTGTTGCTGATGGTGATTGCGTGGCTGGTGGCGCGCGAAGTGAAGTCGATGATCGTCGGCGAATCGGCGAGCCCGGAGGTACGCCGCGCGATCGAGACGCATCTGCGCGGGCGCTCCGAGATTCGCAGCATCATCAACATGATTACGCTGCAATGGGGTCGTCACGTGGTGGTGGCGGTGCAGGCGGAAATGATCGACTACGCGAGCGGCCGCGCGATGGTCGATGCGATCAACGTGATCGAAGCGGACTTGCAGGCGGCGTTTCCGCAAGTGCGCTGGGTGTTTTTTGAACCGGACGTCCCGCGGACCTGACGCGTCGGCGCGCCGTTTGGCAGGTACGTCCGGTTTGCCCGGGGCCCGCGGATTCCGGGTGGGTTTCCGCTCAGGCCTCTCCTGGTGCATTTGCCGCTTATTTGAAGCCGGTCACCGCATGCGGCACATACAGTTCTTCCAGTTGACGGATTTCGTCCGCGCTCAGGTTCAACGACAGCGCCGCAACCGCATCGTCCAGGTGATGCAGCTTGGTCGCGCCGACAATAGGCGCGGTGATCGGCTTCTTCTGCAGCACCCAGGCTAGCGCCACTTGCGCACGCGGTACGCCGCGTTCCTTGGCGATCTGGCTCACCCGCTCCACGATCCGGCGATCCGCGTCTTCGGTATGCACGTACAGCGTGCGACCGAATTCGTCGGTCTCGGAGCGGGCGCTCTCGGTGTTCCAGTCGCGCGTGAGGCGTCCACGGGCCAGCGGGCTCCACGGAATGACGCCGATGCCTTCGCTTTCGCACAGCGGCAGCATCTCGCGCTCTTCTTCGCGGTACAGCAGGTTCACATAGTTCTGCATTGTTACGAAGCGCGTCCAGCCATTGCGTTCGGCCACATGCAATGCCTTGGCGAACTGCCATGCATACATCGACGATGCGCCGATATAGCGAGCCTTGCCTGCCTTCACGACGTCGTGCAGCGCTTCCATGGTTTCTTCGATCGGCGTGCCGTAGTCCCAGCGGTGGATCTGATAGAGGTCGACGTAGTCGGTGCCGAGACGCCGCAAATTGTGGTCGATTTCCGCCATGATTGCCTTGCGTGACAGGCCCGCACCGTTCGGGCCTGGATGCATGCGGCTATTCACCTTGGTAGCCAGCACGATCTCGTCGCGCTTCGCAAAGTCCTTCAGCGCCCGGCCGACGATTTCTTCGCTGGTGCCGTCTGAGTAAACGTTGGCGGTATCGAAGAAATTGATGCCGTGGTCAAGCGCCTGCTTGATAAAGGGGCGCGACGCTTCATCGTCAAGTGACCAGGGGTGGGTGCCGCGAGCGGGCACGCCGTAGCTCATGCAACCGAGACAAAGACGCGATACATCGAGGCCGGTGCGGCCCAGTTTCACATAATCCATCGTGGTGCTCCTGTATTGAACGGTACGAAGGGGGTGCGTGCTGACGGTCCTCCATTATAGGAAGGGACGCGCCGACGCGCTGAGGGCCCGACGGGCCGATCAGACGCGCGGGTCGGCGGGGTTCAGTCGCGGCGTATGAAATGCGGTAACACGTAGTGGAAAATAATTCCTTCGCATCTATACTTCTTTCGGCTTGAAAGCAGTCCCTCTCCCAATCTGCATCACAAGCAAAAAGGAAGGATTACGATGCTGACTCGCACACTTGGCGCGATCTCCGCCATTGCACTCGCGGCTTGCGCCGCCTTCACAGCCGGGCCTGCCAGCGCGGACGACAACGACGGTTTCTCGCAAGGCGACGGCGGCTCGCACGGCCGGCCGGTCAAGGTGATGATCATTTCGATGTTCGCGCCGGAGGGGCAGGTGTGGCTCGATCGGCTGGGGCCATGGCGTGAAATTCCGGTCGACGGCCTGTCTCCCGATTATCCGACGGTTCATTGCAACAAGCAGGACGTGTGTGTCATGACTACCGGCATGGGGCATAGCAACGCTGCCGCGTCGATCATGGCACTGACCTTCTCGCCGCGCTTCGATTTGCGGCATACGTACTTTATGGTGGCGGGGATTGCCGGGATCGATCCGCAGCAAGGCACGGTCGGATCCGCCGCATGGGCGAAGTATCTGGTCGACTTTGGGATTCAGTGGGAGATCGACGGACGGGAGATTCCGCCTGGCTGGAATACCGGGTACCTGGGGATCAATACGACGAGTCCGACGGACAAGCCGCCGCTTGACTATCGGACGGAAGTGTTTCAGCTGAATACCCAGCTTGCCGATTCGGCGTTTGATTTGTCGCGAAGCGTTGTGCTGTCGGACAACGCTCAGGCGCAGGCTGCGCGGGCGAAGTATTCGTATGCGCCGGCAAACCGGCCGCCGACTGTTGTTCAGTGCGATACGCTGGCGGGCGATACCTGGTGGTCAGGGACGCTGCTAGGGCAGCGGGCACGGGATTGGACCAAGATTCTGACTGACAACAAGGGGGTTTATTGCACGACGCAGCAGGAGGATAACGCGACGTATGAGGCGCTTAAGCGCGCGGCCTCGGTGCATAAGGTCGACTTGAATCGCGTGGCTGTGGTGAGAGCGGGGTCTGATTTTGATCGGCCTTACGATGGGCAGACTAGTGCGGATAATTTGCTGAACTATGCTGCGCAAGGGGGCTTTACGATTGCTATTGAGAATTTGTTTCGGGCCGGAAATCCGCTTGTGCAGGATATTGTTACTCATTGGGGGGAGTGGCGGGAGGGGGTGCAGAAGAGGTGAAGGTTTTTTTTTGCTTGCGTGGCGCTTGGGTAGGTGCGGTGCTTACGGCGGTGGGTTTTGCTTGAATTGTTTGTTTGCGTAGCGTTTGTTGTCTGTTCGCCTATGGTGTTGGCCTTTCCTTGTTATGTTATTGGTCTATTAGCGTCGCCCCTGTGCGGGGCAGGCAGTTACTTCTCTTTGCCGCCGCAAAGAGAAGTAAGCAAGAGAAAGCGGCTCACACCGCTAGCTCATAAGCGGATCCCCTG
>NZ_JAQQCH010000048.1:0-19855 GCF_046030555.1 Paraburkholderia sediminicola | reverse complement strand
AGGCCAAAGGCCAAAAACCAAAAACCAAAAAACCCAGATCAAGGAAACACCAACGCCACAGGCGAACAGACAAACAAAGCGCCGCGCAGGCAAAAAAAATCAAGCCCCCCAACACCGTAGGCACAAACCCAAAACAAAAATCACCCCTCCCATGCATCTTGGGTCAACGCCTCATTCAAGAAAACCAACAAAAAAACTGAAAGTCTGTATTGCAGATGCAGCCGTTTCTGACCTCGATATATTCACTCCGTGTTCACACAGAATTGCAAATTCTCCACTGCTATCAGGCATCCTTAATTAAATGAAAGGTGATTCATGAATCAGAAGATGAAGCTGACCCACTTGGTCGGGGCACTCCTATGTGTCGGCGTCGTTTCCACCGCGCACGCGCAAAGCAGCGTCACGCTCTACGGACTGCTCGATACGGGTATCGACTTCGCCAGCAACGTCAACGGTAACCATCTCTATCAAATGGCCAGCGGCGTTAGTGCAGGTAGCCGCTGGGGCCTCCGAGGCAAAGAAGATCTCGGTAGCGGCCTCTCAGCCGTGTTCGACCTGGAAAGCGGCTTCAATTCGACTAACGGTGGCCTCGGCAGTGGTCTGGCCTTCTCCCGTAACGCCTATGTCGGACTCGCCAGTCAGACAGCCGGTACGGTCACCCTCGGCCGGCAGTGGGATCCGGTCGTCGATCTCATCGAACCGTTCTCGCTCAACGGTACCTACGGCGGCTGGTATTTCTCTCACCCCAATGACATGGATAACCTCGACAACGGCTTCGCTATCAGCAATGCGGTGAAGTACACGAGTCCCACCATCGGTGGCTTTACGGGTGAAGCCCTCTATTCGTTCGGCGGGCAGGCGGGACAGTTCTCGAATAACTCCGCCTATAGCGCGGCTGCGTCGTATACGAACGGACCGTTCTCGATGGGGGCGGGCTATTTGCGGGTCAATGATCCGGAACAGGCGATCCAGAGCTATCAGAACGGCTCGGGCTTTACCAATGCGGTGTACGGCAACTATCTGGCCAATGCACGTAGCCAGGGTATCTTCGCCGCCGGCGCTTCTTATCAGATCGGCAAGTTCAAGGTGATGGGCAACTTCACCAACGTCAATTTCCTGCAGGGCGATGCGGGACAAGACGTCAAATTCCAGAACTATGAAATTGCCGGTACCTTTGCGGCAACCAGTCAGCTGAATCTCGCTGCCGGCTACACGTATACGGATGGCCGCGATCATGCGACCAATCAGGAGCCGAAGTATCAGCAGCTCAATCTGAGCGCGGAGTACGAATTGTCGAAACGCACCGCCATCTATGCGCTCGCGGCACTGCAGAAAGCGAGCGGCGGCGCCGTCGCGCAGATCGCCGGCTTCGATCCTTCATCTGACGGCAAGCAGGTGGTCGGCAGAGTGGGTATTCGACACTCGTTCTAAAGCGTCAGCATCAAGTAAAGAGCGCGCTGCCCGAAGGGGGAGCGCGCTTTTTTTTGTTCATGAACCAAAATAGATATTGCAGAAACTCGGTGGACCGACACAGTTGTCGGCGCTGGCGGGTGTCGTTGTCGTTGCGCAGCCGGATAACAGCAGTCCGGCTGCAACCGCGGCAACGGCAAACGAAGCAGATCGTTTGATCGCGGTGCGAAGAGTCATGGATGTCAGGGCGAGAGATGCGGCGTGTTGCGTTTAACGATAGAGCCGATTCAGATAATTTAACTGTCCATCGTTCTCGGCTTTGATCAGTTCCCGGTAAACCTGGGCCCGTGTTTTGCCATGCCCATTCATTGCGTTCGGCGAAGTCCACCCGCCGGCGGATGTCAGTGCTGTCGATCGGCTCAATGTCCCGCCCACCGGCGGCGCGGCGTTGGCCGACGTGGCCGCTGCCGCAAGGCCGGTGGCGAGAAGCAGCGCCAATGCGGCGCGCACCCGGTTGCTTGTCTTCGCGTGCATCTCAGTGTGCGTAAAGGGTCGAGTTCAGATAGGCGAGCTGGCCGTCTTTCTCTGCATGCACCAGTTCCTGATAGACCTGCGCACGCGTCTTCCCGCCGGTCGCCTGACCGTAAGGCGGCACCCACGATCCTGCAGCGCCCGCCGCGGCCGTGCTGTTCTGTGCCACTTGCATAGCCGGCGCGGCGGTCTGTTGCGCCGGAGCCGTCGTCGATTGAGCGAAAGCAGAAGCCGTTGCGGTTGCACCGATGAAAGCGATGGCGAGCGTCAGAGATTTCATGTTCGTAATCCTCACAAATCAAATTGGATGGGACCGATTCGCGAACCGCTATGCATTCGTGGATCGGTTGAAGAGAAGGATAGTCACCTGGCTTTAGCGGATCGGTGGTGTGCGCATGAAAAGATATTTATCCGCTGAAGCGCCGGCGGGCTAGTGATTAAAGGACTTGTCGGGCGCATGTCATGAACATAAAAAACGTTTCATGAATCGGGCGGTTTTGATCACGGGTATGTCACCCCGCAAATCTACATTGCGGCTACCCGCACGGTGTGTGGGATCGGTCCGTCAATGCGCGGATCGGCGCCTTCTCTTACCCGGAATCAGACATGAATAAAGCATTGGCAACCACACTCGTCGCGCTGGCAGGTACCTTCGGCGCGGCAGCGCACGCACAAAGCAGCGTTACGCTCTACGGCACACTCGATACCGGCATCGATTACATCAGCAATCAGAAAACGGCTTCGGGCGGAAAAAGCAACTGGATGATGGAAAGTGGCAACGTGAGTACCGATCGCTGGGGCCTGCGCGGTAATGAAGACCTGGGTGGCGGGCTGAGCGCGGTCTTCGATCTGGAGAACGGTTTTAATATCGACAGCGGCAAGTTCTCCAACGGTGGCGATGAGTTCGGCCGACAGGCATGGGTCGGCATTGCCAGCAAACAATGGGGTACCGTGACGATGGGGCGGCAATATGATTTCCTCGTCGATTTCGTCGCGCCGCTTTCGGCGACCGGCTCGGGGTTCGGTGGCAATATCGCCGACCATCCGTTCGATAACGACAACCTCAACAACGATCTGCGCATGAACAACGCGCTGAAATTCCGCAGCGCGACTTATGGTGGCATCACGGTTGGCGGCGCGTATGCCTTCAGCAATGCGGCGGGCGGCTTCAGCAACAACAATGCCTATAGCCTCGGCGCGCAATGGGCAGGCGGTCCGTTCAATCTGGCGGTGGCATATTTACAGGTGAACCAGCCAGGCGGTGTCAATCAACCCAACAATACCGGTGGCGCGGTGAGCAGCAGTGACGGGGATGCGACTTTCACCGGGGCACGCCAGCGTATCCTCGGTGCGGCAGGACGCTACACGTTCGGTGCGGCGACCGTTGGCCTTGTCTTTACCCGGACGATGCTCAACGATCCGCATCAGATCGCGCAGGGCGGCGCGTATTCCACGCTCAATGGCGATATGCTGACTTTCAATAACTACGAGCTGAACGCGCGCTACGCGATTACACCGGCCTTCTCGCTGGGCGGTTCGTACACGTTCACCGACGGGCATTTCAGCGACGCCGGGAAGAGCGTTGCGCCGAAGTGGAATCAGTTCATGCTGCAGGCGGACTACGCATTGTCACGCCGAACCGATCTGTATCTGGAAGGCGTGTATCAACACGTGTCGGGTGCTGACGGTATCGCGGTGCTTGGCAATGCGTCGATCTATTCGCTGGCGGCTTCGTCAAGCGATCGGCAGGCGGTGGTGGCCCTGGGCGTGCGGCATCGGTTCTGAGCGCCACCAGTGCGCAGCAAGGTGCCGTAAGCCTGCCTGAAACGCCAACGTCGCCGGTGATGAACCGGCGACGTTTTTTACGACATTGGCGGACTTGGCCGGCAGATTGAATCGCCAGATTGAACCGACAGAATTCGACCGATAGTTTCAACCAGCAGACCCAACCAGCAGACTCAACCGGCAGACTCAACCGGCAGACTCAACCGGCAGACTCAACCAGCAGACTCAACCAGCAGACTCAACCAGCAGAAGCAAGCACCCCTGGACGCCTCGCTTGCGCACTCGCTGCCTGAACGGCAGGCGAGCCCGTAGCGTCGTCCGCCGACCAACCGCCACCCAAGGACTCGATCAGCCCCACTGAAGCCAGCAGACGCCGTGTATTGAGGTTCAATGCATCCGTTTGGGTGGTGAGTTCGGTGGTCTGCGCAGTCACCACGTCCAGATAGCTGACCACGCCGTCGCGATAGCGCGACATCGAAAGCGTCAACGTGCGTTGCGCGGCGACGAGCGCCTCGTTCTGCTGCGTGGCTTCGTCGCCGAGATGATGCAATTGGGCGAGGTTGTCTTCGACCTGCTGGAAGGCGAGCAGTACGGTGGCCTTGTACTTCGCGCCGTTCTCGGCGAGCTTCGCGCGCGCCTGTTGGGTGATCGCTTCGCGGCGGCCGCCGTCGAATAGCGTGAGCACCAGGCTCGGCCCGACCGACCAGATTTCGTTCGGCGCCATTAGCCATGGCGAAAGCGTGTCGCTTTGATAACCGCCATCGAGGCCGAGTGAAATATCGGGGAAGAATGCCGCCTTGGCCACGCCGATTTGTGCGTTGGCTTCGGCGACACGCCGCTCGGCTGCCGCAATGTCTGGGCGCCGTTGCAGCAGCGCCGCGGGCACGCCGGTTGGAATGGACGGCAGATACGCCGTTTCGATCACCGGCGCGAGGGTAAACGTCGACGCCGGTGCGCCGGTCAGGCTGGCGATCGCGTGCTCGTATAACGCGCGGCGCGCGGCGATATCGTCGGCGGAAGCGCTTGCGGTGTCAAGTTGCGTCTGCGCGCGCGAGACGTCGAGGTCGGATGCGATGCCGCCCGCGTGGCGGCTTAGCGTGAGCTTGAGCGCATGCTGGTAGGTGTCGATTGTGTCATTGAGCAATTGCTGCTGTTCGTCGAGTCCGCGCAGATTGAAGTACGCACTTGCCAGATTCGCCTGCAAACTCAAACGTACCGACTCGAGATCGGCCTCGCTTGCCTGCATCGCCGAGCGGCCGGCCGATACCTCGTTGCGGATTTTGCCCCACAGGTCGAGGTCATAGCCAATGCCGACGTCGACCGTATTCGTACCGTACACCGAGGGCTGATCCGCGCCGCGCAGTGGGCGGTTGTCCGATTGCCTTTGGCGATTCACCGACGCTTCGGCGCCGATAGTCGGAAACAACCCCGAGCGGGCCTGCGACAGATAGGCGGTGGCTTCGTCATGGCGCGCCATCGCTGCTGCCACGTCCGGATTGGCAGCCGCCACCTGAACTTCAAGGTGATCGAGCACCGGATCGCGATACACGCTCCACCACGCGTCGCGCGGCACGCGATCGGCCGGTCTGGCGAGCTGCCAGGCGCCGCCTTCCTTGAACGTCGTCGGGATGCTGGTGGCCGGCGCATGGTAGGTCGGCGCGAATGAGCAGCCGCTCACCAGCGCCGCGGCCGCCAACGCGATACAGATGCGGCGTTTATCCATGAGTGCTCTCCGCCGGCCGGCGTTCGGCTAGCGACGTGTCCGTCGTGCCCGCCGGATTGCCTCCAAGCCGCACTTCATCGCCCGAAGTCAGCGAGTCGGGCGGATTGTCGATGACACGGTCCGTGGGATTCAGGCCCGACGCGATCTCGACTTGCGTGCCGAGATCGGTACCGATCGAAACGGATTTGAGCATCGCATGGTTGTCGTTGCCGACGACCGCGACCTGCAAACCGTGCTGCCTGAAGATGAGCGAGCTGGCCGGAATGGACAAGGCATGCGAGTCGGTCGGCAGCGCGAAATGCACCTCGGTGTACTCACCGGGGATCAGCAGGCCGTTCTGATTGTCCACGGCGAGTTGCACCAGCAGCGTTCCCGAAGAAGGGGTGATCGCATCATCGGTGTCGACGAGTTTGGCGTCGAACTTCACGCCGGGGCGTTCGGGCACGGTGAGTGTGGCGGTCATGCCGGGCTTGATGGCGGCGGCCTCGTCCTGCGGCACGCTTACATAGACGCGCAACTGACGTGCGTCGGAGACTGAGAACAGTTCAGGCCCATTGCCCCCGCCCGCGTTGATGAGCGCGCCGATATCGGTGGTGCGCGCGGTGACGATGCCGTCGAACGGCGCCGTGATGCGCTTGAACGACTCAAGCGCTTCGAGACGCCGCACGTTGGCTTCGGCCGCTGCTACCGTCGCCTGCTTGGCAACGAGGTCGCTGGTCTTTTCGTCGGCGTCCTGCTGTGAGACCGAATCCTGCTGCAGCATCTTCGTCCAGCGGCTTGCCGTGGATGCGGCGAGTTTTTCATTCGCCACCGAATTTTGCAGATCGGCACGAGCCTGCTGCAATTGCTGATCGAGATCGGGTGTGTCGATTACGCCGAGCAACTGCCCGGCTTTGACGTGGGTGCCGATATCCGCGTACCACGCATGCAGATAGCCCGACACGCGCGCGTAGATCGGCGCGTTGACGAAGGCGGACAGCCGTCCGGGCAGCACTAGCGTCTGCGCGTCGAGGTCGTGTTTGGGTGTGTACGCCACCACCGTCGGCACGGCTTGCTGGGCCGACCAGGTGGTGAGTTCCTGCTTCGCATGCACGCGGCTGGCAATACCGCTGGCCACGATGCCCGCTGCCGCCAGCAGCACGGCGATACCGACCAGCTTGAGGTGACGCAGCCGCTTCGGCGAATTGATCTCGATCTCAGTGGACATGATGGACTCCGGGTTCGGATGATGAGTGATCGTGCGAGGTGTCGCTTGATGAACTGTGTGAGGGGCCATGACTCGCCGCGTCGCGCCGATGCACGAGGCTGAACACCACCGGTACGAACAGCAGCGTGGCGAAAGTCGCGCAAATCAGGCCGCCAATCACGGCGCGACCGAGCGGCGCGTTCTGCTCGCCACCGTCGCCGAGGCCGAGCGCCATCGGTGCCATGCCGATGATCATCGCGAGCGCCGTCATCAGCACCGGGCGAAAGCGCGTGAAGCCGGCTTCCATCGCCGCGACCAGCGCATTGCCGGTCACCGCCAGCCGTTCGCGGGCGAAGCTCACCACCAGAATGCTGTTGGCGGTCGCGACGCCCATGCAGAGAATCGCGCCAGTCAGTGCGGGCACGGAGAGCGGCGTATGGGTGGTGAACAGCATCCACACAATGCCGGCCAACGCTGCGGGCAACGCAGTAACGATCACGAACGCGTCGCTCCACGAATGGAAGTTCACGACGATCAGCAGATAGATCAACAGAATTGCGCCGACCAGACCCAGCGACAAACCGAGGAACGCGCTATTCATCGTCTGAACCTGACCACGCAGTGTGACGATCGAACCCTTCGGCACATCTTTCTCGGTCGCATGGAGGATGTTCTGAATCTTCGCGGAGACGGCGCCGAGATCCTGACCTTGGGTGGTCGCAAACACGTCGTAGAGCGGCTCGATGTTGTAGTGCGAAACCACCGCATTGCCGACGCCGCGCGAAATGGTCGCGATGCCGCCGAGAATCTGCGCGTGGCCGCTCTTGCTGGTCACCGGCAAGTTGCTCAGATTGGACAGGGACGTCATGCGGTATTGCGGCGTCTGTGCGACGATCGGATACGAGACGCCGTTCTTCGGATTCAGCCAGTACGTTGGCGACACCTGACTCGTGCCCGAGAGGCTCGCCACCACGGAATTGGTCACATCCTGTTCGGTGATGCCAAGTTGATCGGCACGCGAGCGGTCCACCGATACGGTGAATTGCGGGTACGTCGACGCCTGCTGGATGCGCGTGTCGGCAATGCCGGGGATCATGCGCATGCGTCGCATCACTTCGTTAGCGTAGCGATGATTGGCCGCCTGGTTCGGCCCAGCCACCTGCAAGTCGATTGGCGCGGGTGCGCCGAAATTCAGAATCTGGCTGACGATATCGGCCGGCAGGAACGCAAACGTTGTTCCGGGAAACTGGCGCGGCAGCGTTTCACGCAGTGTGCGGACAAAGCCGGCGGTGGGTTGGTGGTCCTCGTTCAGCGAGATCAGGATGTCGCCGTCTTGCGGTCCGATCGTGCCGCTGTTGTTATAGGTCAGGTTGATACCGCTATTGGGCAAGCCGATATTGTCGACGATACCGCGCAGCTGGTCCGGCGGAATCGCCCGGCGCACTGCGTTTTCGATCAGATCGAATTGCTCGGCGGTATCTTCGACCCGTGTGCCGATCGGGGCTCGCACGTGGATCGCGATTTCTCCGGAGTCGATATTCGGGAAGAAATTGCGGCCGAGCCACGGGGCGAGCAGAAAAGACGCGCCGACTACGATCAGAAACCCCGTCACGAAGCGCTTGCGATGCGTGAGCGCGAGGCCGAGCACGATCCGATACACGCTGCGCACGCGCTCGAAACGATGCTCGAAACCGCGCTGAAAACGCACCAGCGGATTGCGCGACGGTGCCGCGTGCGAATGGCCGCCATGCGGGTCCATCACTGCAGCCAGTTCGCCAGAGGCATGACCGCCCGACGCATGCGGGCGCAATAGGTATTGCGCCATCATCGGCACGAACGTGCGCGACAGAATGAACGACGCGATCATCGCGAAGATCACCGCTTCGGCCATCGGTACGAACAGGAAGCGCGCAATGCCGTCGAGCAGCAGCATCGGCACGAAGACGATGCAGATGCACAGCAAGGACACGAATGCGGGTGCGACGATCTGCGCGGCGCCGTCCAGAATCGCACTGCGTACGTCCTTGCCTTGTTCGAGATGCCAGTTGATGTTCTCGATCGTGACGGTGGCGTCGTCGACCAGAATCCCGACCGCGAGCGCAAGGCCGCCGAGCGTCATCACGTTAAGCGTTTCGCCCATTGCGGCGAGACCCGCAATCGCCGCCAGCACTGCAAGCGGAATCGATGCCGCGATGATCAGCGTCGAGCGCCAGCTACCGAGGAACAGCAGAATCATCAGCGAAGTGAGCGCGGCGGCGATCACGCCCTCACGCGCCACGCCGCTGACGGCGCCTTTTACAAAGGTCGACTGATCGCCCATCGTCACGAGCTTCAATCCGGGCGGCAGCGTCGCTTCAATGCGCGGCAATTGCGCCTTGACACCGGAGATGATGTCGAGCGTCGAGGCAGAGCCGTTCTTCAGAATACTCATCAGCACTGCACGATGACCGTCCACGCGGACCGCGTTGCCTTGCGGCGGATAGCCGTCGCGTACGTGGGCCACATCGCGGATATAGATCGTTGCGCCGTCCACCGTCTTGATCGGCAGCGCGTTCAGTTCGTCGAGTGCTAGCGGGCTGTTGTTCAGCTTGATGTTGTATTCGAACCGGCCGATCTTTTCGGTGCCCGCCGGGATGATCTGATTCTGCTGGGCAAGGGCGGTGGCGACATCGTTGGCCGAAAGCTTTTTCGCCTGCAAGGCTTGCGGATCGAGATCGATCTGCACTTCACGGGTCTTACCGCCGTACGGCGTCGGAATCGCCACGCCAGGCACGCTCAGCAATTGCGGGCGAATGAAGTTGGTCGCGTAGTCCGCGAGTTTCTGTTCGTCGAGCGTATTACTGGTCAGTGCAAGTTGCAGCACCGGCACGGTAGACGCGTTGTAGTTCAGAATTTGCGGCGGCGTGGTGCCGGGTGGCATCTGCTTGAGCACCGTCTGCGACACCGAGGTCACCTGGGCGGTCGCGGTGCGGATGTCCACGGTCGGCTGAAAGAAGATCTTCACGATGCCGTAGCCGCGAAACGATTGCGACTCGATATGCGCGACGTCGTTGACGGTCGTACCGAGCGTGCGCTCGTAATAGGTAACGATGCGTCCGGACATATCGTCCGGTTGCAGGCCGGCATAATTCCAGACCACGCTGATCACGGGAATGCGGATGTCGGGAAAGATATCCGTCGGCGTGCGCAACGCGGCAAGCGGACCGATCAACAGGATCAGCATCGCAAGCACGATGAACGTGTAGGGCCGGGTCAAAGCTAACCGGACTATTTTTAACATCGAAGGCTGCTCCGTTCAGAGGCGCGATTGAATCTGCGCGGGCGTGTGGCGGTTGGGGCTTGCACCATTGGTGTAGCCCGGTAACGGCATTCTGGAGAGCGGGTCCTAACAGTCGCGGACTAAACAAATGAAACTAGTTTTAGGAAGCCGCGAGGGTGTGTGCGATTGCGTCGATAGTCGCGTTGCAACGGCTTTAGCGCTGCATGCAGCGCTAAAGCTTCGTCGGAAAACCTGCGAATGGAACGGCGTCAGCCGAACAGATAGCCTGAGCCTCGAATGGTGCGAATCAACGGACGCTCGCCAGGCGTCTCGACCTTCTTGCGCAAACGGCCTACGTGTACGTCGATCAGGTTCGTGCCAGGATCGAAGCGGCAGCCCCACACGGCCTCAAAAATCATCGTGCGTGTGAGCACCTGGCCAGTGTGTCGCATCATGAATTCGAGCACGCGGAATTCAGTGGGTTGCAGATCGAGTTCGCGCTGCCGGTGAGTGACTCTGCGGCGCACCAGGTCGATTTCCAGCGCGCCGCTGCGCAGCATCGTTTCAGCTTTGGCGTGACGTGGCCGACGGCGCAACAGCACTTCGACGCGTGCGAACATTTCCTCGGGCGAGAACGGCTTGGTCAGGTAGTCGTCGCCGCCCGCGCGCAGACCCTGAATGCGCTGATCGACATCGGACATCGCACTCATCACGAGCACGGGTGTTTCCATGCCAACACCGCGCATCGTCGCCACGATAGTCAGGCCGTCGAGATCGGGCAGCATGCGGTCGAGTGTGACGACGTCGTAGTCGCCCGCCATCACTTTCGCCATCCCTTCGCGGCCGGTGCGCGCCACGTCGACAGAGAAACCGCTTGCGCTGAGGGTGCGGACGATGTCGTGTGCGATCAACTCGTCATCTTCGATCGTTAGTATTTTGGGCATGGTGCGCGCGCCCCGTTCAAGCTACCGCCCGCAGCGCGACCGGGCGGTCCGGCGCACGATACTGGCTGACCGCGAAGTCGATGAAACTGCGCACACGCATCGACAGGTAATTGCGGCCGGAGTAGAGAATCGACACCTGGCGCGGACCGCCGTTGATTTCGAATTGTTCGAGCACGGGTACGAGCGTACCCTGCACGAGATCGTCGGCAATGATCGGCAGCGGCAGCAGGGCGATACCCATATGGTTGAGTGCGGCTACGCGCACCATCGTGCTACTCGTTGCAGTGAGCGCGCTACCGGTGTTGACGCGGTAGATACCGTCGTCGTCCGCGAATTCCCAGGTGCGCGACGAACCGTCGGAGACCGTCAGCAGGCCATGGCGGTTCAACGCAGCCGGATCGCGAGGGGTGCCGTGACGCGCCAGATAGATCGGAGAGGCGACAGTCAATTCATCGACACTGGTCAGCATGCGGCTCACCAGCGTGGAATTGGCGAGCCGCCGGTCATCGGAGAAACACACGTCGAAACCGCCTTCCACCAGATCGATATGCGTGTCGAACGTCGTCACGTCGAAGTCCACGCGTGGATGCAGCGTGCGATACGCGGCCAGCAATGCGCCCAACCCGGCGGTAGCGAACGTCATCGGCGTAGCGATCCGTAACGTGCCCTGCGGATCGCGTGTTGTCTCAAGCAGATTCGATTCCATTTCGTCGAGCTTCTCGATGATCGTGCGGCAGCCGTCCAGATATTCGCGGCCTACATCGGTCAGCGAAAGACTGCGCGTGGTGCGGTTCAGCAAGCGCATGTTCAGATGCGCTTCCAGTGTGCCGACGCTGCGCGTGACCGCCGCTGCCGACATCCCTAACTGTCTCGCCGCAAGATTGAAGCTGGCGAGATCGACCACTCGTGTGAAGACACGCATCGCTTGTAGCTGGTTCATGTTGGAACAGTAGAGAAGGACGATGGATGCATCATCGGCGATCGCAGATAAAACGGCACAGCTAGGTGGATTAAGTCTTTTTTAATTTTGTGCAATGTTCATGAACTGGATGGACGACCCTGTATCTGGATCATCCCGCTAACCATAAGCAAACCTAAGCGACGTGCAAAAAAAGAGCGCGGACAAAGCCGCGCTTCGGAAAGAGACCTGAATGAAAGTAACCGCTATGAGGCGGCGAGGGAAGTATAGATGTGAGGCTCAGCGAGGTGCAGACGTAATCTGAAACGCTGTGCTACGCGAAACGCAACAAGCTGCGTGAGCTCGTAATCCAGCCGATTCAGTCGATTCAGTTGAGCATGCCGTGGACTTCGAGCGATGCTTCCAGTTGCTGTGTCAGCGCGTGATGCAACCTGGCGAGGCTTTCGGTGGGGAGTGCGAAGCCGGCCCAGCCCAGGCCGGAATGCCGCAGGAATAGTACGGCGCCGTCATGCAGTGGATGTTTTTCAGTGTGCCAGCACGGATCGATTTCAATCACGTACTGATGGGTGCGCAACGGTTCTTTAGGCACTTCAGGGCGCATCGTGGCACGCAGCGCGCTGAGGTGTTCGATCACGGCGTCCAGATCAGGCACTTCGAGCAATACCGCACTGTCCTCGATGGCGATGCGAACCGCGTTTTGTCCATATTCGTTGACTTTTTCGATGCTCATGGGGCGCGACATATTTCTGCTCCTTCCATCTCTCACGGTACGCAAATTATGGCGCTGCCACCCTTAACCAAGTCTTAAAGTGCACGATCCGGGGATGAAACTTTGTTTAAGGAAGCCGCCTGGCACGATTTTCGCCACGCCGCAGATTCGTCCGATGTTCTCGCGGTGGTGGGGGCGGATGACTGCCGCATTTATTCATATGTAAAAGAGGGCGGATGTTTCAATATAGAAACGTTTTTAGTCGATTTGGAATTGGCTGTCGAAATGCTTAATCCGGAATGTTTCCATGAATGTGCGGTCCACCACATTCACACTGCCGATAAATTCCCGATTTGCGAATAAGAGCCTGAATGAACGTTCATTATTTGCGATGTTTAGAGTTCATGTTTGAAACAATTATGGATGCGATTGCTGTAAGCCGATGCCCGGAATCACACTGTGCGAGCCGGCTTCGTGCGTTGCCGTGACAGGCTCAAGAGCGAGCAAATATAAGGCTCTGCGGCGTTCCGAAGGAAGGCGATCCGGTACGATCTACCGCTGTAGCGGCTCATATGAGGGCGCTCATATGAAACAGCCAATAATGGGTTTCTTCATACATTGGTTTTCGCAATGCCAATTTGTTTTTCAAATTTACTATGGCGAGCCATTACGCTACCATCACGCATAATCCGTTAAGCAAAATTGCCGGCAGTTTTCAATCGCCGTGATTAAATTCGACCATATCGGCCGGCCGAAGGGATAGCGGGGTCCGCAACGCACGACAGTTTTGAGGGAACATCATGCCGCACATGCACCTGGATACTGTGAGGATCACCTGGTTACATACGCCGACGCTAAACGTGCGCAGTGCAGCGCGGCGAATCGGCGTTTTGCTGTTCGACGGTTTCTGGCTGCTCGGACCTGGCACGGTGGTCGAGATGTTCCAGACCGCTAACGAGCTCTCCGGCTCACGGGCTGGCGAAGAGCCGCCTTATGAAGTGCAGTTTCTGTCGATGGGCGGCGGCAGCGTCGCGAGTTCTTCGTCAGCGCGGATCTGGACTGACCGTATCGACACACGTTACGGCAGCGGTTTCGACGTGCTGTTCATTGCCGGTGGCTACGGCGCACATGAGGCCGCGCTCGACGAACGGCTGCTCGGCTGGCTGCGATCGGTGCAAACGCGCACTCGCGCGATCGAGACGATCGGCGAGGGCCGTCTCGTGCTGGAGGCGGCGGGCCCCGCAGACCATGACGGCCTCCAGGTGAACCGGTATCTGAACAGCGCCACGACCGATGCCGCGCGCAGCGCTGCCAACGATCGTAACGACTGCGCGCGCAGTGCGCTGATGTTCATCAAGCGCGATCTCGGCGCGGAACTCGCGCGCAGCGTCGCTGATCGGGTCATGCCCGGCATGGCCGCCACCTGGGTGCCGCTGCCGGCAGAAGGCGGCACGCTCAGTGTTGGCGAGAAAATCCGTGCAGCCGCGCGCTGGATGGAGGCGAATTGCGATCGTTCTGTCTCGGTTGCCGACGCCGCCCAGGTGGCGGCGATGAGCGAGCGAAATTTTCTGCGGCGCTTCAAGCATGAAATGCACGTCACACCTTCTGACTATCTGCTGCAGGTGCGGCTGCGCATTGCCTGCAATTTCCTGACTGAAACCGAATTACCGGTGGACAAGATCGCGCGCCGCAGCGGCACCGGCAACGGCGATCGCCTCGCGAAGATATTCCGCAAGCGTATGGCGTTGTCACCGACCGAATATCGCGCACGCAGCCGGGTGCCGACCGAGATGTAAGCTTGGGCAGGCGCCGTGCAGACGGCGTACTTCATTGTGAATGGATGCGTGCGCAGCGGCGTGCGCAACGGCATGCGTGTTTTCTGCGGACAGGCTTCTTACGAGCACAGTGGCCATGGGCAACAAGGTAATGGCGACGGCATTGCCGGAGGTCAAACTCATCGAGCCCGAGGTGTTTTGCGACGAATTCGGCTTCTGCTTCGAGAGCTTCAGTGCGGATGAGTTTACTGACGACGTCTCGCACGGTTTCAATTTCGTGCAAGACCGGCATTTGCGGGCGGTGCGTGGTGTGTTGCGCGGGCTGCACTATCAGGTGCAGCGACCGCAGGGTCGTCTCGTGCGCGTGGTGGTGGGGGAAGTGTTCGACGTCGCGGTAGACGTGCGGCTCAATTCGCCGAACTTCGGCAAATGGAGCGGCGTATATCTGAGCGCGGTCAATCACCGGCAGGTGTGGGTGCCGCCGGGCTTCGCGCATGGTTTCGTCGTGCTTTCCGACGTCGCCGAATGTCTTTGGAAGACCACCGAATACTGGTTCCCCGAACTCGAGCGCTGCATCTTGTGGTGCGATCCTGATATCGGCGTCGAGTGGCCGATCGAAATCGAGCCGATTCTTGGCGCCAAGGACGCAGCGGGCCGGCGTCTTTACGAAGCGGAAAACTTCGCCTAAGCACGGCACACGCCGCGATTCAGTACCGGTCAGCGCGTCGCCGCCACGGCGCCGACGCTCGCGGCGACCACCAGCAGTGTGCCTGCTATCTGCAAGACCCCCATTGGTTGATGCAGCACCACGAAGCCGGCCAACGCGCCGATCGCGGGTTCGACACTCATCAGGATCCCAAACGATGCGGCCGGCATGTGCCGCAATGCCACCATTTCCAGCGCGTACGGTAACAACGGAACCAGCAACGCGAGGCCCGCGGTTGCCGCGATCTGGCCCGCGGCAATGTGTATGCCGCTTTGCGCGAAGCCGAATGGCGTGGCGACCAGCGCCGCTGCAATCAGTGACACCGACAATCCTTCGAGTCCGGCGAACACGGTGCCGATCTTCTTCATCAGCACGATATAGCTGCCCCAGCCGAGCGCGGCGCCAAACGCGAGCAGCACGCCAAGCGGTTCGCCGATCCAGCCCGCGCGATCACGCGAAAGCAGTAGCACGCCGGCAATCGCCAATGCCGGCCACGCTAATGCTCGCGCGCGACGTACCGCGAAAGTCGCCACGGCGAGTGGCCCGAGAAAATCGATCGCGACGGCCAGCCCCAATGGGATCCGCTGAAGTGCCGCGAAAAAGCACAGCGTCATGCCGGCCATTGCCGCCCCCAGCGCACCGGCCGCGAGCCAATGCGAGCGCGAGTAGGTGAAAAGCCGCGGGCGCACCAGCAACGCAAGCACTGCAGCGGCCCAGCAGAGGCGTAACCAGGTGGTGCTGAGCGAACCGTACGCCGCCATCGTCGGCGCAGAGAGCGCGGCGCCGAACTGCACGCTCGACATCGACAGCACGCACAGGAGCGCCGCACCCGCCGCAGCGCTGGCCGGCTTGATTATGGTTGGCGCTGGCGCGGAATTCAGCGCTGGTTTGATCGTGGTGTCCTGCATTGTGGCCTCGTTGCCGCTCGTTCGGATTCGTTGGACGCTATCTTATCGGTGCAGGCGGTATTAAGATAAGTTGATATTTCTTATGATCACTTCAATAAACGTGATGACCCGAGATCTCGACAGCAATCTCCTGCGTGCGTTCGTTACCGTTGCGGAGACCGGCGCCGTGGGCGTGGCGGCGGTGCGCCTCGCGCGTACCCAGGCGGCGGTGAGCATGCAATTGCGTCGGCTCGAAGAGGAACTGGGGCAGCGTTTGCTCGATCGCTCGCCGCGTGGCGTGCAACTGACCGAAGCGGGTCATCTGCTGTTGCCGTTCGCGCATACGATCCTCGGCGCGGGTGCCGATGCGCGGCGGGCCTTGAGCGCGGGGCAGGTGTCCGGCACGGTGCGGCTCGGCATGCTGGAAGACATCGCGGTCGGCCGTCTGCCGCGCGCGTTGCGGCGCTTTTCGATCGCTTATCCGCAGGTGGCGCTGGAAATCGTCGTCGATACCAGTTCGGCGTTGTCGAACCGGCTTGCGGATGGTGGCCTCGACGTGGTCGTGGGGGACCCCGCGCTGGTCGACTCGGTGCCGCTGCTCACCTGGACGCAGCCGCTCTACTGGGTCGGCGCGCGCGGCTTCAGCCGTGATGGTGACGCGGCGCTGCCGGTGGTGGCGTTCGGCGGCGCGTGTTTATGGCAGCAGCAGGTGTTGACTGCGCTGCGGCGCGCGGGGATTGCGTGGCGCATTGTGTGCACCAGCACCAGTTTGCCGGCGGTGCAGTCGGCCGTGGAAGCGGGGCTTGGTGTCTCGGTGCTGCTCGATGGCAATATCCGTTCGGAGTCGATGCGCGTACTCGGTCAGGCCGATGGCTTGCCCGATGCCCCCACCGCCGATTTTGGGCTTTTCATGCGCGCCGTCTCCGGTGCCCAGGCCGCCGCCGTGCAGACATTGCAGACCTTCCTCTGCGAGGAATTGCATCTCGGCTTGCGGGAAAACGAGTCGCTTACGACACCCGCAGGCTAGTGCATGGCAATCTGCCGATAGCACGTTGGCATGCCTATAAGCACGGTCAACACGGTTAGCACGGTCGCCCGCATACACGTCCCATGTGAGTTTTTACGACATTTTTTCTTGAGACGCCTACTGGCGAAATCTACACTTCGTGCATCTTGATAGCGCGAGGTGTTCAACGTGAAGCAACGTGCAACGACGCAGCAATCCGTCCGTATCGACTATGTATGTCACGGCGTGGGCCGTGTCGAACTGCGCCGCTTCGATCCGTCGCGCGATTCGTACGTCGCGTTGACCGCGCTGCTGCATCGGGCTTTCACACGGCTCGGGACGATGGGGCTGAATTGCACCTGTGTGGACCAAACGGTGGAGACGACGCGTTCACGCGCGAGCGGAGGCGATTGCTACGTCGCGGTCTGCGAGGGGCGCATTGTCGGCACGATGACGCTGTATGCGCCCGATCACGAGTCGCCTTGCGACGTGTACCGACGCGACGATATTGCCAGCCTGCGCCAGTTCGGTGTGGAGCCGGTGTGGCAGGCGCGCGGCATCGGTACGTTATTGATCGCTTTCGCCGACCACTGGGCCGCGACACGCGGTTTTGCGGAGCTTGCGCTCGATACGCCGCAACCGGCGGCTCACCTGATTGCGTTTTATCGAGGGCAGGGGTTTCGCATCGTCGATTTCGTGCGGTTCGACGGCAAGCGTTACGACAGTGCGATCTTGAGCAAACCACCGGTGGCGACGCGTACGCTCGCGAACTGGTCGCATAGGTTGACCGTGCCGGCGAGAATTGCACGTGCTGCATGAGGCGTTTGCGTGGTTGGTGCACTTGAAGCGCGTTGCGCGTGCGCTGCGGTGCAATGCGTTCGGGACGTGCGGGCGCGTGACGTGTAGGGTTTGAATTAAAAACTCCGGCGCGGGCAGCAACGATTGCAATACGGTGTAGCAAGTATTGCAATCGTTGCCGGTGCCCGCACTGGAGCGGGTGTTTCTTCGCTTATTTGGTCAATGCGGTGGTCAGCGTCGCATCACGCCCATCAGCAAGGTCACGAGGAAGATCACCACGAAGATGAAGAACAGAACCTTGGCGATTTCCGTTGCGCCTGCGGCAATGCCGCCAAAGCCAAATACCGCGGCAATGATCGCGATGATGAAGAAGATTACAGCGTATCGAAGCATGGGGCCTCCCACCGATGGATTGCTGAATTGAAGTTAAAAACGGCTACCCGCTGTAGGCGCTGTGTGCTTTGACGGGCCATTGCCGGCGAGCGATATACAGCAATAGGTGTGCCCAAGGCGGGAAGAACAGGTGGTGCCCCTAATCGGTCTGCCGATTTAGTGCTGTTACCATCGCGGATCATTGATTCCGCCCACGCCCGCCATGCAACACAATCCACTTAGCGAGATTTCCCTGATCCGCAAGCTGAAGCTCAATCAGCTGATGATCTTCGAACGCGTGCTGGAAACGCGTTCCGTCGTGCGCGCGGCCAACGAGATGCGCTTGACGCAGCCGGCCGTCACCAAGGTCATCCACGAGCTTGAGTCGTGTTTCGACGGTGCGTTGTTCGCGCGCTCGAATCGGGGTGTTGTGCCGACGGAACTGGGATTGCTCCTCGGGCGGCGCGTCAAATCGCTGATGGCGGAGTTGCGCTATATGACTGACGAGCTCAACGACTTTCGGCTTGGCACCAGTGGCCACGTGATTGTCGGCACGCTCATTTCGGCATCGGCGCGGCTCTTGCCCACGGCGATCGCGATGCTGAAGGCGCGCACGCCGAACGTTCTGGTGACGGTCCGTGAGGGTACGACGGCGCATCTGTTCCCGGCGCTGGCGACGGGCGACCTCGATATCGTCGTCGGGCGGTTGCCGGAGCGCGAGTTGCCAATTGCGAGTGCTTTTCCGTTGACGCATGAGGCGCTTTTTGACGAGTCGCTGTGTGTGGTGGTCGGAAAAGGCTATGGGCCTGCGCCGGCTGGCGTGACGCATCTGTCGGAGCTGGTCGGCTCGCCCTGGATCCTGCCGACGCCTGATTCGCCGGCGCGGCTTTCGGCGGAACATCTGTTTCGCGCGGCGGGGTTGCCGCTGCCTACGGATATTGTGGAGTCGTTGTCGTTGTTGACGAATATCGGCTTGCTGCTCGATACGCCACGGATTGCGCTGATGCCGCGGGTTGCCGCGCAGCAGTTTGAAGATGCGGGGTTGTTGCGGATTCTGGATTTACCTGAGAGCGGGGCGTTTGGGACTGTCGGGTTTTCTGTGCGGTCGCATAAGGAGCAGAGTGCTGCTTGTCAGGCTTTTGTTGAGTGTTTGCGGGAGGCGGTGGGGGTGGCTGCGGCTGCGGCTGCAGCGCCTGATGATGTTGTTGGGGTTTGATTTTTTTCCCTGCGCGGCGCTTGGTGTCTGTGTTTTTATGGCGTTGGCCTTTTCTTGAAATGTTATTGGTTTATTAGCGTCGCCCCTGTGCGGGGCGGGCACTTACTTCTCTTTGCCGCCGCAAAGAGAAGTAAGCAAGAGAAAGCGGCTCACACCGCTAGTTATTAAGCGGGTCCCCTGGGCTTGGAGGGGGCGGTGGCGCATCTGGAATCTGTGTTCTCGCACATTCGGCGCCAGTGACAAGGCCGTCATACTTCCGGCGGCGCTGCGCGCGCCGAAGCGCACTTCATGGAACCGACCACTACGTTTTTGCGCTCGCGCTCCGTCGAGGCGAAGCCGATGGCCCCCGCTGCGCCTTCTAAGCCCGTGGTTTTCCATGCTACATCGTCATCGCCGAGGCAAAGCCGATGGTCCTCGCTGCGCCTTAACGAAGCCTTGGTTTGCCGTGCAACTCCGTCGTCGCCGAGGCGAAGCCGAGGGTCCCACCGCGCCCAAACGAAGCCCCGGGTTTTCCGTGCAGACCCATCCGCGACGCACGCAGTGCGGAGTGGGAGCTGATGAGTGCGTTGTCACCAGGGCTGAATGTGCGAGGACACGGATTCCAGATGCACCACTGTCCCCTCCAAGCT
>NZ_JAQQCH010000047.1:0-21013 GCF_046030555.1 Paraburkholderia sediminicola | reverse complement strand
TCCAATAAGTAATCAAGGAAAGGCCAACGCCGTAGGCGCACAGAAACAAAGCGCCGCCAAGGCAAAAACCCCAAGGAAAGACCAGCGCCGCAGGCATACAGACGAAACAAGCGCCGCGAAGGCAAACAAACCAAAACCAAAGCCCGACGCCGTAGGCATACAAACAAAAAGCGCCGCGCAGGCAAACAATACAAGAAGGAAAGGCGCCAAAAGCCAGGCGCCCCTACGGCAAAGAATCCCCGCCGGGCAGGCAAAAACCTATGATTAGGTGGAATCCCCAACCTTGACAACCCGCCCGAAGGGCAACCATAATTGCCCAATCGTTCGCTAAACGAATCCATGTTCACATATAGAACAAAATCGATAGCGAACAAACCAAAGACGCCAGCCCGCATCCTCAACCGGCGAGCCGCCGCCAGCACCGGCCCGGAGACCGTCTCGCTCAAGCCCTTGCCTGCAAAAGGCAAAAAAGCCCAGCGGCACGCAGCGCCTCAAAAGGAAATTCGACATGATCAACAAGATTTTCGAGTCACTTCAATCGGCGGTTGCCGATGTCCACGACGGTGCGACCGTCATGATCGGCGGCTTCGGCACGGCCGGCATGCCGTCCGAGCTGATCGACGCGCTCATCGAACAAGGCGCGCGCGAACTCACCATCGTCAACAACAACGCAGGTAACGGCGACATCGGCCTCGCGGCGCTGCTCAAAGCCAAACGCGTGCGCAAGATCATCTGCTCGTTCCCGCGTCAAACCGATTCGTATGTGTTCGACGCGCTCTATCGCGCCGGCGAAATCGAACTCGAACTCGTGCCGCAAGGCAACCTCGCGGAACGCATCCGTGCAGCAGGCGCGGGCATCGGCGGTTTCTTCACGCCCACCGCGTATGGCACCAAACTCGCCGAAGGCAAGGAAACCCGTCTGATCGACGGCAGGCACTACGTGCTGGAGTCGCCGTTGCATGCGGACTTCGCGCTAATCAAGGCATTCAAGGGTGACCGCTGGGGCAATCTGGTCTATCGCAAGACCGCGCGCAACTTCGGTCCGATCATGGCCAGCGCGGCGAAAACGGCCATCGCGCAGGTGTCGAAAGTGGTGCCGCTCGGTGAACTCGATCCGGAAAATATCGTCACGCCGGGCATTTTCGTGCAACGTGTGATCGAAGTGCCGCAAGCTGAGCATCAAGCCGAGCTCGCATCCGTGACCGCCGCCTGAGGAGACCGACATGAAAAAATTGACCCGCGATGAAATGGCCAAGCGCGTTGCCCAGGATATCCCTGAAGGCGCTTTTGTGAACCTCGGCATCGGCGTGCCCACGCTGGTGGCCAACCACCTTGCTGCCGACAAGGAAATCTTCCTGCACAGCGAAAACGGCCTGCTCGGCATGGGCCCGGCACCCGCAAAGGGCGAGGAAGACGACGAACTGATCAATGCCGGCAAGCAGCACGTCACGCTGCTCACCGGCGGCGCGTATTTCCATCACGCGGATTCGTTCGCGATGATGCGCGGCGGCCATCTGGATTTCTGCGTGCTCGGCGCGTTTCAGGTGTCGGAGAAGGGCGATCTGGCCAATTGGCACACCGGCGCGCCCGACGCGATTCCGGCAGTCGGCGGCGCCATGGATCTCGCGATCGGCGCGAAGCAGGTCTACGTGATGATGGAACATCTGACCAAGCAGGGCGAAAGCAAGATCGCCGCCGAGTGCACCTACCCGGTGACGGGCGTGGCCTGCGTAGACCGCATCTATACAGACCTCGCGTTGATCGACGTCACCGACAAGGGTCTCGTGGTGCGCGAAATCTTCTCGGACATCGACTTCGATGCGCTGCACAAACTGACCGGCGTGCCGCTGATCGACGGCACGCAAGCGGCTCGCGCGGCCTGAGCACACGCGCGGCAGCCGTCAGCGCCAAGGCCGCAGCGAAGTCAAAACGTTGGCGGCCTAAGCACCGGCGCAGCAGCCGTTAGCACGAAGGCTTGCGGCAAAGCCAAAACGCAGCCGTGTCGCCGCCAACGCGCACGCCGGGCCAGCGAGCCGCCACCCATGTCCGGAACGCGCATGACGCAGCCGTCGTGCGCGTGACCCGAAGTCCCGGCGGTTACGGCGAGCCGTCGCTGCGGTATGTGGAGCAGAATACGCCGCAACGCCGTGTGCGGTACGCTCTCGATAGATAGCACTTCGCAGCGCGTCCAGATAGCGCTCGCGAAACCTTCACTTTCGATTTCCTTATCGACGCCACCATGCTCGACTCCAGTGCCCGTCTGACCGGCCTTCTTTGCGGCACGCAGCCGATGAACGACATCTGGGCGCCGCGTGCCACGCTGCAACGGATGCTCGATGTCGAAGCCGCGCTCGCACGCGCTTCGGCTGCGCATAACGTGATTCCGCACACCGCGGTGGCCGCGATCGAGGGCGCCTGCCAGGCCGATCAACTCGACGCCGACGCACTGGCGCGCGACGCGGCACTTGGCGGCAACCTCGCGATTCCCCTCGTCAAACAACTGACCGCGCGCGTCAAAGCGGCAGACGCCGAAGCGTCGAAGTACGTCCATTGGGGCGCGACGAGCCAGGACATCATCGATACGGCGACGGTGCTGCAATTGCGCGACACTTTCGATCTGCTCGACAGCGGTTTGCAAGCCACGTGCGACGCGGTGGCAAAACTCGCGGCCACCCATCGCGCGACGCCGATGATCGGCCGCACCTGGTTGCAGCAGGCGCTGCCCATCACGCTGGGCCTGAAATTCGCGCAATGGCTCGACGCGTTGCTGCGTCATCGTGAGCGGCTCGATGCGCTGCGTGCGCGCGTGCTGGTGCTGCAATTCGGCGGCGCGGCCGGCACGCTGGCGAGCCTGCGCGACGCGGCGCCGCAAGTGACGCAATCGCTGGCGCAGGAACTCAAGCTCGCTGTGCCTACCTTGCCGTGGCACACGCAGCGTGATCGCATCGCCGAAACAGCGGCGCTGTTCGGCATGCTGATCGGCACGCTCGGCAAAATCGCGCGCGATATTTCCCTGCAGATGCAAACCGAAATCGACGAACTCGCCGAGCCCGCCGCGGCAGGCAAGGGCGGTTCGTCGACGATGCCCCACAAGCGCAACCCGGTCGGCTGCGCTGCGGTGCTGACGGCAGCGACGCGCGCGCCCGGACTGGTGGCCACGGTATTCGCCGGCATGGTGCAGGAGCACGAGCGCGCACTCGGCGGCTGGCAGGCCGAGTGGGACGCGCTGCCGGATCTCGCGCGCCTTGCAGGCGGCGCGCTTGCCAACATCGAACAGATTGCCGCGGGGCTGAACGTCAACGTGCCGCGTCTCGCCGCCAATCTCAACGTCACGCACGGCTTGATTCTCGGCGAAGCGGTGATGCTCGCGCTCGGCGACAGCATCGGCCGGCTCGATGCGCATCATCTCGTTGAGCGGGCATCGAAAGCGGCAATCGCCGAGCGCAAAACGCTCTTCGACGTGCTCTCGGCGGACCCCGCCGTGACCGAACATCTTTCGATCGAGCGCCTGAAGCAATTGCTCGACCCCGCTCAATACGTCGGCCAGGCGCACGCTTATGTGGACGCCGCGCTGGCCCTTCATCACACGCGCGCCAAGCGCGCCACTTCCAAGGAGTAACCGGCATGCCCTACGCCGCAGTCAACGGTACCGAGCTTCATTATCGAATCGACGGTGACCGTCACGGCAACGCACCGTGGATCGTGTTGTCGAATTCGCTCGGCAGCGATCTGTCGATGTGGACGCCGCAAGTCGCGGCGCTGTCCAGACACTTTCGCGTGCTGCGCTACGACACGCGCGGTCATGGTCACTCGGAAGCGCCAAAGGGCCCGTACACGATCGAGCAGTTGACCGGCGACGTGCTGGGTCTGATGGATACGTTGAAGATCGCGCGCGCGAATTTCTGTGGCTTGTCGATGGGTGGGCTTACCGGCGTTGCGTTGGCGGCACGTCACGCGAATCGTCTCGAGCGCGTCGTGCTGTCCAACACGGCGGCGCGTATCGGCTCGCCGGAAGTGTGGGTGCCGCGTGCTGCGAGGGCGCGCACGGAAGGCATGCTCGCGCTGGCCGATGCTGTGTTGCCGCGCTGGTTTACCGCCGACTACATCGAACGGGAGCCGGTCGTGCTTGCGATGATCCGCGACGTGTTCGTGCACACCGACAAGGAAGGCTACGCATCGAATTGCGACGCCATCGACGCCGCCGATCTGCGCCCTGAAGCCCCCGGCATCAAGGTGCCGGCGCTGGTGATCAGTGGCACGCACGATCTGGCGGCAACGCCGGCACAAGGCCGCGAACTGGCGCAAGCCATTCCGGGCGCGCGTTACGTCGAACTGGACGCCTCGCACATTTCCAACATCGAGAAAGTCGATGCCTTCACGAAGACCGTGCTCGACTTCCTGACGGAGCAGAAATGAACGACGAAGACCGCTACGAAGCCGGACTCGGTGTGCGCCGCTCGGTGTTGGGCAGCGCGCACGTGGACCGGTCGCTCGCGAATCGCACTGAGTTGACGGAGGAGTTCCAGAATCTGATCACCCGCTATGCATGGGGCGAAATCTGGACGCGTGAAGGTTTGCCGCGTCACACGCGCAGCCTGCTCACCATCGCGATGATGGTCGCGCTTAATCGCAGCGAAGAACTCGCGCTGCATTTGCGCGCCGCGAAGAACAATGGCGTGACGCGCGAAGAGATCAAGGAAGTGCTGCTGCAAACCGCGATCTATTGTGGCGTTCCTGCAGCCAATTCGGCATTCCATCTCGCGGATAAACTGTTCCGCGAAGACGACGCCGCAGCGGCCAAGCCGTAACAACGCTGCAACCGTGGCGCGGCGTGGGGCCGCGCGGGCACTTACCATCTGCCGCCGTGCCCCACCGTCGCGCAGCCGTATTTCCCCACCAGCCTGAAGCGTACGTCAGACAAAACGCGCTTCAGGCAATCTTGCTCTCATTCATCGCTGCGGTTTCAACCGGCAACTGCAAGCGCACCGCGCGCAATACCGTGTCCTTGATAACCTCGCGCCAATGCGCGAGTGCGGCCTTGTCCATCAGCGGCTCACCCAGAAACGCACCCAGTGTGTACTGATTGGCGTTGTAGAAGTAACCGAGCGACGCGATCATCAGATACACATCACGCGCTTTGACGTCGCTACGAAAGACGTTTTGCGCCTTGCCCGCATCCAGTAACTTCTGCACGACTGAAATCGCATAGCCCGAAATCTCCTTCAGCTTTAACGATTTCTTCGCGTGCTTGCCCTGATGCAGATTCTCGCTCGACAACAGCGTGACGAACTCGGGATGATCGAGGTAGTACTGCCAGACGAATTCGACCATCTGCTCGAGGCCATGCACGGGGTCGTCCAGATCGAGATCGAGCTTGCTTTCGGCCTCGTTGAACTGCGTGTAGATCGTCTCCAGGACTTCGACAAACAACTGTTCCTTGCTGCCGAAGTAGTAATAAATCATCCGGTCGTGCGAACGCGCGGCCTTCGAAATACTTTCGACCCGGCCGCTTGCATAGCCTTGCTTGGCAAAGACCTTGATTGCCGCTTTGAGAATTTTGGCGCGGGTGTCTTGCGCCTGTTTCGCTCGGATGCCGATAGCGCCCGGCTTGCGAGCGGCGGTGGGACTCATGGCGGTCTCGGATCTCTTTGTTGGCGTCAGGTTGAACGGCATGCGCCGTAGCGCCAGGGCACGCTTGGCCACGGTGCGCCTTCATCATACAGCCCATATCACGCGCGACGAAATGCCCTGCACGTTCCCGTGCTTCGGCGTAGATTGATTCGTGATTCATACGACGATGCCGCGCCGCAGCATTCCGCTGTTCGCCGGGAAACTCGTTGCGCAGTCTATTTTGATCGAGTAGATTTCAAACAGGTTTGGTGTAGCGGATACTACACGAACGGTGAGTGACCGCAACATGGAAAAATGCGAGTCACACGAAAGTCCCTTTAAATACGGACTATTCTTCAACCGGCAGGACCGATTGTAATGTCGTCGTATGGGAACCCCGCCATGACAGAACATACGAAGGTCGATTTCGGTGCAGAGCGCGTGGACGGTGAAACCGCCTCTACGCCGGGTCCGACCGTGCTCGAGAAAGCGGTGCCGCGCAGCGAGCGGATGGCGTCGAACAAGATCGAATGCAATGCGTGCCCGGTGCTGTGCCAGATATCGGAGGGCCGCACCGGTGCGTGCGATCGTTATGCGAATGCGGATGGGCGTCTGATTCGCGTTGACCCTGTGGTGTTTCTGTCACGCACCTCGGATTCGCCAGAAGCGATCACAAACGGTGCGGATGCCACGGTCGAGTTTGGTGCATCGTCCGAAGTACACGATCCTGTCGCGGAACAGGCATTGTTCGTCACGGGTATTGGTGCATCGTCCACTTACCCTGACTACAAACCCGCGCCTTTCATCGTTTCCTCGAAGTTGGACGACGTCGACATGATCACCGTCGTCACTGAGGGCATTTTCAGCTATTGCAGCTTCAAGGTGAAAATCGACACCGACCGCTTTCTCGGGCCGGAGCAATCGAACGTGCGTTGCCATGGCGAGATCGTCGGCCATGTGACCACGGCGGAGTATGGCTCGCAGATGCTGAGTCTCGGCGGTGTTCATCATCTGACTGGCGGCAGCAAGAAAGAAGGCCGCGTGACGTGCGACATGATGCTGGCGCTCGGCAACAAGGAAGCGGTGGAGTTGACCATCGATGGCGGCGCGAGTCTGGTGATTCGCGCGGGCGCGGCGCCGATTGTCGACGGCGTCGAGGAGCAGCGCATGCGGGTGGGCTGCGGGTCGGCCACCATCGGCATCTTCGCGAAGCAATGGTTCGGTCATGCCGATGAAGTGGTGGTGGTCGACGATCACATCACCGGCGTGCTCACCGAACACCAGGCGGGCCGCTGCCTCGGCATGACGCGTTCGGGGCTGAAGATTCGCGGACGAAAATCGACCCCGGGCCGCTATTTTCAGGTCGCGAATCCCGGCACCGGTTGGGGCGGCACTGACATTCAGGACCCGCTGGCGATTGTCGAAGGTTTCGATCCCGCTGTGGCGAAACCAGGTATGCGCTTGCTGATGGTGTCGACCACCGGCGAACACGCGCAGTGGTATGAGCTCGATCAGGACCTCGTGCCGCGCATTGCGGCCATGCCGGACGCCGTGCGTCGCACGGTCGAACGAATTGGCGAGAACTGCGAGCCGTCGCTTGCAACGGTGTTGTTTCTCGGTGGCGCGGGCGGCAGCTTGCGAGCGGGGGCAACGGAGAATCCGGTTCTGCTCACCCGCGCGATCAAACAGAAGCTGGTGAACGTAACATGTGGTGGTGCACCGGCCTATGTATGGCCGGGTGGCGGCATCACCGTGATGGTCGATGTTTCGCGCATGCCCGATCGATCGTTCGGCACTGTGCCGACGCCCGCGATCGTCGCGCCGATCGAATTCACCATGACCTATGACGCGTATCGCGATCTCGGCGGCCATCTCGACGCTGTGCGTTCATTGGCAAGCGTGCTGGCGAACGGACCGGAACATACGGAAGGGGCGCCGCTCGCGCGCAGGACCTTGGCGCGCAATCCCGACAATCCGTGGCCGCCCTCCATGCCGCCGATGCTCGGCTAACAGCAATAATGTGACCGATACGACGAATGCGACGAACACGATGAACGCAACCCGTACCCGACTCGATGCGGCCCGCTGGCATTGGCAGCATGGACCCATCGATCTGATTCTCAGCGCGGACGGTGAGCCCCTGGCCGTGCAGGCTGCCTACGAGGCGTGTTGGGCGCGTTTTTCTGACGTATTGCCTGAGTTGGTCGGCGAGTTGAGACTGCTGCGGCAACCCGTGCCGAGCAATGCGGCTTATGGCGATTGCGCGTTGCAAGGCCCGGTAGCCCGCCGCATGTGGAGCGCCTGCCAGCCGCACTGTGCGCGCTACATTACACCGATGGCGGCCGTTGCTGGCAGCGTCGCGGACGAGTTGATTACGGCGTTCGCGCGTGAAGGTATATCGCGCGCTTTCATCAACAACGGTGGCGACATCGCACTCTATCTGACCAAAGGTCAGCAGTACCGTGTGGGCGTGTTCGCCGATCTGGCCGAGGCCTCTGGCGCGAAGCTGCCAGGCGATCTGGCTTTAGACGCGAACCTGACGCTGGACGATGCCACACCAATTCGCGGCGTCGCGACAAGCGGCTGGCGCGGACGCAGCTTCAGCCTTGGCATCGCCGACAGCGTGACCGTGCTCGCCCGCAACGCCGCCACCGCCGATGCCGCCGCGACGGTGATCGCCAACGCGGTCAATCTGGACGATGCGGGCATCGTGCGCAGGCCGGCTTCCTCATTGAAGGACGATAGCGATCTCGGCGAGATGCTCGTGACCGTCGACGTGCCGTCCTTGCCGCAACCGTTGATCGATTTGGCGCTGGCGCGTGGTGTCGACGCCGCGCAGCGTTTACAGAAACAGGGTTTGATCGAAGGCGCTGCGTTGTTCCTGCAAGGACGCGTGCGCGTCACCGGTGGTGCTTATCAGAATGGCGCGTTGTCGTTGTTGACGCATCGCGCGCAGATAACTACGGAGGCTCCGTGTTCGAAATACGCCGCGTGCTGACGCACGTCGAAGACATTTTCCACGAGTTCGGGCCCGCGCCTGCGCAGCCGCTGCGGCGCGGCGCGATTGCAGCGGTGATGACGAATCCGTTCGCCGGCCGCTACGAAGCCAGAATCGAACATGCCATGGAAGCGCTCAAGCCGATCGGCTTCGACATGGCGCAACGGCTGTTGGCTGCGATGGCCGTGCCGCACGCATCGATTGAAAGCTACGGCAAGGGTGCGATCATCGGCTCGCGTGGTGAACTCGAGCACGGCGCGTTGTGGCATGTCCCCGGCGGCTATGCCATGCGCGAATTGCTGGAGAAGAACGGGGTGCCGACCAACGCCATTGTGCCGTCGACCAAGAAAGTCGGCGCGCCTTCCACGGCACTTGATGTACCGCTGACGCATGTCAACGCAAGCTACGTGCGCAGCCACTTCGACGCGATCGAAGTGCGTGTGCCCGGTGCCCCCGCTGCGGACGAACTGGTGTATATCCTGGTGATGAGTACGGGTCAGCGCGTGCATGCGCGTGTCGGCGGGTTGGCGAAGGAGGCGATTGTGGGCAAGGACGGCTTGCGCTGAGCGGCGCCTTGATCCACGCCATGCGCTGAAGCGTTGAATTGAAGCGTTGAATTGAAGCACTGAGCCGAAGCAATTAGCCGAAACAGTCAGGCAGAACACGAAACACGAATCGAATCCCGGAGATCGAAATGGCAATCAAGCTTCGCAAGCTGGTCGTGCAGGTCGATGAAACACGCATTGAAATGGGGCAGGCCGTCGAGCCGCCGACACGCCGCGCAGTCGCGATCGCGGTGATCGACAATCCTTATGCGGGCCGCTATGAGGCCAAACTGGACGCACTGATCGAAGCCGGTGAGGAACTGGGTGCATTGCTCGGCAACAAATGCGTCGAAGCGTTGGGTATCAAACCTGGCGAAGCGCAAAGCTATGGCAAGGCCGCGATCGTCGGCGAAGCAGGCGAACTCGAGCATGCGGCCGCGATTCTGCATCCCAGGTTGGGTGCCCCGTTGCGAATCGCAGTCGAAAAGGGCGCGGCGCTGGTGCCGTCGGCGAAAAAAATGGGCACACTTGGCACTGCAATCGACGTACCGCTGGGCCACAAGGACGCTGCCTTCGTGCGTAGCCATTTCGACGCGATCGAAGCGCGGGTGTCGGACGCGCCACGCGCGAATGAAATCGTCGTGGCGGTCGCGGTGACGGCCTCGGGCCGGCCGCTGCCGCGTATCGGCGGCTTGCAGGTGAGTGAGATCAAGGGCGAAGACGGTTTGCGTTGAGTTCTTTCAAGGGTCGCGATGCTTTCGAATTTGCTGGTACAGCTGGTCAACGGACTCGCCGATGCGTCGACGCTGTTTCTCGTCGCCGCTGGTTTGTCGCTGATCTTCGGCGTGACGCGCATCGTCAACTTCGCGCACGGCTCGTTCTATATGTTCGGTATTTATGTCGCGTATAGCATTGCGAGCCGCTTCGGGCACACGACGGGTGGCTTCTGGCTATCGGTGCTGGCCGCCGCGCTGGTGGTCGCCGTGCTCGGTGCCCTGGTCGAAATGATCGTGTTACGGCGCATCTACCAGGCGCCCGAGTTGTTTCACCTGCTGGCCACGTTCGCACTGGTGCTGATTTTCCGCGATGCCGCACTCTGGCTGTGGGGCCCGGAAGACCTGTTCGGCCCACGTGCGCCGCATCTGGCGGGTGCGGTCGATTTTCTCGGCCATCCGCTGCCGACCTACGATATCGCGCTGATCGTGATCGGGCCGGTGGTGTTGCTGCTGCTCTGGTATGCATTGACGCGTACGCGTTGGGGCACGCTGGTGCGCGCCGCGACGCAGGATCGCGAGATGCTCGGCGCACTCGGCATCAATCAGGCGTGGCTGTTCACCGGCGTGTTTTTCGTCGGCGCGTTTCTCGCCGGGTTGGGCGGCGCGCTGCAAGGACCGCGGATGTCCGCGAATCTGTCGCTGGATCTGGAGACGATCGGCAATGCGTTCGTTGTTGTCGTGGTCGGTGGCATGGGGTCGATTCCGGGTGCGTTCGTCGCGGCATTGCTGATCGCGGAGATCAAGGCGTTGTGCATCGGCATTGGGCATGTGTCGGTGTTCGGCATCGATCTGTCGTTGAGCCGCTTTACTCTCGTGGCCGAATTTGTCGTGATGGCGGTGGTGCTGGTGGTCCGGCCTTGGGGTTTGCTAGGGAAGGCGAGCGCCGCGGTGCGTGGCATGGCCGCGCCTGAGGCGCCGTTAAGGCCCGCGGGCAAGCGTCTGAAGTGGTTGGCGGCAATCGCTTTGCTGGTGCTGGTACTCGCGCCGCTTGCGGCCAATGCGTTTCCCTACATGCCTGTGCTGCTGGTTGAAATCCTGATCGCCGTGTTGTTCGCAACGAGTCTGCATTTCATCATGGGCCCCGGCGGCATGCATTCGTTCGGCCACGCCGCATACTTCGGCCTGGGCGCATACGGCGCCGCACTGTTCCTCAAAGTCCTCAATCTGCCGATGGAAGCCGCGTTGCTGCTCGGCCCCCTGCTCGCGGTGGCAGGCGCACTCGTGTTCGGCTGGTTTTGTGTGCGTCTCTCAGGCGTCTACCTCGCGATGCTGACGCTCGCGTTCGCGCAGATCGTCTGGTCGGTCGTGTTCCAGTGGGACGACGTGACGGGCGGCAGTAACGGCATTCTCGGCTTGTGGCCGTCGAACTGGTTGTCGTCGCCGGTGGCCTTTTATTATCTGACGCTCGCCTGCGCCGTGATCGGCGTGTGGTTGCTGCGCAAGATGCTGTTCTCGCCGCTTGGGTACGCGATGCGGGCGTCGCGCGATTCCGTGCTGCGTGCCGAGGCGATCGGCATCGACGTGAAACGCGTGCAGTGGGCCGCCTTCGTCGTCGCGTCGCTGTTTTGCGGGCTCGCCGGATCGCTTTATGCCTTCTCCAAAGGGACGATTTCGCCGGAGGTGATCAGCGTGAGCCGTTCCGTGGATGGCCTTGTGATGGTGCTGCTCGGCGGCTTGCAGACCTTGACTGGTCCGATCGTCGGTGCCGCCGTCTTCACGTGGCTGCAGGACACTGTCGCGCGGCAAACCGACTATTGGCAAGCGTTGCTGGGTTTCGCCATCCTGCTGCTGGTGATTGCGTTTCCGCAAGGCATCGTCGGTTTCATCCGTGAGCGTTTTGGCGACGATACGGTGGATAAGGCTGAAGAGCGCGCCTCATCGCCATCGCAAGGTGCCGCGATCAAGGAGGGGCTATGAGCCTGCTGCGCGTGTCCGGCCTCTCCAAGTCGTTCGGCGGCCTGAAGGCCGTCGACGATGTCTCGTTCAATCTCGAAGCCGGCCAATTACTGGCGCTGCTGGGTCCGAATGGCGCGGGCAAGTCGACCTGCTTCAACATGGTCAATGGGCAACTGCAGCCGTCGTCCGGTTCGATTCGCCTCGACGATCATGAGCTGGTCGGCATGCGGCCGCGCGATATCTGGCGGCTGGGCGTCGGTCGCACGTTTCAGATTGCCGCGACCTTCAATTCGATGACGGTGCTCGAGAACGTGCAAATGGCGCTGGTCTCGCGTGAACGCAAGACATTTGGCCTGTGGAAACCCGCGGGCTCGCGCTACGCCGACGAAGCCATGACGTTGCTCGAACAGGTCGGCATGGGTCCCGACGCGAATCGCTCCTGTGGCGTGCTTGCTTACGGTGACGTCAAACGCGTTGAACTCGCTATCGCGCTGGCGAACCGCCCGAAGCTGCTGCTAATGGACGAACCCACTGCCGGCATGGCGCCAAAGGAGCGCAACGAACTGATGGCGTTGACCAAGCGTCTCGTGACCGAGCACAAAATTGGCGTGCTGTTTACCGAGCACAGCATGGACGTTGTATTCGCCTACGCCGATCGCATGATCGTGCTCGCGCGCGGCAAGCTGATCGCGGAAGGGGACGCCGAAACGATCCGTAACGACGCACGCGTGCAGGAAGTCTACTTCGGCACCGGCAAGACCTTTCAGCCACGCGCGCCGCTGCACGAAGCAGCAGGTGGCCATCAAGGGCAAGGAGCGCTGCAATGAGCGAGCCGATGCTGAAAGTATCCGGCCTCAACGCGTTCTATGGCCGCGCGCATATTCTGTTCGACGTCGGCCTCGAAGTCGGCCGCGGCGAAGTGGTCGCGCTGATGGGCCGTAACGGCGCCGGCAAATCGACGACGATGAAAGCGGTGATGGGTTTGCTGTCGCGCCGTCAGGGCGAAGTGTGTTTTCGTGGGCAAAACATCACGGCGTGGCCACCGTATCGTATCGCGCGCATGGGCATGGGTTTTGTGCCCGAGGACCGCCGCGTGTTTTCCGATCTTACCGTGATGGAAAACCTCGATACAGGCCGCCAGCCACCGCGCGATGGCGCGCCTGAATGGACGCCGGAAAAATTGTTCCGCCTGTTCCCCAATCTCGGCGAAATGCCCAGGCGCCCGGGCGGCCAGATGAGCGGCGGCGAGCAGCAGATGCTCACCGTCTCGCGCACGCTGATGGGCAATCCGTATCTGGTGCTGCTCGACGAACCGTCCGAGGGCGTCGCGCCCGTGATCGTCGAGCAGATGGCAAACATGATTCTCGAACTCAAGCACGAAGGGCTGTCGATTCTATTGTCCGAACAGAACCTGCACTTCGCGGAGCTGGTCAGTGATCGCGCGTATGTCCTCGAAAAAGGACAGATCCGCTTCAGCGGCACGATCAGTGAACTCGCCAAGAACGAAACAGTGAGGCGCGCTTATCTGAGCGTGTGATTCCATCGGCGCATGAAGCGTGCAGGGTGCGCGCGCATGCCGCGTCGGACAGTCGTTGCGAAAGGAGAAGCAGATGGCAGCAGAGACGTTGACAGGCTTGTCGGGCAAGGTCGCAATAACGAACATCGGTCTGCTGTTATCCGGCGACATCGACCAGCCGATTCTCGACGCGAACACGCTGGTGATCGACGACGGTGTGATTGTCGCGATCGGCAAGGAAAAAGATTGCGACCTCGAAGGCGCGCGGACTACGATCGACTGCAAGGGCACCACGGTTGCCCCAGGCCTGATCGATTCGCACGTGCATCCGGTGTTTGGCGACTGGACACCGCGCCAGAATCAGATGGGCTGGATCGAATCGAATCTGAACGGCGGCGTGACGACGATGATTTCCGCCGGCGAAGTGCATTTGCCTGGCCGTCCAAAAGACGTCGTCGGTGTCAAGGCGCTTGCAATCACCGCTCAACGTTCGTTCGAAGGAATGCGCGGCGCGGGTGTCGGTGGCGGCGTGAAAGTCATGGCGGGTGCGCCGGTGATCGAGAAGGGCATGGTCGAGGAGGACTTCAAGGAGCTTTCGGAAGCGGGCGTGAAGCTGCTCGGCGAAGTGGGTCTAGGCAGTGTGAAGGGCGGCGAGGAAGCGGGGCAGATGGTCGCGTGGGCGCGCAAGTACGGTATTCAAAGCACGATTCACACGGGCGGTCCGTCGATTCCTGGCTCGGGTCTGATCGATAGGGACGTAGTGCTCGCCGCCGACGCGGACGTAATTGGCCATATCAACGGCGGCCATACGTCGCTTTCCTACCGGCACGTCTGCGATCTGTGCGAGCAATCGAGCCGCGCGCTCGAGATCGTTCACAACGGCAACGAGCGGATCGCGTTGCTCACCGCACGTCATGCGATCGAATTGAAGTGTCCGCATCGGATCATTCTCGGCACCGATAGCCCCGCGGGGTCCGGCGTGCAGCCGCTCGGCATTCTACGGATGATCGCGCTGATCTCCAGCCTCGCCGACGTGCCCGCTGAAATCGCCTTCTGCTTCGCAACCGGCAACACCGCGCGGCAACGCAATCTGCGGCAAGGGTTGATCGAAGTAGGCCGTCCCGCCGACCTCGTCTTCATGGACCGCGCGCAGCACACGGCCGCCGATACGCTGCTGGAAAGCGTGCAGCTTGGCGATATTCCCGGCGTCGGCATGGTGATGATCGACGGGTTGATCCGCTGCCGGCGCAGCCGCAATACACCGCCGGCGACCGAAGTGCCGGTGGTGCTTTGAACCCGCGCCGCCAGGCGTGGCCGGTATTGTCATGAGCCGCCCGGCGCCGCTTACGCTGCACGTTAACGGCGCGACGCATCTTGTCAGCGCCGCTGCCGACACACCACTGCTTTATCTGCTGCGTAACGACCTCGCTTTAAACAGTCCGAAATTCGGCTGCGGACTTGGCGAATGCGGCGCGTGCACGGTGTTGCTCGACGGCATGCCGACGCGTTCATGCGTGACGACAGCCAAGGTTGCATTGGGACGTGAGATCACCACGCTCGAAGGACTGGGCACGCGGAACGCGCTGCATCCGGTACAACAGGCCTTTATTGAAGAGCAGGCCGCACAGTGCGGCTATTGTCTGAACGGCATGATCATGACCGCCAAAGCGCTGCTTGATCGAGATCCGCACCCGAGTGTCGAGACGATCCGGCGGGAGTTGTCGCGCAATCTCTGCCGCTGTGGCACCCATGTCGAGATCGTGCGCGCGGTGCAGCGCGCCGCCGAATTGCTCGCTGTGCAACCGGTGCTGGATCAGGGAGCGCCCGCATGACCGGGCCGGATTTCAGTGTCGATCGCCGGGCCGCGCCGCCGTCGCGGCAGCAACTCTATGACGCGCAGAATGTGCTGATCGTCACGCGGCCGCCGCAAGCGCCGGTTCGAGCGGCGATAGGGCAGCCGGGGTCGCGGTCCTCGTTCGTGCCGACGGAAGCGGACATGTTTCTCGTCGTGCGCGACGACGGCAGTGTGGTCGCGTTCAACGGACATGTCGATCTCGGTACCGGTATCGGTACGGCGCTCGCGCAGATCGTCGCGGAAGAACTCGACGTGCCGTTGACGCGTGTCTCGATCGTGCTTGGACACACGAATGAGGCGCCGAATCAGGGACCCACGATTGCGAGCGCCACGATCCAGATTTCGGCCGTGCCGCTGCGGCACGCGGCAGCGCAGGCGCGGCAGTTTCTGCTGGCGGAAGCGGCGCGACGCCTTGGCGTGAGCGCTGAGAAGCTCGATGTGCGAGACGGTGTGGTGGTTCAGCGCGATGGCGACATTACAAACAAAGGCATGAGCTACGGCGAATTGATCGCCGGGCGGCGCGTTGAATTGACGCTTGCCACCGATGCTCCTTTGAAATCGCCCGACGCGTACAAAATCGTCGGAAAAAGCACGCCGCGTGTCGATATTCCCGCGAAGGCCACGGGAGAATTGAGTTTCGTGCATGACGTGCGTGTGCCGGGCATGCTGCACGGCCGCGTCGTGCGGCCGCCGTATGCGGGTGTCGCGCAGGGCGACTTCATGGGTAACAGCCTGCTGCATGTCGATGAACATTCCATCAGTGACTTGCCCGGCATCGTCAAGGTCGTGGTGATTCGCGATTTCGTCGGCATTGTGGCTGAG
Organism: Paraburkholderia sediminicola; assembly: GCF_046030555.1. Taxonomy (GTDB): domain Bacteria; phylum Pseudomonadota; class Gammaproteobacteria; order Burkholderiales; family Burkholderiaceae; genus Paraburkholderia; species Paraburkholderia sediminicola_E. The sequence continues at coordinate 4,995 of NZ_JAQQCH010000047.1, read as the reverse complement.
CGCGAAGAGGTCGCACAGCAGGCGGTGAAGCGATTGAATGTGCGGTGGAAGGCGGTAGAGGGTTTGCCGCCGCTCGAAACCAGCGAGGAAGTGGAAGCTGCACTCAGAGCGAATCCGGCCAAACGACGTGATCTCGTCATCGAGGGCGATGTCGATGCGGCACTCGCCCAAGACCCGGCTCGAACACTGGAACGCACCTACGTCTGGCCGTTTCAGATGCATGCGTCGATTGGACCGTCGTGCGCGGTAGCCGACTACCGGGATGCGACGCTGAAAGTCTGGTCGGGCACGCAGAATCCCCATTCGTTGCGTGCCGATCTCGCTTTGCTGATGGCACTGGACGAAGCGCACATCGAAATCGTGCGCATGGACGCGGCAGGGTGCTACGGCCGCAATTGCGCGGACGACGTCGCCGCCGACGCCGCGCTGCTGTCGCGTGCAACCGGCAGTCCGGTGCGCGTGCAACTATCGCGCGAAGACGAGCATGCATGGGAGCCCAAAGGCGCCGCGCAATTGATGGATGTGCGCGGCGCTTTAAGTGCGGAAGGCGAGCTCGCTGCCTACGATTTCGCGACGCGCTATCCGTCGAACGATGCCCCGACCTTAGCGCTGCTGCTCACCGGAACCATTTCAGCGCAGCCGCAAGTATTCGAAATGGGCGACCGCACGGCCGTGCCACCGTACGACTACCGGACCATGCGCATTGTCTGCGACGACACGCCGCCAATCGTGCGGGCGTCGTGGCTAAGAGGCGTGTCCGCGTTGCCGAACACGTTTGCGCACGAGTCTTTCATCGACGAACTCGCGGTAGAAGCGGGCGTCGATCCCGTTGAGTTTCGGTTGAGGCATCTCACTGATCCGCGTGCGATTGATCTCGTCAAGGCCGTGGCCGAGAGGGCCGGCTGGCAGGCTCGTGACATCGCTTTGAAAGACACTCAGGAGGATGGCGACATTGCGCGGGGCAGAGGTTTCGCATATGCCCGCTACGTGCACAGCAAATTTCCCGGTTTTGGCGCGGCATGGGCAGCGTGGGTCGCCGACGTCGAGGTGAATCGCAAGAGCGGCGAGCTTGCCGTGACGCGCGTGGTGGTCGGCCAGGACACCGGCACGATGGTGAACCCGGACGGCGTGCGCCATCAGATACATGGCAACGTGATTCAGGCGACCAGCCGCGCGCTGAAAGAACGCGTGACGTTCGGCGAAAACGCGGTGACAAGTCAGGAGTGGGGCGCGTATCCGATCCTGACGTTTCGCGAAGTGCCGGTGATCGACGTGGTGATGATGCCGCGCCATGGCGAGCCGCCGATGGGCACGGGCGAATCGGCGTCGCTGCCTGGCGCCGCGGCGATCGCCAATGCGCTATATGACGCGACAGGTGTGCGTTTTCGCAGGCCACCGTTCACGCCTGAGACCATTCGCGCCGCGCTGGCCGATGCGCAAGCGGACGAAGCGGCCGCGCGCAAAAAGAAGCGTTGGCGGCTCGGCTTGCTTGGCGCTTTCGCCGCGGGCGCAGCCGGTTGGCTGGGTGCGCTGGCGATGTCGCCGCAAGCCATTGCGCCGATTACGCCGCCGCTCGCGAGCGCGTTTGCGCCCGACCTGGTCGCGCGTGGCAAACTGCTTGCGTCGCTGGGCAATTGTGCGGTTTGCCACACTGCGCACAATGGCGTGCCGAATGCAGGCGGCAAACCGCTTGTTACACCATTCGGCACCGTCTACAGCACCAACATCACGCCCGATGGACAGACGGGCATCGGCACATGGTCGCTCGACGCATTCGTACGGGCGATGCGGCAAGGGATCAGCCGCGACGGGCACCGTCTGTATCCGGCATTCCCTTATACATCGTTCAAAAACACGTCCGACGACGATCTGAAAGCGCTTTACGCGTACCTGATGGCACAAACGCCGGTGCGCTCCCGTCCACCGGAAACGAAGCTGGCGTATCCGTTCAGCGTGCGTCCGTTGATGACGGTATGGAACGGGCTTTTTCTCGGACGCAATACATTTACCGCCAGTGCGACGCAAAGTGCGCAATGGAATCGCGGAGCGTATCTGGTGAACGGCCTTGGCCATTGCAGCGCATGCCATACCCCGCGCAATGCGCTCGGTGCCGAGAAAACCGGCGCGGCGTTCATGGGCGGTGGCATGGCGGACGGGTGGGAAGCGCCCGCGCTGTCGACGCTTTCCAATTCACCCGTGCCCTGGAGCGAAGACGAACTGTTCAGCTATCTGCGCTATGGACACGCGCCGCTGCACGGCGTCGCGGCCGGACCGATGGCGCCCGTCGTCAGCGATCTGGCGGCGCTGCCCGACAGCGACATTCGCGCGATGGCGACGTATCTGGCGTCTTTGAGTCCGCTGGAGCCCAATGCGGATCCTGCGGCGATGGCGCGTCAATATGAGCAGGCCAGTACGATTACGGGTACGGCAACCGGGCTCGGCGCGCGTCTCTTCGACGGCGCGTGTGCCGCCTGTCATCACACGGGCAGTGGGCCGCAATTGTTCGGCGCGCATCCGTCGCTGGCGCTTAACACGAATCTGCACAGCATGACGCCTGATAATCTGATTCGCGTGATTCTCGATGGTATCGGCTCGCCTGCGCGCCCCGAACTCGGTACGATGCCGGCTTACCGCGACAGTTTTAACGATGCCCAGGTCGCCGATCTCGTGTCATATCTGCGTCAGCAATTCGCCGGCGGCAAGCCGGCATGGCAGGACGTCACGGCGAGCGTTGCCAGAATCCGCGCGACGCCGCAGGCAGAGTGAAATCGCCAGGCGCGCTGCAGCACGGTTTGCAGTATCACTTGCAGCACGATTTACAGCACAACTCGCAGATTTACAGCACAACTCGCAGCACGGCTCGCTGAATGAATCGCGAAACGCTTCAACGCTTGATAAAAACGACCGCATTCCCGCAATCCTTTTGATAACGGAGAAACGCATGACCACGCGCGCAGGATGGATCTCTCGCCTCACGGTTTCAACGGTTCTGTCGCTTGCTGCTTTCGGCGCGAGCGCACAGCAGACCATCAAGATCGGGGAAATCAACAGCTACAAGGCGCAGCCCGCCTTTCTCGGGCCTTACAAGAACGGCTGGAATCTCGCGCTCGAGCAGGTGAATGCGGCGGGCGGTGTGCTGGGCAAACAACTCGAAGTCGTGTCGCGCGACGACAACGGCAATCCGGGCGACACCATCCGTGTTGCGCAGGAGTTGATTGCGCGTGAGCAGGTGCAATTGCTGTTCGGCGGTTTCCTGTCGAACACGGGTCTTGCATTGACCGATTTCGCGAAGCAGAAGAAGATTTTCTTCCTTGCGGCCGAGCCGTTGACTGACAAGATTGTTTGGGCCGACGGCAACAAATACACGTACCGTCTGCGTCCTTCGACGTATATGCAGGTGGCGATGCTGGTGCCTGAGGCGGTGAAGCTGAAGAAGAAGCGTTGGGCGCTGGTGTATCCGAACTACGAGTACGGGCAATCGGCGGTGGCGACGTTCAAGAAGCTGCTGACGGCGGCACAGCCGGACGTGCAGTTTGTCGCTGAACAGGCGACGCCGCTGGGCAATGTCGACGCGGGCGCGGTTACGCAGGCGATTGCCGATGCGAAGCCGGATGCGATTTTCAACGTGTTGTTCGGCGCCGATCTCGGCAAGTTTGTGCGTGAGGGCAATACGCGTGGTTTGTTCAAGGACCGGAGTGTGGTGTCGTTGCTGACAGGCGAGCCGGACTATCTCGATCCGTTGGGTGCGGAGGCGCCGACTGGCTGGATCGTGACGGGCTATCCGTGGTATTCGATCGATACGGCGGCGAACAAGAAGTTTGTCGATGCGTATCAGGCGAAGTATCACGATTATCCGCGGCTCGGGTCGGTGGTGGGGTATTCGGCGTTGATGTCGATCGCTGATGGGATCAAGAAGGCTGGGTCCACGGATCCGGATAAGCTCGCTGCCGCGTTCAAGGGGCTGGGGGTTGAGACGCCCTTCGGGCCGATTACTTATCGGGCGCAGGATAATCAGTCGACGATGGGGGCGTTTGTCGGCGTGACGGGGCTCAAGGATGGGAAGGGTGTGATGACTTCATATCGGTATATTGACGGCGCTAGTGTGCAGCCGTCGGATGGTGAGGTTAAGAAGTTGAGGCCTGCGGAGTAGGGGGTTGGTTTTTGGTTTTTGCTTTTGCTTTTGCTTTTTTGCGGCGGCGCGGGGCTTGTTGTCTGGTTGCCTACGGCGGTGGGCTTTTCTTGATCTGGGGTCTTTGGTCTTTGGTGTTTGGCCTTTCCTTGATTTGTTATTGGTTTATTAGCGTCGCCCCTGTGCGGGGCAGGCACTCACTTCTCTTTGCCGCCGCAAAGAGAAGTAAGCAAGAGAAAGCGGCTCACACCGCCAGCTCATAAGCGGGTCCCCTGGCTTGGAGGAGACAGTGGTGCATCTGGAATCTGTGCTCTCGCAAATTCAGCCCTGGTGACAAGGCCGTCATACTTCCGGCGACGCTGCGCGCGCCGAAGTGGTACCTCATCAAACCACGCGCTGTTGCGGAGGCCCAGAGGGTATTCCGTCAAACCACACGCTGTTGCGGAAGCGGGTATTTCGTCAAACCACGCGCTGTTGCGGAGGCCTAGGGGGTATTTCATCAAACCGCGTGCTGTTGCCGGCGCTGAGCGTTACCTCATCAAATCATGTGCTGTTGCTGTTGCTCTCCGGAAATTCGGCAAATCACCGGCTATCGTTGCGCTCACTGTTGCTTCATCGGACCGGTTGCTTTCGGCGTAAGTGGGCGCCAGAGGCGGGGCTAGTTGCTTGATGCGTGCAGCGGCACTTCCAAATTCATTCGGTATTTCTAGCGCATCGCCGAGGTGAAGCCGATGGCTCCGGCCAGGCAAAACGACGGGCGGTTTTGGGCGAACTCTTCCGGCGAGCACGCAGTGCGAGGCGGGAGGCATGACTGCCTTGTCACCGAGGCGGAATGTGCGAGAACACGGATTCCAGATGCGCCACTA
>NZ_JAQQCH010000046.1:0-21775 GCF_046030555.1 Paraburkholderia sediminicola | reverse complement strand
GGCGTAATCCGGGCAGTTGGCAGCAGCGCATGGCGACAGACGACGCTGCTGCTCAACACGCTGTCTCGACAGCTTGCCGGGAACCGTAAACTGCCTGGGGTTTACCTCCAGTTCTCGCAAAACGACGCGACGGGCCAGCACCCAGGCGAATAAGCGCAATCGCCGTCTGGGTAACGGGATGGCGCATTTGTGCGCCGCGCGGCTGTCCAGACAGACCCGCACACTATCTCAAAACTAGATAACGCATATCCACGATATCGCGTTGCACGATACAGGGTGTGATTGTCAAACTGCGTGCAAATCAAACGCATTCAGGAGACAACTCATGCGCACCCAAGTTGGCATCATCGGTGCCGGGCCTGCGGGTCTGCTTCTTTCCCATCTTCTTCACTTGCGCGGCATCGACTCCGTCGTGCTCGAATCGCGCACTCGCGAACAGATCGAATCCACCATCCGCGCCGGCGTACTCGAACAGGGCACGATGGATCTGCTCACCGAGGCAGGTGTCGGCGCGCGCATGACGGCCGAAGGCGCGTTACATCATGGCTTCGAACTGGCTTTTGAAGGCAAGCGGCGCCGTATCGATCTGACCGGACTCACGGGCCATTCGATCACGGTCTATGCGCAGCACGAGGTCATCAAGGATTTGGTCGCCGCGCGCGTAGCCGCTGCCGGCGCGTTGTATTTCGGCGTGACGGATACATCGCTGCACGGCATCGACACCGATAAGCCGTCGATCCGCTATCGGCACGGGGGCGAAGCGTGCGAATTGCAATGCGACTTCGTGATCGGCTGTGACGGTTCGCAAGGCGTCTCACGTGCGTCGATTCCGCAGGCGTTGCGCAAGGACTTCGAGCGCGTCTATCCGTTTGGCTGGTTCGGCATTTTGTGCGAAGGGCGGCCGTCGTCGGATGAATTGATCTACGCACGGCATGACCGCGGTTTCGCGTTGATCAGCACGCGCTCGCCGAATGTGCAGCGCATGTATTTCCAATGTAATCCTAAAGATTCCGTCGACAACTGGTCCGACGACCGGATCTGGGCCGAACTGCACGCACGCGTCGATTCGCACGACGGCCAGAAAATCGTGGACGGCAAGATCTTCCAGAAGAATATTGTCGGCATGCGCAGTTTCGTGTCGGCCACCATGCAGCATGGCCGGCTTTTTCTTGCCGGTGACGCCGCGCATATCGTGCCGCCTACCGGCGCGAAGGGCATGAATCTCGCAGTTGCCGACGTGCGTGTGCTGACCGGAGCGCTGAATGCGTTCTACGTCGAAAATCGTACCGATCTGCTCGACAGTTACAGCGAGACCGCGCTCAAACGTGTCTGGCGTGCGGAGCATTTCTCGTACTGGATGACGAGCATGATGCACCGCATTGAAGGTGCCTCGCCGTTCGAGCAACAACTGCAGGTCGCCGAACTTGAATACGTGACCACGTCGCGTGCGGCGGCCACCGCGATGGCGGAGAACTATGTGGGCGTCGCAGCGGTATAAGAGCGAGCGGGTGGGGCGCGACGTGCGAAACGGGGGGGTAAGCGATAAATCGCGGTACGACGCCCGGCTCGCGTCGTCAAACCATTGATGGGCGGCCGTTCGCCATTGTCGTGCCAAAAGCAACAGTGAATTCGGGAATAGAGGATTTATCCGCGTCTGGTCCACACCTAGACTGTGTTTATCGGCTGCATCACACGTCATATTTGCAGTGCGTATAAGACAATTTCTGGAGGTGGTTTCATGAAATCGCTCATCAAAGCTGTTGTTATTGCTCTTGTTCTTGGCGCTCCGATCGCTTCGTTTGCGCAATCGAGTCAGCCTGCTCCGCAAAACGCGCAGGGCGCGCAAGCGCAAGTTTCCAAACAACAGGGCGCCGCTGCTCAGGCTGATACCAGCGGCTATGGTTCGGGCAGCCGTGGCACGTGGCAAGCCGGTCACGGCAGCGATACGGCGGTAAGCTCCTATTCGCCGCCGATCTATAACGCGCGTTAACGGCAAAACGACGTAGGCGGATCATCGCGAGACCTGCGCGTTTTATCTCGTGTTCTTGACGCTCGTCATAGGGCTATGGCGTGCGCAGTAATGTCATTTCATTGCGCAGCAAAGCCCGAAGGTCTTCGTCCGTAGGCCGCGTGCCCCAATGCCGTGCGCCGGCAACCGACGCAATTGCGATCCACGAGTGGGGTGGAAACCATTCGCGAAGCACGGCGCCGTCCTGACGCAAACACAACTGGCCGGTCAGTTCGCTGTATTCGGCGGAAATGACCGCGCCGTCGATTTGCGCCGTTACACGCCGTGGGTCGTTGCGTACCAAATCGTCGCTCCTGCAAATGGTGTGGGGCGAATACCTACGCGGGCCGGCCGCGTCAGTGGCGCCGCCACGGCCCAAGCATTAATGATCGCCCCGGCCGTGGTCATCGCCATCGCCGTGACCATGCCAATCACCGTGGTCGTGCCAGTCGCCGTGCGGGCCGTCGCGATAGCCGCGCGCGTCATGCCATTCGCGTTCGTGATGGTGTTCTTCCCACTCGCGTCGTTGCCAGTAGCGGTGGCCGTCGTAATAGCGGTCGCCATACCAGCCCGGGCTCACCACGACCACCGGCGGTGGCGCAGCGTAGACAGGCGGAGGCGGAGCATAGACCGGCGCAGGCGCATAAACCACGCCCGGAACGCCGATGTTCACGCCTACATCGACGTGTGCCAGCGCAACTGACGATGCACCAATCCCCAAACCTGCAACGATCGCCATGGACAACAAGTGGCTTCGTGAATTACTCATGTTTATTCTCGGATTTACGATTGAGAGTGGAGGGCGCTGCTCGCGCAACGCTTAATAATGGTCGTGATCGTGATAATGGTCATGATCGTGGTAGCCACCGTCCGGTACGACGATGCAACCGCCCAATGCACTCCCGAGGGAGACTGCCAGCAGAACCAGCGCGAGAATTCGTTTCATGACGTTGCCCCTTTTTTTATGTGTGATTGAACTCTACTGAGCGGCTGGATTACCGGTGTGTTCGTGTGTAACAGGACGTGTCGATTCCTTCGCATGCCGACGGGGTGCATAACACGGTGTGGGGACATGTTGCGGCGCTGCGATTCGCCCTTCTGCAGACGAGAAGTCGGAGGGCAACCCGTTGAGCGCGCTATGAAAAATGTCGGGACTTCATGCATCCGGCGCATTCGGGCAGGTCGATGCGCATGCGTATGAACAACTCGACCAGGCACAGCGTGACATATCTCTGTGTGTATGCCAGACGGATACATTCAGTTGCAAGACTTAGGATGAGACCCGGCCTCACGGATCGCCGATCGCACTTTATATGCGATCACTGGTGCGTTGCGGGTGCATTTCCACTTCATTTGCCTGAAGGAGAAGGTCAGATGCCGCATCAGCTTTTCTTAAGAATTGATCCGTAGCATGCTGCGTCAGTGCGCTTGGAATTTGTGTATCGTCTGCGCAAATAAGCGCTCTGCCTCCAATGGTTAACTGCGGCTAAACATTCTCATGATCATGCGATCCGACCAGGCCAATTTCTCACGCTACGCGTCAGGCTATGACGGCGTAGCCAGATTCCTTCACTGGCTGGTGGTCTTATTGATCGCTGCGCAGTTCGTGATCGGTTGGACCATGCCGGGCATTCATAAGGGCACACGGCCCGATGGTTTGATCGCGTGGCATCTCGGTGTGGGTGCAACGCTGATTGCCGCGGTGGTGGTGAGAATCGTCTGGCGTCTTACGCACGCACCGGCACCTGCATCGCTTTCGCCTTTTTATCGTGTCGTTTCGCACATGACGCACGGTCTTCTTTATGTCGCGCTGGTGGCCGTGCCCTTGCTCGGATGGGCCAATGCGTCTTCGCGCGGATGGTCCGTCAAGCTGCTCGGCGTACTGCCGTATCCCAGCATCTCGCCGGTTGGTTCGTCAGTGGGACATGAAATGGGCGATATCCATGGCTATCTGGCCTGGGTGTTGTTCGCGCTGATCGCGTTGCATATCGCGGCCGCATTGTTTCATCGCTTCGTGCTCAAAGATCAGACATTGCAGCGGATGTTGCCGTGACCCGTTAGCCTGCGTTAGCCGGTTGTTGCTGCCCGTTTGCTAACCGCCTATCGCCCGTGTTCTTGTGGCGGTAGCGAGTCTGCCGATATTGTTCCCCGATGCCTGGATCATGGTGGTTTCGACGCCATGGCATCCGCGTGCGATTGTTATGCCCGCGTGCTTGATAAGCACATAAAAAACAATTCTTTTACGCGCGCCGCTAACGCTGGTTAGATCGAAGATCTGATCCGCGCTCGGCCGATTCGCGCCGTCGCTACTTTCAGCCAAAAATTCTCACCCTGCGTGCCACATGGCGCGCTGACCTGTCTCGTCCTCAGACTTAGGAGCTGCATCGCATGTCGAATCTCAGTCTCGCGACGTCCAACGCACTGGACATTCATCCTGTCACCGGCCGCATCGGCGCGGAAATTCGCGGCGTGCGCCTGTCGGGCCAGCTCGAATCCGCAACCGTGGAAGCGATTCGTGCGGCGCTGGTGCGTCACAAGGTGATCTTTTTCCGCGGCCAGACACACTTGCAGGACGCCGATCAGGAAGCCTTCGCCAAACTGCTGGGTGAACCGGTCTCGCATCCCACGGTGCCGGTGGTCGACGGTACCGACTACCTGCTTGAACTCGATTCGCATCGCGGCGGCCGCGCAAACTCCTGGCACACGGACGTGACATTCGTCGACGCGTATCCGCAAGCGTCGATTCTGCGCGGGGTGACGATTCCGGAAGTGGGCGGCGACACGGTATGGGCCAACACCGCCACCGCTTATGACGATCTGCCGCCGCCGCTCAAAGCGCTCGCCGAGCAACTGTGGGCTGTGCACAGCAACGAATACGACTACGCGAACTACGCCAACGTCGGCGAGCGCGGACGTGATGCTGAGGCGCTCAAACGCTACCGCGAAGTGTTCGTGTCGACACGCTATGAGACCGAACATCCGGTGGTGCGCATTCATCCGGAATCCGGTGAAAAGACGCTGATTCTCGGGCATTTCGTGAAGAGCTTCGTTGGCCTCACACCGAGCGCGTCGGCGCATGTGCTGGAACTGCTACAAGGCTACGTGACGCGCCTCGAAAATATCGTGCGCTGGCGTTGGCAGACGGGCGACGTTGTGATCTGGGATAACCGCGCAACCCAGCACTATGCCGTCAACGACTACGGCGACGCTCACCGCGTGGTGCGTCGCGTGACGCTGAAGGGGGACGTGCCGGTCAGCGTCGACGGCCGCCGTAGTTTTACGCGCAGTGTCGAACCGAATCCGGCGGTGAAGGCTGCCTGATCCACGCGAGCCGCCTGGACCGCTGACGTCTCGCAGCCGGCGCGCTCGCCTCACTCATCCTCACGAACCGGTGTTTCGTGAGGCATTCAGCCCTGCTCGACGGCAGCATGCTCCGGCGCCGTCGCTTCGCGATAGCCGAGCCGCGTCGAGATCGCGAGCCCCGATTGCTTGAGTAGCGCGACGTAGTGCGATTTCGTGTCGGCACCACAACGCATTGTCGGAAACGAAATCGACAGACCGGCAATCACTCGGCCGAAGCGGTCGAACACCGGCACCGCGAGACACTGCAATCCTTCTTCCTGTTCCTCGTTGTCCTCGCCGTAGCCTTGCTCGCGCACGCGCGGCAGGATGCTCAGGACGGCTTCGGCGGAGGCGAGCGTCTTTTGCGTCGACTTGCGAAATTCCACGTGCGAGAGTACTTCGCGCGCTTCGGCCGGGTCCATCCACGCGAGCAGTACCTTGCCGATCGCCGTGCTATGCAAAGGATTGCGGCGACCGATCCGCGACTGCATTCGCAGCCCGTAATCGGCGTCGATCTTGTGGACGTAGATGATGGCGTCTTCGTCGAACGCGCCGAGGTGAATTGCCTCGCGGGTGGTCTGGCCGATGCGGCACATCTCGATGTCGGCCTCGCGCACCAGATCGACGCTCTCCAGCGCCTTTGCGCCGAGTTCGAACAGGCGGATCGTCAACCGGTAGCGCTCGGTTTCGATTTCCTGCGTCACATAGCCGAGTGCTTTCAACGTCTGGATCACGCGATGCACGGTGGTCTTTGACATGCCGAGCCGCTGCGACAATTCGCTGATACCGATCTGTCCGCTGTCGCCGATCGCACCGAGAATCGCGAAGACCCTGCCGATCGATGAAGCCGACTCGCCTTTGTCAATGGCCGTGCCACACGTACTGTCTACTTCCTGTACGTGTGCGGCGTCGTCCTTGCGCTGCTTGCCCATTGCTGCCATTTCCTTCATTCCCTGTTGATGCCAAACCGATCAGAATCCGACCACCGCTCGCCACGGCTCGACCACCGCTCGATGCCGACCGAGTCACGGCGCCGAAAGCATACCGTGTCCCGTGACCACCGTGATTACCGTGACTATCGCCGCTAGCCACGCTAGCCACGCTAGCGCGCAAGCCACCCGCCGTCCACCGCGAGCGTATGGCCGTGCACATAGTCCGACGCGGATGACGCGAGGAACACAACCGGTCCCGCGAGATCTTCCGGCGTGCCCCAGCGGGCCGCCGGAATGCGTCCGACGATTTCTTCGTTTCGTTGCGCGTCGCCGCGCAGCGCCGCCGTATTCGCCGTTGCCATGTAGCCCGGCGCGATCGCGTTCACGTTGATGCCATGCTCGGCCCATTCGTTCGCGAGAAGCCGCGTGAGACCGAGCACGCCGCTTTTCGACGCGGTATATGACGCGACACGTATGCCGCCCTGAAACGACAGCATCGACGCGACGTTGATGATCTTGCCGCCGCTTTGCTGCTTCACAAACTGCCGCGCCACAGCTTGCGAAAGAAAGAAGGCGCTCTTCAGGTTGACGTCCATGACGGCGTCCCAGTCATCTTCGCTGAAGTCGAGCGCGTCCTCCCGGCGGATGATGCCCGCATTGTTCACCAGCACGTCGACGCGGCCAAATGCTTCGACAGCGGCGTGCACGATGTCGTCGACGGGGGCGATGGACGCGAGGTCGGCGCGCACTTCGGCGAAGCGCCGGCCGGTCGCCTTGACGTTCACGGGCGTATCGCCGGCGTCGGCGCGGCTCACGCCGACGATGTCGCAGCCGGCCGTTGCGAGCGCTATCGCCATGCCGGCGCCGAGGCCCGTGTTGCTGCCGGTGACAATAGCGACCTTGCCGCTCAGATCGAAGATGTTCACGGTGCGTAGGTTCCTTGAATGCCGAAGGTGTCCGGAGTGGTCAGCATGCTGTACGTCAACGCGCGTCAACGCAGCTCGCGCACCGCAATGTGATCCATATCGCTGAACACCTGGTTCTCGCCAACCATGCCCCAGATGAACGTGTACGCGCGCGTGCCGACGCCCGAGTGAATTGACCAGCTTGGCGAGATCACGGCCTGCTCGTTGTGCACGAGGATGTGCCGCGTTTCGTCCGGTTCGCCCATCATGTGAAAGACGGCCGCGTCGTCAGCGACGTTGAAGTAGAAATACACCTCCATGCGGCGCTCATGCGTGTGGCACGGCATCGTGTTCCAGAGGTTGCCCGGTTCGAGCTTTGTCATGCCCATTGAGAGCTGACAGGTGGGCAGCACTTCGGGGACGATGAACTTGTAGATGGTGCGGCGGTTGCTCGTAGCGGGATCGCCTAGCGTTTCAGGTGACGCTTGCGCAAGCGAGATCGTGCGGGTGGGATGCGACTCGTGCGCCGGCGCGCAGTTCAGGTAGAACTTCGCGGGGTGAGCAGCGTCGTCGCTGCCGAACGCGATGGCCTGTTTGCCTTTGCCGATGTAGATCGCTTCTTCGTTGTGCACCGGATAGCGCGTGCCGTCCACGTCGACCCAGCCGTCGCCGCCAATGTTGATCGCGCCGAGTTCGCGGCGTTCCAGCAGATAGCCGACGCCGATTGCCTTACCGAGCGAGCTGGGCACCTCGACCGCGCGCGTGGCCGGCCACACGCCGCCCACGATGATGCGATCGATATGACTGTAGGTGAGTTGGAGCGCGTCGCATTCGAACACCTGCTCGACGAGAAACTGCTTGCGCAGCGCCGCGGTATCCAGCGTCTTCGCGTACTCGCTATTCATGCTCTGTCTCACTTCCATTGTTCTTTTCTCCGGTCAGATTAGGCGCCGCGCCATGCCGTATTGCGCGCCGGTTTGCTCTCGACTTTAGCGCAGAATCTTCGATTTGGAACATCGGTCCGGAAATATTGCGATGCCGCGTCAAGAGCGACAAGGCCCCTGAGCGGCACGCGGGTAAACGATGAGCAGGAAGTCTATCAAAATCGGAACGTTGTTCCTAACACGATGCTATATTGCGCCAAAAGGGAGTCGCCCGGCGTAAGAACGGGACATTACCCCGGGTGATCCACCCGACAACTGGACGCGAAGTCCATGGAGGAGGCATGAAGCTCAAGAAGGCCATCGACCGCATTCCTGGCGGCCTGATGCTGGTGCCGTTGCTGCTCGGCGCCTGTGTTCACACGTTTGCGCCGGGCGGGGGGAAATACCTCGGGTCATTCACGAATGGATTGATCACCGGCACCGTGCCGATTCTGGCGGTATGGTTTTTCTGCATGGGCGCGACGATCGACCTGCGGGCGACTGGCGTGGTGCTGCGCAAGTCGGGCACGCTGCTCGTGACCAAAATGATCGTGGCGTGGATCGCGACAATCGTCGCGTCGCACTTCATTCCGATCGACGGCGTCAAGGCGGGCCTGTTCGCCGGGCTCTCGGTGCTCGCAATCACCACGTCGATGGACATGACCAACGGCGGTCTCTATGCAGCCGTCATGCAGCAATATGGCAGCAAGGAAGAGGCGGGGGCGTTCGTCCTGATGTCGATCGAATCGGGGCCGCTCGTCAGCATGATCATCCTCGGCGCGACCGGTGTCGCGTTCTTCGAACCGCGGCTTTTCGTCGGTGCGGTGTTGCCATTCATGATCGGCTTCGCGTTGGGTAATCTGGACAGCGAGTTGCGCGAATTCTTTGGCCGCTGCGTGCATCCGCTGATTCCGTTTTTCGGCTTTGCGCTCGGCAACGGTATCGACCTGAACGTGATCGTCACGAGTGGCTTGCCGGGCATCGTGCTGGGCCTCGGTGTGATCGTCGTGACGGGCATTCCGCTGATCCTCGCCGACCGTTGGATTGCGGGCGGTAATGGGGCGGCGGGGTTGGCGGCTTCGTCGACAGCAGGGGCTGCCGTGGCGAACCCGGCGATCATCGGCGAGATGATTCCGCGCTTCAAGCCGCTTGTGCCGGCCGCGACGGCAATGGTCGCGACGGCGTGTCTCGTGACGGCGATTCTCGTGCCGATTCTGACCGCGCTTTGGGTACGCCGGCATCATGCACGCGACGCGTTGCGCGAGGAAATCGCCGGGGCGACGCAGCCGCCGCTGAGTGAGCGGGACGTGCACGTTTGAGGATGCGAGGGCGGCTGGTTTACGCTTGAACGCGGCGTGAAATCAGGAACGTGAGGCGGGGCTCAGCACCCCAGCTTCCCCTCCAGCATCGCCTTTACCTCCGCCCACTCCTCATCGATGATGCTAAAGCGCACCGAGTTGCGCTTACGCCCATCCGGCATGATCCGCTCGTGCCGCACAATCCCTTCCTGTTTCGCGCCGATCCGCAGAATCGCTGCTCGTGATTTTTCGTTGAGCTCGTCCGTCGTGAACTGCACGCGCACGCACTGCATCGCTTCGAACGCATGACTCAGCAGAAGGTACTTCGCCTCGCTGTTCACCGCCGAGCGCTGCACCGACTTGCCCAGCCACGTGTGGCCGATTTCCAGCTTTCGATTTACCCGGTCGATCTTCCAGAACCGCGTGCTGCCGACAATCGCCCCGGTATCGCGCCTCACGATCACAAACGGCATCACGGTGCCGGCCGCGCGTCCATCGAGCGCGGTTGCAATGTAGCTGCCGATGGTTTCCGGCCCCGGCACGACGGTGAGCTTCATGTTCCACAACTGACCGTCCGCGGCGGCGTCGAGTAAGCCCTGCGTGTGTTCATGCTGAAGCGGCCGGAGTTCGACGGCTTGTCCGACCAGCGTGGGTTGCTTGAGGCGAGGGGACGTGTCGTTCATAGTGGGGCGGCATTCGTTGCACGACTGAACAGCATAAAGCGTAGAACGATCTGAACGAAGCGAATGAGCAGCGAATCAAGGAGGGCTCAAGGGGCGATTCAAGGGCCGACCCGAGAGGCAAATTGCAATAGAAAAAGTCCGCGAACGAACGTTCGCGGACCTGGCACAGCATTCAAACAGGCAGACGAAGCCAGAAACCTCGCCCTGAAAACCTCACCGCCTTCGGTGTCTTAAACCGCCATTACCGAAACAGCCTTGGTGACCAGATAGCCTTCCATGGCTTCCGGACCGCCTTCCGAGCCGTAGCCCGAATCCTTCACGCCGCCAAACGGCATTTCCGGCCAGGGCGCGGCAGGCTGGTTGATCCACAGCATGCCGACTTCCAACTGTTGCGACAGCAGATGCACGTTGCGGAACGACTTCGTGAATGCATAACCGGCGAGACCAAACGGCAGACGGTTCGCCTCGGCGATCGCTTCTTCGAGCGTGTCGAAACCACGGATCGCGGCGATAGGACCGAACGGCTCGTTGTTGAACACGTCCGAGTCGAGCGACACGTTGGTCAGCACGGTCGGCGCGAAGAAGTTACCCTCCGAGCCCACGCGTTCGCCACCCGTCTCGACCTTCGCGCCGGTCTTGCGTGCGTCGTCGAGCACCTTGCTCATCGCGGTGAGACGGCGCGCATTGGCGAGCGGCCCGATGGTTGTGCCTTCCGCCAGACCGTCGCCGAGCTTGAGGCTTTCAGCGTGCTTGACGAGCGCTGCGGCGAACTCTTCGCGGATGCTGTTGTGCACCAGAAAGCGCGTCGGCGAGATGCAGACCTGGCCCGCATTGCGGAATTTCGCGGCACCCGCGGCCTTGATGGCCAGCGCCACGTCGGCATCTTCGGCCACGATGACAGGCGCATGACCGCCCAATTCCATCGTTGCGCGCTTCATGTGCGCGCCAGCCAGCGCGGCCAACTGCTTGCCGACCGGCGTCGAACCGGTGAACGTTACCTTGCGGATCACCGGGTGCGGAATCAGGTAGCTCGAAATCTCAGCCGGATCGCCGAACACGAGGCCGACCGTACCGGCCGGCACGCCTGCCTCGACGAACGCCTGCAGCAGCGCCGCCGGCGATGCCGGGGTTTCTTCCGGCGCCTTCACGAGGAACGAGCAGCCGCACGCGAGCGCCGCGCTCAGCTTGCGCACCACCTGATTGACCGGGAAATTCCACGGCGTGAACGCAGCCACCGGGCCGATCGGCTCCTTGAGCACCGTTTGCTGCACTGCCAGGTTACGCGGCGGCACGATCCGGCCATAGACGCGGCGGCCTTCGTCGGCGAACCATTCGATGATGTCCGCTGCGGACAGCATTTCGACGCGAGCCTCGGCGAACGGCTTGCCCTGTTCCTGCGTCATCAGGCGGGCGATGTCCGACGCACGTTCGCGGACCAGCGCGGCGGCCTTGCGCATGGTCGTTGCGCGCTCGTTGGCCGGAATCTTGCGCCAGGCCTCGAAGCCGCGTTGCGCGGCGGCCAGCGCCCGGTCCAGATCGGCAATGCCGGCATGGGCCACCTTGCCGATGGCCTTGCCGGTGGCGGGATTGATGACGTCGATGGTTTTGCCGCTGGCGGCGTCGCACCACTCGCCATTAATCAGAAGTCGCGTATCGGTATAGCTCGAGGTAGCCATGCTGGGTTCCTGTAAGTGGGGAAAACGATAGGTCGCGCGGTTGTGATGCTTTGGGCTGAACCCACGCGGCCAGAGGAATGGACTGCCGATAACGATTATCTTATCTGATTGCGCGCAATCGCATCGGCCGGTGCGCCCGTGGAGCCTGTGCGGCATGGGTTTTGCTACCCCGGTTGCCGCGGCGGAGAAACACCTGCCTGAGCGGCGCCGCGCAAACTGGCGTAAAGTCAAGCAGCAGTAGCAGGAACTGTCATGAGCAGGCAGCCATGGATCGTATCGCGAGTGAGTAAAAACAGCACTCGAGGTCAAGGTCGAAAGCAGCGGGCAAAAGACGGCGAATGCAACCCAATCAACCAAGGTGCAAGCGAGGAATCGACATGCCAACCGGTACAGTGAAGTGGTTCAATGACGCGAAGGGTTTTGGCTTTATCACACCGGACGACGGTGGCGAGGATCTGTTTGCCCATTTCTCGGAAATTCGCAGCGAAGGTTTCAAATCGCTGCAGGAAAACCAGAAGGTCAGCTTCGAAATCAAGCAGGGACCAAAGGGCAAGCAGGCGGCGGATATCAAGCCGGTGTGAAGGTAGTAGCCGGTCCGCACATGCAAGGTGTGCGGACCGGAACCCGGCATTAAGCACGTAGAACAATCCGCGCCGGGTGGTTTTTTTCTTAAGGTTTCCTTCAGCTTTGCTCCGTAGTATTTGCGCGAACGTCCGTATCCCCACGGGCAATAGTTCCGATAGTTTTCCGACAGAAAACTGAAAGCGCCGATCAAAGGCTTGCTGGAGCATCCATGAAAACCCTGTTCTTACAGGCGCCGTCGTACGACGGCTTCGATGGTGGCGCGGGTTCGCGCTATCAGGCCAAGCGCGAAGTGCGCTCTTTCTGGTATCCGACGTGGCTCGCGCAGCCCGCGGCACTCGTCCCCGATAGCCGTGTACTCGACGCCCCCGCCGACGGCCTGTCCGTCGAAGCATCGCTCGATATAGCGCAGCAATATGACCTGGTGATTATCCACACCAGTACACCGTCCTTTCCCACTGACGCGCTGTTTGCCGAAGACCTGAAGAAGCGCAAGCCTTCAGTGCTGATCGGCATGGTCGGCGCCAAAGTCGCGGTCGATCCGCACAACTCGCTGACCGCGAGCGAAGCGATCGATTTCGTTTGCCGTGAAGAATTCGATTTCACCTGCCAGGAAGTTGCCGAGGGCAAACCGTTCTCCGGGATCAAAGGTCTGAGCTATCGCGCCAGCGACGGCTCGATCGAGCACAACGAAGCGCGCCCGATCCTCGAGAACATGGACGAGCTGCCGTTCGTCGCGCCGGTTTACAAGCGCGATCTGAAGATCGACAACTATTTCATCGGCTATCTGAAGCACCCGTACGTGTCGATCTACACGGGCCGCGGTTGCCGCTCGAAATGCACGTTCTGCCTGTGGCCGCAAACGGTGGGCGGCCATCGCTACCGCACGCGTTCGACCGAGAACGTGCTAGAAGAAGTGAAGTGGATTCGCGACAACATGCCTGAAGTCAAGGAGATCATGTTCGACGACGACACCTTCACCGACTTCAAGCCGCGCGTCGAGGAAATCGCCCGCGGCCTCGGCAAACTGGGTGTGACGTGGTCCTGCAACGCGAAGGCGAACGTGCCGTACGCGACGCTGAAGATCATGAAAGAAAACGGCCTGCGCCTGCTGCTGGTCGGCTACGAATCCGGCGACGACCAGATTCTGCTGAACATCAAGAAGGGTTTGCGTACCGACATCGCACGCCGATTCAGCGAAGATTGCCGCAAGCTCGGCATCAAGATTCACGGTACCTTCATTCTTGGCCTGCCGGGCGAGACGCAGGACACGATCCAGAAGACCATCGAATATGCGAAGGAAATCAATCCGCATACGATCCAGGTGTCGCTCGCAGCGCCCTATCCGGGCACGACGCTCTATAACCAGGCGGTCGAGAACGGTTGGCTGGAAGAGAACAAGGTCATCAATCTCGTCAGCAAGTCAGGGGTGCAGCTCGCGGCGATCGGCTATCCGCATCTGTCGCGCGACGAGATCTACCATCAGCTCGAAAACTTCTATAAGCGCTTCTATTTCCGGCCGTCGAAGATCTGGGAAATTTTGCGCGAGATGCTGACGAGCTGGGACATGATGAAACGGCGCCTGCGCGAAGGCGTCGAATTCTTCCGCTTCCTGCGCGCTCACGAAGCGTGAGCGCCGTGCATCTGCTCGCCGTCACGCTGGCCTATGCGTGTGCGGCGGGTGCGGTTTTCGGCATCGCCTACACGGTGCTGGCCGGCGTACTGATCGGCCGGTTCTTCGCGAAAGCGGTATCCCAGCCGACCAGTTTTCCGCCGGTCACGATCATCAAACCGTTGCACGGCAACGAGTGGGCGCTCCTCGCCAATCTGTCGAGCTTCTGTCAGCAGGACTATTCGGGCCCCGTGCAATTTCTGTTCGGCGTGCACGATTCGGCCGACCCCGCCTTGCAAACCGTCGAGGATCTGCGGCGGCTGCATCCGGAAGCGGACATCACCGTGGTCGCCGATGCGCGTCTGTACGGTCCGAACCGCAAGATCAGCAATATCCTCAATATGCTGCCGGAGGCCCGGCACGATGTACTGGTGTTTGCCGACAGCGACGTGAGCGTCGGGCCGGATTATCTGCGCAATGTGGTCGGCGAATTGCAGGAGCCTGGCGTCGGTCTCGTCACCTGTGCGTATCGCGGTGCGCCCGACCCCGGTTTCTGGCCGCGCATGTCGGCCAAGGCCACCAACTACCAATTCCTGCCTGGCGTGGTGACGGGGCTTGCGCTCGGTCTCGCGCGTCCCTGTTTTGGACAATCCATCGCGATGCGACGCGATACCCTCGAGAAAATCGGCGGGTTCACACCGTTCGTGAAGCATCTGGCCGAGGATCATGCAATCGGCGAAGCCGTGCGGATGATCGGCGAGAAAGTGGTGATTCCGCCGTTCACGATCTCGCATGCCTGCGTGGAATCGAGTGCGACGCAACTGATCGCCCATGAACTGCGCTGGAGCCGCACGATTCGCAGCATCGATCCGCTTGGCCATCTCGGCTCGGCGCTGATTCATCCGCTCGCTTTCGCACTGCTCGCCATCGCTTTCTCGGGCGGCGCGCTGTGGTCGTGGCCGATCGCGCTGGTTGCCGTCTGCGGGCGCCTCGTGCTGAAACTGCAGTCCGATCGCGCGTTGCAGCAGGCGCATCGCGACCTGTGGTTGTTGCCGTTATGGGATATTGTGTCGTTTTCGATTTTCGTGGCGAGCTTCTGGTCTTCGCGCGTGATCTGGCGCGGTTTCAGTTTCAAGGTGGATGGCGACGGTCTGTTGTCGGCAGCGCAGGACGGAATGGCGGATGAACAGCAAGTTGGGTAAGCAATGATGCGTGAGTACTTGCAAAAGCATAGTGAGGGCAATGCAGCGAACGTGAAGCACGCACAACGGGCGGCTGCGTGATGAAGCATCTCGGCCGTGTCGCCGCGCTTGCCGGCCTGCTCGTGTCGCTGTGGCTGGTCTGGCAGGACAATCCCGGTGCTGTGCTCGGCGCACTGCGCGCCGCGGGTGCCGGCCTCCTGCTGGCGGCGATCGCGCATGTGCTGCCCATGATCGCCAATGCGTGCGACTGGCGCTCGCTGATTCGCGGCGCGAACCGGCCGGGCATCGGCAATATGCTGCACCTGGTCTGGGTGCGCGAGTCCGTCAATAGCATGTTGCCGGTGGCGCGTATCGGCGGCGAGGTGGTGTCGTTCCGGATGCTCAAGCGCTGGGGCGTGCGGCCGTCTACGGCGGTCGGCAGCATCATCGTCGATATGCAGCTCACAGTGATCAGCCAGTTGCTGTTCACGATGGTCGGCATCGGTTTTCTGTTCGCGCATGCGCATTCCGACACGCTGCGGCTCGCCGGGCAACTGGCGTGGGGCGTGGTGGTGCTGACGCCGCTGCTGGTGCTGTTCGCACTCGTTCAGCATGCCAATCCGTTCGAGCGCACCACGCGTGCGCTGAATCGTATGACGAGCGGCAAGCTTGCCGCGCTCGTCGGACAATCGGCTCAGATCGATCAGGCCATCAAGCTGATCTGGCGCCGGCGTGGTGTGGTGCTGCGCTATCTGTTCTTCTGGCAACCGCTGCAGTGCGTCCTGACGTCGTTGGAGATTTGGCTCGCGCTGTACTTTCTCGGCGTACACGTCACGCTGGTCGAAGCGGTGGTGATCGAATCGCTGATTCAGGCGATCAGTAGTGCGGCTTTTTTCGTGCCGGGCGGTCTGGGTGTGCAGGAGGGCGGTTTTATTCTGATCGGCGGTGCGTTTGGTCTCGATCCTTCCATCTGCCTCGCGCTCGCCGGCGCCCGGCGCATTCGTGATCTGCTGATCTTTGTGCCCGGACTGATTGCGTGGCAGTTCGCCGAGTCGTCGAATCGCGAGCCCAAACGCGTGGAACGGGCGGAACGGGCAGGGCGGACGGGGGTGGGCGAAGCTAGTCAGCGCTAGTGCGGTATGCGCGAAATACTTCTCTTATCAGAATGACTTGACGGTGCCTCTGTAGTGGCGTTGTCGGCACCCCCAGCAAACACCCTCATTCCTCTCCCGCATAAGCAGGAAACGACACTTCGACCGCCAGGCCATGCTCGCCGATACCCGTTCCGAGATGCAGGTCCGCACCGAAATGCTCGGCGATCCGCGCGACGATCGAGAGGCCCAGCCCGCTGCCGGTGGCGTGATTGCCGGTCGCGCGGAAAAACCGGTTTGTGAGGCGCGCGAGATCGCTGGGCGCGACGCCGGGGCCATCATCGCGCACGGTGAGCCGCACCCGGCCGATTTCGTATTGCACGGCCACTTCGACGTTGCCGCCATCGCTGCCGTACTTGATCGCGTTATCGAGCAGGTTGTCGAGCAGGATGCCGATTAGTACGGGCTCCGCGTTGATCTCGGCGCGCATGTCGCCGGTGAGCGTCACGCGGATATTCTTCTGCTGCGCATTGCGTTCGTTGGCAAGCAGTGCATCTTTCGCCACCGCTGCCGGCCTGAGTGGCGCGGTGGAGAGTTTTTCGTGCACGTCCAGACGCGCGAGCAGCAGCAACTGCTCCGCAAGCCGCGCGCTACGATCGACGCCTTGCACCACCCGTTCCATCGCCAGTCGCTGCAATGCCGTATCCGGTTCGGCCAGCGCGACCTGTGCCTGCACCTTGATGGCGGCAAGCGGCGTCTTCAGTTCATGGGCGGCGTCGGCGGTAAACGCACGTTCGCGCTCGATAGAATGGCGCAAGCGCGACAGCACCAGATTGATCGCGTCGACGAGCGGCCGCACCTCCGTCGGCGCCCGGCCGATGTCGACCGGTTCCAGCCGGTTGATGTCCCGCGCGCGAATGGCGCCGGAGAGGACCTTGAGCGGCGCCAGACTCCAGCCGATGCTGAACCACACCAGCAACGCCAGCACCGGCAGCGCAATGAGCGTCGGGCGGGCGATCCGGCTCGCGACGCCGCTCACCAGGTCGCTGCGCGTATTGGCCGGTTCGAACACGCGCACCGTGTTGCCGAGCGCGGTGTCGCGCAACGTGAACGTGTGCCATTCCTGACCGCCCAGCGTCATGTTTTGCGCGCCGCCTGCGGATTGTACGGGTAGATCCCACGCTTTTAGCGCGCGCAATTGCGGGCTGCCCGCCAGCACGTTACCGTTTGCACTGCGCACCTGGAATAGTGCGTCGCGCGGCAAGGAGTCGTCGTCGTCGCTGTCGTTCGCACCGGCTTCGCCGCCTTCTTCTTCTTCACGCAAATCGATGCGCGCATTGGCCAGTGTGATCAGATTGCGTTCGTCGAGCAGCGCGAGAATTTGTGCAATCTCCGCGAGGCGCGCCTCTTCCCACTCGCCGACTTCGCGCTTGGCCTGACGATAGCTCGATATCAGCGCGATACCCCAGATCAGCACGATGCTGGTCAGGACCAGCAGCATCAGGCGGCGGCGTATGGATGCCGACATTATGTTTTCTCTATCACGTAGCCAATATTACGGACTGTTCTGATCAGCTTGGCGCCGAGTTTTTTGCGCAGATTGGACACGTGCACCTCGATCGCATTACTTTCGATTTCCTCCTGCCATCCGTACAAACTCTCTTCGAGCTGCGAGCGCGACTGGGGAATGCCCTGATTGGTCAGCAGCTGCATCAGGATCGCCCATTCACGCGAGGTGAGGGGCACGCGCGCATTGCCGACTTCGACGGTTTGCGCGGCGGGATTGACCGTCAGATCCTGATAGCGGATCACTTCGACGCTGCGCCCTTGCGCGCGACGCAGCAAGGCCCGGCAACGGGCAATCAGCTCGGTCAGGTCGAAGGGCTTGCCGAGGTAGTCGTCGGCGCCGGCTTCCAGACCGTCGACGCGATCCACCACCGTGCCTCTCGCGGTCAGCACCAGAACCGGCACGTCCTTGCCGGCGTCGCGCAGCCGTTTCAGCAGTTCCATACCCGATACCCTGGGTAAGCCGAGATCGAGCAGTACCAGTGCATAGGCGGTGGTGTCGAGGGCGAGACTGGCCTTGTGGCCGTCGCGTGCCCAATCGACTGTGAAGCCGGCTTGACGCAGTCCTGCTTCGATGCCGTAGCCGATCAGGTCGTCGTCTTCTACGAGGAGTACGCGCATGAGGGAGAAATTCCGTTCTATGTTTATTGCATGACGGTGACACATTTTAAGCAAACACCGGGCTGTACGCCCGAAGTGTAACGGTCATGTTCATGACACGCTTTATACCTCTTTCTTCCTTAAGGTTCCCTTCAGCTTGGATCGCTACTATCGACCGTCAACAGATCGCTGTCGCGTGGCCGAGACGAGCACGCGAAACTACGTCGTGTTGTCAGATCATCGCAACTTAATCGTAAGCACATCGATGGAATGTACGGCCGGCGCTTTTGCCGGCACGCTCTGCTGGCGAATCGCGCCGCTGCACGTCACCGTGCGTTCCTTCAGGTCACGAGACCATGCCATGAAGCCAGTCACTGTCGACATGCTGCGAGCCCATCTGATGGCGGCCACGCTCACGGCAATGGGTGCTGAAGTGCTCGTATTGCTGGCACTGCTGGTGTTGCCGGTTTCCCAGCAGGTTTTCAGTTCCACCAGGTTTCAGTTCCTTGCGCTCGCACTGATCGTGTGCGGGGTCATCGGGATGCGCCAGTTCGCGCATGCCGCTTTTGACCTTGCCGTTCAGGGCCGCCCCGCAACGCCTGCCGGACGGCCCATTCTGATTGAAGCGGATTGTCCGCGGCGCTGGTTTGTCATTCTTCATCTGCGCTGCACGGGCAGAGCGTTCATGCTGGCCGGGCACTAACGGACGCAGGCGATGGCGGCGCACGCATTGACGGCATGCCAATGGCTTTTGTTGTTCGGCTGCGTCTCGGCTTCGCTCTATGCGATGGTGGCCGCGGTGGCCATGCCGTTCTTCGCGGCGCGCAGCGGGCGGCACGCGCGTATTGCCGCCTGGGCTTCACATCCTCTGCCTCCTTTTGCGAAAGTCGGTGTCAGCGTGCTCAAGCCGCTGTGCGGCGCCGAGCCGCGTCTCTACGAGAATCTCAGAACCTTCTGCGACCAGCGCCACGGGCATTTCCAGCTCGTGCTCGGCGTGTCTTCGCCGGACGATCCCGCTATTGCCGTCGTGCGCCGGTTGCAGGCCGCCTATCCGATGCGCGACATTGAGCTCGCGGTCGATACACGTGTGCACGGCAGCAATCTCAAGGTCAGCAATCTGATCAACATGGCGGAGCGGGCGCGTTATGACGTGATCGTGATTGCGGATAGCGATATTGCAGTTGAAGCCGATTATCTCGATACCGTGGCGGCACCGCTCGCCGACCCGCGCGTGGGCGTGGTGACCTGTCTCTACGTGGCGCAAGGCGTTGGCGGCTTCTGGCCGCGGGTCGGTGCGCTATTCATCAACGAGTGGTTCGCCCCCTCTGTACGCGTCGCGCATGCGGCGGGGTCGCGCCGCTTCGGTTTCGGCGCGACGCTCGCTTTGCGCCGCGCGACGCTTACGCGCATAGGCGGTTTCGACGCCCTGAAAAACTGTCTTGCGGACGATTACTGGCTCGCTGAACACGTGCGCGCGCTCGGGCTTCGCACGGTGCTTTCGCGCGTGATGGTCGCCACCGATGTCATCGAGCCGACTTTCTCTGCCTTGTGGCAGCGTGAGACGCGCTGGCTACGCACAATCCGCTCGGTGAACCCGCTTGGCTTTGCATTTTTGTTCATCACGTTCCCGACGCCGTGGCTCTGTGTTGGCGCATGGCTCACCAGCCGCCTCGCCGACGGTGCGTTCGACGGCGTGCATCTGTGGGCGGTGCTGGCGGTTGGCGCCAGCACGGCGGCCGGTTTTGCCGCGCGCATGCTGCTGCATCTACGTTCCGCGCGTCATGAACGTACTTTCTGGCGCGACTTGCCGCTCGTGCCGTTGCGCGATACCTTGCTGGCATGCCAATGGCTCGCCGGCGCATTCGGTTCGCATGTGGTGTGGCGTGGCGCACGCGTGCCGGTCGAAGCCGCCGCGTCGACTATGCAGGAGACGACGTTGGGCGTGATGGATGTCATGGAGACTTCGGATGGCGGCTAAGCCATGCGGGCTGATCGTCACCGCTGACGATTTCGGCCTGCACACACGGGTGAATCTGGCGGTCGAGCAGGCGCACCGGCACGGCGTGCTGACGGCTACGAGCCTGATGATCGGTGCGCCTGCCGCGGATGATGCGGTGGCGCGTGCGCGCGCGCTCCCGGCGTTGCGGGTCGGCCTGCATCTCGTGCTGGCCGACGGCGACGCGGTTACGCCGCGTGCGGGGATTGCCGCATTGCTTGACGAGCACGGCCGCTTTGGCGACAACATGGTGCGGGACGGGGTACGGTTTTTCTTTTTGCCGCATGTTCGCAAACAGCTGGCGCGCGAGATTCGCGCGCAGTTCGAGGCTTTTGCGAGGACGGGGTTGACGCTCGATCACGTCAACACGCACAAACATTTTCATTTGCATCCGACGGTGCTGGCTTTGATTCTGGAGATCGGGCGCGAGTATGGGATGCGGGCGATGCGTTTGCCGTTCGAGGCTAGCGCGCCGCTGTGGTTGCGGCCGTGGATCTCACGGGTTCGGGCGAGGCTGGATCGGGCAGGGATCGTGCACAACGATTATGTAGTTGGGATTGCTAATAGTGGACGGATGGATGAGGCTGCATGGCTTGCCGCGCTTGCCGATTTGCCCAACGGGGTGGGGGAGATTTATTGCCATCCCGCCTTTGCCGGCGATCGGGTTTTGAGTCATGGGATGCGGGATTATCGGCATGCAGAGGAGTTGGAGGCGCTCTTGTCGCCTCGGGTCGCTGATGCGATTCGGGGGTTGGGGGCCCGGGTGGGCGGGTTTGGGGATGTTTTGAAGGTTTGAGGTTTTTTGCCTGGTTCGGCGCTTGTTTGTCTGTGTTTTTGTGGTGTTGGCCTTTCCTTGAATTGTTATTGGTCTATTAGCGTCGCCCCTGTGCGGGGCAGGCACCTACTTTTCTTTGCATGCCGCAAAGAAAAGTAGGCAAAAGAAAGCGGCTCACACCGCTAATTCTTAAGTGGGTCCCCCGCACAGTTGCGGTAGTGGTACATCTGGAATCTGTGTTCCCGCACACTCCGCGTAAGTGACAAGGGCGTCATTCTTCCGGCGGCGCTGCGCGCGCCGAAGCGCAATTCTCAGAAACGATTGCTGCGTTTTTGTACTCACGTTTCATTCGGCATTTCGCCAAGACGAAGCCGACGGCTCCCGCCGCGCTTAAACGAAGCCTCGGGCTTTCCACGCAGCGCCGCCGTTGCCGAGGCGAAGCCAACGGCGCCCACCACGCGCAAACGAAGCCTCTGGAATCCGTAGCAGACCCGTCCGCGACGCACGCAGTGCGGAGTGGGAGCTGATGAGCACTTTGTCACTGACGCCGAATGTGCGGGGGCACGGATTCCAGATGCTCCACTATCCCTTCCAAGCCAGGGGAT
>NZ_JAQQCH010000045.1:0-27977 GCF_046030555.1 Paraburkholderia sediminicola | reverse complement strand
TCTTTGCTTATCTTTCTTTGCGGCGGCAAAGAAAGTAAGTGCCCGCCTCGCACAGGGGCGACGCTAATAAACCAATAACAATTCAAGGAAAGACCAAAGACCAAAGACCCCAGATCAAGGAAACGTCACCCCCAAAAGCGCACAGAAAAACGCGCCGAGCAGGCAAACAAAATCAAGAAAAGCCCACCGCCGCAGGCAAACCCACAACCCAAGCGCCGCGCAGGCAAAAAACCCTCATTCAATCCTCATCATCCGTCCAGGGAATATCCACGTCAGAAATAAAGGCCACCGTTGCAAACGGCCCCCCATCCTGACGCCCGATCTTCCCATCGGCCCGCTGCCATTCAACCCTGAACACCGTGCTGGGATCATCGGCAATCAAGCGGACAGATCGAACCTCGTCCGGATCCGAGTCCTCGACAGGGCCGTCGAGCGAAACCTGCAATTCCTGCGGCCACAGCCCGTCGGTAGGATCGTAAATCTTGTCGCCGTCCGCAATCAGCGTGAAAGCCTCCACACCAATCGTCGCCGACGCCTCGACGATCATCTTGCCCAACGCCCGCAGCAATGCAGTCGCCCGTGCCGAGTTGGCCTGGCGAATTGCAAGATCCCCACGCGTCAGCGCCTGCTCAAGTTTTGGGTTTGTTTTTTGTTGCGCCATTCGATGTCCTGAGTCCTATCGCTCTGTTGTGGACGGCACGCCCTTTTCATCGCGCACCGCTCTCCATTTTTCGGGCTGAATCCTACCACTGGTATCGGCCGCGGCATTGCGAGCCGTACAGCAGAGGCTGACCAGCCCGCCCCGTTCCCACAGTTTAGGTCGCGATTTGCCGCCCGGCAGGGAGATTTGCCTTTCAATGCGTCCCGCCTCGTTTTCGGGTTCGCTTCGGCGCCGCAGCATCCGTGGGCTTCGCGCCGCCGATCTCTGCGATCAGATGATCACGGAACGCCTTCACCGACGGCGGCAACTCCCGTCCAGCCATCGTCTGCACCTGGATGCTGCGCTGGCGCATTTGCGGATGCGTCAGCGGTAGCACGACGAAGCCGTCGCCGGCATAACGGTCACGCACCGACAGCAACCCCGTGAACATGATCGCTCCGGACTTCTGCGCGTAACGGTACATCGCGCCGCTATTGTTGCAGATGAGATCGGGTTCGAGCAGCACGCCTTCGAGCGCACAGGTAATGTCGATCAGCTGGCGAATCGTCGTGCCAGGCTCCGGCAGCACCAACGGATAGCGCCGCAAGTCGGCGAGCGAGACCTTCGCGCGTGCGGCCAATGGATGATCGACGCGCAGCAGCGCCAGTACCGGTGCGCGCTCGGCGTGTTCGACCTTAACGCCCTTTTCCGGCGCGAGGCTGAAGGTCAGCGCGAGATCGGCGTCGCCATCGCGCACCCGGCGAGTCGCCTCGCCCGGCGACATGACGTGTAGCGTGAAGTGGATTCCCGGATAGTGGCCGCGGAACGCCGCCATCGCGCTGGGCAGGAAGTCCGCGGCGAACCCCTCCGAACTGGCGACCTTGATCATGCTGCCGTGCAGCGCCTCGAGGCCGCCGATCTCCTTCATCACGTGCTCCGCCTCGAGCAGGCTGCGCTGTGCATAGGCAAGCAGGCGCTCGCCCGCTTCGGAGAGCGACATACCGCGCGGGCGCCGCTCGAACAGCGCCGCGCCGAGATCGCTTTCGAGCCGCGCGATCTGCCGGCTGATCGCCGAAACGGCCACATGCAGCCGTGCGGACGCGTCGCTGATCGAGCCGGTACGCGCCACTTCAACAAAATAGCGCAATGCGATTCCGTGTAGTGAAAGTGCCATGAGCGATGCCTTTTGCGAGCGGCTGCAGCCGCGTGCAGGGGTGTCGAGCTTTGCCTTTTTGGCAACGCAAGCTTCGAAAGACGATCATTGTGACAAAAATAACGGCCTCCTAGAATCATTTCGAAGCTGATGGCCGCGAATCAGACGTGCCACATGTGGCGCAGCGTCGCCGTCATCCCCCGCATCCCGTATTGGAGACAAGCATGAGCCGCAACCAGGCCATCGAACACGCCACGCATCATTTCGAATCGGGCGCCTTTCTTGAGAACCTCAACCGCCGCGTCGGATTTCGCACCGAGAGTCAGGAAAGCGACCGCGCCGCCACACTGCTGTCGTACCTGACCGACGAAATCTCGCCCGAAGTCGAAGGGCTCGGCTTCAGCACGCGCATTATCGATAACCCGGCGGAAGGGTTCGGGCCGTTCCTGCTCGCCCATCGCCACGAAGACGACAGTCTGCCGACCGTACTGATCTACGGTCACGGCGACGTAGTACGCGGCTATGACAGCCAGTGGCGCGCGCCGCTAACGCCGTGGGCCGTGACCATCGAAGGCGAACGCTGGTATGGCCGTGGCACCGCCGACAACAAAGGTCAGCACACCATCAATCTCGCCGCGCTCGCGAGCGTGCTGGCCACGCGCGGCGGCAAGCTCGGCTTCAACGCGAAACTGCTGATCGAGATGGGCGAGGAAACTGGCTCGCCGGGACTCGACGCGATCTGCCACAAGCACAAACAGGAACTGGCCGCGGACGTATTGATCGCCTCCGATGGTCCGCGCCTCGCCGCGCGCCGCCCTACTGTGTTTCTCGGCTCGCGCGGCTCGGTGAACTTCAAGCTCTCGCTGAACCTGCGCGACGGCGCGCACCACTCGGGCAACTGGGGCGGTCTGTTACGCAACCCGGCCACAGTGCTGGCGAACGCACTCGCAAGCCTGGTCGATGCGCGCGGCGTGATCGCGGTCGACGGCTTGCGTCCGCCGCCGATTCCCGAGGCGGTACGTCGTGCACTGGCCGATATCACGGTCGGCGGCGGCCCGGGCGACCCGGCCGTCGACGATAATTGGGGTGAGCCCGGCCTCACGCCGCCGGAACGCGTGTTCGGCTGGAACAGCTTCGAAGTGCTGGCCTTCAAGGCGGGCAATCCCGAGAACCCGGTCAATGCCATTCCGTCGTCGGCATTCGCGCATTGCCAGTTGCGCTTCGTCGTCGGCACCGACTGGCAAAAGCTGGAGCAGCATCTGCGCACGCATCTGGATGCCCATGGCTTTTCACTGGTCGAAATCAACGTCGAGCGCGGTGCACCGGCTACACGTCTGAATCCCGACGATCCGTGGGTCACGTGGGCCATCGCCTCGCTCGAACAGACCACCGGCAAGAAGACGGCGGTACTGCCGAATCTCGGCGGCACGCTGCCCAACGAAGTGTTCGCCGACACGCTCGGCCTGCCGACCATCTGGGTGCCGCATTCGTACCCGGCCTGTTCACAGCACGCGCCGAATGAGCATCTGCTCGGACCGGTGGTGCGCGAGGGGCTGCAGATCATGGCGGGGCTCTTCTGGGATCTTGGCGAAAACTCTCCGCGCGCAAACGCAACAACGACAGAAGCCGCGGCCTGAGCAATCAACGTCGCACGCTTGCATCACGCCCGCGGTTCACCATTACCCGCATCCGTCACAAGGCACGCCACGATGAGCACGTCCACCTTGCAAGCCAGCGCCGCGCGGCCGTCCGCCGCGAAGGTCCATCGCATCATTCTCGCGGCATCGATCGGCAATGCGCTTGAATGGTTCGACCTCGTCGTCTACGGATTTTTTGCGGTCACGATCGCGAAGCTGTTCTTCCCGGCGCGTACCGAAGCGATTTCGCTGATGCTCACGCTGGGCACCTTCGGCATCTCGTACCTGATCCGGCCGCTCGGTGGACTCGTACTCGGCTCGCTCGCCGATCGTGCGGGCCGCAAGGTGTCGCTGCTGCTGTCGATCGGCTTGATGATGATCGGCACGCTGGCCATCGCGGTGATGCCGCCTTACGCGGCGATTGGATTGTGGGCGCCGGCCGGCATCATGCTGTCGCGGCTCATTCAGGGCTTCTCGGCGGGCGGCGAGTTCGGCGCCTCCACCGCGTTTCTCGTCGAACATGCTCCCGAGCGGCGCGGTTTCATGGGCAGTTGGCAGTTCGCGAGCCAGGGTCTCGCGACGCTGCTCGCCTCCGGGTTCGGCGCCTTGCTGACGAGCCAGCTCACCACGGCGCAACTCGAATCGTGGGGCTGGCGTATCCCGTTTCTGTTCGGACTCGCGATCGGCCCGGTCGGCTTCTATATTCGCCGCTTCGTGGACGAAGGCGCCGAGTTCAACACGGAGCCGAAAACCCGCACGCCGCTGCGCGATCTGTTCGGCACGCAGAAGGTCCAAATGCTGCTCGCGGTCGGTTCGCTGGTCATTTCGACCGCGGCCAACTACATGATTCTGTATATGCCGACCTACGCGATCAAGCAACTGCACCTGCCCGCGTCCACCGGTTTTGCGGCCACGCTCGCAACGGGAGTCGTGCTGACGGTGCTGACGCCGTTCGCCGGCCACTTGTCCGATAGCCTGGGACGCATCCGCATCATGGCGGTCACCGCGACGTTGATGCTGCTGACGGTCTATCCGACCTTCGTGTATATGAATGCGCATCCGTCGTTCGCCACGATGCTGCTGGCGTTGATCTGGATCGGCGTATTGAAAGCGACGTACTTCGGCGCGCTGCCCGCGCTGATGTCGGAGATTTTCCCGACCCAGACGCGCGCGACCGGTCTCGCGGTCAGCTACAACATCGGAGTGACGGTGTTCGGCGGCTTTGCGCCATTCGTGATCACCTGGCTGATCGACGCGAGCGGCAATAAGCTCGCACCCGGCTTCTATCTGATGTTCTGCGCGGTGACGAGTTTGCTGGCGCTCTATGCGGTGCGCTCGAAGCTGAAGATTCGCTGAGCGAGGTCGTGTGAAGTTGAGGCGGGCAACGCGGATCAACTCGCCTTGCCGCCCCGACCACATCCACATCAAGGCGCCGGATTCGGCT
This sequence comes from Paraburkholderia sediminicola, assembly GCF_046030555.1. Lineage (GTDB taxonomy): Bacteria > Pseudomonadota > Gammaproteobacteria > Burkholderiales > Burkholderiaceae > Paraburkholderia > Paraburkholderia sediminicola_E. Next base: position 23,103 of record NZ_JAQQCH010000045.1, on the reverse strand, counting down.
GCAGTTCATGCAGCTTGTCGATCTCCGCGAGCACTTCCGGCGAGAGCTTCAGCTCGACGCTGGCGATGTTTTCCTTCAGCTGATCGAGCGACGTCGCGCCAATCAGATTGCTCGTCACGAACGGCCGGCTATTGACGAAGGCCAGCGCGAATTGCGCGGGCGACAAACCGTGACGCTTCGCCAGTTCCACATAGCGCGTGGTTGCCTGAACCGCTTGCGGCTTGCTGTAGCGTTGAAAGCGCTCGAACAGCGAGATGCGGGCGCCTGCCGGACGCGCGCCGCCTTCGTACTTGCCCGACAGCCAGCCGAAGGCCAGCGGCGAGTACGCAAGCAAGCCGACGTTGTCTCGATGCGCGTACTCGGACAGCCCCACTTCGTACGTGCGGTTCAACAGGCTATACGGATTCTGAATGCTGACGATGCGCGGCAAGCCGAGCTTTTCCGCCGCGCGCAGAAATTGCGCGACGCCCCACGGCGTCTCATTCGACACGCCGATATGGCGAATCTTGCCTGCCTTGACGAACTCGGCGAGCACCGACAGCGTTTCTTCGATCGGTACCGTGTAGGCGTCGTCGACCCACGGATACGCCGGTCGGCCGAACGTCATCGTGCTGCGATCCGGCCAGTGCAGCTGATACAGATCGACGTAGTCCGTTTGCAGGCGCTTCAGGCTATCGTTCAGTGCTTCGGTCAGGTTCTTGCGGTCGAACTGATTGCCCTCGCCGCGAATATGACGCGGATTGTGCGGTTGACGCGCCGGGCCGGCGATCTTGGTGGCCAGCACGATCTTCTCGCGAGCGCTGCGGTGCTGCGCGATCCATGTGCCGATATAGCGCTCGGTCGAGCCTTGCGTCTCGGGACGCGGCGGCACCGGATACATTTCCGCGGCGTCGATCAGAGTGACGCCGTGGTCGAGCGCGTAATCGATCTGTGCATGCGCTTCCTGCTCGGTGTTCTGCTCGCCCCACGTCATGGTGCCGAGACCGATCAGGCTAACCTTCACATCCGAGTCGCCGAGTCTGCGGTATTCCATCGAACCTGTCCTGTTGTGTGTAAAGGGAAAGCGCCGACGTTACCATGCCGGCGCAATGCCTGCAGCGCGGCTAAAATGCTGCTTCAGCAGTCGCTCCAACCACCGCGCTCGATAAACTTTTCCGCCAAACCCATCTGCGATGAATCCCGAACACCTCGAATTACTGGTCACGCGCGTGATGCCTTACGGGAAATACAAAGGCCGGCTGATCGCGGATCTGCCCGGTCACTATCTGAACTGGTTTGCGAGCCAGGGCTTTCCGCCGGGCGAAATCGGCCGTCTGCTGGCCTTGATGCACGAGATCGATCACAACGGTTTGTCGTCGCTGATCGAGCCGTTACGCAAGCGCTGAGCGCGCCCTCGATCGCGAAAACAACCGTGCCGGCCAGATCGGCCGCCAGAACGAGCGCTTCGACGTTCGGCTTTATTTTTCGTATCGACAATGTCGGCATCGACGCATCACTCCTTCTGTCCGCGAGTAGCCGAAAAGGTATAGCGAAATGCGCCGCGCCTGCTGGAAAATTTTTCGCCAACGAAACGCGGCAGCAAGCTCGTGCTGACTATTTCGCGAGGCGAGGCCTGCCGTGCACGCGTTCCCTGGGCAGGTAGCCCAGCGCGGTCAGATGGGCGAGCAGGTGGTCTACCGCCTCCCCGAGCGACACCCGATCGGTTTCGATCATGACATCGGGTCCGATCGGAACGTCGAACGGACCGGAAATACCGGTGAAATTGGGAATCTCACCGCGGCGCGCACGCGCGTAGAGACCTTTGACATCACGTGCTTCGCACACCTTCAGCGGCGCGTTCACGAACACTTCGATGAACCCTTCCCCGACGATCTCGCGCGCCATGCACCGATGCCGATGCTCGGGCGAAATCACCGCGGCAATCGCGATGAAGCCCTGTTGCATGAACAGCGTCGCGACGTGCGCGACGCGCCGCAGATTTTCGGTGCGGTCTTCAGGCGTGAAACCGAGGTTGGCGGTCAGGCCACGCCGCAGCACATCGCCGTCGAGCACGACGGAGGCATGCCCGGCTTCTTTCAGATGCTGGTGCAACGCGTCGGCCAAGGTCGATTTACCTGCACCGGACAAACCCGTCATCCATATGACGGCCCCACGGGCTGCGCTCATGACTTCCACTCCGTCGCATTCGCCGCCGCTTCGGCATCTTGCAGAGACATACGCTCGTGCGCGCTGAAGCGGTCAGCGGACGCCAATTCCGGTCCCAGACCGTCGAACAAGGGTTGCAGCAATGCCTGCTGCGGCTGCCAGCGCTGCAGCGATGTCTTGTAGAGCGGACGGCGCACCTGCGCCGCGCTTGCCGTGTTCACCTGCCGCGTGGTCTGATGAAACGCCAGACAGCGTTCGTCCCAGTCGAGTCCGCAATGCGCGAGCAGGCGCTGGACATTGCCTTCGAAATCTTCAACCAGCTCTTCGTATTTGATTTCGATCATCGTGCCCTCAGGCAATACGCGTTGCCAATGCGCCATCAACGCGTCGTACGCGCGATAGTAGCGGCCCAGTTCACCGAGATCGTAGCTGAACGGGACGTCGTGAAAAATTCGCGAAAAAATGGACAGGCAGCTTTGCAACGGCGAGCGGCTGCTATGAACGAAGCGTGCATTCGGTAACGCCAGATGAATCAGCCCGACATTGATGAAATTGAACGGATATTTGTCGGTAAAGCGCGTATAGCCCGGCGCTGCCGTTTGCATTTCCGGCAGCGCCGTGTACATGCGGCGCAAATAGTCGGCGCCGAGCGTGCGCAATTGCGCGGGACCGACGCCCTGCAATGCTTCGATATCGACGCGTAACGGGTCGTCTGAATCGCGGCCGATGCAATTCACCAGCGCCTCGCCGAACTCCGTGCGCTCACCGGCGCCGAAAACCTGCGGATGACTCGCGAGAATCTGCTCGATCAGGGTCGAACCGGAGCGCGGCATGCCGACGATAAAGATCGGTGCAGCCGACGGGGCACCCAGACCGCGTTTAGCCGCCAGCACCTCGGAAGTCAGAAGCTCCGGCAAATGCGCGAACAGACCGAGCGACGCCGTTTCGTCATAACGCACACCGGCGCGGTGCAATGCGTTGCCCTTCAGGAAGTGATCGAACGACGCATCGTTACGGCCCACATCGGACAGCGCCTGACCATAAGCGAAGTGAATTTCCGCCTGATTGGCGGGTGTGAGCGAAGCGGTATCGTCGGCGAGGTGCTCAAGCGCGACGAACACCGGATCGTCAGCGGCAAGACGCTTGGACTGCACGAAATTACGGTAATACAGCGGCACCTGCGGGGCGGCCTCGATCGCCCGACGATAGGCTTCATGCGACTCGTCGAAACGACCGAGTGCCTGCAGACAGTTACCCATGTTGTTGTATGAGCCGTCGGCTTGCGGATTCACCCGGACTGCTTCGCGATAAGCCTCTATCGCCGGCTCGAGCCGATGCATCTGCTCGAGCGACCAGCCGAGGCCGTGATGCAAATCGGAATTGCGCGGATCGACCGTGATTGCTTCGTGATAGCGGGCAATGGCTTCGGGAAAGCGGTTCAGTGCGGCGAGCGTCGCGGCGAGGCGCTCATGAAGGATGGCGTTGGCGGGATCGAGCAAGCGGGCTGCGTCGAAACATGGGAGTGCCGCCTGAAGTTCGCCGCGAGCGGCACAGGCGTCGCCTTCGGCGCACCATTCTGATGCGGTTGCCGGCTGTGGATCGTGCTTCATTGACGGCCAGGTTTTTGCAGGCTTCGCATCGAGCGGCCCGGGCAATGTGGAATGCGTTCTTCTTCGTCCAGCGTCAGCAAGCTTGGGCTGGATTCAAAGGGAAATTGTCTGAAGGGAAAATATCAGGCGCGCCCTACAGTTACGTTTCAAAAATTTAACGAACTATTACAGCATGATGAATCCGTTGTGATTCGGAAGGTTGACGCAACGCGCGACCGCTATGGCGCCGGATCGCCGCGCGAGCGTCATGAAAGCCCGGTGGCGCATCCGGGCCGTAATTTGCGGACACAAATGCGGCTGAACTCCCGGGCACGCCGTTTTTCTCACTCTTGTACGAAGGAGAAAATCGTGAGCAGGCTCAATGCATCAGTCGCGATACTGGCGGTGGCGGCAAGTCTCACCGGATGCGTGGTCGCTCCGGGATACGACTATGCCTATGCGCAGCCCTATTACCCTGGCTACTACGGTTACGCCTATGGGCCGGCTTACGGGACGGTCGACGTCTGGGGTGGTTGGGGCGGCGGCGGTTGCTGTTACTACCACGGGGGTGGCGGGCGCTGGCACGGCGGAGGGTGGCACGGAGGCGGCTGGCACGGCGGTGGACATGGCGGCGGCCACGGCGGCGATTCGTGGAGCAGCGGCGGCGGCCATGGAGGACATGGCCATTGACGTCAATCGAACCGGGCATCGAATGACGAAATGACTCCGCACTGAGCGAGTTTTTGCAAAGGCCAAAACCTTTTGCAAAGACCAAAACAAAAACGGCGTTGTGATTTCTCACAACGCCGTTTCGCAATTTTTTACTGCTCGAATTCTTTGGGGTGGCTGATGGGGCTCGAACCCACGACAACAGGAATCACAATCCTGGACTCTACCAACTGAGCTACAGCCACCACTGACATCTGCTTGACTTGCGGAGCAACTCGTTGCCGAGAAACTTGGCTCGCCGATGAAGAAACGAGATTATACGAACAAGAATCCCGTTTGCCTAGTCCTCTATTCAAAAATTCCGACGGGCACACGCAGATGCTGTCTTGCTTCGTCGAAGATGGTCAGATCACGCGCCGCCAGACGTTTGCTATCGGACAACACGCGACGCCATCCACGTGCGCCAGCCTCACCGCGGTACAGACCGAGCGCATGCCGCGTGATCGAACCAAGGTACGTGCCGCGCGCCATTTCAGCCGCGCAATATTCGATCAGCTTCGACTCGACCTGCTCGCGCGTGAGCGGTGTATCCGTTGAGCCATAGAAGCGTGCATCGACATCGGCCAACACATAAGGGTTGTGATAAGCCTCACGCCCAAGCATCACGCCATCGATATGCTGAAGATGCATCTCCACCTCATCAAGCGTCTTGATGCCGCCATTGATGATGATCTCCAGATGCGGAAAATCGCGCTTCAACTGATAAGCGAAATCGTATTTGAGCGGCGGAATCTCGCGGTTCTCTTTCGGGCTCAAGCCTTTAAGAATTGCGTTGCGCGCATGCACAACGAACACGTTGCAGCCAGCGTCTGCGATCGTGCCGACAAAGTCGCGCACAAAGCCATATTCCTCCACCGCGTCGACGCCGATCCGATGCTTGACCGTCACCGGTACTGACACGGCATCGCGCATCGCCTTCACGCAGTCAGCGACGAGTTGCGGCTCGTTCATCAAGCAAGCGCCAAACGCACCGCGCTGCACGCGCTCGGACGGACAGCCGCAATTCAGGTTGATCTCGTCATAGCCCCATTGCTCGCCAAGCTTGGCCGAACGCGCGAGATCGTCGGGCTCACTGCCACCGAGTTGCAAAGCGACCGGCGCTTCCTCGGGCGCAAACGCCAGATGGCGCGGCACATCGCCGTGCAGCAACGCACCGGTGGTGACCATTTCGGTGTAGAGCCACGTATGGCGCGATATCACCCGATGCAGCGAGCGGCAGTGGCGATCGGTCCAGTCCATCATGGGCGCGACAGAAACGCGACGTGGACTGGGAGTTTGAGCTGAAGACATGGGGCGGCCAGACGGCTTGAATCAAACCGCAATTTTACCGCAAGTGGCCCGACGCCCCCGAAACGCTCACGACAAGCCATGAATTCCCGGAAACACCACCGATAACCGCCCCGACAACCGGGTCTTTGAGCGCCAAAACCGCTTGGGCGACGGGGTCGGACCACCGCAGACGCCCGTCGCATATGCGTCTGAGCGATTATTTCAGTGACGAGAATAGTAATTTCAGATTATCGATACAAATTTTCAATAGTAGGGGTATACACTGCCTCCATCGACGTTGCAGATACACCTCACCGGCCCCTGCGACGCCTTCCTGAAATGAAATCGAAACGTTATCGGAGTCACACCATGAAGACCAAACTTATCGCCGCCCTGCTGGTTGCTGCTTCTGCCTCGATCGCTGCTCCCGCATTCGCTAGCGGCTACGGCCCGGCACCGTTCTATCGTCCGTCGGTCGGCGCACCGGCTTCGCAACAAGGCCAGAACTCGCAAACCGTCGCGGCTGAACGTGCTAACGCTGAATCCAATGCATACGGCGGCGTGCAAAACGTGTCGTCGCAATCAGGTGCGCGTGAGCCGGTTTCGGGCCCGCAATCGGTTTTCTTCGGCCACTAATCGGTCGCCGTTGAAGGTTGCCGTCCACAAGACGGCAGCCGAACTGGGCGCCGCGCATGCCGCAATGCATGCCGGCGCCCAGTTCCGTTTACATGGCGGCCGCGCCCACCGCATCGAACCCCACCCCCTCCCTCCTCACGCCTCGCGCGTCTCCTCTTTGGGCGATTCGGAGAAACGAATCCGGTTACCGAACGGATCGATCGTCTCCAGCACTTTTCCCCACGGCTCCACTTCAATTCCCGGTTTTCCGTACTTGTAGTCTTTGCGTTGAAGCTCGGCATGCAACGCGTCGATGCCCTGTACCGGCACGAAAATCGTCGAACCCGGCGTCGCGTCGCCATGATGCTCGCTCAAGTGCAAAACCAGGTCGGACCGGCTTACCTGTGCATAGAGCGGAAAATTGGCCTCGAAGCGGTGTTCCCAGTCGATGGTGAAGCCGAGAAAGTCCACGTAAAACTCCTTGGCTTTCTCTTCAGAGAAGATACGAATGATCGGGATGGCTGGCGCCAGGTGCATAGCGGTCTCCAGTAACTTGAAAGATTCCGCCAGCTTAATCGGACGCGCTTCCAGATGGACCACCCTACGCGAAAAGGCACGCCCGGAGCTGAAGGAAAACAGGCCCTGAAGCTTCAACAGGACAATCTGCAGCTCATCGCGCTCGAGCGGAGCGAGCCAGCGGCTCGGAGTCGGCACCGGCCGGCCCTTTCACCTGACGATTAATCGCAATCGCCAGACAGGTATTGCCGGCCGCTACAGGTGATCTCGACTTCGCCGCCGCTCGCTTCGGCGGCGAGCCCGTTCGTCAGCAACTCCGCCGTGACGGATTGCGCAAACTTCGGCATGGGCTGTCCGACGCCGACATCGTTCAGGCGCCGCAATGCTTCAACCGCTTCCGGACTTAATGACTTCGACATGACCGTCTCCGTCGTGATGTTCACTTCATCGTAGCAAGTTTCACGGGCATACGCAGAGGCGCGTCAAGGCATATGTATTGCGTGTCGTACGGATGCGTGCCGGCGGTAGCCGGCGAGCGGCATCGCAAAGGAGGACGAGATGGAGCGAAGCAGAATGGCAGCGCTGACGACGGGCGTCGCGCTCGCGATATTCGGCGCAGGCGGCACGGTGGCGTTCGCACAAACGTCGAGCCCGGCACCAAAGACGCAAGCGACACAGGCAACGCCGCAGAATAGCGGTGCATCGATGGTAAAGCCGCCCGAGGCGGCTTCCGGCTCGGGCGGTTCGAGCAATCCGGACAATATGCCGATCAAGCGTCCGAACCAACCGACCAACGACAGGATGACGCACGAGCCGCCCGCCAGCGGCGTCAACGCGAAATAGCGTTGCCACGCGCGTGACGGCGCGAACGGTGCAGTCGGCCTTGGTCGGGGTCTAATCTGGCCTAATCGAGCTTATTAGGACTTACAGACGCGCGATCGACACCTCCGTCGACTTCACCAGCGCGACCACCTCCGAGCCGACCTTCAGGTCGAGTTCGTCGACCGAGCGCGTGGTGATCACCGAGGTGACGATGCCGAACGGCGTGTCCACATCGACCTCGGAGACCACCGGCCCGCGGATGATTTCCTTGACCTTGCCTTTGAACTGATTGCGTACGTTGATTGCGGAAATGCTCATGTCGAGTGACTCCAGAAAAGCGATTGAAAACAGTCAGTCAAGGGATGTCAGACGGCCCAGCGGACGTCTGTCGGCCGCCTGAGGCGGCCCTCGTCACGTGCGTCGTAAGCGCGGTGGGACAGCGCGTCGTCGTTCGGCGCCGTCTTCAGTACGCGTTGCAACACATGTTCTTCCAGCGCGGCGAAACCGGCCGACGCGCGCGCCCGCGGGCGCGCAAGCGGCACCGGCTGATCGAGCGCGATGCGCCCGTCTTCGATCAGCAGAATCCGGTCGCCCAGCGCGACGGCTTCATGCACGTCGTGCGTCACCAGCAGCGCGGTAAATTGATGTTCGCGCCACAGGCGTTCGATCAGTGCGTGCATTTCGATACGCGTCAACGCGTCGAGCGCGCCGAGCGGTTCGTCCAGCAGCAGCAACTGCGGCCGATGCACCAGCGCCCGCGCCAGCGCCACACGCTGACGCTGACCGCCGGACAGCTGCGCGGGCCAGTCGTTGGCGCGCTCCAGCAAACCAACTTCGGCGAGCACGGCGCGCGCATCTTCGCGAGCGCTGCGGCCAAGGCCAAGCATCACGTTCTGCAACACGCTCTTCCAGGGCAGGAGCCGCGCGTCCTGGAACATGATCCGGGTGTCGAGTGGCCGGCCGTCTTCCGCACGCTTTTCGAGCACGCCCGAGGTGGTCTTTTCCAGACCCGCGACCAGGCGCAACAAGGTCGATTTCCCGCAGCCGCTTCGGCCGACAATCGCGACGAAACTGCCGCGCTCGATCGACAGGTCAAAATCGGACAGCACCTTGCGTTCGCCGTACTGCTTGCCGACGCCGCGCAATTCGACCGAATAATCGCCGGACCGGCGTGCGTCGTTGCGGGCCGATGCGCCCGCCGCCGACGGCACCGCACCCACTTGGCGGCGATCGTGCGCCGGATCTGCACGGTCGAAACCGGCCGCCTCATCGGCGTCGTGATCGACGGTGCGCGGTTGCGCCAGTTCGGCTTCAAGATCGCTGCCCGCGATGCCGCCGAACGACGCCGACAATGTCGTTGCGCTCATGCTTTCGCTCCTCGTTGATAGGCCGGATGCCAACGCAGCGACACGCGCTCAAGGCTCTTGGCCAGCACGTCGGCGAGTTTGCCGAGCGCCGCGTACAGCAGAATGCCGACCACCACCACATCGGTTTGCAGGAATTCGCGTGCATTCATCGTCATGTAGCCGATGCCCGACTGCGCGGAAATGGTTTCAGCGACGATCAGCGTGACCCACATCAGCCCGAACGCGAAACGCACGCCGACCAGAATCGACGGCAACGCTCCCGGCAGAACGACATGCCGGTAGAGTGCGAAACCCTTCACACCGTAACTCCGCGCCATCTCGATCAGATTGGCATCGACCGAGCGGATACCGTGGAACGTGTTCACGTAGATCGGGAAAAACACGCCTAGCGCGACGAGAAACACCTTCGCTTCTTCCTCGATACCGAACCACAGGATCACGAGCGGAATCATGGCCAGCGCGGGAATGTTGCGAATCATCTGTACGGTCGAATCGAGCGCGATTTCGGCAGGTTTGAAGAGACCTGTCGCGAGACCGAGCACGAGTCCGATGCCGCCGCCGATCGCAAAGCCGGACACGGCGCGCCACGTGCTGACCTTCACGTCCGCCCACATTTCACCGGACTGGATCAGCGACCACGCGGCTTTTACGACCGCGAGCGGTTCGGGCAGTACCCGCGTCGAGAGAATGCCGCTACGCGCGGCGAATTCCCATGCCAGCAGAATCGCGAGCGGCGCGAGCCACGGCGCAAGATGCGCACCGATGCTGCGTAATACACCGAGACCCGCGCCTGAACGCACGCTGAGCCCCGCGCCTGAACCCGCGCCCGAGCCCTCGCTTGTGCCTCGTTGCGCACTCACAGTGGATTGAGCCATGATGATTTCCTCATTGCTTATCGATGGGCGTCGTTGCCGAACCGAGCGAAAGCGCTCAGCTCGAACTCGCCGCCTTCGGCAGATAGTTGTTGCCGACGATCTCGCCGAACGGACCCGACAGCGGACCGCCCGCGGTCTTGCTTTGGCGGCCCGGCAGCAGCGGGAACACCAGTTCGGCGAAGCGATACGACTCTTCGAGATGCGGATAGCCGGACAGAATGAACGTGTCGATGCCGAGCGCCGCGTACTCGTTCATCAGCGCCGCCACCTGCTCGGGATTACCGACCAGCGCCGTCCCCGCGCCTCCGCGCACGAGACCCACGCCGGCCCACAGATGCGGATAGACCTCGAGTTCCGCGCGGCTGCCTCGCTTGCCGCCGTGCAACGCGGCCATACGGCGCTGCCCTTCGGAGTCCATCTTCGAGAACGAAGCCTGCGCGCGGGAGATGGTTTCGTCGTCGAGCTTGCTGATGAGCGTGTCTGCGGCGGCCCATGCTTCTTCTTCGGTCTCGCGCACGATGACATGCAGGCGAATGCCGAACTTGATCGTTCGGCCACGCGCTTCAGCACGGGCGCGAATGTCAGCGACCTTCTTCGCGACGGCCGCGGGCGGCTCGCCCCACGTCAGATACGTGTCGATGTGATCGCCCGCGATGTCGTGCGCAGCCGCCGACGAACCGCCGAACCACAGCGGCGGATGGGGGTTCTGCACCGGCGGATACAACGCCTTGCCGCCCTTCGAGGTCAGATGCTTGCCATTGAAGTCGATGGCGTCGTTGGTATGCGCCGCGGTGAGCAGGTTGCGCCAGATGTGCAGGAATTCGTCGGTGATTTCATAGCGCGTGTCGTGATCGACGAACACGCCGTCGCCTTCCAGTTCAGCCGAATCGCCACCGGTCACCACGTTGATCAGCAGACGTCCGTTCGACAGCCGGTCGAAAGTCGCCGCCATGCGCGCCGCCAGGCCTGGTGACGAAATGCCCGGACGGATCGCCACCAGAAACTTCAGACGTTTGGTCGCGGCAATCAGGCTCGATGCGACGACCCATGCGTCTTCGCACGAGCGGCCGGTCGGCAGCAGCACGCCCTCGTAACCGAGCGTATCGGCAGCCACGGCGATCTGCTGGAAGTAGTCGTAATCGGCTGCGCGTGCGCCTTGGGACGTACCGAGATAGCGGCTGTCGCCGTGAGTCGGAATGAACCAGAACACATTCATTTGCTGCTCCTGCTTGTTCGAAACTGGATTGAATGGAGACGTGTGTCACGACGATGCGTCGAGTGAACACGCACACGCTGGTCGCGCACCGCTGGCCGCGCGCATCCATCCGGCCACGGCCGGAGATGCAAGCGCAAAAAGGACGGAAATACTGCGATGAGGCGCGGACTAGTTCCGACAACGCGCCCGCAAACGCGCGTGCGCCATGGAGCGGTTGAAGATCGGCATCAGGCAGGACATCGCGACAGCTTCCCTCGACCAAACGTGCGCGTGATGCGCTCGATTAAATGGGCGACGGCGGCAAACGCCGTCTGCATGGAGAAACAGTCTATGGATCGGGGCCCGGCTTTTGAACGATTTTTTTTAGCTTAGGTTTTCCACTTTCGTGATTAGCCCGACGCTAAAGCATACGGATGTTGCGCCTCACCTACGCTGGAACCGGGAGACCGCTATATATAATGGCGCCACGTTTCCAATAATCCGGTGCAGGCCGCGCGAACCGCGCCGCCTGAGCTCTCGCGGTGCAATGCATGCAAAAACTCATCCTGCCGTTCGTCGCCGGTTTTCTGGCTTCCCTGTTCTTTCATGAATCGACGCTGGCGCTGCTGCATGCAGCCGGTCTGATCGACCTGAGCGGTTTTTCGACCGCCCCATTTTTGCCGCTCGGTCTGCCGGAATTCATTGCGAACGCGATCTGGAGCGCGGTCTGGGCAGTGCTGATGGCGTGGTTACTGCGCGTTGCGCCGGAGCGGCGCGCGCCGTGGGTACCGGCTTTCGTGTTCGGCGGCATTGCGTTGACGGCGGCGAGCGTGTTCGTGGTCGATCCGCTGCGCGGCATCTGGCCAAGCGGCAACATGCTGCCGCGGCTCGCGGTGGGTTTTGCAGCGAACGCGATGTGGGGCTGGGGCGCGCTGGTGTTCATGCGCGCCTTCATGGCGAGCGAAGACGAGGACTGAGCGTCTTGACCCTGCTCGCGAAGCGATGCCGGCCGCGCGGTCCGGCAACCGGGATCGCTTCCGCTGCTGTTTTCGCCGCTGTTATCGCTGCGGCCCGAACTTGCTTAACCGCACAAATCGCGCAACGGGTGTTCGTTTGCCGGCCACGGGCTTTCGAACATCTTCGCCACATCGGCGGCACCCACGTCTTCAATACGCGCAAAACGCCAGCGCGGCGCGTTGTCCTTGTCGATGATGCGCGCACGAATCCCTTCGATCGTATCGCCCTGCGCGAAGCTCGTGCGCGTCAGATCCAGATCGCCGCGCAGCACGTCCTCCATCGAACCCTCCGCGCGCGTCACCACTTCCAGCGACACGGCCATCGACAACGGCGAACGCTCGCGCAACACCGCAATCGTCTGCTCGGCCCAATCTGCAGCCGCGCCGCCATGCTCCCGTTCCTGCTCCAGCGAAGCGAGAATCCGCCCCACGTCGGGCAACGCGAAATGCCGGTCGATCAATGCACGTATGCCCGCGAGCGGCGAAGCATCGGGTTCCGGCACGACCTGATGCGTGGCTGTCTCGCGCTCGATGCACGCCACCACGTCAGCTCCGCGTTCGAACAGTTCGGTGCGCAGCGTATCGACTAGCGCGGGCAATGCCGCGTCGTCGATATAGGCATCGGCGAGGCCCGCGTAGCGTGCATCGGCTGCGCCGATCGCCTCGCCGGTGACCGCCAGATAGCGGCCGAGGGCGCCCGGCGTGCGTGCCAGAAACCAGCTCGCGCCGACATCGGGAAAGAGTCCGATGCGGGTCTCGGGCATCGCCATTTTTGTCGAGTTCGTCACCACCCGCAGGCCGCCCGTACGATGCGCGCCTTGCGAAATCCCCATCCCACCGCCCATCACGACGCCGTTCATCAGTGCGATATACGGCTTCGGGTAGGTGAAGATCGCGTGATTGAGCCGGTATTCCTCAATGAAAAACGTATCGCGCGCGTCGTGCTCGCCGCGCTGCGCCGACTCGTACAAAAAGCGGATATCGCCGCCCGCGCAGAAAGCGCGCGGGTGCTGGCTGCGCACCACCACGGCGAGCACGTCGGGATCTTCGCGCCACTGATCGAGCGCCGCGTGCATCGCGCGAATCATGCCGGTTGACAGCGCGTTGAGCGCCTTCGGTCGTTCCAGTTCGATGAAACCGATGCGGTTGGCTACGTAGGTCGCGACTTCGTCGCTGACGGCGGGCGAGGCGGAAATGGACATGGAGAGCTAAGCGCGATGGCGCGAAATGAATCGGAACTGAACGTTATCACGCACTCGTGGCTTTGGGCCTGGTGGCGGGTTTGACGGCAGGGTGAGTGTCCGCATCGGTGGGTTTAATGGCCGATGGTCCCGATGCCTTCGTGGACTTTTTCCCCGACGATGCAGATGGCTGAGACGCCTGAGTGGCCGGTTTGCCGCCCGGAGCCGCGGGCGATTCGCCCGGCTCGACGTGCGCTTCAACCAGCACTTGCGCGGATTTTCTTTTGCGCGCGGGAGAAGCGTTCGTGGCACCCGCCTGCTTCCCGGCGCCGGGCGTACCCAGCCAGGCATCAAGTGCGACATCTAGCACCGTATCGAGGGGCGCGGTCGGGAACACGGGGCATGTGAGGTTAAGCGCGACCAGGCCGTGCAGGGTCGCCCAGAATGCCTCCGCCCATACGGTCAGGTCCGTCGCTGCGGTCAGACGCCCCGCCGCTTTCAACTCTTCAAGCGCGGAGATCATGATGTGCAATGCGGCGTCGCCGGGGTCGTCGTCCGCTTTCGGCGGCGCCAGGCTCGCTTTTCCGGACGCGGCGGATCCCGCACCCGCAGCCCCTGCCGCCGTGACCGCATCCACTTCGCCGGCCGCATCCGCGTTAGCAACCGCAGCCACCGACGCGCCCGAAGCGGCAGCCACGCCGCCCAGCGCCGCGCCCGTGTAGCTCGGGTCTTCCATGAAGATCAGCCGGTAGGTTTCCGGATGCGCGACACCGAATGCCACATAAGCACGCCCGAGGGCTTTCAGGCGCTCAGCCGGATCGGCGATCTGCGCCAGCGGCACGAACGTCGCCAGCAACTGCGCATAACCTTCAGCGCATAAGGCCTGCACGATCTCGTCGCGGCTCGTGAAATGAAGGTACAGCGTGGCGGGCGAATACTCGATGGCGTCGGCAATCTTGCGCATTGACAGCGCGGCAAAGCCTTCGCGCATCACGATACGCCGCGCTGCATCGAGGATGCGCTCACGCAATGCCTGCTTCTGACGGTTTTTTCGTTCGACGATTCCCATGACGAACATTTTCGGGTTGACAAACTGAAAAGTCAAATTAAACTGAACACTGTTTACTGAACGGCGTTCATTAAATTCTCATTAATCAGCCACATGATCAGGCGCGATACGGCGCCGCCTTCAGGAGTCGTCATGCAAGCCACAGGGAAAGTGGGTTTATTCGGAGCCGCCGGTGCGGCAGGTCAGATCATCGCGGCCGCGCTAAGCGCTGCAGGCCGGAATTACCGGGTGGTCGGCCGCGCGCGCGCGCCACTCGAGGCCGCCTTCGGTCACGACCCGCAAGCGGAAATCGTCACGTGGAATCCTGACGACCCGGCTTCGATCAGCGCGGCGGCGGCGGATTTGCAAACCGTGATCTATCTGGTGGGCGTGCCTTACGATCAGTTCGCCGCGCATCCGCCGCTCATGGAGCGAACCCTCGCCGGCGTAACGGCGGCGGGCGTCGAGCGCTTCATTCTGATCGGCACCGTGTACCCCTACGGCCGCGCGCGCGGCAATCCGATCAGTGAAAATCATCCGCGTGAACCCCATACGTTCAAAGGCAAGATGCGGCTCGCGCAGGAAAATCTGGTGCTGGCGGCATACGGGCGCGCGAGTGGGTCAACCCGCTTGTCGACGCTGGTGCTGCGCCTGCCGGATTTCTACGGGCCCGGCATCGAACGCAGTCTGCTGAATGGTGTGTTCGAGGGCGCGGCGCACGGCAAACGTGCGCAGGTAATCGGGCCGGTGGATGTTCCGCACGAATTCATTTACCTGCCGGATATCGGACCAGTGGTCGAGAAACTCACGCGGACACCCGAAGCGTACGGCCGGTGGTGGCACCTCGCCGGCACGGGCACGATCACGCAGCGCGAAGTGGTTGGACAGGCCTATGCGCTCGCGGGCCGCGAGCCGAAGCTGATGGTGGCCGGCAAGACCATGTTGCGCATGCTCGGTCTCTTCAATCCGTTAATGCGGGAACTGGTGGAGATGAATTACCTGATGACCGAGCCGGTCGTACTCGACGACTCCGCATTGACGAAGCTGATCGGGCCCATCGCCAAAACATCGTACGAAAACGGCATCCGGCATGCATTCGACGCCGCGCGCACGGCGGCATTGGCGCGCGCGGACACGCACCGGGACGCAGCGAAAACAACCTGACTACGGGCTGCTTTGCAAGCGACGATGTTTCCGCATACCGACGAACGGGCCGGATCAGGCCGCGACGTTGCCAGGTGGGAAATGGCCGCTCTTGAGCAGCACGGGCGTGCCATTGCTGATCTGCAAATGTTCGCGCGCAACCGCTTCGATGCGCGGACGTCCCGCGTCGAACGCGCGCATCCAGCCTTCGAGATCCTCGGAGTACGCGCCGAAGTGATCCTCGAGCGCCTCGACCGAGATCGCGCATGGCACCGGTTCGCCGTCCACGAGCGCGGGAAACACAACCGTCAGATTGGAGTCGCGGTAAGCAGGCTCATCCGCGGGAAACCGAATTTCCATGGTCGCCTCATCAGAAGGATCCGGCAGGACAGGGACACCGGCGAGAACCGGCCGCCCGCGGATATGCCCGATATGGTACTCGCGCGCCTGGGCCTCGGTCCAGCCTCCTTCGCTCTCCTGCTCGATATCGCGCGCTGCCATCAGTTGCCTCCAAGCAGGCGGTCGATATAGTCGCGCGCAGCCTGTTCGACAAAGGCCAGCGCTTCCTCTTCACTACCGAAGCGTTGTTCACCGCCAAGTTCGAGCAAGGTTTCCATCCGGTGCGGATCGTCCGGACCCCGCTCGGCAAGACTCACCGAGCCGACGTACGTACCGCTTGCCGTGTTGGCGGCCGGCGCCGATGCGCCAACTGCCGGCACGAGGCGCGCGGCGGCGCTGATGTAATAGCCGCGATAAGGGCCACTGACCCGCTCAGCCATGTTCTTTCTCCTCGTTTGCAATTTATGCGCGGCGCCACATGGACGGTTCACACGTATGCGCTCGCGGCAGACCAGTAAGTAAGGCGCGCTTTGAGCCGATAAGTTCTGCAGGCGAATGGCACTTGTGCCGCGTGCATCAGTCGAACCGGTTCACCGGCACGATCTGTGCTGACGCAATGACGCGGTTTGGAGTTCAGCGAGCACAATATGGGAAAATATTTTCTGCGAAACCACGAACTGCGTGAGCCCGATGCGGCAACCCAATGGTTTGCTTACGCCGAAAGCCACGGCATCGAGATTCCGAAAGCCATCAACATCTGGGAAGACGCGGCTACCGAAAGCGGCACGGAAAGCCGCCAACTGGTTAGCGCGGCGGGCATCACAATCGAAACGCCCTAGTCTTACGGGCACATTTCCGATGTGCGTGGCGAGTCTCGATACCTATTTGAAAGGAAACATCACGATGCATTTCATGACGCAACTGCGCCGCTCCGGCCGCCTTCGACCCAGCAGCGCCGCGCTTGCTCTAGTCCGTAGGGCGTCCCTGTTTGCCGCCCTGCCCGTTGCCGTACTGCTGGGCGCAGGTCTGAGCGGTTGCGCATCGTCGAACACCACGTCGCTGATCAATCTGCCGAACGGACAAACGGGCTTTGCGGTGAACTGCAGCGGCGCCGACGCCGCGTCCAGTTGGGCCTCCTGCTACGTGCAGGCCGGCAACGCATGTGGCGCAACCGGCTACGACATCGTGTCGAAAGACAACGACGAAGGCGGCGCCGCGGGTGGCAGCGTCACGAACGTCGTTTCGGCCAACGTGAAAAACCGTTCGATGATCGTGCGCTGCAAGTAACGCTCAGTGCGCCTGCATCTTCGAGAAGATGTTCAATACGGCAACGCCGGCAATGATCAGCCCAAGTCCGATGATGGCCGGCACGTCAGGCACTTGCCGGTACATCACGACCGCCATCAGCGTAATCAGCACGATGCCAGCGCCGGACCATACCGCGTAGACGATGCCGACCGGAATACTCTTCAGCGTGAGCGACAGGCAATAGAACGCAATGCCGTAGCCGATCACCACAACGGTTGAGGGCAGGAGCCGCGAAAAACCTTCCGAGGCCCGCATGGCGGAGGTCGCAATGACTTCGGCGACGATCGCGATGGCGAGCAATGCATAAGGTGGCATCCGCATCGCCTCAGGCCTTTGCAAGCGCGAGCTTGCTGTAGTCGTGGCCAAGGTGCGCGCATAGTGCTTCCACCACCAGTTCGTGATCTGCCCGTTGCGGCAAACCGGATACCGTGATCGAGCCGATCACCCCGGCGCCCGCTACGGTCAACGGGAAAGCGCCGCCATGTGACGCATATTCCGTGACCGGCAAGCCGTGCTTGTCAGCGAGCGTGCTGCCCGCCTGTTGCATCTTCAAACCAATCGCGTACGAACTGCGCCGAAAATGCGCGACTGTGTTGCCCTTGCGGCGCGCCCAGTCGACGTTGTCCGGTGTCGCGCCGTCGAGCAAGCTGAAAAATAGCGGCTGACCGAACGTGCGCACGTCGATGGCGGCAGCGATACCGCGAGCCTTGGCGACCTCGTGCAGATAGGCGCCGACCTGCCATGCACGGTCAGCGTCGAATTGCGGGAACACCAGCGCTTGTTCCTGAGCGGCGATTACCTGTAGGTCGTGAGCGATATCCATGGAGTTCAGAGCAGAGTAGGAGTGAAGCGCAGGCCGTTGCACATGCATCGCGGCGCCGCGAAGAAAACCTGAATTCTAGCCCAGCGCTTTACAAGGGCCTTCCGGTATGCGACGCCAGCGATGCGAACCGCGACTTGGAGGCCACCACGCTGTGCGGTTCTTTGGGTTACGCCGAATCGGCGCGCATTGAAGCGGGTTCTTAAACAGCTATTGCATTGGTCTTCGCTTTGTCCTATAATCTTTTCTTCGACGGACGCGGGGTGGAGCAGTCTGGCAGCTCGTCGGGCTCATAACCCGAAGGTCGTAGGTTCAAATCCTACCCCCGCAACCAAGTAACTCACGCGGTTCGAAACGTCGAAACAACATCAAAGGCTTGCCCAACCGGCAGGCCTTTTTTGTTCTGCCTCGCTCTCCTTGTCGTTGTAGTGCGTGTTCTGCGCCCTGCTCTTTCCCTGTAGTCTCAGATCCACACCGAAGTCCTGCAGACGCCGGAGTCGCGCCTGGCTGGCGCGAAAGCTTTCGCGTCGGGACCTGATCGCATCAGTAGCAATCCTAACTCCCTTCCCATGAATAGCGCGTCAATGCGCCAGCGTTAGCCGATTGGCCTAAGTCACAATCATCCGAGCCGGGTCCGGCGCGCGACGCGTGCCACGGCCTTCGCGCCAACGCCGGCACGCCGCCTTTGCCGGACCTCAGAAAACTTCAACCCAGTGATAAACTCCCATCACTCTTTCTCGTCCCCTTCCTATGAAATTCTGTTCTGTCTGCGGCCACGGCGTCAGCCTGAGCATTCCGCCGGGTGACAACCGCGAGCGCTTCGTATGCGGCAGTTGCGGCACGGTGCATTATCAGAATCCGCGCAACGTGGTCGGCACCGTCCCGGTCTGGGACGACAAAGTGCTGCTGTGCCGTCGCGCGATCGAACCGCGCTACGGTTACTGGACGCTGCCGGCAGGGTTCATGGAAATGGGCGAAACCACAGCCGAAGCGGCTTCGCGCGAAACACTGGAAGAAGCCGGTGCGCGCGTCGAGGTGCAAAGCCTGTTCTCGCTGCTGAACGTACCGCACGTGCACCAGGTGCATCTGTTTTATATGGCGCGCCTGCTCGACCTCGATATCGCAGCCGGGGAAGAAAGCCTCGAAGTGAAACTCTTCGAGGAACACGATATTCCGTGGGACGAGATCGCCTTCCCGACCGTCGGCCAGACCTTGCGTTTCTTTTTCGCCGACCGCGCCGCCGGCAGCTTCGGCCTGCATACGGGCGATATTTTCCGCTCGCTGCGCGAAGGCTGAGCGGCGCGCATGGTTCCCTGGCTCGGACCTGACGATCCGTTTCCCTCCGTCGAGCGCGCGCTCGGCGCGGCAAGCGGCGCACCCGGCCTGCTCGCCGCCAGCGGCGACCTGCTGCCGTCGCGGCTGATCGACGCCTATCGGCGCGGCATCTTTCCGTGGTATTCGGACGGCCAGCCGGTGTTGTGGTGGAGTCCTGATCCGCGCATGATTCTGCGCCCCGCTGAATTCAAACTGTCGCCCTCATTGCGCAAGACGCTCAGGCGTGTGCTGCGCGAGGACGCGTGGGAAATCCGCGTCGACCATGATTTCGCCGCCGTGATGCGCGCCTGTGCGCAGGCGCCGCGGCGTGGCCAGCGCGGCACGTGGATCACCGCCGACGTGGTCGAAGCCTATTCGTCGCTGCACCGGGTGGGCGATGCGCACAGCATCGAAACCTGGTTCGAGGGCAAGCGCGTAGGTGGTTTGTACGGCGTGTCTTTCGGCCGGATGTTCTTCGGCGAATCGATGTTCGCGGAGGTCACCGATGCGTCGAAAATGGCGCTGGCCGCGCTTGTCGGACACTTGCGCCGTCATGAAATAGAAATGATAGACTGCCAGCAGAACACGTCGCATCTGGCGTCGCTGGGCGGTCGCGAGATCGCACGCAAAGCGTTCATCGCGCATGTTCGCACGTCTGTCGACGCACCGCCGATTCCGTGGCGCTTCGACAAAACCGTCTTGCGCGATGTCGTCGCGCCGGCGGCGTAGAAAGAATCAGGCCGAATCCGGATCCGTCGCCCACCGAGCCGCGGGTCACGAGCCGCGGGTCGAAAACCGCAAGGCGCCGGGTTTGCAATACCAGAGACGCTTCGAGAGCTGCCAACGTGACTCATCCCAACGAGCTGCCTCTTTCCCCGCTTTCCGCGCTGCAATTTTATGCAACGGCGCCCTATCCCTGCAGCTATCTGGACGGACGCATCGCACGTTCGCAAGTCGCCACACCCAGCCATCTGATCAACTCAGACGTCTATACCGACCTCGTCAAAGCCGGCTTCCGCCGTTCGGGTGTGTTCACCTACCGCCCGTATTGCGACGGCTGCCGCGCCTGCGTGCCGGTGCGCGTGCCGGTCGATCATTTCGAGGCGAACCGCACACAGCGCCGGGTCTGGAAAAAGCACGGCGAACTGATCGCCACGGTCGCCCCACTGCATTACGACGAGGAACACTACGCGCTCTATATGCGCTATCAATCGGCACGGCATGCCGGTGGCGGCATGGACCGCGACAGCCGCGACCAGTACGAACAGTTCCTGCTGCAGAGCCGGATCAACTCGCGGCTGGTCGAATTCCGCGAGCCGCGTCCGGATCATCCGGACGCGCCGGGCATTCTGCGCATGATCAGCATGATCGACATCCTCGGTGACGGGCTCTCGTCGGTCTATACGTTCTTTGAACCGGGCGTGCCGCACACCAGCTTTGGTACCTATAACATCTACTGGCAGATCGAGCAGGCGCGCAGCCTCAAGCTGCCCTATGTGTATCTTGGCTACTGGATTCGCGAGAGTCCAAAGATGGCGTACAAGGCGAATTTCCGCCCGCTCGAAGGTTTGATCGACGGTTCATGGAAGGTGCTCGATCCCGCCAGCATCGATCTGCCGCCGGTCGATCTGGCCATTCAGGGCAGACGCGGGCCGCTGCGGCCTTAACCTGGCCAAAAGGTGACCGCCAGAAGGTAGCCACAAACCTGGCCACAACGGTCCTATCCAGTTAGTCTCATTAATGCCTTAAAGCCGGTAAAATGGCGGGTTCCCATTTTCCGGCCGCCCGGCTTCGTCCCGTGTTCAGTTCCCTCTACCCGCTCGTACGCGCCCAACTCTTTCGCATGGACGCGGAAGACGCTCACCACCTGACTTTGCGCATGCTCGGCGCCGCCGGCCGCACCGGCCTTGCAGGCACGCTGGCGCCACGCGTGCCGGATGCGCCGCGCACCGTGATGGGGCTGACGTTCAAGAACCCGGTCGGGCTCGCCGCGGGTCTCGACAAGGACGGCGCGTGTATCGACGGTCTGGCGGCGCTCGGCTTCGGTTTCATCGAAGTGGGCACGGTCACGCCGCGCGCGCAGCCGGGCAATCCGCGCCCGCGCATGTTCCGCCTGCCGCAGGCGAACGCCGTGATCAACCGGATGGGCTTCAACAACGCGGGCGTCGACCAGTTCGTCAAGAACGTGCAGGCCGCGCGCTATCGCGGCATTCTCGGGCTGAACATCGGCAAGAATGCCGACACGCCGATCGAGCGCGCCGCCGAAGACTATCTCTACTGCCTCGAACGTGTGTACCCGTTTGCGAGCTACGTGACGGTCAACATCTCGTCGCCGAATACGAAGAATCTGCGCCAGTTGCAAGGCGCGGGCGAACTCGACGCGCTGCTCGCCGCGCTGAAGGACAAGCAGCAACGTCTGGCCGACCTGCACGGCAAGCTGGTGCCGCTCGCGCTGAAAATCGCGCCGGACCTCGACGACGAGCAGATCAAATCGATCGCCGACACGCTACTGCGCCATCAATTCGAAGGCGTGATCGCCACCAACACCACGCTCTCGCGCACCGCCGTTACCGGCATGCAATACGGCGACGAAGCCGGCGGCCTGTCGGGCAAGCCGGTGTTCGACGCGTCGAACGAAGTGATCCGCAAGCTGCGCGCCGAAGTCGGCGAAACGGTGCCGATCATCGGCGTGGGCGGGATTTTCTCGGGCGACGATGCACGCGCGAAGCTCGCAGCCGGCGCTTCGCTGGTGCAGCTCTATACCGGCTTCATCTACCGCGGACCGGCGCTGGTGGCCGAGTGCGCGCAGGCGCTGCGCTAAGCCGCCCCAATCCGCATCCGTAATATAGACATAAACAAACGGTATTTAGGTTTCGATAGTCTGCTTTGTTATGCTTTCGTCTGTTAAAACGCCAGACGAACAAAAAGGAACACGATGGAATTTGGCTTGCTGAAGAAGATGCTCGTCGCCGGCCTGATCGGCGCGTCGTTCACCGCTGTCGCCGCCCACGCGGACGACGTGCTCGACCAGGTCAAACAGCGCGGCACGCTACGCATCGGCCTGGAAGGCACCTTCCCGCCGTTCAATTCGAAAGCGCCCTCGGGCGAACTAGTCGGCTATGACGTCGACATCGCCAAGGCTGTTGCAGCGAAGCTCGGCGTGAAGCCGGAATTCGTCACGACGGAGTGGAGCGGCATCATCGCGGGTCTGCAGGCGGGCAAGTTCGACGTGATCGTCAACCAGGTCGGCATCACGGATGTACGCAAGCAGGTGCTCGACTTCTCGCCGGCGTACACGTACTCGGCTGCGCAACTGATCCAGCGCAAGGACGACACGCGCCAGTTCAAATCGCTCGACGATCTGAAGGGCAAGAAGCTCGGCGTCGGTCTGGGCACGAACTATATGGACATGGCGAAGTCGGTGCCGGGCATCGACGTGAAGACGTATCCGGGCGCGCCGGAATACCTGCGCGATCTGGCCGCCGGCCGCCTGGACGCGGCACTGAACGACCGCCTGATGCTCGCGTATCTGATGAAGAACTCGCCACTGCCGCTGCGCACGGGCGCGACGGTCGGCGCGGGCAACCCCTCGGGCATTCCGTTCAAGAAGGGCAACCCGAAGTTCGCCAAGGCGATCGACGCGGCGATGACCCAGCTCGAAGCGGACGGCACGTTCTCGAAGATCTCGGACAAATGGTTCGGTATCGACGTCAGCAAGCCGATCAAGTAACGCGCACCGGCTGAAACGAAGGGCGGCATCGTCGACGATGCCGCCCGTCGCTTTTTCAGCGGCGCGTTGCGTTTTTGCCTGG
>NZ_JAQQCH010000044.1:0-38735 GCF_046030555.1 Paraburkholderia sediminicola | reverse complement strand
TTCAAGGAAAGGCCAAAGACCAAAGACCAAGAAAAACCCACCGCCGCAGGCGTACAGTCAAACCAAAACCCAAAAAAGTGATAATAGCCCCACCCGCCGAAGGCGAAAAAAACAAAGAAGCAAACCCTGATGATCATTCGCCCGCATCTCCATTGGTTCCGCATGCTGCTGGCCTGGCGGGGCTCCGTCCTCCCGCAGCTCCTGCCGCGCCTCTTCCTGATCTTCTGCATTGCGATCGTCGCCGTGGCCGCCCATGACCATCTGCTGCCGGTTTCGCTCAACATCAACACCACCGCCCCATTCTCGTTGGTCGGCATCGCCTTAGCCGTCTTTCTGGGCTTCAGGAACAACGCCAGCTATGACCGCTGGTGGGAAGCCCGAAAACTGTGGGGCCAGTTGCTGAACGACGCACGTTCGCTGACCCGTCAGGCAGTAACGCTGCCAAACAAGCCATTGCCTAAAACAGAAATCGAGGCATTCACAGCGGTCCTCTGCGCCCTTCCCCATGCGTTGCGTCACCAGCTCCGCAAGAGCGACCCGAGCCAGGACCTCGCCGCACGGCTCCCGAAACCGTTGTTCGACCGCGTCATGGCGTCGCGCTACAAACCGGCGACGCTGACGCTCTGGCTAGGCGAATGGGTGCAGCGCCACGCGCAAGCAGGCGCGATCGATCCTATGGCCGTGCTCGCCTTCGATCGAAACCTGAATGGACTGTCGGACATCATCGGCGGTTGCGAGCGCATCGCGTCGACGCCTCTGCCCTTCGCCTACTCGGTGATGATTCACCGCACGGTGTATTTCTTCTGCGCGTCGCTGCCGTTCGGCCTGGTCGATAGCATCGGGATCTTTACGCCCGTGTTCGCCGTGTTCGTGGCGTACACCTTCATGGCGCACGAGGCAATCGCATCGCAAATCGAAGAGCCGTTCGGCACCGACGACAACGACCTCGCGCTCAACATGATGTCGGTCTATATCGAAGACGCCACGCGCGACTTGCTCGGCGAGCCGGCCCTGGAGATGCCCAAGCCGGAAGCCGAGGGCTACACGCTCAATTGATGGGGGCCCGGCGCAAGCGTAGCCGCATGGCCGAAAAAAGATGGCAGCAGGCGCTGCGCAAACGCGCCGTTAACGCCCGACGCTCATTCGGTGCGGCCGGACCGACGACGTTCAATCGCTGCCGCCGCTCCGATAACGCTCATCCGGTGCCGCCGCTCGGATCCGAACAACGCTCAATCGTTGCCGACCGTCTCCGACAGGCGCTTGAGCGTCGCCACCCGCGCACCGATGATATCGATGCGGCTGCGCTCGTCAATCACCGGCGTAGTGGCGTCGAGATACGCGGTCCATGCCCGTTGTGCACGCACGAGTGTCGGACGCGAGCGCGCCGGCATCTTCGATTGCAAGCGGCGGTAATAGCGGTTCAGATCGAACATCGCGTGTTCGCATTGCGCGTCCGCGGTACAGGCGCGCGGACGGGGCGGCGGGTCCCCGCCGCCGGCGCTGACCCTGGCCAAGGCGCTGCGCAGCGCAAGCGCGCGGTCACGCACCGGCTGTAATTGCATATCGGCTTCCGCCAGCACATACATCGAGCCGTGCGTCGTCGCGAACACGGCCTCCAGCAACTGCTTCTCGACATCGCGCGAAGCCTGCCAGCTTGCCTGACTCTTTTCCCACGGCTTATGCTGCGCCTGCGGCAACTTCGTCTGAAGCTGCTGCCACGCGCTATCCAATGCGGCCTTCCAGCCGATCCGCGCGTTGTCCATACATTGCACCTGCCCCGCCGTCGACGACATGTCGCTGCGCGCAAGACAGGTGCGCATCGACGCGTCGATCGGATCGGCGGCGGCGACTTCGGCATGCGCCGGCAGCGGCGCGACGCCGAGTACCGCCGCCGACATCAGGACCAGCGCGCCCAACACGCGCCGCCAGCCGTCAGCGCTCGACAGGGACTTCACTACCCGCATCGTCAGGCGCGCACGCAATCGACGAAGTATTCGATGCGCCCGTTGATGGTTTCGCCGACAAGCCCGTGGATATCCGTGTGGAAACCCGGGAAGCGCTCGTTGAACTCGCGCGCGAAACGCAGATAGTTGACGATGGTCTTGTTGAAGCGCTCGCCCGGAATCAGAAGTGGAATGCCCGGCGGATACGGCGTCAACAGGATCGACGTGACGCGGCCTTCGAGTTCGTCGATCGGTACCCGGTCGATCTCGCGGTGCGCGAGCTTGGCGAACGCATCCGATGGCTTCATCGCCGGTTCCATACTCGACAGGTACATCTCGGTCGTCAGGCGCGCAATGTCGTTCGCGCGGTAGACGCTGTGGATCTGATCACACAGATCGCGCAACCCGACGCGTTCGTACATCGGATGATGCGAGACGAAGTCGGGCAGCACGCGCCACAGCGGCTGGTTGTTGTCGTAGTCGTCCTTGAACTGCTGCAGTTCGGTGACCATCGAGTTCCAGCGACCCTTGGTGATGCCGATCGTGAACATGATGAAGAACGAATACAGCCCGGTCTTCTCGACGATGATGCCGTGCTCGGCCAGATACTTCGTGACGATCGCAGCCGGAATGCCGGACTCGCCGAAGCCGCCGTCCATATCCAGACCCGGCGTGACGATGGTCGCCTTGATCGGGTCGAGCATGTTGAATCCTTCGGCGAGTGGGCCGAAACCGTGCCACGCGTCGTTCGGGCGCAGCATCCAGTCTTCGCGCGAGCCGATGCCTTCTTCGGCGAACTGGTCCGGGCCCCACACCTTGAAGAACCAGTCGTCGCCGTATTCGGCGTCGACCTTGCTCATCGCGCGGCGGAAATCGAGTGCTTCGGCAATGGATTCTTCGACCAGCGCCGTACCGCCCGGCGCTTCCATCATGGCCGCGGCCACGTCGCACGAGGCGATGATCGCGTACTGCGGGCTCGTCGACGTATGCATCAGATACGCTTCGTTAAAGCGATGCTTATCGAAGCGGCTGTTCTTCGAATCCTGCACGACGATTTGCGAGGCCTGCGAAATACCGGCCAGCAGCTTATGCGTGGAGTGCGTGGCGAACACCATCGCGCCAATGCGCGGACGGCCCGCGCCGATCGCGTGCATGTCCTGGTAGAACTCGTGGAACTCGGCGTGTGGCAGCCAGGCTTCGTCGAAATGCAGCGTGTCGAGCAGATCGCCCAGCATCTCCTTGATCATTTCGACGTTGTAGATCACGCCGTCGTACGTGCTTTGCGTGATGGTCAGAATGCGCGGCTTCAGCTCCGGATTCTTGGCCAGCGCTTCGCGGGCGAACGGATTCGCCAGGATCTTCTTGCGGATGTTTTCCGGTTCGAATTCGCTGCGCGGAATCGGGCCGATGATGCCGAAGTTATTCCGGGTAGGCGTGAGGAACACCGGAATCGAGCCGGTCATGGTGATCGCGTGCAGGATCGACTTGTGGCAGTTGCGGTCCACCAACACGATGTCGCCCGGCGCAACCGTGCCGTGCCAGACGATCTTGTTCGAGGTGGACGTGCCATTGGTCACGAAGAACACGTGGTCGGCGCTGAAAATGCGCGCGGCGTTGCGCTCGGAGGCTGCAATCGGGCCAGTGTGGTCGAGCAACTGACCGAGTTCGTCGACGGCATTACAGACGTCCGCGCGCAGCATGTTTTCGCCGAAGAACTGGTGGAACATCTGGCCGAGCGGGCTCTTCAGGAACGCGACGCCTCCCGAGTGCCCCGGGCAATGCCACGAATACGAGCCTTCATCCGCGTACTGCACGAGTTCCTTGAAGAACGGCGGCGCAAGCGAATCCAGATACACCTTGGTCTCGCGAATGATGTGGCGCGCGACGAACTCAGGCGTGTCCTCGAACATGTGGATGAAGCCGTGCAGTTCGCGCAGGATGTCGTTCGGCAAGTGGCGCGAGGTACGCGTTTCGCCGTACAGGAAGATCGGAATGTCCGCATTGCGGCGGCGCACTTCGGTCACGAACGCGCGCAACGCGACGATCGCCGCCGCCAGCTCCGGCGTCTCGCCTTCCACCACGACGTTATCGACGTACGGCAGCAGTTCATCGTCGTCGATTGACAGGATGAAGCACGACGCGCGGCTCGATTGCTGCGCGAACGAAGTCAGATCGCCGTAGCTCGTCAACCCGAGCACTTCCGCGCCTTCTTTCTCGATAGCTTCGGCCAAAGCCCGGATGCCGGAACCCGAGATGTTCTCGGAGCGAAAATCTTCGTCGATGATGACGACGGGAAAACGAAACTTCATGGGCGATTCTCCAAAAAGAACGACCGCTGCATTTGACTAAGCAGCGGTCACCCGAATAGCTGGTGGGTCAGTACGCTGCCGACGTCACGTCTTGGGCAACGTGACGCCGTGCTGACCTTGATATTTGCCGCCGCGATCCGCGTACGACGTTTCACAAATCTCGTCGCTTTCGAAAAACAGCACCTGGGCGACACCTTCGTTCGCGTAGATTTTCGCAGGCAAAGGTGTCGTATTCGAGAATTCGAGCGTGACGTGCCCTTCCCATTCCGGCTCGAACGGCGTCACATTGACGATGATCCCGCAACGCGCATAGGTGGATTTGCCCAGACACACGGTCAGGACGCTGCGCGGAATACGGAAATACTCGACGGTGCGGGCCAGCGCGAACGAATTCGGCGGGATGATGCAGACATCGCCCTTGAAGTCGACAAACGACTTCTCATCAAAGTTCTTCGGATCGACGATGGTCGAGTTGATATTCGTGAAGATCTTGAATTCGTCGGCGCAGCGAATGTCGTAGCCGTAGCTCGACGTGCCATAGCTGACAATCTTCCGGCCGTCTTCGGAGACGCGAACCTGATCGGGTGCAAACGGTTCGATCATGTTGTGCGACGCGGCCATGCGCCGGATCCACTTGTCGGATTTGATAGTCATAGGTGAACGCTGCTCGACTTGAGTGACAGGTGTGTGACGGGTAACAACCCGGTGGGTACCGGGCAACTTATCGGCAAACTCTCGGGGAAGAGCCTGAGCGGAACGCCGTTCAAACGGGCGCCGCCGGACGATGCCCAGACTACGC
This sequence comes from Paraburkholderia sediminicola, assembly GCF_046030555.1. Taxonomy (GTDB): domain Bacteria; phylum Pseudomonadota; class Gammaproteobacteria; order Burkholderiales; family Burkholderiaceae; genus Paraburkholderia; species Paraburkholderia sediminicola_E. The sequence goes on along the minus strand of NZ_JAQQCH010000044.1, from coordinate 33,684 downwards.
ATCCCGCAAACCGGGTGCCCCGGCCACGTGCTCCGGGCCAGGCGCCTCAGCTATGGGCTCCGCGCCAGGCGCCCCCGGCTACGCGCCCCGCACGAAAGGGGCTTATTTTACGCGATCGCGAGAATGCTGCTACAGGTATGGCCTGAGAGCGGTTCGGCGCACGTCCAGAAGCCGTTGTGGGGCGGTCAAGCCGCTCCGCACGCAGATGAAGCGCAAAGCGCGTGCTTACTCATTGGCGAATCAGCCCGCATGCGAGCGCGGAGCCTGCCCCAAGCTGCGGATACGCGTACGGGTCGGTCGCGTCATGATGCAACAGCACCGCGCGTTGCAACACCGAGCGGATGCCGTCCAGCGACACGTCCGGCGCAACGATGAAGCCGCTGGCCACGCCGTTCGCGTCCGCATGGATGTTGCCAAGATCACCTTCGACCCGGGCACCTGCTTTCAGCCGCTCGGCTGCCGGCGAGAACACCGGGCCGGCGCTGGAGCCGTCGGCGGCATTGCAGTCGCCACGCTCATGCACTTGCAATGCGTGATCGCTATTGGGCGGCAAGCCCACGAGGTTGTAGGTGACCTGCACGCCATCCGAACGCTCGATGAACGTTACGAGGCCGCGCGCCTGATTGCCCACGGTGGGCAGCAACTGCGCGTCAGCACGCTTTTCCTGTGGTCTCAGGAACGTGCTGCAGCCGCATAACAGCATGCTGCTGGCAGCCAGGACGATGAACGCATGCACCGCCTGCCCGTCGATTCGTTTTCCCATGCGATCCTCTTGCCGGCCTGGCGGCCGCCCCTGCGGCCGCCGAGCCGAACTTGTGAAGTCGACATGATACCGCGAGACCAGGCGAAAATTGACGCCTTGGCCCCGCTTTGGCCCCTTGTCCGAACGGCTACTCAGGTGTTCTGGACAACGATGCTGGGAAACTTCGAGGTCATGTCGCGAGCCCGCTCGGCGATATGGATCGCAACCTTACGCGCGATCGAACGGTAGATCTCGGCAATACGCCCCTCCGGATCCGCCACGACAGTGGGTTTGCCCGAGTCGGCCTGTTCACGGATGGCGATATCAAGCGGCAGGCTGCCGAGCACGTCGACGCCGTATTCCTTGCCCATCCGCTCGCCACCACCGGCGCCGAAGATATGCTCTTCGTGGCCGCAATTCGAGCAGATATGCATACCCATATTCTCGACGATACCGAGGATCGGAATGCCGACCTTCTCGAACATCTTGAGGCCCTTCTTCGCGTCGAGCAGCGCGATGTCCTGGGGCGTCGTGACGATTACGGCACCCGTCACCGGCACCCGTTGCGACAAGGTCAGCTGAATGTCGCCAGTGCCCGGCGGCATGTCGACGATCAGGTAGTCGAGATCTTGCCAGTTGGTCTGCCGCAGCAGCTGTTCGAGCGCCGAGGTGGCCATCGGGCCACGCCATACCATCGGGTTGTCCTGCTCGATCAGAAAGCCGATCGAGTTGGCCTGCAAGCCGTGGCCGGTCATTGGGTTCATCGACTTTTCGTCGGGCGATTCGGGACGTCCGACAATCCCGAGCATCATCGGCAGCGAGGGGCCGTAGATGTCCGCATCGAGGATGCCGACCGACGCGCCTTCGCTCGCCAGTGCCAGCGCGAGGTTCACGGCGGTCGTACTCTTGCCGACCCCGCCCTTGCCCGACGCCACCGCGACGATGTTTTTAACGTTCGGCAATAGTTTGACGCCACGCTGCACCGTGTGCGCCGCGATGTGCTGGGACACCTCGACGCGCGCGTTTGCCACGCCCGGAACGACTTTCAGCGCGTCGGCAAATTGCGTGCGGATCGCTTCAAACTGCCGTTTGGCCGGATAGCCGAGTACCACTTCGAGGCTGACCGTGTCACCCTCCACGGCCACGTTCCTGATGTTCCTGGCAGCCGTGTAGGGCTTGCCCGTGTTGGGGTCAGTGACGGCCGCGAGGGCGGCGTCGACCATAGCCCGATCGATACTCATTGACACTCCGTGGGGAACACTTGCGGCGCTGCGGAATCGAAGTTTCGGCCACGCGCCAGAATTTGAAAAAAATTGTTAGACAGCATTGCTAAAACCAGGTGCGCCGTGCACCCTTCGGGCAGGCGGGACGCCATGGGGTCGCATCGCTGCGTACTTCAGTCATCATTGTAGTGGCTGGCGCCAAGCCTTGCCGGAAGACCCTTCTCCACTGTCGGACCGGGATCAGGGAAGGCGCAGGATTCTCGTATTGTCAACTTGTGCGCTTTAAGACCGTCACGTTTGGCGGATAGATTTATCGCTTCCACCCGCTTCACTCAAGAGGAATCAAAAAATGAATGCAAAAATCATGACTCGCGTTGCCGTTTTTGCCGTTGCCGGTTCGTTGCTGGCAGGCTGCGCAAGCCAACAAGGCACTAACACGGCTGTCGGCACGGGCGTGGGCGCCGGCACCGGCGCGGCGATCGGCGCGATCTTCGGCGGCGGCAAGGGCGCGGCGATCGGCGCGGGCGTCGGCGCTGCGGTGGGCGGCATCACCGGCTACAACTGGCAAGCCATTCACAACAAGCTGTCGGGCGCCACCAAGGGCACCGGCACGCAGATCACCGAGCAGCCGGACGGCTCGCTCAAGCTGAACATCCCGAGCTCGGTCACGTTCGACACCAACAGCTACGGGATCAAGCCGTCGTTCGCGCCGGTGCTGGATCAACTCACGCAGACCCTGCAGCAGAATCCGGAACTGATCGCCCAGGTGGTCGGCTACACGGATAGCACGGGTCAGGCGGCTTATAACCAGACGCTGTCGGTCAACCGCGCGCAAAGCGTGACGGGCTACCTGGGGCAACGCGGCGTGGCGCCGCAACGCCTGTCAGCTGAAGGCATGGGCCAGAACCAGCCGATCGCCGACAACAACACCGAAGCCGGCCGTGCTGCAAACCGTCGCGTGGAAATCTATCTGCGCGCTACGGCTCAGCACGCAACGCAATAACGGCAAAACCCGAACGGAGATGAAGGAACCGGGCGCCGGGCAATCGGGCGCCGGGCATCCGGGCGCCAGGCTCTTGCCACAGGCGGCCGGTACACCGTAAAAAGCGGAGGAAAGAAAAACTCGCCCGAGAACGAAAAAAATTTCGAACTCTGCCGAAAATCCGCGGTCTGTCTTTACGGTACGTGGCTGGCAATTGCCGTCGCGTCACCATTCTCCTCTTGTCGTTGTTGCTCCGGGGTTAATAGCCCCGGTTTTTTTTGGGCGCACGGTTTTCGCCCCGTAGGAAGTCCTCTTGGGGGACACACCTACCCGCTCAAGCAACCACTCAGCCGGCCCAGCCCGCGCCGGGCGCCTGCCCTGCTAGAATCAACGTTTCGTCCCACCGCAGGCTCCCACCATCCTTATGTCAGCACCCGCAACCGATCTCTCCGCCGGCGCGCCGTCAGGCCGTCGCCAGGTTCTCGTCACGTCGGCCCTTCCGTATGCGAACGGGCAAATCCATATTGGCCATCTGGTCGAATATATCCAGACGGACATCTGGGTCCGGACGTTGCGAATGCACGGGCACGAGGTCTACTACGTGGGCGCGGACGACACACACGGCACGCCGGTCATGCTGCGCGCGGAAAAGGAAGGTCTGACGCCGAAGCAGTTGATCGACCGCGTCTGGCAAGAACACAAGCGCGATTTCGACAGCTTCGGGATTTCGTTCGACAATTACTACACGACCGATTCCGAAGAGAACCGCGTGTTGAGTGAATCGGTCTACCTTGCGCTCAAAGACGCCGGCCTGATCGAAGCACGCGACATCGAACAGGCATACGACCCTGTCAAGGAAATGTTCCTGCCGGATCGCTTCATCAAAGGCGAATGTCCGAAGTGCGGCGCGAAAGACCAGTACGGCGACAGCTGCGAAGTATGCGGTTCGACTTATCTGCCGACTGATCTGATCAATCCGTATTCGGTCGTCTCGGGTGCCACACCGATTCGTAAGACCTCGACGCACTACTTCTTTCGCCTGTCCGACCCGCGCTGCGAGAATTTCCTGCGCGCGTGGGTGGGCGGTCTGGCACAGCCGGAAGCCACCAACAAGATGCGCGAATGGCTCGGCGACGCCGGCGAAGCCAAGCTCGCCGACTGGGATATCTCGCGCGACGCGCCGTATTTCGGCTTCGAAATTCCGGGCGCGCCGGGCAAGTATTTCTACGTGTGGCTGGACGCGCCGGTCGGCTACTACGCGAGTTTCAAGAACCTGGCCGTTAAGCGCGGTCTCGATTTCGACGCTTGGATTCGCAAGGGTTCGACCGCCGAGCAGTATCACTTCATCGGCAAAGACATTCTGTATTTCCACACGTTGTTCTGGCCGGCCATGCTCGAATTCTCGGGCCACCGCACGCCGACCAACGTGTTCGCGCACGGCTTCCTGACGGTGGACGGCGCGAAGATGTCGAAGTCGCGCGGCACGTTCATCACCGCGCAGAGCGTGATCGACACGGGCCTGAATCCGGAATGGCTGCGCTACTACTTCGCCGCCAAGCTGAACAGCACGATGGAAGACCTCGACCTGAACCTCGACGACTTTCAGGCACGCGTGAACAGCGATCTGGTCGGCAAGTACGTGAACATCGCGAGCCGCGCCGCCGGCTTCCTGATCAAGCGTTTCGAGGGTCGCGTGCAGGACAGCGCGATGCAGCATCCACTGCTCACCACGCTACGCGCCGCCGTGCCGCAGATCGCCGCGAACTACGAAGCGCGCGAGTACAACCGCGCATTGCGCCAGACCATGGAACTGGCCGACGCGGTCAATGCCTACGTCGACACCGCCAAGCCGTGGGATCAGGCAAAAGACCCGGCCAACTCGGTCGCGTTGCACGAAACCTGCAGCGTGAGCATCGAGGCGTTCCGTCTGCTGTCGCTCGCGCTCAAGCCGGTATTGCCAAAGCTGGCGGAAGCGGTCGAAGCCTTCCTCGGCATCGAGCCGCTGGTGTGGGCCGACGCGAACGTGCCGTTGAGCTCTACGCGTCCGATCAACGCGTACAAGCATCTGATGACACGCGTCGATCCGAAGCAGATCGAGGCGCTCATCGCAGCGAATCGCGATTCGCTGCAAGCCACGCCGGAAACCGCGGCGCCGGCGGATGCGAAGGCCAAGTCGAAGGCAGCGAAAGCAGCCGCCGCCGATAAGGAAGAAACGCCCGGCGTCATCTCGATCGACGACTTCGCCAAGATCGATCTGCGCATCGCGAAGATCGTCGACTGCAAGGCGGTGGAAGGCTCGGACAAGCTGCTGCAACTGACGCTCGACATCGGCGAAGAAAAGACGCGCAACGTGTTCTCGGGCATCAAGTCGGCCTATCAGCCGGAGCAACTGGTCGGCAAGCTGACGGTGATGGTCGCGAACCTCGCGCCGCGCAAGATGAAGTTCGGCCTATCCGAAGGGATGGTGCTGGCGGCCTCGGCCACCGACGAAAAGGCCGAACCGGGCCTCTACGTGCTTGAGCCGGATAGCGGCGCGAAGCCAGGCATGCGCGTGAAATAAAGCGCGCGGCGTCGAACGCTGCAGGCAAAAAATAAAAACGGCACGCTTTAAAAGGCGTGCCGTTTTTTTGTGCCGTGGCGTGGCTCACCCCCCTTCAGTCACTGCCCTATCACCAACGGATCCGGTCGAAGCGCCGCGTATAAAGCAACTCCAAGCCGTCGAACGTGCCGCCATAAGCCGCAACCGACCAATAGCGCGTCAGATGGACTGTTGCCTTGATCGCGTTGCTCGCCGACTGCAGGCCCTGCTCGTAACCGAGCACGAGCCACTCGTTGATCGCTTTCGACACCATCACCACTTGCGGATCGGTCAGCCCGACTTCGCTTTGGCCGATCGAAAACTCGTCGAGCCCGAACGTCTGCGCAATCCGCTTGCCACTCGCGCTGCCGAGCAAGGCGAGCGCAGTCGTCATCGTGCTTTGCTGACCGAGGTTGTTGCCTTGATCCGTGCCGTGCCCAAACAGCAGCCACGAGAGCTTTTCGTTATCCGGCACGTTCGGTTCGGAGATCAGCTTCGCGACGGGGAACTGGACCGTGCCCGTGACCTGCACACCCGCCTCGACCTGCTGATTGCGGCGCATCGCGAGAATGTTGATGCCTGGATTGGCCACCGGACCGTTGAAGGTGAAGAAGCCGTTCTCGATGTTGAGCTTGCGGCCGAACGCGGTGTAGGTGGAGCCCTGCGTCACACGGACATTGCCGATCGCGCGCAACGGCAGGTTCGGCGCGCTCATCGCAGTGATCGTGCCGCTCAGGCCAAGATCCGCGCCTTGCCCGCGGAAACGGAAGCTGTTGCCGAGACTGAGGTCGATATTGGCGCGCGGCGCGAACGGACCGATCGGCTTGTTCGTGCCGGCGACAGCGGGTGGCGACCGCTCACCTGCCACTGTGCCGTCCGGACGCACGATCACCACATCGTCGCCGAGCTTTGGCGCAGACTGCTCCGGCATATCGAACAACGCGTGATCGACCACGAATTTGCCGTTGATCGCCATGCCGCCCTCTGCCCCGGCGTTCGCCACGCTCGCGCTGCCCGACAACGACAGATTGCGGTCCGGCGCCGCGAACAACTCCAGCTTGTCCGCGACGATGCTCGCGGACAGATCCGGTTCCGCGCCATCCAGACGCACGCGGCCGGTGGCGCGCAGCGTACCGCTCGCACCGTGAAACTCGACTTGCTGGAAGTCCACCAGATTCTGCGAGAGCGCGATGCGCACGACTCCGTCCTTCAACTGCACGCCCTGGTCGACCATCGTTGCCGACAGACCATCGCCGAGCAGCGACCCCGTCAGGTTCGGCTTGGCGACCGTGCCGCCGAGCGCGAGTTTCAGCGCGAGGTGGCCATCGAGCAGATAGCTCGGGCCAAACAGGCCGCCGGTCGTTTTCAGTGACGGCACGTTCGCATTCACGTTGCCGCTGACCGCCCCCTCTTCGTTGACAGTCAGGAAGCCGTCGCGCGGGACGAGCGTGGTATGCGCGTCAGCGTCGATCACGCCGATGCGGCTGGCTTGCGCGTGGACGGTCGCATTCAGCCGGTTACCGCCGCTGAATTCAGCGCGCGCGGTCATGTCCGTGATGCCCAGCGAGGCCAATCCACGGCCGATTTCGACCGTGACGTCGCCGCCGCGGCGCTTCAACTGAATGTGGCCGCTCGCGGTGCTGCCAAGCGTGAAGTCCCAGTCGCTGTCGAACACCAGATCGGTTTTGACGGCCGGCGGCTCGCCGGTGATTTCGCGCCGGAGATCCTGCAGGCGCGCGAGCGAAATGTCGGTCAGGGTGCCGGCGGACTGGATCTTGCCGTGGTCGAAGGCGAACGATTTCAGGCTCAACACCGCGCCTTCGAGCGTGAGACGTGTGGCGCCGAGCGTCAGACGGCTCGGTCCGGCGCTCACGGCGAGCGGCGACTCGAGATTCAGCGCAGGGGTGCCTCGATTCTGCAGGCGAGTCACCGTGCCATCCCAGCGCGTGCCGTCGCGCGCTTCGGTCAGCTTGCCGTTGGCCGCGAGCGTCAGATCGAGTGGACGGTCCTGCAGCTTGCCGGTAGCCGCCGCCTCCAGCGTATGGCTTGCGCGCGTGCCGGACAGGCGTGCCGTGAGCGTGGTCAGATCGACACCGCCGGCGCTGAGATTGCGCGCGTCGGTCGTGAAGACGAGCGCGCCGTTCGCACCGTCGCGCAGCTCGGCGTGACCTTCCGCATGGCCGATGCGGTTACTGCTGAACACTACGCTGTCGGCCTTGTAGTTCAGCACCACATTCGGATGTGCGAACGAGCCGGTGACGTCGCCATCCGCCGCGATGAGGCCGGCGAGGCCGAAACCGAGCCGCTCCAACTCCGGCGCATCGACGCGGAAACGCAGCCGGTCGCCGCGCGCACCGAAGCTGCCTTGCAAGTCCACCTGATTGCCCGCCACCGAGAGATTCGCGCGGCTCGGCAGAATCCGCGAGCCGGCTAGCTGGACCACGCCGCTGCCCGTCAACGGCAGGCCGTCGTAGACGCTTGAGCCGAGTTTGAATTCGGCCTTGGTGGTAAAGACCGGGCCAAGCATGCCGGCCGCGGTGAGCGTGCCGTTCACGCGCGCTTCGATCTTGCGGGCGGGCGCCGCGCCGCGTTTGGGTGGCGGCGCTTTGCGTTGGACCACTTCAGTCCGCACCGCGGCCTTGGCGGTGTTCTTTACCGCGGCAGCGGCTTTGTCGCCAGGGGCCGCGCTTTTCGCGCCGGCCGTGCTGCCCGCTTCTGCCACACCTTGCGCGGGTCTCTTACTCCGGGCGTTGCTCGCCGCGGGTGCAGGGGCCGTTACCGGCGTGCGCGACGGCATCTGCGAGGTCAGCGTCAACGGATCGAAGTCGGTCAGTTGCGCTTTCAGGTTATAGGTGGAATTCGCGTCGTGTTTGAGCGCGCCGGAAAGATCGATGCGGCCTTTGCCCGACGTGACGCGAACGTCGTTGAAGCTCATTCGCGCGGGGTCGAACGTCACCTTGCCTTGCGCACGCAAGCCTGCTTTCGGGTCGGCGAGATCGAGGGTCAGGCTTTGCACGTCGTCGTTCAGACGGATGCCGATCGGACCCGAAAGCTGGGTGGGCCGCACGGTCGCCTCGAGCGCATTCAGATCGAGTCCGGCGACTTGCAGATCGAACTGGCCGCGCTTGCCGGTCAGCACACCGCCGCCGGTGAGCGTGGCGCTCTTCACGAGCCGAACCTTCAGGTTCGAGATGCGCTGCGCCTGGGCGTCGAGACGCACGTCGGTTTGTGCGTCGATCAGAGGCAGCAGGTTCTGGTCGATTGCGCCAGGTTTGGCGTTGACGATCGAGACATGGCCGGCAACGGCGAAACCTGCGGCGCCTTTCTTTGCCGCATCCTGGCCCACTGGCGCCAGTTCCGCCCGCACCGCCAGATCCGCCAGCGGCGCGCCCGGCGCAAACGCCTGCGGATTGATGTGGTCGAAAGTCAGTGTGGCGCGTTGCAACGGCACGTCGCCGAACGGCGTAGCCTCGACCCGGGCATGGCCGGCGAGCTTCATGCCGCTGGCATCGAGTTCGGCGACGAGATTCTCCAGCGAGCCACTGAGATGGCCGCCCACCTGCACCGCCTCATTGTTGACCTTACCCGAGTAGCCCACATCGCCGGTCAGCGGAAACGGCCGCGCCCCGTCAAGCTTCGCCGCCGCCGTTACCGCGCCGAACGGGGTGTCGAGCCGCTCGATCGCGGCCTCATGGTGGCGACCATCGCTGCGGCCATGGAACATGAAACGGGAAAGCTCCGTAGTCGACCCACCCTGGCGCAACAGCAGTTTGTCGACCTGCACGTCGCGCACCTCGAGTTGCATCGGCAAGCGTAAGTCTTGCGGCAGTTTCAGCGCTCCGCTGCTGCTCGAAGACGAAGAACCGACGCGGGCGTCGATCGTCCCGACATGCAGATAGTCGATCGTGAAACGCCACGGCTTGCGTGTCAGCCCCCAGCGGCCAGCTACGCGGTCGATCTGGATATCGGTACCGCTGCCGTCGAGACTGCGCCAGCGCACCTGCCGGAGTTGCACGCCGTTGGCGATGGCACCGCTCTCGAGCGTGCCCGTCAGCTTGCCGCCGAGCAATTTGACCGCCGCCTGCCACGCATAAGCCGTCCCGCGCTCAGTCGTCAGCGCGCCGTACAGCAGGCCGATTGCCACGGCGACCAGCAGCACCGGCACGGCGACCGTCCACGCAAGCGTTTTCAGCAGCAACCGGCCGCGACGGCGCGCAGGCGGCGGCGCGTCGGGCGAAGGCTGCTGTCCGGGCGGCTCGCCTGGTGGCTGAGCACCAGGCGGCTGCGCGGGTGGTTGGGTGGAAACGTCCGTGGTCATGCGTGGATCATGTAAGAGCAGGTTTCCATCAGAAGGCGATGCCGAGCGTCAGATACGGCCGCACGCTCCTGTTGCGGATCCCGTAGGCGACATCGACATTGACCGGGCCGACCGGGCTGCGCCAGCGCGCCCCGACGCCGACACCGGGATAAAAAACTTTCTCGCCCCAGGTATCGGTGGCGGTACCGACGTCGAAGAACGCGGCTGCGCCCCAGTCGTGAGTGAACCAGTGCTGATACTCGGCCGCTGCGGTAACCAGGTATTTGGTCGGCAGCACGGAGCCGTCGACGTTATTACCGATGCTCTGATAGCTATAACCGCGTATCGAATTCGAACCACCCGCGCGGAACAGCAGCGAAGCCGGAATGCCGCTCGAACTTCCGCTCGTGAACACGCCGCCGAGTTCTGCACGGAACAGCACAAGGTCTTCCTTGCCGATCGGCAGGTACTGCTGGCCGCGGGCGTAGCCGCGCACGAACGTCTGGTCGGTCAGCACGCCTTTGACCGCGAAGCCCGCTTCGACGTGAATCAGATTGCCCGAGCGCGGGAACAGCGGATCGTCGGTATTGCGGCGGGTCCATGACCATGATGGCACCAACGCGCGACTGGTGGTCGGCGCGCTCGCGTTCTGGTCGAGCCGGTCCTGGTAATAAAGGATCGAGTAGTTGTAGTCGATGAATTGCGACGTCCGAGCCCGCTGCAAGCCGCCGCGAATGCTGTAGATGCGCGTGTCGGACACGTCCGTGGTGGTGTAGGACGCCAGCACACTATTTGTCCATCCGCGCGGCCCCGGCGGCATCGCGAGCTGGATTTGCCCGTATTGCTGAATCTGATCGAGGCGCCCCTCGACCGTGAACGGCCACGCTTTGCCGAACGTGTCGAGATACGAATACGAGCCCTGGATCAGCGGACCGTTGTCGGTCGAATAACCAACCCCGCCGCGAATGCTGTTGTACGGATATTCCGACACTTTCACATGCACCGGCGTGTCGACCGGCTTGGCCGGATCGCTGTCCACGTCGATCGCAACACTCGCGTAGTACGGCGTGTTCTGCAACTGCCGCTGCAATTCGGTGACGCGCTGCACGTCGTAGATGTCGCCGGCCGAAATCGGATTCACGTTGTCGACGATCTGTTCCGGATAGCGCCGCGTACCGGATACGTCGAGCTTGCCCATCGTGAAGGTCGGGCCGCTCTCGTACGTCACCGACAATTTCGCTTCATGCGTGCGCGGGTCGATTCGCGCCTCGGAATGGTAGATCTTTGCGCCCAGGTAACGGCGCGCCTGCAATGCCTTGAGCGAGGCGTTTTTCGCGTCGTCCCAGTCGCCTTGCGAAAACGGATCGCCTTCATGCAGTGAAAACGCGAAGCGCGAGGCGTTTTCCTGCGCCGGGTCTTCGGTCAGCACCGGGCCGCGAAACGACAGCGAAATCGACGTGATGAGGGTTTGCGGGCCGGGATCGACGCTCACGGTCACGCGCTTTTTGTCGTCGACGGTTCGCACGTCGGTACGCACAACCGGCGTGAAATAGCCCTGCGTGGCGGCCAGATCGCGCACCTGCTGGGGGGTGGCGGTAATCAGAAATTCGAACTGGTCGTCGCTGATGTCGGGACGTTTGGCGAACCGTGCGACGTCCAGGTGCGCTTCGAGCAGCTTGCGCAGCGAGCGCGGCGTGGCTTCGATATCCACCTTGTAGCTGGCGGCCGCGCGCCGCGCTGCGTGCGCGTCGACCGCGCCAAGCATGAGCATGACGATGCCGAATGCCAGCCACGCACGCAGCCAGCGCCGCACGGGCATGAGATGCCCGCGCTCAGTACCGGCCTTGTCGCGCCGCACACGCGGCTTTCGGATCGCACATACCGCCAAACAGGACCTCCGGCCGTGGTTGATGAATTCTGTCGCTCGGGCTCGCCGCGGCGGCCGAAGCTCGCTATTTGACCACATCGGCGAAACCGCGCCATCTCTTAAAAAGGCGTTTGCGGCGTGCCGCACTGCGGGCTCTTCGGCCGCTGGACCGCACGCCATGCGCCATGCGTAATCATGCGTAATGACACCCGCCCGGCCGCACACCCCGGATTCGCACACCACCTCGCCAGCCACGCGCCCGCCTTTGACGCGTCGCGGTAGCGCGGGTTCCGGGTGTTTCTTGCATGCCGGCCGCGCACCGCGCCGCCATTTTTCGACCCCGCGCGGCGCATGCGGTAAAATTATGGAATAGGAGCGATGCCGCGCGGGGATCCCCGCTGGGCAGCCGCCATTCCCCACACCACGGACGTCTAGCCATGTATCAATCGGACATCACCCAGTTCCTGAACCAGCTCAAGCAGCAAAAACCGAATCTGGAAGCGGAGCAGCGCCGTGGCCGGTCGCTGCTGTGGGACAAACAGCCGATCGATCTCGAAGAGCGCGCCGAGCAGAAAGCCTCGCGCGTAGAGCAGACGCCTTACTCGTACTATCAAAACTTCTAAGCGCGTGAGTCACGCCGACGAGGCAAAGGGCGCCAAGCCGGCGCCTGACGCCGCGCTTGCCGCGCCCACTACCGACTCGACGCCGGACACCGTAGACGGCATCGCTTTCGCACGCCTGTACGGCGAGCCGCTCTTCAAGCTGCCGACGGATCTGTACATTCCGCCAGACGCGCTCGAAGTGTTTCTCGAAACGTTCGAAGGCCCGCTGGATCTGCTGCTATACCTGATCCGCAAGCAGAACTTCAACGTGCTCGACATCCCGATGGCGGACGTCACGGTCCAATACCTCGGCTACGTCGACCAGCTGCGCCAGACCAATCTCGAACTCGCCTCCGAATATCTGCTGATGGCCGCCATGCTGATCGAGATCAAGTCGCGCATGCTGTTGCCGGTGAAGAAGGCCGATAGCGGCGACGAAGCCGAAGATCCGCGTGCCGAACTGGTCCGGCGCCTGCTCGAATACGAGCAGATGAAGCTCGCCGCACAGCGCATCGACCATCTGCCGCAGCTTGGCCGCGATTTCCTGCGCGCCGAGGTGTACATCGAGCAAAGCATCACGCCGCGCTTTCCGGATGTGGATAGCGAAGACCTGCGCGCCGCGTGGGCCGACGTGATCAAGCGCGCCAAGCTCGTGCAGCATCACAAGATTTCGCGCGAGGAATTGTCGGTGCGCGAACATATGAGCACGATCCTGCGGCGACTGCAGAACGCGCGCTTCATGGAGTTCTCGGATCTGTTCGACACGAGCAAAGGCGTGCCGGTGGTCGTGGTGAATTTCATCGCCATGCTCGAGTTGTGCCGTGAGTCGCTCATCGAAATCACGCAGGCCGAGCCGTTCGCACCGATCTATGTGCGCCTCGCCTATCTGCCGGCCTGACGCCGCAAAACGGGGCTTGCGCATGCCATCGCTACCGCAGATGCCTCGTTTCGGTGCGCCCCCGGAGCAAATCCACTACAATCCGGCGCTCCGAACCTGTCATTACCAGTGAGGCTGCGGGCCACGCGAAAACCAGAGTTTTTGCGCCAACCGGGTCTCGCGCCGCGCGAGGAAATCCCTGTCCGATCATGAAAGTCATCAGCTCGATCCATGAATTGCGCGACCAGTTGCGCGGCCAGAATCGCACCGCCTTTGTGCCGACCATGGGCAATCTGCACGAGGGCCATCTGTCGCTGATGCGCCTTGCGCGGCAGCACGGCGATCCAGTGGTGGCGAGCATCTTCGTCAACCGCTTGCAGTTCGGCCCGAACGAAGATTTCGACAAATACCCGCGCACGCTCGAAGCCGACATCGACAAGCTCCAGAAAGAAGGCGTCTACGTGCTGTTCGCGCCGACGGAGCGGGATCTGTATCCGGAGCCGCAGGAGTACCGCGTGCATCCGCCGCACGATCTGGGCGACATTCTTGAAGGCGAATTCCGGCCCGGTTTCTTTCAGGGTGTGTGCACGGTAGTGATGAAGCTGATGTCGTGCGTGCAGCCGCGCGTCGCGGTGTTCGGCAAGAAGGATTATCAGCAGTTGATGATCGTGCGCAGCATGTGCCACCAGTTCGCGCTGCCCACCGACATCATCGCCGCGGAAACCGTGCGTGACACCGACGGCCTCGCGCTTAGCTCACGCAACCGCTTTCTGCAGACGGCCGAGCGCGCTGAGGCGCCGATGCTGGCCGCCGAGCTCAATCGTGTGCGCGATGCGGTGCTCGCGGGCGATCTCGACTTCGCAAAACTCGAACAAGCGGCGATGGCGGCACTGGCCGCGCGCGGATGGCAGCCTGATTACATCGCCGTGCGCAAGCGCTCGAATCTACTGGCACCGGGCGCGCAAGATGCGAATGCGGAGTTGGTCGTGCTGGCCGCCGCCAAGCTCGGCAGCACTCGTCTCATCGACAACCTCGAAATCTGAAGCAGTCTCAGGCTGCGCAAACACGCGTCAGAAGCACAAGGGATTGGTCATGCAACGCAACATGCTGAAGTCGAAAATCCATCGCGTCGCGGTCACGCACTGCGAACTGCACTACGAAGGCTCGTGCGCGATCGACGAGGACTTGCTGGAAGCCGCGAACATCGTCGAAAACGAACGGATCGACATCTGGAACATCAACAACGGCGAGCGTTTCTCGACGTACGCGATCAAGGGCGAACGCGGCAGCGGCATGATTTCGCTGAACGGTTCAGCCGCGCGGCGCGCGCAGCTGGGCGATCTGGTGATCATCGCGGCGTTCGCGGTGGTCGACGAAGCGGAACTGAAGGCAGGCTGGAAGCCGGATCTGGTGTTCGTCGACGACAACAACAAGATCAAGGGCAGCCGCGATCACGTGCCGACCCAGAACTGGACCTGAGCCGGCCTTTCGCCGCACGGTTCCATGCAGCGGGCGGCCACGCCGCCTGCTGATTCAGGTCACGCCTTCTTGCTGGCGCCGTTGGTCCATTGGATGATCGGCTGCCACTGCTCCAGATCCTTCTCCACGCGGCTTTTCGCGACGTCCCACAAGGTCAGGCCATGCGCCGCCAATTGCACGTAATTCTGCGTGTCGCGCAGGTAACCCAGCACCGGCAGCTTCAATCCCTCGACAAAGCGGTGCAATTGCTCCGCTGAGCGCGTGCGCGCATCGACGCGCATACCCACGACACCGATCTCGATCGCGCCTTTCCTGACACCCTTCTCCTTCGCCAGCCGCTCGAGAAATTCCTGGGTGGCGAGAATATCGAACATGGACGGCTGCAGCGGCACGATTACCTTGTCGGCCAGATCCAGCGCGATATTCAGGCGGTTGCCGTGCAACCCGGCCGGCGTGTCGATGACCGAGTGTTCCAGACCTCTGGGCGGTTTGACGGGGTTTTCCGGGTCGACTTCCCAGATCTCGATGGGCGGCAGCGCAGGGGGCCGCAGCGACAGCCACGCATGTGCGGACTGCTGTTTGTCGAGGTCCGCCAGCGCGACCCATTCCCCGAGCGACGCGAAATAGCCGGCCAGATTGGTGGACAGCGTGCTTTTACCCACGCCGCCCTTCGGATTCGCCACCACGATCACCGTCATGAATTCTCCCGGAAAGAAGGCTGGGCGCCGCCAGCCGGTTTGCCGCGCAGTTTGCTGTGACTTGCGCCGATGTGTCCTGATCCATGCCGGTTTCAGGTTCACCCGCCGATCCAGCCGTTGATAATATCGGCAAATGCACCGGGGTCGAAGCCCCCAAACGGCTAATTCGCTGCCCTATACCCCTGTTTTTTCCACCGAGGACCCGAATCTCATGAGCAAACTCCGCCCGGAATACACCATCGAGCGCCTGCATGAACGTCAGAAGGGCAAGCTTCCCGGCTTGCTGGGCGTGCATGTTCTGGCGCTGGAGCAAGGCGCCTTGACCGCGGAATTGACCGTGCGCGACGAATTGCTCGCGCCGAACGGGTTTTTGCATGCCGCCACCGTGATCGGCCTCGCCGATACGGCCTGCGGCTATGCCTGCCTCGCCCACCTGCCCGAGACGGCGCGCAATTTCACGACCGTCGAGCTGAAAAGCAATTTTGTCGGCACGGCGACGGAAGGCACCATCCGCGCGGTCGCCCAGGCCGTGCATCTAGGCCGCAGCACGCAGGTATGGGATGCCACCGTTACCGATCCGAACGGCAAGACAATGGCGCTGTTTCGCTGCACGCAAATCGTGTTGTATTGACTGAGTGACGCGGGGGCGCGGCGAAGGACTCGAAATGTCCGAAGCGCCTTGGCTCAGGCCATAAAAAAGCACGCGGCCTTACGGCGCGTGCTTTTTGTGTTGTCAGGCGAGGCGGAGTGTCGGAATGCCGGAGCGGCCTGGTGGCTTAGTGCCTGGGTGCTTCGCCGGCTTGAGGTTTTACCGAAGTGCCAGATGTGGCTACCGCCCGCACAACCGCTCAAACGTGTCAGGCGGCCACTGCGCGTGGTGCCTTCACACTGCCCAGCGCCAGCGCGCCGCCGCCGAGCAGCGACTGCACGGCCAAAGTCACCGCCCAGAAAGCCGGGTATTCCCAGCCGCCGTGCGGCGACGCAAACCCCCAGCCGTTATGCAGATGCTGCGACATTGCGCCGAGCATGAACGGCAGCAGCACGAGCGCGACCCAGCGGACCTGGACGCCGAGCAGCAGCGCGATACCGCCGATCAATTCGACGAACGTCGTCACGTAGCCAAGCCAGCCCGGCAAGCCGAGCGACACAAAAAACTGCGCCGTTCCCGGCAGCGTAAAAACAAAAATCTTCTGCAAGCTGTGTGCGAGATACAGGACGCCCAAGGCAAGGCGAAGTAGCAAAGCGGCCAGATCGGCGGAGCGGTTCGAGTGCATAACGTGTCCTTTACGAGAGAAACGGCCCGCATCGGCCGTCGACGTCAAGACTGTATTCGAACCACACAAAGCGAAAAACCGCCCTTCAGACTTTGATTACTTCCCAATAGGATTCAATCACCGCCGTTCCGTTGATCTTCGTCAGCCGATCGCAGCAAAAAGCTTCGAAAGATCAAGGTGCTCGGCGAGCGTATCGGCCAGACGATCCAGCGACGCCTCGCGCAGCGCCGGGTAGTCGATTTTCTCCGCGTCGCTCAAGCCCGCCCACGCCAACAGTGCGGCGCACGCGGCCGGTGTGTCGAACAGACCGTGCACGTAAGTCGCGAGAATCTGGCCATCGGCCGAGATCGCGCCGTCCGGATGCGCGTCGTGCGCATCGCCCAATTGAAGCGCGGGCGCACTCAACGCCGGACCTTGCGTCTCTCCCATGTGAATCTCGTAGCCGGCAACCTCGGGCGAACCGGGCAATGCGAGATGCCCCGTCACATTCTTGAGCGTCTTTTCGCGCGTCAGTACCGTCGAGTAATCGAGCCAGCCGAGACCCGCACTCGTTCCGGGCGCGCCTTCCACGCCGTACGGGTCGGCCACTTCGCGTCCGAGCATCTGCATGCCGCCGCAAATCCCGATGACGCGGCCACCGTAACGTAAATGCCGTTGCAGCACCGCATCCCAGCCTTGCGCGCGCAGAAAGGCCAGATCGCCCGGCACATTCTTCGAGCCGGGCAGGATGATCAGATCGGCCGGAGGAGGCGGCGTGCCGCTTCGCACGTAATGGAAATCGACCTGCGGATGCGCACGCAGCGCGTCGAAATCGGTGTGATTGCTGATATGCGGCAACACCGGCACGACCACTCGCAACATCCGCCCCGTATCACCGCTTTGCGCGGCGCGCAGTTCAGGCGGCAGCATGTCTTCGGCATCGAGCGTCAGACCGTGCAGGTAAGGCACCACGCCAAGCACCGGCTTGCCGGTTTTCGCTTCGAGCCAGTCGAGCCCAGGCTTCAACAGACTGACGTCGCCGCGAAAGCGGTTGATGATGAAGCCACACACCCTCGCCTGCTCACTCTCCGATAGGCACGCGAGCGTACCGGTCAGATGCGCGAACACCCCACCGCGGTCGATGTCAGCCACCAGCACGACCGGACAGTCGACCGCTTCAGCGAAACCCATGTTGGCGATATCGCGGTCGCGCAGATTGATCTCGGCGGGACTGCCGGCGCCTTCAACAAAAATCGTGTCGTACGCCGCCTGCAAACGCGCATACGATTCCAGCACCGCCTCGAAGGCGACCGGCTTGTAGTCGTGATACGCGCGTGCATCGAGATTCATGCGCGCCTTGCCGTGGATGATCACTTGCGCGCCGCGATCGCTCGTCGGCTTGAGCAGCACGGGGTTCAGATCGGTATGCGCGGCGATGCCGGCGGCCACCGCCTGCAAAGCCTGTGCGCGACCGATCTCCCCGCCGTCGACGGTCACCGCGCTATTGAGCGCCATGTTCTGTGGTTTGAACGGCGCGACCCGCACGCCGGCGCGCCGCGCCAGCCGGCACAAACCCGCGACGAGCGTGCTTTTACCCGCATCGGACGTGGTGCCCTGAATCATCAGCGTGCCGCGCGGCACAGGTACAGCGTCTTGCGGGGTCGAAGTCGTGGTCACGGAATGTCGGGCTCGGCGATGAATGGGCAATAAACGCGGGCAATGAACGCGGCATTATCCCATCGTGCCGGCACGCGCTGCACGCCGGTACAATCACGCGATGATTCCCCGCGACCTCACCTTCGTTCTCGGCGGCGCCCGTTCAGGCAAGAGCGTGCACGCCGAACAACTGGCGAACAGCAGCGCCCTTCCCGTCACCTACATCGCCACCGCACGCGTGGCTGATGACGCCGAATTCAGCGCGCGCATCGCGCATCATCGCGAGCGGCGTCCGGCGCATTGGCAGTTGCACGAAGCGGGGGTCGACCTCGCCGGCGTCGTGACGCAAGTCGACGCGCCTGACCACTGCATTCTGATCGACTGCCTGACCCTGTGGCTCGCCAACCTGCTGTGCCCGCCTGACGGCGACGGCTTGCCGGTCGATCACTATCACGCGCACTTTGCTGCTTTCGAAGCGGCGCTCATCAATGCCAAAGGCAAGATCATCGTGGTCAGCAATGAAATCGGCCTGGGCGTAGTGCCGCTCGGCGCGGAAACGCGCCTCTATGTCGACGAACTTGGACGCCTCAATCAGCGCATCGCCGCGTTGAGCACCCAGGTCACGATGATGGTCGCGGGCTTGCCGCTCGCCCTGAAAACAGCAGGCGGCGCGTGATGCTGTCGCTCCCTCTGATCGTTACGCTGGCAACGGCGGGCGTCGCCGTCGACCGTTGGCTCGGTGAGCCACGCGCCGCGCACCCGCTGGTCGGTTTCGGCAAATGGGCGAAGCGCCTCGAAGCACGCTATAACACCGGCCGCCGCTTGCGGCTCAAGGGGCTGCTCGCGTGGTCGTTGGCGGTCATGCCGCCGGTGCTGATCGCCTGGTGGCTGGTCGCCGTGCTGCCGTTTTTTGCGGCCTGCGCAGTGCATGTCGTGTTGCTGTGGTTCGCCCTCGGCGCACGCAGTCTGCACGATCACATCGCGCCGATCGCACAGGCACTGGCGAAACGCGACCTGGCGCAAGCGCGTCTCTTGACCGCGCGCATCGTGTCACGCGAAACCGCCGATGCCGACGAAGCGGCGCTGTCGCGTGCCGCCGTCGAATCGGCGCTGGAAAACGGCAACGACGCGATTTTCGGCGCACTGTTCTGGTTCGCGATTGCAGGCGGTCCAGGCGCACTGGGGTTTCGTCTGGCCAACACGCTCGATGCCATGTGGGGCTATCGCACGCCGCGCTATTTGCGCTATGGCTGGGCCGCCGCGCGAATCGACGATGTGCTCAACTGGATTCCCGCGCGCCTCACCGCAGCCAGCTATGCCTTGCTCGGCGACACGCGCACCGCGCTGCGTTGCTGGCGCGAACAGGCCCCGCGTTGGGACAGCCCGAACGCCGGCCCGGTCATGGCGTCGGGCGCGGGCAGTTTGAACGTGTTGATCGGCGGCCCCGCGGTGTATCACGGTGCGCTTGAACACAGACCGTCGCTCGGCTTCGGACACCCCGCGAAAGCCAGTCATGTCACCGCGGCGTTGATGCTGGTCGAACGCACGGTGATTCTCTGGCTGGCGGTGCTGATCGTGCTGGCTTTGCTGAGTGTGCCCTTTCATGGTTGATCGAGCGGCTGCTCACAAAGCGGATACCGGCACCGCGTTCAACGCCGTGGCTCACGGCGGCAATCTGCACGAAGCGGCCGAGCGTTACGGCATTCCGTACGCACAATGGCTCGACCTGTCGACGGGTATCAATCCGCACGGCTATCCGGTACCGCCGGTTCCAGCCGATGCCTGGCGCCGTCTGCCCGACGAAGGCGACGGCTTTGCCGCCTGCGCCGCGCGCTACTACGGCGCGCCCGATGCCGCCCACGTGCTGCCCGTGGCGGGAAGCCAGGCGGCGATTCGCGCGCTGCCCTCGCTGCTGCCACGCGCCCAGGTGGGCATCGCACCGCTCACATACAGCGAATATGCGCCCGCATTCGAGCGTGCCGGACATGAAGTCGTGCCACTGCATGTGTCTTGGGAAACCTTGCCCGATACACTCACGCATTTGGTCGTCGTGAATCCGAACAATCCGACCGCAGAGCATCTGAGCGCCGGCAAGCTGCTGCACTGGCATGCGCAACTCGCCGCACGCGGCGGCACGCTGCTGGTCGACGAGGCCTTCGCCGATACGATGCCTTCGGCGTCGCTCGCGGCAAGCACCCATCTCGACGGCTTGATCGTGTTGCGTTCGCCAGGGAAATTCTTTGGGCTTGCCGGTGTGCGTGCGGGCTTCGTACTCGCTGCGCCGGCTTTGCTCGACGCATTGCGTCGTACGCTCGGGGCATGGACGGTCAGCGGTCCGGCTCGTCATGCTGTCAAAGCCGCGTTTGAGGATGAATTGTGGCAACAGCACATGCGTACGCGGCTCGGCGCCGAAAGTGCCCGTCTGGTGAATCTGCTGCGTGCACACGGTCTGGTCACCCAGAGCACCCCGCTCTTTGCGTGGACCGACGATGCCCGCGCCGCCGCTCTGCATGAGGCATTAGCGCAACGCGGCGTGTGGACACGGCTTTTCACGGCATCGGGCAGTGTGCGCTTCGGGCTGCCCGCGAGCGACGCGGAATGGGCACGTCTCGAAGAAAGTTTGCGCGAGGCTGTCCGATGATTCGACTTCTCCGCTTCGCCATCGCCGCGGCACTTTGCGCGAGTACGCTGCACGCGCACGCCGCAATCACCGTCACCGACGACACCGGCGCAACCGTCACCTTGCCTGCGCCCGCACAACGCGTCATCAGTCTCGCTCCGCACGTCACCGAATTACTTTATGCCGCTGGCGGCGGTGCGAAACTGGTCGGCGCCGTGTCCTATAGCGACTATCCGCCTGAAGCGAAGCAACTGCCGCGCGTTGGCGACAACAAGGCGCTCGACCTCGAACGAATCGTCGCGTTGAAGCCCGATCTGATCGTCGTGTGGCGGCATGGCAATGCGCAGCGCCAACTTGATCGCCTGCGCGAAATGCATGTGCCATTGTTCTTCAGCGAACCGCATCATCTCGATGACGTTGCCGTGTCGCTGACAAAGCTTGGGCAATTGCTCGGCACTTCGCCGACTGCCGACGCCGCGGCGGCCGCCTATCGCCAGGACATCGCACGATTGCGCACGCAGTATGCGAGCCGTGCGCCTGTCAGCGTGTTCTATCAGGTATGGGATCAGCCGTTGATGACGCTCAACGGCGAACATATGGTGAGCGACGTGATTACGCTATGCGGCGGCCGCAATGTGTTTGCGAAACTCGAACCGCTGGTGCCGACCGTCTCGACCGAAGCGGTGCTCGCCGCGAATCCGGACGCAATCGTCACCGCCGCGCCCGGCGCGACCAAACCGGACACGACTTTGCCGCAACTTGGCACATGGCGCGCGTGGCCGAGTCTGACGGCGGTGACGAACAACAATCTGTTCGCCATCGACGGCGATCTGATCAACCGGCCGGCGCCGCGTATTGCACAAGGAGCGAAGCAGATGTGCGAAGACCTGGAGCTGGCGCGCTCGCGCAGGAAGAGCGGCGCACAGTGACGCCCCAACCCCTCACGCATTCCACCTCACCAACGACCACTGCTGCGCCGCCTCGTCCCTGCGCAACCACACAACCCCGGTCATCTCCAGCGACCACCGCAGACTGCGCTCCAGCGGCACATCCAGCACCAGCGACGCGATCACCCGCATCACCCCGGCATGCGTGACCACATACGCGGGCGACAGTTCACGCGTCTGCGCGAACGCGTCGAACCACGCCCGCACCCGCGCGACGAATTGCGCGACGCTCTCGCCGCCATGCGCCCGCGCGTGCTCGAAGTTAGCCGCCCAATCGTCGAGCAAGCCGCGATCGATCGCATCCCAGCGCTGCTGCTCCCAATCGCCGAAGTCCATCTCCTTCAGACGATCGTCATGACTGAGCGCACAACCGAAATCGTTCGCCATGACCGACGCCAGCGTCGCGCAACGCGTCAGCGGACTCGACATCAGCACACGCGGCGGGGGCACCTGCAGGGTCGCAAGTTTCAGTGCAAGGGTACTCGCGGATATTTCGACGTCCCCGGCAAGCGCCACATCGCTGTGGCCGTAGCACACACCCGAATCGAGCGCGACGGCGGGATGACGAATCAGGACGATATCCATGCGAGCCCCACGAGGTAGATGCTCAGTTCAAAGATCTGTTGCGCGAAGCCGAGACAGTCGCCGGTGTAGCCACCGATGCGCCTGACGAAATAGCGGCCCAATGCGAAGCGTAGTGCCACCAGGACGGCGAGCGTCACACAGGCGAAGCGCCAATCCGGCGAATCCAGCCAGTTCGGCCAGAGCAACCATGGCAAACCGAACGCGGCCGCGCAGAGCAGCGCGGGACCGCTCAAGCGCTGCGCAACCGGTTTGGCTTTGCCTTCGGCACGCACATAGTCGAGTGTGCCCAGATAGCTGATTGCAAACACGCGGCTCGCCGCATGCGCTGCAATCATCAGACTTGCGGCGCGCATTGGCGGTAACGCGGCGAGCGTTTGCCACTTCAATGCGAGTGCGATCACGAGCGCGATGGCGCCGAAAGCACCGATGCGCGAATCATGCATGATGCGCAACACGTCCTCGCGCGTATAGGCGCCACCGAACGCATCGACGCAATCAGCAAGGCCGTCCTCGTGAAACGCGCCGGTAACGAGAAGCGACGACGCCATCGACAGCAGCACCGCCACGCCCGCTGGAAAGGCATGCAGCGCCGCGAGATAAACCAGCGCGCTCAAGCTGCCGATCAATAGGCCGACGAGCGGAAAATAACGCGCCGCCGCATTCAGATAGTGCGGCTCAAAGCCAACCCAACGTGGCACCGGCACGCGCGTGAAATAGCCAAGCGCCGTGAAGAAATAGCGTAATTCAGCGAGCGGGTTCATGAGCGAGCGAGGCGCATGCTTCTATAGGGTGACACTTTGCATGACAGCGCCTTTGACAGATCACACATCACGATTCGCGACACCGGCCGATTCGAAGCTCGCCATTTCATTGACGAATGCCACCGCCGCGCGCAGCAGCGGCACCGCGAGCACCGCACCGGTACCTTCGCCGAGACGCATATCGAGCGAGAGCAAGGGCAGCGCGCCGAAATGATCGAGCATGCGCCGATGCCCCGCCTCGTTCGACGCATGCGCGAACACGCAATATTCGCGCACCTTCGGCGCGAAGGCATCGGCCACCAGCAATGCCGAAGTCGCAATGAAGCCGTCGACCAGGATCGTCATACGGGCTTGCGCGGCGGCGAGATACGCGCCTGTCATCATCGCGATTTCGAAGCCGCCGAAGGTGGCAAGCACCTTGAGCGGGTCGTTGGAAACGGCGTGATGCGCGAGCGCCGATGCGAGTACGTTGCGTTTTTTCGCGAGTCCCGCGTTGTCGAGACCGGTCCCACGGCCGACACATTCGTCGATCGGCACGCCGCACAGGCGGCTCATCAGACACGCGGCCGACGACGTATTCGCAATGCCCATTTCGCCGAAGCCGATCACATTGGTGCCGAGCGCCGCGTGATGCCGCACGCGAGCCGCGCCTGCCTGCATCGCGGCAAGCGCCTGTTCGTGCGTCATCGCGGGTTCGTGCGCGAAGTTGCGCGTGCCGGCCGCAACCGGAATATCGATCAGACCTTCAGTCGACGACAACGGTGTCGCAATGCCTGAGTTGACCACTTCGAGCTCGACGCCGGAGACGCGGCTCAAGGCATTGATCGCCGCGCCGCCCGCGAGAAAGTTAGCGACCATTTGCGCGGTTACAGCTTGCGGATACGGGCTCACGCCTTCCTGCGCAATACCGTGGTCGCCGGCGAACACGATCATCGCCGGACGTTCGACCGCGGGATGCGTCGTCCGCTGGATCAAGCCCATCTGGCGCGCGAGCGTTTCGAGCCGCCCAAGACTGCCGGGCGGCTTGGTCTTGGTATCGATGATGTGTTGCAGTTCGGCACGCAGCGTTTGATCGAGCGGTTCGACTTCGGTCAATCCCGACAAACCTGGCAAAGAAGTCATAGACGTTTCTAGAAAAGAGAATGTTTTGATGAAGCGGTTAGCTTGCCGGTGTGTCATAGCCCGCAGTCGATTCGTGACGCGAGCGCGCCGCGGGAATCAGCGCCTCATGCTCACCATCGCGAATCAGAATCAGCGGATAGCCGAACGCGCGGCTCGTCAGCGTGGGCGTCAGCACGTCGCGCACCGGCCCAGCATACGCGCCTCCGTTGCCGTCCAGCAGCAGCGCATGCGTCGCGAAGCGGCGCGCGAGGTTCAGGTCGTGACACGAAAACACCACTGTACGCCGAGGCTCGCGCGTCCAGGCGGTCAGCGCCTCGAGACAGTCGATCTGGTGGTGCAGATCCAGATGTGAGAGCGGTTCGTCGAGCAGCAACAACGGCGCCTCCTGGCACAACACCGCTGCCAGCGCGACGCGTTGCCGTTCACCGCCCGAAAGCGACAGCACGTCGCGCGCAGCGAATGCAGCGAGGCCCAATGCGTCCAACGCGGCATTCGCGGCAGCGCGATCGGCCTCGCCTTCCCAACCCCAGCCTGTCAGATGCGGAAAGCGGTTCAGCATCACGATGTCGAGCACGCTCGCGCTGAACGCGTCCGCAGCACTTTGTGGCATCAGCGCGCGACGCTGCGCGAGCGGCAATGGCGGCCAGTCGGCGAGACGCACGCCGTCGAGTTCGACGTGACCCGCCGCGGGTTGCGCCAGGCCGGCGAGCGTGGATAGCAAGGTCGTCTTGCCCGCGCCGTTGGGCCCGGCGACACACCAGATCTCGCCTGCGTAGAACGTATGCGTGAATGCGTCGAGCAAGGTGCGCATGCCCGCACGCAAGGTCAGGCGTTGCGCGCTGAGCGCCGAATGCGGGGCGGTGTGTGCGGTCATCATCGGCGCCTGCGCAACAGCATCCACAAAAACACCGGCACGCCGACAATCGACGTGATCACGCCAACCGGCAATTGCGCCGGCGCAATCACGGTACGCGCGATCAGGTCCGCGCCCATCACCGCGACACCACCGCCGAGCGCCGCAGCGGGCAGCAGCATGCGCTGATCGTTACCGAACGCGAGCCGCAGCATATGCGGCACCACCAGGCCGACAAAGCCGATCGTGCCCGCCGTGGTCACCGCCGCGGCGGCCGCCAGCGACGCGACCAGATACACGCGCAAGCGCAGCGGCATCACGGCGACGCCGAGCGCCTGTGCGGCGGCGTCGCCTCGCAGCAGCACATTCAGACGCGGCGCAGCGGGCACGATGGCCACCAGCACGACGACGAGCGCGGCGAGCGCCGTCCACGGCATCGCGCCGCCGTTCAGATCGCCGGTCAGCCAGAACAGCATGCCGCGCAGACGATTGTCTGGCGCGAGATTGAGCAGCAAGGTAATGACGGCGCCCCAACCGGCCGCGATCACCGCGCCGGTCAGCAGCAAACGCGGCGACGTATCCTGCGGCTCACCGCGCCACAACTCGCGGCGTGCGAGGCCAAGCACCAGCAGGATCGACACGAAAGCGCCGGCGAACGCGCTGGCATCGACGATCCACCAGGCGCAACCGGCGATCATCGCGACCAGCGCGAACGTCGCCGCGCCGCCCGACACGCCTAACACGTAGGGTTCGGCCAATGGGTTGCGCAATAGCACTTGCAGCAGCGCTCCGGCCAGCGCAAGCAACGCTCCGCACGCGAAGCCGGCCAACGCGCGCGGCAAACGCAGCGTGCGCACGATCTCACCGGCAAGGTCGCCGGGCTCGACATGCGACGCGTGCGACGGCAGCAACGCCGCCAACACGCGCGCTGGCGCGAGCGACACGCTGCCGAGCGCGAGCGACGCCATGAGCACAACCAGCGCGATTCCCGCGAGCACGAGCCAGATCGCGGCCGCGCGTTTCGCGCTCATCGCGCGCCGCGTGGTCGTGGGCATCGGGCTCGAGCCGCGGTTCATCAGCGCCTTCTCACGCACGGATGCTCGTCACTGCTGCTGCCAGCCGACCGTGACATACGCACCGCGGCGCGGCGAGTTATACGAGTAGGCCGTTTCATAGTCCTTGTTCAACAGGTTCTGGATTTGCGCGGCCACGTACCACGCCTTTGTGATGTTGTAGCGCGCCGACAGATTCACCACCCCGTACCCGCCCAGCGTGCCGCTGCTATCTTCACGGGCGCCGCTGACGATCCACTCGCCGCCGACACGCCACCCCGCAATACTGCGGTTCACCGCCAGCGAGGCGAAGCGCCGTGCACGCCGCACGAGATCGGTATCGCTATCGAGGTCGACCGGATTTTGCAGCGTCACCGACGCGCGCACATCCGTCTTGCCTACATGGCCGCTCCACGATCCTTCGAGCCCCTGCACCTTCGCACGGCCGACGTTCTCGGCCAGGTAGATGCCGGGCGTAACCTGCTCGTAGTCGATCAGATTCGAATAACGCGTCTGAAACGCGTTCAGACGCATCACGCCAAGCGCATGCGATGCGTACTGCAACGCTGCTTCGATCGAATGGCTGCGCTCCGGCTGGATCGACGGGTTGCCGCTGATCGGATAGTACAGATCGTCGAAGCTCGGCGCGCGAAACGAATCCGAATAGCTTGCAGTCACCTTCCAATGCTCGCTGATGTCGAAACCGTAGCCGAGATAGTAACTGTTCGCCCCGCCGAAATCGGAATACTGATCGCGCCGCACGTTGGCCTGAATCTGATTGCGCCCAAAGCGTCCCGTGTAGCCGACAAAGCCCGAATCAACATGTCGATCGGGCGCCGCAAACGTATCCGAGTCGAGGCTCTGATCGAGATGCTCGTAGCCGACCTGCAGTTTCTGTTGCGCGGCGAGCGCGAAATCGTTTTGCCACGTGTACTGGCGATTGTCGGTATCGAAGCGGCCGTTGTAGAGGCCGTTGGTATTCGACACGCTGCGGTCGTCGCCTTCCGAAACGACAAAGTGCGTGGTCCACCAGTCGGTCAGCTTGCCGTTCGCGAACACCGACACCTGGCGCACTTTGCTGTAGAGGTTGTTCAGATCGGTCGGCACGCCGTACGCGTTGTCGTAGCTGTTATTGCCGTTCGACTGGAAATAGGTGACGCCCGCGTCCCATTTGTCGCTGAACTTGTGACGCAGCGAAGCCGAGATGCTTTCGTTCAGATAGCCGTTCGCGTTCGGATTCGCACCGGGCGCCTGTGCCGGATTGAGCGAGGAGAAGCCGTCGTCTTTCGAGCGCGCGAGCGAGATGCTGAAGGTCGTGTTGCCGTCTTTATCCAACGCGCCGTTCACGCCCACCTGCTGCGTCTGCGTGTGATAGCTGCCGTAGCCCACCGAGAAATTGAAGCGCGGCGGATGGTCGCCGCCGTCTTTGGTGAACACCTGTACCACGCCGCCGATCGCGCCGGAGCCGTAAAGCGCGGACACGTTGCCGTTCACGACTTCAACGTGATCGATCTGGTCGAGCGGAATCTGTGCGAGTTGCGGTGCGCCCAGACTCACCGAATCGACCCGCACGCCGTCGATCAGCAAAAGCGATTGCGTCGACGATGCGCCTCGCAGAAACAGGCTCGCTGTGGAACCCGGGCCACCGGTGCGCGAAATTTGCGCGCCGGGCGCGAGTTGCAGCAGACCGGGCAAATCGGTTGCGGTCGTATCGGCGATGTCCTGCTGGTCGAACAGCGTGGTCTGCGGGATCGCGTCGGCGAGCGGTTGCGGCCCGCGCTCCGCGGTGACTACCACGGGCGACAACACTGCGGGAGACGAACCGGCGGCCCCCGAATCATCAGAAGAGGATGGAGACGGCGACGAAGAAGACGCAGCCTGAGCATGCACGACGAGCGGCAGGCTCGCAAAGGCGAGCAACGCCGCGCGAGCGATAGGGGACAGCATGGGGTGGCATTCCTGTTGATAGCGTGCGCGGCCCGCTTCCCCGCGGGCCGATGCGTAACGAGGCGCCCGCGCTATTTTACGTTTGCGTGGGGGCAATCCTCTCCCTCTGGCCGGTATCCGGGCTGGCGACACATCGATCCCACCTTCCCACGCGTGACGCGCAGTGGCACACTTGCGTGTTCGGCTTCAAACACGCGATCAGGATCGACCTGCATGACGTATGCGGTCGCTTACCGTTGCGGGGGCAGCGCAGGTTCGCGCGTTCTGGCGAACAGCGCGCCCTGCTTCCCGTTTAACTGCGCGCACTGTGGAAAAGCGCGCGCGGGCACCAGAGTGCGGCCAGTTTAGGAGCGGCCCTCGAGTCCGTCAAGAATGGTTAATCCGTGCGCAATCTGTTCTGTTATGTGCAGGTTAATGTCCGATGCACGAGTCGTTTTTCATCATATGGTCGATAAAAGCCTGCACAAAGCGATGTTGTTACGTCTCGAAACGAGACAATTGTCGGAACCTGCGACATTCCGCGCTAAAATGCGATGTCTTTAGAGGACGCAGCAGATGCTCACCGAACTCGAAACACTTTCACAGAATATCGGCAAGCTGATCACGATCAGCCAACGCCACAATGAAGCGCGGCTCGCGCTCGAAGATCAGCTCGCCCAAACGCGTGCCGAAGCAGAGGCCACGCGCACTGAACTCGCGTTGATGCGCGAGGAGCGCGATGCACTGCAAGCGGAACGCGACGCGCTGTCGGCAAAGATCGACGACGCCCAGGTACGCCTGAATGCGATCCTCGAAAAGTTGCCGCGGGCTCGTGCGCAGAGCGAGCCGGACAATCAGCTCGATCTGCTCGAGGCAGCGCCGCACGAGGTCGAAGCGGAAAGCGACGCCACCCGCCATGGAGAAAATGCATGACCACCAAGCAGATCGAAGTATCGATTCTCGGCGTGCCCTATCGCCTCGCCTGCTCGCCGGAAACAGAAGGCGCGCTGCTTGAGGCGGTTGCGCGCGTCGACGCCGAGATGTCGAAGATCCGCAATAACAGCAACGTACGCGGCACGGATCGCATTGCCGTCATGGCTGCCCTGTCGCTGGCATCGGAACTGCTTAAGCTGCAAACGAGCGTGCGACACGGAGAAGCATTTCCCGCCGAAGAAATCCGGCGTACAATGCATCAAATGAACGAACAACTGGGTACTGTGATTCAGCAGTACAGCATGCAGTAAGCACCAGCAGTCTCGAACAATTTCAAGTGGCCGGTCCCGAGATCGGCTACGAATTCAAGCGAAATGCATGAGCAAAGACTCACGCAAACACTTGGGTTCAATCGGTTTGACCTCCCTGCCTGGTTCGCCAAGGTCATATATTCCTTGAACCAATGCCATGTGCACGGTTGTGGAAATTTGTAGCACGGGTGTGCGCGTCACTCTGTCTGATGTACCCGAAGTGCTGCTAACTGCGACCAATTCTGAACCCCCGGTTCAGGATGCCGGCCTAGCGGCTAAGGCGGGGACCTTCTTCAAAACGGCATCGAACTTCGGTTCGGTGCCGTTTTTCTTTGGGTCCCGGTTTTTCTTCTGTATTCTCAAACCTTTAACGTTCAATTCGATTCATGCGCTACTGGCTAATGAAGTCCGAACCGGACGAAGCAAGCATCGACCATCTCGCCCAGGCTCCGCAACACACGTTGCCCTGGACCGGCGTGCGCAACTATCAGGCACGCAACTTCATGCGCGACATGATGCAGGTCGGCGACGGTGTGCTGTTCTATCACTCGAGTTGCCCTGAGCCGGGTATTGCGGGGCTCGCGGAGGTGTCGTCCACCGCTTATCCGGACCCCACTCAATTCGACAAAAAGAGCGTCTACTACGACCCGAAGTCGTCGCAGGAAACGCCGCGCTGGCTACTCGTTGACGTGGTGTTCAAGAAGAAGATCCCGTTGATTCCGCTATCCGCACTGCGCGAGCATGAAGAATTGAAGGACATGCGCGTACTCGCCCGAGGCAACCGCCTGTCGATCACGCCGGTAACCGAAGCCGAATGGCGCTTCATCACCAAACGTCTTGCTTGACGTTGCATACGCACATGCGACCCGCTGCTGCAATCATGTGCAAATCCGCGCGCGGATGAAAGCAAACGTTGAGCAAACGTCAAATTAGGGAACCAAGCCCAGGTTACAAGCGCCTAACGGACTCGCAAACGTCGTGCCGTTGCACGGCGTTCGCTCCAATCGTGCACAAACCTGTTCAAGCAAGGAGTCCAAGAATGACGAAAAACACCGCACGTGCACTCGCTCTCGCTCTCGTATGCGCCGCCCCTGCTGCGCTCGCGTTGACGCCAGCCATGGCCCGCGCGCAAGGCGTGACGCAGTATCAGCCCGCGGGCGTGCTGTCGCTGAATGCACAGGCAAGCGCGGAAGTGCCGCAAGACGTCGTCGATATCACGCTGTTTTACGAGCAGGAAGCGAGCGATCCTTCCGCGCTGACCTCCACGCTGAATCAGCGCGCCGATGCGGCACTGCAAAAAGCCAAAGGCGTAAACGGCGTAACGGCCCGCACCGGTTCCTTCTCGATCTACCCGTCCACCGATCGTGACGGCCGCATTTCCGCATGGCGCGGCCGTACGGAAGTCGTGCTCGAATCACACGACTTCGCCGCGGCGTCGAAGCTCGCGGGTCAGATGGCATCGATCATGCAGGTCGGCAACGTGCAGTTCTCGCTGTCGCCTGAAGCACAACGTACTGCGGAACAGAAGCTCACCGGCGAAGCCATCAGGTCGTTCCGCGAGCAAGCCACGTCATCGGCGCAGGCATTTGGCTACAGCAGCTATTCGATTCGCGAAGTCAACGTCGGGCACAACGGCGTCATGCCGCGTCCGATGATGATGATGAGCGCACGCGCCATGAGCGCCGATGCGAAGGCATCCGCGCCCGTGCCGCTCGAAGGCGGTACGTCGACTGTGACGGTCAACGTGTCCGGCTCGGTGCAGATGAAGTAACGCGTTTTACACTTGATGGTCTGCTTTGAGGCCGTAAAGTAAAAAAGCCACGGCATGCCGTGGCTTTTTCATTGGCTTATTTCATTGGGTGTTCACTACGATAAAACGTAGCGATCAGTTCGCACCGACCGTTTGCACCGATTTACGCCGCGCACGGCGATAGGACCACACCAGTATTCCGATGCCAACGAGGATCATCGGCAGCGAGAGCCATTGGCCCATCGACAGACCCATTGCCAGAAGCCCAAGGAAGTCGTCCGGCTCACGCGCGAATTCCACTGTGAAGCGTGCGAGGCCGTAACCGATCAGGAACACCGCGGAAATCGCGCCCAGCGGCTTCGGTTTGCGCGAGAAGAAGAACAGCACGAAGAACAGCGCTACGCCTTCGAGCGCAATCTCATACAACTCCGACGGATGACG
Organism: Paraburkholderia sediminicola; assembly: GCF_046030555.1. Taxonomy (GTDB): domain Bacteria; phylum Pseudomonadota; class Gammaproteobacteria; order Burkholderiales; family Burkholderiaceae; genus Paraburkholderia; species Paraburkholderia sediminicola_E. The sequence continues at coordinate 2,129 of NZ_JAQQCH010000044.1, read as the reverse complement.
CGGCAGCATATGATATTGCGCGAACACTTCGTTCAGATGCCATTGCGCGGCCAGTTGCGGATGTGTGGTGAGCCACGTGGCGTCATCTGGTGCGGCGCCGGGAAACAGCATCGCCCACGGCGCCGACGGATCGGTCACACGGCCCCACAACTCGCCGTTGATAAAGTTGCCGAGGCGCCCTGCCGCGAGCCCGGTCGGCACCATCGGCGCGACGAAATCGGTGACCTGCAACCACGAGCGTTTGCGCTGATACGCGAACAGCACCATCGCCAGCGTCACGCCGAGGAAGCCGCCGTGAAACGACATGCCGCCTTCCCACACCTTGAAGATGTCGAGCGGATGCGCGAAGTAAAAGCTCGCCTTGTAGAACAGCACGTAGCCGAGCCGGCCGCCGAAAATCGTACCGAGCACGCCGTAGAACAGCATGTCGTCGATGTCCTTGGCGGTCCAGCCTTGCGCGGCGACGTACGGCAAACGCAGTCGCAGCCGGCCGACGACGATCGCCGCGATGAACGCGACGAGGTACATCAATCCATACCAGCGCACAGCAAGCGGCCCCAGATGAATGGCAATGGGGTCGAAATTCGGGTGAATGAGCATCGTGTTGTTATGGGCAGTTCAGGTTCAGAAGCGGATTTCTAGTCTATTTCGAGCAACAGCCAGCGGTTTGCACACCATGCGGCGCATGCGTTGGACGGTTCGGTTTGCAATGCGTTCGCGCCAGCGTCGGCCCTAATCGCGAAGCGCCGCGACCTGCGCCTCAAAGGCGGCCGCGTGCGCTCGCACGATTTCGATGAAGCCGGCCAACACTGGACCCACCTCCGCCGTGCGCCAGACCAGCCCCGTCTCGATCGCCGGTACCGATTCGGCGAACGGCCGGTACACGACGCCGGTGCGGCGCAGGTTACGCAACGATTGCGGCACCAGTGCGACGCCCATCCCGGCCGACACGAGGCTCACGATCGTCTGCATCTGGATCGCCTCCTGGCCGACCCGGGGTACGAGGCCCGCCGCGCCGTAGCAATCCATAATGATGTCATAAAAGCCTGGCGCCAGACGTCTTGGGAAGATCACGAGCGGTTCGTCGGCGACGTCGCGCAAGCTAATCGGCGTGTCCAGCCACTCGGCGCGCGGGTCGGCGTCAGACCCGGTGGCGCTGCCTACGCGCGCCGCCGTTTCCGTCGACATCGCGATCACCAGCGGCTCGCGGGCGATCGGCAGCCACGAGAGCTGGGTGGCATGGCGCGACGGTAGCGGCGCGATTGCGAGGCCCGCGTCGATACGCCCGGCCACGAGTTCTTCCACCTGCACGTCGCTGGTGGCTTCCGTCAATTCGAGGCGCACCCGTGGGTGCCGCGCGCCGAAATCACGCAGCAGCAACGGCAGCAGGCCGTAATCAGCCGTGGAAACAAACGCCAGCGACAGCGCTCCCGCCTCGCCACGCGCGAGGCTCTGCGCCAGCGGCCGCAGCCCCTCGGCACCCGCCAGCAGGCGCTGCACCTCCGGCAGGAGGTCGGCGCCCACCGGGGTGAGCTCCACCGAGCGCTTGGTGCGCGCGAACAACGCCACGCCGAGCGTCTCCTCCAGCGCGCGAATCGCCTGCGACAACGGCGGCTGCGTCATGGAAAGGCGCGTGGCCGCCCGACCGAAGTGCTTTTCTTCGGCGACGGTCACGAAATAGCGCAGCTGGCGCAGGTCAGGGATAGCGGGCAGCATGATTAATATATTTTACGACCTAATCAAGCCTGAATAATATATTGGACACACGCCTGGCAAAACAGCATCCTTGCGCGACGCGTCGGAACTAAACTGGACTGAAGCGCCGTCGTACCGGCCGGCAAGCGCATTGACGACGTCGGCGTAGCGCCTGCCGCACCCACTGGGCGGCAAACACGCGGCACGGATCAAAACAAAACAGATTGGAGTCCCCCATGGCATACAACCGTCGTTCAAAGAACATCACGCAAGGCGTGGCGCGTTCACCGAACCGCTCGATGTACTACGCACTCGGCTACGAAAAGGCCGATTTCGACAAGCCGATGATCGGCATCGCCAACGGCCACTCGACCATCACGCCGTGTAACGCCGGCCTGCAGCGTCTGGCCGACGCGGCCGTCGCCGCGGTCAAA
>NZ_JAQQCH010000043.1:0-40018 GCF_046030555.1 Paraburkholderia sediminicola | reverse complement strand
TTCATGCATGGTTATTCTCTCAGTTTTGGTGCGCGACCGGCTCAGGCATGCGTGGCAGCGGCGGATGCCGCGCCATAGCCGGCCTTGGTGCGCATTCGATCGCGGCAGGCGTCGCCGAAGGCGCGAAAGATCGCGGTGGAAAGCGCGTCGTTGGCATGCTTCCATTCCGGGTGCCACTGCACACCCAGCGCGAAGGCATGCGCATCTTTCACGCTCACCGCTTCGATCAATCCGTCCGGCGCGGTGGCTTCAGCCACCAGACCCACGCCCAACCGCTCGACGCCCTGACCGTGCAATGAATTCACACGCGCTTCATTCGTGCCGCCCGCGAGGCGCTGCAACAAGCCGCCCTGCGTCAGCGTGATCGAATGAGACGGTGCGTATTGCACGTCGAGGTCGTCTTCCTTGTTCTCGCGATGGTCGTTCAAGCCGTCCACCGCGTGAACGCTTTGATGCAACGTCCCGCCGAACACCACGTTCATTTCCTGGAAGCCCCGGCATACCGCCAGCACCGGCACGCCTGCGGCGATCGCCGCGCGCAGGAGCGGCAGCGTCGTCGCATCGCGTGCGGCGTCGTGCAGCGTGCCCGGCGCGCTGGGCTGGCCGCCGTAGCGGTGCGGCTCGACATTCGAATAGCTGCCGGTAAACAGTAAGCCGTCGACGGTGGCCAGCACGTCCCCGGTGGACTGACGCTCACCGAGCGCCGGCAGCAACATGGCCAGCGCCTGTGAGCCGTCCACGATCGCGGCGATGTACTTCTCGCCGGTGACGTGCGACGGGTGGACTCCCATCATCGTTCTGTCGGCGCTAATGCCGACCAGGGGTTTGTTTCGCATAACAGATAGACGTGTGTGTTCCCCGCGGGACGCGGCACGAACAACGTTAAACACAGCGCGGCACGATTCCGCAGCCGGACGCAAGGCGTCAGACCACCGGGGTAGTGCAGGCGGTCATCGTCAACTGAACGCGCCGCGCGTGGTAATCAGGTAGGCCGTTCGATTCGATCCATTGCGGTGCGCAACTGATCTGATCCGCGTGAAATGTTGAAATGCACAGGCGGCAGACAGCACCGCACATGCACGAACGCATGGCTCAACAGAGCGCGCTCACGCAAACGGACAAATCGAACGGCGAAATAAAGGGGGAGGCGCTACGGCAGCAGCGAGGCGACTTCGTCCGTGCGCACGGCAATGAAGGCGCGCGCGGAGATGGAGTTGTGGCGTCGAACTGAACGGCGGGACAGGATCGTGAAGACGGACAGGAAGCGGCGGAACGTAAGGCTGCCGTTGCTGCCGTCGGCGATGGCGCCGTCAGCGCGAGGACAACTCGCCTGACTACGATTCCATCTCACCAAAGGGCCTCGGACTCTCACGATTACACTCGACTAGCGGCGTTGAAAGTATTGAACGCTTGCTCGAAAAACGCACAGGGCGTTTAAAGAAACATCACGCTGGGTTGATCGCCTCTGATCGATGCGAACTGGGTTCGCTGCATCAAAAAACACACTTTCGTGCTTCGTGACGTCGGCATGACGATCGCCTGAGAACCATCGTATACGAGCCAATAATGCCGTCAAATCATTTTTATAAAAGATTTATCAGGGCTTTCCCGGGGGTGTCGCGAGAATGCCGGTCCGTGGGAACATTCGTTGCGCCTACTATATTTCGGGAGCCTTTCAGGGGTTTTCCCCAGCGGCGCGAAGATTAAAGTGATTAGAATATTCAACACTCGCGGGCACACGTTGCCCGAGCCCACGCGTTCCGATCGTCTCCAATGTCAGAGAATTCAGCGATGTCTATAGAAGTAGCGACCCGCCTGCAATACATCCGTAAGAAGAACGGCCTGTCTCAGCGTGAGCTGGCGAAACGGGCGGGCGTGACCAACGGCACGATCTCGCTGATTGAACAGAACCGCGTGAGTCCGTCGGTCGGCTCGCTGAAGAAACTGCTTGAATGCATACCGATGAGCCTCGCCGAGTTCTTCACTTTTGAAGTCGAGGTGGAGCGCTCTGTCGTGTCGCGCCGCGCCGATATGCCGAATCTCGGCAATGAGTCGATCGAGTTCTATCTCGCCGGCTCCAGCATCAAAGACCGCAACATGGGCATTCTGCGCGAGGTGTATCAGCCGCTGTCGGATACGGGGCCTGAGATGCTGGAGCACGAGGGGCACGAGGGCGGGGTGGTGGTCAGCGGTCAGATCGAACTGACGGTGGACGGCATCACGTGGCTGCTCGACCCTGGTGACAGCTACTACTTCGAAAGCCGTCTACCGCATCGTTTTCGCAATCCCAGCGCGGAGCATCTCTGCGAGATCGTGTCGGCCAATTCGCCGCCCACGTTCTAAAGACTCCGCGCCAACGCGCCGCGACGCAGTTCAAAACCGCATGAAGTCGATGCCGGCGTGCGTCGAGCGCATAACATTGAGGCATCCTGATGGACAAGAAATCTCTCGCTTTCTGGCAAGACAAAGCCGCTACGCTTTCAATCGAAGGCCGTGCGTTTATCGACGGCGAGTATCGTGACGCCGCAGGCGGCCGCACGTTCGACTGCCTGAGCCCGATCGACGGCAAGCTGCTCGCCAAGGTTGCCGACAGTGGCGCGGCGGATGTCGACGCCGCTGTGGCAGCCGCGCGCCGGGCATTCGACGCCGGCGTGTGGTCCGACCTCAATCCGCGCAAGCGCAAGGCGATTCTATTGCGCTGGGCCGCGTTGATTCGTGAGCATATGGACGAACTCGCGCTGCTCGAAACGCTGGACGCCGGCAAGCCGATTGCCGACACCACCTCGGTGGACGTGCCGGGCGCGGCCTATTGCGTCGAATGGTTCGCTGAAGCCATCGACAAGGTCGGCGGCGAAGTCGCGCCGGCCGATCATCACTTGGTGGGTCTCGTGACGCGGGAGCCGATCGGCGTGGTTGCCGCGGTGGTGCCGTGGAATTTCCCGATCCTGATGGCCTCATGGAAGTTCGGCCCCGCGCTCGCGGCGGGCAACAGCGTTGTGCTCAAGCCCTCGGAGAAGTCGCCGCTCACCGCGATTCGCCTCGCTCAACTCGCGCTGGATGCGGGCATCCCCGCCGGCGTGTTCAACGTGGTGCCGGGCGCGGGCGAACCGGGCAAGCTGCTGGCGCTGCATCAGGACGTGGACTGTCTCGCCTTCACCGGTTCGACCAACGTCGGCAAGCTGATCATGCAATACGCCGGGCAGTCGAATCTGAAGCGCGTGTGGCTCGAACTCGGTGGCAAGTCGCCGAACATCGTGATGCCCGATTGCCCCGACCTCGATCGGGCAGCCAATGCGGCAGCCGGTGCGATCTTCTACAACATGGGCGAAATGTGCACTGCCGGTTCGCGCCTGCTCGTGCATCGCGACATCAAGGACGTGTTTCTCGACAAGCTGATCGCCGCAGCACGCAGCTATACGCCGGGCAATCCGCTCGATCCGCAAACCTCGATGGGCGCGATCGTCGATAACGTGCAACTCGAACGCGTGCTCGGTTATATCGAAGCGGGCCGCGCCGAGGCGAAGCTGCTGCTGGGTGGGTCGCGTGTCAAGCAGGAGACCGGCGGTTTCTATATCGAACCGACCATCTTCGAGATTCCGGCTGCCGGCGCGAAGGTTGCGCGTGAGGAAATCTTCGGGCCTGTGTTGTCGGTGATTACGTTCGATACGGTTGAAGAAGCGATCAGGATCGCTAATGATAGCGAATACGGTCTTGCCGCTGCCGTGTGGACCTCGAACCTCACCACTGCGCATGAAGTGTCGCGCAAGCTGCGCGCAGGTACTGTGTGGGTCAATTGCTACGACGAAGGTGGCGATATGAACTTCCCGTTCGGAGGCTACAAGCAATCGGGTAACGGCCGCGACAAGTCGTTGCACGCGTTGGAGAAGTACACCGAGCTGAAATCCACGCTCGTTCGGCTGCGCTAAAGGATTCGCAAGCCAGCGCGGTAGCGTTTGAGAAGGACGCCGCCGCGTTCCCAATGGATCCGAGGCTGGACGTCGCACGTATCACCTGGAAGCCTCGCGTGCGGCGCCGGCATGTTTATCAGCTATCAGGTCATCCATGACTGAACTCGTTTACGGCGACGGCGCGATTCGCCGTTCGTCGCTCTATGGCTCGTCGATCGAAAACACCTATGCGGGTGTGCTGTCGTTCATGCGCCGCAAGTACACCCGTGAACTCGACGGCGTCGACGTCGTGGTCTCCGGCGTGCCGCTCGATCTGGCTACTACCTTCCGTTCGGGCGCGCGTCTCGGCCCGGCGGCGGTGCGCGCGGCAAGCGTGCAGTTGTCGGAGTTGCATCCTTATCCGTGGGGCTTCAATCCGTTCGACGATCTCGCCGTGGCCGACTACGGCGACTGCTGGTTCGACGCGCACAATCCCATGACGATCAAGGAATCGATCGTCGACCACGCGCGCACGATCCTGCGTTCGAACGCGAAGATGCTGACGCTCGGCGGCGATCACTACATTACGTATCCGCTGTTGATTGCGCATGCGGAGAAATATGGCAAGCCGCTTTCGCTGATCCATTTCGACGCGCACTGCGATACCTGGGCCGACGACAGCCCGGACAGCCTGAATCACGGCTCGATGTTCTATAAGGCGGTGAAGGACGGTCTGATCGATCCGAAGACCTCGGTGCAGGTCGGCATTCGCACGTGGAACGATGACTTCATGGGAATCAATATCCTCGACGCAGCGTGGGTCCACGAACATGGCGCGCGCGCGGCGGTGGAGCGGATCACGTCGATTGTCGGCGAGCGGCCCGCGTATCTGACCTTCGATATCGACTGTCTCGATCCGGCGTTCGCACCAGGCACGGGCACGCCGGTGGCGGGCGGTTTGTCGTCGGCACAGGGGCTGGCCATTGTGCGTGGGCTCGGTGCGTTGAACCTGGTGGGCGCGGATGTGGTGGAAGTGGCGCCCGCTTACGACCAGAGTGAGATCACAGCGATCGCCGCCGCGCATATCGCGTGCGATCTGTTGTGTCTTTGGCGGCAGCGGAAAGTGGCTGAACGCCACGCACTTCAGCCGGCTTGAAGCGGCTTCAAGCGGAACCGGCTTAATCCCGGCTCAGCCCATCGACGATGATCGATCGGGTTGACGCCGGCCTTCGCGCAAGCCGAGCGTATAGGCGACCAGCGCGCCGCTCATGATCGCCAGTTGCCACATCAGCATATCGCTGCCGCGCGCTTTCATGGCGAAACCGGCGATAAGCGGCCCGACAATCGAGCTCGCGGTGAAGGTGAGCGACACCAGCCGCATGTTGCGTGTGAGCGCGGCCTTGTCGCTGCAAGCCGCCGCAACCATGCCGAGCGTGATGTACGCGCTATTCATGCCGCCGAGCAGCAATGCGCTTGCCTCCGCGAGCCGTGAGGCGGGTGTGGCGAGCGCGAAACCGCAGATCGCGAGCGTGCTGAGCGCGGCGCAGACGATCACCGTGGCAGCCAGACCCGCGCGATCGGCAAACCAGCCGACCGGAAACTGCAGCGCCATGCCGCCGATACCGAACAGCATGAGTTGCGTGGCTGTTTGCGTGGTGCTGAGGCCGTTAGCGTCGGCAAAGAGCGGGAAGAGGCCGTAGAGCGCGCCATCGCCGATGCCGCCTGCAGCGACGACCACCATGCCAAGGCTGACTAGAGGCCCGATCGGGGCACGTTTTTCAACCCGATGTTTTTCAGCCCCGGTGTTTCGCGGGGGCCGGGCTGGATCGACAGCAGGGCGCGCATCGTCCGACGCCGTCAGCCACAGCGGCAGGGCGGCCGCGAATGTAAAGGCCGAGCCGGCCGCGAACGTCATGCGTCCGTCGGCCGCGCACCATACCGCCAAGGCCGGGCCGATTACGCCTGCGGTGGCAATCAGCGCTTCGTGCACGCCTACTACGCGTCCACTCGACTCAGCCGGAACCAGCCGGTAGAGCCACGTTTCATTGGCGATCCAGCGCAAACCGATCCCGAGCCCGGTCAACAGGCCGGGCACGAGCCACAGCGGCCACCACAGCGCGTTCATCGTGGCGAACGCGAGCACCGTGGCGGCGAGACCCAGCGATACCGTGCGCTTCGCCCCGATACGTTCCACCAGCCACGGCGGGATCAACAGGCCGGCCAGCATGCCGGTCCATTGCGAAGCGGAGAACAGGCCGGCGCGCGGCGCATCGAGGCCTTGATGGGCCAGCCACACGGGCAGCACCATGAAGCCGATGCCGAACTGGCCGATCTGCGAGAGTGCCGAGACTGCGGTCAGCGCGGCGATCGCCGGCCAACGCACCGGCGCGGCTGCATTCATGGGCGGCTCCGCGCGGGCATGGGCAGCCCCTGTTCGCGGCATTCGACCGGGCAGCCGGCTTTCAGGCAGGGGCCGTCGTCGCAGAGGCGGCACAGTTGCATGGCGTGCGCCGGATCGCGGGTCTCATTCCACAGGATCTTGATCAGCAGGTTTTCGAGCACGTCGCGCTCGCGCTCGTCGAGCTGTCCGACGATGCGCTGGAGCATCCGGTCGCGTGCCGTTTGCAGGCGTTTGGCTTCACGCTTGCCGGAAGCGGTCAAGGCAAGCGCGACGGAGCGCTTATCCACACCCGATTTTTTTTCGACGAGCCCCGCATCCGCCAGACCGGCAACGGCGCGGACTGCGGCCGGATGCGAAAGATCGACCGCCTCACGCAACACTTCAATGGATGAATCGGGATATTGACCGATCGCGTTGAGCATGGCGCGGGCCGTTGGGCCCGCGAGCGCGGCCTCGGCAGGCTGCGCGTTCATCTCGTCTGTAACCAGCAGGGCGAGCACGCCAAGCAGATTTTCTGTGCGCTGCGTCATGGGGATACCTCAATGTGTGCAATGTGCATATATGCATGTTGCACACATTGAGCGCGACGCGCAAGCGGTTTTTTGCGCCATTCGATCCTGATGCGCTGCAAGGACTGCCCACTATTTCTGCAGATTCACGGCGATCGCCTTGACGGCACAACACGGGAGTCGTCGACTGAGTTGAATAGTTTTTTTGAATACATAAACAGAAACAATTGTATTTTTACTGCGGATCAACATTCCCCATACTGCGTTCACATTAGAGACACCGCCCGGAGAGGAGACACGATGAACGGTGCTTTCTGGCGTCCTTTAGAGGTCGATTTCGATGCCGATCGTCTTGGGCGGTTGCCCCACAATCTCAACGGCCGGACCGTCGCATGGGCAACTGAAGGTTGCTCGAATCGGTGTTGCGCAGTGACTCTGAGCAGTACCGCTGGTCTTGCCCCGCCACGCGCCGATGACATCGGCCACCTGCTTGCGCAATCGTTTCTTCAGTCTGTCGTCTATTTTCCCGAGTTGGAAATTCGAGATCGTCACTGTTGAACCAGAACAGCCAGCGTCTTGCCCTTGAGCGCTGCTAGCACCACCTGTGTCTTGAGCGCCGGTTCAAATTTTCGCGGGCTCTGTTTTGTCGTCTTCTGGCCGACCCCGGCGCCGACGATGCTGATCGACTGTGGCCACAATTTGTTCGTTTAACGAAATATATGAATTTTATATGCCCTCTCCATATCGTTTAAATCAACCCTATGGAGGTGCTCCCCGGCAGGTCACGCGGCACAGTTAGTCCCGGCCACAGTTCTTCCATTTTGCGGGTGACAGCATGCGATCAAACACCTCGTCTCTTTCCTGTAATCGGACGGTTCTCTCATATGCAGTTACCCTAACTGAGGCCGTTTCGGTTCGGATCGGTGAGATCCGTGGCTTCGGCAAGAAGGGCGAAATCAGGCGTTTCGGCGCGGTGGGGCTCGCCTGTGCGTTTGTATGCGTGAGCACATTGTTAAGTGGGTGCGGCGGCGGCAACAAGCAGACGACAAGCGCGACGTCGGCCGGCAGCGCCCAACCTGCCAGCGGTGCGCAACCGTCCAGCGACGTCCAGCCTACGCTCCCGGTAGCGAACCGCGCGCTGCTCATCGACCTGGACGGCGCAACCTACTCCGCCGTGCAAAGCGGCATTGCCGCAGGGACTTTGCCCAATCTGGCCACGCTTCAGATCCAGTTGGCCTACAGCGGTGGTGTCGTCGGCACGACTAGTCAGCAGCCGAACCTGGATATGCCGGGATGGGCAAGCTTGCTGACCGGTACGTGGGCTGTGCGCAATGCGGTGACATCCGATGCGCCGAACCAGATGTTGCAAAGCAGTTCGGTATTCGCCATGACGAAGGCCGTCAGCGCAGGCCTCAATGGCGCGGTGGTTGAATCAGGCCAGCTCGATCAGTTGCTGACGCCGGAGCAAAGTGCCGGCTATCTCGACACGCTCACCAACTGCTCACAGCATGGCGGGGATGCCTGTGTCACGCAGCAGGCTCTGCAGATGATAGATAGCGGCTACGCTACGGTGGTGGCGCAGTACCACTCCGCCGAGGACGCCGCACTCAATTACGGACGCTCATCCTCGAACTACATGAGCACACTGACGCAGTTGGATACCGCAGTCGGCAGGCTCCTCGCCGAAACGGCGAAGTATCCGCACTGGCTGGTTATGGTGACCGCAAGCCACGGACTGAACCCGGCGGGTGGGGCGGACGGTCTCCCGGAACTGCCTGAAGCCACGACCTTCATCGGGCTCAATCAGCCAGCAAACAACGGCACGCAGGGTGTGAACGCGGCAGTACCGTCGGCGCTCAGCGGTCTGTACGCCTATGCGAGCATCGCCGACGTGACGCCAACGTTGCTCGCTTACCGGAGTGCCCTGCCTGCGCCGGCGAACTATGCGATGGACGGCGGTGAACTGGTCGGCGCGCAACCGGTCTCGCAACTGACCGGCGTTACCGGCAGTGACAACCAGAGCATCGTGCTGAGATGGGCCGCACCGGCAAGCGGCGCGATCACCGTGCTGCGTGACGCTCAGGTGATAGCGAATCTGCCCGCCGGCGCGACGACGTATACCGACAGCCAACTGGGACTGACAAACGCCGGCAGCTATCAGTTTAACTACACCGTGGCGGCCGGCACGGCATCGGCCTCGGATCTTGCGACGATTACGTACGTTCCGCCACCGCCTCCGCCGCCGCCGCTCGCAACAACCCTGACGCAAGGTCTCGTTACCTACTATCCGTCGTCGTCGTATGGTTCAACGCTGCCGACGTTTGCCAGTCCGGCATTGGATGCGATTGTGACTGGCACGACAGCGGACAGTACGCTGGGCCCGTGGGCCAGCGGTTACCAAAGTGGCTCACTCACGCCCGATCCGTTTGGTGGCCAGGGCCTGCTGATCAATACGGCCGTCGCGAACCCGGCCGGCGACGACGGCTACAAGCTCGTGCAGACCAACGACGTGACGAAGGGCGCGCAGTTCACAATCGGCTTCTGGTTCAAAACCCCGGGCATAACGACGGGCGACGTGCCGATCTTCTCGAATAAGAACTATGTGTCCGGAGGTAATGCGGGGATCGCATTTGGCCTGTTCGCGGCCGGGATTGCATTCAACATCGGTTCCGGAAGCGGAGTCCGCGCGGACGGCCCGTCGTCTCCTTATACGCCGTACACCGCGAACCAGTGGATGTACCTCGCGATCTCGGTGGATACCGTGGCGAAGACGATGACCTGGCATCGGTTCGATCCGGTCCTTGGCGAGGCAACGGGCACGGTAGCCACCGGCTCGGTCAACCTGGCGAATCTGGTGGGCTTGGGTCAGTTCGGTGTTGGGGAAGACGGCACGGGGATGTACGAGGTCAACAAGTGTGGAGACGCGGTTAATCCGTACACGCCGGGCACCTGCACGAACGGATCGGCATCACCGACCTACCAGCAATCGTTCAGTGAGATTGCAATGTGGAACCGCGTGCTGAGTGAAACCGAACTGCAGTCGATCTTCGCATCGAAGAAGCCGCTCTCCACCTTGTTGAGCTCGACCCCCTGACGCCGGAGCAAAAGACATGAGATCGAATCTCTGTATCGCGCGGCATCGCCGCAGTGTGGGTTGGCGCGCCGTGTTGAGCGCTTTCCTTGCGTGCGCCACCTGTGCGCTGATTGCCGGCTGCGGCGGCAATAACAACGGCGAAAGCAATGCAGCCGCAAACCAGCAAGCGCCCGTCAATGGCAACAGTGCGCCGGCGGGCGCGGGCGGTGCGAGCGATCCGGTTCCGATCGTCGCGCTGCCGGCCTCCGGGCCGTGTGCCGCCTCGGGCACGCCGGCGCTGCAGGCGCCGGGCCTGAATTCGCAGATCGACTGCGCGCCCTGAGCGCCGATCGCAATCCGTGCGGGTCAGCGGAAATCTGATCCACGCGACAGACATAACACCGACATCGAGTCCGCCATGATCAAGATGGATCGCCGCAACTTCCTGCGCACCGCTGCAGCCGGCGCGGCACTGAGTATTTTTCCGCCGTCCATTCAGCGGGCCCTCGCGATTCCCGCCAACAACGCGACGGGCACGATTGCCGACGTCGAGCACGTCATCATCTTTATGCAGGAGAACCGTTCGTTCGATCATTACTTCGGCACCATGCCGGGCGTGCGCGGCTATAGCGACCGTTTCACGATTCCAATGCTATCCGGCAATCCGGTCTGGTTTCAGAACGGTGCGTCGGGCACCGTGCAGCCGTACTATCTCGATCCTGCCCTGGGTAACGGGCTCTACATCGGCGGCGACCATTCCTGGGCCACCCAGCAGGCCGGATGGGACAACGGCCGCATGGCGAGCTGGCCAAAAGCCAAGAGCCTTAGTGCGTCGATGGGCTATCTGCAGGAAGGCGATCTGCCGTTTCACTACGCTCTGGCCAATGCGTTTACGATCTGCGACGCCTACCATTGCTCGATGCACTGCTCGACGTTCCCGAACCGGATGTATCTGTGGAGCGGCACGAACGGCTCGAACGTCGTCGATCACGGTGTGATGAGCAACGACCAGTGGGGCTTCACCGTTCCGCTTGGGGCAGCCAGCACCGGCCTGACCTGGACCACCTACCCGGAACGCCTGCAGGCGGCGGGTGTTAGCTGGAAGGTCTATTGCAACCCGACCAACTGCAGCAACGACAACCAGCTGGGCGCATTCGCGAGCTATCGCCAGGCGGCAGCGGCCCTGACGGCCACGGGCGAAACACTTAGCACGACATACACCACTGCCATGGACGCGATATCGCCGCTGCTCAAAGGCATAGCCAACACGATGCCGGACGGCGGCTACCTGGCGGCCATTGCGGCCGACATCGCCGCGGGCACGCTGCCGCAGGTCAGTTGGGTCGTTTCACCGGCATCCTACAGCGAACACCCGATTTCCTCGGTGCCGAATCAGGGGGCCTGGTACATCCAGAAGTTACTCGACATGCTGACGGCCAACCCGGACGTATGGAGCAAGACGGTGCTGTTCATCGACTACGACGAGAACGACGCCTTCTTCGACCACATGCCGCCGCCGGACCCGCCCTCGCAGAACCCGGACGGCACCTATGCAGGTATGTCGACAGTCGAGACGACGTATGAATACTTCACGATGTCCAACCCGCCGGGCACCATGAGCCCTTACTCTCCAGACGGAAAGTGCTTTGGCCCGGGCGTGCGGACACCGATGCTGGTCATTTCGCCGTGGAGCGCCGGCGGGTGGGTCAATTCACAGGTATTCGACCATACCTCGACGCTGCGCTTCCTCGAACAGCGCTTCGGCGTCGCCGAGACCAACATCAGCCCATGGCGTCGCGCCGTTTTCGGGGACCTGTTGTCGTGCTTCAACTTCCGCAATCCGAATACCGCTACGCCTGCACTGCCCGCTGCCCCGACCCAGGCGGCCGCCAATGCGACGTATACCCAGCAGGCTGCCGCGGCCAACGTCCCGGTGCCGGTAGCCGGTTCCGTGCCTCTGCCGCAACAGGCGCTGGTGGCGCGGCCCTCGCGAGCGCTGCCCTATGCGCTGCATACGAGCGCGAGCGCCAACTCGCAGGCCGGCGTGATCTGGTTGACGTTCAGCAATACCGGCACCCAGGGGGCGGTCTTCCATGTGTACGACCGGCTCAACCTCGCCAGTATTCCGCGGCGCTATACCGTCGAGTCGGGCAAACAACTGTCCGGGACGTGGAACGCCGCCGCGAATACCCCCACGGGCCAATACAGCCTCTGGGTGCTCGGCCCGAATGGTTTCCACCGGCTCTTCGAAGGAAACGTGACGGCGGTGGCCAATGGCCCGAATCCCGAGGTACGCGTATGTTACGACCACGCGAACAACGCGGTGTACCTGACCATTATGAACACGGGCAACGCCACTGCGAGCGTCACGGTTGCCGCCAACGCGTACCGCAACGACGGCCCGTGGATCTACTCGGTGCCGCCAGGCACGCAGGTCGAACCGTACTGGACCCTCAGTGAATCCGGGAGTTGGTACGACTTTACGTTGACGATGAGCGGTGGCTTCGTCCGGCGTTTCGCCGGGCGTGTCGAGACCGGCCAGGACGGTATCAGCGATCCGGCGATGGGCGTATCGCTCACCTCGTCGTGAGGGGTATTCGACCGGGATGGGTCGATGGCATCGCCTCGTGCTTCGAATAGGTTCTCAGGACTTCGGCGTCTGTTCGACGGGCGAGCACACGGGCGCAACCGGCTGACCCGCCAGCACTTTCCTGACGAACGGTATCGAATCCTCCAGCGATGTGTTGACTGTGCCATTGTGTTCGCGATCGGCATATAGATGCGCTTCGACCGTGGTGCCCGCCGCGCAGGCGTCTTTTGCCAGCGAGAGCTCCAGAGGGGCGAGACCGTCGTCCGCACCGATGCCGATGAACACCGGCGACTTGATCTTCAAAGTCGGAAACTTCAGATAGTCGTCCCACCATGCCTGCAAACGCGTGTTAGCGCCTGGTTTCACGGTGTTCGCGGTAGTCAGTCCGGCGAGCGCCGCGTCGTCTTCGAGCGACGCAAGGCAACTGATGCGCGACTGTTCGAGAATGGGCAGCGCCGAATCCGTGAGGATGTCGGAGGCCTTCAACGCAGGGTCGATCTGTTGCGCCGACAGCACGGAATAAAACTGGTACGCGAGCGTTGCATCGATCCGATTGGGATCACGCCGGTACGCCGTCTTGAATGGCGCAAGCGTAGCGAGGGTGTGCTTCGGCGCGTTGTAGATCACGCCGGTTGCGACCGTGCCGCGAATATTCAGTTCGGGCGCATAGGTGCTCGCGTATCCGGCCGCGGCGAATACGGCGGAACCACCTTGAGATTGCCCGACCAGCACAACCTGATTGGCGAGCCCGGGTACGCTGTGCAACACGGCGCGTACGCTGTCGAGCATCGTGTAGCTATTCGAACGATTGTTCAGCTGCGGGTTGGGTCCGGGCGTGCCGAGTCCCTGATAGTCGGTCGCCACCACCGCGAAGCCTTGCTGAAGCCACGCATTCAGATAGCGTACGTCGCGATAGGAGCGTCCGAACCACGAGGGCGCACAGATATCGGCCATGCCGAAGGTGCCGTGCCCCCACGCGACGATCGGCCATCCTCCTTGCGGCGGCTGGCCCTGGGGCAGGAACAGCGCACCCGATACAGCGATCGGCGTTGTGCCGTCGACGCCATCAGTCGAGCTGTATAGCAGGCGCAATTGCTGGCCGGCGTTGGCGAGGCCGAGTGTGGACGGCAGTCGCTCGGAGCGCAACAGTTCGCCGGGGTGGGCGGGAATCTCATCGTCCCATGTGTAGAACGCGGACACCCGGCCGTCGCCTTGCAGCGGATCGGGCGCGGGTGCTCGCGCGCTAGCAGCGAAAACCATGCTGGACACCAGCAACGCCGCTAACGGCGCGGCTAACCACGTGTTGAATTTGACGCGACCCGATGCGCGCCAATCCCGCGCTCGAATATTCTCTGCTTTCATGCTGATGCCTTGAACGATGGTGAGAAAAGTGTGGGCACGCGAAACCTGCACGCGTGAGCCCGTTGACCCCGTTGGACCCGGGCGGCTTTCAATGCAAGTTTCGAACCATCGTCATGCGTGGTTGGCAAAACACGGCTCGCATGGGGACAACGACGCTGCGGCGTAATGTGCGCGCACGCCTGCTTTGCGTCGTGCGCAACAGTCGCTGATGCTGCACTGGTGGCCCAGCAGCAAAATCACCCGGTTCGAACAAGGGCGCGCATGCGCGGCGATTGGCCACGAAGCCGCCGAACAAGGGTCCGCGTGTGACGCGCCGATTGGCACACTTGCTGCTAAATACTGCTCGCATCGATCCCTCTCTCATCAAAGGACTCAACATGTCAGTCACGCAGACGCTGGAAAGCGGCGAACTGGTCGCCTTCGTCGAACGCATCCGGCGCGAGTTCGCGCAAGCCACGCGCGTCCTCAAGGAAACCCGCACCTTGTCGGCGACCAACACCTTCCAGGCCTATCAGCGCGTGCCGGGCACGGACCTCGTCGTCGCCGTGTCGGCGCCTACGCCATGGGCGCAATCGCAGGAGGTTCAGGCGGTCGTGGTGTCGTTCGACGGCAAAGTGATCCATGGCGATCCGAAGGCATCGGGCCATGGTCCCCGCTATGCCGGCGTGTTCCAGGAAGCGCCGGAAGTCGACGTGGTGATTCACGTGCATGGCCCGTATCTCGGCGCGTGGGCGAGCGCACACCGTCCGCTGCCGATCCTGTACGCGCCGGCGCAGCGTTATACGAAGGCCCGTGAAATTCCGATCTATATCGACCGCCGGCCGGGCGAGCCGCGCTTCATCGTCGACACGATCCGGCGTGATCCGAACATTCCGGCGATTCTCGAGGCGAACGGCGGGGCGACCTTCTGGGGCAAAAACATCCTCGACGTCTCGCAGTACATCCTGATCCTCGAAGAGGGCGCGTACTTCCAGGCGCTCGCGGAGTCGCTCGGCGGTTCGAAGGAGTTCGGCCCGGGCGTGCTCGAACAGCAGTGGAAAATGACGGGCCTCGCCTGAGCCCTGCCGGCAGGTCCAAAGCGTGAGCAACGATGAGCGGCGCGGTCGGCCGTGCCGCTCATCGTGTCGACGCAGCCGGATAGCGGTATTGCCGGTTCCGTCATACTGTTAGCTCGATGTATTGGTTCGCAGCGCACGGCCGGCTTGATATCGTCGAGGCTCCCTTTGGATTCCTTGCTGGTCGATCAATGGCTGTCTTCAGTTTTCCCGATCCCACGTCGCACGCGATCACGATTCGTGCGAAAGCCCTGACTTTCGACGATCCCAAGTCGCTGGTATTGCTCGAACGCATCCATCTGGTCGCGCCGAGCGACGCCACCGTGCTCGTCACTGGCGAGAGCGGCACCGGCAAGGAGTTGATCGCACGGCTCGTGCATTCGCTGAGCGAACGCCGTGACGGGCCATTCGTCGCGGTGAATTGCGGCGCGTTCTCGGAGACGCTGATCGAGAGTGAACTGTTCGGTCACGAACGGGGCGCGTTCACGGGCGCGATCAGCAGCCAGCCCGGCTGGTTCGAGTCGGCCAATCGCGGCACGCTGTTCCTCGATGAAGTGGGGGACTTGCCGCTGGCGGCGCAGGTCAAGTTGCTGCGGGTGTTGCAGGAACGCGAGGTGGTGCCGGTCGGTTCACGCAAGACCGTCAAAATCGACGTGCGGCTGGTCACTGCTACCAATGTGAACCTCGAAGCCGCGGTCCGTGCCGGGCACTTTCGGGAGGACCTGTACTACCGTCTGAACGTCGTCAAACTCAGCCTGTTGCCCTTGCGCGAGCGACCGGGCGATATTGGTCCGTTGATCCAGCACTTTCTCGAGAGCTACGCGAAGCGTCTGCGGATCACGCCGCCCGCACTGACGGACGCCGCGCTCGAACGGCTGCATGCTCATTCATGGCCGGGCAATATTCGCGAGCTGGAGAATGTGATTCATCACGCGCTGCTGGTGAGCAGCGGCGGTTTTATCGACGTTGGCGACTTGCAGTTTTCCGCTCTTTCGCTGGCGCCGCACGCGCAGGCTGCGGAGACGCCGGTCGTGAACGCGGCGTCCAGTCCGGCGCGCCGTCCGCGCGATATCGCGGAAGCGACCGACGCCTTGCGCGAGTCCATTGTCGATCTGCTGGAGCTCGGCACGCCCAGGCTCTGGCAGCATATCGAAGACACGGTCTACCGCAGCACCTTCGAATTCTCCGAGAATAATCAGCTTCGCACGTCACGCCTGCTCGATCTGTCGCGCAATATCGTGCGTGCGCGGCTCGCGCAACTGGGCATCCTCAAGCTGCGCGACGCCGGCGAACCGGATGCCGCCGATGCGGGCGAAGCCGCCGACCGCCGTCAGGCGTGATCGCGCCAGCGCAGCATGTGCTGCGCGACGCGCTCGCACAGCATGCCCATTGCCACCGCCAGCACGGTGACGCCTGTCACGCATACCAGCAACACGTCTACACGCGCACCGGCCTGCGCGGTCTGCATCAGATTGCCGACGCCTGCGCCAGCGTTGAATAACAGCTCACTGCTCGTGGCCGTAATCCAGGCAAACGGTACCGCTTGCAGGATGCCGGCGAACACGTCCGGCAACGCGCCTGGAATCAGCACGTCGCGCAGCCAGCCAATCCTCGTCAACTCATACGACTGCGCAAGTTCGAAATAACGTTGATCGATACGGCGCAGTCCGTCGAAGCTACTCGTCACCATCGGATAGAGGGCGGCGAGGAAGACGATGAACACCTTCGCGAATTCGCCCGTGCCGCACCACAGGCTGATTAATGGAATCAGCCCGAGCAGCGGTACGTGACGCAATGCCTGAAATAACGGATGCACCAGCTTCTCGGCGCTGCGTGATAACGCGGTCAATGCGCCTACCGCGACACCGGCGATCACGCCGGCGGCAAGACCTAACGTCGTGCGGCGCAGACTCGCGCCGAGATCGACGAACAATTCACCGCTTCTGACGAGTTCGATCGCGGCACTCGCCACCTGTTCAAGCGGCACGAACGCATATTGATGCACGGCATCGCGATAGGCGGCGAATTGCCAGAGTGCAAGTAAGGCGAGTGGCAGGACGAAACCGCGAGCGCGTCGGCGCAGAGGGGACGTGGCGTGCAGAGCGGTCATAAATGGCGCTTCAAAGGAAAGTTGATTCAACGATTGGGTGTTTGCCAGCGCAACACGCGGCGTTGCACGAGTGCGATGCTCTGATCGAGGGCAAAACCGATCAATCCGATGGCGATCACGTCGACCATCACAATATCGATACGAAGCATCTGCCGCGCCATCTCCATCATTTCGCCAATGCCACTGTCGGCGCTCAGTAACTCGACCGCGACCAGTGCGAGCCATGAGCGCGACATCGCAATGCGGATACCCGTGAGCAGCGACGGAACCGCTGAGGGCAGCAGCACGTCGCGCAACAACGCGAGGCGACCGAGCCCATAGTGGCGCGCCATTTCGACCAGATCACGCGGGACGCCTTGCACGCCCCCGTAGGTGGCAAGCGCGACCGGAAAGAACACCGCTTTGGCGACCACCACCACTTTGAGCGGTTCGTCGATGCCGATGAGCAGAATCAGTATCGGTATCAGTGTCAGCGTCGGCACCTGCCGCAGGATGTCGAAAAGCGGGCGCACGTAGTCGGAGAAGACGCGGTTCACGGCGAGCAATATGCCGCACGCAACGCCGAGCAGTCCGCCCCATACGAAGCCGGTTGCCAGACGACGCAAGGTGATCAGCAGGTTGTCCTGCAGGTCGCCGCCCGCCGCGAGCGTGCCGAAGGCGTCATAGACCTTGTGCGGCGGCACGAGCAGTTGCGGCGCGAACCAGTGCTGTGCGCTCGCGTACCACCAGAGCAGGAACAGCATCGCGGGCGAAACCCACCACAGTAGCGAGGAAGCGCGGTGCGCGAAAGCACGCACGCGAAAGACGGGGTTCGCCCTTGCCTGAGTGAGGGGTGTGGGTGGCGCGGATGCCCCGGCACCCGCCACCGTATCAACGGTTTGCGACATTCGTCGTAGCGCTCGTATCCCAGTAGCGTTCAAGCTTGAGTTCCTTCAACGCGTTGTTGACGAACTGCGGCGCGAGCAGGCTATTGACGTCCACGCCGCCGGAGGTGAGTTTGGCCTGCTGGCTATACGCCGACACGTCGCGGTAATGCGCACTGAGCGACGGCGTGAACAGCGGCGTCCATTGGTCTTTCCACGGCAGCTTCTCGTCGTCGTACTCCCGGCGCACGACGTTTTCGGGTTGGCCTGAAGCACTGAGAATCTTGATGTAGGCGTCGCGATTCTGCGGTTGCGAAATCCAGTAGGCTGCACGTACGTAAGCGGTCGCGACCAGTTGCGTGACGTCAGGGTACTGACGCACGAAATCGTCGGAGGCCCAGAGCTCCGCGCGCATCTTCCACGCGTCCGGTGCGTCCTTGGTCGACCAGATGATTTTGCCGACCTGCTTGTCCACGAGCGGGTAAGCGTCCGAGAGCGTAAAGAATCCATCGACCCGTCCCGCGGCAACGGCAGCGGCGCCGGCTTGCGGATCGAGGTTGTAGATCTTGAAGTCGGACAGTTTCAGGCCGTTGGCTGCCAGCAGTTTGCCGAACGTCACTTCCCACGGACGCCCGCGATTAAGCGCGATCCGCTTGCCTTTCAGATCGACGATCGACTTCGCCGTCGAATTGGCCGGCACCACCAGATAGGTGTTGCTGCCCACGCCGCCCGGCACGATCAGCCTGGTATGCGTGCCGGACGCGTTGACCACGACCGAAGGCAAGTCACCGTAGCCTGCGAAGTCGATGCTGTGATTCGTGAACGCCTCGTTGACCAGCGTGCCGACCGCCGCGGTCGAGACCGGCACCCATTGCAGCTTGATATGGCGTGCGGCCAACGCCTGTTCCAGCGACTTGTCGGCGTCGATTAAAGCGGAGGCGCCTGCATATTGCGTTTTGCCGCCGTTTGAATAAGCGACCACGGCGATCCGCACGACTTTCGGTGCATCGTCGGCGCGCGCCACGGAGGGGCCAAGCAACGCGGCGGCGGTGAGCGGTACCGTCATCGACCATGCGACGAATGCGCGCCTTAGCAAAAGGGAAAGAGCAGATGAACGTTTCATGATGTGCGGATCAGACCTTGAGCGTAGTGGTGGAAGCCGGGCGGCGCGTTCGTTTACGCGCGCCGCTTGAGTGTCGAATGCAGCGCATCGGCCATCGGGCGTGGATCGATCCAGTCGGCGATCTCGAAGTCGGCTTCGAGGAATCCCCACTCGAACAGGAAGTTCTTGAAGTCGTCGAGCGCGGCGATTGATTCCGCTTCCAGGTTCACGCCGAGATGGTGATGCAGGTTGCCGCCATAAGCCGCGTGCACCCACTCGATCGCCGACGCGGTTTCGTGCGATACGTACTGGGCGGTTTCGTCGGGATGCATGCGCGCCCAGTCGCCCGCGGCGACCACGAGCTTCAGAAAGCCGGCGACGATATCTGGATGATTGGCGAGCACTTCCGCATTCACCGTGAGCGGACGCGGCGTGCCGTTGTTGTTGCGGATATGCGACTCAGGATGAAAGCCGATATCAATCACGACTTGTGCGCCGATCAGTTGCGCCACTTCCAGCCCGACCGACCCCTTCACGTAGATCGCATCCACCGTGCCGCGCAGCAAGGCGCTCGCTTCCGCGGCATATAGCGCGCGGCTCGACAGGCCGAGCGGCAAGGTGAAGAGTTCCGTTGCGGGATCCTCGCCGACCGCCTGCAGCGTGCGTGCTTCCACATCGATCAGTTCGACGTCGCGCGTCGTCATGCCTTCCAGACTCAATGCATTGACGAAACCGCGCAGCGCCGAAGCGCGAAAGATATCGATGCGGTCGGTCGAACGGCGCGGAATTGCGATGCGCCGCCCACGCAGTTGTTTGACCGACTGGATCCCGGCGCCCGGCAGCGTCAGGATCAACTGCGATTCATCGACCCAGGATAGGCCGATCACGCGCGTATCGGCCCGATGCGAGCGCGCCCACATCGCCGGAATGCTGCCGCCCTGACGAAACGACATCGCTAGCGTGTGATCGCTGATCGACGACGCGTCGTGTCCGGCCGAATCGCGCAGCGAGCGGATCGCGACGCCATCGGCCGACAACTCGCCGTTGAGCCAGCCGAGATGCACGGCGATGCCGAGCGGCGTCGGCACCGGTGAGCGTGCGTACCAGAAGGAATGCTGTTTGTCCGATGACGAATCGGGCCTGTCTGTCATGTGCGTTTTCCATATTGAGGTTCGTGCTGCCCGCCGATTGGCGCGCGAAAGCGGTAGCGGCGGCGCGGACAGATAAATGCAAATTCCAGGCCAGGCGCGTGCGGCTCCTGCCGGTGGCGCGGAGCGGGCGTGCGGCTCGGCCATGCACGCCGATGTCAACGGTATGGCGCGGTGGTCGGCCCCTTCGCAGGTGTTGCTCCAGCAGCACTTAGCCAAAGCGGTGTTGCGCCAGCAACACGCGGGGTGCTGATGCAGCAACTTATGGGCAGGCTGTCTGCGCCCGGATCGACGGAAGCCGAAGCGTCCGCAATGCGCGTGGCCATCGGGCATTGCGAGCCAATCGAAGGCCGCTTCTTTGCAATTGGCATAGGCCGTGCTTAGAGAGGGGCCGAACCGGTTAGGGCGCGTGTTACCGCGTGGCCGACCCGACGCAAACACCAAGGAGAACAGATCAATGGCTGTCGAATTTCTGTGGCGCTTGCCGATGCACGGCGATGGCAGACGCGCACACGACCGGCATACCCGTGGCGAGTGGAATAACCAGACGGCGTCGCGCGTCGCGCCAAAAACGCATAGCGACGATTTTGGCTACATCGACTATCTGTCCCAGGTGGCGCGCGCAGCGGATCTGGTCGGGTTTCACGGCGCGTTGATTCCAATCTTCCGCTTTACGGAGGAGCCGTGGGTGGTTGCCGCGGCGCTGGCACGCGAGACCCGCAATCTGCGCTTACTGATCGCGATGCAGCCATGGTTCATGCATCCGGCGTATGCGGCGCAAATGGCGGCCAGCTTGCAGCGGATTAGCCGCGGCCGGGTGGAATGGAACATCGTGACGGGCGGCGGCGGGGCGGACCAGCGCGCGTATGGCGACTTTATCGACCACGACAGTCGTTACGCGCGCACCGATGAATTTCTCGATGTGGTGAAGGGCTATTCCGCCGGTGAGCCCTACACGCACAAGGGCCGCTTCTATCAGGTCGAAGCAGGCGGCCTGGTCGCGCCGTTGCACAGCCAACCTGTGCCACGTATCTATCTGGCTGGCGCCAGCGACGCCGCGATGGCGGTGGCTGCCAAACACGGTGACGTGCATCTGAGCTGGGGCGAGCCGCTTGCCAAACAGAAAGAGGTGATCGACCGCGCGCGCCAGGCGCTCGACGCGCAAAACGCTGAGCGCGATCTGCGCTTCGGCATGCGCATCGACATCCTCGCGCGCGAAACGGAAGAACAGGCATGGGCGGAATTGCGGCAGATGTTCGCCACCGTTAGCGACTCGACGCAACTGGGTGGCACGCGGCGCACGGTTGGCGTCGGCGATTCGGAGTCGGTTGGCGCGAAGCGACAGTTCGCGCTGCACCAGGGCAATACCCAGCATTTCGACGATCTGATCGTCGGGCCGAACCTGTGGGCCGGCATGTCGAAGATCCGCGGCGGCCCAGGCTGTGTGATCGTGGGCAGCCACGAGCAGGTCGCGGAGCGGCTCGCCGAGTACGTAGACATCGGCGTATCAACCTTCATTCTGGCGAGCAACCCGCATCTGGAAGAAGCGTACCGCGTCGGCGAGGAAGTCCTGCCATTGGTGGCGGGGGCGATCGACGCGCGCAGAACCGCAGCGGCGTTGCGGGTCGCGCTCGCCTGAGTCAAGGGCGATCAGGACCGAGCACAACAACAACCAAGGAATCCAACGATGAGTACAACCGTTGCGCAAGCCGCGACGTCCACTGCACTGTGGTACACCCGCTGTCCCGTGCCGACCGCGCTCGGCATAGCCGTTCACCGCGGCTGGTTCGACGAGGAGTTCGGCCCGGACGGCATCACCCTGAATTCGCTGCAGGAGACCCGCGAGCCTGCCATACGCGAGTCGCATTTCGATCACAGCCTGCCGTCGTCGTTTCGCCAGGGCGGCAATATTCCGGCGCTGTGGGCACGTTCGCGAGGCGCGACGACGCGAGTCGTCGGCCTCTCATGGACCAACGAGTTTCAGGCCATCGTCACCTTGCCGGGCAGTGGCATTCGCCATTCGCGCGATCTGCGTGGACGGCGTCTGGGCCTGCCGCAACACGCGATCAGTATCGACTTCTGGCGCGCTGCTGCGCTCAAAGGTTTCCTTACCGCACTCGAACTCGAAGGCCTTGGGCATAGCGACGCGCAGTGGATCGATCTACCGGAGCCGAAGCGCGACGATGGTGAAGCGCGGATTGCTATCGGCAGGCTTGGGCAGGCGCCCGGCAATGGATCGCCGTTTCGCGGGCCGCATGAATACGGTCTTGAGGTGGCGGCGCTGGTGCGTGGCGACGTCGATGCGATTTTCGTGAAGGGCGTGGCTGGACTCGAGACCGTGCATCTGATCGACGCGCACGTGGTGATCGATCTGGGCGGGCATCCCGATCCGCTGGTGCGCATCGGCAACGGTACGCCGCGCACATTGACGGTGGACCAGGCGCTCATCGACGAGCGCCCCGATCTGGTCAGCCGGTTCGTATCGGTGGTGGTGGCGGCCGGTGACTGGGCGACGAAGCATCCGGCCGAGACCGTTGCCTATATCGGCCGTGAGACCCGCTCGTCCGACGAGTGGGTGCGCTATGCCTATGGCAGCGAAGTACATCGGCATCTGGAAACCAATCTCGCGCAGACCTCGATCGACGGTCTCGTGGCGTTCAAGGACTTCCTGTTCGAATGGGGTTTTCTCGAGCACGACTTCGATGCGCGCGCATGGATCGAGCCGCAGCCGTACACCGAGGTATCGAAATATCGCCGCGCATGGGTCGCCTAGCGTGGCGTGCGCTCTTTCGGCGTGCAAATCAGTAAGGAGTGGATTGTGACGTTTCTGACCATGGAGGGTTCGGGTAGGCATGCGCGGCGCCACGGGGCGCGCTGGAGCGGCTCGGCGGTGCGCCGCTTCAGCGCGCCTGCGTTCGCGCCACTGCCGCCGCAGCAGCAGCCGCTCACGCAGCGCGCGCCCGTGACGGGACAGGGGGCAAGGGTGACGCGCAGGACATGGGGCGAGATCGGCGCTGCCGCTTTGCTGATCCTCGCGCTGCACGCGGCGTTCATGCTGGTGGCAAGGCATGGACACGTGGAGCCGCTCGGGCCTGTCGTGCCGCCCAAACCTCTGCCGATGACGGTGGAGCTGACGCGCCCGCCCGTGCCGTTGCCGCAGGCCAGGCAGGTACCGCCGCCCACACCGCAGCCCGTTAAACAGCAACCGCAGCTACCACGCCCGCTGACGCGTGCCCCGGCGTCGAAGCCGGCGCCTGCCGTCGGACCGCTCGTGACACCGTCGCCGCAAACGACAACGCCGGCCGACACCGCCACCGCGCACATCCCGGCGCCAGTTGCACCGGCGCCCGCCGCGCCACCCGCGCCGGTGGCTGAAACCGCGCCGATCGGCAACGCGGCGTATCTGCATAACCCGGCGCCCGACTATCCGCCGATCGCACAGGATCAGGGATGGGAAGGGCGCGTGTTGCTGCGCGTGCATGTGCTGCCAAACGGCAAACCTGACTCGGTCGATATCAGGATCAGCAGCGGCCGCAAGATGCTCGACGACGCCGCGGTGGCCGCAGTCCGGCGCTGGAGCTTCGTGCCGGCCAAACGGGGAGAGGAAGCGGTCGACGGGTGGGTCAACGTGCCGATCGACTTCAAGCTGGGCTGAAGCGCGCTGTCCGTATGACGGACGAATCGCATGCTTTCTGTTCAACACCGGATCTGGATTTCGAACTGAATTGAATTTCGAACCGTACATCGCACCAAAAAGGAATCAAACATCATGAATGGCATTTCAACGACTTTCATCGTGCAGGGCGCGCTCTGGCTGCTGGGGATTTTCTCGGTGGTGACGTGGACACTCATTCTCGTCAAGGCCGTGCAAAGCGTGCGCGCGAGCGTGCAGAGCCGGCGCTACGCAAAGCAGTTCTGGGCGGCCAGCAGTTTTCATGCGGCGGCGGCGCTGGAGCC
This sequence comes from Paraburkholderia sediminicola, assembly GCF_046030555.1. Lineage (GTDB taxonomy): Bacteria > Pseudomonadota > Gammaproteobacteria > Burkholderiales > Burkholderiaceae > Paraburkholderia > Paraburkholderia sediminicola_E. The sequence continues at coordinate 15,961 of NZ_JAQQCH010000043.1, read as the reverse complement.
CGGCGTGAGTCCGGTGGGCCGCGTTGCCGCGACGGGCTTCGGGACCTTGCAGCGCGCCGACGAAGGCAATGGTCAGGATCTCGAACATAGCTGGAGCCGCCACGATCTGCTGGAGCGCCACCTGCGTCAGCAGATCCAGAACGAACGCCGCCGCCTCGAAGCAGGGCTCGCGGTACTGGCCTCGATCGGCAGCACGGCGCCGTTTGTCGGCCTGTTTGGCACCGTGTTCGGCATCATTCACGCACTGACGGCGATCACCCACAGCGCGTCGGCCAGCATCGACGTGGTGGCCGGGCCGATCGGCGAAGCGCTGGTGGCGACGGGCGTCGGCATCGCGGTCGCGGTGCCGGCGGTGCTCGCCTACAACTTCTTCGTGCGCCGGGTGAAAGCGGCCTCCGCTGATCTCGACGGTTTCGCAACCGATTTCGTCACGCTCGCGCAGAAGGCCGGATTCCGTGTGCAGGGCACGGCGGCGCGTGCGCAACCGAGCCTGAAGACCGTCAACGAGGCGTTCGCATAATGGCCTTCTCATCCTCTTCCGATAACGATGACGTGCTGAGCGAAATCAACATCACGCCGCTCGTCGACGTGATGCTGGTGCTGCTGGTTGCGTTCATCGTCACTGCACCGTTGCTCAACAACGCGGTGCACGTGAATCTGCCCAGGACGGTCGCCACGGCGCCCGCCGATCAGAAGCCGGCCGTGACCGTCAGTGTCGACGCAAAGGGCGTGGTGTACCTCGACAAACGGCCCACCGACCTGCGCCTGATCGGCGCGGAGCTGTCGGCGCTCAAGGCGAACAACCCGGACGTCGCGCTCAACCTGCAGGCCGACGAGGGCGTGCCCTACGGCACGGTGGCGAAGCTGATGGCGGCGATCGAGCACGCCGGCATCAGCAGGCTGTCGGTATTGACGGCCAATAACGGCTAGCCACGGCTAATCACAGTTAATCACGGCAGACACGCGACCTCGCGACTCCTTATCGGAACAACACATGAGCACTTCGGTTTCAGACAACATCCAGTCGATCTGGTACACGCGCTGCCCGGTACCGACACCGCTCGGCATCGCCGCGCATCTCGGCTGGCTCGACGACGAATTCGCGCGCGACGGCATCACCGTGCGCTCGCTACAGGAAACGCAGCATGCGGCGCAGCGCGCCTCGCATATCGATCACACGCTGGACAATTCGTTTCGCCAGGGCGGCAGCATCCCGGCGTTGTGGGCGCGTTCCGCCGGGGCCGATACGCGTGTGATCGCGCTGACGTGGGTCGACGAAGCGCAGGCTATTGTTGCGCTGCCTGACTCCGGCATCCGCACGGCGAAAGACCTGGCGGGACGCCGCGTTGGCCTGCCGAAGCGCGCGGGCGAGCGGATCGATATTTTTCGTGCGGCCGCGCTGCGCGGTTTTGTCAGCGTGCTGGAGCTCGAGGGCTTGTCCGCGCGCGATGTCGAACGGGTCGACGTTACGGCAGCCAGCGTACGCGAGCGTGCGGATGGCGGCGCGCTGCCCGCGGCGACCTTCAGCAATCCGGGCAGCGTCAGCAGTCGTCGTCTTTATTCGGCGGAGATCGCGGCGCTGGTGCGTGGGGAAGTCGATGCGATTTATGTGAAAGGTTCGCTCGGGTTGGAGAGTGCTTACCTGATCGGCGCGCGGATCGTGGTCGATATCGGCTTTCATCCGGAGCCGAAGGTTCGCATCAACAACGGCTCGCCACGGCCGTTGACGGTCAATGCGACCACCCTCGAGAACCATCCGGAGATTGTGAGCCGCTTTCTGGCGCGCGTGATCGACGTGGACGGCTGGGCGCGCGAGCACAAGCAGGAAGTGCTCGGTTATCTGGGCCGCGAAACGGGTTCGGGCGACGACTGGCTGCGTCTCGCTTACGGCGACGACGTGCATCAACGCTTGCGTACGGATCTCGACGACACGTCGATCGCCGCGCTCGACGATTTCAAAGGCTTCCTGGTGGAATGGGGCTTTCTGCCAGCGGATTTCGATATTCATGCGTGGATCGATCCACGCGCGCTCGCGCAATCACATCGCTATGTCGCATCGCTATCGGATTTGCACCGATGAGCCTGATGGTGATTTAATCTGAAAAATAGGTTCGGCATCCTGATGGAAGGTGTTGAATAGTTCTGATCGCGGTCGCCTCGTCGCGTTCAAGTTGCCCATCGCGAAGCTGGCATCACGCTCCCACAGAGCGAACCTTGCGGATTATTCGCACGCATTTTCCCGATCAGTAGCTGTCCCTGTGTTGGGGTGCTGCGCACGCAACACCCCAACACCACCCCACGGGTGCGCCAGCAGCAATCACCACTCGCTTCGTTCACACAAGCCTTGTGTGACGGGCCGCTTCGCCTGGCATCCGACTTGCAATAGAGCACCCCATGCGTGCCGCATCGCTCGCGCACGAAGGAAAGCACTCGGTTGCGGGCGCAATCAAACAACAATTGAATAAGGATAGCGAAGTCAATGTTCAAGAGAAAAACACTCGTCGTTGCGCTCGGGGGAGTGCTTGCTGGTGGTGTGCTGATGTCGCCGGCATGGGCTGCGGATAACGCGGCAAACGATGCTTCAGCCGACGCGACCGGTGCGGCGGTACAGGCGAAGCCAAAAGTGAAAGCGAAAAACGCGGGCAAGGCCGCGCCCGACACGAATCTGGGCGCGGTCACGGTCACCGCGCGCCGACGCAAGGAAAGCATTCAGGAAGTGCCGGTCGCCGTCACCGCGTTGAGTGGCGACAGCATCAGGAACAACGAATTGCGCGTCGTCAACGACATCACCAAGTATGTACCGAACTTCACGGCGCAGTCCACCGAAGGACGTGAACGGCCGCGCTGGTTCCTGCGCGGCGTCGGCAGCAACGATCCGTCGGATCTGTCGCTGAGCCCGATCGGCGTCTACTTCGACGACGTTTATATCAACAGCGTGTTCGGCCAGGGCTTCCCGCTTTTCGACCTCGACAATATCCAGGTGCTGCGCGGGCCGCAGGGCACGTTGTGGGGCAAGAATACAATCGGTGGCGCAGTGAGCCTGACCTCGAAGAAGCCGACGTTCGACGTGGACGGCTATGGGAAGGTAGGCTTCGGCCAGTACAACAGCCGGCTTGCCGAAGCGGCGATCGGCGGTCCGATCGGCAGCAACGACGTGCTGGCGGCCCGCATTTCGGTGTATCACGAGAACGGCGACAGTTTTTACACCAACACGGAGGCGGGCGGCCGCTTCGGCGGCTTTCACGACAACGCGGTGCGCTTCCAGTTACTTGCGGTGCCGACCTCGAATTCAGATTTCCTGCTGAACATCCACGGCCGCAATTACACCGGCGGTGGCGACCCGTGGCACGCACAGGGGGCTGCTGCTAACGGTTCGAACCAGTTTGGCTTCGTTGGCTCAAGCGATCCGGGCACGGTCTCGTTGAATGCGCCGTCGAGCGATCATATTGCGTCTTATGGCGGCTCGCTGACGGCGCATTGGCATATCAACAGTGCCCTGACGCTGACTTCGATTACCGCGCTGGAAGGTCTGAACCGTTGGTACCAGGACGATGAAGACTACTCGCCCTACGATGCGGCGCGTTCACACGATACGCTTGCGTCGCATCAGTTCTCGCAGGAGTTTCGTCTCGAGTCGCCACAGAATGACCGATTGAGCTGGATCGCAGGGGCGCACTTCTTCACCGAGGAGTTGAGCGAGGAAGGCGCCGGGGGTGGTTTGCCGGATGCGCCGGGCGGCCCGGCGGCCACCTACTATCACCTGACCGAACTGACCCAGCACACGCAAAGCGCTGCAGTGTTCGGTAGCGTGAAGTATCGCTTCACCGATCGCTTCAATCTGACCGGCGGCCTGCGCTATACGATCGAACGCAAGACGATCAATCTGACCGGCTTGCAGAATAGCGGTCCCGTTTCATTCAGCGATGTGAGTAACTGGTGGGATCCGTCGTCGATCACGTCGCCGCTCGCGGTGAGCGCACGGCAGAATCAGACCAACACGTGGCGTGCGCCGACGTGGGATCTGACGCCCGAATACGCGATCAGCAATAACGTGCGGGCTTATATCCGCTACGCACGCGGCTTCCGCTCGGGGGGCTACAACGGCAGTGCCTATACGCAAAGCACCGTGTCGACGGTTACGCCTGAATATCTGACCGACTACGAGGCCGGCATCAAGAGCGAATGGTTCGACAAGCGCTTGACCGCCAACGCGAGCGTCTTCCATTACGACTACCGCGACATTCAGGTCTTCGCGCTCGCGCCAAATCCGTTAGGCGGCGCACCGGTGTCCACATTGTCGAACGCGGGGCAGGGGCGTGCCGATGGTTTCGAACTTGAATTGAAGGCGCAGCCGCTCAACAGCCTCTATTTGTTCGCCAACCTCGGGCTGCTGAACACGCGCTTTACCGAGTTTGCCAATGTGCCGACCGCGGTGGGCAATTCGTTCGCACGCTCGCCGCACACCACGATCGATGTTGGCGGGGAATACCGCGTGCCGCTGCCGGTGGGCTCGATCGCAGTTGGTGGCGATATCAACTATCGCAGCACCGAGTATTTCAGCGCGACGCGTCAAACCGTGCCGCAGTTGTGGCAGGCAGGCTATACGGTGATGAATGCGCACGTATCGTACGTGTCGTCGAATCAGAAATACATTCTGACCGGCTACGTGACGAACCTGACCAACAAGGTCTATAAAAAGCTGGAGCTGTTGCCGTCTTATGGCGCGTATCCGGTGTTGTACGGCGACCCGCGCGTCTTCGGTTTGACGTTTACGGCGAAGATCTGATCAGGGGTTCGTGCGGCTTGCAGCCCTGACGAAGCAAGGGCTGCAAGCTTCGTTCTCCGCGCCAGGCGGTGGCGCGCGAAGTCACTTCGCCAATCTCGCCCGTACCGTGTATTCGCCCTCGTTGCCCTCGTCTTCGGACATATGGGCCATCGCCGTCTCGAAGTCGGGTGGCAGTGGCTCGACCGGATAGCCGCGTTTTTCCCACGCGTCGAGGCCGCCCTTGAGCGCTTTTACGTGATGGATATTCTTCCGATGCAACTGGGTGACGATTCGCTTGGCCGTCGCTTCGTTGGGGCACACGCAGTAGACGACAATCGGCCGCTTCAGCAACTCCGGATGCAGTGGCTCGGGCGAATCGAGATCCAGCAGCTGCGCGCCGGCAATCCGATGCGATTCTTTCGCGCGGATGCTGTGCGGCCGCGCATCGAGTATCAGCGGCGGCTCATGGGATTTCATCAGTTCGTCGAGCTGCTCCGGCGAAATGCGCACATGTGCGAGCCAGCGGCGAAACTGCCTGCGGCGCACCCAGCGATAGAGGAGCGCGGCAACGAAGATCGCCGCGAACGCGTCGAAAATCGTGCCGCCGTTGTGGCGCACGAGCAGAACGAGCTGCACGATCTGATCGTGCAGCGCTGCGCCGCCGATCACCCATACGCCAGCCCACAGCACCGCGCCGACAAAATCCCACAGCAGAAACGTGCCAACGTTGATTGGCGTGGTGCCGAGCAGCGGCGCCGAGATCAGACCGAGGCCGGGGAGGAACTTCGCGACGGTGAGGATCGGCGCCCCGTATCGTTCATAGGTATTGCGTGCGAGGCGCACGGTGGTGTCGAGCGAGAGCGAGAAGCGCACCAGATGATTTAGCAAGCGCCGGCCGTACGTTCGCCCGGTGAAGAACCACAGCGAGTCCGCAATCAGCGTCGCGCCGACGGCGGCGCCGATGACGCTGGCGTATGAGGCCTGTCCCATTGCCGCCATCGTTCCGCCGAGGATCAGCATTGGCGCCGCTGGAATTGGCAGGCCAAGTTGCGTGACGAGCACGCTCATGAACACGGCCCATACGCCCAGCGAGGGTGGAATAGCAATCGGAAAATGCCACACAACCACGCTCCTCTTGGTGCAATGAAGGTATTTGAAACAGTCCGCGCCCGTTCGGCGAGTGTTGTGAGCGGGTCGTGCGTGTTCGGTACTTGCCGCACGGCGAGTGGGCGACCGTACGGCTCGTTCAGCCGACCGGTACGAAAATGGCAGCTCACATTGAGGATTTAAGCACAGGTTGGCAAAAGCGCGCTACGGGGCGCACACTTCGTTCAACGGCACGGTTGCTACAACCGTCGTGCACATACAGATACCACGGAGGCACCACATGGCAAACCTTCAACCGATCAGCCGCTACCCTGTGCCCGAGCCGGCCGAGTGGCCGGACGATATCAGCGCCCGGATTCTGGAAGTGCAGGAGAAAGCCGGCTTTGTTCCGAACGTATTCCTGACGCTGGCGCACCGGCCAGACGAATTTCGCGCGTTTTTTGCGTACCACGACGCGTTGATGCTGAAAGAAGGCGGCTTAACCGAGGGCGAGCGCGAGATGATCGTCGTCGCCACGAGTGCGGTGAATCAGTGCCTGTATTGCGTGGTCGCACATGGCGCGATTCTGCGCATTTACGAAAAGGCGCCGTTGCTTGCGGATCAGGTGGCCGTCAATCATCGGAAGGCGGATATCACAGCGCGTCAGAGGGCGATGCTCGACTTCGCGCTGAAGGTCTGCCGCGAATCCGGCACCGTCGACGATGCCGATTTTCAGACGCTGCGTGAACACGGTTTTTCCGATGAAGACGTGTGGGATATCGCGGCCATCACGGCATTTTTTGGTTTGTCGAACCGGATGGCCAACGTCATTTCCATGCGCCCAAACGACGAGTTCTATCTGATGGGACGCGTGCCGAAGGCGGCGGCGGACACACCGCGAAAATAGCATCGGAGCGCTTGGCTTGCTGTGGATCAGGGCGGACGTGGATACGTGCTCACACGCTCACTCACGCATCGACGCCCGTTCGCCTGCTCCCAGGTTCACACTCACGCCCCCGCCGACTCGGGGCGAATGGCTGGCGTGCTGACAGCGGCATCGTCGATCGGGAAGTGCAGTATCGCGGCAATGAGCCCTGCCGCAACCGTGGCTTCCCACAGCAACGAATACGAACCGGTCAGATCGAACACCAGGCCGCCTAGCCAGGCGCCCAGAAACGAGCCGATCTGGTGGCTTAGAAAGCAGACCCCAAAGAGACTGCCGAGGTGCCGAGTGCCGAACACTTTTGCCACGACTCCGCTCGTGAGCGGCACGGTCCCGAGCCAGGTCAGACCCATCATGGCCGCGAAGATGACGACCGACACGGAGGTTTTCGGCAGCAGGAAGAAGGTGCCGATCGTCACGCTTCGAATCAGATAAAGCCAGCCGAGCACATGGTGCTGGCGGAACCGGCCGCCGAGCCAGCCGCATCCCCAACTGCCCGCCATGTTGAACAGGCCGATCAGCGCGAGCGCCGTTGCGCCCAGCCCGACAGGCATATGACAGAGCGTCAGATATTCAGGCAGATGGGTGGAGATGAACGCGAGTTGAAATCCACAGGTGAAGAATCCGAGTGTCAGGAGCCGATATCCGCGATGTCCGACCGCCTGAGCGAGTACCTTGCGAAGCGGCGCAGCGGGCGGTTCCTGGACTCGCGTGCCGACGCTTTGACGGCGGTCGAGCACAATGCCGAGCGGCGCGACCAGCAGCATCAGGAAGGCCAGCACAAAGAGCGAGGTGGCAATGCCCGAGCTGAGCCGGACGCTCTGCACGAGCGGGATCAGTAGCACCTGTCCTGCCGAGCCGCCTGCGCTGACAAGACCCATTGCCATGCTGCGTTTTTCCGGGGACGCGATGCGGCCGACCGCCGGCAACACCACACCGAACGTCGTGCAACTCACGCCGATGCCGACCAGCAGACCCATGCCGACAATCAGCATCGGGCCCGATGGTGCCACGGCGGCGACGCCCAGGCCCGCTGCGAATGTGGTCGCGCCGAACGCGACCACCGGCGCCGAGCCATAGCGGTCCGCGGCAGCGCCCGCGAATGGTTGCGCGAAGCCCCACACCAGGTTGTGCAGCGCAATGGCGAAAGCGATCAGCGTGACGGGCAGGCCGCGGTCGAACGAGAACGGCCCGATGAAGAGGCCGAAGGTCTGCCGGATGCCCATCGCGGCGCTCAGAATCAGCGCGCCAGCGAGGATCACGAGCGTCGTTTGACTCAGCGGGAAGGCAAGGCGTTTGCTATTTGTCGTGGACATGGTTCTGATCTCCTTCGACACCATGGTCGCAGCGAGCGTCAGAAGCAGCAAAGGAAAAGACTTTGACGACAGATGAGCGTGGCTCACCTGTTCAGGTTGACCGCAGGTCAACTGCGCGGTCAGTGGTCGGCGTGGCGCAATGCCGTGTCGGCAGCAGCAGGTGGGTTGTCGAACGGGGCCGCTTCGCTGAGTAGCCACTGCTTGAAGTCGAACAGTTCCGGGCGATGTTCCGCGCTCTCCGCGTTTTGCGCGGACACCAGCCAATAAGCTGTGGAGGAGGCGATCGTTTGTGAACAGGCCTCGACGAGTGTGCCGCTATCGAGATCGCGGTCCACCAGTGGCCGTCTGCCGAGCGCGACACCGAGGTCCATGCTCGCGGCTTCGAAAGCAAGCTGGATCGTGTCGACGCGCAAGCCATCGTTCAATTCGATACCGTCCAGGACGACTCCGTTTCGCGCGACCTCGTCTGAGGCGACCCCGTCTAAGGCGACCTTGTCTAAGGCGATCCCGTCTAAGGCGACCCCGTCTAAGGCGACCCCGTCTAAGGCGACCCCGTCGAACCACGCCTGCCAGTCCTCGCTTGCCGAGTTCACGTGAATGAGCGTCGCGCGGCGCAGATCGACGTTGCCGTGTTCGTCGCGTAGATTATCCATGTAAGCGGGGCTGCACACCGGCACCAGGCGTTCACTGAATAGACGCGTCCAGGCGGTCCCCGCGACCGGGGCGCGGCTCAGGCGAATGGCGAAATCGAAACCGTCGACGGGAAAGCCGACCTGACGGTGCGAGGTATCGACAGTGACGTTCGCGTGCGGCCAGCGCGTGCGAAAGGCGGCGAGGCGCGGCAGCAGCCAGCGCGAGGCTAATGTGGGCGCGCAACTCAGCGCGATCGGGCGATTCGCGCGGTGATTCGGCAGACGCTGCGTGCCAATCGCGATCAGCGAAAACGCTTCGGATACGTACGACAGGTAATCGACACCCGTCGCCGTGAGCGAAATTCCGCGCGGTTCTCGCACGAACAATTCGACACCCAGTGACTGCTCCAGGCCGACAATGCCGTGACTGATCGCGCTTGGCGTGACGTTCAGTTCCGCCGCGGCGAGCTTGAAACTTTGATGCCTGCCGGCCGCCTCGAAGAAGCGAAGCGCTGGCAGAGGTGGCAGACGAAGCGGCATGGTGCATCCTCAAGGGCGGCGCGGCGGGCGCCGTGACGGTGCAAAAGCGCGCCGGCGCGCGCATGCTGTTTCGCGAAAGGATACCTTGCAATGCGGTTTCGATCGTTGTCGGTGGGTTGTCCACGAGTTGTTCCCGTGTCTTTGCGGATTGTTCGGGCCTCGTCCCCATGTCGAACGGAATCGCTCAAAAGCCCTACCAGGACGGCGTGCAAAAAAATTCCCTGGCGCTGTCGATTTTCCGGCACGCCGTTCGTCGTGGCCATATAGGGGCGAAAATGCGTTCGCGGTTGCGTGCGACGCACTGCATCGCGCCGCTATCGTGCCCTTTATCCTTTTTACCGCAAGAGGAGGTGGCTGATGACTGACGTAGACCCATCCGCACAAACGCTGAAACCGGCCCGGTTGCTGGCCGATTCGCCTCGCCGCTTTCCGGGCGAGAGTGCGGAATATCGCAACGCGCGCAACGATCTGCTGGCCGAGGAAATCGAATTGCGCCGACATATTGAGCGCGTGGCCGTGCAGCGCCGTGCGCTGCCGCCTGGCGGTGCCGTGCCGCAGGACTATCGCTTCGAGGGCGAGGCGGGCACGGTGACGCTGTCGGAGATGTTCGGCGCGCATGACACCCTCATCACCTACAACTGGATGTTTGGTCCGCAGCGCGCGCGACCCTGTCCAATGTGCACCTCGCTCCTGAGCGCCTACGACGGTGAAATGCCCGACATATTGCAACGCGTGGCATTTGCCGTGATCGGCCGCTCGCCGATCGACAAGCTGGTGGCGTTCAAAAAAGAGCGCGGCTGGCGGCATCTGCGGCTGTATTCGTCGGGCGGGAATACTTTTAACCGCGACTATGCCGCGGAAGATCCGGGCGGCGACGATAATCCTGCGTTCAACGTGTTCACGCGTTCAGGCAACACGGTGCGGCACTTCTGGGCCGCCGAAATGGGCCCGTCGACAGCGGACCCAGGCCAGGATCCACGTGGCGCCCCTGATGTAATGCCGCTCTGGACGGTGCTCGACATGACGCCCGGCGGTCGCGGCAGCGACTGGTATCCGAAGCTGGAATACGGCACTGTGGCGCGCTAGTCATGCCGTGTCGTGCACGTGTGTCTTGCGCGTGTCTTGTCGGTGCCTTGTCTGTCCCTCGCGCGTTTCGTGCTGATTCGCACGAGACATGGGAGTAGAGCGCCTACATCTCAACGACGTAACCTTGCCCGAGCGTCGCCTGCAAATAGGTCGCGACGGCGCTCGCTCGCATCGGTCTGCCGAACAGATAGCCCTGCATCGCGCGAGCGCCCAGCGCCTTGACGACATCGGCTTGCGATGACGTTTCGAGTCCTTCCACGATGCATTCGAGCCCTAGATTTCTGCACAGATCGAGCACCGACTTGACGATCTTCTTCGACGCGCTATTGGAATCCACGTCGGTCATAAAGCTGCGGTCGATCTTGATCGTATCGAACGGCAGCCGGTGCACGTAGCTGAGGCTCGAATAGCCGGTGCCGAAATCGTCGAGTGAGACGTGGCAGCCGGCTTGCTTGATCATCGTGAGCGAACAGTGAGCCTGCTCGAAATCGCGCGTCACCGCGGTTTCGGTGATTTCGAAGGTCACGCGATGCGCGGGCACGTCGCTGTCCAACACGATATCGATCAGGCGGCGAGCGCGCGGCGAAGACGAAATATCGATCGCGGAGAGATTGAACGACAGGTAAAGATCGGACGGCCAGCGCGATACTTCGCCGAGCGCTTTGCGCAGCAGCACTTCAGTGACGCGCAGAATCAGTTCGGTACGCTCTGCAATCCGAATAAATTCCTCAGGCCCGACTGCGCCTAGCCGCTCGTTGTGCCATCGCCCGAGCGCCTCCATGCCGATGGTGCGTTGCGTGAGCACATCGTAAATCGGTTGAAACTCGAGGAACAGTTCGGACTCCAGGTCCGCATGGCGGAGTTCCTGGGCGACGAGACTCGAGCGCCGGATTCGCGTTTCATGTTCCGTCGAGAAGATCACCGGCGTGCCGCGGCGGCTTTCCTTGCCGACGTACAAGGCGGCGTCGGCGCGTTCGAAAACCTGCTGGACTGTCGTACCCGCTTCCGGAAACGCGGCCCAGCCGATCGTACCTGTCAGTTCGGCGACATTGCCGCCTACCCGATACGGTTCAGTGAGCGTTTCGCAGATGCGCTCACCCAGCTCGAGAAGCGTCTCGTTTGCCAGTTTGTGCTGGGCCAGCACGCCGAATTCGTCGCCGCCCAGGCGCGCGAAGAAAATGCCCGGCTCGGCAAGCGCCAGCAGTCGCACGCCGACTTCCTGCAGTACGAGGTCGCCGCTTGCATGTCCGTAGATATCGTTGACCTGTTTGAAACCGTCGAGATCGATCAGCCCGACATTGAAGCCGCCACCGGTGCCGAGCGCCTGTTCCGATAGCGCGCGCAGCGAGGCGAAGAAGCTGCGCCGGTTGGGCAGGTCGGTCAGACTGTCGATGCTTGCGAGCCGGAAATTGTCGTCGCTGAGTCGCTGCGTTTTCTGCTGGCTCACCTGCAATTCGCGCTGCGCGTGCACTACGCCGGCGAACGTCCGGTAATACAGCTCGATGATGAAAGCGAGTGCGACGCCGACCAGCGTCATGTCGACGGCCATCGCGATGAAGACCGGAGAACGCGTGGAAATCAGAAACGTCGAAAAGCTTAGGATGACGATCGAGAGCAGGAGCAGCGCGGCCGCCCGCAGATGCATGAGACAGAACACGCAGCCGACCAGCGTCGTCGCCATGTAAAACGCGACTTGTGCCTGCTCATAGGCGGTGCCATAGGGAAACAGCAGGAGCGACCAGGTGCTGAAGGCGACGCCGAAGATACCCGCGAGCCGGATCAGCTTGCGCAGTTCGGGCACGGCCTTGTCGTGCGTCAGCACCCGGTGCCGCACACGCCACCAGCGCGCGCAACGGACGATACACAGCGTGCAGAGCGCTCCCGGAAAATAAATGGACAGCCATGCCGGCGCCGATCCCAGATGCGTGACGGAGACTGCCAGCGTGTTCACCAGCAGAATGAAATAGAGCAGCGGTATCTGGCGGCCGAACGCCTGGAGTTGCGAGCGCACGAGTTCAGGGTCGCCTTCCGCGACCGACAGCGCTTCCCTCAATCTGGTAACCGAACCATTCCCGTCCCTGTAACGTTTGCGCCGCATACGCAGCTTTGTATATCGGCAGGGCGGGTGAGACCTTGAGGGGGCGTCGGTCGAAATAAAACGCGCGGCTTTAAATGGGCGGTAAATACGCCCGGCAGGCGAGTCGGTTGTGAGTCATTTGTGCTGCGCCAACTTGTACGATATCCGCGCGCCGCTGCGTGCTGCGCAAGACCAGGCGGGCGTCGCCCATGTTGCAATATGGAGAATTTTCATTGTTTTATCCTTGCCGGATTTTTTATTGCTGAGCATGGCGCGGTACTGAATGCCAAATCTGTGCGGTCCGCCATAACATAGTTAAAAAACGTGGTTCCAGCGGCTTTGCCACTGCTAAAGCACTGAAATTGCAACGGATTGTGATACGCCACGGGCAGTCGTAACGCGGGAGAAATACGTAAGCGCACGATTCTTATGGCACTTTGGGGCAAAAAATCGTCAAATTGCCGCTGGGCGGGTGATACAAGGCTTACACCCAAGGTTTGCGCGAATACGCGCCTATGCGTTAGTGTGTCGGTCCCGGCGCAACAGATGTGGCGCCGGTTCCATGATTACCATACGGGAAGTGCTATGAACAAACAGGAACTGATTGATGCAGTCGCCGCAGCGACGGGCGAAAGCAAAGCGGCCACCGGCCAAACCATCGACGCTATCGTCGAAGCGGTGACCAAAGCCGTGGTGGGTGGCGATACGGTGCAACTGGTCGGTTTCGGTTCTTTCTCGACCGGCGCGCGCGCAGCACGCGTGGGCCGCAATCCGTCGACGGGTGCCGAGATCCAGATCGCGGCAGCCAAGACGGTGAAGTTCACCGCCGGCAAGGCATTCAAGGAAGCCGTCAACGCGTCGTAATGCAACGCGCCTTGCGCCGGAGCATCCACGCGCGCTGCTAAGCAGCGCGGCGCCCGATGCATCGGGCGTGAGGAACTACGCGCTGCCCAACCCCGGTAAGGATGTTAGATCGGTGGTTGGTGCGGCGCGTAGGGTGCCTTATGGTGTTTATGCGGTCGGTTTTTGCTTCTGGTTTGCGTCATGCACGCTCGCCTCCCCAGCCGTCGGTTGAGGTTGCTGGTTGCGCGAGATCGTGCAGGCCGCGTCGGCGAGTTCAGCCCGCGCGTCGTTTCCGGGTCGCTTCGGCCAGCGTCTCGAGCACCGGTTCGGTTTGCGCCCAGCTCACGCAGGCGTCCGTAATCGATACGCCGTAACGCAGCGGCATATCGGCCTTCAGATCCTGACGGCCTTCTTCCAGATGACTTTCGAGCATGACGCCGACAATGCGGCGCTCGCGCTGCGAGAGTTGCTGCGCCAGATCCTGCACCACGTCGAGTTGACGCAAATGCGATTTGCCTGAGTTCGCATGCGAACAGTCGATCATGACCTGCTCGCGCAGGCCTGCCGATTTGAGCGCCGCGCAGGTTGCATCAACTGAGGCGCTGTCGTAATTCGGCCCTTTCTTGCCGCCGCGCAAGATAACGTGCGCGTCGTCGTTGCCACGCGTTTCGAAGATCGCGGCCATACCCATCTTGGTCATACCCATGAACGCATGACTCGCGCGCGCTGCAACGATCGCGTCCGCGGCGATTTGCACGCCGCCGTCCGTGCCGTTCTTGAAACCGATCGGGCAGCTCAGTCCTGATGCAAGCTGCCGGTGACTCTGGCTCTCCGTCGTGCGCGCGCCGATCGCACCCCACGCGATCAGATCGGCGATGTACTGCGGGCTGAGCAAGTCGAGAAATTCGGTGGCGGTGGGCAAGCCGAGACCGTTGATGTCGAGCAGCAGTTGCCGTGCGAGACGCAGACCTTCGTTGATGCGGAAACTGCCATCGAGCCGCGGGTCGTTGATATAGCCTTTCCAGCCGACTGTGGTACGCGGTTTTTCGAAGTAAACGCGCATGACGATCAGCAGATCGTCCTTGTAGGTCTGAGCCGCGACCTTGAGCTTGCGGGCGTATTCGATCGCCTGGTCGTGGTCATGAATTGAACACGGGCCGACGATCATCACGAGGCGGTCGTCACGGCCGTGCAGAATGTCGGCGATTTCCGCGCGGGTTTTCTCGACGAGCGTCTGCACCGATGGCGGCACAGGCAACTCGTCCTGTAGCAGGGCGGGCGAAATCAGCGGGCGAACCGCGCCGATCCGAACGTCGTCGATGCGCGTGGTGTCCTGGGTGGCGTCGGCCGAGCCGACTTCCTGATCGTGCAAAGGATTGTCGATGGCGCTCAAAATGTTCTCCCGGACTTTGGGTGTTGGGGTGGTCTCACGGCCTGAATGGGTGAGTGTTGGTGCATCGCTGCACGGGCTAGCTGCCGGGATTATGACACTCGCGCGCGCAGGCCGGATGACCGTTATTCGAGGCGTTTGATCAGCGCCATGGCGGCTGCCGGATTGCGTTCCTTGAAGCCGCTGATGACGTAGAGGTAGACATCGCGTGCCGTGGTCTTTGCGGGCGCTGCGGCGGATGTTTCCAGGTCATCCGGTGTCGTGCCCGCGGCGAGTTGGCGAGTGCGTTCGACCCAGGCGTCGAGGGCTTTGGCCGAATAGCCTTCGGCCTCTTTGTCGCTTGTACCCATGATGCGGGCGTAGACGAATGGCGCGGTGATGTCGGCGATTTGCGGGTAGTCGCTGTCGGCTGCCAGCACGATGGCGACTTTGTACTTTCTGGCTAGCGCGATGAATTCAGGGGTTTTGAAGGTGTCGTTGCGGACTTCGATTGCGTGTCGTAGTTTTTGGCCTTCTATGCTGGCGGGGAGCAGTTTCAGGAAGGCTTCGAAGTCTTCAGGGTCGAACTTTTTGGTGGTTGCGAATTGCCAGTTGATTGGGCCTAGTTTCTGTTTAAGCAGGAGCACGCCGCTGGCGAAGAAACGTTCGATTGTCTCGCTCGCGTCCGCGAGGACTTTTCTGTTTGTTGCGTAGCGGGGGGCTTTTAGCGAGAAGACGAAATCTTCCGGCGTTTCCTGGTACCACTTTTCGTAGCTTGCAGGTTTTTGCAAGCCGTAGAAGGTGCCGTTGATTTCAATCGAGGTGAGGTTTTTGCTGGCGTGTTGGAGTTCACGGCTTTGCGTGAGGTCTGAAGGGTAGAAGGTGCCGCGCCAGGGGGCATAGGTCCAGCCACCGATGCCGATTCTGATTTCTCCAGTTTTTGCTGATGGCATTTGGGTGGTCCTCGTTGGTGTTCGTTGATCTTCGTTGGGGATTCGCTGGGAGAGGTAGATTAGCGTATTTGTTTGTGGTTGTTTTTTTTGTGTGCCTAAGGTGTTGGGGTTTGCCTGGTTTTTTTGCCTTCGCGGCGCTTTGTTGTTGTGTGTCTTTGGTGTTGGGCTTTCCTTGTTTTCGTTGCCTGCGTGGCGTTTGTTGGTCTGTGTTTTTATGGCGTTGGCCTTTCCTTGAATTGTTATTGGTTTGTTAGCGTCGCCCCTGTGCGGGGCGGGCACTTACTTCTCTTTGCCGGCCGTGTATAGACCGGGGACATAGCTGACAGGTGTGCGGGGACATGGTTGACACTT
>NZ_JAQQCH010000042.1:0-41022 GCF_046030555.1 Paraburkholderia sediminicola | reverse complement strand
CTCGTTCATGGCTCTTTATCCGTCCACCCACCGTTGCTATGCACAACATCTTCTGTGCGTGCGTCTCACACAACATGGCGTTCCTGGTACCGCAAACCTGCAGATGCAAGGGCTCTGCGGCGAACGACGGACGGAGCGTAGCATCGCGCATTTATTGAATAAAAATAGTTTTCCTACCTTATGGATAGTTTTTTAAGATGCAAAAACGCCCCGTTTCTTCCGGCCTATTAGTACCCGGTTCACAGGCTGTTCCGGCGTTCGAGCAACGAAACCGTGAAAGAGATCAGAAATAAATGCAACTCTGAAAATGGATAGGAAAAACAGATGCAATGAAGAGCAAATCTGTTCTTTCCGATCCCTTTTTGTTGGTCGACAGTAAGGTGCTAGAGCAGTAGCTGTCTCGATCATTGATACACGAGATGGGCAGGTAGACCTGCCCATCGCCAGACCGGAGTTATTCCTTGAGTCATTCTTCAGCTGATATCCACACCCATGCGGACTGGCGGCGACTGGCCGCAGAAGTTCTCCCGCGCGCGCAGGCACACATTGACGGCCGATTCACAGACGCGCATGACGGCAAGACCTTCCAGGCGATCAATCCGGCAACCGGGACGGTGATTGCCAACGTTGCATCCTGTGGCGCAGCCGAGGTTAACGACGCCGTTCGTGCGGCCCGCGCCTCGTTCGATGCAGGGCACTGGTCGCGTTGTCCGCCGGCGGAACGCAAGCGTGTCTTGTGCCGGCTAGGTGCATTGATTGGGTCCCACGGCGCGGAGCTCGCCCTGCTCGACTCGCTCAACATGGGCAAACGCGTGGCCGACGCCTTCGAGATCGACGTGCCGGCCGCAAGCAGCCTGTTCTGCTGGTATGGCGAGGCGATAGATAAAGTGAACGGCGAGGTCGCGTCGACCGATCCGGGCAATCTCGCCTTTGTCACACGCGAGCCGCTCGGCGTGGTCGGCGCGGTCGTGCCGTGGAATTTCCCGCTCGATATGGTGGCCTGGAAAATTGCTCCTGCACTTGCAGCAGGCAATAGTGTCGTGCTGAAACCCGCGGAGCAATCGCCGCTGTCCGCCCTGCGTCTTGCTGAACTCGCGCTCGAAGCTGGACTGCCGCCGGGCGTGCTGAACGTCGTACCCGGCTTCGGCGAAACCGCAGGACGGGCGCTCGGATTGCATCCGGACGTTGACGTCCTGGCGTTTACGGGATCGACGGCCATCGGCAAGAAGTTTCTCGAATACGCCGCGCAATCGAATATGAAGCAGGTCTGGCTCGAATGCGGCGGCAAGAGTCCGAATCTGGTTTTCGAAGACGCGGACGATCTCGATCTAGCGGCCCGCAAAGCATGCTTTGGCATCTTCTTCAATCAGGGCGAAGTGTGCTCGGCTAATTCACGACTGCTGGTGCATCGCTCGATTCATGATGAATTTGTCGATCGCCTGATCGCCCATTCACGCGACTTCATGCCCGGCGACCCGCTTGATCCTGCCAGCGGCATGGGCGCAATCGTCGACCGTACGCAGTTCGAGCGGGTAAAAGAATGGATCGCGCGAGGGCGCACCAGTTCGACGCTGGCGACCGGTGGCGGAACACGGCTTGTCGACGGCAAGGGGTATTTCATCGAGCCGACCATCTTTGTCGATGTGAACGCAAGCGATCCGATCGCGCGCGAGGAAATCTTTGGGCCGGTGCTGTCGGTTCTCACATTCGACACCGAAGACGAAGCAATCGCGCTCGCCAACGATTCGATTTATGGACTCGCCGCGTCGGTCTGGACGGGCGGCCTGGCACGTGCGCATCGCGTGGCGTCGCGCTTGCGTGCCGGCACGGTTTCCGTCAACACCGTCGACGCATTGAGCGCGCAAACCCCGTTTGGCGGTTTCCGTCAATCCGGGTTCGGCCGCGATCTGTCGTTGCACGCACTCGACAAATACACGGGGCTAAAAACGACGTGGATCAGCTACTGATCCGGCGATCCAACGCCTGAAATCACTCTGCAATGAGCCTGAGAGTACAGCCTGGGTGCGTGCCACTCGCCGCACCGGGACATGAAAGGCCACATCCGTCCGTTACACAACTGGAACCTTGAACATGAATGCTCCTAACTTCCCGCATCGCGCCACTCGCGATTACCAACAAAGCGATGCAGCCCATCACCTGCATGCCTTCGTCGATCAGAAAGCCCTGAACAACGAAGGGCCGCGCGTGATGGTGCGAGGCGAAGGTGTCTATCTCTGGGATAACGACGGAAACCGTTACATCGACGGCATGTCTGGCCTTTGGTGCACCAACGTCGGTTACGGCCGTCAGGAACTGATCGACGCAGCGTCACGGCAGATGAAGGAACTGTCGTACTACAACATGTTCTTTCACACCACGCATCCCGCCGTGATCGAATTGTCGGAACGACTGTTCTCGCTACTGGGCGATCGTTTTAGTCATGTCGTGTACACGAACTCAGGCTCTGAGGCGAATGAAGTCCTCATTCGCACGGTGCGGCGCTACTGGGACATCATGGGTAAGCCCAACAAGAAGGTATTGATCGGGCGAATCAATGGCTATCACGGGTCGACAGTCGGCAGCGCGTCGCTGGGCGGCATGGCGTTCATGCATGAGATGGGCGATCTGCCGATTCCGAACGTGACGCATGTCGACGAACCCTACTGGTACGCAAACGGTGGCGATCTGAGCCCTGAGGCATTCGGCAAGCAGGCCGCGTTGTCGCTCGAAAAGAAGATTCTCGAACTGGGCGCGGACCGAGTCGGCGCCTTTGTCGCCGAGCCATTCCAGGGGGCGGGCGGCATGATCTTTCCGCCGGACGGCTACTGGCAGGAAATCCAGCGTATTTGCCGTCAGTACGACGTGCTGTTGTGCGCGGACGAAGTGATCGGCGGTTTCGGGCGAACCGGCGAGTGGTTCGCGCACCGGCATTTCGGTTTCGAGCCCGATCTGATCTGTATTGCGAAGGGTTTGACGTCGGGCTACGTGCCGATGGGCGGTCTGATGATGAGCCGGCAGATCGGCGAGGCACTCGTCGAACAAGGCGGTGTCTACGCACACGGACTGACCTACTCAGGTCACCCGGTTGCAGCGGCGGTCGCGCTGGCCAATCTCGATGTCCTCGTGAAAGACCGTCTTGTCGAGCGCACGAAGAACGATACCGGTCCGTATTTGCAGAAGGCATTGCGTGACGCCTTCGCCGATCACCCGTTGATCGGTGAGATCCAGGGCGTGGGTGCGGTGGCCGCGATACAGTTCGCGAAGAATAAGGCCACGCGCGAACGCTTTAGCGACGAAGCCGAGTTGACCTGGCATAGCCGGACTGTCGGCTTCGAGCTGGGCGCCATCGTGCGCTCGACGAACGGCCGGCTGATCGTCGCCCCGCCGCTGGTAATCGACCATGCGCAGATCGACGAACTGGTCGACAAGATGCGGCAGGCCGTCGATGCGACCGCACAGAAGGTACTCGGCAACACCCGTTAATCCTGCTTTAAGAATTGTGCCGCTTCAGCTCGGCGCCGGTGGCGGCGGCTGAACGGCACACGCCTCATATCAAAGCGAACGCACGCTCCCCGCCCACCCGTTTCTCCAGATCACGTTCGAATTGCACACGGCAATATGTATCCGCCGTTACGTTTTGTCACCAGAGCATCGTCAACTGCTGTCTTCCGGCCAACGTTAAACCGGCAGCGCTGAAACATTTCAGCCGCGACACAAGAAACAACCGGTTTAACCAGGAGTTACATCATGAAGACGCTTTTCGCTGCTCTCGCTTCCGCTCTCGTCGTGTCGACCGCATTCGCACAAACCGCAGCGCCGTCGGCCGCGCAACCCGCGCAAACGCAGCCCGCCGGTCAAGCAAATCTGAAGGCGAGCACCGCCGTGCAAACCGGCGCCGATAACGGCGCAGCGACGACGAAAGCGCCGACGAAGGCCGCGGCAAAGGCGCATGTGAAGAAGGCTTCCGCCAGCCACACGGCAAAGATGCATAAAGCCACCAAGAAGACTGCTGTCGACACAAGCGCAAGCAAGACCAAAACGGAAAGCGCGAAAGAGGCCAGCAATGCCCCGGCAAAAGCCGACGGCGCAAAGACCGACACGACGAAGACGCAATAACACGTGATCGGTTTTCGGCACACACCGGCCACGCATGCGTAGTTAATCGAAGCCGAACGCTGCCGTTCAGGGAGGGCGAGTCTCACGACTCGCCTTTTTTTATGGGCGCGTCGCATGAACCGGGTTGAAGTCCACGCAAGGTTAATTTGCCAGCACGGCACCTGATTCAATTCGAGCGACTCGTCGAACTCGCATGTTTTTTTCAGCGGACACCTCAATTTTTGCACTGCGTTTACCCGTAGACGTCTAATCTCGAACTGTCTTGATCAACCATGGCGTCAACGAACGCCGAAACAAATGGCTCTCACGCAATCAATCAACAGCTTCGAAACGCAGCCGCTCTGCGCGCCGCCGGTCCCGCCCCAACGCAACAATGTCATTCCCTTCCCCGCGGCCCGTGCCCGCTTGCAGGTCACCCTGCCCCACCCTGCGCACGATCTTCCTGGCACCCAACTCCGCACACTGCTTCATTCTCCGCTCGGCGTGTATGTCGTCAGCACGGAGGCCGTCCGCGAAGAAGTACGCGTGCAACTCGACATTGCACTCGACGACCTCGACTTCACCTTGCATACGCTGATCTCGACACTCCCCGCAGCACTGATCGGACCACTGAAGCGCCGCCATGCCGTCGCAAAGGCGCGCTAATCATGTTTTCCGGTATCTGGTTGCCCATCGTTACACCGTTTCGTCATGGCGAAGTCGACGTCGACGCATTGCAGCGCCTCGCGGACTATTACCTGCGCACGGAAATCAGCGGTTTTGTCGCCTTGAGCACGACGGGCGAAGCCGCTTTATTACAGGAATCCGAACGCCTCACCGTGTTGCAGGCGCTGACCGACGTGATCGGCTCCCGTCTGCCGATGCTAATCGGCGTCGGCGGCGCCAATACGCGCGACGTCCTGCACGATATTCAGCGCCATGAACGCTGGAACTGCGCGGGTTACCTGGTGTCTGCTCCGTCGTACGTATGTCCGGATCAAGCCGGCGTGCAGTGGCATTTCGAACAGGCCGCACTCGCCACCGAGCGGCCTGTCGTTCTGTATGACGTGCCGCATCGAACCGGCGTAACGATCGAGCCGGACACGGTTGCGCGCCTGGTCGAGTACAGCAACATCGTCGCGATCAAGGAATGCGTGAAGGAGCACTTCACCAAACTGCGCGACCTGCCGATCAACGTACTGTGCGGCACCGATGAAGCCTTGGACGACTGCTTGAACAACGGCGGCACAGGCGGCATTCTGGCAAGCGCACATGTTTGCGCGGACCTTCTGGTTGCCGTACAGGATTTGATCCGGGCTGATCGCGACCCGGACGAGCGCAATCTGTTCGCCAGCTTGCTGCCCGTGTTGCGTCTGCTGTTCGCCGCGCCCAATCCGTCCGCGATCAAAGCGATGCTGGCATTCGATCACTCGATGACCGACGAAACGCGTATGCCGATTACACGCGCTTCGGCACAACTGGTCGAGCGCCTGAGCACCGCGCGCGACAGGTTGCAAGACCTGCGCGCCGAGTTTGCCGGAGCGATGAGCTAACGCGAGAGAAATCGAGCAGGTCTGACGACGAATGCGCCGCGAATCAGTTCATCATTCGCGGCGCAAACTTGCGTCCAGGCGCTGCATCCGCAGCACGACACGCCGTGCGTAGCCGCGGCCACCGCCGCTGTAGCGAAGCAGCGCGGCGTCGAGATCGCCGCCGCTTTCATCGAGGTAGCCGCGCAAGATGGTCGAACCGATCCGCACGTTGATCGCCGGATCGGACAAGTCGGTTGTGCCCGCAATCAATTGCGGATGCGCCGCGGGCAAGATCTGCATGAGCCCTCGCGCGCCCGCGATGCTGACCGCGTAGCGATCGAAGCTCGACTCGACCGACATCACGGCAAGCAGCAATATCGGCGAGATGCCGTGGCGGTCGGCTTCGATCAACACCGCGCGCGCGATCTTCATGGATTCCATCGGTGCAACGCGAAACTGGGCGCGCAGCATGGCGGTGATATCGCTAAGCGCCGGCAAGCCACTGTCAGCCGCTGCGTCGCTTGCGGCCATTGAAGTGGGCGTTGAAGCGGCCAATGCCGACTGCTGAACATCGGCGGCTTGCGATGTCGCAGAAAACGAGAGGACGATCGCTGCAAGCATCGCCTTCAGACCGACTCTCGGACGAAGGTTTCGCTGTGTTTGGACGCCATCCAGAGCGCTATTTCCATGCATATTTTCGCTTCCTGACCGGGTGCCTCGACCTTACCGGTGTCGGTGTAGCGAATCGCCAAAGAAATAGGGGTGCGCCGTAAAATGCTTATAAAGATGCGTCGTCGCGCGCGACCTCTGCGCGATCCAGATCGATCAATCCGCAGCCGGACGCAGATCGGCTAGCGCGCTGAGCTTTTGCACATCGGCGATTTCAATTTCCGCATAGCCCAGCTTCAGCGCACCCTGCGTTTCGAACTGCTTGAGCACCTGGTTGATTGTCTGCCGCGACAAAGCCAGCATCATCGCCAGATCTTCCTGCGGCACTTTGAGTACACGCCGCAACGCGCCGGGCTCGCCGTAACCACCTGCCATCAATAACAGGCGACGCGCCACGCGCTGCGCGGCGGGAAGCAAAGCGGCTTCTTCAATGGCATCGAAAGCGAGGCGCAGCTTTTGCGTCAACAGCAAGCCGAAGACATGCCAATACTCGGGCGTGCGTTCGAGCAGCACGGCAAGCGCGGCGCGCGGCACATGAAACAGCTCGGAATCGCGTTCGGCATACGCATCATGGGTTCGCGGGCGATTGTCGAACAGCGCGATCTCGCCGAACCAGTTGACCGGCTCGATGACCGCGAGCAATGCTTCCTTGCCGGCCGAACTCGCCGCGCCGATTCGCACCAGACCGTCGAGCACACAATAGAGGCCATCGTCGGAATCGCCACGCGTGAAGAGCCGTTCGCCGCCCGCCAGGTGCTCAACGCGCCCGGCTTCGATCAGCTGCACCCGCATGGCAGCAGGCGCAGAGCGAAACCACGCACTGCGTTCGAGCAGGTGGGCCAGCTCATTCGATGAAAAACTTGCATTCATAGGACGGCATCCGTGCCCGATTGTCGGCTACCCGATGGTTTCAAATTCCGCTGACCGCGATTATGCTGACTTTGATCGAGGAGCGGCATACATGAGAACGCTGACGCAGCAACTTACGCAATATGCGGCTTACCACCGCGACCGGCGCAATATCGCCACGCATTTCATCGGCATTCCGATGATCGTGCTGGCGCTGGCTGTGTTGTTGAGCCGGCCGGCTTTTGGCCCGGGTGCGCTGCCATTTGCGTTCCCATTTACCTTGTCGCCCGCGTGGGTGTTGTTCGCGGTGGCGACCGTCTATTACCTCGTGCTCGACGTGCCGCTCGGCGTGATGATGGCCGTGGTATCGGTAGTGTGCGTCGCATGCGGCCAGTGGCTCGCCGCGCAAACTACGTTCACCTGGCTCGCCTCGGGCATCGGCCTCTTCGTTGTCGGCTGGGTGTTCCAGTTTATCGGCCATGTGGCATACGAACATCGCAAGCCGGCATTTGTCGACGATGTGGTCGGTCTGCTGATTGGGCCGCTATTCGTACTCGCTGAAGCGTTGTTCGGTTTCGGCTGGCGGCCCGCGCTGCGTGAAGCGATCGAGGCGCAAGTCGGCGCGACGCGTATCAATGCGGATCGCGCGGCCGTGCATCGCTGAATGAACCGCGGCGCCTGATTCGGCGGTCCACGCTCAACACTGCGCGCCGTCCCGATGCAGCTATCCGCCGCGCTTCAACCAACACGCACCAACCAACACGGTTCAACGCGGCGCAAGCCGAACGAGCCGTACGCTATGCAATGCGGTCAGCGCAACCGCAATCCAGATGGGAACATACGTGGCTAACTGAGCGGCGCTGAGCACCTCGCCGAGCAACGTGATCGAGACCAGCACCAGCAGCACCGGCTCGACATACCCGAGGATGCCGAACAATGCGACCGGCAATAAACGGCTCGCCTTGAGATACGAAGCCAGCGCAATGGTGCTGAGCGCGCCAAGCCCCGGCAACAGCAAACACCACATATCGATACGTCCGCCGATCATTGTCAACGACCCGCCGATGACGATGAACACAGCTGCCGCCGGCAGCAGCAACGCCATTTCCACCGTAAACATTGCCAGCGAATCCTGGTTGATTTTGCGGCGCAACACGAAATACGGCGGATAGCCGAGCGCGACCAGCACGGTCGGCCACGAGAACGCGCCCGTCATCCACAGCTCGTGCCCGACACCCAAAGCAGCGCAGATAACCGCTAGCCATTGCAAGCCGTCGAGGCGCTCGTGATAGTAGAAGCGCCCCACCAGCACCATCACCATCGGCAGCAGAAAATAGCCGAGCGAGACTTCAAGCATGCGCCCATGCAGTGGTGCCCAGAGAAACACCCACAACTGCGCGCCCAGCAAAACCGCGCTGACAACCATCGCCACGCTAAGCCTCGGCTCCGTCACCATGCGGTAAAGAAGTTGCCGGAGAATCGGCAGGCGTTTGCGCAATACGATGAGCAATAACGCCCCAGGTACGGTCCACACGATACGCCACGCGAAAATGTCGAGACCGCTCAACGGCGCAAGCAGCCTGGCGTAAGCGGACAGTAAAGCAAACATCGCCGACGCGCCGACCGACAACGCGATACCGCGCTTTGGGTCATACTGGTTCATTGCTCGACCCGTGGCGCAATCGCTTCGGCATACGGTACAGATGCGCAAGCTGATTCAGATGCAGGTGTGTGCGGCGCAGCATACGGCTGCGCGCGTCGAATTGTTGTCATTAGAAGTAAAGTCTCACAAACAGGCCGTGCGCCAGGCAGTGCGGATCAAGCGCTGCATTTTTATCTTCAATATGCGATGCAAGCGGGCATTCTAGACGGGTTCCCCGCCACCGTGCCCGCGTGTCCCTTGCAACAGGCAGCAATTTTTCCCGTGCGCATCACGCGCCGATGCACTAGAACATAACTTCACGCGCAACAGGCGAATCCGTAGCTTCCGTACCGGCAACTTCTCGCTGAACTGCTCAAGCTCGAATCTTGCTACGAAGTCTGGCGGCACTATTGCAATGTGATCCGAGATACCTTGCACGGCCGTCGCAACCGTCATCTGCAACATCAACGCGCCGGGCCGGCAAGGGCAGTCCAAGTGGACTGAGTCCGCCCTTCTTTCCGCGGCACGCAGCAACTGCGTTTCATTGCGCCTGCCGTCACCCGGCCAGCAATCCTGCTCATCGAATGTGACTACTGGAGCCAGCATGACCCAGCCAGCCCTATCGCACGACGCATCGCCCGATCTATCCCGCGCTACCTTCGCCGCCGAAGTACGCGCCGGACTTACACATACGCCGCAGAAAGAGCTGCCGTCGAAGTATCTGTATGACGAAGTCGGCTCCGCGCTGTTCGAAGTGATCACCGTTCTGCCCGAATACGGCGTGACACGCGCCGAGGAGCGGCTGCTCACGAAGCACGCAGCGGACATCGTCGCGCATCTGCCGCACGACGTGACCGTCGCCGAACTGGGCAGCGGCAGCGGCCGCAAAACGCGGCGTATTCTGGAAGCGCTGTGTAAAAAGCGCCCCACTTCTTACTGCCCGATTGAAATTTCGCGCAGCGCGTTGCAGTTATGCAGGCGCGAACTCGGCGACATCGAGCGAATTTCGATCGTTGGTTATGAACGCGATTACCTGGCCGGACTGGCCGAAGTGAGCAAGAATCGCGCGGCGGACGAACGGCTACTCGTACTGTTTCTTGGCAGTACGATCGGTAATTTCGGCAGACTCGCGGCGACGCGCTTCCTGCGCGACATCCGCAACATGCTCGCGCCCGGCGACGCGCTGCTGCTCGGCACGGATCTGATCAAGCCGACACCCGTGCTGGTAGCCGCCTACGACGATGCGATCGGTGTAACCGCATCGTTCAATCTGAATTTGCTGGCGCGCATCAACCGCGAGCTCGACGGCGATTTTCCGCTCGATGCGTTCGAGCACGTGGCGCGCTTCAATCCGGACGCGCGCAGCATCGAAATGCATCTGCGCGCGAAACGCGATGTCACCGCGCACGTGGGCGCCGCGCAATTGACGGTTTCGCTCAAGGCAGGCGAAACGATCTGGACCGAAAGCAGCCACAAATATCGCGCGGACGAGATGCCCGCGATCGCCGACGATGCGGGCTTCGTGTGCAGCCATCAGTGGATCGAAGATGGATGGGGGTTCGCTGAGAGCTTGCTGGTGGCGCGATAGTCGCGGTAGGTGCTTTAGATGCTTCAGGTGCTAAACCTTATCGGCCCATTTGCCTGACAAACAGGACACGCAAACTGCAAGGCGGCGCGCTATCGATGTGATGGCGCGCCGCCTTTTTTGCTCGAAGTCCACTTGCTCAGTGCTGCTCGAAACGCTCATAACGCTTTTCGGTCGCGCGCTCTTCGCCGGCCACTTCGGTCACGCGTGCCGCCGGCGGGCCGTGACGCAGCCACGACAGCATCCGGTCGACCTGATTGGCTGAGCCCTGCAACATGGCTTCGACGGAACCGTCGTCGAGATTCGCCACCCAACCTTTGATACCAAGCGCGTGCGCCTGCCGCACGGTGGCGTGGCGAAAGCCAACGCCCTGCACGGTGCCGTGCACTCGCACGTAATACGTTTCGATCCGCTGATCCAGATCTGGGGCCATGCCGTCCTCTCCAGTGTCGACCGGAGTTAGCGCTTTAGCTGTCGGCCGGGGTTAGCGCTTTAGCTGTCGGCCGGGGTTAGCGCTTTAGCGCTTACTCCGGTCCCATGCAAAGCTCTTACTCCGGTCCCATGCAAAGCACTTACTCCGGTCCCTTGCAACGCAAATCTTTCAAGCCGAGCATTCTAATCGCGTCGCGGCGAGAATGCTCGGCGGCGCTTGAGTTCGTCCGGGTTCGCCTGCGCGCCTGGACCGCCCGGCGCGACACACGGCGTGCGCGACACGTACAATCCGTCGACCGTCACGCAGGGAATGAAAGAGAATGACCGAACAGAATCGCGATCTCGTGCTCGTGACCGGCGCATCCGGCTTCGTCGGCTCGTCGGTTGCGCGCATCGCGCAGCAGAAGGGTTTCAAGGTGCGCGTGCTGGTGCGCGCCACCAGTCCGCGTAAGAACGTCGAGGCGCTGGATGCGGAAATCGTCATCGGCGATATGCGCGACGAAGCGTCGATGCGCAACGCGCTGCGCGGCGTGCGCTATCTGCTGCACGTGGCGGCCGACTATCGTCTGTGGGCGCCGGACCCGAGCGAAATCGAGCGCTCGAATCTCGAAGGCACCGAGGCAACCATGCGCGCGGCGTTGAAGGAAGGCGTCGAACGTATTGTCTACACAAGCAGCGTGGCGACGTTGAAAGTCACCAGTTCCGGCCAGTCCGCCGATGAAACCTCCCCGCTCAAAGCCGACCAGGCGATCGGCGTGTACAAGCGCAGCAAGGTGCTGGCCGAGCGAGCGGTGGAGCGCATGATCGCCGAGGACGGCCTGCCCGCCGTGATCGTCAATCCGTCGACGCCGATCGGTCCGCGCGACGTCAAGCCGACACCGACCGGACGCATCATCGTCGAAGCGGCGCTCGGCAAGATTCCCGCGTTCGTCGAGACGGGACTGAATCTCGTGCACGTGGACGACGTGGCCGCTGGCCATTTTCTCGCGCTCGAACGCGGCAAGATCGGCGAACGCTACATTCTCGGCGGCGAAAATCTGCCGCTGCAACAAATGCTCGCGGATATCGCGGCGCTCACCGGCCGCCAGGCGCCGACGCTGAGTTTGCCGCGCTGGCCGCTTTATCCGCTCGCCGCGGGCGCCGAAGCGGTCGCCAGGATCACGAAGCGCGAACCGTTCCTCACCGTCGATGGTCTGAAGATGTCGAAGAACAAGATGTACTTCACGTCGGCGAAGGCGGAACGGGAACTCGGTTATCGCGCGCGACCCTATCGTGAGGGCTTGAGCGATGCGATCGACTGGTTCCGGCAAGCCGGGTATTTGAAGTCCTGACGCGGGCAGGATGAGCAGCGCCGTCCCGCGTAGGCCGCATCATCCAGGTCGCACAAGCTACGCCGCGCCAAACAGCGTCGCTGTAGCCTGCACGCACTTTGTTACAACGTCACTGTGTTTGCGACAGGTAAAAGCCTACGCGCAACAGGTAAAATCGTGGGTCTTACCAGAGAAACCTCGCATGAATCTTCACGATCAGCTCGGCGCGCTGGAAATGGGCGTCGATCAGCTCATCCAGGCTGTCGTGGCCCCGCAGGCCGAAAACATCACCGAGACACCCGCAGAGACCCAAGCGCAGGAAGCGCCGGCGGCAAACCACGTCTCGTCCGTATCGAAAGTAGAACGCATCGGCACTGAAGACGCGGTAGCCGCAGCGGAACAGACGCCGGTGGCCACGGAAGAGTCGGCTGCGGAACCCGTCGCACCTGTCCCGCCCACGCTCGAAATCAACCGCCCCGCGCAGAACGAGATCACCATGACGATCGGTGGTCAGACGGTCGCGCTGCGCGCTGAGCAGATTGGGCAACTGATCGAGGAATTGTCGAACGCGCGCGCCTCGATGACGCCGGAACCGCCGCCGGGCATCCCGCCAGGCTGGCGCTTCGTATCGACGAAGAATCCCGTCATGGCCGTGCAGAAACAGTCGAATGGCGACCGTTTGCTGGTCATGCGCCACACCGGCCACGGCTGGGTGCCATTCACGTTTTCGCCCGACATGGTGATCCAGATGTACATGATGCTCACCAAGGGCTGATGGAAAGATCGAGTAACGGTCGAGTAAAGGACGATGTAAAAAAAGCGGCGCCTGAGCGCCGCTTTTCTTTTCGTCCGATGAATCTCTGGGCGTGCGCGTCTCAGCGCTCCTGCACCGGCGCCTGCACGCGCGCCTTCCATTGCCCGCCCTTACCGCGCCAGTAACGCACCGCCGACGCAAACGTCGCGCCGACATAGAACAACGCCACCAGCGGCAGGAACGGCGCCCACAGCGGCGAACGGCGGTAGTAGCTGAGCATCGGCGCATACGCGCAGCACATGAGCGCCCAGGCAAGCCATGCGGGCCAGCCCAGCGGTCCGAGCACCAAGGCGGCTACCGGCGGCATCAGATAGATGATCGTCATGCCCAGCAGCGTGCCCGCCAGCAACAGTGGCGAATAATGCAGCTGCGTAAAGGCCGTTCGCGCGATCATGTTCCAGATCTCACGCCAGCTATCGTAAGGACGCAGCGACACGCTGCGCGCCGCCACATCCAGACGGATCGCATGACGCCCTGTGCCGCGATGCTTGACGCGCGCGGCAAGGCTGCAATCGTCGATCAGCTCGGCGCGAATCGACTCGATGCCGCCGGCCTCTTCGAGCGCGCTGCGCCGGACCAGCATGCAGCCGCCCGCAGCCGCGGCCGTGCGGTTGCGCGGGTTATTGACCCACGAGAACGGATACAGCTTGGCGAAGAAGAACACGAAGGCCGGAATCAGCGCCTTCTCCCAAAACGAATCGCAGCGCAGGCGGACCATCAGCGAGACGAGATCGCGCTTTTCCACATCCGCACGCGCGACGAGTTGCGTGACGGCGTCCGCGGGATGGCCGATGTCGGCGTCGGTCAGCAGCAGAAAATCTGCGGGCAGACCGAGCGTACGCACCGCCTCGATACCTTGCGACTGCGCCCACACCTTGCCGGACCAGCCCGGCGGCAGCGGCTTCGCGCTGAGCACCGTCAGGCGATCGGGGCATTGCAGCTGCAACGCGGCCGCGCGGGCGGCGTCGGCGGTGCCGTCGGTGCTGTGGTCGTCGACGACGATCACGTGAAATTCGCCCGGATAGTCCTGCTCGAGCAGGGTGGTGACCGCCTGCGCGATCACATCGACTTCATTGCGTGCCGGCACCACGGCGGCGACCGCCGGCCAGGTTTCACGGGGTTCGAGCGTGAGCGGCGTGGCGGGACGCGCCCGCCAGAAACCGCCGCGCGCGAACAGCAACACACACCAGATCAGCAGGGAAAGACACGAAAGAAGAAACAGAACCACCACCATTAAGCATTACCCTCGAGTGAACCCGCTTCTACGCCGACGCGCCGCGACAGGCGCATCACCACCGTGCGTACCGCGACGACGCACCAGTCAAAAGTATTGAGCACCGGCCGCTCGCGAAACACGTCGTAGCCGGCCTTCTCGATCCGCTCGAGGATTCGCAAGCCACCGTGGATGGCGCCGCACAGCTCGATCCCCAGGCGCCCGGGGATCCGCAATGCGAGCGGCGCGCCGCGTACCAGCGTGGTCCGAACGAACGAAATCTCGTAGGCCATCAGCTTGACCCAGGCATCGTCGACGACGCCTTGCGCGATCTGCGCCTCGGTCACGTTGAAGCGCTGCAGATCCGCGAGGGGCAGATACACGCGGTCCTTTTTCCAGTCGGCGGCGACGTCCTGCCAGAAGCTGATCAGTTGCGAGGCCGTGCAGATCGCATCGGCGTCGGCGAGATTCTCCGGCGTGGCGGCGCCCACCAGATGCAGCATCAGATGCCCGAGCGGGCTTGCCGAGTGGCGGCAATAGTCGAGCAGCGCGGCCCGGTCCGCGTAACGGTTGGTGTCGATGTCCTGCCCGCACGCGTGGAGCAGATCGTAGAACGGCGCGAGCGGCAGTTTATACTGGGCCACCACGCCCGCGAGCTTGCCGAACAGCAGCGGGTGCACCGGCGCCGCGCGCCGCTGCGCGACCGCGTCAAGGCCGGCGCGGAAGTCGGCGAGGCGGGCATGCCGCTCGGCCGGGCTCCAGTCGCCTTCATCGGCAATGTCGCCGGCGGTGCGGACAACCTGATAGACAATGTCGATAGGCGCGCGCAGCGCCTTTGGCAGCAACACGCTCGCGACCGGAAAATTTTCGTATTGATCGACGTCCATCCAGCGAGCCTCGAAACCATTCTGTAATGCGGCCACAAATGTGCGCCGCAGGACCATGTAGTTTAAGGGTTCCGCCAAACCGGTGCAGCGCGTAATCATTGCCATCCGTGCATTGCCACCCGCGCATTGCCGCATGCGCCATGGATAGGGCTACCGGGCAGCGGGCCCGCGGCGCGGCGGCCGGCGCCAACACCTGAGCAGGCGCGCCAGAGCAGAGCCGGCCTGATAGCGTTAGAATGCGCGTTTGGTTTTGCTGTACCGGCTCGTCGCCGGGGCTCAAGACGTCAACTAAATAGATGGTCGCGGCGATAAAGTCATAGTTACCGACTTCTTCGAAACCCGCGTCAGTCGGAGTTCGCCAATTTATGCGAGTCATCCTTGCTCAACCCCGCGGCTTTTGTGCAGGGGTTGTTCGCGCGATCGAGATCGTCGACCGCGCGTTACAGCAGCACGGCGCGCCCGTGTATGTTCGCCACGAGATTGTTCACAATCGTCACGTGGTGGACAACCTGCGCCAGAAAGGCGCGCGCTTTGTCGAAGAACTCGATGAAGTGCCGCAAGGCGCCGTGGCGATTTTCAGCGCGCATGGTGTCGCGCAGACCGTCGAGCGCGACGCGGAACAGCGTGGCCTCGACGTGCTCGACGCGACCTGCCCGCTCGTGACCAAAGTTCACGTGCAAGGGCGCCAATATGTGGCTGCGGGTCGTACCCTGATCCTGATCGGCCATGCGGGCCATCCGGAGGTGGAAGGCACGATCGGCCAGATTCCCGGCAAGGTGCTGCTGGTGCAGAGCGAGGCCGAGGTCGCCCATCTGGACCTGCCGCTCGATACACCGCTCGCGTACGTCACGCAGACCACACTGTCGGTCGACGACACACGTGGCATCATCGATGCCTTGCTGCGCCGTTTCACGGACATGGTCGGTCCCGACACGCGCGACATCTGCTACGCCACGCAAAACCGTCAGGCGGCGGTGCGCGAACTGAGCAAAGAAGTCGACGTGCTGCTGGTGGTGGGCGCAACCAATAGTTCCAATTCGAACCGGCTGCGCGAAATCGGCAGTGAAAGCGGCGTGGAGAGTTATCTCGTCGCCGACGGTTCGGAGGTGAAGCCGGAGTGGTTTGCGAATGTGCAGACTGTCGGCATCACAGCCGGTGCTTCGGCGCCGGAAGAGATGGTGAAGAACGTAATCGATGCGCTGCGCGCATTGGGGCCCGTCGATGTCACGACGATGGCGGGCCGTGAAGAGAAAGTCGAATTCAAGTTGCCATCGAAACTGATGCAACCACTCGCTGCACGCGAAGTTTAAGGAGGACGTCTTGTCTATTCCGCTGCTACAGAAAGTCCGGGTCGGCGCATACATCATGCGTCAGCACCTTTCGCGCAATAAACGCTACCCGCTCGCGTTGATGCTGGAGCCGCTGTTCCGCTGCAATCTTGCCTGCAATGGCTGCGGCAAGATCGATTATCCGGATCCCATCCTGAATCAGCGTCTGTCGCTCGAAGAATGCCTTGGCGCAGTCGACGAATGCGGCGCACCGGTCGTTTCGATTGCAGGCGGCGAACCGCTGCTGCACAAGGAAATGCCGCAGATCGTGAAGGGCATCATCGCGCGCAAGAAGTTTGTGTACCTGTGCACGAACGCGCTGCTGATGGAAAAGAAGATGGACGACTACGAGCCGAATCCGTACTTCGTCTGGTCGGTTCACCTGGACGGCGACGAGCAGGCGCACGATCACTCGGTGTCGCAGGAAGGTGTGTACGTCAAGGCAGTCGCCGCGATCAAGGAAGCGAAACGCCGTGGTTTCCGCGTGAACATCAACTGCACGTTGTTCAACGACGCAGTGCCGGAACGCGTTGCTGCGTTCTTCGACACGCTCGGCCCGATGGGCGTGGACGGCATCACCGTCTCGCCGGGTTATGCCTATGAGCGCGCGCCGGATCAGCAGCACTTCCTGAACCGCGACAAGACCAAGCATCTGTTCCGCGAAATTTTCAAGCGCGGCAACAATGGCAAGAACTGGTCGTTCAGCCAGTCCGCGATGTTCCTGGACTTCCTGGCCGGCAATCAGACGTACGAGTGCACGCCTTGGGGCAACCCGGCGCGTACGGTGTTCGGCTGGCAGAAGCCGTGCTATCTGGTCGGCGAAGGCTATGTAAAGACCTTCAAGGAACTGATGGACACCACGGAGTGGGACAACTACGGTACGGGTAACTATGAGAAGTGCGCGGATTGCATGGTGCACTGCGGCTTCGAAGCGACTGCCGTGATGGATACGGTGGCGCATCCGTTGAAGGCGTTGAAGGTCAGCCTGCGTGGCCCGAAAACTTCCGGTGCCTTCACCAAGGATATTCCTTTGGATAAGCAGCGCCCCGCTGAGTTCGTGTTCTCGCGGCACGTCGAGATCAAGCTCGAAGAGATCGGGCGTGCAGGAAAGGGCAAGAAGGTGCAGACGGCTGCTTCGGCTTCGGCACACTAAGCTGTCGATATCATTGGGGCGGTTCTGTCCGTCCCATGATGTGCATGTTCTGTAGAAAAAAGCGCGGTGGCATGATTGCCACCGCGCTTTTTTTTGTGCTTTCTCTTTTTGCGTTACGTCAGCCTGCGCTTCGTGCGTTATGCGCCGTCAGGAACTTAATCAGCCCATCAACGCCGCCCTTGGAAAGCTGATCGGCAAACTGCGTCTGATAAACCTGAATCAGCCAGGCACCCATCATGTTGATGTCGTAAATCTTCCAGCCGGATGCGCCTTTGGTCAGGCGGTAATCGATCGCATCGTCCCCGCCGTTGCTGATCACGTGTGACTGCACAACGATGTCCTTGGCGCCGGCCGGCACGTTGACCGGCAGAAACTTGAATTTCACATCCTGATCGCGCAGCTGCGACAACGAGGAGGCGTATGTGCGCACCAGCAGCAGCGTAAACTGCTCATACAGTTGCTTCTGCTGCTCGGGGGTCGCCGTACTCCATGCCTTCCCTACCGCGATCCGCGTGGTCCGCTGAAAATCGGTAGCCGGCACAAATCGCGTCTGAACCAGCTCGGTAATCTTCGCCATATCGCCGCCGCGCGCCTGCGGATCGGCCTTCATCGCGGCAACCGTGCCTTCGACAGCACTCTTCACCAGCGCATCAGGCGCGCTTTGTGCGTATGCCGCAGTGGACACTACGGCCGCAGCCAGAAAAGCAGACAGATAACGTTTCATACGCTCGCCAAAACCCCTGGAAGTAAGCGCCGGCGGGCTCATGAGCCCGTGGCGAAAGCTGGATAGACCAGTATACCGATATTGCGTTCCCGCCCCCGGCCGCGCCGCCCGGGAGCCGTCCTTGCTGCCGAAGTGGAGCCGAGTCGCTCCGGCTCTGTATACTTGTGCACTTTCGTCAAAAACACCGTCTGTGATAAGGCTACCCCCGCCTACATGCTGAAGTCATCTATTGTCCGTCTCGTCGCCTATTCGGTGCGCCATCCGTTACGGATCATCGCCCTGTCTCTTGTGCTCGCCGTTTCGAGCGGCTTCTACGTTGCCGATCACTTCAAGATCAACACCGATATCAGCAAGCTTATCGAGACCGACAAGCAATGGTCGTCGCTCGAAAATGCCATGGACAAGGCCTTCCCGGATCGCGGTCAAACCGTGCTGGTGGTGGTCGAAGCCCGCGCGCCGGAGTTTGCCGACGCGGCCGCCAGTGCCCTGACGGCCGCGCTCAAAGCCGATCCGAAGGAGTTCGTCGCGGTCTCGCAGCCCGCCGGCGGCCCGTTCTTCGAACACGATGGCCTGTTGTTCCCGTCAACCGATGAGGTGATGTCGACCACCTCGCAGCTCGTCCAGTCGCGCCCGCTCGTCAATGCCCTTGCGCACGATCCGAGCCTGACCGGCCTCGCCGGCACGCTCACCACGAGCCTGTTGCTGCCGCTGCAACTGGGTCAGGTGAAGCTGGCCGACATGAGCCATTTACTGTCGCAAAGCGCAACCACGCTCGATCGCGTGCTGGCCGGCCAGCCGGCGGCATTCTCGTGGCGCGCGCTGGTGGACAAGAGCGCCGCCACGGATCCGGCGCGCGCCTTCGTCACGGTGCAGCCGGTCGTGAACTACGACGCGCTGGAACCGGGCGCGACGGCGTCGAAAGCGATCCGCGACACCGCCGCGTCGCTGCACCTCGACACGCGCTATGGCGCCACGGTCCGCCTGACCGGCGAACAGCCTCTCGCAGACGAAGAATTCGCGTCGGTCAAGGACGGCGCCGTGCTCAACGGCATCGGCACCTTCATTGTCGTGCTGGTCATTCTGTGGCTGGCACTGCGTTCGGGCCGCATGATCCTCGCCGTGTTCATTACGCTGTTCGTCGGCCTCGCGATCACCGCGGCGCTCGGCCTGCTGCTGGTCGGCGCGCTGAACATGATTTCGGTCGCTTTCATGGTGCTGTTCGTCGGACTCGGGGTCGATTTCGGCGTGCAGTTCGGCGTCAAATATCGTGAGGAACGTAATCGCGACGACCGTCTTTCCGCCGCCCTCATGCACACCGCACACAGCATCGGCGTGCCGCTGACGCTCGCTGCGGTGGCGGTCGCGCTGAGCTTCTTCTCGTTCCTGCCGACGGCTTACCGCGGCGTGTCGGAATTGGGCGAGATCGCCGGCGTCGGTATGTTCGTCGCGTACTTCACCAACATGACGCTGCTGCCGGCGCTGCTGAAACTCTTCAACCCGCCGGTCGAAGCCGTTTCGCCCGGCTTCAAACAGCTCGCACCCGTCGACGATTTCCTCGATCATCACCGCAAGCCGGTGCTGATCGGAACGCTGATCGTCGTGATCGGCGCCACGCCGCTACTCACGCATTTGCGTTTCGACTTCAATCCGCTGCATCTGAAGGACCCGCATACGGAGTCGATGGCGACGCTGCTGTCGCTGAAGGATTCGCCGGAAGCCGCGGTCAACAATGTGCACGTGCTGGCGCCCACGCTTGCCGACGCGGACCAGAAAGCCGCGCATCTGCGCACGCTGCCGGAAGTGGGCCGCGTCACCACGCTGGACACCTTCGTTCCGACCGAGCAGCAACAAAAGCTGATGCTGGTTGCAAGCGCCGCGCAGCAACTGCTGCCCGCGCTGCAGCAACAGCCCGCGCCTCAAGCTACGGACGCGATACGCGTCGCCGCGTTGAAGCGCGCGTCGAACCAGCTCTCGCTCGCCGCTGACGACCATCCGGGTCCGGGCGCCGCGGAAGCCAAGCATCTGTCCGCAACGCTGCAAAAACTGGCTGCCGCCGACGCCGGCACGCGCGACCGTGCCGAAACCGCGATGTCCGAGCCGCTGCGCATCGCGCTGAAGCAACTGGCGGATCTGCTGCAGCCGACCGAGATTACGCGCGACAACCTGCCCAAGGAGATCTCCACGAGCTGGGTGTCGAAGGACGGCCGCGCACTCGTCGACATCGCGCCGAAGGTCAAGCCCGGCGCCGATCCGAACGACGACGCGACGCTCGCCGCTTTCGCGCACGCGGTGAAGAAAGCCGAACCTGACGCGATCGGCGGGCCGATTTCGATCCTGCATTCCGCGGACACGATCATCAAGGCGTTCCTTCAGGCCGCCGGCTACGCGTTGCTGTCGATTGCGATCCTGCTGTGGATTGCGCTGCGGCGGCTCAGCGACATGCTGCGCACCCTGGTTCCGCTGCTGGTGTCGGCGCTGGTGACGTTGGAGTTGTGCGTAGTGTTCGGCATGCCGCTGAACTTCGCGAACATCATTGCGTTGCCGCTGATGCTGGGCGTCGGCGTAGCATTCAAGATTTACTTCGTGATGGCGTGGCGCCACGGGCAGACTGGCCTTTTGCAGTCGAGCCTCACGCATGCCGTGTTGTTCAGCGCGGCGACCACGGCGACGGCGTTCGGCAGCCTCTGGCTGTCGCACCATCCGGGGACGTCGAGTATGGGACGCTTGCTGGCACTCTCGTTGTTTTGCACGCTGATCGGCGCGGTGGTATTCCAACCCGTACTGATGGGCAAGCCGCGCCAACGTCGCGCGAAGCACAAAGGAATATAAGCATGAAGCTGCAAAACACTGTGCTGGCGCTGATCGCCACCGGGCTGATCTCTGGCTGCGCGACCGGCCCCGACCGCAAACCGGGCGACCCGTTCGAGCCCGCGAACCGCGTGATTTTCAATTTCAATGACGGCCTGGACCGCTTCGTCGCTGTTCCGGTCGCCAAGGGCTACCAGAAGGTGACACCGCAGCCGTTGCGTACGGCGGTGAGCAACTTCTTCTCGAATCTGGGCGACCTGACCAACGCCGCCAACAACCTGTTGCAGTTGAAGATCACCGACGCGACCGAGGACTTCGTGCGTTTCGCGTTCAACTCGACCTTTGGGCTTGGCGGCCTGATCGACTGGGCCACGCCGGCCGGTCTGCCGAAGCACCACCAGGACTTCGGATTGACGCTGGGCCACTGGGGCGTCCCGTCGGGCCCGTACCTAGTCTTGCCGCTGTTTGGTCCAAGCACGGTGCGTGACAGCATGGGCCTCGTGGTGGACGTGAAGTTCAACCCGCTGAACTACATCGAGCCAGCGGTACGCAATCCGCTGTACGTGTTGCAGTTCGTGAGCGTGCGTTCCGACCTGTTGGGCGCCTCCGACCTGTTACAACAGGCCGCGCTGGACAAATATTCGTTCGTTCGCGACGCCTATACGCAGCAGCGTAAAGCGCGCTTGCGCGGCACGGGTGACAACGCCGCGCCGCTCCCGAACTACGACGACCAGGAGGGCGACTCCGGCGCAGCCGCACCTGCCAAGGGCGCTTCAGGCGCGGCCGCAGGGTTGCCGAGCTACGCGGACCCGGGCGACGCGGCGCAAGCCCCTAACGCGGCGTCAGGAAGCGCCACAGCCGCCCCCGCGGGCGTACCGACCTACACGGACCCGGGCGACACGCCAAACGCCCCAGCGGCGGCGCCTGCAGCGGCATCGGGTGCAATGACGCAGGCACCGCAAACCACGCCGACGGACAAGAAACCGCAGGAAGCAGTCCCGGCGACCCAGTAAGGGATGGAGCAGGTGACCCGACGCTACGGAGCGCCGGGTCACCTTAAAAAGCGAACTGGGAAATTAGAGTGGGGAAACGGCGGGAATTAAAACGAACAGGAACGGTGCGCCCGCCAATTGCGATCAGTAATGCCGAGCAAACCAGACGGGAAGCACCCTTCGGCGCGCGCAGCGCCGCCCGAAGAATGACGCCCTTGTCACCAGTCCGAATGTGCGAGAGCACAGATTCCAGATGCACCACTACCGCAACTGCGCGGTGGGCCCGCTTATAAGCTAGCGGTGTGAGCCGGTTTCTTTGCTTATCTTTCTTTGCGGCGGCAAAGAAAGTAAGTGCCTGCCCCGCACAGGGGCGAACGCTAATAGACCAATAAGAAAACAAGGAAAGGCCAACGCCGTAGGCAAACAGACAAAGCACCGCCAAGCGAACAAAAAACCCCAAAAACCCAGATCAAGAAAACCGCAAAACCCCACTTTCCCCCATAGCATGCCGCGCCTGCACGAGTGAAGTCCGCGCCGCCCGCGCATCAACGGCCACCTGAATCAGCGCCCCAATCTGCGCAGGCTGCCGCAGCAACTCCCGCAAAATCGGCCCCAACGCAGTGGTGCCATCATCCCGCAACCCAGCGGTTGCAGCAGAAGGCAGCGTCCGCCAGGCCGGATCCACAATCGCACGACACACCGCAAACGGCAAACCATGCGCGGCCGCCGTCGCACCGGCAATATGCGACTCCATATCAACCGCCAAAGCACCCGTCGAGCGATGCAGCACGCGCTTATCGTCGGCAGTGACTAAAGGCGCGGTCACAGCAGCCACCAGCCCGCGCCGCAGACGCGCCACAAGCGGCCCAGTCGCCAGCGCGGCAGCGAGTCTGTCAGCCCACGACCGATCGGTCTCGAGCCGCCCAAACGGCCCCTCGACGGCTTCCGCGACGATCAGCGTGCCCGGCTCCAGGTCGGACGCCAAACCCCCCGCCGTCCCAAAACTAACGATCCCCGAACAGCCGCGCGCAACCGCCGTACTCAGCGCCCGCTCCAGCAGATCGGCGCGAGCCGCGTAGACCACCTCAACACCTTTGCCGCGCGCGATACGCGCTTCGAACGCCATACCCGTCACCACGATCACCGGCAAGGTGCTGCGGCCGGCCCCGGCTGACGGCGTTGTCGAAAGCGCCATCCGTTACATCCCGACCGCAACGCGCGTCAGCCCATTGCGTGTCAGATGGCGGAAGCGCGCCAACGCCCACAACGGGAAGAACTTGCGATAGCCGTGGTAACGCAGATAGAACACGCGCGGAAAACCGGTCGCCGTGAAGCGCGTTTCGTCCCACAGGCCGTGCTCGCGCTGTTCACGCTGCAAATACGCGACGCCACGCGCCACCGCCTCGTGATTCACCTCGCCCGCTGCCATCAGGCCCATCAGCGCCCACGCGGTTTGCGACGCGGTGCTCGGCGCACGTTCGTAGCCGCGATAGTCGAGCTTGTAGCTTTCGCCGCCCTCACCCCAGCCGCCGTCCTCGTTCTGGATCGACAGGAGCCACTGCGCCGCGCGTTTGATGCGCGGATCGTCGTGCGGCATACCCGCGGCGTTCAGCGAACACAGCGCGGTCCACGTGCCGTAGATGTAGTTCAAGCCCCAACGGCCGTACCAGCTGCCGTCCGATTCCTGTTCCTTCAGCATGTAGTCGAACGCGCGCTGCGCCGGCTCGCTGCCCGGCGGAAATTCACCGAGTTGCGCGAGCATCGACAGGCAGCGGCCCGATACGTCCGCGGTCGGCGGATCGAGCAAGGCGCCGTGATCGGAGAACGGAATGTTGTTCAGGTAGTACTGCGTGTTTTCCGGCTCGAACGCGCCCCAGCCGCCGTCACTGCTTTGCATGCCGACAACCCATTCGCGCGCCCGCGCTATGGCTTCACGGTCGACATCCGATTGCGTCAGCGCCGCCGAGCGCTGCATCGCCATCGCGACCACCGCCGTATCGTCGACGTCCGGATAGTGCGCGTTGTTGTATTGGAACGCCCAGCCGCCAGGACGCACGTTCGGGCGACGTGAGATCCAGTCGCCGCGCACGTCGAGAATCTGCAGCGGACGCAGCCATGCAAGCCCACGTTCAGCCGCCTGCTCGGCATGCGCCTCACCGGTCTCGAGCAGCGCGTGCGCCACGAGCGAGGTATCCCACACTGGCGACAAGCACGGTTGGCAATAGGCTTCGTCATCCTTGATGACGAGCAGCTTTTCGATCGACTGACGGGCGATTGCGCGGTTCGGATGATCGGCCGGATAGCCGAGCACGTCGTACATCATCACCGAGTTGGCCATGGCCGGGAAAATCGCGCCGAGCCCATCTTCGCCATTCAACCGTTCGTCGACGAACTTCACCGCTTCGCGCACCGAACGGTCGCGCGTCACCTTCGGGAACAGCCCGTCGATTGCGCGCAACATGACGTCCACGCCGCGGAAAAAGCGGAACCAGCCGAGGTGCTGATGCGGCGCCCGATCGCGCATGCCGGTGTTGACCGGCGCACCGCGGAACAACTCGTCGATACGTACACGGCGCGGATTGCGCGCCACCGGCCGCTTCGCGTTCAGCACCAGCAACGGTACGATCACGGTACGCGCCCAGTACGACACCTTCGACAGATGGAAGGGGAACCATTGCGGCAACAACATGATTTCCACGGGCATCATCGGCACGGCGCGCCAGGACACCACGCCGAACAGCGCGAGCAGAATCCGCGTGAACACGTTCACCGTTTCCGCGCCGCCGTTCGCCAGGATCGCTTCGCGTGCGCGGACCATGTGCTCGGCATCCGGCGAGTCGCCGATCATCTTCAGTGCGAAGTACGCCTTCACGCTGGCGCTGATGTCGAGCGCGCCGTCGGTGAAGAGCGGCCAGCCGCCGTCCGCCCGCTGGATGCGGCGCAGATAGCGGCCGATCTTCTGCTCCAGTTCCAGGTTCGGCGTTTCGGCGAGATAGTGGACCAGCAATACGTATTCGGCGGGAATCGTCGCGTCGGCTTCAAGTTCGTAGACCCAGTGGCCGTCCGGCTTCTGCGCGGCGAGGATCGCGTCGGTGGCACGCGTGATCGCGGCGTCGAGCGCCGGTGCGGACGCTTGCGACGCAGTGCCGGGCGCAGCGCCCGGCGCCGCATCGGCGAATTCAGGCAGGATGGCGTCCAGCGGCTGAGCTTGAGATAAGTCGTTCATCGGCGTTCCATCGGTTGATTCAGCAGCGTGTCCGCGGCCTTCTGGCCGGAGCGGATCGCGCCTTCAATCGTCGCGGGCAGGCCGGTGGCCGTCCAGTCGCCCGCGAGCATCAAGTTGTTCCAGCGAGTGCGCGTGCCGGGGCGCAGCGTTTCCTGATCCGGCAAGGCGGCAAACGTCGCGCGCTTTTCCACCACGACCTGCCAGGCCGGCATCGGCTCGGCCGGCAAATTGACGGCCT
This sequence comes from Paraburkholderia sediminicola, assembly GCF_046030555.1. Classification (GTDB taxonomy): domain Bacteria; phylum Pseudomonadota; class Gammaproteobacteria; order Burkholderiales; family Burkholderiaceae; genus Paraburkholderia; species Paraburkholderia sediminicola_E. Next base: position 15,525 of record NZ_JAQQCH010000042.1, on the reverse strand, counting down.
GCGCCACTTCGGCCCAGATAGTTTTCGCGAGCGCTTCATGCGGTGTGTCGAGCAGGCGCTCAGCGGCGTTGACCGTGACCGACACGCGGCCCTCGAAGGCGAACAGCCAATCGGCTGTCGCATTGAGCAGCCCGGTGACCGGCGCCATACCGAATGGCGGCTCGACCGCGAAATGCACGTTGACGGTCGCCGCGAAGCGATTCGGCGAGCGCAAGCCGGGTAAGAGCGTCTGCGCAATTTCCGGCGGCACCGCGAGCACCACGGCCTGGTTGGCTTCGATCGCGATGCTTTCGTCCGCAAAATTCAGTGCCGATATACGGCTGGGGCCTGTGTCGTCAAACACCATGTCCTTCAGGCGCGAGCCGAGCCGGATTGCCGCGCCGCCATGCTGCAGCAGACGCAGCGCCGGGTCGACAAAGGCGCTGCCCAGCCCGTTGCGCGCCACCAGCGGCCGACACGCCAGTCCACCGGCGACCAATGTCTCCCTGACCATCGCACTTGTCAGCTCCGCCGACGCTTCACGCGGCTCGACGTTGAGCATCGCGAGAAACAGCGGTCGCAGCAGCCGGTCCCACAGCGGGCCATTGCAACGCATGGTCTGCGCCACGCTGCGCCCGGGCTTGGCGAACAGCAGCGGCACGAGCGCCAGATAGTCGCCCGGCCCGGTGTTCGGCACGCGTGCGTTCGGGTCGAAGATCCACCAGGGCAGACGGCCCGGCGACATGCGCACGGTCCAGCGCGCCCGCGTCGCCAGATCCACGAATGGATACTCGGGCTGGGCCGGGCCGACCAGCTCGTCGGCGGCGCCGATTGCGCGCAAATAGTTGAGCGTGGCGAAATTGCCGGACAACACCATGTGGTTGCCACTGTCGATCGTCGCGCCCAGCTTGGGGTCGTAATACGAACGGCACCGGCCGCCCGCCTGGGGCGACGCCTCATGCAGCACGACTTGCGCCCCGCGGCGCTGCAATTGCACCGCGGCGGCGAGGCCGGCGAGGCCCGCGCCGATCACATGGATGAGCTTTGGCATCAGCTCAGAAGAGCGCGTAGCGCGCGACGATCCACAGCAAGCGCAGTTTCGGCTTGCTGACCTTCGTACGCGGAATATCGAAACCGCGGTCGAGCGTGCGTTCGAGCAGCACGCGGTAGACGCCCGACATGATGCGCGGCGCACGCACGTGGTTGCGCGGCTCGCGGTCCATGATCGCGTCGGAGGCGGCGAAATGCTGCTTGGCGCGCTCGGCGAGCGTCGCGCAGACGCGCGGCAGCGATGGATCGTCTGCGATCTGCACCGGGTTCGTCACCGCGATGCCTTCCCGCGCCAGCAATTCGTGCGGCAGGTAGCAGCGGTTGATGCCGGCATCTTCGTCGATATCGCGCAGGATGTTGGTGAGTTGCAGTGCGCGGCCCAGATGGTGCGCGAGCAACCGGCCCGGCTCTTCCTGCATCCCGAATATCCTCACCGACAGGCGGCCCGCCGCGCTGGCGACGCGATCGCAGTACAGATCGAGCGTGGCTTCGTCGGGTGCGCAGATATCCTCGGCGGCGTCCATCGCCATGCCGTCGATCATCGCGTGAAAATCTTCGCGTTGCAGGTGAAACGTATGAATGTGCCGCGTCAGCGCGCGCAGGGACGCGCGCGGTGCGCCGGCGTAGCACGCGTCGATGTCGGCGCGCCAGCGCTCGAGCGCGGCGGCGCGTTCGGCGCGCGGCAGGTCGCTGTCGGCGATATCGTCGACAGCGCGGCAGAACGCGTAGACCTGATACATCGCATCGCGCTGCGCGGCCGGCAGGATACGCATCGCGAGATAAAACGAGCTGCCGGACGTGGCGGCAGCGGCGTCAATTTCTGTATCGTCCACGACAAGATTGGAAACAGCCAAGACGATCTCCGCTGGAGGCGCCCGCTGAAAGGCGTTCAAGAAGTTTTAATGCCTACCCGCAGGGCAAGCGGCCCGCGCGCACGGACACGCGCGAAACACCCGGCAGGGATGCCGGAAACGGCGAAAAGTATAACAACCTTTGTGAGATGCCGCAGTTTGCGGGCGAATAAGGGGCCGGAAGGAGACGCTGACTCGCCGCTGAGTGCGTGTCGGGCGCCCCGCACAGCACGCGGTGCGCGCAGCAACGCCGTGCTTGTCCGGAAAATCAGATGAACGCCACCGAGCGGTTGCGTCCTTGCCGCTTCGCGCTATACAGCGCCGCGTCGGCTTCGTTGATGAGCACGTCGTACGCGGGCACGCCCACGCGCGCCGCCGCGCCGCCGACGCTGGCCGTCACCGGCACGCTCGTGCCCTGCACGTCGACCGGCGTGTCGGCAATCGTGCGGCGAATCTTTTCCGCGACCCGCATGGCGTCTTCGAGCGGCGTACACGGCAACAGCAAGGCAAATTCCTCGCCGCCGAAACGCCCGAAGGTGTCCTGAGCCCGCACCACCTCGGCGACCCGCTGCGCCATCACGCGCAGCACCGTATCGCCGACGCCGTGGCCGAACTGGTCGTTGATTTTCTTGAAGTGATCGAGATCGAACAGCAGCACGGACATCTCGCCGCCGTAGCGCTGCCAGCGCGTGTACTCATCGCGCAGGCGCGCTTCGAAGTAACGCCGGTTAGCAATGCCCGTCAACCCGTCGCGGTCCGCGTATTCCTGCAGCTTGGCAACCGCATCTTCACGTTCGCGCTGCACGATACTGACATGCGTGACATCCGAGATGGTCACGCATACGGCCACCACTTCGCGATCGCGCATCAACGGCATGAACGTACAGTCCTGCTGCATGAAATCGACGCCGCCGGTAATCGGCCGGTCGTGATCGAACTTGAAGAGGTACGGGCGCTGCTCCCACGAACTGAACGCGAAACTGCCGAGCTGAAACACGCTTTCGATCTTGCGCGACAGCCACACGCGCGGCAATTCCGGAAAATGAGTGAAGATCGATTTGCCGACCACCTGCTCCGGCGACAAGCCGCTGTGATCCTGCATGAAGCGATTCCACATGAGCACGTGCATGTCACGATCAAGCACGAAGATACCGAAACCGACACGTTCCACAACCAGATCGCTCAACGACTCCACAGGCACATTCATAGGCTGGACAACAGCTCGTCGAGCGCCTCGTTCATGTGCCGAATCGATTCTTCAGCCATCAGCATCACGAGGTGCGCGCGGAAACTCTGGTCCTCGAGCGCGAAATTGACTTCGACCAGAAGCGCGACTTCCCATTGCAACATGCCGGGCTGAAACACTTCGTCGAGCGTCATCGCTTCGCCGAGCAGGCCCGGCGCGGAGAAGACCGGCGTGCGTCCGAGCTGGTCGAGAATGCACGAGACACACGCGCCCGTCAGCACGTTCGCGACGTCGAACACGAGTTCTTTCTGGCTCACCGCCTCGTAGCTCGAGCGCGAATACGGATCGCTCACGAGCGAACACAACTGGTCGATGCTGTCGCTGCGGCAGATCACCAGCGCTTCGCCCTTGATGTCGGAACGAAAGCCCTGGCGCACCGCGCTCACCGTGTCCTCGATTCCGGTCATCTCGCGCAGCGCCTGGGCCGCCTCGCTCACCGCGACCACCTTCACGCGCGGCACCGACAATTCGATGAACGCATCGAGCAGGCGCGCGAGACGCGTCGCGGCCTGGCCCATCGCCAGATTGGCGACCTCTTGCAGCGCGTCGCGCTGGTCTTCGGTGAGGACTGGCTCAGACATACAACCCGTACTCCTTGAGGATGGGTAGTACCGCCTCGGGCGTCACGGGCTTGGCGATGAAGGCGGCGGCGCCGAGCGCGCGCACGCGCGACTGGGCCATCGGCTGAACATCGGCGGAGACGACGATGACGAAGGTGTTCAGGTCCTCATGCTGCAAAGCTTCCAGCACCTGATAGCCGGTCATGTCCGGCATCGTCAGGTCGAGGAACATCACCGACGCTTTGCCTTCACGATACAGGCCGAGCGCTTCGCGCCCGTTCGTGGCGTAGGACACGTCGACATCCCAGTCCGGCGGCAATGCCTTGGTGAGCACCTTGCGGGCAAGCAACGAATCGTCGGCGATCACAATAGGCAAAGGCATGGGCGGGTGGGTAAGCGGAATTAGCTCTTGCGCGTTAACGGCGGGTAGAGTGGGTTTCTTTAGCGCGCTGACTGTCGACCAGCGGTAAAGCGGGCTGAAGCTTGCGAGAATGCAGCTTGCAAACGAGCGGGGAAAGCGCGCAGCGAGGCGCTTTTGACGGAACCCGTGGGCGCGCATCGATGCGTGCGAGCACGGTGGACGACGGCTATGACCGGCATGTTCGAAGCCTACCCCGTAGATGAATCCGCGCGGCTTCACGGATCGGGCTGGTCCCCTTGCCGCGCGCCTGTTTCCGCGAGCGCCCCCGGCCACGCGTTGTGCGCGTTGTCGGGCGGCCCTCGCGGCAGATGCATCCGAACATGGCGGACACATTATTTATGATGGCATCGATTTTCGAAGCAAAACGGCGGAAAGGCAACTCGCCAAATTCGTATTGGCTAAAGAGATTTTCCTATTAAATGCATTTTTTGAAGATATTTCGGTAGATTTTGAAGGCTTTCTTTTACATTTATACTTTTGTGTACGTTTGCGCTTCTCGATTTGTCACTGATTCAAACGGTGGACAAATCGGGGGGCGATCCTTCGTCACAGTAACCAGTACTGCCGCTGCATGTCTATGCTTTACGCATGAAGCTGACTTCCGTCCCGAACGACCTTTGCGTTACCGACCATGACACCAGACCGGTTCGACCCGTCCGAAGCGAGCCGCCCTCCCGCTAGCCGCCAGGACGAGGCGCGGTTCCCAGCCGTGCCGGAACAGAATTTCCACGTCCGGCGCATCACGCTGATCGCGCTGCTGGTCGCGGCCATCGTGCTGCCGTGCGTGTACGTCGCGGCAATGGCGTTCAGCGATCTGCGCGGGCGCATGGCCGACGCGACCGACATGACGCTGCGCACCGTGCGCGTGACGGAAGAACACGCGCTGAAAGTGTTCGATATGAACGAGACGCTGGACGCGCGGATCGTCGATCTGACACAAGGTCTGGACGACAACGGCATTCGCGCTCAGGAAGGCGAGATTCACGAAAAGCTTCGCACCATGGGCGGCGGCTATCCGCAAGTGGCCGCCGTTTCGATTTTCGGCCGGGAGGGCGCTCTGCTCGCCACCAGTCGTTTTTATCCCGCGCCGGTGTTGTCGATTGCCGATCGCGAGGATTTCATCGGCATTCGCGACGGCAAGGGCCTCGAACATGTCTCGAAGGTGATGACGGGGCATGTCGTGGGCGAGCAGGTGTTCAACACGGGCGTGGAGCGGCTCGCTGCCGATGGCTCGTTTGCCGGGGTCGTCTCGGTCGCGCTGCGGCCGAGCTATTTCGATGCGTTCTACCGGGAACTGCTCGGCGGCAGCGATAGTACGCCGATGACCATGAGCCTGCTCCGCACAGACGGCGCGGTCCTCGCGCATTATCCGCGCCGCCTGCGCGAGCCGATGAGCATGGCGCCGACTTCGCCACTGTCCGAAGCCCTCGCGCAAGGACGGCGAGCGGGCGTCGTGCGGATGCATTCCGACATCGACGACGACAATGTGATCCTCGCATTCCGCCGCGTCGGCGCCTATCCGGTGTACGTGTCGTGCGGCTATCGCACCTCGGCGATCTGGGCCGCGTGGTACCGGCACCTGAGCGTGCTGATCCTGTCGATGTTCACGCCATCCATCGTGTTGTGGTGCGTGATCTGGCTATCGCTGCGGCGTCTCGGCGCCGAAGAGGAAGCGTGGGAGCGCTGGCAGGCCGAAGCCTCGATGCGCCGCTCGATCGAATCCGCGTATCGCCAGTCGCGCAAGATGGAGGCGCTCGGCAATCTGGTCGGCAGCGTGGCGCACGATTTCAACAACCTGCTGATGATCGTCTCGGCCAACGTGCAGATCGCACGGCGGCGCGGCACGCCAGGGCTCGATCGCGAGTTGTCGGCGATGGAACGGGCGCTCAAGGGCGGCCAGTCGCTGACCCGGCAATTACTCGGCGTCGCGCGCAAGCAGCCGTTGCGCAACGAAACGCTGGCACTCGAGCGGTGGCTGCCGGCGTGCCGCGAATTGCTGCGCGCGTCGCTCGGCGCGAAGATCTCGCTGGTGATGGATATCGGCGTCGACATCTGGCCGATGCGTGTCGACGTGGCCGAGCTCGAACTGGCGCTGATCAACATTGCGGTGAACGCACGCGACGCCATGCCCAACGGCGGCCGCTTCACCGTGCGAGCCGCCAATATCAACTTCCGCCACGAGGACGGCTTTCCGTTGACCGGCGACTTCGTGCAGCTCTCGCTTGAAGACACAGGCGGCGGCATGCCGCCTGAAGTACTCGCGCGTGCCTTCGAACCGCTTTTCACGACGAAGCCGAAAGGTATGGGCACGGGTCTCGGGCTGCCACAGGTTTTCGCCTTCTGCGAGCGCTCCGGCGGACTGGCCGCGATCGACAGCGCAATCGGTGCAGGCACCTCGGTGCGGCTCTATCTGCCGCGTGCCACGGCCGAGCCTGAGACCGAATCGCCGGCAGAACCGGGCGTCGAAGAAAGCGGCGTGCCGCACGGCTTGCGCATCCTGCTGGTCGAGGACAATGACGAAGTCGCCGCGGGCACCGAGGCGTTATTGCAGATGATGGGCCACCAGGTCACGTGCGTGTTCAATGCCGATACCGCGCTGCGCCTGTTCGACGACGCCCACGCGAGGCAAGCGCGCACTGGCGAGCCGCTGCCGTTCGATCTGGTGCTGTCGGACATCCACATGCCCGGCACGATGAACGGCATCGACCTGGCCGAAGCCGTACAGGCTTTCGACACCAGGCTGCCGGTCATTCTCGTCACCGGCTATGCGGAAGAACTCGACCGTGCGCGGCACGTGGACGTGCGGGTGTTGTCCAAACCTTTCGATATCGCGTTGCTGGAAAAGCTCCTGCAAGCGATCCAGCGCGAACTGGCGCAAACGGGCGCCGATCCGGCCGCGGCGGCGCATCCGGCCGGTTAAAGCCTGCCGTTTCAGCGTCGCCGCCAATTACCGGCAGTTGTAAAAAAGCGCGGCGTAGCATGCCGCGCCCTCCGTGACCGAATCGTCGCAAGTTGGCGATAGCGGGCGTGCAGGCGCATCGTGCCGGCCCCGGCATGATCGTTGCGACGTTTTTAGGGAGGAAGGGCAGCGGGTCGTCACGCCGTCCGTTCCACCTAATACGCCGGGAGACAGCTATGCGACACACCGTGATTGGTTTATTCGACACCTATTCTCAAGCCGAAGTCGCGCGCGATACGCTTGTGCAGACTGGTTTTGCACGTGAAACGATCGAATTACAGGCAAATCCAGAACCCTCTGTCGGCTCCGCAACCGATGAGGTTGCCAGTTCCGGCGTACTCGCCAATATCGAGCGCTTTTTGTCGAGCCTGTTTGCGACGAGTTCTCGCGCGCCGGATACGGCCCGCTATGCGGAAGCCGTGCGCCGCGGCGCCGTGCTGGTGTGCGTAAGCGCGGCGAGCGAATCGCACGCGGAACTTGCGCGCAATACCTTGACGAGGCTGGGCGCGACCGACATCGGCGAACGTTCGCCCGATTTAGACTCGCAGCCGGAATCGAGCCGCGATCATTCGATACTCGACGAACTCGGTATCGGCGCGGTGACGCCCGGCACACCGCATACATCGAGCGTTGCGACGCCCGGCGTTGCAACACCGGGTTCGACCACGCGGCCCGCAACCACGGCCGATCCACTCTATCCGCCGCCGCTCATGGGCACCGACGCCGAGCCGTTCGTCCCACCGCCGCTGGCTGAGCGGCCAATGCGCGACCCGATCAACGAGCCAGTCGCCGATCCGCTGGTCGGCGATGCGGGGCGTACCGCGATCGCCGCCGGCTCGATGCCGGGCTCGGGCGCGATCTTGCAGCCGTCGGAAGTCGTGTCCGAAGCGGGACAGCCGACCGCGGGCTTAGGCGGCCAGATGCCAAACGAGTATCTGGAATACGAAGAGGATTTCCGCACACACTTCGACGAGCAATACGCAGCCGGGAACGCGCGCTATGAAGATTATGTGCCGGCCTACCGCTATGGCGCGGAAATCGCTCGCGACGCGCGTTATCGCGACCAGCCGTGGGACGACGTCGAGCCGGAAGCGCGGCGCCATTGGGAAACCACCTCGCCGGACAGTACGTGGGAGCGCTTCAAGCTCGCCGTGCGTCACGGCTGGGAACGGGTAACGGGGCATCACCACGTTTAGACAGGTGCAATGGCAGTAGCAGCGCCGGCGTGCCGTGAAGTCGTGGCACCGGCGCCGCTTCCCCTGTAAGACGTATCCCCGAAGTCGCCGTCAGGCAGCGGTTTGACGTTTGACCCACGCGACGTAGCGGTCGACGAAAGTCTGCAAAAACTTGCGCGTACCGTCGTTCAGGATCTCGCCCTTCTCATTGATGACCGCCGGATCGTGCTTGATGAACACTTCCGGTTGGCCGAGTGTGGGGACATCGAGATACGCCAGCACATTGCGCAGATGCTGTTGCGCCAGCGCCGTGCCAGTCGCGCCGACGGAAGTGCCGATCACCGCGCCGGGCTTGTTTGCCCACGAATTGGTGCCCCACGGCCGCGAGCCCCAGTCGAGTGCATTCTTCAGAACGCCAGGTATGGAGCGGTTGTACTCAGGCGTGACGAACAGCAGGCCGTCGGCGGCTTCGATGCGCTGCTTCAGGTGTTTGGCGACTTCGGGATAGTCGGCGTCGTAATCCTGGCTATAAAGCGGCAGGGAGCCGATATCGAGGAATTCGAATGTGAAGTCGGCGGGCGCTAGTGAAATGACGGCTTGCGCCAGTTGGCGGTTAAACGACTCGCGGCGCAGACTGCCGACGACAACTGCGATGTGATAGGCCATGTTCGTTTCCTTGAGGTGAGGCGCTTGACGCGCGAAAGGGTACGAACTGTCCATCATAGGCAAAGCTGCGCGGGATAACGACGGCGAGGTGAAAAACGCCCCGCTTCTGGCGGCGCACGACCAGGCCTCGAAAATGCTGCCGGTGGATAACCCGGCGGCACTCAAAGTTATCCACAGATTTACTGAATAACCTTGTGGATAACTGGTAGTTTTGCCTTGTCAATCAAGCATGCTTTCGGTCTAGGACGTTTTGAGGCAAACGGATGTTCTTCGCTGCCCGCGCGGATAAAAATCCAGCCGTGCGGCATAGGTCGAAGCAATCATTCCGGGACGGCGATGTCGCCATCCACGAGCTGCCAGCCGTACGTCTCAGCAAACAGTTGGGCCGCGTCGGCGTTTTCAAAAAACGGCATGTCCGCGTGGCCCTGAAAGGGGTAGATCACGCGCTCGTCGCTCAACCGCATCACTTTCAGTGTCGGCACCGTCCCGCTGGAGGTTCGACGCGACGACACGGCGACCTGATAGTTCGCGCGGCCAGTCAGCGGCGTGGAATTCGCGCCCTGTGCGCGCCTGGAAACGTGACTTGCCATCGGCGCGCGCATCAAAGCCCGGCGATCGACTGGCCAGCAACCATGCCGTCGATCACCCGCTCCGCGTAACTCGCCGATGCAATACGCGCGTCGCCGGCCGCGCCAAACGGAGAACGGCTGGGCACCTGAAAAACGCGGCTGCCGGTCACAGTGTCGTCGGAGCCGCGGCGGCAGATTCGGACTGAGGCGTCGAAACCCGCATCGTAGTGGCGGGCGCCATCGGCAGAGCGCGGCTGGTGCGGATAAACCAGTGGATAAATCTCGAGGCCCCGGTAACTTCTGATCGTATTGCTCATGGTGGTCGTCTCCAGTGAAGGATCTCGCTTGGAACGTGTCGCTGTATGCCCGGCGTGACGCCGGGTGAGTCGCTGCGTTTCAGCGAAAAACAAGGTGTTGATCGACGATGCGCGTAAAGCGCGGTCGCGCCTGTCAGGCCACGCCGACGACACCGTAAAGCGAAGTAGAAGGAAAGGACCCCGTTCGATTCAGGGCGCTGTAATGAGAGGCTGATGCCTGAGGGACTACGCAAGACGCGCAGGAGAACTGCAAGCTGTTGGCTCACTGTAACACGTTAGAAGAGTGAGCATTAGACGCATTTGCGTGCCGGGCGCGAGTGTTGCTTTAGCGTGTCGGGGTGTTGTTACCGCTTTTTGTTTCGTGAGGCTTGCACGGCGATGGAATGGGCCTGCAGCCATGTTCCGCGGATGTCTTCCCCGGCCCCGTCGACCCTGTCGGATCAAATGCAAAAACAGCGCCTCTAAAGGCGCCCTTTTTGATTTCGAAAACCTGTTTCATCGGCAGACGTGTGCCGGACATGCTTCCGGCTGCGTCCACCAGACGATTAGTTGCCGAAGAACACGTTGCAATACGATGCCGGGCCGTTACATTGGGCCGGTGCAGCGGCTTGGGCTGCGCCCGAAGCTGCAGCAAACAGGGCGACGGAAGCGATCAGGGCGGTAAGAATGCGTTTCATGGTGCGGCTCCTCTTCAGCGTTTGGTTTGCGATCTGATGCGATCGATAGACTGAAGAATAGCGATTCAGTGTCCGCGTAAAAACACCGAAGACAGGAAGACTTTTTTTCAAATAGTGAAATAATCACGGCGCGTATTTGGTACGAGTTTGAGACGTACGTGGCTGCACGTCTCGCTCGCGCACTGGCAGGTTACGGTTCACCATCAGAGCCTTGATTTCATTTTGCGCAATAATGTTTTTTGCCGTCATAAAGCCTGCTGTGGCACGACTAAAGTCATCAGGTCATCGCTACTGGCGGGCACATGTTCAATACCGATTCGCTTGCGCAGGAACGTGCGGGAGAATGGCGCACGCGTCCGGAAAGTGCGCGAGGAGACCCACTCACCTATGAACTACAGCGATTCAGGAAAAAAAGGGCGGCAATCGCGAGCCCGGCGACGGAGCATGCCATGGCGCAAGTAAGCGCGCCGGCGCTCGACGATCCCGTCTATCTGACGCAACTGCGGCGCGACCTGTTGCGCTTCGCCCGTTTGCAATTACGCGATGCCGCTGCCGCTGAAGACGCGGTCCAGGAAGCCCTCGCTGCCGCCTGGACGCAGGCCGACCGCTTTGCCGCGCAATCGGAGCACAAGACGTGGGTGTTTGGCATCCTCCGGCACAAGCTCGTCGACACCTTGCGCGCCCGGCAGCGCACGGTGAACCTGTCGGCGCTCGAATCCGAAATCGACGGCGAAGCGCTACTCGATCGCGAACTCTTCAAGGACAACGGTCACTGGTCGCGTGAGACCAAGCCGCAACCCTGGCCGGCGCCGGAAACCGCGCTGCGCCAGCAGCAATTCTGGACCTTGTTCGAGATGTGTCTGGAGCACCTGCCCGAGCACATCGGGCGCGTGTTCATGATGCGCGAATTCCTCGATCTCGAAACTGAAGCGATCTGCGCCGAACTGCAGATGACCGCCAATCACTGCAGCGTGCTGATCTACCGCGCGCGGCTGCGTTTGCGCACTTGCCTGAGCGAAAAGGGCCTATCCAGAGAGGATGCGAATGGGGAAGTGTAAGAACATCACGCGCCTGTTGTCGGACGCGCTCGACCGCCCTTTGACGACCGGCGAATGGGTCGCGATCCGGCTGCATCTGCCGACTTGCAGCGGCTGCCGCAATTACCGCAAGCAGATCCGGCTGCTGCGCGTGGCTGCGCACACGTTGAGCGGGATTGCGGCGCCGGGCACGGGTGGCGGCGACGATTGACGCGTGGCGGCTGGGCTTGAGTGGTGCATTGAACGAGAGCCGAGGGCTGCGACGAACGGCGGCCGCCTCGTGCTGATGGCTTTGTTTAGCGTTCGCCGGGCGGCGTGCTCCGGTAGCGCTCGAAGAAGCTTGCGTGCGATGCTTCATCGATAGCGACGGGATGCGCCTCGGCGCGAGCCGGATGCTTGACCAGTTGTGCACGCGTGCGGATCGGCCGATGCTGGAAATTGCCGCCGCAGTTCGGACACACGTTGCGCAGCGTGCTGAGCGCACACACTTCACAGAAGGTGCATTCGTACGTGCAGATCATCGCATCGGGCGCGTTCGGCGGCAGTGATTTACCGCATCCTTCGCAGGACGGTCTCAGTTCGAGCATGGTGCCTCCGCATTGGCAGGAAAGCGAGGTGCCGGACTGCACCTCGCGTGTCTACACCGAAGCAGTGTAAGCGGACGGGCATACGCGAAATTGACGGTTGAGCGTCAATTCCTGCCATTGCTTGCGATTCCTATGCCGCGCTCAGGTCAGCAAGGTCCACAACGCGAACGTCAATACGAGGCCGACGACGGATACGATCGTCTGCAGCACCGACCAGACCAGAACCGTCTGCTTCAATTGCAGCCCGAAGTACTCGCGCACCATCCAGAAGCCCGCATCATTCACGTGGCAGAAAAACACGGAACCGGCGCCGATCGCGAGTGCCATCAGCGAATTATGAGTCGTGCTGAGGCCCGCCACGACCGGCGCGACGATGCCGGCAGTCGTAGTGGTCGCAACCGTCGCGGAACCGGTGGCCTGACGCAGCGCAACGGCGATCAGCCACGCCAGCAGAATCAGCGGCATGTGCGCGCCAACGGCGATTTTGCCGATCGTCGTGCTGATGCCGGCCACCACCAGCGCCTGCTTGAGACCACCGCCTGCGCCAATGGTCAGCAAGAGCGCGGCGATCGGCGGCAAGCTTTTGCGCAGAATGCCGCCGACCCGGTCGCGCGCCATGCCGCGCGACCAGCCCAGCGCCACCACCGCGAACAACACGGTGAGGCCGAGCGCGACCAGCGGCTCACCTAGAAAGTTGAGTGCGTTGAACAGGAAGGTCTCGGGGTGCAGCAGAAGTTTGGCGACCGTGCGGCCCAGCATCAACACGACCGGCAACAGGATCGTCATGAGCGAGATCGCGAAACTCGGCGGTTCACCAGTATCCTGGTGCGCGGTGAAAAGCTTGCCCATTTCTTCCGGCTCGACCACGTGCATCCGTTTCGACAACCAGATGCCGTAGACCGGGCCCGCGAGGATGACCGCAGGAATCGCGACGATCAGACCGAGACCGAGCGTCAGACCGAGATCGGCATGCAACGCGCTCACGGCGATCAGCGGACCCGGATGCGGCGGCAGCAGCGCATGTAACGTGGTCATGCCCGCGAGCGCGGGAATTGCAATACGCAGAATCGGCTGCTGCGAGCGGCGCGCCATCACGAAGATGATCGGCACCATCATTACCAGGCCGACTTCAAAGAAAAGCGGTAAGCCGACGATGATCGCCACCAGTGCCATCATCCACGGTAGCGTGCGTGGCGTGGAATGTTTAAGGATGGTGGAGACGAGCCGGTCGGCAGCGCCCGATTCCGCCATGAGCGCACCGAGCATCGCGCCGAGCGCAATGATGATGCCGACGTCGCCGAGCAACGCACCGGCGCCTTTGCTGAATGCGCTGGCTACCGCTTCCAGCGGCAGTCCGGCCGAAAAACCCGCCGCGAACGTGCCGACCAGAATCGACAGAAACGGCGCGAGCTTCAGCACGCTGATAAAAACGATGATCAGTGCGAGCCCGAGCACGCACGACAAAATCAGTTGAGTGTCGTGGGATGACCACGGCGAGAGTGTTGTCGTCAGATGCACGATGTCCCTTTTTCGGTTGACGCAGCCGCGACTGCGCGCGGATAACGGATTGTAGCGGGGCACGACGGCTTGACGCTGCCAGGCGCGCAGAAAGGGACCACTGGCGTGTCACGTACCTTCCGGCGTGATTTGCTTATGCGAATTTATCGGTTCGTCCAGGCTTGCAGACGAATTATCGTCGGAGCCAATCGGTCCGTTTTGCGTCCGTCTTTTTATCGAGCACCTTTATGCCCCGTCATCCGCTGCTCAATCGCCGCGCGTTTATCGCCGGCGTGGGCGCCTCGCTGGCCGCCGCGGCCTTGCCCGTTATCTCCACATCAGTCTTCGCCGCAGATACGCACGCGAAAGAATTTCGCATCGGTTATCAGAAAGCGGCCAATACACTCGTGTTGCTGAAGGCGCATGGCACGCTCGAAAAGCGGCTCGCACCGCTTGGCATCACGGTCAAGTGGACGGAGTTTCCCGCCGGGCCGCAGTTGCTCGAAGGATTGAATGTCGGCGCGATCGACTTCGGTTATGTCGGCGAGGCGCCGCCGGTGTTCGCGCAGGCGGCCGGCGCGAACTTCGTCTACACCGCCTATGAGATCCCGACGCCGCACGCCGAAGGCATCCTCGTGCACCAAGACGCGCCGATCAAAACGCTGGCCGATTTGAAGGGCAAAAAAATCGCTTTCAACAAAGGCTCAGATGTTCATTGGTTTCTGGTCGCTGCGTTGCAGAAGAACGGCGTGAAGTACAGCGACATCCAACCCGTTTTTCTGGCACCCGCCGATGCGCGTGCGGCCTTCGAACGCGGTGCGATCGACGCATGGGCGATCTGGGATCCGTTCCTCGAGGCCGCAAAACGCCAGTCAAATGCCCGCTTGCTCGCCGACGCCGAAGGGATCGTGAGTCACCATCAGTTCTTCCTGAGCGCGCGACCGTTTGCGCAGCAGAACGGCGACGTGCTCGCGATCACGATGGACGAGGTGGGTAAGGAGGGCGCATGGGTGCGCGGCCACTATAGCGAAGCAGCCGCACAGCTCGCGCCGATTCAAGGGCTCGACGCAGGCGTGATCGAAGCGGGTTTGCGGCACTACGCGCACATCTACAAACCCGTCGACGCGAACGTACTTGCAGAACAACAACGTATTGCAGACACGTTCAGCGAACTGCGCATCATCCCGACAAGGATCGTGACGAAGGACGCTGCGTTGCCGGCCAAGGCGTAAGTCGCTTAAGCCGTGTTGTTCGACGCCTAATCGAATAGCGCTTCGACATTTTCCGGCGGGCGGCCAATCACGGCGCGCCCGTTTCGCACGACGATTGGTCGTTGCAGGAGGATGAGGTGTTTTGCCAATGCTTCGTATAACTGAGCGTCGCTCAACCTAGTGTCGGAGAGTTCGAGCGCTTTGTATTCGGCCTCGGTGTCGCGGATCATCTCGCGGACCGTGCAGCCTAGCTGCGCGTTGAGTGCTTTTAACTGCGCGACCGTGAGCGGCTGCTTCAGGTATTCGACGATTTCCGTTGGTTCGTGCGCGCTGTTGTAGGTGCTAGCGATTAAGTCGCACGTGGCGCGCGATTTTGAACAGCGGGGGTTGTGGTAGATGGTGATCATGGGTGTTTAGATGGGCGTTGCTTGTGTTGGGTTACAGGAAGTTTTGTGGGGATTTTAGCGGGTGCGGGGTGTCGGCTGAGGTAATAAGCGACGCGGATCGATCGGGTTTTGTTTGGTCGGGAAAGGGGCATGTCTCTCGGTGATGGGTGTCGTTCGGTTTATGCGCATAAAGCGCCGGCTAGAGATTGTCGTTACGTGCTTATGCGCGGCCCGGGGAGGACGCTTCGATTCGTATTGGGTGGGCTTGCCTTTGGATGCGTGAACGCGGTGCGCCTTCGTCCCAGTCCCAGTCCCAGTCCCAGTCCCAGTCCCAGTC
>NZ_JAQQCH010000041.1:0-45574 GCF_046030555.1 Paraburkholderia sediminicola | reverse complement strand
TCTTTGCTTATCTTTCTTTGCGGCGGCAAAGAAAGTAAGTGCCGCCCCGCACAGGGGCAACGCTAATAAACCAATAACAAAACAAGGAAAGGCCAACGCCACAGGCCAACAGACAATAAACGCCGCGCAGGCAAAAAAATCAATCGAGGAAAGGAAACCCCCACCGCCAAAGGCAAAAAACCCTCATACAAGAGCCACTTCCACAGCGCGAACGCGCTCCTGATGCACCGCATCCTTAATCCCTGCAGGCGAATCAACGAGCCGCTTAGCCACACCCCCTGCATCCACGCCTCGCGCAGCGACCAGCGCAACCCGCAACCGCTCAGCCTGCGGATACTCCCGCATCTCAAACCCAAGCCGCCCACGAGCATCCGCCTCACAAGCCTGCAAGGCTTCAGCAAAACGCGCTGGTTTCCGAATCGCGTCGCTGCGCTCAAGCAGCCTCACCAACGCGCCAGCGCCCATCTCCATCACGCGATGAATATTCCCATGCTCCCGTGCGACCAGCAGCGCCAGGTCGCGACACTCATTCGGCACCCGCAACCGCTCGCATAACGGCTTCAGCAAATCCACACTGCGCCCCTCATGCCCGATATGCCGCGGCAACACGTCATCCGGCGTCGTCGCTTTGCCCAGGTCGTGCGTGAGTGCCGCAAACCGAACCGGCAACGCGTACCCCTGCTGAGCAGCATGGTCGATCACCATCATCACATGCACGCCCGTATCCACTTCAGGGTGGTAATCAGCCCGCTGCGGCACGCCGAACAACGCGTCGATTTCCGGCAGGATCCGCGCCAGTGCGCCACATTCCCGCAGTACCTCGAACATGCGGGACGGCTTCTTCTCCATCAACCCGCGCGACACTTCCTGCCATACACGCTCGGCCACCAGCGCATCCACCTCACCGTCGGCCACCATCTTGCGCATCAGCGCCATCGTCTCCGGCGCAACAGTGAAATCGACGAAACGTGCCGCGAACCGCGCAATCCGCAAAATTCGCACAGGATCTTCGAGAAACGCATCGCTAACGTGACGGAAGAGTCGTGCCTGCAAATCACCCTGACCATTGAACGGGTCGATCACCGGACCGGTCAGTTCGCCGTCCGGGCGCACCTCGCGCGCCATCGCGTTGATCGTCAGGTCGCGGCGAGCGAGATCCTCTTCGAGCGTGACGTTCGGCGCGTAGAAGAACTGGAAGCCGTGATAGCCCGCGGCCGTCTTGCGCTCGGTGCGCGCGAGCGCGTATTCCTCGTGAGTCTGCGGGTGCAGGAACACGGGGAAATCCTTGCCCACCGGACGATAACCCTGCGCCACCATCTGTTCAGGCGTCGCGCCAACCACCACGTAATCACGGTCCTGCACCGGCACGCCCAGCAACTCGTCGCGGATGGCTCCGCCTACCGCGTAGATATTCATGGGCATACGTCTTGATAGGGAATCGTGTGCGTTTCCCGATGCGCGTCGTCGACCCACGCCTTCACCGCCGGCAGCGCTATCACGCGATCCACATAGGCCGCAGAGGCTTCCGACAGCGCCGGCTGCCACGTCTTGAAGCGCATCACGACTGGTGCGTACATCGCGTCGGCAATGCTGAACTCACCGAACAGGAAGGGGCCACCATACGTGTCGAGACCGTGGCGCCAGATCGCCTCGATACGAGCGATATCGGCCAGCGCGCCCGGCGTGGCGTTCTTGCCAGGAAACGATGCGCGAATGTTCATCCACATATTCGAGCGCAAGTCGCCGAAACCCGAATGCATTTCGGCGCTCACGCTGCGCGCGTGGCTGCGCGCCACCGGGTCGCGCGGCCACAGCGCATGCTGCGGGAAGCGCTCAGCCAGCGTCTCGGCGATCGCCAGTGAATCCCAGGTGGCCGATCCGTCGTCGCCGATCAAACACGGCACCTTGCCTGGACCCGTCGGCGCGTGCGCCAGGATCGCGGGCTTCGTACCGGGCACATACAGGTGAATCAGCACCTCTTCGAACGGAATGCCGAAATGTTTGAACAGCAGCCACGGACGCATCGACCATGACGAATAGTTTTTGTCACCGATGAGCAGCTTCATGCTTCGTATAAAAAGGAAGTTGAAAAAGGTTCAGCGGCCCGCGCTGGCGCGAAACGAGTCGAAGCGCGAACGCGCCGATGCGCCGGTCAGATATACAGGTGCGATCGCTTCAATGCTGGCGGGTTCGATGCCGAGTTCAGGCGCAAGCGGTCCGCTCAACACGTTGTCGACTTTCATCGAATCGAGGTTGTCGCGCGAGATCACCGGTTCGCCTGGCGCCATTTCGAACGTCAGCGCTTGCAGGCGCGCCAAGGCTTCCGGCAAGCGAATGATTCGCGCATGCCGGCCAATCACATCGCCGCAATACTTCACGAGGTCTTCGAGCGCATAGACGGTGGGACCACCGAGTTCGTAGGTATGGCCGCTGGCCGCATCGAGGTCGAGCACGTTGCAGATCGCTTTTGCCACGTCGCCGACGTACACCGGCTGGAATTTCGCATCCGGCATGGCAAGCGGAATCACCGGAAACATTCGCTGCAAGAACGCAAACTTGTTGAGGAACTGGTCTTCGGGACCGAACACCACGGACGGCCGGAAAACCGTCCACGCGAGGTTCGCCGCGTGCACGGCTTTTTCGCCATCACCCTTCGAGCGCGAATACATGCTCGGCCCGTTCGAATCGGCGCCGAGGGCGCTGATATGAATCAGCCGGTGCACGCCCTTGCCTTCACACGCCGCAACGATTTTG
Source organism: Paraburkholderia sediminicola (assembly GCF_046030555.1). GTDB lineage: Bacteria > Pseudomonadota > Gammaproteobacteria > Burkholderiales > Burkholderiaceae > Paraburkholderia > Paraburkholderia sediminicola_E. Next base: position 42,820 of record NZ_JAQQCH010000041.1, on the reverse strand, counting down.
GTCGGCAATTCGACGTGCGCGCGCGCGAATTCCGGACCATAGGGTGTGCCACGTTTGCCATGTAGCGTGGCAACGAGGTTGATCACGCAATCGGCGCCTTCCACGAAACGCGCGAGCTGCACCGGATCGAACACGTCGGCTTCGATCACGTCGATGGGTAGCAGGGTGAGATGGCGGGCGTTGTAGCGGCGCCGGGTGGCGATGCGCACGTCTTTGCCCATTTCAACGAGGGCGTTGACAAGATGGCTGCCAATAAAACCGGAACCGCCGATAATCGCAATGGCTTTATGTCGCATTTTTCGACTCCCTGGTGGAAGCCGCGGCAACAGCTGGCGTGCACACCGCCGCATCAGCAATGACGCGACGGCGGCACGGCGCTTACGGTGCGATGTAACCCAGACGCGCCTTCAGCGATTGCGGACGGCCTTCGAACAATGCCGCGTAGTAGACCGTGTTGGACAACACATTCTTCACGTAATCGCGCGTTTCCTGGAACGGAATCGATTCAGCGAAGATCGCGCCTTCAACCGGGCGCTGCAACGACTGCCGCCAGTTGCGCGGACGGCCGGGACCGGCGTTATAACCGGCGGTGGCCAGCACAGCGGATCCGTCGAACTGATTGTAGATCATCGACAGATAGTTCGTGCCGAGCAGGATGTTGGTGTTGATGTCGTTCATCTGCTCGCGCGAAATGGGGCCGAGGCCGATCTTCTTCGCCACCAGTTGCGCGGTGCCCGGCATCAGTTGCATCAAACCGCTCGCGCCGACTTCCGAGCGCGCGTTCATGATGAAGCGCGATTCCTGGCGAATCAGCCCGTACGCCCATTCCACATCCAGCCCGTTCGACTGCGCATCGCGCTCAACGATATCCTTGAATGGCGACAGATAACGCAGCGAGAAATCGTGCTCGGTCTTCGTGCGGTCCGCCGTGTTGACGGTGCGGTCATATAACTCGATCCGGCGCGCGTATTCGGCCACGGCGATCAGCTGCCGGTCGCTCATGGTGCGCAGCGGCCAGTTCCATTCGCGATTGCCTTCGAGCCGCAGATTCAATGCGTAGAACCGTTGCGCCAGATCGAAGCCCGGCGTGTTGCCGGCCTGCTGGACTTCGGCGTCGCTCACCGTCGTTTTCGGCGGCACGGTGATCTTCTGGCCGAGCTCTTCCGAAGCCAGTTGGCCGTAGAAGTTGAAGCCCTGCGAGATCGACTCGAATTCCTGATTGGCCGTGGCCGTGTCGCCAGCTTGCTTGAGCGCACGGGCATGCCAGTACACCCACGACGGCTGATTGCGCAGCGCCGCCGGCATCTGTTCGATCGACCAGCGCACCATCGTCCAGTCGCCCGCGAGCAGCGCGGTGCGGGTGCGCCATTCGTACGCCGGGTTCGACAGCGGTGCATTGACCGAGAGCCGGTACCAGTCCACCGCGCTCGGCATCTGCTTGGCGGCGGCCTGATAGGCGATCGTGCCCCAGCCAATGGCACGCTCGGGCGAACTCAGCGACGGCGCCACAGAAGCAAACGTGGCCGCCGCCATGGCCGGATCGTTGCGCGCCATGCGCGTGATCGCGAGCAACGCGAGTTGGTGCGACTGCGTATCCGGACCGACGCCCCGCGCCAGCAGCAACGGCGGCGTACTCGTGGCCTGGTTGAACAGCACCGGGTCGGGCGGCTGGTTGCTGAGCGCATCGACGAGCTTGCTGCCCGTGTTGGTGTAGTTCTGTTCGTACGCGAGACGGATCTGTTGCCACACGTCGTCAGAACTGAATTGCTGGTTGACTGCCAGTGAGGTGATCAGATCGACGCAACCATCGCCGTACCACTTGGGATCGACCAGCAACGCACGCGCCTCAGCCGCGACGTTTTCACCACGCGCGGCGCGCGATTCGAGCGCATAGCACTTCACCTGCGTATCGTCGTTCAACACGAAGCGCGCGTATTGCTGATCGAAGTTGCGCCAGTCGTGACGTGCACCGAGTACGGTGAGGTAGTCGTTGCGCATGCGGTCGGCGATCGCTTGCCCATCGTACTTCTGCAGGAACGCCAGCACCGGCGCATCCGGCGCGTCGATACGCGCATGGCCGCTGGAATCGAACAACTGCGGCTTGATCTGGAAGTACTCGAGATACGAAGGCGCCGGATAGTTCGGGATCATGCTCGCCAATTGCGCCGCGCGCGCCGCGTCATTCGTGCGGGCGGCTTCGCGAAGCTGGACGAAGGTCTGGTCGTCGTTTGTGAGTTGCGAAAGGGGAATGGGCTTGACGGCCGAGGCCGTGCTGCACGCGACGAGTGCCGCAGCGGCAAGCGCCAGACCGGCCGCGCGATATACTCGATAGAGGCGTTTTGACATCGTTGTTTCTGGAGCGCGAATTGAACCCAAGCATAGCATGCAACCCCGTCGCGGAATCGAAAAAGGCACTGCGTCGAATGCTATTGGAAGCAAGGCTACAAGCGGCTTCCGAGCCGGCGCACGCCTCCGCGCTCAGTCGTCGCATTCTCGATGCGTTGAAACACTACGGCGTGAGCAGCGTGGGGTTCTATTGGCCGCTGGCGGGCGAATTCGACGCACGCGCCGCCATTGCGATCTGGCTCGCAGCCGGCGCGCAACGCGAGGCGAGCTTACCGATCGTCAAGGAACGCGGCGTACCGCTCGAATTCCACGCATGGGCGCCGGATACGCCGATGAAGATCGGCCATCACAAGATCGCCGAGCCCACCTCCGGGCGTGTCGTGGTTCCCGATCTGCTGTTCGTGCCGTGCGTCGGCTTTAACGCCGACGGCTTCCGGCTAGGCTACGGTGGCGGCTACTACGACCGCACGCTGGCTGCGTGGCCGGGTGGGAAGAAACCGGTCACGGTCGGCATCGCCTATGAAGCGTGCCGCACGGATGCGTTGCAGCGCGAAGCCCATGACATCCCGCTCGATCTGATCGTGACGGAAGCCGGCCTCTATCCACGCCCGGCAGAGTAGGCGTTCGAACAGCGGCGCGGCGCATCCTTCATCAGCCGCCGAGCCCGCGGCCCCTGTTATAAAGACGCCGCCGCCCGCGCGGCCGTGTCATACAGTCCGGACGCATTGCGCATCAGTTGCGCCGCCTCGCCGATCTGCTCATTGGTCAGGCCGCTTTCTTTCAGTGTCGAAATCAGGCAGCTCTCGCGCACCTCGCGGTACTTCAGACAGAGCTCACGGCCCGCATCGGTGGCCGAGAAAAACACTTCCTTGCCGGTCTTTTCGCTTTTTACATACCCTCTAGCTACGAGCTTCTTCAACGCGTAAGTGGCGACGTGCGTGTCTTCGATGTTCAACACGAAGCAGATGTCCGCCAGCTTCTTGCGCCGCTCGCGATGGCTGACGTGGTGCAGCAGCGAGACTTCGATCGCGGTCATGTCCTTTTCGCCGGCTGCCGACATACAACGCACCATCCAGCGGTTGAATGCATTGCCGGCCATGATGAGCGCGTACTCCAACTCGGATAGCTCCGCGCTTGTGTCAGACACGAGATGTTCCGAGGACACGATCTTGGTGGGATGGCGCGACATGGTGAAAATTCTCGAGAAACAGGATGGGAAGGTGTCGGGAGTGTACGACGAGCGGCCCACTCCCGGGAGCCTGGCGAAAACGCTTATAGATAAATTGTTGATATTTTATTGATAATGTACGCTTCAAACATTGCATGCCCTATGCCGATAAATGTCCATAGGGTCCGATATGCTCGACATTTCCGACTCGATCTGGGCCATTAAACGATGAGCCAACCAAGAATCTTTCCGCTCGGCGATGCGGCGCTAGTCTGCGAGGCGCCTCCACCTGCCACGCTGGACTGCCAGCGGCGCGTGTGGGCGGCCGCCGAGGCTGCGCGCGACTGGCCGCACGTGCTGGAGGTCGTGCCGGGCATGAACAATCTGACGCTCGTGTTCGATCCGCTCGAAGCCGACCGCGAGGCGCTGGTCGGTCACCTGCAAGCGGCCTGGAACGCGGTGAGCGACGTGCCCGCGCCCGGCCGCGAAGTCGAAATCCCGGTGCAATACGGCGGCGAGTTCGGCCCCGACCTGCAAGCGGTCGCCAATCACACCGGCCTGAGCGTGCGTGAGGTCGTGCAACGTCATGCGGACGGCGAGTACGTGGTGTTTTTCCTCGGTTTTCAGCCGGGCTTCGCCTATATGGGCGGCCTCGATGAAGCCCTGCACACGCCGCGCCGTTCGTCGCCGCGGCTGGAAGTACCGGCCGGTTCGGTCGGCATCGGTGGGGAGCAGACCGGTATTTATCCGGCGACCTCGCCTGGCGGCTGGCAGTTGATCGGCCGCACCGAACTGCCGCTGTTCGATCCGGCTCGCCGTCCGCCCACGCTGTTGCAACCGGGCGACCGGGTGCGCTTTACCGTCGCGGGGATACACGCATGATCGATGTGATTCGCGCGGGCCTTCTGACCACGATTCAGGATCTTGGCCGTCACGGCTACCGGCACCTCGGCGTTGCGATGGGCGGCGCGCTCGACCGTCTGTCGCTCGAAGTCGGTAACCGGCTGGTCGGCAACCGGCCCGACGCGGCCGGACTGGAAATTACCTTCGGCCCGACCGTGCTGCGCTTCCTGCGCGCCACGCGCGTGGCCATCACCGGCACCGAATTCGGCGCAACCCTCGACGGCAAGCCGGTCTATTCATGGTGGAGCCTGCCGGTGCAGGCCGGTCAGGAGCTGGTGCTAAACGCAGCCAGGCGCGGCATGCGCGGCTACGTCTGCATCGCCGGCGGCATCGACGTTTTGCCGATGCTCGGCTCGCGCAGCACCGACCTCGCGGGCCATTTCGGCGGACTCGGCGGCCGGGCGCTGCGCGATGGCGATCGTCTGCCGGTCGGCGCGCCGCTGCAGCGCGGCCACGTCGGCTTTACGCCCGAAGCGCCCGAGTTCGGCGTGAAAGCGCCCGCCTGGTGCAAGTTCGTGCTGGTTCACGAACCGCTGCGGCGCGGCCGTCATCCGTCCGGCGTGCCGTGGGCCGTGCCGATCCGCGTGCTGCAAGGCCCCGAGTACGACGGCTTCACCGAAAAAGCGCACGAATCGTTCTGGTCCGATGAATGGCTCGTCACACCGAACAGCAACCGCATGGGTTACCGCCTCGCCGGCGCTGAGCTAAAACGCACCCAGAAAAGCGATCTGCTCTCGCATGCGGTGTTGCCAGGCACCATTCAGGTCCCGCCGAACGGCCAGCCGATCGTACTGATGAGCGATGCGCAGACCACCGGCGGCTATCCGAAGATCGGCGCCGTGATCCAGGCCGATCTATGGAAGCTCGCGCAGGTTCGCCTGAACGCGGCCATCCGGTTCATCCCGACGACGCTCTATGAGGCGCGGCAGGCTTTACTGGAAGAACGCACGTATTTGCGGCAGATCGACGCCGCGATTGGCATGCACGAAGAACGCTGCGCGCGCCAGCCAGCGGCCGCAGCGCTGTAACAATGAGCGCCCTCGAACCTGGCGCTTCGCACCAGGCCCCCCAAGCGGCAATCCCCCAAGGGGATTGCCTGCGGAGCGGAAAACTTGGGGCGGCCCGGCGCTTTCTTGAGAGTAGAGGAACACCATGGAAATCGATTTGAACGCCGACCTCGGCGAAGGCTGTGGCTCAGACGAGGCGCTGCTTGATCTCGTCAGCTCGGCCAACATCGCGTGCGGCTGGCACGCGGGCGGCGCCAACGCCATGCGCGACTGCGTGCGCTGGGCAGTGCAAAAAGGCGTGTCGATCGGCGCGCATCCAAGCTTTAACGATCCTGAGAATTTTGGTCGCAAGGAAATGGACCTGCCGGTCAACGACATTTACGCGGGCGTGCTGTATCAGCTCGGCGCATTGTCGGCGATCGCACAGGCCGAGGGCGGCCGCATCGCGCACGTCAAGCCACACGGCGCGCTCTACAACCAGGCCGCGCGCGACGCGAAGATCGCCGACGCGATCGTCTCGGCGGTCCACGATTTCGATCCGTCGGTGGCGGTGTTCGCGCTCGCCAATAGCGGGCTCGTGACAGCCGCACGCGAAGCGGGCCTGACTGCTGTCGAAGAAGTATTCGCCGACCGTGGCTATCGCGCCGACGGCTCGCTCGTGCCGCGCAAGGAGCCGGGCGCACTGCTCGACGACGAAGACATGGTGCTGGAGCGCACGCTCGCCATGGTGCGCGAGCGCCGCGTGCAGGCGGTCGACGGACACTGGGTGCCGCTCAACGCGCAAACCATCTGCCTGCATGGCGACGGACCGCATGCGCTGGCATTCGCGCGACGCATCCGCAGCGCGCTAGAGGATGCCGGCATTGAAGTTCACGCGGCCGGCGCCGCGAGCGTCTGATCCGGGCGCCAATCAACGCGAGCCGGACAGCGCGATTCAACCGTTGCCCAACCCCGAACGCCCCGCTTCATGCGGGGCGTTTGCCAGGTGCAGGACGCATTGCAGTACCGCAGTGAGCAGAAGCAGATGTAAGTGCAAATGCAGGTGCAGGTGTAGTCGAAGCAAGGCGGCCATCAAGAGCCGCGGCAACAAGACGGCGCATGGGTACCCTGGCGCCGGCCCACGTTAGCCGCCACAAGCGGCAAGGTTGAAACCCTGTTTGGAGATCCAGATGCAGACAACAGTCAGTCTATGGCCGCTCATTGGCGTGGCCGTCATCATTGTCGGCTTTTTATTACGGTTCAATCCGATGCTGATCGTGGCGGTTGCCGCGATCGTCACGGGTCTGGCCGCGCACTTTCCGCCTGAAAAGATCCTCGCTGAAATCGGCACCGGCTTCATCAAGACCCGCAATATCCCGCTAATCATCCTGCTGCCGCTGGCGGTGATCGGCCTGCTGGAACGGCATGGCCTGCGCGAGCGCGCACAAGCGTGGATCGGCGGCATCAAGGCCGCGACCGCGGGGCGTTTGCTGATCGTCTATCTGCTGGTACGGGAACTGACCGCCGCTGTCGGCCTAACCGGTCTCGGTGGTCATCCGCAGATGGTGCGTCCGCTGATCGCGCCGATGGCCGAAGGCGCGACTGAAACCCGCTTCGGCAAGATCAGCGACGCGGTCCGCTTCAAGCTGCGCGCCTACTCCGCGGCGACTGACAATGTCGGCCTGTTCTTCGGTGAAGATATCTTCGTCGCCTTCGGCGCGATCGTGCTGATGACGACCTTCCTGAAAGAAGCCGGCATCGTCGTCGAGCCGATTCACGTAGCCGTCTGGGGCATCCCGACCGCGATCTGCGCGTTCATCGTTCACGGCTTCCGCCTGTATCTGCTCGACCGCAGGCTCGAACGCGAACTGCGCGGTAACGCGACTGCCAATGCCGCAGCTGTTTCGCCGACGCAATCCGCCGCAGGAGACAAAGCATGACGCTCACGATTACCTATCTGTTCTGGTTGCTGGGCGTGGTGCTGCTCATCATTGGCGGCATGATCGTCACGGACAAGGAACACCCGCGCCGTTTCACCGCCGGCGGTTTCTGGATCCTTTACGCGCTGATCTTCCTGATCGGTGACAAGCTGCCGCCCTCGGTAGTCGGCGTGCTGGTGATCGTGATGGCGCTGATTGCGGGCTTCGGCGGTGTGACGGCGGCCAAACCGAAAGTGTTGTCGCTCGAAGCGCGTATGGCCAGCGCCGCGCGTCTCGGCAACAAACTGTTCGTGCCCGCGCTGACGATTCCGGTCGTCACCGTGATCATTACGCTGTCGGCCAGCCATCTGATCTTCGGCGGCATGCCGCTGATCGAAAAGGCTAACGTCACGCTGATCGGCTTCGGTATCGGCTGCGTGATCGCACTTGCGATTGCCTGCGTGATGACGCGCGATACCGTCGGCCAGTCGATGAAAGAGGCGCGCCGCCTGGTCGATGCGCTGTCATGGGCCGCGGTGCTGCCGCAGATGCTCGGCATGCTCGGCCTCGTGTTCTCGGACGCCGGCGTCGGCAAGGCGGTGGCGCACGTCACCACGGCCTACATCAGCCTCGACTACCGGTTTGTCGCGGTGGCCGTGTACTGCATCGGCATGGCGCTGTTCACGATGGTGATGGGCAACGGCTTTGCCGCGTTCCCGGTGATGACAGGCGGCGTCGGTGTGCCGATTCTGGTCGGCGTGTTTCACGGCAATCCCGCGGTCATGGTCGCGATCGGCATGTTCTCGGGCTACTGCGGCACGCTGATGACGCCGATGGCCGCGAACTTCAACATGGTGCCCGCCGCGCTGCTGGAACTGCCGGATAAGAATGCGGTGATCAAGGTGCAGGTGCCCACTGCGCTGACCTTGCTGGTCGTGAATATTTTCCTGCTGAATTTCTTGATGTTCCTGTAGGAATCTTGACTCACCGCTTCGGCAAACATAAACGAACAACGCGTTCGAATGTGTGGGCTGAAGCGGCGCTGCGCGCCCGGTCCGCCGCCAGCAAGACAGTAGCCAGATTGGCGCGTGCGCGACGTGTGACGACCCGTAACGAGTCATCGCGAGACGCTCATCAATCGGTCGGGCGCATCTGCCTGCGGCAAACAGACGCCGCGGATTTAGGAGGCGTCCGATCGTCAGGAAAGGGGCCGGAACATAAGCTGATGGATGGTCTCCCCATCCACATACGCTGGCGACGCGTGCAATGCGCGCCGCCGGCGCTTTCCAGCAGGTCTCTCATGGAACACCCATCCCATCCCGACACGGCGCCCGCCAACGCGCAACCCTCCACCTATCTAGCCTCGCTGATCGACGCCGCGCTCGAAGCGCATCAGGCCGGCCAACTCGATACTGCTGAACCGTTCTATCGCGAAGCCCTTGCGCTCGATCCTGCTCACGCCAAAGCGCTGCACTACTTCGGCGTGCTGCAACATCAGCGCGGCGACCATGTCCTCGCCGCTGAGTTGATGAGCGAAGCGCTCAAACTCGATCGTACCGACGCCGTCTGCTGGAGCAACCGCGGTCTCGTAGCTGCCGCGCTCGGCCATTCCAGCGAAGCAATGATCTGCTATGACCAGGCGTTGCAGTTGCAGCCCGATTTCGCCGACGCACGCAACAACTTCGGAGTCGCTCTACAGGCGCAAGGCGCGTTCGAAGAAGCGATCGGACAGTATCGGCTGGCGTTGGCGGCGAATTCGTCGCTGGTCGACGCGCATCTGAACCTCGGCACGGCGCTGAGCAAGGGCGGGCGCTACGAAGAAGCGCTGGTCTGCTATCAAAACGCGCTGTCGCTCAATCCGCAATCGGCGGAAGCGCACTTCAACGCGGGCAATGCGCACAACGCGCGAGGCGATCACGCAGCGGCCATCGCCAGTTTCGAACGGGCCCTGGCACTGCGCGGCGACTACGCCGAGGCGCATATCAATCTGGGCAGTCTGATCGGCAAGCTCGGCGACTACGCCGGTGCAGAATCGCAATATCGCCGAGCGGTCGCGCTCCGGCCGAATCCCACGAATCTGGTTTGCCTCGGCGGGTCGCTCGGCGCACAGGGCCGCCTCGACGAAGAGGAAGGCTTTTACCGCCACGCGCTAAACCTCGATCCACACTATGCCGATGCGCATCAAAACCTCGCGTGGCTGTTGCTCAAGCGCGGCGATTACAAGCGGGGTTGGGCAGAGTTTGCGAAACGCTGGCGCAAGAGCGACTACGAGGCGATCGCCGTGCCGGGTGTTGCCGAGTGGCATGGCGAGCCGCTCGACGGGCGCCGTCTGTTGCTGGTTGGCGAACAGGGTTTCGGCGATCATTTCCAGTTTCTGCGCTATGCGCGTGTGCTCGAGCAACTCGGCGCGACCGTCGACATTTGCGTGCGTGAGCCGCTGCTGCCGCTGGCTGAGCGCATTCCAGGCGTGCACCGCGCGTTCAGCGGCGAGCCCGAAGGCCAGTACGATTTCTGGGTGCCGATGATGAACGTGCCGTCGTGCGTCGACACCGAACTGTCGACCATTCCCGCAGATGTACCGTACGTGTTTGCGGACAAGGCAAAGATCAAGGCATGGCGCAAGCGGTTGGACGCAGCCGGCAAAGCAAAACGCAAAGTGGGTCTGGTGTGGTCCGGCAGTCCGACATTTGGCAACGACAGCTACCGGTCGATGGCGCTCGCCGATCTGAGCCCGCTAAGCGAACTGGAGAGCATCGCATGGTACCCGCTGCAAAAGGGCTCCGCGCACGCACAATTGATCGATGCGCCTGACGCTTTCCGCGCTCACGATTTCACCGCCGATCTGCATACCTTCGACGACACCGCCGCGCTCATCATGAGTCTCGATCTGGTGATTGCTGTGGACACCGGCGTGGCGCACCTGGCGGCCGCACTGGGCAAACCGACGTGGGTGCTGTTGCCCGCCAACTCGGACTGGCGTTGGCTCGAAGAGCGCAGCGATTCGCCGTGGTATCCGACAATGAAATTATTCCGGCAGAAGTTGCTGGGCGATTGGGCGCCGGTAGTCGCCGAAGTCGCCAAAGCGCTGCAGGACCAATAACCTCACCACGCATCCACCACGAACCCGTGCTGCCGCAAAAGCTGCAGCACACCCTTGCGGCCACCCAGATGCAACGCGCCGATCGCCACGAACACGGGCTTATTCGGCCCGGCGATCAGCAGCATCCGTGACACAAAACGCCGGTTGCGCTCGTACACGATCCTGTTGTCGATCGAGTCGGAGACGCGTTTGTCGCGTGCCAGCTTTTCGGACTTCGCCGCCTGCCAGGCCGCAATCGCATCGGCATCCCCCACTCGCCACAATCGATGCAACGTCTTCACATCGTCGACATTTTCAGCAGGCGTCTGCACCAGGTCCTGCGCGAGCATTTCGCGCTGCTGCGCAAGTGTGAGGCTGGTGAATGCGCGCATCTGCTGATGCAGCGTCTCGAGACCGACGATCTTGCCGCGCGTCCTGATATACACGTTCTGCAATTGCGCTTCCGTGCCGTACTCAGTCTGCAAACCGGCACTCAATGAATCATAGGTTTCGACCACCAGCGACGCGAGCCATGGCCGCATCTTCTTGATTTCATCCAGCGCCGCGGGATTGCCCCGCAGGCGAAAGGCCAGCTTGCGCCACAAAGGCTCGGGCAGCAGGCCCGGCAGACAGTCCCGGCGGCATATGCCGTACTTCGACACGTCGTCTTGCGACACCAGCAGTTCGTCGGGCGAGAGTTCGAGCGCCAGCGTCGGCGAGGCCGCCAGTGCGCCGAGGATTGGCGCGCGGAACGGTTGCCTCGCCGGATAGTCGGCGGGATCGCCCACGTGCAACGTGCCGAGCACGTAGAGGGTCGTGGTGCCGCGCGTCGCGACATAGAACGGCATGCGCGCCGGCTGCGTTTGCACGGGTCCGCTCGCCGTAGTGCCCCGAGCGGCGGGCGGCGGATTGAAACCCGGTAAGGTGGCGCGTGGCGGCGCAGGCAGATTGGGCACCGGCATCGCCGGCCGCCCTGCCTGAGACGGTGCGTTGGCGGCTGCGCCGGCCGCATGCGCGACGCCGATCAGCCCCGCGCTCAGGTGAAAAACGGAACAAACACCAAAGAGCGCGGCACCGGTCAGTGCGCGTGCTCCCCAGCGCCGCGCCAAAGCAGCGTTGCGGCCGCCATTACGCGAGCGGCGCGTAAGACGACGCGCCGCCACTGCATCAGGCATCCATGTCCCCCACCTCCTCGGCGCGGTGACATGACACCTGACGACCATCCACTTCGCGCAACTTCGGCTCTTCGCTACGGCAACGGTCGATCACGTAAGGGCAGCGCTGATGGAACGTGCAACCCGACGGCGGATTCAGCGGCGAGGGCATTTCGCCTTGCAGCTTGATCTTGATCGTGCGATCCGCTTCGAAGATCGAAGGCGTGGCCGACATCAGCGCGCGCGTGTACGGATGCCGCGGATTCGAGAAAATCCGCTTCTTGTCGCCGAGCTCCGCCACGCCACCGAAGTACATCACCATCACATCGTCGGCAATATGCTCCACCACCGAGAGGTTGTGCGAGATGAACACATAGCTGGTCTTGAACTGCTCCTGCAGATCCATGAACAGATTGAGAATCTGCGCCTGGATCGACACGTCGAGCGCGGACACCGGTTCATCGGCGACCACGATCTGCGGATCGAGAATCATCGCGCGCGCGATCGCCACACGTTGCCGCTGACCACCCGAGAACATGTGCGGATAGCGCTTTGCATGTTCCGGACGCAGGCCGACCGTACGCATCATCTGCGCGATCCGTTCAGCGCGTTCGGAAACGCTCAATTGCGTGTTGATCGCGAGCGGTTCGCCGAGCGTCTGCTCGACCGTCTTGCGCGGATTCAGTGAGGCAAACGGGTTCTGAAACACCATCTGCACGCGCCGCCGTAACGCGGCGATCTTCGCGTGATCGGCGCCGGCCACATCTTCACCGTCGATCAACAGGCGGCCCGCGCTGGGCGCTTCGATCATGGTGAGTTGCCGCGCGAGCGTCGATTTGCCGCAGCCGGATTCGCCGACTACTGCCAAGGTCTTGCCGCGCTCGAGCGCGAATGAAACCCCGTTGAGCGCCTTCACCGTGCCGGACGTGAACATGCCCCGCTTCACCGTGTAGTAACGCGCAAGCTTGTCGGCGACCAGCACGTGATCGCCCGCATGGTCCGACTGGCGCCGCGGTTCGAGTACTGCGTTCATCGTGCGCCTCCATGAGTGTGAACGTTGGCGTCGCCGCTCAGGTTCAGGGGTTTGATGCAGCGCACGCGCGCAACTTCCGCGTGGTCTTGCAGCGGCGCGAGTGCCGGCCGCGCCTTCATGCAGTCATCGACCACGTACTTGCAGCGTGGTGCGAAGAGACAGCCTTTCGGCCGGTCGTCACGCCCCGGCACCATGCCCGGCAATGCAGCAAGCCGCACCGCGCCGACATTGTGCTCAGGAATCGCCGCCAGCAACGCTTCCGTGTACGGATGATGCGGCGCCGCGAAGATGTCCGGCACGCGGTTGGTTTCGATCACTTCGCCAGCGTACATGACCGCGACGCGCTGCGCGACTTCGGACACCACCGCCAGATCGTGCGAGATCAGCACAAGCGCCATGCCGCGTTCCTTCTGCAGCTTGATCAGCAACTCCATGATCTGCGCCTGGATCGTCACGTCGAGCGCGGTGGTGGGTTCGTCGGCGATCAGCAGCTTCGGGTTGCAGGCAATCGCCATCGCGATCATGACGCGCTGATTCATGCCGCCCGACATCTGATGCGGGAACGACGTGATGCGACTCTTCGCGTCCGGAATGCCGACCTGGTCGAGCAACTCCAGCGCGCGTTTGTCCAACGCGCTGCCGCGCAGACCTTCGTGCAGCTTGAGCACTTCCTTGATCTGATAGCCGACCGTGTAGCTCGGATTCAGACTGGTGAGCGCGTCCTGGAACACCATCGCGATGTCTTTGCCGATGATCTTGCGGCGTTCTCTCGCCGTTGCCTTCAGCAGGTTCTTGCCGTTGAAGGTGATCTCATCCGCGGTGACTATGCCCGGCGCATCGATCAGGCCCATCAGCGCCATCATCGTCACGCTTTTGCCCGAGCCCGATTCGCCGACCACGCCGACGACTTCGCCCGGCGCGACATCGAGGTTAATCCGATCGACAGCGGGCAGGCCGTTGAAGTTCACCGCCAGATTGCGGATGGTCAATAAGTTACCGTCAGTACGCGCATGGTCGCCCGAAGCGTGCTGGCCCGGCCCCTCGGGGGGCAGCGAATGAGTTGAACGTGGAGGTTGTTCCATTCAGGCCATCCGCTTCAGTTTGGGATCGAGTGCGTCGCGCAGCCCGTCGCCGAGCAGATTGATCGCGAGCACCGAGATCAGAATGGAGAGACCTGGCATCGTGACGATCCACCAGGCGCTGTCGATATAGTCGCGCGCCGAGGCCAGCATCGCGCCCCACTCCGCCGACGGCGGCTGCACGCCGAGCCCGAGGAAGCCGAGTGCCGCCGCATCGAGAATCGCCGACGAAAAACCCAGCGTAGCCTGCACGATCAACGGTGCGGTGCAGTTCGGCAGCACTTGCGAGAACATCAACCGCAGCGTGCTCGCGCCTGCAACCCGCGAAGCCGTCACGTATTCCTTCTGCAATTCGCCTTGTGCCGAGGCGCGCGTCAAACGCACATAGCCCGGCAACGCGACGATCGCAATCGCGAGCATCGTATTGACGAGCCCCGGGCCGATGATCGCGACCACCGCGACTGCGAGCAGCAGCGACGGCAATGCGAGCAGCACGTCCATGATGCGCATGATCGGCGTATCGGCCCACTTCTCGAAGAATGCCGCGATCAAACCGAGCACGATGCCCGGGAGCAGCGCGAGCACGACCGAGACGAAGCCGATCCAGAACGACAGCCGCGCGCCGTACATCAGACGCGAGAGGATGTCGCGGCCTGCTTCGTCGGTACCGAGAATGAACTTCCAGTTGCCGCCGTCGAGCCACGCGGGCGGGATTTTCACGAAGTCGCGATACTGCTCGATCGGGCTGTGCGGCGCGATCAACGGCGCGAAGATAGCGATGAAAATCAGCGCCAGCACAATGATGCCGGCGGCGACCGCACCGCGGTTACGCGAGAAATTCGCCCAGAATTCGCGGGCGGCGATGGCGCGGCCGCTTGGCGGCGTCACCGATTGGGGGACTGTATTTTGTATGTCTGCCATGATCTGTTCATGCCTCCCGCAGAGCCGCCTCAAGGGCGCCATGCGCCCCCTCGGGGGGCAGCGAACGCAAGTTTGCGTGGGGGTTCATATTTACCTCGTATGGCGAATGCGCGGGTTCAACACGCCGTACAACAGATCGACGACGAGGTTCACGACGATCACCAGCGTAGCGATCATCAGAATACCGCCCTGCACCACCGGATAGTCGCGCCGGCCGATCGCGTCGATCAGCCACTTGCCGATACCCGGCCACGAAAACAGCGTCTCGGTCAGCACCGCGCCGGCCAGCAACGTGCCGACCTGCAAACCGATCACGGTCACGACCGGAATCAGCGCATTACGCAACGCATGCACGATGATCACGCGGGCGGGGGACAAACCCTTCGCACGCGCAGTGCGGATGTAGTCTTCGCGCAGCACTTCGAGCATCGACGAACGCGTCATCCGGGCGATAACAGCCAATGGAATCGTGCCAAGCACAATGGCCGGCAAAATCAGATGGCTGAGCGCGGATTTGAACGCGCCTTCGTCGGTGGACATCAAGGCGTCGATCAGCATGAAGCCAGTCACGTGCGGAATGTCGTATTCGACCGCGATGCGGCCCGACACCGGCGTCCAGCCGAGGTCCACGGAAAAGAACATGATGAGGATCAAACCCCACCAGAAAATCGGCATCGAGTAGCCGGTCAGGGCCGTGCCCATCACGCCGTGATCGACCACCGTGCCGCGCCTGAGCGCCGCGAACACGCCCGCCGGCAAGCCGACGATCAGCGCAAACAGCATCGCGCATATCGATAATTCGATGGTGGCGGGAAAGCGTGCGAGGAATTCGCCCATCACGCTGGTATTGGTGATGATCGAAGTGCCGAGGTCGCCGTGCATGGCGCGGCCGACATAGTGGATGTACTGCATCGGCAGTGGCTCGTCGAGCCCGAGGCGATGCAATGCGGCGGCATGCATGGCCGGATCGACGCCGCGCTCGCCCATCATCACTTCGATGGGATCGCCCGGTATCAGGTGAATCAGCGCGAACGCGAGGATCGTGATGCCGATGAACGTCGGTATCACCATGCCGATGCGGCGCAAAACAAAGCGGAACATGGTTCGTCCCTATGGTCTTGATGAAGAAAAAACGCAACCGGCGACGAGGGCTTGTGACCCCGGTCGCCGGACCATTTCGACCAGTTTTCTAACGGTACGAAAAGCTACTGCGTAAGCTTGACTGTATTACCTTTACTTGACGCTGACGCCGTCGAAGCGCGCGTAACCAAGCGGCTCGATGCGCATGTCGACCACCTTCTTGCTGACAGGCTGGTACACGGTCGAGTGAGCGATCGGCGAGAACGGCAGTTGCTGCGCGAAAATCTGCTGCGCCTGCATGTACGCCGTCGTGCGCGCGCCTTGATCGGACGACTCGCGACCCTTCTGGATCAGATCGTCGAACGGCTTGTAGCACCACTTCGAGAAGTTGTTGCCGTTAATCGCTTCGCAGCCGAGCAACGTGCCGAGCCAGTTATCCGGATCGCCGTTGTCGCCGGTCCAGCCGATCAGCATCGTGTCGTCTTCACCTGCGTGAGCGCGCTTGATGTACTCGCCCCATTCATACGTGACGATCTTCGCCTTCACGCCGATCTTCGCCCAGTCGGCCTGGATCATTTCCGCCATCAGACGGGCGTTCGGGTTGTACGCGCGCTGCACCGGCATCGCCCACAGCGTGATGTCGAAGCCGTTCGGATAACCGGCCTTGGCCAACAAAGCCTTGGCCTTGTCCGTATCGTACGATGCGCTCTTCAGATTCTTGTCGTACGACCATTGGGTCGGCGGCATCGGATTCGTCGCGGCCTGACCTGCGCCCTGATACACCGACTCGATGATCGCCTTCTTGTTGATCGCCATGTCGAGCGCCTGACGCACTTCAACCTTGTCCACCGGCTTGTGCGTCACGTTGTACGCGAGGTAGCCGAGGTTGAAACCCGGCTGCGACGGCATCGCGATATTGGCTTCAGCCTTCAGCGGTGCGATGTCGGCCGGACGCGGATAGCTCATCACCTGACATTCGTCGCGCTTGATCTTCTGCACGCGCACGCCGGCATCCGGCGTGATCGAGAAGATCAGCTTCGAGATCTTCACTGCGTTCGGCTTCCAGTAATCCGG
Organism: Paraburkholderia sediminicola; assembly: GCF_046030555.1. Classification (GTDB taxonomy): domain Bacteria; phylum Pseudomonadota; class Gammaproteobacteria; order Burkholderiales; family Burkholderiaceae; genus Paraburkholderia; species Paraburkholderia sediminicola_E. The sequence goes on along the minus strand of NZ_JAQQCH010000041.1, from coordinate 26,078 downwards.
ATTGCCGTCGAAGCGGATCGTCGCGTCTTTCGTGTAGCTGCGGAAGATGAACGGGCCCGTGCCGACCGGGTACTGGTTGATATCGGCAGCCTTGCCGGCCTTCAGCAACTGGTCCGCGTATTCACCCGAGAGGATCGACGCGTATTCCATCGCCAGATTCTGGATGAACGGCGCGTTGACTTCCTTCAGCGTGAACTTGACCGTGTACGGATCGACCTTTTCGACGCTGGTAATCAGCTTGTCGAGGCCCATGTCCGTGAAGTACGGGAACTGAACCGGGTACGCCTTACGGAACGGCTGGTTGGTGTCCAGCATGCGCTGGAACGTGAACACGACGTCGTCCGCGTTAAATTCGCGCGTCGGCTTGAAGAACGACGTGGTCTGGAACTTCACACCATGGCGCAGATGGAACGTGTAGGTCTTGCCATCCGGCGAGACATCCCACTTTTCTGCCAGACCCGGCTCGACTTTCGTGCCGCCGCGCTCGAACTCAACGAGGCGGTTATAAACGGTGAACGTGTTGGCCGTGAAGTCGACACCAGTCGTGTACTGGGCCGGATCGAAACCCGCAGGGCTGCCTTCTGAGCAGTAAACGAGTGTTTTGTTCGGGATCTCGGCATGGGCGCTCGTAGCGCCCAGCATCGATGCCGCTGCAGCTGCGACGAGCGTCGTAACACGCGCGGCGCGCAACAGATTGTTTTGCTTCATGTTTCCTCCAGGATCGGGGCCGGCTTCCGCCAGCGTAGCGCGATCTTACTTGAGCTTGGCTCGCCCCAACAAGCGGAGGAAAATACCCCGGTTGACGATCGGAAACAGATGGGGCATAAGGGCGGTCGCACGCCGGCGCTGGCCGGAACGTGCGACGTTAGAGGCGGCCTCGGCAAAAAGCGGCCCACCGGGCGTTACCGGCGGCTATCTCAGGCCGACACCCATGAATTGCGTCGGACCGAACGGGTCGATCTTGAAGCCCGTGACGTCTTTGCTGATCGGCTGGTAGACGGTGGAGTGGGCAATCGGCGTAAACGGCACCTGCTGCTTGAAGATCTCCTGCGCTTCCACGTAGTCCTTGGTGCGCTCGGCGAGATCGGTGGTGCCACGAGCCTTCCTGATCAGGTCGTCGAACGGTTTGTAGCACCATTTGGAAAAATTGCTGCCCTTCACCGCATCGCAACCCAGCAGCACACCAAGCCAATTGTCAGGATCGCCGTAGTCGCCCGTCCAGCCGATCAGGATTGCCTCGTGTTCGCCGGCATGGGCGCGGCGGATGTACTCGCCCCACTCGTACGTGGCAATCGTCACCTTGACGCCAATCTTCGCCCAGTCGGCCTGTAGCATTTCGGCCATCAGCCGGGCGTTCGGGTTGTAGGGCCGCTGTACCGGCATGGCCCACAGCGTAAGATCAAAGCCGTCCGGGTAGCCCGCCTCCTTCAGCAACGCCTTGGCCTTATCAACGTCATAAGGCGCGTCTTTCAGGTTCTTGTCGTAGCCCCATTGGGTCGGCGGCATGGGATTCGTCGCGATTTGCCCGGCGCCCTGATATACCGACTCGATAATCGCTTTCTTGTTGACCGACATATCCAGCGCACGTCGCACCAGCACGTTGTCGAGCGGTTTTTTCGTCGTGTTGTACCCGAGGATGCCCAGATTGAAGCCGACCTCACTCGGCAGGGCCAGCGACGAGTCGGCCTTGATCTGCGGGATATCCGCAGGACGCGGGTAGCTCATCACCTGACATTCTCCACGTTTCAGCTTCTGCAGCCGCACGGCCGGATCCGTGGTGATCGAGAAGAGGAGCTTGCCGACCTTTACGACGCCCGGTTTCCAGTAGTCGGGATTGCCGTCGAAGCGGATCGTGTCGTCCTTCGTATAGCTGCGGAAAATGAACGGCCCGGTGCCGACCGGGTATTGGTTGATATCGGAAGCCTTGCCGGCTTTCAGCAGTTGATCCGTGTATTCCGCCGACAGAATCGATGCGAACGGCATCGCGATCTGCTGCAGGAACGGCGCATCGACCTCCTTAAGCGTAAAACGCACCGTGTACGGATCCAGCTTCTCGACCTTGGCGATGTTCTTGGCCAGCCCGAGATCGACGAAATAGGGAAACGGAACCGGGTACGCCTTACGGAACGGCTGGTCGGGATCCAGCATCCGCTGGTAAGTGAAGACAACGTCGTCGGCATTGAATTCGCGGGTCGGCTTGAAGAACGAGGTGGTCTGAAACTTCACGCCGTGCCGCAGGTGGAACGTGTATTGGAGACCGTCCTGCGACACATCCCACTTTTCGGCGAGGCCTGGCTCGATATCGGTGCTGCCGCGGGCGAACTCGACAAGGCGGTTATAGACCGTGTACGAGGCGGCGGTGAATTCGACGCTAGTGGTGTACTGCGCGGAATCGAAGCCGGCAGGACTGCCTTCGGAGCAGAACACGAGGGTTTTGTCGGGCAAGCCGGCCGCGGTGGCTGTGGCGGGCGTGAGGCCGGCAGCGAGGACCACGCAGGCACTCAAGACCGGCAGACAGGTATGGCGAACTGCAAACAGCAATCGGGATACTGTCATCTTGTTCTCCGCACAGCAGCCAAGTCAGCTGCGCTTCGATCATAGACAGCACAAAAATCGGGTTCAATGCGGGCTTATACGCCGCAGGAAAACGCCGCTGGCACATATTTGCTGCGCCGCAGCAGCGGTTTAAGAATGGAATTGCAAGGCTGGCACTTCTGTACGTGACGGCCCGATACAAGGCGACGACGCACAACAGGCCTTGAGGCACGATAACGCACGATTCAAGCGCAGGCGTGCCGGCTCACGATGCCCGGACTGCCCAAACACGAGATTTTCGGCGTAAAAAAGCCGCGCGACTCGATAAGCCACGCGGCTTTGTACAGAGGCTACTTAGAACTTAAACGCCCAGCCGTTCGCAGATCGCCTTGGTCGCCGCTGCGCCATTGAGCGTGTAGAAGTGCAGGCCCGGCACCTTCGCGTCGATGAGACGCCCGCACAGGTCCGTCACCACATCCAGCCCGAACGCGCGGATCGACTCGCGGTCGTCGCCGAAACTTTCCAGCCGGCGCGCGACCCAGCGCGGCACTTCCGCGCCGCACATCTCCGAGAAACGCATCAACTGCGAAAAGTTCGTGATCGGCATGATGCCCGGCACGATCGGCACGTCCACGCCAAGCTTCCTCACATCGTCGACGAAACGGAAATACGCGTCCGCGTTGAAGAAATACTGCGTGATCGCCGAATTGGCGCCGGCCCTCACCTTGCTAGCGAAGTTTTCCAGATCGTGACGCGGTGAGCGCGACTGCGGATGGTACTCGGGATAACCGGCCACCTCGATCCAGAACCAGTCGCCGAACTCGGCGCGGATGAAGCTCACCAGTTCCGACGCATAACGCAGCTCGCCGACTTCGCCCATGCCGGACGGCAGATCGCCGCGCAGCGCGACGATATGGCGGATGCCATGTGCGCGGTACTCGTTGAGGATCGCGCGCAGGCTCTCTTTTGACGAGCCGATGCACGACACGTGCGGCGCCGCTTCGAGCCCTTCCTTCGCCATATCGACGACGGTATCGAGCGTGCCCTGCTGCGTCGAGCCGCCGGCGCCGAACGTGACGGACACGAACTTGGGCTTGAGCGACGCGAGCTGCGCGCGGGTGGCGCGCAGCTTGTCGACGCCTTCCTGCGTTTTCGGCGGGAAGAATTCGAATGAAAGTTCGATCGGGTTCATGATTCAGTAGATCAACCGATACTGCGGTTGCCGAAAATAAGCGCGGACAGCAGCCACGAAACGATGCTGTACAGAATCGAGCCGAAGAACGCCGACCAGAAACCCGACACTTCGAATCCCTTCAGGAGCGACGCGCATAACCAGAAGCACAGCGCATTGACCACCAGAATGAAGAGGCCGAGGGTGACGATCGTGACGGGCAGCGTCAACAGGATCAGCACCGGTCGCAGGATCGTATTAATCAACCCGAGCACTACCGCGACGATCAAGGCGGTGCCGAAACTGCGGATATGAATCGACGGTACGAGGTAGGTGATGATCAGAAGCGCCAGCGCGTTGATCAGCCAGGTCAGCAGCACGGTCATGTAGAGCTCCTTTGAGGCAGGATGTCCGTTTGAACGGAAAGAGGCGGGCATGGCGAACAAAGCGGCGCATTACGCGCCGCCCTGTCGTCAAACTGTCATGCGTTTAAACCGCCCGCGTGCTTAATCTTACTTAGTCGCGTGACTTGCGTGACTTAATAGCGGTAATGATTCGGCTTGAACGGGCCGTTCTTGTCGACGCTGATATAGCCTGCCTGATAGTCCGACAGCACCGTCAGTTCTGCGCCGATACGGCCCAGATGCAGACGCGCCACCTTTTCATCAAGGTGCTTCGGCAAGACATAGACCTTGTTTTCGTACTTGTCGCCGTGAACGAACAGCTCGATCTGCGCGATCGTCTGGTTCGTGAACGATGCCGACATCACGAACGACGGATGGCCCGTCGCGCAACCCAGGTTCACGAGGCGGCCTTCAGCCAGCAGGATGACGCGCTTGCCGTCCGGGAAAATGATGTGGTCGACTTGCGGCTTGATGTTTTCCCACGTGTACTGGCGCGTCGATGCGACGTCGATTTCCGAATCGAAGTGACCGATGTTGCAGACAATCGCGTTGTTGCGCATGGCTGCCATATGATCGTGGCCGATCACGTGGAAGTTGCCCGTTGCCGTCACGAAGATGTCGGCCTTGTCGGCCGCATATTCCATCGTCACGACGCGATAGCCTTCCATTGCCGCCTGCAGTGCGCAGATCGGATCGATTTCCGTGACCCACACCGTGGCGCCCAGGCCGCGCAGCGATTGCGCGCAACCCTTGCCCACGTCGCCGTAACCGGCAACAACCGCGATCTTGCCCGCGATCATCACGTCGGTTGCGCGCTTGATACCGTCGACGAGTGATTCGCGGCAGCCATACAGATTGTCAAACTTCGACTTCGTGACCGAATCGTTCACATTGATGGCCGGGAACGGCAGGCGCCCTTCCTTTTCCATCTGATACAGACGATGCACGCCCGTTGTGGTTTCTTCCGTCACGCCCTTGATATGCGCGAGACGCGTGGAGTACCACACCGGATCCGCGTCGAGATGCTTCGCGATCGACTTGTACAGCGCCACTTCTTCTTCGTTTTCCGGCTTCGAGATGACCGAGCGGTCTTTTTCAGCCTTCGAGCCGAGGATCAGCAACAACGTGGCATCGCCGCCGTCGTCGAGGATCATGTTGGCGAATTCGCCATTCGGCCATTCGAAAATGCGGTGCGAGAACTCCCAGTATTCGTCGAGCGATTCGCCCTTGAATGCGAACACCGGCACGCCGCCTGCCGCAATCGCGGCGGCTGCATGATCCTGCGTCGAGAAAATATTGCACGATGCCCAGCGAACGTCTGCGCCGAGCGCCGTCAAAGTTTCGATCAGCACGCCGGTTTGAATCGTCATGTGCAGCGAACCCGCGACGCGCGCGCCCTTCAGCGGCTGCGAGCTCTTGTATTCCTCGCGCGTCTGCATGAGGCCGGGCATTTCGGTTTCAGCGATGTTCAGTTCCTTGCGGCCCCAGGCTGCAAGCGACATATCGGCGACGAGGAAATCCTGCTTGGAATTTGAATCGAGAACTGCGGCGTTCATCACGCCCTCCTTTCTAAAAAATTGACTAGAAATTTGACGTGAGCGCGGTTCGATGCGGTGGATGGGAGCGCTATGCGCATCCTGGCCCTCCGATTGAAGCCTCCGAGCCTGGCGGGCGGCCGGCGAACATGCTGATTCGCGGTACCCGTCGCAACGCTCCTCGGAGACGAACGGCGATTGTAGCAAATCGAGATGGCTTCGGGGCGTGGATCGGGTTGGTGCCGGGTTGGTGCCGGGTTGGTGCCGGGTTGGTGACTATGCGGCTTGATTCGGGAGCGCAGATGCGGCTGCGTCGGCAGCGACGCTAGCCGTGCGCAATGGCTCGATGCCCGCGCGCGCTGCTTCGAGGAACTGCCTCGAAAACCGGAATGCCTCGGCCACGTCGGCAGGATCCGGCGTCTCCAAGCCAAGTGCGATGCGGAAATAACGTTCAGCGTGAATGCCCGCGTGGTAATGCATGCGCACGCGCTTCGCGTCGTCCAGACGCCGGTTGCCGAAAATCTCGCGCAGGGCCCACGAAAACGCGCCGTCTTCACCACCGATGCGGCGGAACGCGTCATCCATCGGGAAGCCGCCAAGTGCGGCATACACCGCGCGACGGATGATCAGGCTGCTCGGCACGGTATTGCTGAGCGTGGCGGCATGCTTGTCGAAACCGGGGTGACGGACGATGTCAGCCGGAAAATCCGTGTAGTCGACGTCGAGCCGCACGGACACTTCCTTCGGGTTCTGGGTGAGAAACGCGCTCGCGGCGGCTAACGCGCCGGGCAGGTATTCATCGTCGGCGTCGAGGAAGGCCAGCAGACCGTGAGGCGCATGCATCGCGCCCCAGTTGCGCGCCCGAGCCGGGCCACCGTTGTACGGCATCTGCAGCAGACACACACGAGGGTCGAGGCGACCGTAATGTGCGACGAGGTCGGTGGAAGCATCAGTCGAGCCGTCGTCCACCACGATGATCTGCGCGGCGTCCGGCTGAATCAGGCAACTTTGGAGCGCGCGGGCGAGCGTCGCCGAGCCGTTGTAGCAGGGAATGATGATCGAGATGGGTGTCATGAACTGAAACGGGCGCTGCAGGCCGAACGTAGGGAACCGTCGATGTTATCCCGTTTCCGGCGGCGCCCATCCTGGAAAAGCGACGTGCTCGAGTTCGCCGAACAGTGTCGCTCACACTCCTGTCACGATCACCATCAATGCGCTCAGATCCTTCGGCGCGTGAATCCTGCCGAAGACAGCACGCGCGAACGGCGTCGATACGACGTGCGTCATCCGGTTGCGTCCGCGGCATAAATATAATGACTTACAATCACTCAGATCATTCCAATTTGGAATTCTGGAGACTGAGATCGTGGAACTACGTGCGCTGCGGTATTTCGTCGAAGTGGTCCGTCAACAGAGCTTCACTGTCGCCGCTGAGCAGATGTTCGTCACGCAGCCGACCATCAGCAAGATGGTCAAGTCTCTGGAAGACGAAATCGGCTCGCCGCTGCTATTGCGCGACGGGCGCCAGATGGTGCTGACCGACGCCGGCCGGATCGTCTACCAGCGCGGTCAGGACGTCCTCGCCGCGCACGCTCAATTGCAGGCCGAGCTGAACGATCTCGACACGCTCGGTCGCGGCGAGCTGACCATCGGCATTCCGCCGATGGGCGGCTCGCTGTTCACGCCGGCCATCGCCGCCTTCCGCCAGCGCTACCCGAAAATCGAACTGAAGCTGTTCGAGCAGGGTTCGCGCGCAATCGAAGCCGCGCTGATCCACGGTGAGCTTGAATTAGGCGGCGTGCTGCAACCGGTCGACCCGGACAACATCGAGGTGTTACCGATGACACGGCAATTGCTGTGGCTGGTCGCGCGCACGGGCTCCCGCTGGGACGATCTGCACGAAGTGCCGCTCGCCGAACTCGCCAACGAGCCGTTCGTGTTCTACGGCGAGAGCCTCGCGCTCAATGATGTCGTATTGAATGCGTGCCGCACCGCCGGCTTTGCGCCGACCATCGTCGGACGAAGCGGGCACTGGGATTTCATGGCGGCACTGGTGCTGGCGGGCGTCGGCATTGCACTACTGCCGGCGCCGTACTGCCGGCGGCTCGACGCGGCGCAGTTCACCTGCCGGCCGGTGGTGGAACCAGAGATTCCGTGGGAGATGGCAATCGGCTGGCGCCGAAATGGCTATCTGTCGCATGCGGCGCGCGCGTGGCTAGAGGTGGCTCGCGAGGCGCTGCCGGGCCAGGCAGGCGACGATTTCATGCTGGGGCCGGGTATCGGCATAACCGGTATCACGGCGCCGGTTCAGACACCGCCGCCGCAAACGCCGTCGCCGTCGCCGTAAATGTCGCCACCGCAAACGCGGCCAGCGCAAAAGCGGCCACCACAAATGCGGCCAGCCAAATGACAACATGCCGCCTGGCGCGAACCGGGCGGCATGTTTTTTTGGGCTCACCTCAACGGCTTACCTTGAAGGTTCAATAAACGTTCACTGAGCGATCAACGAACCCTCAGTGAACGCCGTTATTATTGCTGCGCGACGAACTCAATGCGACGGTTGGCAAAGCGGCCGCTCGCGGTATCGTTGCTCGCGACCGGGCGCGCGTCGCCGTAACCTTGCGCGATCAGCGAAGCCGCCGGCACGCCCGTCTTCACAAGATACGCACGAACCGCTTCAGCGCGCTTCTTCGACAGTTGCAGATTGGCTTGTGCGCCGCCGACATTGTCCGAATAACCGGCCACTTCGAGCTTGGCCATCTTGCCATTGCGTGCGCACGCGTTCAGCACTTGCGCCGACTGGTTCAGATCCTCAATCGCCGAGACCGGCACGTGAGCGCTGGCGCTCGTGAAGTTGATCACCTGCAGGTTCAGCACCTTGACCACGTCCGCTGCCGCGCACGAGCTATCCGGCGTGAGCAGGCCCTTGATCGCGCCGCGGAAGTTCTCGGTTGCGTTTGCGACCGCCTGTTCGACGTTGAACGAACCGATCTGATACGACGCACCGAACAGCGACTTCAATTTATCGAGCCAGCCGAGCTTCGCGTTCGCCGCGCTGCCGCTCAGTTCGATGTGCGCGCCGTCCACTTTCACTTCCGCGCCCGGCAATGCCATCAGCGGCAGCAGGCCGTCCAGATGAGCGAGCCAGTCGGCCGGCTTGGTGTCCTGGTCGACCGTGACGTTCGCGACGAAATGGTCAGCGCCGAAGCGCTTTGTCAGCGCGTCGATCAGTTGAGTCTTTTCGGCTTCGCTGCCGACCGTCGCGGTGAGCGTCGGCTTGCCGGCGGCGTCGACCGCGAAGCTGAGCTGGCTATCTTTGGTCGCGGCGGGCGCGGCGGCGGGTTGCTCCGTTTCGCTGGCGGCACTTGCTGCCGCGGCGCTGGCCCCGGGCGTCGAAGCCGCGACATCGCTGGCCGGTACTGCGGCGGCCGAGGCTTCAGCCGGAGCGGACGCAGACTGCGCAGCGGCCACGGCTCCCGCGCTGGCGCGCTCGGGTTGTTGTTCACCCTGTTGTTCGCTATGACAACCACGCAGGAACAGGAAGGCCAGCACGGCGGCGATTGCCGCAAGCAGCCACCAGAGCCATGTGCGCGAACGGCGCTCTTCGCGTACCACCGCGTCGGCGGGCACACGGATGCTCGACAGGGCTTCGGCCACCGGCTTGGCGGCAGGCGTCGGATGGTCGATGTGCGCCGAGACCGCTTTTAACTGCGACAGAATATTGCCGGTGAACGCGCCGAGTCCGCTCAGGCCGAGGCCTGTCATCAGACGGTCGTTCAGGTACGGCGCAATAGCCGGCAGTTGATGGCCCAGCAGTGTCGGCAGTTGGCCGACGTTACCCTGACCCTCGAGAAAATGCCGCTTCAGCAGGCCCAGCAGCGTTGCGCCGACGATGCCCGTTATGGCATGCGTCGCATGCGCCGGCACGCCGGTTTGATTCGCGACTTCGTCGCTGAGCGTATCGACGCGGCGATCGAGCACGCGTTCGAGCAATTGACGCCCCGCGCCTTCCAGCTGGCTCACACCGGTAGTCGTGCCGAGCAGCTGCGGCAGCTGCTCGGCGATGTGCCCGTTCACCTCAGGCGAGAGGATCGCCGCGAACAGCGAACGCGCGCCGTCGAGTGTCGCGCCCTTTTGCATCAGGCCGGCAACTAGCGCCGGGCCGGTTGTTGCAAGCACCTTCTGGGTCGCGTCCGGCGGCAGCCCGAAGCGGCCCGCCAGCTGTCGCACGACACCGTCCGTCATCGCGGACTGAATCAGCTGAATCACATTGATACTCATCGCTTCGCTTCCTTGAGTTCCCGAACGCGCCACCTGACGCGCTCTTTTTCGCGGCGCGATTATAGGTTTGGGGAAATCTCATAAACGAAACGGCACAATTTATGACGAATTAACAGACGTTCGCCTAATTTTTCTTATATTTATCAGCCAGATTAGGAGGGTTGGTTCATCGTCAAGCCGCCACACCAGTGACTCCCGTCGACGCCATCGCCGACGCTTCTTGCCCCTCACGCCGGCTCGCCGCGATCAGGTCGGCCGCGCGCTCGCCGATCATCACCGTCGGCGAATTCGTATTGCCGCCGATCAGCGTCGGCATCACCGATGCATCGACGATCCGCAGCCCCGTCACGCCGCGCACCCGCAACTGCGGGTCGACCACGGATCGCGCATCGCCGCCCATCCGGCACGTCGCTACCGGGTGATAGATCGTGTCGGCATGCTCGGCGATGGTCCGGCGCAATTCCGCCTCCGTCTGACCGGAATGCGTGTACAGCTCCTTGCCGCCATGCAACGCCAGCGAAGGTGCATCGAGAATGCGCCGCGCCATCTGCGCGCCTTCCACCAGCAGGTCGAGATCGCGCGAATCGCTGAAAAAACGCGGATCGATCACCGGCGCGGTACGCGCATCGGCGCTCGCGAGGGTCACGGTGCCGCGGCTATGCGGCCGCAACACGCACACGTGCAGCGAATAACCATGGCCCCAGTGCATATGGCGGTTATGGTCGTCGACGATCGCCGCGCAGAAATGCAGTTGCAGGTCCGGGCGCTCGAGCGTCGGCCGGCTCTTCAGAAAGCCGCCCGCTTCAGCGACGTTGCTCGACAGCATGCCCTGCCCATGCCGCATGAACGTCACAAACTGCGGCAACATCCGCGCGATGCCGCGAATCGAAAAACCGGTCGGCTCGGTCGACGACACCCGTTTGTTGATCGTGAAATCGACGTGGTCGATCAGATTCTGTCCGACCTCGGGCGCATCGTGCAGCACCGCGATGCCGAGCTTCTGCAAATCCGCCGCCGGCCCGATACCCGAGCACATCAGCAGTTGTGGCGAATTGAACGCACCCGCGGCCAGCACGACCTCGGCGCGCGCCTCCAGCGTTTCTGTACGGCCGCCGCGCACGATTTCGACGCCGCTCGCATGCTTGCCGTTGAAGGCCACACGCAGCACCGTCGCATCGGCGATCGTATGCAGATTGGGTCGTTCGCGGTCGTAAATATAGGCGCGCGCGACGCTGCAACGCCGTCCATCACGTTGCGTCACCTGATAGAAGCCGATGCCTTCCTGATCCGCGCCATTGAAGTCGCCGTTCAATTTGTAACCGGCTTCGCTCGCGGCCTGCACGAAACGCTTCGAAAACGGATTGCGATAGCGCAGATCGGACACCGTCAGCGGACCGTTGGCGCCGTGCCATGCGTCGGCGCCGCGCTCGTTGCCTTCCGCACGGCGGAAATACGGCAGCACCTCGGCCCATGACCAGCCGTCGCAGCCGAGTTGCGCCCATTCGTCGTAATCGAGTGGATGGCCGCGCGTGTAGATCATCGCGTTGATCGCGCTCGATCCGCCGAAGCCCCGCCCACGCGGCTGATAGCCCTGACGGCCGCCCAGCCCGGGCTGGGGCGTCGTCAGATAGCCGTAGTTGGTTTTGAGTTTGTGCGGCACGACGGCCGCCACGCCGACCGGCATGTTCACGAAGAGATTCCGGTCCGTATGCGGACCGGCTTCGATCAGGGCGATCGTTGCATCGGGGCAGCTATCCGCCAGACGGCTCGCAAGCGAGCAACCGCCTGAGCCCGCACCGACGATGATGTAGTCGTATTGCATCCGCTCCTCCTGTTAGGGCCGCGCTGGTCGCAGCCCCTGTCTCTGTCGGTCCGAGTTAGCGCTTCAGCTGTCTACTCCGACCCTCTGCACGCAATTGCTGCACACTTGTCTACGTGTGTTTCATCGGCATTGTAGGGAGCGTTCGGGCGCGACGGCCGGTTCATGTCAGAGCGATCCCTCTAAACGAAAGCCCTTCCGCGACCCTATGATGAAAGACGCGCACGCGCCCGCCAGGCGGCTGTGCACGGCATTCAAACACGGCGCCCGGCGCGCCGTCCTCTGAGCGTGTGGCACGACACGCCGTGATAAAACAAGCACACCGTCGATCAGTGGCGGCGCGCATCCGGTGAACGGAGACAGTAGATGGAACGGCACAGCTTCGGCCACACCCACGACGTGACCAATCAGGCGCCTCCGCTCGCGGACTACAACCTGTTTTCGAGCGATGTGGCTCTGTCCGCCGCCCTCGAACGCGAAGGGGCCGCGTGGCATCGCGAGGCGCTGCAACGGCACGGCGCGGCGCTCACTACGCCGGAGACACTCGCGCTTGCCGAACTGGCCAACCGCCACACGCCCGAACTCGTCACGCACAGCCCGCGCGGCGAACGCATCGACGCGCTGGAGTTTCACCCATCGTGGCATACGCTGCTGTCGCTGTTACGCCGTGAAGGCCTGCACGCGTTACCGTTTTCGGATCCGCAGCGCGGCGCAATGGTCGCGCGTTGCGCCGGCTACTTCCTGCACGCGCAACTCGAATCCGGCTCCCTCTGCCCGCTGACAATGACCTTCGCGAGCATCCCGGTGCTGCAACGCGAACCCGCATTGTTCGCCACGCTGCGCGACAAGCTCTACGCCCGCGAACACGATCCACGCGACCTGCCGCTCACGCACAAAACCTCGGCCATGATCGGTATGGGCATGACCGAGAAACAAGGCGGCTCGGACGTGCGCAGCAATCAGACCCATGCGTATGCCACACGCGGCAGCGGCCGCGGCGCGGAATACCGCCTCGTCGGTCACAAATGGTTTTTCTCCGCGCCACAATGCGACGCGCATCTGGTGCTCGCCCGCACGGACGATCACGAAGGCCTCTCATGCTTCTTCGTGCCGCGTTTCGCGCCGGACGGCAGCAAGAATGGTGTGCAGATCCAGCGTCTGAAGGACAAACTCGGCAACCGCTCGAATGCCAGCAGCGAGGTCGAATTCTTCGACGCGTTCGGCATCATGATCGGCGACGAAGGCCGCGGTGTGCCGACCATCATCGAAATGGCGAACTACACGCGGCTCGATTGTGTGGTCGGCAGCGCGGCGTTAATGCGCGCTGCGCTTGTGCAGGCGATCCATCATGCACGGCACCGCAGCGCGTTCGGCCGGCATCTGGCCGATCAACCGCTGATGCGCAATGTGCTCGCCGACCTGGCGTTGGAATCGGAGGCAGCGACCGTGCTGTTCATGCGACTCGCACGCGCTTTCGAAGCGTCGGCCGATGCGCCGTCGGCCGCGCCCGTCGAGCGCGCGTGGCGCCGGATCGTCACCCCTGCCGCGAAGTACTGGGTCTGCAAGCGCACGCTCGAATTCACCGGCGAGGCGATGGAAGTCTGGGGTGGCAACGGTTACGTTGAAACCGGGCCGATGGCGCGCTTCTATCGTGAAGCGCCCGTGAATTCGATCTGGGAAGGCTCGGGCAACGTGATGTGCCTCGACGTACTGCGCGCCATGGAGCGCGAGCCCGAAGCCGCGCAGGCCTTGTTCGCTGCATGGCAAGCGGATGCGCAGGGGCATCCGGCTTTAAGCGCCGCGCTCGGCAAGCTCGCTGCCACGCTCAACGGACCCGCCGAACATCGCGAAGCCTCCGCGCGACGCATCGCGCAGCAGATCGTGCTGATCGCGCAGGCCACCTTGCTGGTGAAGCACGCACCGCCGCAAATCGCCGATGCCTTCATCGCGACGCGTCTCGCCGACGGCTGCGGTGAAAGTGGCCGTGTGTACGGCACGCTGCCGGCGACGATCGACCACGCGGCGATCATCGAGCGGGCATTTCCAGCGTGACATAGCTTTTCGCAAGGCCGTCGCACGACAGGACAACACACCAATAAGCGCGATTCGACGCGTACCGATATCCATCAGGGAGTGGACACACATGAAGAACGATCTGCCAGAGATCGCCGCGCTCGAAGCGCTGCTGCGCGATCAACGCCATGCTTATTTGCGTGCGCCGTATCCGTCGTGGGAAGCCCGCGCCGGACATCTGAAAGCACTGCGCACAGTCATGCTCGACAACCGTGACGCACTCGCCGACGCGATGAATGCCGACTTCGGCAATCGCGCGAAACAGGAAGTCCTGCTCGCCGAATTCCTGCTGATCAAGGGGGAGATCGACGCCGCGCTCAGACACGGCAAACGCTGGATGAAAGCGCAACGCCGCAGCACCAACAAATGGCTGATGCCGGCGCGGGCGAAAGTTGTGCCGCAGCCGCTCGGTGTGATCGGCATTATCGTGCCGTGGAATTACCCCGTATTGCTCGCCGTCGGCCCGCTAATCAGCGCGCTGACGGCCGGCAACCGCGCCATCATCAAGATGTCGGAGCTGACACCGCGCACCTCGGCGCTATTCGAGCAACTTATCGGCCAGACCTTCGCGCGCGACCACGTCGCGGTGGTAAACGGCGACGCCGCATTGGCCGCCGCGTTCAGCGCGCAACCGTTCGATCATCTGCTGTTCACCGGCTCGACCAAGGTCGGCCATGAAGTGATGCGCGCCGCCGCTGAACATCTGACGCCGGTCACGCTCGAGCTTGGCGGCAAGTCGCCGGCCATCATCGGTCAGCATGCGCGCTTCGACAACGCCGTGGATAACCTCGTCGCCGGCAAGACGCTCAACGCGGGCCAGACCTGCGTCGCGCCGGACTACGTGCTGGTGCCGCGCGGTAAGGAGCAGGCATTCATCGAACGGGCGCGCGCACGGATGGCGAAGATGTACCCCGACTTTGCGCGCAACCTCGATTACACGTCGATCATCTCGGAGCGGCATTTTGCCCGGCTGCATCGTCTTGCCGACGAAGCACAAGCCGCCGGCGCGCAACTGCACACGCTCGTCGACAGCACGCCGGACGAGGCAAGCCGCCGTTTCCCGCTGATCGCCGTCACGAATGCGCCGGATGAAAGCGCGCTGATGCAGGAGGAAATCTTCGGCCCGCTGCTGCCGATCGTCCCCTACGACACGCTCGACGACGCGATCGCGTGGATCAACGCGCGTCCCCGGCCGCTCGCGCTATATCTCTACGCCGACGACTCGGCGACCATCGCGCGCGTCACGCACGAAACGATCGCGGGCGGCATGGCGATCAATGAAACGCTGATGCATCTGGCGTGCGAAAGCCTGCCGTTCGGCGGTGTCGGTGCAAGCGGGATGGGGGCGTATCACGGCCACGAAGGCTTCGTGACTTTCTCGAAGATGAAGCCGGTACTGACGCAGGCGCGCCTGAACGCGCGAGGTTGGATCTCGCCGCCGTACGGCAAGCGGGTGAATGCGCTGCTGAAGTTGATGATGCGGTTTTGATGGGGCGGGGCGAACGTTCAGCGCCCGGCCACCCCACCAGAAACATCCGCGATGTCCGTCGCAACCACATCGGTCACGTCCTGCGCGGCGGACACGCCGCTTTCTGGCTCATTCTCGGCGCCGCTTTCCAGCCGATGCAACCAGGCGAGCAACTCCGCCACCGCCTGATAGAGCTGCGGCGGAATCCGCGTATCCAGATCGACCTGCATCAGCAGCGAGACCATTTCCGGCGCCTCGTGCACATACAGGCCGGCTTCCTTGGCCCGCTGCACGATCATCTCGGCCAGCATGCCGTAGCCCTTGGCGACCACGCGCGGTGCGGAATCGCCGCCTTGTGCGTCGTAGACGAGCGCGGCCGCGCTGCGGCGATGTTTGCGGCTCATCACATATCCCAATCGAAATCGTCGAGCGGCGCGGCTCCCGGGCGGGCAACGCGGGCTGTGCGACGCCCCGCCGACGCCTTGTCGGCCTGATCAGCCGCCGAAGCCGCCGAAGCCGAGCGCGCATACGCCGACGCCGCCTGCGCGGTCGCCGCAGCACCCGCCGCGGTAACCGGCGCGCCACCGCCGATCTCGCGAATCGTCAACGCATTCAGTTCGATCCCCGCTGCCGCAAGCCGCTGACGAAAGCTCTCACCCTGCATTGTCAGTCGTGCCGCGCCCACCGGACTCGCCTGCACACGCGCGACAAGCCGCGTGCCGGTCAAGGTCAAGTCTGCATCGACGGTGCCGAGCGTCGGCAACGACAGCGTCAGCCGCGTACGCCACGGTTGATCGTCCTCGCTCGCCGAACCGCCGCCGCTGCGGTCCCATTCGTCACCTTCCTGCTCGATGGTCCAGTCGAACCTGGCGCCCGGCCATGCTTCGCCGGTCCAGCGAAACTGCCCGGTGGCGAGCATATCGAGTTGCTGACGCACCAAAGGAACGGTCGCGGGATGCACCGCGGCCGCCATCGATGGCGAGTTTTGCGAGGTTCCGCCGTCGGCCAGTAGCGCCGCAGCGTTGTGCAAGCTCGCGTGCGCGGGCTGGCCGTTCAGGTCGGAGAGAGAACTTGCCAGCACCTCGCCGGCCACAAAGCGCGCGGCTTGCGCGGTCTGGATCGACGGCATCGTGCGGGCTGCCGCGTTGCCGTCCGCTGCGCCGTTGGCCGGACCGTTTGGTGCTGCACCCATGCCCTGCCGGGGTGTCGCGTTTGAGGAGGCGGCCTGATCGGCGTCGCTTGCCCAGTCGAGCGGCAATTGCGCGGCGGCCACTAGCTTGTTTTGCGGCTCGCCGGCCAGTGCGGCGGGCGAGCGCTGGCCCGCCAGCCATTGCGCGAGATGGGATTCGTAAAACAGGCCGCTGTCGCCGACCGTCTGTTCAAGCGCGGCCGCGAGCATCGCGACCGGCACCTGAGCCGCCGCCACATTGGCCGTGGCCGCGGTACCGGTGGTATTTGGATTCGCGGATGAAGCAGCCGGGGCGGCCGGCGTATCGAAGAGCGGCAAGCCGCCGGCCTCGACGTCGAGCGCCGGAGCGGCCGGCCAGATCGGCGTCTGGCCGAGCACCGCCGGGGTCGCCTCGCCGCCCGCGCTCACGATCGCATTGAGCGTCAAGGCGACGGCGGACAGCGCGGTCTGCGCGGAAGCCTGCGGTGTCGCGGCGGGCGTGGCAGGTGGAACAGTGACGGGCGCGGTATCGACGCCCGCCGCACCGGTCTGCGAAGCAGTGGCACTACCGGGCGCGAGATTGAGCAGACTGTCGACCCGGTTCGCGAGCAGCGAAGTGACGACCGTGTCGATTCCGTTCATACCGATTCCTTAGTCACATTGGCGGCAGCACGTTCAAATCCAGTCAGACGGACTCGAGCAACGTGTTGCCCGCAGCAAACTCAGCGCGCCCCGTAGAGTTCCTTGAGCACGCGAGTCGGCCGTCCGGTGAACAGCGCCGACAGATTGGCCATGCGCGGATTCGCAAGATCGCGGATCGCGGCGTCGTCGGCCAGGATCTGACGGATCAGGGCGTATTTGCGCAGACGCTCCGCATCGTCCAGCCTGACACCGGATTCCGCGTCTCTCAGCGCGTCGACCAGATTCCGGTATTCCTCCTGCAAGTGGACCAGATCGTTCCATAGGGCGCGCCGGGCAGCCATCAGCATGCGGCGGGAAATCGCTGCAATCGCCTCGTAGCGGGCGAAATATTCTGCGTTCGATGTCATCTCATGCTTTCCGCGGCCGGCTGGGTTGCCATCCGCGCGATCTCCGGGGCAATCCCGATCCATGCCTCTTCGAGCGTCGCAAGCAGGCCATCGACCTCGACCAGCATCGCCTCGCTCTGTTTTATATTGGCTTCGAGCAGCCGGCGCGACATATAGGCATATAGCGCGTCCAACCGCTCTGCAATCTCGCCGCCCACCTCAACGTTCAGCGATAGTTGCAGCCCGCTTTCGACGATCTGAATCGCCTTGCCGATCGCCTCACCACGAGCCGGCACATTGCCTTGCTGTACATGCATGCGTGCTTGCGCGATCGCTTGCCGGGCGCCCTGATACAACATCACGATCAGACGATGCGGACTCGCGCCCATCACCCCTGTCTCGACGCCGACGCGTGCGTACGCATTGGCTCCAGAGTGTCCTGGGGAAAACATCGGCGCTCCTCCTCTCTTGCACTGCGGTTGGTCGTAGCACCCCATCTGGACACGTTGCCGCGTTCAGATTTCTGCCTGTACCTGGTTATCGGATAGGCAGCGGGAAAGCTTTAGGCCGGTGTAAGGAGGATTAAGGGGCCGATGGGGGCAATATCGCGCTGAGCGCGGCAAGGCCGCCTGCCACGAAGCGCCTCGAGGGCGCGCCGGGCGGACTTCCTGCCGTGCAGCCACACAGCGTTGCATCTGGGCGCATGCGTTCGGGCGGGCGGAACAGCCCTGCCGCCCGAGTCGCACTCACACCGACATCTGCATGATGTCGTTATAGGCCGACACCAGTTTGTTGCGCACTTGCAGGCCGAACTGGAAACCGACGTTGGCCTTCTGCATATCGACCATCACGTCGTTCAGCGAGACGTTGGACGCGCCGAGTTCGAACGCCTGAGATTCGCCGACCGCCTTGGTCTGATCGCCGCTGATCTTGTCCAGCGACGCCTTCAGCGCCGAGGCAAAGCCACCGGTGGTAGCCGCGCCGGACTGATCGGCGACGGCATTATTGGCGCCGGCCGCTTGCGCTGCCATCGACTGCATCTGTTGCAGCGCCGACGAGAGCGCGTTCACGGGCAAAGTCATGTTCTCTCCAGGGAATGACGACCGGCATGCCAGAAACCGTGCCGATCTGAACGAAAGCATAGCAGTGGGCCATGCGGGAAAGCCCCGAAACTAGGGGGGAAACCCGGCTCTATTCAAGCAATCGGGTTGAGCCGCACTGCGGATAATTTCAATGGTGAAAGTCTCTGTTCGCACGCCCGCCGACCCTCGGCGAGTTTGAGCGGCAGAACGCAAAAGGCATCCCGGAGATACCCGACGCATGGATTCGTCAGCCAACTCTTTGATCAACCCCGACGCCCGTATGGGCCTCGCCGGCGCGCAGCCGGGCGCAGGCGCTGCCGGCACCGGCCAGGCCGGCGCTGCCGCGGACCTCGGCGGCCTGGGGAGCAACCTGGGCGGCAATTTCGGCCAGCGCCTGTCCGGTCTCGCGCAAATGCGTGGCAACCCGCGCGCGCCGCTGATTTTCGCGGTCGCACTGCTTGTCGCCATCGTCGCGGGTCTGTTCCTGTGGTCACGCGCGCCGGACTACAAGGTGCTCTACAGCAACCTGTCGGACCGCGACGGCGGCGCCATCATCACCGCGCTGCAGGCGGCCAACATCCCCTATAAGTTCACCGACGCCGGTGGTGCGATCCTCGTGCCGGCCGAGCAGGTGCATGAAATGCGTCTGCGTCTGGCTTCGCAAGGTCTGCCCAAGAGCGGCTCGGTCGGCTTCGAATTGATGGACAACCAGAAGTTCGGTATCAGCCAGTTCGCTGAGCAGATCAATTACCAGCGCGCGCTGGAAGGTGAGCTGGAGCGCACGATCGAGTCGATTTCGTCGGTAAAGTCGGCGCGTGTGCATCTGGCCATTCCCAAGCCGTCCGTGTTCGTGCGCGACAAGGAAGCGCCGTCTGCCTCGGTACTGGTGAACCTCTACCCGGGCCGCGCGCTCGACGAAGGCCAGGTGCTGGCGATCACCCATATGGTGTCGTCGGCGGTGCCGGACATGCCGGTGAAGGGCGTGACCATCCTCGATCAGGACGGCAATCTGCTGACGCAGCCGTCGACCGGCAGCGGTCTGGACGCCTCGCAACTCAAGTATCGCCAGCAGATCGAGCGCAACACGCAGCAACGCATCGACGCAATCCTGTCGCCCCTGTTCGGCTCCGGCAACGCGCATTCCCAGGTCAGCGCCGATATCGACTTCTCGCGCAGCGAGCAGACCTCGGAAAATTACAGCCCCAACGGCACCCCGCAGCAGGCGGCGATCCGCAGCCAGCAATCGAGCACCTCCACCGAAATGTCGCAGGCCGGTGCCTCCGGCGTGCCGGGCGCGCTGTCGAACCAGCCGCCGCAGCCGGCTTCCGCGCCGATCACGGCGGGTAACGGCACGCCTGGCGTGACCACGACGCCGGTCAGCGACCGCAAGGACTCGACCACCAACTACGAGCTCAACAAGACCGTGCAGCATCTGGAGCAACCGATGGGCGGCATCAAGCGTTTGTCGGTGGCGGTGGTGGTCAACTATATGCGGGTGGTCGACGCCAAGGGCCACGCGACGATGCAGCCGGTCACCGCGGACAAGCTCGCGCAGGTCAATCAGCTGGTGAAGGACGCGATGGGTTTCGACGCCACGCGCGGCGACTCGGTCAACGTGGTCAACAGCCCGTTCACCGTCGACGTCGATCCGGATGCCGACCTGCCATGGTGGCGCACGCCGGACATGATCGCGCTCGCCAAGCAGATCGCGACCTACCTCGGTATTGGCCTCGTCGCCCTGTTCCTCTACTTCGTGATGGTGAAACCGGCGCTGCGCCGCGCTTTCCCGCCGCCGGAGCCGGTCACCGCAGCGCTGCCGTCGCCGGACGAGCCGGTTCTGCTGGACGGCATCCCCGCCGCCGAGCGCGCGGGCGCCGTCACGGAAATGGAAACCGACACCGAACTGCTGGCGTTCGAAAACGAGAAACACAAATACGAGCGGAATCTGGAATTCGCGCGCAACATCGCGCGCCAGGATCCAAAGATCGTTGCAACCGTCGTGAAAAACTGGGTGTCCGATGAGCGCTGAAGGCGTAGTGAAGAGCGCGCTCCTGCTGATGTCGATCGGCGAGGAAGAAGCCGCGCAGGTGTTCAAATTCCTCGGGCCGCGCGAAGTCCAGAAGATCGGCGTCGCGATGGCCGCGCTGAAGAATGTGACACGCGAGCAGGTGGACGAGGTGTTGCAGGAATTCGTGCGCGAGGCCGAGCAGCACACCGCCCTTTCGCTCGATTCGAGCGAGTACATCCGCTCGGTGCTGACCAAGGCGCTCGGCGGCGACAAGGCCGGGGTGATCATCGACCGGATTCTGCAGGGCAGCGATACCAGCGGTATCGAAGGCCTCAAGTGGATGGACTCGGCTGCGGTGGCTGAGCTCATCAAGAACGAGCATCCGCAGATTATCGCGACCATCCTCGTTCACCTGGACCGCGATCAGGCGTCGGAAATCGTCGCCTGCTTCACCGAACGTCTGCGTAACGACGTGCTGCTGCGAATCGCGACGCTCGACGGCATCCAGCCGGCCGCGCTGCGCGAACTCGACGACGTGTTGACCGGCCTCCTGTCCGGTAGCGACAACCTGAAGCGCAGCCCGATGGGCGGCATCCGCACGGCGGCCGAAATTCTCAACTTCATGTCGAGCAATCATGAAGAAGGTGTCATCGAGAACGTTCGCCAATACGACGCGGAACTTGCGCAGAAGATTATCGATCAGATGTTTGTGTTCGAGAACCTGCTCGATCTGGAAGACCGCGCGATCCAGCTGTTGCTGAAGGAAGTCGAGTCCGAGGCGTTGATCATCTCGCTGAAGGGCGCGCCGCCCGCGCTGCGCCAGAAGTTCCTGTCGAACATGTCGCAGCGTGCTGCCGAACTGCTCGCCGAAGACCTCGATGCGCGCGGCCCGGTCCGTGTCTCCGAAGTCGAGACGCAGCAGCGCCGCATCCTGCAAATCGTGCGCAATCTGGCGGAAAGCGGCCAGATCGTTCTAGGCGGCAAGGCGGAAGACGCATATGTCTGATCAGAACTCCACGGCGAAGGAGAGCCTCTCGGCCTACCAGCGCTGGGAGATGGCCTCCTTCGATCCGGTGCCACCCGCACCGCCCGAACCCGAAGTCGACGACGGCGCATTTGAAGCCGAACTCGAACGTCTGCGCGACACCGCGCATGCGCAGGGCGTCGCGACGGGTCACGTGGCCGGGCAGGCGCTCGGTTATCAGGCCGGTTACGAGCAAGGCCACGCACAGGGTTTCGAGCAGGGCCAGAGCGAAGCGCGTGAAGAAGCGGCGCGTCTTGCCGCGCTGGCCGAGACCTTCAAGGCGGCACTCGACGGTGCCCAGGGCGCGATCTCCGAGACACTGGTTGCGTTGGCGCTGGACATCGCCCAACAGGTGGTACGCCAGCATGTGCAACACGATCCGACCGCGCTGATTGCGGCCGCCCGTGAGGTGCTGGCGTCCGAACCGGCGCTGCTCGGCGCACCGGCGTTGATCGTCAGCCCCGCTGATCTGCCGGTCGTCGAAGCCTATCTGATGGAAGAACTGCAAACGCGTGGCTGGACCGTGCGTACCGATCCGTCGGTCGAACGCGGCGGCTGCCGCGCGCAGGCGGCCACCGGCGAAGTAGACGCCGGCATCGACACGCGCTGGGAGCGCGTCGCCGCCGCACTCGGCAAGGTGAGCACATGGTGAAGCCGACGCTCGAAGAGATCCGCGCCAGCGATCTGACGCCGCTCGAACGCGAACTGGCGCTGGCGTCGTTTGGCGCCGAGGCGCTGGCGGACGAGCCGGCTATGGCTACACCCGCTGCGGCTGCGGTCGCGGCTATCGAAGCGGCGCTGCGGGATACGGGCGCCGGGCATCCGGGCGCCGGGCATCCGGGCGCCGGGCATCCGGGCGCCGGGCACCCGGCTCATGGGCATCCGGCGACAGATGCGGCGAGCCGTGAGTCTGCCGCCTCAAATGCCACTTCGAGCCGCCCTTCCCCCGTCGTCCACGCCCCGTACGACCCCGCCCTCGACAGCAATCCGCACATGCAAGCCTGGCGCGGCCGGCTCGACGCGCTGCGCGCGCGCAACGCGATCGCCAAGCCAATGCGTGCGTGCGGACGTTTGACGCGCGCCGCCGGCCTGGTGCTCGAAGCGGTCGGCCTGCGCCTTTCGGTGGGCGCCGAAGTCATGATCGAACTGCCACTCGGCAGTTCGCTGCCGATGGCCGAAGCCGAAGTCGTCGGCTTCTCCGGCGACAAACTGTTTCTGATGCCGACCACCGAAGTGATCGGCCTGCTGCCCGGCGCACGCGTGTACCCGCTCGAAAGCGCGCCCATCGCCGATCCGATGGCGGGCGCGAAGCGCCTGCCGGTCGGCTGGGAACTGCTCGGCCGAGTGCTGGACGCTTCCGGCCGCCCGCTCGACGGCCTCGGCCCACTCGGCGCGCATGCCGATGCGCCGCTGTCCTCGCCGGTCATCAACCCGCTGAACCGCGAGCCAATTCACAAGGTGCTCGACGTCGGCGTGCGCGCGATCAATGCACTCCTGACCGTCGGCCGCGGCCAGCGCATGGGCCTGTTCGCCGGTTCGGGCGTGGGTAAATCGGTGCTGCTCGGCACGATGGCGCGCTACACCAGCGCCGAGGTGATCGTGATCGGCCTGATCGGCGAACGCGGCCGCGAAGTGAAGGAATTCATCGAACAGATTCTCGGCGAGGAGGGCCTCGCGCGCTCGGTCGTCATCGCCGCGCCAGCCGACGTCTCGCCGCTCTTGCGGATGCAGGCCGCGTCGTACTCGACCTCGCTCGCCGAATATTTCCGCGATCAGGGCAAGCACGTGCTGCTGCTGATGGATTCGCTGACCCGTTACGCGATGGCGCAGCGCGAAATCGCGCTGGCCGTGGGCGAGCCGCCCGCCACCAAAGGCTATCCGCCTTCGGTGTTCGCCAAACTGCCGGCGCTCGTCGAACGGACCGGCAACGGCCCGGCGGGCGGCGGTTCGATCACCGCGTTCTACACCGTGCTGACCGAAGGCGACGACCAGCAGGACCCGATCGCCGACTCCGCGCGGGCGATTCTCGACGGCCACATCGTGCTGTCGCGCTCGCTCGCCGAGGCCGGTCACTATCCCGCGATCGACATCGAAGCGTCGATTAGCCGGGCAATGACCGCGCTGATCGACGATAACCATCTCGAGAAGACGCGTATGTTCAAGCAGATGCTGTCGCGCTATCAGCGCAACCGCGATCTGATCAATGTCGGCGCCTATTCGAGCGGGCGCGACGCGCTGCTCGACCGTGCGATTGCGCTGTATCCGCGAATGGAAGCGTTTTTGCAGCAGGGTTTTCGCGAGTGCGCGAACTTTGAACCGAGTCTCGAGATGCTGGACGCGCTGTTTGCCCAAGGAGCCTGACGATGGCGAAACACTTTCCGATCAAGACCCTCATCGGCCTCGCCCAGGATGATGTGGACGCCGCCGCGCAACGCCTGGGCCGCGCCCAGCGCGAGCGCAACGACGTCGAGGCTCAGCTGAACGCGCTTGTGCAATACCGCGACGAATATCACGCGCGCTTCACGGCGACCGCCCAAACGGGCATGCCCGCCGGCAATATGCGCAATTTCCAGGCATTCATCGACACACTCGACGCCGCCATCGAACAGCAGCGCAACCTGCTGGTGACGGCGAATGCGCGCGTCGAGGCCGCCAAGCCCGACTGGCAGCGTCAGAAGCAGAAGCTCGGCTCGTATGAAGTGCTGCAGGCGCGCGGCGAAGCTGCCGAAGCGAAAGTCGTGGCGCGGCGCGACCAGCGCGATTCCGACGAACACGCCGCCCGCATTCTGAGGATGCGCGCCGAGGGCGTCTAACGCGCCCGAGCGTCGTCTCGATTGACCGAACACCCCGTTTGACGGATTGACAGGATTCCCTATGTCGCTTCTTTCACAGGTCGGTTCACTGCTCGGCTCTGCCAGCAGCACGTCCACCAACGCGGCCATGGCCGCTGCGGCGAACGCCAAACCGTTCTCGCAAACCCTGCAGCAGAGCATCGACCTGCAAAACAACGCGGCCGCGCAAAGCGCGAGCAAGCCGCCGGCTCCGTCCCCCTCTTCGTCTGCTTCGTCGTCGAGCGTGCATGACGCACCGCCGCCGCCCGATCCTTCGACGAAGAGCGCGGATGCCGCGAGCAGCAACACGAACGACAGCAAATCGACGAGCGCGTCCTCATCCAGCTCGTCGTCGGCCTCAGCGTCGGCTTCGTCGTCCGCATCGTCGTCAAACACGCAGCAGGCTTCGGCCAACAAGAGCAACGCGACGCCACCGAAGCCCGGCACCGCGACCACGCAGACCGCCGCGGACACGGCAGCGGCAGCCGCCGCTGCGCAGGCTCAAGCTCAGGCCAACGCGAACAACACCACTGACCCGGCGAGCGCTGATCCTGCCGCGGCACTGACGGACGCGGCAACCACACAGCCCGGCACGGACACCACGACAGGCGGCACCACGGGTAAAAAGACTGGCGCGACCGATCCGAAGTCGCTGCAGGACGCTTTGCAAGCGGCCTTGGCCGCCCTGGCGAACGGCCAGGGCGTGGTGCCGGCGCAGGCCTTGGCGAGCGGCGCGGCGGCGAGCGGTCTGGCTGCTGACGCGAACGCGGGGCTGAACGGATCGGCGGACGGCAAGACGCTTGCGGCCGGTCTGTTTGGCGACGGCAAGGGATCGAGTGCCGGCAAGACTGCGTTGACGGCTGCGGCCACGACCATGGCGGATCCGTCGACGGCGGCGAAGGCCGCGGCTGACGCGTTGACCGCGACGGCTGCCGGCGGTGTGCAGGCTGACGATCTGGCGTCCTTCAAGAGTGCAACCGATGCTGCGACGGCGGCGCTGGCGGCCAGCCAGGCCGCAGCGGGCGCTGCGAGTGCGACGGCGGCTGTGCAAACGACGGGCAACGCCGGTGCTGCGGAAGCCGCGAATGCGTTATCGCCGCAGGTGGGCACGAGTGACTGGGAAGATGCGTTGAGTCAGAAGGTGGTGTTTTTGTCGAATGCGCATTCGCAGAGCGCCGAGCTGACTTTGAATCCAAAGGATTTGGGGCCGCTACAGGTTGTGTTGCAGGTTGCCGATAACCATGCACATGCGTTGTTTGTTTCGCAGCACCAGCAGGTGCGGGAGGCTGTCGAGGCCGCGTTGCCGAAGCTTCGCGAGGCGTTGGAGTCCAATGGGATTGGGCTGGGGAGCGCTAGCGTTAGCGATGGGTTTGCCCGGCAGGGCGGGCAGCAGCAGAGTGCTGATTCAGGGCGGTCCGGTGCGCGGGGCAGCGCGGGGGGTTTTGCCGGCGGCGCCGGGGGGGATTCTGATTCTGTTGTGGCTAATGTTGCCGTGCGGCGGAGTGTGGGGTTGGTCGATACGTTTGCATGATGGGGGGGGTTGCCTGCACGGCGCTTATTGTCTGGTCGCCTGCGGCGTTGGCCTTTCCTTGTTTTGTTATTGGTTTATTAGCGTCGCCCCTGTGCGGGGCAGGCACTTACTTCTCTT
This sequence comes from Paraburkholderia sediminicola, assembly GCF_046030555.1. GTDB lineage: Bacteria > Pseudomonadota > Gammaproteobacteria > Burkholderiales > Burkholderiaceae > Paraburkholderia > Paraburkholderia sediminicola_E. Next base: position 3 of record NZ_JAQQCH010000041.1, on the reverse strand, counting down.
TGC
>NZ_JAQQCH010000040.1:0-49285 GCF_046030555.1 Paraburkholderia sediminicola | reverse complement strand
TGGGCCCCCCGCACAGTTGCGGTAGTGGCACATCTGGAATCCGTGTCCTCGCACATTCGACGTGAGTGACGAGGGGCTCGTCAGCTCCCACTCCGCACTGCGTGCGTCGCGGATGGGTCTGCATGGGAAACCAAGGGGGCTGTTGGCCGCGGTGGGGCTTCGACTTCGCCTCGGCGTCAGCGGACTCAGTGTCTCAGAATCGTCGCCGATACCCAACATAGTTAGCGGCATACGAAGCGTGGCCGGGTGCAAAAATGGTAAGCCGTCTTTTGAAGTGCCGTGGGCATCAAATACGGCAGGCAGCTTCGAGAGAGGCCGGTGGATTCGAGCACGGCAGGCAGCCTTGTGAGGTACTGCTGCGCGAAAAAAGCGGTGGGTCGTGAGTGAAGTACCGCGTCGGCGCGCGCAGCGCCGCCGGAGGTATGACGCCCTTGTCACTCACGCCGAATGTGCGGGGACACGGATTCCAGATGCACCACTACCGTGACTGTGCGGGAGACCCGCTTATGAGCTAGCGGTTTGAGCTGCTTTCTTTTGCCTACTTTTCTTTGCAGCAGGCAAAGAAAAGTAGGTGCCTGCCCCGCACAGGGGCGACGCTAATAAACCACTAAGAATTCAAGGAAAGGCCAACGCCGCAGGCAAACAGACGAAACAGGCGCCGCGCAGACAATACCCCCGTCAATAAGCAATACAAACAGACTTGATTTCAGTATAGGAATCAACGATAGCCTTCCCATGTTCGCGTCCAATCCCGGACGCCTTGAACCCGCCGAATGGCATGGCGGGATCAACCATGTTGTGCGTGTTAACCCAAACGGTTCCCGCTTCGATGCCGTCAACCAGCCTTAACGCCTTGTCGAGCTGATTCGTCCACACACTCGCGCCAAGACCATATTCCGATGCGTTGGCCTGCGTCAGGACCTCGTCGATATCGTCATAAGGCATTGCCACCAGCACCGGCCCGAATACCTCCTCCCTGACCACGGAAAGCGGCTTGCATGTGCGATTGGCAATGACCGTCGGGCGGACAAAGAAGCCATCCGCATCAACGGCCGCGTCACGCGACAGGATCTCGCCGCCTTCCTGTCTGCCTTGCGCAATCATTCCCATGACCTTGTCGCGGTGCCGTGCGGAAACCATCGGTCCCATCTGCGTCGCTGCATCGAACCCGGAACCCAATGCAATGCTGTCAGCCACCGCCGCAATGCCTTGTACGACTTCGTCATAGATCGATCGCGCAACGTACAGGCGAGAACCCGCGGTGCAGACCTGTCCGTGGTTGAAGAAAATCGCGCCGGCAGCGCCTTCAATCGCTTTCTTCGGATCACAATCGTCCAGCACGATCACCGGGCTCTTGCCACCCAGTTCCAGCGACGCCCGTTTCAGATCGCTAGCGCATTGGCGGCCGATGATGCGGCCCACTTCGGTCGATCCCGTGAAGGTGACTTTGTTCACCATGGGATGCTTGACTAGCGCTGCGCCGGCGGTCTCGCCGCGGCCGGTGACGACGTTGAATACGCCCGGCGGGAAGCCGGCTTCGTGGGCCAGTTCGGCCAGGCGGATCGCCGTCAGCGGCGTTTCCTCGGCGGGTTTCAGCACTACCGTGCAGCCGCATGCCAGCGCTGGGGCGATTTTCCATACTGCCATCAGAAGCGGGAAATTCCACGGGACGATTGCGGCGACGACGCCCGCCGGGACGCGCTTTGTTGAGGCGTTGTAGCGGGTGCCGGGCGGGAAGGGGATCGACAGATCGAAGGTGGTGCCCTCGATTTTGGTGGCCCAGCCAGCCATGTAGCGCAGCCATTGGACGCTGCCTGAGACTTCCAGCATCTTGGAGAAGGCGATTAGTTTTCCCTGGTTCAGGGTTTCTAGTGCGGCGAGTTCGTCGGTGTGTTGTTCGACCAGGTCGGCTAGCTTTAGTAGCAAGCGTTCACGGGCGGTTGGCGGCATTCTGCGCCAGGTGTCTGACTCGAAGGCTGCTTTGGAGGTTTTGACCGCGTGGTCGATGTCTGATTCTGACGCGTCTGGGAGGTGGGCTAGTTGTTCTCCTGTTGCCGGGTTGTAGATGGGGAAGGTTTTGCCTGCGGCGCTTGTGGTTTTTTCGCCGTTGATGAACATTGTTTTTGGTAGCTGCGCTGTTTGGATTTTCTGTTCGGTCATGGTTCGTCTCCGTCGGGGGGATGTTGGCGGTGCTATTCGGTTGTTGCTTTGTTGCTCTGTTGCTCTGTTGCTTGCCTTGGGTTTTGGCCTTTCCTTGAATTGTTTGTGGTTTATTAGCGTTCCCCCTGTGCGGGGGGCACGTACTTTTCTTTGCCGCCGCAAAGAAAAGTAGGCAAAAGAAAGCGGCTCACACCACGCCTGCTAAGCGGGTCCCGCAGCTCTCAGACGGTAGTGGAACATCTGGAATCTGTGTTCTCGTACATTCGGCATTCGTGACAAGGGAGTCATACTTCCCGACTTGCACTTTGTGCTCGTCGGAAGAGTCTGCCTCTGCCTCGCGGGAGAGGTGGTTTGGCTGCTCGCGGTGTGCTTTTCTTTCGAACCAGTTGGTTGCTAATGCGCCGGCGCATATCACGTTCGTGATCGCGCTTAGCGCATACAGCACGATGAATCCGTCGCCGAAAAAGTAGGGCGTTGTCGATAACGTCGCTCCCAACACCATGCCGATGTGGTGGGCCGCGCCGGGACAACCCGTGCTCAATGCGCCGCGTGATTTTCTCCGCAGTTTCATGAGCGCCGGAATCGTCAGACAGTCGAGAATCAGAAATATCTTTCCTGCAAGTAGTGCCAGTGTTGGACTGTCCACGGATGCAAGGACCCCAATTAACGCCGCTCGTAGCACGTACAGCACAATCAACATTCGGTTGCTATCGCCAGAACGGTCGGCGATGAATGCCATCGCGCAAACGGCACCCACCGAAAGCAAGATCTGCCATACCGCTGGTGTGCCACTCATGCCGCAAATCGCAAACAACTGGAAACGCGCGAGACTGCCGCTCGATAGGCCCGCAAGCAATGCGAGCAGCGCCGTCGTGCCGATCGCGTGGATGACCTTGGCAGACTGGTCCGTGTCTTGATTCGCGTGTTGATTCCGATCGAAGTCCGCAGGAGGCAAGGCTGGCACGCCAGCAAAATGCTGCCCGTACAACAGCAATGCGCCACCTGCTGCCACAAACAACTCAGCTATCGTGGTGGAATGATCCAATCCACTCACATACGCAGGCACGACGACCATTGCACTCATCGCGGCAATCAGCGTCACCGCCGTTGCAAGCGTGGTGTGCGGTTTGGACATGCGTGACACCAACAACGGCACGATCGTCATCGTTGCCAACGCCAACACGCTCATCCACAGCGCGTTGGCTCGTTGACTAAGACCGGCTTGGGTCACCAGGGTCGCGGAGCCGCTCACGACCAACACACAGGCCGTCCCGCTAACGCTCGCAATTAGAGCGCGCGCGGCGCCACGCACGCCCACTATTAGTCCGCGTGCCGCACCGCCCACGCTTGCCATCGACACACGCGCTGCCCGACTCGTGCTCGCAATTAACCCGCGTGCCATGCCCCTCGCGCACGCAATCCGCCCGTGCACCGCACTGCCCACGTCCGCACTCCGCATGCGTGCCACGCCGCCTTCGCTTGAAGTCAGCCGGCGCTCCACGCTGCACGCGATCTCGGGACGCACGCATGTCGCGTCGGTCAAGCGTGCAGCAGCGAGCCGTTCGCCGCGCGTCGCCGAATCAGCGCTTGCAGCAGCCATGATCCGTGGACTTGCCGTCTTCAACGCTGTTCTGATCACGCTCGGACGGCAAGTCCATCGTCGGGTTGGCGGAGAAGAAGTTGTTCGGCTTGAGCATGAAGCCGGCGTATTCCACCGGCATCACCGGGAAGTCCTCGGGTTTGCACACGTGCGTGTGACCGAAGCTGTGCCACAAGACGATGTCTTCATTCTCGATGTTGCGGTTCGCCTCGATGTAGCGCGGCAAACCATCACCACCCGCATGCTGGTTCGGATAGTCGCCGCTCGCGTAGCGCTCGGCGGAGTCGAATGGTGTGACCCACACGTGACGTGTCGCAAAGCCGCCGCGTTGGCGGACCTTCGAGCGCTCGTCGGCCAGCATCAGCGGGGAGTCGTTGACGATCAGCTTGTAGCCCGGATTCGCACCGACAGCGTTCTTCACGTTCGGGTTGGTCACCTTCCAGTAGCGTCCCGTGCCACCGTTCGCAAGGCGCGCGGCTTCGCCCTCCGTCTTGAACACGCGCCTGGTGGTGTCGAAGACGTTGCCGTACGGATTCGTTTCGCCCATCGGACGCGGTACGAATTCGTGCTCGCTGACGGTGTTGCGTTCGCCGTCCACCATCATGTGCATCCGTGCATTAAAGAAATGCTGGTGGGTCGGGCCACCGAGATTCTCGGTGATCATGCCGCCCCACGGATACGTGTCGCCGTGGGCCACCGCCGACGTTTGTACGATGCCAGTCAGCTTGCATTCGAGTTGAATCGTGCCGTCCTGATACAGGTACCAGTAGAAACCGTAGTCGTAGTTGCCCACCGTCGCGAAAAACGAGATCACAAGGCGTCGCGACCGGCGCATTTCGAAGACGCCGGTACGGAATTCATAGTGCTTCCACAGGGTGCCGTAGTCTTCTTCGTGCATGCACACGGCGTTCTTCATCAGGAACGCATTGCCGAAATCGTCGGCTGACGGGATGTCGAAATAGCGAATCGTGCCGAGACAATCGCAACCGAGTTCAAGTTGATTCGCCAGTTTGCCAAGGCCGTATTCGCCGGCATCGAATGCGCTTTTCCAGTAGTGATTCGTGCTCGGATCGGAGTAGGGCACGCACATCTCCGTCACACTCGCACGGTAGATGATCGGCCGCGTGTTCTTGCCGTCGTCCCATGACAGTTGATGCAGCACCAGCCCTTCGCGCGGCGTGAAGCCGACCCGGAAGTTCCAGTTCTGCCAGCTCACATGCCAGCCGTCGATCTTGAAGCTTGGGCCCTCGGGTTGACTGATCGACAGCGGTTTGAGCGTGTTGCGTGGCTCGCCGAGGCTCGGCGTGTCGTAGTTGTGCTTCGCACGCGGAATCGGGATGATGCGGCCGTCGTCCACCAGCTCGATCACTTTCTTCTCGAGCAGATCGACTACCGCCACCACGCCCTCGATCGGATGCGCGTAGCCGTTGTCGGTCACGGTTTCGCGGTAGTAACTCACGCAACGCACAAGGCGCCGGCCATTCTCGTTCTCCCGGTCGAAGCAGCCGGCGGAAAACGGATCGACCTGGACGCGCTCCAGATCCTTCTCGGTCAGACCGCGTTTCATCACGGCAACGCGCCAGGCGTCGTCGCCCTTGACGATCTGCTCGGCGTTCATGAAATCTTCGATCATGATCGGCGGTTGGCCGTAAGGCGCCTGATCGAACGGCAGCACGTTGCGCGAGGCGACTCTCTTCTCTCTCAGATCCACATTGAATTCAGTGGTCGTCCCATTCGTGCGGTCGATTGCCAGTACGAACGCCGTGCGCGAAAAATATTCGCCGGACTTGAATGCGAGCACTTCAGCCTTCGGCGGCTCACGCAATTCGACCATCGGAAAGCGGACCTGCGCGTCGAGGTTTTCGGCGGCCTTCACGAGATCGCAGGCAAGCTGCATTTCGTCCGGACTCAGCGGATCGAGCGGATGAACGGGGGCGTGAGCGGCTTTCGTGGCATTCGTGTTCATAGGGTTCCCGTAAGGAGTGTGCTGGACCAGACTGCGTGCCGGCGATGCTGAATGAAGCGCGGCGAACGCTGAGTCGATGGCCAATCGTAGGAACCCAATATTATTTTCGCGCTTGCTTATCGCGCCAAATGAACGATAAAGTGCGCCAGGTTCAATGACACGGCAGTACATTAGCGAAGACTTGAGAGGAGACGCTCTGCATGAAAAAAGTCACGCTCAACGGCAGTTTCCCGATGATCCGCGGCGCGGTAATGGGACCGGTTGTGCGCGCACTCGATGCATCAGGCGCCAATTGCGACGCCCTGCTTGAAGCGTTCGGCATGAGCCGCAAGCTCCTGTCGAATCCGTATGAAATCCTGCCGCTCACGCGTTATGTGGCGGCATTCGAGCGTGCGGCTGAAGTACTCGCAGAACCCTCGCTCGGCTTGCGTCTCGGTAGTGAATTGCAAGTAACGGAGCTTGGGCCGGTGGGGCTCGTGTTTCTCTCGTCACCGACCTTGAATGCGGCGATACGCAAGTTTTCGCTCGCGCTCGCGTCGTGGCAGAACACCACCAGCTGCGAGTTGCTGCGCGATGGCGAATGGCCGGTCTGGACCTATCAGATCGCCAATCCGCAAATCTGGCCGCGCCAGCAGGACGCGCAATACAGCCTTTCGACGATGTGCCATATGATCCGGCTCGTGCGCGGCGCGGCATGGAATCCGGTCGAAGTGCATTTCGAACACGCCGCGCCTGCCGACCTCAAACCCTATGCGCGTAATTTCCGCGCACCGGTGCGCTTTCATCAGCCTTTCAATGGTGTGATTCTGCGTCCGCAAGATCTTGATGCGCCGCTCAAGAGCGCAGACACGCAGATGGCGCGCATGATGGAGCGCCATGCGACCGACCTGATTGCGCGCGACGCGGTGCCCCACAGCATCGTTGAACAGGTGCGCGATCTGGTGATGCGGCGGCTAGCGCACGAAAAGCTGATCGTCGCCGACATCGCGAAGGATCTCGGTCTCTCGCATCGCTCGCTGCAACGGCATCTGGCCGAGGCAGGGACTTCCGTGCGGCAGATCGTGCGCGAAGAGCGGCAGCGTAGTGTGGAAGGACTGCTTGAACATGACGGGCTCACCAATGCGGAGATCGCTCGCGCCGTAGGTTATGCCGACGCAACCGTGCTGTGGCGCGCCACGCGCAACTGGAAAAAACAATAAAAGGGGGTGATGCGATTGTTGTCATTCTGAAAGCACGCGAAAGCGCAATCGTCACACGAAAAAGCTTCAGGTTCCTAAGTATTCGCTGCGAACCGTAGTGCCTGACACGCTCACGAGCATTGGCGCAAATTATCGAAAATTTGGCGCAATTCGCGAAGTCGTTTTATTTTTTAGCTACCTACCATGCGCTCACACCGAATCATCGAACGTCGGTCGACCGAGCGCCTTGACCAGCATTTCCAGGGTTCAGGCGAGTTCCAGACTAGCCAACAAAATAGAGGCAGCGATGAATGAACCCTATTCTCCGACCCGTTTGATCGACGCGGAGAACCCCGTGAAACTGAAGGGCAATACGCTAGGCTTGTGGCAGATCGTGTTCCTTGTGATTTCCGCAGCCGCACCGCTGACGGGGATGCTCGGCGCGGTGCCGCCCGCGATCAGCCTGGGCAATGGCGCAGGCATTCCGGGCGCGTTCGTGATTGCCGGCATCGTGCTGCTGATTTTCAGCGTGGGTTTTGCGTCAATGAGCCGGCACGTGGTGCGCGCCGGTGCGTTCTACGCGTACATCACGGCCGGACTCGGACGGCCGTTGGGCATGGCCGGCGCACTCGTCGCGCTGATGTCGTACACCTTCATCCAGATCGCGCTGTATGGGTTGTTTGGATTCTTCTGCACGGTGATTCTTTCTCCACTCCTGCATACCGCAATGCCCTGGTACGGCTATTCGCTGATCTGCGTGGCAGTGGTGCAATTCACTGGCATCCGCGGTATCGATCTGAATAGCCGGCTACTCGGCGTGCTGATGTGTCTCGAACTGGGCATTCTGCTGCTGCTTGCCATTGCGATCGTCGTGCATGGCGGTGGCCCGAACGGCCTCACGCTCGCGCCGTTCACACCGGAGCACGTGTTCAGCGGCCACCTCGGCATTGCCGTGATGTTCGCCTTCGCGTCGTTTATCGGTTTCGAAGCGACGGCGATTTACGGCAAGGAATGCCGGGACCCGAAGGTGACCGTGCCGCGCGCGACGTATGTCTCGGTGATACTGATTCTCGTGTTCTTCGCCTTCGTTACGTGGACGATTGTTTGCGCGTACGGACTGAACGACGTGGTCGCGGTCGCGACGAAACAGCCGGGCGATTTCTGGTTCATTCAATCCGGCAAGTACCTGGGCGGTGCGGTAACGACGGTGATGAGCTTCCTGCTGCTCAGCAGTATCTTTGCGAGTCTGCTGTCATTTCATAACACGCTGGTGCGCTATATCCACGCGCTGAGCCTGGAGGGCATCCTGCCGCAAGCGCTCAACCGGGTGCACGAAAAATACCGTTCGCCGTATGTGGCTAGCTATCTGCAGACGTTCTCCGTGTGCGTCCTGCTCGGGCTCTTCATCGCGGCGGGCAGCGATGCGTTCAACATCGTTTTCAGCTGGAGTTCGGCGCTCGGCACGATCGGTATCGTGATGCTGCAAGCGGTGACGAGTTTTTCCGTCATCGCGTTCTTCCGCAAGACGCGCAAGGACACACGCGTATGGCACTCGTTTCTCGCGCCCCTGGTGGGCGGCATCGGCCTGCTGTATATCGGCGTGATTCTGGTGCGCAATCTCGATGCGCTCAGCGGCTCCGACAGCCCGATCGTCAGGTCTTTCCCCTGGATCGTATTCGCGGTGGCGCTCTTCGGCGTCGTGGCCGGTTTCATCTTGCGTAAGAAGCGGCCAGACATCTACGCGCGCTTCGGGCAGTAATCGAACAGCGCGCAAGGCACTCAGCGCGCGCCCCGTCTCGTCACGTTCTAACGATCGACTGCTGCCGTTCATTCCCGAGCGGCAGCGGAGCGCTGTCGTTCGTCTGGTTCGGCGGGTTCGGCCGGGTCGTCCTGCTGGTTCTCGCTGATTTCACCACTCAACTTTCGACAAAAAATATGGCACACAAATTCGTCAAGCGCTCGGCGCTTGCGCTGGCCGCGTGCGGCCTCGCGATGGGCGCGCATGCGCAATCTTCGGTGACGCTCTATGGCACGGTCGACGCCGGCGTCGTCTACACGACCAACCAGCAGACAACGCTCGCCGACGGCAGCACCAACGGCCACGCGAATTACCAACTGGCGGGCGGCAACCTGGTGCCTTCGCGGTGGGGCTTGATGGGCACCGAGGATATCGGGGGCGGCACCACGGTAAACTTCACGTTGGAGAATAGCTTTCTGATCGGCAACGGCGCGATGGTGCAATCGAATACGCTATTCAACCGCAACGCATGGGTCGGTTTGAACAACGGCACGTACGGAGCACTGACATTCGGCCGTCAATACGATCCGTTTTCCGACTACATGGGCGCCTATGCATCGAGCAATAACTGGGCGACGTTGTACGGCTCGCATTTCGGCGACGTCGACAACCTCAACGAAGCGTTCAACTTCAACAACTCGATCAAGTACATCAGCCCGAGCTTCGGCGGTTTGACGGTTGGCGGCCTGTTCAGCCTGGGTGGCGTCGCGGGGAATTTTTCGCAGAACAAGGGCTGGGCGCTGGCGGCGAATTACGCACAGGGGCCCCTGTCGTTGAGCGCGGGGTATCTTGAGTTGAATCAGCCGTTGCAGGCGGCCTTAGGCGGTACTGCAGGATATATCGGCGATTTCAGCTGCGCGAATGCCGGCGCGTCGTATTGTCTGCTGCAGCAGGCGAGCAAGGTGAGGATTTTCGGAGCAGGGGGCTCGTATGCGTTCGGCAAGGCGAGCGTGGCAGTGAGCTATACGCATACGCGTCTGTCGCAGAGCCAGTATTTCGCAAGCGTGGCGAACCCTGCCGGGGCCGATATTTCATTCGACATTGCCGAACTGAACACGACCTATATGCTCGCGCCTGATTTGCAGTTGGGTCTGGCGTATATCTTCAACGACGCCAAGCCGAGCGGCGGAGCTTCGACGCGCGTGCATCAGATCAATCTGGGTGCGGTGTACAGCCTGTCGAAGCGGACGGCGGTCTATGCGGTGGCGATCGGGCAGAAATCTTCCGGTGCGGGACTGGGGATCAATCCGTCGACGGGGCAAACGGAGAATCTGGCGCAGATTCCGAATATCGTCAATTCGGATACGGATAAACAACTCTCCGTGATCGTTGGCGTGCGGCACAATTTCTGATCTGCCCGCGCGGCGCTGGCATACAGATCAACGCAGCCAGCGCCATATGGCGAATCACTCAACGTGCCACGCGGGAAAACGCTAATCCGCCACGCGTTTGTCCGCAAGCGCGCTCTGGCAATCCGCCAGTACCTGCTTCACCAGCCGCGCTTGAGGGTCAAGCTCGTCGGTATCGAGAATCTCCTCGACAGCGTCCCGCGCCCAGTCGGCATCGACAAAATTCGCGTGCCGCCGCGCAATCTCCAGTGCGGTTGCCGACAGTCTGGCGATACTCAACCAGTCTGCTTCCCGCGACCGGAGGTCGAGCCACTTATGGGCGGCCTGCACCTGAAACGCCGCGTCGGGCCAGTCCTCATTCAGGTAATAAGCGCCAAGGGACCCGCATGTGAGCCAGCACAACAGCTCCAAACGGTCACGTGGACTCAGATGATGGCGTACATCACTCATGGCGACGCTCGCTGCTGTAATTTGCGTTCCGGTCAGGACGGCAAGCCGTCCTCCGCTTCTGTTACACAATATCACGCAGTATTCACGAGCGGCAATTCCTGACTGACCCTGGCCACGCGGGCGCCACAAATACCACGCGGCGGCCGGGCCGGCGCCGCCGCACTAGCGCGTAGCAACGATAAAGAGGCGCGGAAAGGGCAACAGCACGGTGCCGTCTGCGAGAGCCGGATACGCCCGCGCGATCTCACCCCGGTAGCGCTCCAGGAAGGGGCCTTCCTCGCTGTCGTCAAGTTCGTCCAGGAACGGTCTGAGCGCGCTGCCCTTGAACCATTCGACTACCGCGTCCGCGCCGCCGGCGAGCGGGTGATAGTAGACGGTACGCCACACGTCGACCCGCGCGCACAGCGGTTTGAGCAACGCGTAGTACCAGTCGGCGCCATAGCGCATGGTGCGCTCCACGCCCTTGAGTTTGTTTGCCCACGGGCCGTCCGCCGCGATTTCGCGCAACAGACGGTGCGCGGGTTCGTCGAGGTTGTCCGGCATTTGCACGGCGAGATTGCCGCCCGGCGCAAGTTTCTTCACCAGCGACGGAAATAGCTGCTCGTGATCCGGCACCCACTGCAGCACGGCATTGGCGAGGATCAGGTCGTAGGGGCCTGCGGCATCCCATGTTGCAATGTCGCTCACCTCGAACTGGAAGTGTGGCAGGCGTTTGCGGGCCGCCGCGATCATGTCGGCGGAACTGTCCAGACCGCTGACTGCCGCGCCGGGCAGGCGCGCCGCCAGCGCCTCGGTGGAATTGCCGGGGCCGCAGCCGATGTCGACCGCCACCCGCACGTCAGTTACCGGGACCGCCGCCAGCAGATCCCTGACCGGACGGGTGCGCTCGTTTTCGAACATCACATACTGTTTCGCATACCAATTTGTCGATGAAGTCATGTCACGGTCCTTTGCCTTGATTGCCGGGCCGGTTCTCGCTGACATCCGCGCCCAGTGTGCGGTGTCAAACCGATCCAATCCGCTTATTCTGTGCGGGGTCGAGGGTGGAGTAAAATGAATTTATCATTCCGATTCCTTCATTTTTCTAATGAAAATCGACACGCTCGGCGTACAGGCGTTTGTCGCGATTGCCGACCGGGGCAGCTTTCAAGGCGCCGCGGATTCTCTGCACGTCACGCAGACGGCCATTACGCAACGTCTGCGCAAGCTGGAAACGTTTCTCGGCGTCACGCTGATTGAACGGACGACGCGCTCCATGGCGCTTACCGAAATCGGCCGCAGTTTTCTGCCGCAGGCGCGCCGTTTGTTGGGCGAGCTTGCCGATGCGCTGGTGGAGATTCGTGAGACGGGCGTGGCCCGCCGGGGCGACGTATCGATCGCCTGCGTGCCGACGGTGGGCGTGCAGTATCTGCCGCGCATTCTGCAGGCGTATGCCGCGCGTTATCCGCATAACCGCATCAAGATTCTCGATCACGCGTCGTCTGCGGTGGAGGAGGCTGTGCTGCGCCGGGAGGTGGAGTTCGGCATCAATATCGCCGGCGAGCGTCATCCGGATCTCGCCAGCGTGCCGTTGACGGAAGATCGCTACGTGCTGATTTGCCATGAAGATCATCCTTTGGCAAAACGGCGGCGCATTGCGTGGCAGCAATTGCAACCGTATCCGCTGATCTTTGCCGGGGAGGTCAGCGGCAATCGCGCGTTGCTCGATGTCGCACTGGAAAAGAGTGCGCTGGCGCTGCGTTCCTTTTATGAAGTGCAACGCAGTTCGACCGCTGTCGGGTTGGTCGCTCAAGGGGTGGGCGCGGCCGTCGTGCCGGCGCTCGCCATTCAGAAGGGCGCGTATCCGACGGTTCGCACCGTCGAGCTCACGCATCCGGTGGTTTCGCGCACGCTCGTCCTCGTGGCGCGCAAGACCGCTCAACTTTCACCGGCGGCGCAGGCGCTTTACGACATGATTCTTGAGCAGGCTACGCTGAAAGCGTGATGCGGGGAGGAGACGCTGAGCCTAAACCTCAATCCCCCAAGTCTGATGCGCTGAGCTTGAGACTCCAAAGAGCCCCCCGAAACTGGACCCCAAGCCTAGGTCCAGCCCAGCCGCTACAAACACTGCGCACGCAAACAACTCGCCGCATGATTCAGATCGTCCTCAATCGCGCGTCGCACGCCGGCCGCGTCGCGCGCCTTTGCGGCGCTCAGCAAGTCGTCGTGCGCATCGTTGAGCGTGCTGGCAAACTGTGCATCGCCAAACAACAGATTCGAAATCGGCCCGACCTGCAGCCAGACTGTTTCGATCAACTCGAGCAGAAGCGGTGAGCCGGCCGCGCGGTACAGAATCAGATGGAATGCCTCGTTGGCGTCGAGATAGTCCTTGGCGTTAGTGGTGCGCAGCGCCCGCGCCATCTCCTCGTTCAGTGTGTCCAGCGTTTCCAGATCGCGCGCGCCCAGATGCGGCACGCCCAGTTCGGCGGCCTGGCCCTCGAGAATCAGGCGCACGCGCAGCACATCGTCGAATTGTTCTTTCGACAGGCGTGGCACGGTCACGCCGCAATTGGGCACGTTCACCAGCGCCGATTCGGCCGCGAGGCGCTGCAAGGCGGAGCGCACCGGCATCTCGCCCACCCCGAGTTCGGCGGCGACGTGACGGATCTTGATGCGCTCGCCCGGCACGAAGCGCCCGATTGTCAGCCATTGCCGCAGCGTTTCGTAAGTCTGGTCCTGCAGCGTGTGGTGGCGCGAAGTTTTCATAAAGCTCGGTGCTGGGCCGAAAAAGGCTGCAAGAGAGGCTGCAAAAAAGGCCGACGACCTGGCGCCGGCCGTGCTCGGTCAAACCACGATCTGAATGCGCTCAGCTTAATTCGTCAGTTCGTCAGTTCGGCAAGGCAGGCGTCGAACGTGGAAACCAGTCTGTCGACGTCCGCCGCCGATGTGTCGGGGCACACCAGGATCATGTTGTGAAACGGCGTGATCAGCACGCCGCGATTGAGCAGGTACAGATGCACGACATGCTCCAGTTCCGGGTCGAGCTGACGGCCGGCTTCGGCGCCGTTGCGCGGCGGTGTCAGCGTGAACTGGAATTCGGTGCGGGCGCCGACGCGCGTCACGCACCACGCGAGGCCGTGGCGCGCGATCGCACTTTTCAGGCCGGCCTCGATTCGCTCGGCGAGCGCGAACATGTGATCGTAGGCGGCATCGGTCATCACCTCGGCGAGCGTCGCGCGGATCGCGCTCATCGCCAGCATGTTCGCGGTGAGCGTCGTGCCGATGCCGGAGTGGCCGGGCGGTGCGCTGCGCTTGGCGTGCTGCGCGCGGGCTGCCAGTTCGGCGCTGAAACCGTACACCGCGCACGGAAAGCCGCCGCCCACCGGTTTGCCGAGGATGAACAGGTCGGGTTCGAGGCCGTACGCCGTTGAATAACCACCCGGTCCGCAACTGATGGTGTGGGTTTCATCGATGGCGAGCAGCGTGCCGTAGCGGCGCATCAGCGCCTGCGCTTGCCGCCAGTAGCCCGGTTCGGGCAGCACCATGCCGATGTTGGTCATCGCGGGTTCGGCCAGCACACAGGCGACGTCGCCGTCTTTCAGCGCGTTTTCCAGCGCGGCCAGGTCGTTGAATTCGATCACTCGCGTGGTGCCGAGCAGGTCGTGCACCTGGCCGATCAGGCTGTCGCGCTGTTGCGGCTTGCCGTCGACGAGATCGACGAACACGTCGTCCACGGTGCCGTGATAGCAGCCGTTGAAGATCACGATCTGCCGGCGTCCGGTCGCCGCGCGCGCCCAGCGCAACGCAAAGCGGTTGGCGTCGCTCGCCGTCATCGCGAACTGCCAGTAGGGCAGCCCGAAGCGGCGCGCGAGTTCTTCGCCGACCCACGCGGCGTCCTCGCCGGGCAGCATGGTCGTCAGTCCGCGTTCAGCCTGGGTAGCCAGCGCGCGGGCCACGGGGGCGGGCGAGTGGCCGAACATCGCGCCCGTGTCGCCAAGGCAGAAGTCCGCGTAGCGATGACCGTCCACGTCGGTAAACGAAGCGCCGCGGGCCTGATCGACATAAAGCGAGAAGGGCGTGGACCAGTCGTTCATCCAGTGCAGCGGTACGCCGAACAACAGATGGCGCGCGGCGCGTTCGGAGAGCGCGCGCGATGTCGGCATGGCCTCTGCAAACGCGCTGCGTTCGCGTTCGACAAGCGTCTGCGCACGCGCCCAGTTGATGCCATGACGGGTAGTCAAATCCGGCTTCTCCGCTGATATTTCCATAAACCGCCCGCGCTCAGACGAGCAGTTGCAGATGCTCGCGTTCCCACGCGGTAATGCCTTGCGAGAAGGTCTCGAACTCCGCCTCCTTTACCGCGCAATAGGCCTGAACGAACTTGTCGCCGAGTACATCCGCGAGTTCGGTGCACTTCAGGAGCGCCTTGAGCGCATCTTCGAGACCGCGCGGCAGTTCGTATTCGAGGTCGTAGGCACTTTCGATCATCGGCGCTGACGCCTGCTGCTGCTCTACCATGCCGAGATAGCCGCAGGCGAGGGTGGCCGCCATCGCCAGATACGGATTGACGTCGACCCCTGGCACGCGGTTTTCGAGCCGCCGTCCGTCCGGCCCGGAATTCGGCACGCGGATACCGCAGGTGCGGTTGTCGTACCCCCAGCGCACGTTGATCGGCGCGGCGGTGAAGCGCGACAGGCGCCGGTAGGAATTCACGTAGGGCGCGAACATCGGCATGGCTTGCGGCATGTACTTCTGCAAGCCGCCGATATAGTTGAAAAACAGCGGGCTCGCGGATCCGTCTGGCAGCGAAAAGATGTTCTCGCCAGTTTTGCTATCGACGATGCTCTGGTGAATATGCATCGCGCTGCCGGGCTCGTGCTCCATCGGCTTGGCCATGAAAGTCGCGAAAATGCCATGACGGAAGGCGGTTTCGCGCACCGCGCGTTTGAACAGGAACACGCGGTCGGCGAGATCGAGCGCGTCGCCATGCGAAAAGTTGATCTCCATCTGCCCCGCGCCGACTTCGTGCACGAGCGTTTCGACGCCAAGATGCGTGGTCTCGCAGAAGCGCGACAGGTCCTGGAAGAACGGATCGACTTCGTTGACGGCGTCGATCGAGAACGACTGGCGGCCGGCTTCGTGACGCCCCGCGCGGCCGAGCGGCGGGCGCAGCGGTTCATGCGGATTCTTGTTCTGCGCGATCAGGTAGAACTCCATCTCCGGCGCGACCACAGGGCGCCAGCCTTTGTCCTCATAGAGCTTCAGCACACGGCGCAACACCGCGCGTGGCGAAATGCCAATCGGCTGCCCGTCGAGTCCAACGCAATCGTGAATCACCACCGCGACCTGTTCGATGGCCCACGGCACGAGCCGTACCGTGTTCGGATCGGGGATGCAGACCATGTCGGGATCGCTTGGGCCCACAAAGCGCTCGAAATTCGCGAACTCGCCGTTGACGGTGATCATCAGCAGCGCATTCGACATGTGCATCTTGCCTTCCGAGAGAAACAGGTTCTTCGGCACGATCTTGCCGCGCGCGACGCCCGTCATGTCCGGTATCACGCATTCCACTTCATGGATGCGGTGATGCTCCAGGAATTCACGCAGGTCGGCGCGTAGGTCGCTTTGCAAGGTTGACTCCAGTCGGTTGATGAAGACGGCGCGACGCGCTGCCGGGTCGGGAAAGCGGACGTTTTGCATGATGGGATTTGATCAAATCATCGCACGGAATTTTACTTTTGGGAAATTTGATCAAATCTAGGTAGGGTGAGGACCGCCTTCAGGGTGCCTTGCCGACCTTTTCCTGCTCGATACCCCGTTGCGCCAGCAGCCGGGTCAAGAGCACCAGTTCGGCCGGCCGGCAGGGAGGCGATGCACGGCGCGTTTATAGCGCTGGCCCAGCTGGGCAGGCGCGAAGTGTATCTGTCTGCTTTGGCGAGTCATGGATACGCTACGATTCGAGCCGGATTCCGGTGAATGAAGTTATCCATAACGACCGAACGAGCGGCCACGATCCCATGCTTCAGATATTAGGCAAAGCGTCATCCATCAACGTTCGCAAAGTATTGTGGGCATGCGCCGAGCTCGGCCTGCCGTTTGAACGGGAGGACTGGGGGGCCGGATTCAGGGCGACCGACGTGCCCGAATTCGTCGCTTTGAACCCCAACGCCATGGTTCCGGTGATCAGGGACGGCGAGTTTGTGCTGTGGGAGTCCAACTCGATCATCCGATATCTGGCGGGCCGCTATGACGGTGAGTCTCTCTATCCGCTCGACCCTCGCGAACGTGCGAAGTGCGATCAATGGATCGACTGGCAGGCGAGCGAACTCAACCGGGCATGGAGCTACGCGTTTCTGGCGCTGGTCCGGCATTCACCGGCTCATCAGGACCGTCAACAGATCGACCTGTCGTGCGCGAACTGGGCAAGGCATATTGCAATCGTCGACAGGCAACTGGAGACGACCGGGGCCTTCGTCGCCGGGTCATCGTTTTCACTTGCGGATATTCCGATCGCGCTTTCGATTAACCGCTGGCTCGAAACGCCATTGCAGCACGCCGGTTTTCCAGCGCTGACGGCTTACATGGCACGCCTTGCGATGCGTCCGGGTTACCTCGAGTACTGCCGCAACGGTACGCCTTAAACCGCGCGTTCGTGACGCTATCCGGCCGCGCCGGCTACTCCGGCATCACGCCGTTTTTTCGCCCGCGAAGGCTTACAAAAATACCCGCGAAATGCTTACGGAATCCTGAGCACTGAACGCTTCTGCGCACCGCGACCCGACTCGCCTACAATGGCCGCTTTTGCGACACAGATTGAAGGTTCAAAGATGCGGGTATCGAATTTTGCAGTGGCTTTGCTTACGGCCTGTTTCACTCTCAATGCAAGCGCCGAAATGACGGCCTCGCAATACAAGCTCTGGGCGCATACCGACAACAACTCGGTCTACGCGGCTTACATCACCGGCACGATCAATGCGCTGGGATGGGCGAACGGGGATCTGGTGTCGAAGAAGCGGCCGCCGCTGTTCTGCCCGCCGCAAAACCTTGCAATCGGCAACCAGAACGTCTATCCGCTACTCGATCAGTTTTTCACCAACCATCCGGGCCTTTCCGACGATTTCCCAATCGGACTCGCCATTCTGCGCACGCTTGAGGCGGCATTTCCCTGCTGATACGAAAGCACCAGAGCGGCGCTTAGCCGACGCTGTCTTGTGACCGGCGTCAGCAGTCCGGCGGTTCAAAACGGTTCAATGCTGCTCGACGAACTCGACCACCTCGCCGTTATCGCGCTTCAGAAAGAGCGCGTCGCCTTTCGTGCGAATTTCGTTGCAGGAACTGCCGATCTTGTGGCCTTTGCTGCACACCTTGCCGTCTTCCGCTTTCCATTCGCCTTTGTCAGTGAAGCCTTTGTTGGTGCTGAAGTCGTATGCGCCATCCGGGCTGTATTGGACGTGCCAAAGGCTGCCATCGGCGAGTTTGATGTTGAAGGTCTTGCCGGCTAAGCGCTGCTGAATGTCGGAGGCCGATGCCGCTGCGGCATCGTCGGGAAACGCCGTTGAACCGGTGGCCTGTGCGATCGCCGCAAAAGCGGGCAGCATCGTGATGGCAAGTATGAGCAGGGATTTCATCGAGTGTCTCCGCGTTGTTAGCAACGACTGGCTTTCGGACGACGAGGCTACGGTCCGTCGGCCGACGCTACACCGATTGCATCGATCAATGTGTGGCTTAACGCACAGACTGATAGCGGTCCAGCTGAAACGCGCCGGTTCGCAACACGGATAAACACGCCTGATGCGTTCGGCTATGACGCCAGCCGAAACGCGTCCACCGCCCACGCTTCGTTCGCGAGAATGTGGGATTGCCAGCGCGCAAGCCATTCCGCCAGCGGCGTGAGACTTATTCCCGGCGCCACCGAACCGCCGAAGGATTCGGAAACGAACGGCGCGTCATCCTCCGGGCGGCGGACGACCTGAACGATGTGTGTGATGCCGCGTGGCCGGGGATGGTTGATGGCCCATGCGGGCTCCCCCATCTTCAAGCCGATGGTAGCGCGGCGCGGGAGGGTGTGGGCCGTGATCCCGGCCCCCTGAAGAATAAATCCTGTGCGGTGTTCGATCTCGTGAACGATCCGATCGGACCACGTGTGCAGCGCTTCTATGTCGTCAACGGCAAATATCGTGCGGGAAGCCGTTTCGTTTTCGGCGTGCAGCGCATGGGTCAGAAGCAGGGCGGTCCACCCGGAGCAATCGATAACCGGCGGGTTTGCTGAAAGTCCTTCGGACTTTACGCCGCGCCGGTATCCCACTCGACCTGTATAACGCTGTACCAGCCGCCACATCGCCGCTTCGCCCGCCTCGAACGTCATCGCGCGCTAGCCTTCGTGTATGTCGTGTATGTCGTGTGTGTTCAGCCCGCGATGGGCTGCCGATGATCCGCAAACAGACAACGTGCAGGGGCCGCGAAGGCCCCTGCCAGCAAGCATCAGATCTGCACGAGCCCGGGAATCTGCACATCCGGATTGACGTCGGCTTCATAATCCACGCCGGCGATCTCGAATCCGAAGAGTCGCAGGAAGTCGGTCTTGTAGCCGCTGAAGTCGGTGAGTTCGTAGAGATTGTCGTTGGTCACCTGAGTCCAGAGTGCCTGGACTCGGGCTTGCACTTCCGGATCGAGTTCCTTGTAGTCGGCGCGCAGACGGCCTTCTTCATCGACATGCGGCGTCGCGCCGTACATGCTGTCTTTGTAGAGCCCGTAGACCTGCTCGATACAGCCTTCGTGCGTGCCTTTTTCCTTCATGACCTTGAAGAGCAGCGACAGGTACAGGGGCATCATCGGGATCGCGGAGCTTGCTTGCGTCACGACCGCCTTGAGCACCGAGACGCGTGCATCGCCGCCCTTGGCCGCGAGTTTTTCGCGGATGCCGAGCACCTTCTGATCGAGATCTTTTTTGGCTGCGCCGATCGAGCCGTTCCAGTAGATGTCGTGCGTGATTTTTTCGCCGAGATAGGTGAACGCGGTCGTCTTCGCGCCGTCGGCGAGCACGCCGGCGTCGAGAAGGGCGTCGATCCACATTTGCCAGTCTTCGCCGCCCATCACCGCGACGGTGTTATCGATTTCGGCTTGCGTGGCGGGTTCGAGGACGGTTTCCTTGATGACTTCCTTGTCGGTGTCGATGCCACGCAGGTTGACGGCCTTGCCGACCGGCTTCAGGGTCGAGGTGAAGACTTCGCCGGTCTTCGGATGTGTGCGTTTGGGCGAGGCGAGACTGTAGACGACCAGGTCGACCTGACCGAGATCGCGCTTGATGACCTCGATGGTGCGTTGTTTGACTTCTTCGGAGAAGGCGTCGCCGTTGATGCTGGTTGCGTACAGGCCCTTGTCCGCGGCGAATTTCTCGAAGGCGGCGGTGTTGTACCAGCCTGCCGTGCCGGCTTTGGTTTCGCTGCCGGCGCGCTCGAAAAACACGCCGAGTGTGGCGGCGTCCGAGCCGAACGCGGCGCTGATGCGTGCGGCGAGGCCGTAGCCGGTGGATGCGCCGATCACGAGCACCTTCTTCGGGCCGTTGGCGATGGGGCCGCGTGCCTTGACGTATTCGATTTGTTCCTTGACGTTGGCTTCGCAGCCGGTCGGATGGGTCGATACACAGATGAAGCCACGCACGCGCGGTTTGATGATCATGAAGCACCTCTTGTCGGAATTGCCGACATTATAGTGGGGTTGGGTTTTGGCCTGTTCGGCGGTTGTTTTTTGTTTGCCGGTGGCGGTGGGGTTTGTTTTGCCTGTTCGGCGGTTGATTGTCTGTTCGCCTGCGGCGTTGGCCTTTCTGTTCGCCTGCGGCGTTGGCCTTTCTGTTCGCCTGCGGCTTTGGCCTTTCCTTGAATTGTTATTGGTTTATTAGCGTTCGCCCCTGTGCGGGGCAGGCACTTACTTTCTTTGCCGCCGCAAAGAAAGATAAGCAAAGAAAGCGGCTCACACCGTCAATTCTTAAGCGGGTCCCCCGCACAGTTGCGGTAGTGGCACATCTGGAATCCGTGCCCTCGCACATTCAGCGTTAGTGACACAGAACTCATCAGCTCCCACTCCGCACTTCGTGCGTCGCGGATGGGTATGCACGGGACACGGGAAACCTGCGCTTCGTTTAGGCGCGGTGGGAGGCCACCGGCTTCGCCTCGGCGAGGCGCCCAAGCGTTCAAAAACGAACCCCACACACGAATCAAAGTGCAAAACTACACGCCGAAAACCATGATTGCCATTCCAGAGGAAAAAGCAGAAGCAGAAGCAGGTAATCTGAGAGTCTGCAGTCGCAGTCGCAATGGCGGAGGCACGGGCAAAAGCAGAGGCGGAAGCGATGGCGATGGCGAGCCACGATAGTGAGCGAAATGCGAGTACGAGAACGCGGAGGTCGGTTCTATGAAGTAAGCTTCGGCGCGCGCAGCGCCGCCGGAAGTATGACGGCCTTGCCACGAAGGCGGAGTGTGCGAGGGCACGGATTCCAGATGCGCCACTATCCCCTCCAAGCTAGGGGACCCGCTTAAGAATTAGCGGTGTGAGCTGCTTTCTTTTGCCTACTTTTCTTTGCAGCAGGCAAAGAAAAGTAGGTGCCTGCCCCGCACAGGGGCGACGCTAATAGACCAATAAGAATTCAAGGAAAGGCCAACGCCACAGGCGAACAGACAAACAGACAAACAGATCAAGAAAAGTCCGCTGCCACAGGCAAACAAACAGGCAAAAAAGAAAGCGCCGCGCACGCCACCCAAACCCCATACAAATCAAAACCCGCCGCCCAGGCGCCCCCATCTTGATACGATGCTGCCTTCGTCAAGCAGAACGGTAACCCGAGTGAAGCGTCTGATCCCCACATTCCTGCAGACCCTTGAAAAAGGGCTAATCCTCGCAAACCAGCCCGTCACCCGGGCACTATGGCACCTCCGCCATCCCACGCTGCGTGGCGCGGCAAAGGCCTGCGCGGCGATCCCCGTACTGCTCGTCCTGTATGTCCTGATCCTGATTCCTTTCACGCCCAGCATCGGCGATATCCGCAAGGCGAAAATCGAGCAACCCGCGCAGATTCTGTCGGCGGACGGCAAACAGCTGGCCGAATTCAAGCCCTCGAACCGCGAGTGGGTCAAACTCCAGGACATCTCGCCGAACGTGGTGAACGCGCTGATCGCCACGGAAGACCATCGCTTCTACCAGCATTTCGGGCTCGACTGGCGCCGTACGGCATCGGCCGCGCTGCACACGTTTTCCGGCGACCGCCAGGGCGGTTCGACCATCACCCAGCAACTCGCCCGCAATCTTTATCCGGACGAGATCGGCCGCGCCCCCACGCTGACCCGCAAGATCAAGGAGGCGATCACGGCCTTCAAGATCGAGGCGCTCTACACCAAGGACGAGATCCTCGAGACCTACCTCAACACGGTGCCGTTCCTCTACAACGCCTACGGCATCGAGATGGCGGCGCGAACCTATTTCGACAAATCGGCCGGCGACCTGAACGTGCTGGAAAGCGCGACGCTCACCGGCATGCTCAAAGGCAATAGCTACTACAACCCGGTGCTCAACCCTGAACGCGCGCTGCAGCGGCGCAATACGGTGCTGGCGCAAATGGTCAAGTACGGCAAGCTCACGCCCGCGGCCTACGCGACGCTCGTGCGCCGTCCGCTGCGCATCGATTTCGAGCGGCAGACCGAGCCGCCTGGACCCGCGCCGCACTTCGCGCAGCAACTGCGCAAGTGGCTCGCAGCATGGGCCGATCGCAACGACTACAACATCTATTCCGACGGATTGGTGGTGCGCACCACCATCGATTCACGCTTGCAGACTATGGCCACTCAGGCCGTGACCTTGCAGGGCAATCAGTTGCAGGGCATCGCCAACTCAGCGTGGGGTGCGCGCTCGGGTTGTTCAGGTGGCCGGGACCTGCTGCAGACTTTCCTGCGCGAAACGCCCGACTATCGCGCCGCGAAAGACGCGGGCCTGACGGACGACGACGCGATGAAGCGCGTCTTGTCCGACCGCGACCTGGTGCAGTCGGTTTGCGAATCCAAAACGCGGGTGCAGGCTGACTTTCTTGCGATGGATCCACGCAACGGCCAGATCAAAGCCTGGGTCGGCAGCCGCGACTTCAGCCAGGACCCGTTCGACCACGTCCAGCAGGCGCGGCGCCAGCCAGGGTCGACCTTCAAGCCGTTCGTCTATGCCGCGGCCTTCGAAGACGGCGCCAAGCCCAGCGACACGTTTATTGACAAACCCGTCGAGATTCCGCTGGCCGGCGGAGAAATCTGGCGTCCAGGCGACGAGGATGAGCCAAGCGAGCGCGCCATCAGCCTGCGCGACGGCCTCGCTTACTCCCGTAACCGGATCACTGCCCAGTTAATGGAGCAGGTCGGTCCGAACAAGGTCGCGCGACTGGCGCGCGCCATGGGCGTTCGGGACAGCGAACTCGACCCGGTGCCGTCGCTCGCGCTCGGCACGAGCCCGGTGACGCTGAAGGAAATGGTCTCGGCCTACGGCACGATCGCCAATCTCGGCGGCTATGTGGAACCGGTGATGGTCACGCGTATCGAAGACCGCAACGGCGAGGTGCTGGCCGACTTCGCGCCGGCGGCGCCCAGGCAGGAACTTCCGGCCGACGCTGCCCGCACGCTCGTCGATGTGATGCGCGACGTGGTGAGCCGGGGCACGGGTTCGAGCATTCGCAGCCGTTTCGGGGTTCGCGGCGACGTCGCGGGCAAGACGGGCACGACGCAGGGTAACGCCGACGGCTGGTTCATCCTGATGTCGCCGCAGCTCGTTGCAGGGGCATGGGTTGGCTTCAACGACAGCCGCGTGACCTTGCGCAGCGACTACTGGGGCCAGGGGGCGCACAGCGCGTTGCCGATCGTCGGCGACTTTTTCCAGCGCGCGCAAAGGTCGAAACTGGTCGACAGCCGCGTCAGGTTCGCGACCGACCAGGAGCCGGGCTGGTTTGCCGAACGGTCGGGCAGGTTGCGCGAATGGTTCCAGCATCTGTTCGCTGCAGCGCCCGCGAAGACTGAAGCGCCGGCTGTCACGCGCAATACGCCGCGTCACGCGCCGGCTGTTACTGCTGCTGCGCCTGCGTCGGCACCTGCATCGGCGTCCGCAGCGGATGTCGAACCCAAGTCGTTCCCGGCACAGCCGCCGCTCCTTCAAGCACCGGCGTCAGCGCCTGTATCGGCGAGCGGGGCGGTCGACGGTGAGGCGCATGGCAACGGCGAGCCGGCTCTGGCACCCACGCCCACGCCGGACGACGTGCTACCTCCGGATGCAGGCGGCGGCACGGCAAACTTACTCCCAAGCGCGCCGGCCAGCGCGAGTGCATCGCCCTGAGGCCGAAACCGGGATCCAGACGTGCTGCGCCGCGTGGCTAAGTCCGCGCGGCGTTTTCATTCGCGCGGCTCGACACGCTTCCTTCTGATCAGCGATTCCGTCCCTGACCAGTCAGGCCTGCGGTATCCGGCGCTGCGCAGACGGCGCTACGACCTCGCCACCTTCGTGCCGCCCGTCGCGCCCGGGTCCGGAGGAAGGCTGCACGCCGCCTCAAGCGCCGTGTCATGACGCAGCAGAAGCACGGCCGCCACGCCGACCAATCCGGCACCCGACAAACACAGCAGGCCGGCGCCGAAGCCGCCGGTGCTGTCCTTGATCCAGCCCATCGCGTAAGGCCCGAAGAATCCCGCCAGATTGCCGAGGGAATTGACGGCGGCGATGCCGCCCGCCGCCGCCGCGCCCGACAGGAACGCGGCCGGCAAGGTCCAGATCACCGGCAGGCAGCCGAAGATGCCGAACCCGGCAATCGACAGCGCGATCATCTTCTGCACCGGATCGTCGAGCCCGGCCGCCGCCGCGATACCGCCGGCCGCGACCAGCAATGCGATCGCCACGTGCCATTTGCGTTCGAGCTTGCGGTCCGAATGGCGCCCCCAATAAATCATGCTGATCACGCCGACGATGTAAGGCAGCGACGTCACGAAACCGGTCTGCAGATTGGTGAGGCCGAAGGACTTGACGATCTGCGGCAGAAAAAAACTCAGGCCATAGTTGGTTGCGTTCGCACCGAAGTAGATGAGCGCGACGGCCAGAACGCGCGGATTGAACAGCGCTTCCTTCACACTGAACGTACGCACGGCCTCGCGATGCTCGCGCTCCTGCGCCTGGCGGGCGACGAGCCAGTCACGTTCGTCGTCGGCAAGCCAGCTGGCATCCGCCGGTTTGTCGGTCAGATAGAACAGCACGGCGAACGCAAGCAGCAGCGCGGGCGCCGCCTCGATCAGATAGACCCACTGCCAGCCGGCCAGTCCCCCGTGTCCATCCATCGAGAGGAGGGCGCCGGAAATCGGGCCGCCGATCACCGTCGACAGCGGAATGGCCGCCATGAAATAGCCGACCACGCGGGCGCGATAGGCAGCGGGAAACCACAATGTGAGCAGGAAGATGATGCCGGGGAAGAAACCTGCTTCGGCCACGCCCAGCAGGATGCGCAAGCCGTAAAACACATGCGCGGGCGAGAAGCCGGTGATGCGGGCAATGTTGGGGATATACGCCATCGCACCCGCAAGGATCCCCCACGTGAACATGATCCGGGCGATCCAGCGCCGGGCGCCGAATTTCTCGAGCAGAAGATTGGACGGGACTTCGAAGAAGAAATACGCAATGAAGAAGATACCTGCGCCGAAGCCGAATGCGCTCGCGGACAGCCCGAGCGCCTTGTTCATTTGCAGTGCAGCAAAGCCGACGTTGACCCGGTCGAGATAAGCAATGAAATAGCAGACGATCAGGAACGGCACGAGCCGGACCGTCACGCGCGTTATGGTGCGTGCTTCAATATCCATCGATGTCTCCTCCGGTTCAGCGTCCGGTCCGTTCGCTTGATGTGCTTACAGACTAGTCGGTGAAGTGCGATTCCGGAAGTGTTTTGCCAAAGCTGTGCCGCGAGGCGGCGCTCCCGCACCACCCAGCGGCCGCGATTCGCCTTAGAACCGATGCGTCATACCCACGGTCGCAAGAATCTGCTTTGTTCCTGGGGCAGTTACGGTCACGCCCGGCCAGCTCACCGTGGCGGAACCGTTGTTCTTCATATAGCCCGCGCGCATGTAGAGACTGGTGCGTCTGGATAGCGAATGATCGACGCCGAGTTCAATGCCCGGCGTGTTGTCATGCGCGCCGCGCACGTTGCGCTGCACGCCGGCAATCGCGATCACGTCGGCCGGGGTTGCCTGAATCGTGGCGCCCAACTCCGCAATGCTGAGCGAATGGCCGGTGCCGAGGTGCGCGGCAAGCGATCCCGCCGCCGGGTCCTTAGAGCGGTTGTAAGAGTAGTTGAACTGGAAGTTCACAATGCCGATCCGGTAAGCGAGCGCGCCGATGAAGTGCTCGGTGCCCAGCAAACTCAACGAACCAGGCAGGCCGGTGATGGTTTCCTGTCCCGGATGCTGGTTCACATACGCAAGACCCGCATAGAAACCGTACCCCGTGTAAGTGGCCGCGACGTTCAGCATGTTGCCCGTCGTGGCCGGCACCGGCTGGGTCACCGTTGCGGCGAACGCATACATGCCGTAAAACTGCAGGCCCTTCAGATTGGGCGATTGATACATGATCGAATTGCTGGCGCGGCCGGAATCGTATTGCGTCGACAGCGTGTTCCGGTCGACGGCGAGCACGTTCGCTGAAAACGGCGACAACACTTCGTTCGCGCGAAACGGATCGGACGGGTAAATGACCCGGAAGCTCGGCTCGTACTGACGTCCCATGGTTACCGATCCGTATTTGTCATCGCTCAGACCGACCCATGCCTGACGATAGAAGAGCGCCGAGGTGTCGGCGAACAACCCGCCGTTGTTCACGTTAAAGCCCGTTTCGACGTTGAACTGCGCCTTCAGGCCGCCGCCTAAGTCCTCGCTGCCCTTCAGGCCGAACAGGGACCCCGTCGAGCCGCCGCTTTTTTCCGAGTACGAATGGACGCCGCCGTTGTCCAGATACTGGATGTTCGCATCGACGACGCCATACAAGGTCACGCTCGACTCGGCGGCCGCGGCGCCACCAGCGGCAAGAATCAGCGTGGCTCCGCAAACGCCATGATTGATAAAACGCATGCATGTCTCCTCTTTTTATATCCGCCTGTAGCGGACTTGATTGCACAGCCCTTGCTGCGGAGCGAGTGCGGTCTGGGCTCTACGCCCCCGGCCGTTCGCGGCAAAATGGAATGACCGTGCCAATTTCAAGCGAACTGGCGGGATAAAGCCAGTGCATTGTTTTTATGAGGAGAGTGCAGAAATTGCATGACAGAAAAGCGCGATGAAAACCCGGCTCAGGCCGACGGGATCACGCCGCGCGTCCTTCATACCGCGACCCGGCGAAGCGCCATCCGGACACGGGCCGGCGGCGATTGTTCAGGCGTATGCAACAGTGTTTTCGGATGACGAGGCTGATCTCGCGCGTCTGATTGCGCATAATTCCGGGATTGGTAAAACGGTTAAAAAATGTAGGCGAATCATGTTGAACAATGTTTCAGATCACATGCCCGACCAGGAGCGGGCATCCGTAGCGCAGGAGCGTCAAAGCCTGTTGTTCAGCCGGGGGCGCTCGCTGATCGCGGCGGTGGCCGCGTGTGCCAGCCTGGTGGGATGCGTATCGGCGAGTGACGTTGCCGCCACCGACAAGCCCGGCACCTACACCGTCGCGGCGAGCGCAACGGGCGGGCGGATGGCTTGGGCCCGCGCACACGAACACGCCGTCAGCGAGGCGCGCGACTATTGCGAACGGCGCGGCATGCAGAGCAGCGTCACGACTGAAACGGTGAGTGGCGTGCAGATGATGAGCGCGCATGCATCGTCAGTGAATTTCGAATGTCATCCGAAGTTCTAAGCGGACGGGGAAATTGACGAAGCCGTGTCGTCGATCAGGGTGAATCCATGCTCGGGGTTCCACTGACGGCGACGCATCGCGTAATCGCCGGCCGCCATCGCGGTGCAGATGAAGGTGCGGCCGCCGCCGCACCAGTCGATGGTCAGCGTTTGCGAACACCTTCAGCCCGGTGGCCACACCATCGACAAACACATCGCCTTGCGGCCGCCGGAGCAAAGCAAGTGGATCGTCGAGCGTGCGCAATGACTCTGGCAGCCAATGACGGCATTCGACAACCGGCGATTTGACGGGAGACGGTTCGCGCGACCCGGACATTCTCGCGCGGACCCGTAAACTGGACGCACTCCAGGCGGTCGCAATCAGCTGGCAGCATCAGATAGATGTGATTGGCGACCAGCAGTGGGCGCTCGGATCAAAGCAATCCCAGCTGGAATCGCAAATCGCCGATGAAGACGCCGTAACCGAGCGGCGGTTCAATGAAGCGACCCGGCATTATGAGTTGCAGGTGTTCAGCCTTCGGCTCGCGCTGACGTTGCCGATTCTGCTAGTGGCTGTCTGGTTGTTCATCCGCTATCGCAAGGCCCGTTACTGGCCATTCATATACGGCTTTGCGCTGTTCGCATTGAGCGCCTTTTTTATCGAACTGGTTCCGTATCTGCCGAATTTCGGAGGATACGTCAGGGTATTGGTCGGCATTGCGCTCACGGTGTTTGCCGGCCTTTATATGCTGAAAGCGTTCCAGCGCTACGTCGAACGAAAACGCCTCGAACTGCAGCAGGATCAGGGCGAACGCGCGCGCGATCGGATACGACAAGGCTGTTCGTTCATTCGAGAAAAAGCGTTGCCCATCATGCGATAAGCAATGGAGTCTGGGTGGTGACGACTCTACATTCTGTGTGCACTGCGGATTGAGACTGTTCAATCTCTGCGGGTGCGGCGGCCGGAATTTTTCCTTCTTTCCGCATTGTCACCAATGTGGCGTTGCGCAGACTACCGGGCTGCCGGCGGCAAGCGACGTCGATGCCGTATAGCCGACGCGTTGCTGAGCGCGAGGGTCGGTCGCATCAGCTGGCAGCAGGTCCATTGATGAGTGGTATCCAGTGAAAACCTTTTTCTCCTGCATTCGTTCGATCGTCCTCATTCTGTTCGGACTGATGGCTCTCGTTGCAGCCGTAAAAGGGCTTTGCGATGCCGCCATGCTTTGGCGGGCACGCAACTGGCCGGTGGTCGTGGCGCGTGTCGATCAATGTTCGATGTATAGGCACTATGGCAAACACGATTCGTGGTGGGAAGTTTCGGCCACCCTCAGTTACGGGAGCGGTTTCAACCGGCATTACCAGGAAACCTGGACGCCACCGGATTCGCCGAGATATAGCCGCGGGCCGGATCCTGTCGTTAGCGAGCGTGACGAGGAAGCGCTCACGAAAAGGTTCTGTGATCGGGCCGCTGCCGGAGGGCTACGGGTGTCGGCCGATCATCCATCGTTCGCGTGGCGAAGTGAAGCGGTCGAGACTGGAGAATGGAAGACAGATCTGGGGATGGGATTGGGAATTGGCCTCGCTGCGGTGTTTATGATCGCGGTCGGTGTGTCGCTATGGCCGGGAAGGGAGGCCGCGGTGAAGTCGGCCAAAGCAAAAAAGCAGCGCCAGGCGGCGAGGGCGGCGCGAGAGAATGCGCGAAAGAGCCGCCGGACCGACCCATAAATGACGGCATACGCTATGCCGACATCAACCATCATTACGGATGCGCCGGATGCTGAAGATATCCGGCTCATTTCCGACGGACTCACCGCTTTTAACGTGCAGGAGATTGATAAGCGGTACGACTGGCGCGTTCGGCGGGATTCACGTTACGCGCTCACTGTTTGTCAAACGTGACCAGGTTTTTATCATTCGTGTCCGCCACAAAAATTGCCAGCAGCTTCGCGGGCTCCGTATTGCTCGCGTTTTCGCTGACCATGTGATGCGCGCCGGGTTTCTCAGTCCAGTGTTCGCCGGCATGAAAGACGCGTTCCTCGCCATTGTCGACACGGCTGCGGATCGCACCCGACAGCACATAGCCGACCACAAAAGCCCGCCCATGCCGATGCGGTGACGACTTGCCGCCCGGTGCATAGTCGACGACCAGCGCCGTCATCGTTTTGCCCGGAACGTTGGCGATTGCCTCAGTGAACGCGGGCGTAATCGTCTCATGTGCAACGGCTGCATCGGCGGCGAGTGCGGGATGGGAAATTCCAGCGAGGGAAAGACCGGTGAGTGCGACCATCGCGATAAGCGTATGCATTTTCATGCGATTACGCCTTGCGTTGAATTGCTGACGTTCGGGATTCGCGTCGGTGTGCATGTTTTTCACGACTTCTTTCCTTCATGGTTTGTGCAGAAATGATTCGCGAGCGGCATGGCTTCCGTGAGCTCAAACCAGCGTCTTGCGAAACCCGATACAGATTAGGCGTTCAAGTGGCATTATAAAATATCCATTTAGAGGTAATTTAAGGTAGCCACTTTTTTGATTGCCTGCCTCTGCCGGTCGGTGTTTGCCTAACCTTGCCTAACCTCTACGCCCGCTTTCTTCGTGAAAATGACAGGGACCGGGCAAGGTATCTCCCAACGGTGCCTGCCGGGAACAGCGTTTGCGGTGTCCCCGGCAGACAGATTGCACCGGTCCGTTCATGAAACCCCGCTTACCACCCCATCCGTCGCCGCGCCAGCAGGAATTGGCGCCCGCACTGCAGAGCTTGCGCGCGCTGAATTCGCTCGCCAGCGGCGTGGTTGTGATCGCCGCGCTGTATGTCGGGCGGGGCGTGCTGATTCCGATTACGCTGGCCGTGTTACTCAGCTTTATCGTTGCGCCGCTCGTCGGGTTGCTAAGACGATTCCGCTTCGGCCAGTTGCCGTCGGTGATCGTCGCGGTGCTATTCGCGCTTTCTGTACTGTCGGCTGCCGGCGTGCTGATCGGGGCGCAGGTGGCGCAACTGGCGGAGGATCTGCCGCAGTATCAATGGACGGTCGAGCACAAGATCAGGGTCGTGCAGGAAAAGACCTTTGGCCGCGCGGATACGCTGCTCGCGAGCGTGTCGAATGCACTGAATCGCTTCACGCCGCCGCCTGGCGACGCATCCAGGAAAGACAATCCGGCTTTTGCGAACAGCCGTGCGCCGATGCCCGTCGAAGTGCACGAGCCGACACCGTCGCCGATCGAACTGGCTCAGCGCTATCTGTCGCCGGTGGTCAGCCCGCTGGAAACAGCCGGTATCGTGCTGGTGGTCGCGATTTTCATCCTGCTGGAGCGCGAGCGGTTGCGCGACCGGATGATCCGGCTCTT
The DNA here is from genome assembly GCF_046030555.1 of Paraburkholderia sediminicola. Classification (GTDB taxonomy): domain Bacteria; phylum Pseudomonadota; class Gammaproteobacteria; order Burkholderiales; family Burkholderiaceae; genus Paraburkholderia; species Paraburkholderia sediminicola_E. The sequence goes on along the minus strand of NZ_JAQQCH010000040.1, from coordinate 18,597 downwards.
CGGTTCGGGCGACCTGCATCGCACGTCGACGGCAATCAGTGAAGCCGCTGGCCGCCTGAGCCACTATTTCGCGATGCAACTGGCGATCAATACCGGCGTTGGCGTTTTCGTCGCAACCGGCCTGGCGATCATCGGCATGCCGGGCTCGCTGCTGTTCGGCGTCATGACGGCGCTGCTGCGATTTGTGCCGTACGTCGGCGCCTGGATCGCGGCGCTGATGGCGATGGTCATGGCCGCCGCGGTCAGTCCAGGATGGTGGATGGCGGCCGGCACGGCGGGCCTCTTTGCGGTGACCGAGGGAATTTCGAGTCAGTTGATCGAGCCGCTGCTGTATGGGCGCGGCAACGGGCTTTCCCCACTTGCCGTGATCGTCGCGGCGATTTTCTGGAGCTGGCTGTGGGGGCCGGTGGGACTGGTGCTATCGACCCCGCTGATGCTGTGCGTCGTCACGCTTGGGCGCCATGTCGAACGGCTCGAATTTCTCGACGTTCTGTTCGGCGATCGTCCCGGCCTGACGCCAGCCGAAAATCTCTATCAGAGACTGCTGGCCAACGATCCGCTGGAAGCGTTGCACCAGGCGGGCACGCTGCTAAAAGAATGCTCGCTGACGGCTTATTACGACGACGCGATACTGGCCGGCCTGCGGATCGCACATGCCGACGTCCGGCGCGGGGTAGTGCCGTCGCCCCAACTGAGGCTGGTCCGGTCGGCAACGCATACGATCATCGCCGAACTGGAGGCAGTCAGTGATGCGACGATGATCACGTCCGACGGTGAACGGGTGCAGCCGGTATCCGTGCTATGTATCGGCGGTCGCGGCAAGCTGGACGATCTGTTGACTGCAATCGCTGTGCAACTGCTGAACAAACATGGTTTCGAGGCGTCGCACGCAAGCTATGAGCGGTTTGCCGCAGGGCGTCTTGATGAAGCACGGCTTGCGTCCTGTCCCGTAGTCTGCGTGATTTCGTTCGACGCGAGCGAACGGCTGCCGTATCTGCGCAACCTGCTGCAGCGATTGAGCGAGGGACGGGTTCCCCGCGAAGTGATACTGGGCATGACGACAGAGGACGAATCCGCTAGCGAATCTTCACCTGTCACGATACCGGGACGTGCGATTCCCGTCGTTGCGTCGTTCCAGCAGTTACTGCGGGCGTGTGCGCGGGCTGCGCAAATGCGGGAACCGGGGCAGGCACAAGTACAAACCCAGGAACCGGGCAATGCCGACTCTTTACGCACAGGGACGGATGCGTGATTTTCCGGCTCGCGGCCAGATTCACCCGTCATTTTTATACTCAGGCAGGTTGCGGGATCGACGACATTCGGTATGCGCGGCCCGAACGGGCCGCGCGGTTCTCCATCGGTCAAGATTACGGCTTAGCGCTCACCGTTATTGGCCGTTGTGCATCGTACCCGGCTGCGGCTGATTGATGCCGTTGCCGTTCATGCCGTTCATGCCGCTCGTTCCGTTCGGGGACGCCGAATTCGCGCCATTCGGCATCATCGTGTTAGGCGAGGCGCCTGTCCCCGTACCTTGCCCACCGCCGGTAGCCGTGTTACCTGGGCTGCCGTAGCCGCTCGTATTCGGCGCCGACGACGAGCCCGGCCGAACCATGGTACCGCCGCCTCCCGTTCCCACGCCCCCTCCGCCACCGCCCACACCCGCGGCGCCGCCACCACCCGTTCCGCCACCGCCCGCACCCGCGGCACCACCACCCATCCCGGCGCCGCCTGCCTGCGCATACGCGCCGCCTGCAAATGCCATCACCAGCGCCGAAACAATCAGTTTCTTCGTCGAGGTTTTCATCGTCGAGTCCTCCACAAGTAGGGTTACATTGCAGCGAGCCTGTGACAGCTCGCGTACGAATAAAGCCGCAAGGGCTGTGCCTCGCGGAATAGTGCAGCGCGCGTGCGTGCGTCGCCGGGACAATGCGGCCATAGGCGGCGCGGGCACCGTGCTTGCTCGCCCCAGATGGAAGGCCGCTACGCCAGGCGTCGAGGTATCGGACTCGATACCAGGCCGTCGCGGAATTTCCTGACTTCCCAATGGAGTACGACAAATGGCTAAGGAACTCGCAGGATGCAAGGTCGCGGTGCTCGCGGTCGACGGTTTCGAGCAGGCGGAGTTGCTCGAACCGAAACGCGCGCTGACGGAAGCCGGCGCCGAGGTGCATGTAGTCTCGGCAAAGGCCGGCAAGATTCAGGGCTTCAAGCATGTCGACAAAGGTGAAAAGGTCGACGTGGACGCAACGTTCGGCGAAGTCCGTCCCGACGATTACGATGCGGTCGTATTGCCCGGTGGCGTGGTGAACAGCGACGCGATCCGGTTGATTCCGGAAGCACAGGCGTTCGTGCGCGCGGTCGACGGAGCGAACAAACCTGTGGCGGTGATCTGTCACGGTGGTTGGCTGCCTATTTCAGCGGGCATCGTCAAGGGCCACACGATGACGAGCTGGCCCAGTTTGCAGGACGACATCCGCAACGCCGGCGGCACATGGGTCGACGAACAGGTTGTCGAGGATGGCAACTTCATCACGAGCCGCAAGCCGGACGATCTTCCCGCTTTCAACAAGAAGCTGATTGCGCAACTGTCGGGGCACAGCGGCCGGCGCGCCTGACATGCACGCGTGCCTGGGCCGACGAATCGCTCAGGCCGCTGCCACCGTCATCGACGAGCCGTTGTTGCGGTTCGACAGACATCATTTGTCGCGGTGCCCCGGCAACACGGCGTCGAGTACCTGTTTCGCTGTTTCGACGATAACGTTGCCTTCGTTCGGATCGCGCTTGATCAGCGTCGATGCGAATGCTTTGGCTTGCGCCAGCGTGATATGCGGCGGCAGCGGCGGAATATCCGGATCGGCCTTTACCTCGATCACCACCGGCCGGTCCGACGTGAGCGCCTCATCCCATGCTGCGCCCATACGTTCGGCGTCATCGACATAAATGCCTTTCAGGCCGATCAGTTCCGCGAAGCGGTGATAGGGCACGGACGGAATATCCTGCGACGCCTCGAACTTCGGGTCGCCTTCCATCGCACGCTGCTCCCACGTCACCTGATTCAAATCGCTGTTGTTGAGCACCATGCAGATCCAGCGCGGATTGGCCCACTGTTTCCAGTACCGGGCCACCGTGATCAGTTCGGCCATGTTGTTCATCTGCATCGCACCATCGCCGACTAGCGCGATGACGGGACGCTCGGGGTACGCGAATTTTGCGGCGATCGCATACGGCACTGCGGCACCCATCGAAGCAAGACCTCCCGACAACGAGCACATCATGCCGCGTTGTACTTTCAGGTCGCGTGCATACCAGTTCGCACAAGAGCCGGAATCGCTTGTAACGATTGCATTGGCCGGTATGCGCGAAGAGAGTTCCCACACGCTGCGCTGAGGGTTCATGCCGTTCTTGCCAGCCTCATGGGCACGCTTGTCGAGCGTCTTCCACCAGTCGGCAGTCCAACCCTCGATCTTCTTGCGCCACCCGCGATCCTGTTTCTGCTCGAGCAACGGCAGCAAAGCGCGCAGCGTCTCGGCGCTGTCGCCCACCAGGTTGACTTCCATGGGATAGCGCAGGCTGAGCATGTCAGCCTTGAGGTCGATCTGCACGCCGCGGGCGGCGCCTTCTTTCGGGAGGAATTCAGCGTATGGAAAACCGGAGCCGATCATCAGCAGGGTGTCGCACTCGCTCATCAGATCGTAGCTAGGTTTAGTGCCGAGCAGTCCGATCGACCCGGTGACCCAAGGCAAATCATCCGGCAACGCCGCTTTGCCAAGCAAGGCCTTGGCGACGCCCGCGCCGAGCTTCTCAGCCACGGCGACGACTTCATCGGTGGCGTGCAGCGCACCTGCGCCAACCAGAATGGCGACTTTCTTGCCGGCGTTGAGCACGTCGGCCGCCTGCTGCAGATCGTCAGGGTAGGGGACGAGTCGCGGAGCGCGATAGCCAACGCCCGAATGCAAGGTGCCGTGTTTGCGGCCCGGCGCGTCGTAGGGGAGGTCCTGAAGATCGTTGGGTAGCACGATTGCCGTGACCTTGCGTTCCGATAACGCGGTCCGTACCGCACGATCGACCAGATGCCGGACTTGCGAAGGCACGCTCGCCTGCTCCACGAACGCACCGGCGACGTCCTTGAACATCGAGACCAGATCCAGCTCCTGCTGATAGTGACCACCGAGCGCAGCGCGCGCCTGTTGTCCGGCAATCGCCAGCACGGGCATATGGTCCATGCGAGCGTCATACAGCCCGGTGATCAGATGCGAGGCGCCCGGTCCGGAAGTGGCGATGCATACACCCAGTTCGCCGGTGAACTTCGCGTGCGCCGAGGCCATGAATGCGGCCATTTCCTCGTGCCGTACCTGCACGAATTCGATCTTCCCCTTCGCCCGGTTCAGCGCCCCGAATACGCCATTGATGCCGTCTCCCGGATACCCGTAGATACGCCGGACGCCCCATGCATGCAGTCTTTCTACAATAAAGTCACCGACGGTTTGAGTCATTGCAGTCTCCACGAGGGGATGGCAAGCATGGCGTTACGCGTTACGCCATGCCGCGGCCGATGTCATATATGCGCTGTGTCTGTGGCGTCCATGAGCACCGCATCTGGTTGCGGCACGAACAGTCCATCTGCGAGCAACGCATGTACCTGCCTGGTTTCTTCAGCGTCGATGCAGGATTTCCGCGTCGCATCAGGCCTGCGTCCGGCGCACGGCGTTGGGCGGGCGGTCAACGCGTACGACCCAACGGGCACGTCGCTTGCGCGCCACGCTTCGCATCTTGATGAGGAGAGTTCGGTATGAACGCAACCTATGAGCATGCGACGCCCGAAGCCGCCGCGGCAGCCTGTCAACGGGTGCCGGTGACCTTTGAGATCAACGGCACAATCCGGCAATTCGAGGTTGAACCCTGGACAACATTACTCGACCTGTTGCGGGAACACTGCCGGCTGACCGGCACCAAGAAGGGCTGCGACCACGGTCAATGCGGCGCCTGCACCGCCATCGTCGACGGCCAGCGCATCAATACCTGCCTTGCGCTCGCAGCGGTACGCGACGGCGCGAAAGTGACGACCATCGAAGGTCTGGCGGACGGCGAGCGACTGCATCCCGTCCAGCAGGCGTTTATCGATCACGACGCGTTCCAGTGCGGCTACTGCACACCGGGGCAGATCTGCTCGGCCGTGGCGATGCTCAACGAAGGGCACGCCCATACGCCTGACGACATCCGTGAACTGATGAGCGGCAATCTGTGCCGCTGCGGCGCCTACACTCATATCGTCGCCGCGATTCTGGCGGTCGCGGAGCAGCCCCAGGGAGCGTCGAAATGAATCGCTTCTCCTATGCCCGGGCAACAGACGTCGAGCACGCCATCGTCGCGCACGGTGGCGGCACGCGTGGCCAGCATGGCAACCCTCAGGTTGCGGCCTTCATTGCCGGAGGGACCAACCTTGTGGACCTGCTGCGTGAACACGTCGCCCGTCCGTCGTTGCTGATCGACATTAACCGCCTCCCGCTCAAGGCAATTGAGACGACACCGAACGGCGGCCTGAAAATCGGCGCCTTGGTGACTAACAGCAACGCGGCCTATGACGAAGAGGTCATGCGGCGCTACCCATTGCTTGCCGAGGCGATTCTTGCGGGTGCCTCGGCGCAGATCCGCAACGTGGCGACGGTGGGTGGCAATCTGCTGCAACGCACCCGTTGCCACTATTTCTACGACGCGGGCACGCCTTGCAATAAGCGTGAACCTGGCAGCGGCTGTCCTGCGATGCACGGCGTCAACCGCATTCATGCGATTCTGGGCGCGAGCGAACACTGTATCGCTGTGCATCCGTCGGACATGTGCGTCGCGCTCGCGGTGCTGGACGCAACGGTGCATCTGAGCGGACGCGACGGCGCGCGTGCCATGCCGCTTGTCGATTTTCACCGGCTGCCCGGCAATACCCCGCAGATCGATACGAATTTGCGCGACGACGAACTGGTCACGGCCGTCGAGCTGCCGCCCGAGGGATTTGCCGCGCATCACGCGTACGTGAAAGTCCGCGATCGCGCCTCGTATGCGTTTGCGTTAGTTTCAGCCGCCGTGGGTTTGCAACTGAACGGCGACACCATTCACGAAGCGCGCTGCGCATTGGGTGGCGTCGCGCACAAACCGTGGCGCGATACGGGCGCCGAAGCGGCGCTGCGCGGCGCGCGCCTGACGCCGCAGACGGTACGTGAATTTGCAACGGCGCTCGTGCGCGACGCACAAGGGCGTCGCCACAACGCGTTCAAGATCGAACTCGCGATTCGCACGGTAATGCGCGCATTCGAAGCCGCTACTCAAACTTCGTTCGGAGAGCTCACATCATGAACGGGCCGACATCGCCGCAGGTCGCGCAAACGCAGTCGCGGGCAACCGGGAGACCGGTCAACCGTGTCGATGGCCGCCTGAAAGTGACAGGAGGCGCTTGCTATGCCGCTGATTTTTCCGCTGACGGGCTGGTATACGGCTTCGTCGTGTCCAGCACTATCGCGAGCGGGCACATCGTCTCGATCGATACCGCCGCGGCACTCGATATATCGGGCGTCCTATGCGTGTTAACCCATCAAAACCGCCCGGATTTGCCACAGGACGTCGCCCTCTACAAAGATCAGGTCGCGCCCGGGGGCACCCCGTTCCGGCCGTTATGGGACGACCGCGTGTGGTACAGCGGCCAGCCGGTCGCGCTGGTGGTCGCCGAGACGCTGGAGCTCGCGCGTCACGCGGCTACGCTCGTCGAAGTCAGCTATGAACGCGGACCGCATTGCACGGATCTGACCCAGGCCGTCGCTGACGCAGTGCCGCCTTCGCTGGAAAAAGGCGGTTTTGAGCCGCCGCCGCACGAGCGCGGCGACGCGAGGCGGGCACTCAGGCAGGCCGCCGTCCACGTGGATGAGTTCTATGCGACGCCTGCGGAATATCACAGCCCGATGGAAATGCATGCTTGCACCGTGGTGCCGGAACCGCACGGCAAACTGACCGTCTACGAGAAGACTCAGGGCGTCATGAATACGAAGAAGTATCTGATGAATGTATTTGGCTTCGGCGAGGACGATGTCCAGGTGGTGTCGCCCTTTGTCGGCGGCGCATTCGGATCCGGTCTGCGGCCGCACTATCATTTGCCGCTTGCCGTGATGGCCGCACGCGATCTGCGGCGACCGGTACGGGTTGTCCTGACGCGGCAGCAGATGTTCACGTTTGCGCACCGCCCGCAATCCATCCAGCGCGTCGCGCTCGGCGCCGAGCCCAATGGCAAGCTCACCGCGGTGATTCACGAGGCCGTGTCGGAAACCTCGCAATATGAAGACTACTGCGACGTCGTAGTGAACTGGGCGGGGCAGCTGTATGCCTGCGAGAACGTCAGCATGGGCTACAAGGTCGCGCGCCTCGACGTGCCGACGCCAGCCGACACCCGCGCACCCGGCGCGGCTCACGGGCTTTTCCCGCTCGAAGTGGCGATGGACGAACTGGCTTACGCGTTGAAGATGGACCCGCTCGAATTGCGTCTTGTCAATTACGCCGAACGCGACGCCAATAAAGACCTGCCGTTCTCCAGCAACGCGCTAAAAACCTGCTATCGCGAAGGCGCAGCACGCTTCGGCTGGGAAGGGCGTCCACTCGCGCCGAGGGCACGCCGCGAGGGACCCGAACTGATCGGCTGGGGGATGGCCACTGGCGCGTGGGACGCGATGCAAAACGAAGCGACCGCACGCGCCGTGCTGCGCCATGATGGGCATGTGACTATCTCGAGTTCGACCGCCGACATCGGCACCGGCACCTATACGGTGATGAGCCAGATTGCCGCTGACGCACTCGACTGCACCGTCGAGGACATCAGTGTCGAACTGGGCGACACGCGTCTGCCGAAAGCGCCGATCGAGGGGGGATCATGGACGGTCTCGTCGGTCGGCAGCGCGGTGGACGTGGCGTGCCAGCGTCTCTATAACCGGCTCGTTGAACTCGCGCAACAGCAGGGCGGCGAACGCTTTACCCAGGCACCGCGTGAGGCAATTCGCCGTGCCGCGGGTGCACGGCTCGCCTGCGGGCCGCATGAACAGGACAGTGTCGCAATCGAAGCACTGTTACGCATGGCGGGTCTCGATCAACTCGAAGAACAGGCCACGGTGAAACCGCATGACAGGCAGCAGGCCTATTCGATGGGCACTCACTCGGCCGTCTTCGCGGAGGTGCGGGTCGACGAAGCGCTCGGCGTCGTGCGGGTCACGCGCGTGGTGAGCGCGATCGCCGCAGGGCGCATCGTCAACCCCAAGACGGCTGCCAACCAGATCGCCGGGGGCGTGGTGTGGGGCATCAGCATGGCGATGCATGAGGACGGTCAGTTCGATCACACCTTAGGGCGCCAGATGAACCACAACCTTTCGGAGTACCACGTCCCGGTGAATGCGGATATCCACGACATCGACGTGCTGTTCGTCGAGGAGCGCGACGAGATCGTTAATCCGCTCGGTGTGAAGGGCGTGGGCGAAATCGGCGTGGTGGGCGTCGCGGCGGCAGTGGCCAATGCGATCTGGCACGCAACCGGCAAGCGCATCCGGCAGTTACCGATTACGCCAGACAAGCTGTTCGCCTGACGGTATCGAAACGCACCGGGAACAACGCTTGCTGATTCTGACATTCGAGCCAATGCGAATCATCGCGTGGCGCTGCTAACGCAAGGAGTGTTTCCATGGCAGGAAAAACCGGTAGCCGTCAGCCCGCCAAGCCGGCTGACGACAGCAAATCGCAGGATCTAGAACAGTTTCGCGTACGTCCCGACGGCGCAGCGCTGCGAACCAACCAGGGCGTAAAGATCGCCGATAACCAGAATACGTTGCGCGCCGGTCCGCGTGGTCCCTCGCTCCTCGAAGACTTCATCATGCGCGAGAAGATCACGCACTTCGATCACGAGCGGATTCCCGAGCGCATCGTGCATGCACGTGGTTCCGCCGCACACGGCGTATTCCAGTTATACGAGCCGATGACCGAGTACACGAAAGCCGCGTTCCTGCAGGATCCGGCCGTGCAGACACCGGTCTACGTGCGTTTTTCCACGGTTCAGGGGCCGCGCGGATCGGCGGATACGGTGCGTGACGTGCGCGGTTTCGCGGTGAAGTTCTACACGCAGGAGGGTAATTACGATCTGGTAGGCAACAACATGCCAGTGTTCTTCATTCAGGACGCGATCAAGTTTCCCGACTTCGTACACGCCGTCAAACCGGAAGCGCCCAACGAGATGCCCACTGGCGGATCCGCGCACGACACGTTCTGGGATTTCGTGTCGCTGGTGCCCGAGTCCGCGCACATGGTGCTGTGGACCATGTCGGACCGCGCGATTCCACGCAGCCTCCGCACCATGGAAGGTTTTGGCATTCACACTTTCCGCTTCGTGAATGCGCAAGGCAAGGCGCGCTTCATCAAATTTCACTGGCGTCCGGTGCTGGGCTCCTATTCGCTGTTGTGGGACGAAGCACAGAAGCTCGCCGGCAAGGATCCCGACTTCCATCGGCGCGATCTGTGGGAGGCAATCGAACGGGGCGACTTCCCCGAATTCGAACTCGGCGTGCAGATCGTCGAGGAACAGGACGAAAACAGCTTCGGTTTCGATCTGCTCGATCCGACCAAGCTGATTCCGGAAGAACTCGTGCCGGTAAAGATCATCGGCAAAATGACGCTCAATCGCAATCCGGACAACTTTTTTGCCGAGACCGAGCAGGTCGCGTTCCATCCTGGCCACGTCGTGCCGGGCATCGACTTCAGCAATGACCCCTTGCTGCAAGGGCGGCTCTTTTCGTACACGGATACGCAGATCAGCCGGCTGGGCGGTCCTAACTTCCACGAGATTCCAATCAACCGGCCGGTGTGCCCGTTTCATAACAACCAGCGTGACGCGATGCATCGCCAGGCGATCAACGTGGGGCAGGCATCCTATGAGCCCAACTCGCTGAGCGGAGGCTGGCCGAAAGAAACCGATCCGGCGCCGTCCGACGGCGGCTTCGAGAGTTATCAGGAACGTGTCGACGGTGTCAAGATCCGCGTGCGCAGCGAGTCTTTTGCCGATCATTTCTCGCAAGCCGCGTTGTTCTATCGCAGCATGTCTGAGGTCGAGCAGGAACATATCAGCGCCGCGTATCAGTTTGAGCTCGGCAAAGTGACGAAGCCGGAGATTCGCGAGCGCGTGGTGAACGAGATTCTTGCCAATTTCGACGCCGGTCTGGCCGCGAAGGTCGCGGCCGGCCTGGGCTTGCCCGCGCCAAAGAAGGGTAAGGCGCCACCCGCCTCGAAGCCGCAGACTTCACCGGCGCTAAGCCTGCTCAATCGCGTGAAGCCAGGCATCAAGACCAGCAAGATCGCGTTGCTGGCCGCCCCCGGTGCCGACGCTGCATCCATCAGGAAGCTTCAGGCGGCGCTGCGAGGCGAGGGCGCGACGCCTTTGCTGATTGCACCGACCCTCGCTGCGATCGACGGTTTGCAGCCGGACGCGACGATTGCCGGCATGCCGTCGATCATGTTCGACGCAGTGATCGTCTGCGGAGGCGAAGCCGGCGCAAAAACGCTGGCGCAGTCCGGCGACGCGCGCCATTTCGTGCTCGAAGCGTTCAAGCATCTGAAAGCGATTGCCGCACTCGGGGCGGGGCGCGACGTGTTGGCCGCAGCGCAACTGCCCGACCATGCCGATGGCGTTGCAACCGGCGACGACAGCCAGAGCGCCGAGGTGCTGAAAGCGTTCATCGCAGCGGCGGAACAGCATCGCGTATGGTCGCGCGCGGCGCTGGCGCAAACGGTACCGGCATAACGTCAAGACGATGAGGCAACGGGCGGCGCCGCATGAAGTTCGTGCATGTCCTGCGGCGCCGCCACGGCGGATGCCGCGGGCGCGCCCGCCGGCAGATCTGCGGGCCTTTCGTCAAGCAAGAGCCAGCGGCGAACGGTCGCGCCAGCAGATCCCATTCGTCAGCATGGCGACCTCTGGCTTGATGCCAGTTACCACTCAAACGCGCGTTCCAAACGCTTCTGCGGCAGATGACTACCGTGTTCGCGCAACTCGGGCTCGAAGAATATCCACCTTGCCGTCGGAAACGCGCTCTTCAGATCGTTTTCGATCTGATCCGCGACGTTGGACGCCAGCGCGTAATACACCGCTCGCGGCGCGGCGCTGCTCATGCCTCGACGGACCAGGAGGCGGCGTGGCTGCTGGTGCCGACGAGTGCGCTCATCGCGCGCTCGACCACGTCGCTCTTCAGCGGCGCGCGCCAGCGAATCTCGAAGCGCTCTTCGAGCAGCCCGTTGCTCGTGTTCATGCGTACGCCCCTCGAGTCCACGTTGCAGCGTTGCTGTTGAAGACGCGCGATCAGTTCGTCGCGCTCGCGCGACGCCGCGGCGTATTCAATCGTGAGCCACGCGCGATGGTTGCGCGGCAGATGGCGCTCGAGCACGCCGAGCACCTCCAGTACGATCAGGCCGAGCGCGGTGCCGGCCACTGCCAGTGCGATCTGACCGCCGCCTGCGCACAGTCCGATCACGGTGACGAACCACAGCGTCGCGGCGGTCGTCAACCCCATAACGAAACCGTCCTTGCGCAGAATTGCGCCCGCGCCGATGAAACCGACGCCGGACAGGATGCCAAGCGGCAGACGCATCAAGTCGAGCACTACGAACGAATGCTCCGGTTTGCCGGCTTGCGGCAACAGCACGTTCACCTGAAGCATTGCAATGCAGGCGGCAAGGCAAACCAGCAGGGTCGTGCGCAACCCTGCGGCCTTGCCTGATTCGCCGCGGTTCAGGCCGATCGCGGCGCCGGCGATGAGCGCTACCGCGAGGCGGATCGCGAAGTCTTGCCAGCCAGGGACGAGCGGCATCGGTTGCATGGTGATGGGGCTCTCTATTGCCGAGTTAACCCGTAGATCTCAGGTTAAAAGCCGTGCCGAACAGAAAGCGTCGCGCCCGTATCGTGTGAATGGAAAACCGCGACACGCGCCGTGCCGGAAAAGACCCAATCGTTGACGGTCAACGACAGCCTTCGCTGCGGTTGCGCACCGAGCGTTAAAGTCGCGTTCGACAACTGGACAATCGAGAGTTGCGGCGCCGTCGACGGGCCCAGCTGGAAATAACTCGACGCCTGCAGGGGTGCCGCCTCAGGCTCAGGCGCAGGTGTGGCCCGGTCGCTGCCGAGATGGAAGTCGTGGGTCACGGGTGAACTATAGAAGTTCTCGATTTGAGCGTAAAACGGCTGCCCCTGATCCGGCTGATATTCCATTTCATAGCGCTGCAGATAGCGTTGCGGTTCCGGAATGGACGAAGCAAGCTTCTCGGGCGGCGGCGCGATATTCGCCACGGTCATCTCTTCGGGCGAGTCCGTGGCAAGGCCGCCCGCGAACGCATATGCGCTCAGCAAACAAAATATTGCGCCGACAATCCTTTCGCTCAGGCAGGTCATGGCCATGCCTCCAATGAAGGAATTGGAACGTCACACTACTGACTGCGATCTCTGAACAGACTGCCGTTGCAGTTTCGTTTGCATCACTACATTGTAGTCAAGCTATCGCCAGATTTTGGAGGGAAAGTACGGAGGCCCGGTGCCCCCCGCGCTGTAGACGCCAGCAAGGAAAAGTGGTCGCTGCGCTCCAAAGTGTGCGTCGCCTGGAATTCTTCCACGCCTTTCACCGGCATGACACGGCCGCGCAAAACCGCCCCTTGTTTGTCGCAAACGGCTCTCGCTGCGCGGCCCGTTTTTTGCTGATCGCCACACGCAGGTCGTTCTCCTTCCGGGTGGCCTGCCGCAAAACCAGGACTCACGGAGACGGGACGGATGCGGACACGGCAACAGTTCACGATGGCGTTGCGCGACGGCCTTGCAATGCGCATGTGTGCCGCATCGGCCTGGTTTGCCGCGAAGTCGGCCGTCGCGCAACCGGCGCCGGGCATCGCGCCTCTCAATTATTTCCTGCACGCGGCCGGCCCTGCTGCGGCGCCCACCATGCACCTGGGCTGGATGCTCACGGCGCTGGCGGCAGCCGTGTCGTCGCTGGTGGCGGTGCTGTTGTTCGTCGCCATTGTGCGACGCCGGCCGCGTACCGACCCGGCCGCGCTCCATGCGGATAGCGGCGGACTTGCGTGGATCTATATCGGCACCGGGGTGTCGTCGGCCGTGCTGCTCGTGACGCTTGTTTATGTGCTGATGACCCTCGAAACTGTCGCGGCACCCGCGCGGCAGCCGAACCTGACGATCACCGTCACCGCGTACGACTGGTGGTGGAAAGTGGCCTACAGCGACGCGCCCGACCCGGCGCGCAACTTCGCGACTGCCAATGAAATTCATATTCCGGTCGGCGAACCGGTAAAGATCGAATTGCAAAGCGCCGACGTGATCCACGCGTTCTGGGTGCCACAACTCGCCGGCAAGACGCAGACGATTCCCGGCCAGATTAACGAACAATGGATCGAGGCCGACCGGCCCGGCACCTATCGCGGCCAGTGTTCGCAGTTCTGCGGCGCGCAGCATGCGCACATGGCGTTCGAGGTGGTCGCGCAAAGCGCACAGGATTTCGATGCGTGGCGTCTCGCTCAGGGGCTGGCCGCGCAAGCGGTGAGCAGCGCCGATGCAACCGCGGGGCAGCGGCTCTTCGGCGAGCGCTGTGCGGGGTGTCACACGGTGCGCGGCACCGATGCACTGGGCGCCCAGGCACCCGATCTGACGCATCTGAACGCGCGCCGCCTGCTGGCCGCCGGGGCGCTCACCAACACGCCCGCGCATCAACTCGACTGGATCCAGCATGCGCAACGGATCAAACCCGACTCGCTGATGCCGTCCATTGCGTTGAATGCAGCGGATGCCGCTGCGCTGTCCGCGTATCTGTCCACGCTGCACTAACGAAGGAGCCACGCCGATGGCCGATACCACCGTGTCTTCAGCGCGACCCGAGGCGTTAGATCTGACGCGCACGCTGCGCATCGGCCGCATCGATCCGGGCAGCGCTGAGGAGGCGCGCTTGCGGGAACTGTGGGAAGCGCGGCCAGGCTGGCGCGGCGGGTTCTCGACGGTCGACCACAAGACTATCGGCCTGCGCTATCTGGTGACGGCCTTTGTGTTCCTGCTGGCGGGCGGCATCGAAGCGCTGCTGATGCGGGTGCAACTGGCGCGCCCCAACGCCACAGTGCTGACGCCCGAACAGTACAACCAGCTCTTCACGATGCATGGCGTGACGATGATTTTCCTGTACGCGCTACCCGTGCTATCCGGTTTCTCGAACTACCTGTGGCCGCTGATTCTCGGCGCGCGCGATATGGCGTTTCCGCGCCTCAATGCGTTTTCCTACTGGGTGTTCCTGTTCGCGGGCCTGTTTCTCTATGCGAGCTTTCCGCTTGGCGAAGCGCCGAATGCGGGCTGGTTCAACTACGCGCCGCTCTCCGGACTGGAGTACAACACGGGACCCAACATCGACGTGTACGCGCTTGGCATGGTGTTGCTCGGCATTTCGACCACCGTCGGTTCGATCAACTTTGTCGTCACGCTGCTGCGCATGCGGGCGCCAGGCATGTCGCTCGACCGGATGCCGGTGCTGGTGTGGGGCACGCTGACCGCATCGGGTGCCAACCTGCTGGCGGTACCGTCGGTGAGCCTGGCGTTTTTTCTACTGTGGCTGGACCGGCGCGTGGGCACCCATTTCTTCGACGTGCTCAACGGCGGGCGTCCTTTGCTCTGGCAGCACCTGTTCTGGATTTTCGCGCACCCATGGGTCTACGCGGTCGTGCTCCCGGCGATGGGCATCGTCTCCGACGCGTTGCCGGTGTTCTGCCGCAGACCGCTGGTCGGCTACGGGCCGGTGGCACTCTCGACGGTGGCGACCATGCTGGTGGGGTTTGTCGTGTGGATCCATCATATGTTCGCGACCGGCATCCCGGCGCTCGCGCTGTCGTTTTTCGGCGCGGCCAGCATGGTGATCGCCGTGCCCAGCGCCGTGGCAACTTTCGCGTGGATCGCAACGATCTGGACGGGGAGGCCGGTCATGCGCACACCGTTCCTGTTCTTTGCCGGCTTTGTGTTCCTGTTCGTGGTGGGCGGCGTGTCGGGCGTGATGACGGCCGCCGTGCCGTTTGACTGGCAACTGACCGACACGTATTTTGTCGTCGCGCATCTGCACTACGTGTTGCTCGGCATCAATGTGTTTCCGGTGATTGGCGGCATCTATTTCTGGTTTCCGAAATTCACGGGTCGAATGATGAGTGAACGGCTTGGCAAGATCGGTTTCTGGGTGATGTTCGTCGGCTTTAACGTCGCGTTCTTTCCGATGCATATCGCCGGGCTGCTTGGCATGCCGAGGCGCATCTACACATATCCGGCCGACATGGGCTGGAACACCGTGAATCTGGTGACTTCGCTCGGCTCGTTCGTATTCGCGTTTGGCGTGCTGATTTTCCTGGTTGATCTGCTCTATAGCGTCAAACGCGGCGCCATTGCAGGCGATAACCCGTGGGATGCGCCGACGCTCGAATGGTCCGTTTCGTCGCCGCCGCCACCCTATAACTTTGCGGTGCTGCCGATCATCGCGAGCCGCCATCCGCTGTGGGAAGGGCGGATGGAAGAGGGTGCAGACGGCGGGGCGCCACACCGCCGTTCGCAACTCGACGAGGGCTTCCTGCTGGGTGAAGGCCGGGAAGCGCTCGGCACCACGGCGCTCGAGGGCAAGCCGGATGTGATCCTGAAGATGCCCGACGATTCGTACGCGCCTTTCTGGCTCGGCCTGTTCGCGACGCTCGTGTTCGCCGGGCTCGCGCTGCGCGCCGAGCTCTTCACGGCGGCGACGCTGTTCGCTTGTGCAATAACCATCGTGGTGTGGCTGTGGCCCGAACGCGCGCTCATCCAGCGCGAGCCACAGACCGTGACCGACGCAGGAGACTGACATGGGCGAGGTCACAACACCTCGCGAGACCACCTTGCCCGTCGGCAGTGCCGGCGAGCGCTCGGGCGGGTGGTGGGGTTGCCTCACGTTGATTGTCACCGAAGGGGCGCTGTTCGGTTATCTGATCTTTTCGTATCTGTACCTTGCGTCGCAAACCGGCCAGCAATGGCCGCCCGAAGGGCTGCCCAGGCTCGGGCTCGGCATTCTGAACACCGGCATCCTGTTGTCGAGCAGCGGCTTCGTCTGGTTCTGCGAGCGTTGTGTGCGGCGCAGACAGCTGCGTTGGGGTGTTGCCTCGATGGGCGTGGCGGTCGTGCTCGGCATCATGTTCGTCGGCATCCAGTTTCGCGAGTGGCATAACCATCCGTATGGGCTGACTGCGCAACTGTACAGCTCACTTTACTTTACGATCACCGGCTTTCACATGGTGCACGTCGCGGTGGGTATCGTCGTGCTGTTCCTGCTGTTGTTGTGGACGGCGTTCGGGTACTTCGACGAGCGGCGCTGTGTTGCGCTGACGATCGGCGGACTGTACTGGCACTTCGTCGATGTGGTGTGGTTGTTTATCTTCGCCACCTTGTATCTGACGCCGTATCTGTTCAGGCAAGCGTCATGAGTCCCACCAGAACCAACACGCCGTCAGCAGCACAGGCCTCCACATCGGCTGTCATGCCGCGCCTGCGCGGTTCGCACGCGCTGATCGGCTTGCTCGCCGCTCCGTTCGCATGGATCATGCAGATGGGCATCACCGAGGCATTGGCCGCACATAGTTGCTTTCCCCGTAATCATCCGCTGACGGCCCCAATGTTGCCGTGGCTGGATGCCGCCATTCTTGCGGTCAATTTCGCCTGTCTGGTGCTGGGCTGTTGGGGTGCCTTCGTTGCATGGCGCAACATCCAGTTCGTCAAACGGATTCGCTCTGGAATGCCAGGTAATTCAAACGACGAACAGGATCTGCTGGATGGTTTCCTCGCAAGAGTAGGGGCAATGTGCAGCACCCTGTTCGTGTTTGCGCTGATCGCCACCGATATCGCGGTGCTGATCGTCTCACCGTGCCGGTGGTGAAAATGAACGCGCGCCAATCCGCACGCCGCGCTACGCGAGGCCGTTTCAACGGCCGGCTCAGCAGCCAGCATCTGCGCGTTGTGCTGGCGTTGGGTTGTGCAGCAGCTTTCGCGGGCATGCTGGCCGGGTCAGCGACGCTGCGCGCGGCGCAACCGGCCGTGCCGCTTACGGGTGCCACGCAAGCCGCGCTGGATCCAGCATTGATTGCCCGTGGCGCGTATCTGGCCAAAGCCGCCGACTGCGCGGGCTGCCATACCGCAGCGCCCACCGGCGGCCAGGCGGGCGGTGGAACGCCGCCCGCTCCCTTCGCTGGCGGACTGGGCATGGCCTCGCCGTTCGGCACGATCTATTCGTCCAACATCACGCCGGATCCGGCCAATGGAATTGGGCGCTATACCTACGGCGACTTTGCCCGAGCGCTGCGCGAGGGGATCGCGCCCGGCAGCAAGCGGCTCTATCCGGCGATGCCGTTCCCGTCCTTTGCGAAGATCAACGACGACGACATGCGAGCGCTGTACGCGTACTTCATGCACGGCGTCAAACCAGTCGCACAGCCGGCGCCGCCGACGCGTCTGCCTTTTCCGTTCAGCCAGCGCTGGGCGCTGATGTTCTGGGACTGGGCGTTCGTGCCGAGCGGACCATACGTGTCACAAGCCGGGCACGACGCACAGTGGAATCGCGGCGCCTACCTCGTGCAATCGCTCGGCCATTGCGGCGCGTGCCACACACCGCGCGGGCCGGCCTATGAAGAACGCGGCTACGACAGCGATGCGCATCTTTACCTGACAGGCGGTACCAACGACCACTGGTTCGCGCCGAACCTAACCGGCGATTCAGGTTCGGGTCTCGGACACGTGCCGGCGCAGGACATCGTAGCGTTTCTGAGAAGCGGGCACGGCGGAGGGCTCGTCACGTTCGGCAGCATGGTTCAGGTCGTCGAAGACAGTACGCAGTATCTGAACGACGACGACCTGGCCGCGATCGCCGCGTACCTGAAGAGCTTGCCACCGCGCGAGCCGGCTGGACTCTACGACATGTATTCACGCGCGGCGCAGCAAACCGTGCAGGCGCTGCACACCGGCGACGTCGAGCGGCCGGGCGCAGGCATTTTCCTGAGCTATTGCGCGCGTTGTCACCAGCCGGATGGCCTCGGTGTCGTGCAGAAGTATCCGCGGCTCGCGGGCAATCCCGTTGTGCTCGCGCCGCAGACCACGTCGCTCGTACGTCTGCTGGTCGAGGGTGGCGCGAGTCCGCACACGGAGAATGGGCCGCTCTCGCGCAAGATGCCGTCGTTCGCGGACAAGCTGTCCAGCGAGGAAATGGCTCAGGTGTTGACGTTCGTCCGCAATACGTGGGGCAACGCGGCGCCGCCTGTTACGACGCGCGATGTGACTAGCGTGCGCAGCGCTATTCATAAATAGTGCGGGCGGTGTGGCGTGTCAGGTCGTCAGAATGACAACGATCGTCGACTGGATTGTATTGAGCCGGTCAACCTCGCGCATCGTCATGGTGATCGTCCCGGATGTCGTCATGCGAGCCTCCCATCAAAGGTCAGCCAGCATGGCATGCGACGTTTCAGCTTTGCCCAGGTACGACATTACAGCTTTGCTGTAACATGCAT
>NZ_JAQQCH010000039.1:0-50383 GCF_046030555.1 Paraburkholderia sediminicola | reverse complement strand
ACGGTAGTGGCGCATCTGGAATCCGTGCCCTCGCACCTTCGGCGTTAGTGACACAGAGCTCATCAGCTCCCACTCCGCACTACGTGCGTCGCGGATGGGTATGCACGGGAAACCCGAGGCTTCGTTTGAGCACGGTGGGGGCCATCGGCTTCGCCTCGGCGAAGCGCCCAGCTATCCAAAAACGAACTCCCCACGCATATCAAAGCGCAAAGTCGCTGACCGATAAACGCAGTTGCCATGACAGCGACAGTGGCACTAGCACTGGCAGCGGCAATGGGCACTGGCAGTCGCAGTCGCAATCACATCGGCATCGGCATCGGCCTCGGCACCGGCATCGGCATCGGCACCGGCACCGGCACCGGCACCGGCACCGGCACCGGCACCGGCACCGGCACCGGCACCGGCACTTGCACTTGCACTTGCACCGGCACTTGCAGTTGCAGTTGCAGTCGTAGTGCCAGTCGCACTGGCACTGGCACTGGCACTGGCACTGGCACTGGCACTGGCACTGGCACTGGGAGTGGGAGTGGGAGTGAGAGTGAGAGTGAGAGTGAGAGTGAGAGTGAGAGTGAGAGTGGCAATTGCGAGCCGTGATGCTGAGCGAAACGCGGGTACGAAAACGTAGTGGATGGTTCTATGAAGTGCGCTTCGGTGCGCGCAGCGCCGCCGGAAGTATGACGGCCTTGTCACTGGCGCTGAAGGTGCGAGGGCGCGGATTCCAGATGCACCACTACCCTCTCCGAGCCAGGGGACCCGCTTATGAGCTAGCGGTGTGAGCCGCTTTCTCTTGCTTACTTCTCTTTGCGGCGGCAAAGAGAAGTAAGTGCCTGCCCCGCACAGGGGCGACGCTAATAGACCAATAAGAAAACAAGGAAAGGCCAACACCGCAGGCAAACAGACAGTAAGTGCCCGCCCCGCACAGGCGGCGACGCTAATAGACCAATAAGAATTCAAGGAAAGGCCAACATCGCAGGCAAACAGACAGTAAGTGCCTGCCCCGCACAGGGGCGACGCTAATAAACCAATAACAAAACAAGGAAAGGCCAACGCCACAGGCACACAACAACAAGAGCCGCACAGGCAAAAAAAATCAAGAAAAGCCCAACGTCGCAGGCAACCATAAAAAAAGCGCCACGCAGGCAAACAAGTCAAAAAAAGCCAACCCCATAGGCAAACAGACAAAACAAAAGCGCCGCAGGCAAAACCCCCACTTCAAACACCAACTCCCTCCACCACCGGCACCGCCGCCAAAACATTCCGAATAACATCCGCCAACTCCGCGGCTGCAAACTTCGCCACATACCCATTCGCCCCGGCATTCTTCACATGCGCCTCATTAGCGGCGCCAGTCAAAGAAGAATGAATGATCACCGGAATATCCCGGGTCCGCTCGTCAGCCTTGATGTGCCGGGTCAACATGAACCCATCCATCTCCGGCATCTCGAGATCGGTCAATACCAGTGCGATACTGTCCTTCACCCGTGTGCCGGCAGCCTGCGCCTCCTGCGCGGCCTGCTGCAACGTATTCCACGCTTCCTCGCCTGTCTTGGTCATCACGTAGTCCGCACCGATCGCGCTCAACGCCTGCTCGATCAGCTTGCGTGCGAAACCGGAATCGTCAGCGGCAAGAATCTTCGCGCCACGGCGAATACCAAGCGCTTCGCCTACAGACGTCGGGTCGACACTCGGATGCTGTGACGGAAACACGTCGCGCAAGACCTGCTCCACATCGATCACCTGGGCGAGCCGCGAATCACCCGTGTTGCCGTCGATACGCGCAATGCTCGTCACCAGATTGCCTCCGGCCGCACCCTCGGCGGAGAGCACCTGATTCCATTCGAGCCGAACAATGTCGTCCACTTCCTCGACCGCAAAAGCCTGCGTCGAACGTGCGAATTCCGTCACGAGCAAGATGTTCAGCCCGCGCGTGGGCTCGCAACCCATCAGGCGCGGCAAATCGATCACGGGAATGATCTGCCCGCGAATGTCCACAGCGCCCATGACATACGGCGAGGAACCCGCAATCGGCGTCACCGGCGGCATCGTCGAGATTTCACGCACTTTGAAAACGTTGATGCCGTAAAGCTCATGCGCGTCGCTGCCGGGAACGGAACCCAGCCGATACAGCAACAACTCGAATTTGTTGGAACTCGTCAGGTTGCTGCGTTCGTTGTTCACGCGGTGATCTACTGCCATCGAAATTCTCCAGGGATTGCGGTGCGGTGGTGCGCCATGCATACCTTTCACTCGGCCCTGGCGCGTGCCCTACTTTTTTGTTATCGGCGCAACGGCAGAAAAGTTCAGTGAATTCAGGGGTTTTACCGATGTTTTCTGATGAGGCCCCGAGCCGCTATTTGGGGCAGGAAGAGAGCGGCGGGCCTACAGCAAAACGGCGTAATTTGTATGAAGGTTACCTAACGTTACAGAAGCGACAGCATGGTTTCACATGCTGGGTAACACGCCTCCTAGAATGCACAGCGATAAGAGCGCGGCGCCGTTAGCCAGTCGCAAGCGACTTGCAAGGTATCAACGCAATCGCATGCAGTGGCCAACGCGTACACGCATCGCTGTCGTTTCGCTTCCACCTCAAGGAGAACATATGATCCGCTTGCCTCTCGCCGCTATCACCAGTGCCTGCATGGCCAGCCTTATGGTCGTCGCTACCGCGGCCAGTGCTCAGACCGCACCGGCCGCGCCGGACGCCGCGCGTATTCATGCCGCCGACCAGGCTTTCATCGCCGACGCCACCAAGGACGTCGCCACGCAACGTGATGCAGCACGCATTGCCACCTCGCGCTCCAGCGACCGGGACGTGAAGGCTTTCGCCGAACGCGTGTCGAACGACAATGCAAAAATCTCGGACGCATTGCGCGCCGCGAGCCCGCGCGGCGTCGACGTGCCGAAGAACGATCCGGACGCCGCGGTGCTCGCGAGCATCAATAACCTGCGTGGTGTCGACTTCGACAAGACCTACATCGAGCAGGTCGCGCTCGCCGGCGAACAGAGAACGCTGTCGGCATTCCAGGCGGAAATCGCTTCGGGTCGCGACGAACAATTGAAGGACGTCGCGAAGAAGTCATTGCCGACCATCCAGGAGCATTACGCGATGGCTCAGGATCTCGCCAAGCGTAAGCATCTGAGCGCGCAGTAAGCCGTACACCGGACACAGTCCGGCACCCAACGCGCGTCACGTCGCGGCGTGACGCGCCGCCCATCAGGTGGCCTCAAAAGCGGCATCAAAAACCACCTCAAAAAACGCCTCCAGAACCACCTCCAGAACCAGCGGCAACCCTTTCGCTCGTGAACAATCAGGGCCACCCGCATACAGCAGGCCAAATGCGTTCTTTTCGGCGATAATCGGCTTCGTTCTTTCGGGACTGGCCTGCGCGGCGCGAGCGCGATGCAGCCAACTCGAAAGTGGCCCCTGATTCCAAAAGCGCATTCAATCAACGCTCACCGCATGAGCAAGCCCGCCAATCTCCCGCAACAGTTGGACCATATGCTTCGGCAAGCCGTCGCGCTTCAGCAGAACGGTGCAGTCGCCGAGGCCGAAGAACTCTATCGTGAGATTCTCGAACTCAAGCCACGCCATTTCGAGGCGCTGCAATTGTTGGGTTTGCTCGCGCTGCAGGCGGGTCGCATACAGGAGGGCATCGAGTTCCTCGGAAAGGCGCTCGCCATCAATGCCAAACAGGCGCCGCTTCATTCGAATCTCGCCTATGCGCTCAATGCCTTGCAACGTTTCGACGAAGCACTCGGAAGTGCCGATCGCGCGCTCGCCTTGCAACCCGGATTTCCGGACGCACTCAACAATCGCGGCAATGCGCAAGCCGGGCTGAATTTGCCGCGCGAAGCGCTCAGCAGCTTTGATCGCGCGATCGCATTGATGCCGGATTTCGCGCAAGCCTGGAACAATCGCGCCTGCGTGCTGCGCGATCTGGGCCGTCCCGCCGATGCGCTCGCCAGCTGCGATCACGCGCTCGCATTGCAGCCGAACTATCCCGACGCTTGGAGCAATCGCGGCAATGCGCTCAGCGATCTGAACCAGCCAACCGAAGCCCGGCAAAGCTATCAGCGCGCGCTGGAACTGGCCCCCGCGTTTGCCGATGCCTGGAACAATCTTGGCCTGACCCAGGTCGATCTCGGTGTGCAAGCGCAAGCGTTGCAGAGCTATGCGCACGCGCTGGCTGTCAATCCCGCCGTCGCCGAGACGCATTGGAACCGGTCGTTGTGCCTGCTGCAACTGGGGCAGCTGGAAGCCGGATGGAAAGAATACGAATGGCGCTGGGAACGCAGCCGGATCAAAGCAGGCAGGCGTGCTTTTGCGCAACCGCTTTGGCTGGGCGATTTTTCGATCGATGGGAAAACGATCCTGCTGCACGCAGAGCAAGGCCTCGGCGACACGCTGCAGTTTTGTCGTTATGCGGGAATGGTCTCGGCGCTCGGTGCAAAAGTCGTGCTGGAAGTGCCGCGTGAGTTGATGCGGCTCATGTCCACGCTCGACGGTGTGGATCAATTGATCGAAGCGGGGCAGGCACTCCCGCCGTTCGATTGTCACTGCCCATTGCTGAGTCTGCCGCTCGCGTTCAACACCGATCTCGCGAGTATTCCCGCCAGGGCGCCTTATCTGTTCGCCGACCCGCAAGCCACGCGTGAGTGGCACGAGCGCATCGCTGCACAAGCGGAAGGGCGCCTGAAAGTCGGACTCGTCTGGGCTGGCGGAAATCGACCGCATGTCGCCGAACTCCGCAAGAACGACGCGCGCCGTTCGATTACCTTCGAGCGGCTCGCACCGATTCTCGATGTGCCGAACGTGCAGTTCTTCAGCCTGCAAAAAGGACCGGCCGCGCTGCAATTGCCTCGCGATGACGCTGCCGTGAGCGTCGTCGACTACACGGAAGAACTCGACGACTTCGCCGACACGGCTGCTCTGGTAGCAAACCTCGATCTGGTGATTTCGGTGGACACGTCCACGGCGCATCTGGCCGGTGCGCTGAACAAACCGGTATGGATTCTGAACCGCTTCGACACGTGCTGGCGCTGGATGCTGGAACGTACCGATACGCCCTGGTACGCGCAAGCGACGTTGTTCCGGCAGCCGGCATTGGGCGATTGGGACAGCGTGATTCGAAGTGCACGCGACGCGCTGGCCGTGTTGAGCGCCAAGGGCAAACCGGCTGCGCACTGAAGAGAACGCCCTGGCTGCGTTAGCCGGGTAGGTCCGAGTTGCACGCCTCACTCCGTTGCCATGACGGCGCGCTTTGAGCGGCGCGACTTCTGCCTACGCAATGCGAGCCCCTCGGCACGTTTGCCCAGACGCGCGTAGACTGAATGTCCGTTTATCGACGGCTAGGCCACGGAGATTCATCAATGGAATACAGACATCTGGGTGCATCCGGTTTCAAGGTGCCGGTGCTGAGTTTCGGCACGGGAACATTCGGCGGCAAGGGGGAATTTTTCCAAGCGTGGGGCGCCACCGACGTAGCGGAAGCGCGTCGCCTGATCGACATCTGTTTCGATGCGGGCGTCACGATGTTCGACAGCGCGGACATCTATTCAAGCGGTGCTTCCGAGTCGGTGCTCGGGGAAGCGCTCAAGGGCAAGCGCGACAAGGCGATCATCTCGACCAAGGCGACTTTCCGCTTCGACGATGGTCCGAACAATGTCGGCTCGTCGCGCTTTCATCTGATTCAGGCGGTGGACGCGGCGCTCAAACGTCTGCAAACTGATTACATCGACCTGTTCCAGTTGCATGGTTTCGACGCGAAGACGCCGGTCGCCGAAGTCATGTCGACGCTCGACGATCTCGTGCGCGCGGGCAAGATCCGCTACACGGGCGTGTCGAATTTCTCGGGCTGGCATCTGATGAAATCGCAGGACACCGCGGATCGTTACGGCTATCCGCGCTATGTCGCGAATCAGACTTACTATTCGCTGATCGGCCGCGATTACGAGTGGGAATTGATGCCGCTCGGCGTCGATCAAGGCGTGGGTGCGGTGGTGTGGAGTCCGCTCGGCTGGGGGCGTCTCACTGGCAAGATCAAGCGCGGTCAGCCGTTACCGGAAACGAGCCGTTTGCATAAAACATCGGATATGGGGCCGCCGGTGCCGGATGAGTATTTGTTCCGCGTGCTCGATGCAATTGATGAGGTGGCTGCCGAAACCGGCAAGACCGTGCCGCAAATCGCACTGAACTGGCTGTTACAGCGGCCCACGGTGTCGACCGTGTTGATCGGTGCGCGCAACGAGGAGCAGTTGCGGCAGAACCTCGGCGCGGTAGGTTGGAATCTGACGCCCGAACAGGTCGCGAAACTCGACGCTGCCAGCGCCGTACGTCCCGCGTATCCGTACTGGCATCAGGAAGGATTTGTGGAGCGTAATCCGAAGGCGGTTTAGGCGCGCTTCTTTGGCGTTTGCACACAGAGTAACAACCCGCTCCGGCTCGACTGCTATTTGACGAGTTCGGCCGGAGCGGCGAACAGTTCGCTGTAATAGCGGCGCCCTGCGTCGAGATGTGGGCCGAATGCGAAACCCTGTTCGAGCATCGCGTCGAAGTCAGCGCGTTCGATCTTCATCACATAGCTATGTTCGGTCGTGACGAGGCTGCATGGTCGATCGGTCACCGCCGCGCTAAACCATTTCCCCGCACTCGCATGGGCCGCCGGATACGACTGTTGGCCGTATTCGATTTGCCAGCCGCCATCCAAAAGAATCCACATGCCTCGATCGCTCGCGGCGCCGTGCGCGTGGTCGTCGCATTGCGCGACCACGGTGCCGGGTTGCGCTTCCCATTCATGCGAATGGCCGATCACCCAACGCAGTTGTTCGGTCGTCAGGCTCGTGAAAAAGGGCGTGTGTTTCAACAGATGCAGATAAGTCACTGAGGGTTTCATGGTTGTACTCCGCGTGGCGACGGATGCTTCCGGCGACTGTGCCTGTTGTCGTGCATCGCACGCGGCGATCAGAAAGGACAGCAGCACCGCGCAGACGATCAGGATGGAAGATTTCATCAACGTGTGTGTTCAAGGCGATAAAGAAACTGTGGGACGCCGATGTCATCAATCGCCCTCGGCGCCGCTCACGGTCATGCTTGACTAACGCTTGACCTTCGCTTCGAGCAGATCGCCCATGCCGATCCGCCTGGCGAACTCGATGCGCACGCGCTCCAAAACTTCGAGCACTTCACGCGCGCCGTCATCCACGAAATCGATCACCGAACGCATCGGCCGCTCGCCCGAAGGCAACGCGACGATTCGCACGATTTCATCCGCGACGGCTTGCGGATCGGCGTCGTCCGGTGTGAGTTCGGACAGGCGCTCGCCGATCTGATCCATCACGCCGTCATAGCGTGCGTACGCGGCCGCGCGTTCCGCATCGGCTGCTTTGCCGGCGCTGGGAAAGTGTGCGGTGCCGCGAGTGAACGCGCCCGGCACCACAATCGAGGTTTCGATACCGAAGCGCGCGATTTCGTAGGCGAGGGTGACGGCCAAAGAATCCATCGCGGCCTTTGCCGCACCGTAAGGGCCGAGGAACGGAGGAAACCCGCCCTTGGTCGTCGTGCTGCTGATCCACAACATCAAACCGGTTTCCTGCTGGCGCAGATACGGCAGCACCGCGCGGTTCACACGCTGAGCGCCGAACAGATTGGTGTCGAACACCTTCACCATTTCTTCGGGCGTGAACGCTTCGCTCGGACCGACCACCAGATGCCCTGCGTTCTGCATCACCACATCAAGCCGTCCTTGCTCGCGGATGATTGTCGCGGCGGCGATATCGGCAGATGCTTGTGACAACACGTCGAGTTCGAGCGGATGCAACTGGATGTCCTTCGCTTTGGCAAGCGCGCGCATTTCGTCGGCGCGCGGCTTGTTGCGTCCTTCGATATCGCGCATCGTCGCGTAGACGATATGGCCGGCTTCGGCCAACGATTGCGCGCTGAGCTTGCCGATGCCTGTACCCGCGCCCGTAACCAGGATGACGTTCTTCTGCATTTTTCTTCTCCGATTCGTGAAAGTAACGCGATGTTTAAACGTGCTTTGAGAAAAGCTCTTTAAGCGTTTGCAAGCAGGGGGTTAAGCCACGCCGCCATTGGCGCGCAGGATCTGACCATTGACCCAGCCCGCATCCGGGCCGGCGAGAAACGACACCACCGAGGCGATGTCGTCCGGCTGGCCGAGGCGCTGCAGCGGCGGCATCTTCGCGAAGGTCTGGATCTGTTCTTCGGTCTTACCGTCGAGGAACAGAGAGGTCGCGATCGGTCCCGGCGCAACCGCGTTGACGGTGATGTTGCGGCCACGCAGTTCCTTGGCGAACACGTGCGTGAAGGCTTCGACGGCTGCCTTGGTGCCGTTGTAGATCGCGTAGCCCGGCATGTTCAGTGCCAGCGTCGTGCTCGAGAAGTTGACGATGCGTCCGCCGTCGTTCATCCGTGCGGCTGCCTCGCGCAGGGTGTTGAAGGTACCGCGCACGTTGATATCGAAGGTGTGGTCGTACAGCACGTCGCTGGCGTCGGCGAGCGGCACCGTCTTGAGTACGCCGGCGTTGTTGACCAGCACGTCCACTTTGCCGAGTTGCTGTTCGGTGGTCTCGAACATGCGACGCACGTCGTCGGCTTTCGAAACATCGGCCTTCACGGCGATGGCCCTGGCGCCCGCCGCCGTGAGTTCCGCGACGAGCGCGTCGGCTTCCGTCGAACTCGATGCGTAGTTGACGACGACAGCGAAGCCGTCCTTGGCGAGGCGTTGCGCAACCGCTGCGCCGATGCCACGGGATGCGCCAGTGACGATGGCGACTTGAGCGTTCTTGATCGTGTCCATGATTTGTTTCCTTCTGTGTGATGAGTGGGTGAAATGAATCATGGTCGCTTTCGTTACTGAGATAATCTGGTTAGACTTGCCATCATCATTCCATTTGCTTTAATAATTGACAGGCAGCAGGCAGCAGGCAGCAGGCAGCAGGCAGCAGGCAGCAGGCAGCAGGCAGCAGGCAGCAGGCAGCAGGCAGCAGGCAGCAGGCAGCAGGCAGCAGGCAGCAGGCGGGCAGACCACCAAGGCGTCAACCATGGATCGTTTCGAGGAAATGCGGGTATTTGTGCGGATCGCCGAGCGGCAAAGCTTCACACGCGCTTCGGACGACCTGCAGATTCCGCGCGCCACCGTGACCAACCTGATGAAACGCATGGAGAAGCGGCTCGGTGCGCGGCTTCTCGAGCGCACTACGCGCACCGTGCGGCTCACGCATGACGGCGAGGCGTATTACCGCCGCTGCGTGCGGCTGATAGCCGACATGGAGGAGGCGGAGGGTTCGTTTTTCAACATTGCGCCGAAGGGTTTATTGCGCGTGAATCTGCAGGGCACATTGGCCCGTCACTTTGTCGTGCCGGCGTTGCCGGCATTTCTAGCGCGGTTTCCGGACATCGAACTGACGATCGGCGAGGATGACCGGCTGGTCGATCTGGTGAGAGAGGGGATCGACTGCGTGTTGCGGGCGGGCAATCTGCAGGATTCGTCGATGGTGGGGCGGCGCGTTGCGCAGTTGCCGCAGGTGACGGTGGCAAGTCCGGCTTATCTGGCGGCGTATGGCGAGCCGGCCGATCCGGTGGCGTTGTCCACGCATCGAGCGGTCAATTATCTGTCCAGTGCGACCGGCAAGCCGGTGCCGCTCGAATTTACAATCGACGGCCGCGATACGGCGATGTATCTGCCGTCGGCGGTATCGGTGACCGGCGCCGATCTGTACACAGGCTCGGCGGTGGCCGGGCTCGGCATCGTGCAAGTGCCGCAATACCGTGTGGCGGGAGAGCTGGCGTCGGGGCGGCTGAAGATCATCCTCGCGGACTTCCCGCCGCCGCCGATGCCGGTTTCGGTGCTGTATCCGCAGAACCGCCAGTTGTCGTCGCGTGTGCGGGTGTTTGCGCAGTGGTTGCGCGATATTTTCGAGGCGGCTGGGGGGCAGACGGGTTCGCGGTGACCGTGCGAGTTCGGCGCAGGCCTGTGGCTCTCGGCATATGGCTCGCGTGCGATGGCCGCGGAACAATTACGGCAACCGCGGTTAGCGAGGAGTCTGGTGTGCGGTGAGGATAGGGGGATTGGCGCGTAATGCGCGAACGGTTCGTGCTTTCGTGCAAGCCGTGCTGTGTATCGTGGGATCATACGTGTCGTGCTGAGCGATATTGCCTTTTGCACGGTATGGATTAACAGGAGCAGGACCGATGATCGATGGACTGGTGGGCGGGCGCTTGTACGGCGAGGCGCAGATTCGCACGGGGCAGAATGGCAAGCGCTTTGTGACCTGCAAGGTACGAGCGGCCACCAATGACGGCGATACGATTTTCGTCAATGTGATTGCGTTTGATGATGAGGTGCAGACTGCGCTGCTTGCTTTGTCTGACGCGGATAGTGTCGCGCTGAGCGGCGCGTTGACGCCCAAGGTTTGGACCGACAAGAATGGGTTGATTAAGCCTGCTGTGGATATGGTTGCGCATAAGGTGCTTGTGGGGTATCGGGGGGAAGGGTAGGCGGTTTTTTTTTGCCTGCGCGGCGCTTGTTTTGTCTGTATGCCTACGGCGTTGGCCTTTGCTTTGATTTGTTTGCCCGCGCTGTTTGTTTCTGTATGCCTATGGCGTTGGCCTCTCCTTGATTTCTTATTGGTTTATTAGCGTCGCCCCTGTGCGGGGCAGGCACTTACTTCTCTTTGCCGGCCGCAAAGAGAAGTAAGCAAGAGAAAGCGGCTCACACCGCTAATTCTTAAGCGGGTCCCCCGCACAGCCACGGTAGTGGTGCATCTGGAATCCGTGCCCTCGCACATTCAGCCTTCGCGACAAGGCAGTCATGCTTCCCGCCTCGCACTACGTGCTCGTCGGAAGGGTTCATCATGCAAACCCATTGCTTCGTTTGGACATGGAGGGAGCCATCGGCTTCGCCTCGGCGATGCGCCCCCGCATTCAGAGGCGAACCCATCTTCAAATGAAATGTCGATGTGTCGCACTCGCACTCGCACTCGCACTCGCACTCGCACTCGCACTCGTAGTCACAGCACAGACACAGACACAGACACAGACACAGACAGAAGCAGAAGCAGAAGCAGAAGCAGAAGCAGAAGCAGAAGCAGAAGCAGAAGCAGAAGCAGAAGCAGAAGCAGAAGCAGAAGCAGAAGCAGAAGCAGAAGCAGAAGCAGAAGCAGAGACAATTGCAGTGACGATGGGATGAAGGGCCCTGGTACTGGGTAAAGCGTGGGTGCCAAAAGTAGTGCGTGGTTTTCGAAGTGTGCTTCGGCGCGCGCAGCGTCGCTGGAAGTATGACTGCCTTGTCACTGAGGCTGAATATGCGAGGGCACAGATTCCAGATGCACCACTACCGTAACTGCGAGGGGGACCCGCTTAAGAATTAGCGGTGTGAGCCGCTTTCTTTGCTTATCTTTCTTTGCGGCGGCAAAGAAAGTAAGTGCCGCCCCGCACAGGGGCAAACGCTAATAGACCACTCAGAAAGCAAGGAAAGGCCAAAGAAGTCAGATCAAGGAAAGCCCAAAGAAGCCAGATCAAGGAAAAGCCACCGCCACAGGCAAACAAACAAAAAAGCGCCGCGCAGGCAAAAACCCCCTCACGTCCCCCCCTCAAGATACTCAACAAACCGATCCGCGACAGGCTCCGCATCGCCAGCCCGCCGCAGAAGCAAAACCTGCGACAAAAGCGTCTCGCCCTGCAAGGGCAAAAAACAAACCCGTGGATCCTGCACCTGCCGCAACGTAAACGGCACCAACGCCACCCCCATCCCAAACCCGACCATCGTCACAACGGTCTGCCACAACCGCGCCTCATGGCGAATCAACGGACTAAACCCAGCCCCTACACACTGCGCAATGATCAGATCGTGATAATGCGGCGACACCGTGCGCGGAAACAGAATGAACGGTTCCTGCGCCAACGCACGCAAATCGACGCGACGCTTTTTCGCCAGCGGATGATCGACAGGCAGACAACACAAAAACGGCTCAGAAAAGATCGGCGTTGAAACCACATCCGACGGAAAATTGCCCCAATGTGCGCAACCCATGTCGATCTGCATCCGCTGGATCGCATGCACCTGTTCGCTGGTGTTCATCTCCTTCAAGACGATTTCCACGCCCGGGTAGTCAGCCTCGAAGCGGCTCACCGCCTGCGGCATGCCGCGGTACAACATCGAGTTCACAAAGCCGATCCGCAGGCGGCCAGCCAGCCCATGCGCCGATCGAACCGTGATGCGTTCGGCCTCATTAGCCTGCAGTAGCAAGCGGCGCGCTTCGCCAAGCAGCACCTGTCCGGCATTGGTCAACGCAACCGTCTTATTTGTGCGCGCGAGCAGTTGCACCCCCAACTGGTCCTCGAACTTGCGGATGTCGAAACTGAGTGCCGGCTGCGAAATGAACAGCCGCTTGGCCGCGCGGCCGAAATGCAGTTCCTCGGCGACCGCCACGAAATAGCGCAATTGTTTCAGGTCCACGGCAGTCTCCGGTTCTTTTATCGATAATCTACATCTATCGTACCGGATATAAGTTGTATTAGACGATTATCGAAGTCGCTTCTATGCTCCATCCACAAAGGAGACACGCATGAGCGAAATCACCGCGCAGCCGGCACACGGCTCGTCCAATATTCCCGACAGTCGGGGCATCAATTTCTTCAGCAGCGACCCCGATTTCGCCCGTTTGCTCAAACTGCATCTCGGCGACGCACTGTATCGGGAACTTGAAAACCAACTTGTTTCACTAGGCCAGCGGGCTTCCGCCGAACTCGACGTCTGGGCGCTGTCCGCCGACAGGAATCCGCCGCAATTGCGCCATCGCACGCGTCGCGGTGAAGCGCTGCAAAGCATCGACAAGCATCCCGATTACGTCGCGCTCGAACGCGTGGCCTACGCGGAATTGGGTCTGGCGTCGATGAGCCATGACACCGGCGAAGGTAAGAAAGCGCCGCCGCCGCTGGTGAAATACGCGTTGACTTTCCTGTTCGTGCAGGCGGAGTTCGGCCTGTGCTGTCCCGTGAGCATGACCGACTCACTCACGCGTACGCTGCGTAAATTCGGCGCGCCCGAACTGGTCGCGCGATTTCTGCCGATGCTGGCGTCGCGTGATTTCGACACGCTTTTTCAGGGCGCGATGTTCATGACTGAACAGGCGGCCGGCTCGGATGTTGCGCGTATCGCGACGCGCGCAGCGCTCGAAACTGGCGTGAACGGTGAAGAGGCATGGCGTCTGTACGGCGACAAATGGTTCTGCTCGAACGCCGACGCCGATCTCGCGATGGTGCTCGCGCACGTGGACAATGCGCCAGCCGGTATCAACGGACTTGGACTGTTTCTGCTGCCGAAGACCTTGCCGGACGGCTCGCGCAACAGCTATCGAATCGTGCGTCTGAAGGACAAGCTCGGCAGCCGTTCGATGGCGAGCGGCGAGATCGTGCTGGAAGGCGCTGTAGCGTATCTGATCGGCGAAGTGGGGCGCGGCTTTCACCAGATGGCCGACATGATCAACATGTCGCGTCTGTCGAACGGCGTGCGTGCGGCCGGCTTGATGCGCCGCGCGTTGACCGAGGCGCTGCACATCGCGCGCAATCGTGAAGCGTTCGGTCGCAAGCTGATCGATATGCCGCTGATGCAGCGGCAATTGCTCAAGATGATGCTGCCCGCAGAGCAGGCTCGCTCGATGTTCATGCAGATCGCCTTGCTGCTCGAAAGGGCCGACGCCGGCGACCAGCAGGCGGCGAAATGCGTGCGCATCCTCACACCGCTGATCAAATTCCGTGCTTGCCGCGATGCCCGCCGTGTGACCGGCGACGCGATGGAAGTACGTGGTGGCACCGGCTACATCGAAGAGTGGAGCGATGCGCGTCTCGTGCGCGACGCGCATCTCGGGTCGATCTGGGAAGGCACCAGTAACATCGTCGCGCTCGACATCGCGCGCGCGGCGAAACGGGACGGCGCGCTCGAACCGCTGCGCACGTATCTGCAGGATCTGCTCGGCGCGGCCGGTTTGCCCGCCGGGAGTCTGAAGGTGCTGCGTTCGACCTTGACGCGCGCTTGCGATGCGCTCGCGAGCGTTGCCGAGTCCGGCCGCGATGAATCGGTCCGCCAGGCGGGCACGGCGCTGTATCACGCGAGCACGGCCGTACTCATGGCCTGCGAAGGCGTGCGCCTCGCGCCGGATTTTCGGCGTCTCGCGCTGAGTCATCTGGTGTTGCGGCACAAGCTGTTGCCGTTCGATCCGCTCGACATGCAGACGTCCCCCGATGACAGCGACGTCATCGATGCGCTGATCAATGCCCGCAGTGTGACGCTCGACCAGGCATTGCAACTGCTGCCGTCAGGGAGCAAGCAATGACCGAATACGTGAGCAACGGCACACAGAGCATGCAAAGCGCGCAAGGCGCGTTGCAAGGCATCAAGGTCATCGACCTCAGTCGCGTACTCGGCGGCCCTTACTGCACTCAGGCGCTGGCCGATCACGGCGCCCAGGTCATCAAACTGGAGCCTCCCGGCGGTGACGAGACGCGTGGCTGGGGGCCGCCGTTTTACGGTGACACTGCGTGGTACTTCGCCGGCGTGAATCGCAACAAGCAGGGCATTGCGGTCGATCTGTCGCGTGACGAAGGCCGTGACATTCTGTGGAAGCTGCTCGAAGACGCCGACGTGCTGGTCGAAAACTTCAAGCCCGGCACGCTCGCGCGCTGGGGCATGGATTACGAGCGCGATTTGCGCGAGCGTTTCCCGAAGCTGATCCACTGCGCGGTATCGGGTTTCGGTCCCGATGGCCCACTCGGTGGTCTGCCCGGTTACGACGCCGCGATTCAGGCGATGACCGGCTTGATGAGCGTGAACGGCGAACGCGACGGGCCGGCGACGCGCGTTGGTTTGCCGGTCGTCGATATGGTGACTGGTTTGAATGCGCTGGCCGGCATTCTGCTGGCGCTCGCCGACCGCACGAAAAGCGGGCGTGGCCAATCGATCGATATCGCACTGTACGACTGCGGCGTGTCGCTTCTGCATCCGCATCTGCCGAACTATTTCGGCTCGGGACGTACGCCGCAGCGCAGTGGCAATGCGCATCCGAACATCACGCCTTACGACAGCTATCGCACCGCGACCGCACCGATCTTTCTCGCCGTCGGCAACGACCGTCAGTTCGCGCGACTGTGCGCGCATCTCGGCGCGCCAGAACTGGCGGACGATCCGCGGTACGTGGATAACCGCAGCCGCTGCGCGCATCGCGAGCCGCTAAAGGCCGCGCTCGAGAGCTTGCTCGCGTCGCACGATTGCGAACCGCTCGCGCACGCATTAATCAATGCAGGCGTGCCGTGCGGGCCGGTGCAAACCGTCGACGTCGTCGCGCGCCATCCGCACACGCTGCATCGCGGCATGGTGATCGAGATGGGTAAGTATCGCGGCACCGCTTCGCCGATCAAATTGTCGCGCACGCCGGCCACGTATCGCAATGCGCCGCCGACGCTTGGCGGCGACACACGCAATGTACTCGACGCACTGGGTATCGACGCTGCAACCCAGCACCGTTTGCTCGAAGCGGGCGTACTCAAAGCCTAGGTACAAGCAGGCAGTTTTCCGGTGACGGCACGAAGAAGCCGCGCCATCCAGAAGAACGACCTTGGAGACGAAAGACATGAATCGCGAGCCAGACGACCACGCCGCAGGCCGGCAACCCACCCGCGCCGCAGCAGCGGCATTTGTCGGGACTACGATTGAGTGGTACGACTTTTACATCTACGCCACCGCATCCGCGCTGATTTTCGGCAAGCTGTTCTTTCCCGGTAGCGACCCGTTCTTCGCGACGCTGGCTTCGTTCGGCACCTTCGCCGTGGGCTTTTTCGCACGGCCGTTCGGCGGTCTCGTGTTCGGCCACCTCGGCGACCGCATCGGCCGCAAGAAGGCGCTCGTGGCGACGCTGGCGATCATGGGTGTCGGCACGGTCGGCATCGGTTTCCTGCCGACCTATGCGAACGCCGGCGTATGGGCGCCTGTGTTGCTGGTGCTGCTGCGCGTCGCGCAGGGCATCGCGATCGGTGGCGAGTGGGGCGGCGCGGTGCTGATGGCAAGCGAACATGCGCCGCAGGGGCGGCGTACGTTCTTCGCGTCATTTGCGCAACTCGGCAGTCCGGCGGGCTTGATCCTCTCGCTGCTCGCGTTTCGCGCGGTGGCATCGATGGATAAGGACGCGTTTTTTAGCTGGGGCTGGCGCCTCCCGTTTCTTGCCAGCGCGGTGCTGCTGGTGGTCGGTCTGCTGATCCGCGCGGGTGTCGACGAATCGCCTGAATTCAAGGCGCTCAAAGCGGAACGGCAAGTCGCGGCGTTGCCCGTCGCCGAGGTGGTGCGCGACGCGTGGCGCACGGTGTTGCTGTGTCTGGGTGCGAACGTAATCGGTGTGGCCGGAGCGTGGTTCGTCAATACGTTCATGCTCAATTACACGACGCAGACGCTTGGGCTCGATCGTTCGCTGATTCTCGATTGTCTGTTCGTGGTGGCGTTTATTCAATTGTTCACGCAACTGGGTTCCGGGTGGTTCGCGCAGCGAATCGGTACTGGAAGGTTTTTGAAGGGCGCGGCGGCGTTGGCGATGCTTTCGCCCTATCCGATGTTCGCGCTGGTATCGACCGGGAGACCGGTAGCGATCGTGGTCGGCATCGCGCTGGCGGTGATGTGCATGTCGAGCTCCTATGCTGTGATGGCCGGGTTTATGTCGACCGCATTCCCGGTGCGCGTCCGGTATTCGGCTATTTCTTTGTCTTACCAGGTGTGTGCCGCGCTGGCTGGCGGGCTGACGCCTTTGATTGGGACGTTGCTCGCGCATCGGTATCCGGGTGCATGGTGGCCCCTGGCTGTGTTTTATAGTTTCCTGGCCGGGGTCTCGCTGCTTTGTATCGGCACGTTGGAGCGCCGTAAGCAAACATTTAGTAAGGACCCAGCCAGGCATAAACCCGCTATTTCGTGATTAACGACATCCAGAAGCCCCCAAAGCGTCCTAATATCAAGGCGAAATAAAAACGACGGGGGAAGCCACTATGTATCGTCATCGTTCGCTGGGTGTTGTGACAGGCGCGTCGCCACTCGCCGGCGTCGACGTGTTGAGCCGGATGAGTGCGGCCTGGCGCCGGCCCGGCGCGGCAAAGCCATTCGATTTCGTCCTCGAGCAGCAATCGTGGACGGGATCGGCTTTGCTAAGCGTCGCGAGCGTGCCATTCAAGATCCACGTGTTCGACGCGATTCGCGCTTTCGAGAAACGCGGTGTCGACGCGATCGTCTTGCCGTGCTTTCTCAGTCACACCTTCATCGACGAACTTTCAGCGAACGTGGCGCTGCCGATCGCCAACATCATGACCGCACTCTCGGTGCACGTGCGGCAGGCCTTCCCGTCGGTCCGCCGCATCGGCGTGCTGACGTCCGACACGATCCGCCGTAACGGTCTCTTCGAACGCTACTTCGACAGCGCGCAGTTCGACGTGCTGCATCCGCGTAACGAACAGGGCATCGATTGCGTAACGAGCGCCGTATATGGCGACGAAGGCATCAAAAACGGCCATCTGCACGGCCGGCCAGTCGAGTTGCTGCGCGCGGCGTGCGCGGACCTCATTGCACAAGGCGCGGAGATCATCCTGCCCGGGCTCGCCGAAATCTCCCTGGTGTCGCGCGCGCTCGGCGCACTGGAAGTGCCGTTCATCGATACCAATCTGGTCTACGCGCGCTACGTGGCGGCAGCGCAATATTCGCAGCCGGAGCGGCGTTTCAAGGTCGGCGTGCTGGGTGGTGTCGGCCCGGCGGCGACTGTCGATTTCATGGCGAAACTGGTGCGCAACACACCGGCCGCGCGCGATCAGGACCACATCAAGCTGATGGTCGAACAGAATCCGCAGATTCCGGATCGCACTGAAGCGCTGCTCGGCAACGGCGACGATCCGACACTCGCGCTCTATGCGGCCTGTAAAGCGCTCGAAGAGGGCGGCGCCGATCTCATCGCGATTCCGTGCAATACGGCGCATGCGTTCGTTGAACGGATTCAGCCTTCGTTGACGATTCCGATCGTCAATATGCTGACATGCACTGCCGATTATCTTCGCGAGGCCTTTCCGAGCCTGCGTGAAGTCGGCGTGCTGGCCACGTCGGGCACGCTTGCGAGCCGGGTCTACGAGAAAGCGCTCGATGCATGCGGCTTTGTACAGATCGCCCCGGTCGCGGCTGCCCAGGCCCGGCTCATGAACGCAATTTATGGACCGTGCGGCGCCAAGGCCGGCTACCGGTCAGGCGAGTGTTGCGACGACGTTACCGCAGCGGTGGATGACCTGGTCGCGCAAGGTGT
The DNA here is from genome assembly GCF_046030555.1 of Paraburkholderia sediminicola. GTDB lineage: Bacteria > Pseudomonadota > Gammaproteobacteria > Burkholderiales > Burkholderiaceae > Paraburkholderia > Paraburkholderia sediminicola_E. The sequence continues at coordinate 32,050 of NZ_JAQQCH010000039.1, read as the reverse complement.
GCAGGTCATCGTGCTGGGCTGCACCGAGTTGCCGCTGCTGCTGCACGGCTCGACGCTGGTCCGGCCAGGCGAGCGGACGGTGCGGTTTGTCGACCCGGCCGAGGTCTTGGCAAAATGCTGCGTGGCTTACGCGCTGGGCGAAAGCGGAGCGACCCAGCCCGCTTCGGAATCGGTGCCGATGGCGGGCCGGCTCAGCGTGGAAAGCGTTTACGGCTAGACCCGGCTAGCCCCGGCTGAATCCGGCTTCCGGCGTGGCGCTACGCTGGAAGCCCTTGCAATTCCCACCCTGCGCCGCCACTTCCTGAACGCTGAACGGTCCCTTCTGAAGCGGCACAACGCTTGCTCACCGGCTGATCGGGGCACGTTCAGCATCTCCGTTCATGGCCCAAAGCGCTGCGACAGCGCAACCGTGCCGTGGCATGGAAAACTGTATAAATATACAGTATAGTATCCCCTTATAACCCGGCTTCTGGCGTGTCATTCCGCTGGCCGGGTGTCCCGAACTTGCGCGGTCGCGAGGCGTCCGTGAGAGGTGCTCTACTCATTCAGACGGTCGGAAAAATTGGCATCTAACGGAATTATCCGCATTCGCGGCGCGCGCCAGCACAACCTGAAGAACATCGATCTCGACGTACGAACCGGCGAAATGACGGTCGTTACCGGCCCATCCGGTTCCGGCAAATCGAGCCTTGTGTTCGACACGCTATACGCGGAAGGGCAGCGGCGCTACGTTGAAACCTTCAGCGCCTACGCCCGGCAGTTTCTCGACCGCATGGACCGGCCGCAAGTCGACCGGGTCGACGGCGTGCCGCCTGCCATCGCGATCGACCAGACCAACCCGGTGCGCAGTTCGCGCTCCACCGTCGGCACCATGACGGAACTCAACGATCACCTGAAGCTGCTCTACGCGCGCGCGGCTGAACTCTTCGATCGCAAGACCGCGCAGCAGGTGCGTCACGACACGCCAGAGACGATTTACGCCGAGCTTCTCCAGCGCACAGCGGAACACGATCCGCGGCTGGTCGTTACGTTTCCGGTCGAGTTGCCGGACACGGCGTCGGAGCAGGAAGTCGAGCAATGGCTCTCCGCGAGCGGTTACACGCGTGTGCAGGCGCAGCGCGAAGTCGATTCGCCCACCGGCAAGCGCAAGCTGCTCGACGTGGTGGCCGACCGCTTCCGCTTGACCTCGGTCGACAAGCAACGCGTGGTCGAAGCCATCGAGGCCTCGCTCAAGCGCGGCGGCGGCCGGGTCAACATCTACGTGCTGCCTGCCGCGGCAGAGGCACCGGAGGCCAAAGAAGCCGAGCCGCAAATCTGGCGTTTTTCCACCGGCCTGCACAGCCCCGAGAGCGACTTGCGTTACGCCGATCCGCAGCCGGCGCTGTTCTCGTTCAATTCGGCTTACGGCGCATGCGAAGTCTGCCGCGGTTTCGGCCGCGTGATCGGTGTCGACCTCGGCCTGGTCATTCCCGACGCGCGCAAGACGCTGCGCGACGGCGCGATCAAGCCGATGCAGACACCGGCCTGGAAAGAGTGCCAGGACGACCTGATGCGCTATGCGGCGAAAGCCGATATCCGCCGCGGCACGCCCTGGGGCGAGTTGACGGATGCCGAGCGCGACTGGGTTATCAACGGTTCGCCGGATTGGAACGGCAAGTGGCAAAGTCATTGGTACGGCGTGAAACGCTTCTTCGAATATCTCGAATCGAAAGCGTACAAGATGCACATCCGCGTGCTGCTGTCGAAGTACCGCAGCTATACACCGTGCGAGACCTGTGGCGGCGCGCGTCTGAAAACGGAATCGCTATTGTGGCGCCTCGGCAGCAAACAGAATGCGGACGAGGGGCTGGCACCCGAAAAGCGCTTCATGCCGCGCGGCGTCGACTGGACGCGTGCACAACTGGCGTCTTTGCCGGGTCTCACCGTGCACGATCTGATGTTGATGCCGATCGAGCGCATCCGGCGTTTCTTCGACGAGATTAGTCTGCCGAGCGCATTGCTGGACGATGCACTCAAGCTGCTGCTTGCCGAAGTACGTACGCGCCTCAAATATCTCTGCGACGTCGGGCTCGGCTATCTGACGCTCGACCGGCAAAGCCGTACGCTGTCGGGCGGCGAGGTGCAGCGGATCAACCTGACCACGGCGCTCGGCACGTCGCTCACCAAAACGCTGTTCGTGCTCGACGAGCCGAGCATCGGCCTGCATCCGCGCGATCTGAACCGGATCGTCGAGGCGATGCATCGGCTGCGCGACGCGGGCAATACGCTGGTGGTGGTCGAACACGACCCCTCGGTGATGCTCGCTGCAGATCGTCTGATCGACATGGGCCCAGGGCCAGGTGAACGCGGCGGCTCGATCATTTACGACGGCGTTCCGGAGGCGATCCGCTCGTCCGGCACGCTGACCGGTGAGTACCTGGGTGGTCGCCGGCATGTGGCGGACGCGGCGCACTGGTCACAACGTCCAGTGAACGACAGTACGCCGCGCATCGTGCTTGAAGGCGCGACCGAACATAATCTGCGCGACGTCACCGTCGAGATTCCGCTGGAGCGGCTCGTCTGCGTGACAGGCGTGTCGGGCTCCGGCAAGTCCACCTTGTTGCAGGACGTTTTGTATCCGGCCATGGCCCGGCACTTTGGTCTCGCCACCGAATCGCCCGGTGCATTCAGGAGCCTGACGGGCGCCGACCAGGTCACGGATGTCGTATTCGTCGACCAGTCGCCGATCGGCAAGACCGCGCGCTCGAATCCGGCCAGCTATGTCGGCGCATTCGATGAAATCCGCAAGCTCTTCGCCAAGGCACCGCTCGCGCAGCAACGCGGCTACGGACCCGGCATGTTCAGTTTCAACTCCGGCGACGGGCGCTGCCCGACCTGCGGCGGTTCGGGATTCGAGCACATCGAAATGCAGTTCCTGAGCGACGTCTACCTGCGCTGCCCGGATTGCGATGGGCGCCGTTATCGCGCGGAACTGCTTGAAGTGAAAATCGAGCGCGGTGAGCCCGCGCGTGCTTTGAGCATTGCCGACGTGCTGGAATTGACGGTGAGCGAAGCCACTGCCTACTTCTCGAAGGATGCCGAAGTATTACGTGTGCTGCGGCCGATCGTCGACGTGGGTCTCGAATACGTGAAGCTCGGCCAGCCGGTGCCCACGCTATCCGGCGGCGAAGCACAGCGGCTCAAGCTTGCTGGCTTCCTCGCGGAATCGGCGCAGGCGCGCACCGCGCGCAGCACAAAGCAGGCGGTCGCCAAGCGCCTGTTCATGTTCGACGAGCCGACCACCGGCCTGCATTTCGACGACATTGCCAAGCTGATGCAGGCATTCGGCAAGCTGCTGGCGGGCGGACATTCGCTGATCGTGATCGAACACAATCTCGACGTGATCCGTGCGGCCGACTGGCTGATCGACCTCGGTCCTGAAGGTGGCGATGGCGGCGGCAGGGTGCTCTGCGCGGGCACGCCGGAAGACGTCAAGCTGTGCCCGGAATCGCACACCGGCGTGGCGTTGCTGCAATACGACCGCGCCATGAACGCGGCGGCCGGACCGGCGTCGCAGGGTATTCCGTTACAAAAGGCGCTGAGCGCGGCGCGTGCGCGGCGGGCAATCGAAGGTGAGGACGTGGTGCGCATCGTCAATGCGCGCGAGCACAATCTGAAAGCATTGGATGTGGATATTCCGCACGGCAAGTTCAACGTGATTACCGGCGTGTCCGGTTCGGGCAAATCCACGCTGGCCTTTGACATTCTGTTCCACGAAGGGCAGCGCCGTTACCTCGAATCGCTAAACGCGTACGCGCGTTCCATTGTGCAGCCGGCAGGGCGGCCCGAGGTCGACGCGGTATATGGCATTCCGCCCACCGTCGCGATCGAGCAGCGTTTGTCGCGCGGTGGCCGCAAGAGTACCGTGGCGACCACATCCGAGGTGTGGCACTTCCTGCGTCTGCTGTATGTGAAGCTCGGTCTGCAACATTGCCTCCACGACGGCACGCCGGTCACCTCGCAAAGCATCGAATCGATTGCAGCGCAATTGCTGCGCGATCACAAAGGGCAGCACGTTGGCTTCCTCGCGCCGCTGGTCGTGAACCGCAAGGGCGTCTATACCGATCTCGCGAAGTGGGCGAAGGCGCGTGGCAATACGCATCTGCGTGTGGACGGCGAGTTCGTGCCGGTGGACCCGTGGCCGAAGCTCGATCGGTTCCGCGAGCACACCATTGAGTTGCCGGTGACCGACCTCGTCGTGTCGCCGGACAACGAAGCGGAACTGCGCCGGGCGCTCGACCAGACGCTGGAAATCGGCAAGGGCGTCATGCATCTGCTGGCGCCGCTCGACGGTTTGCATGACGCGATCAGCGGCGGCCGTCCCACGGCAAAACTCGGTACGGTGAAGGTGCTGTCCACCAAACGTGCCTGTCCGGTATGCGGCACGAGCTATCCCGAACTCGACCCGCGCATGTTCTCGTACAACAGCAAGCATGGTTGGTGTACGACATGCGTCGGCACGGGTCTCGCATTGACGCGCGAACAACGCGCGGCGTACGACGATACGGTGATCGTCGACGACAATCGCGGCCGCGAACAGAGCTTGCCTTCCGAGGAGCAGGAACCGGAAGGTCTCGTCGACGAACCGTGCGCGGATTGCGCCGGTACGCGTTTGAATCCAACCGCGCGCGCAGTCACGTTCGGCCAGCAGGCGATTGTCGACGTCGCGCAATGGACGGTGTCCGACACGCGCGCCTGGATCGACACGTTGGAGATGACCGGGCGAGACGCAGAAATCGCACGCGACGTGGTTAGCGAAATCGGCAGCCGCCTGCAATTTCTGGAAGAAGTCGGGCTCGGTTATCTGAGTCTTGATCGCGCGGCGCCGAGCCTGTCGGGCGGCGAAGCGCAGCGTATCCGGCTCGCCGCGCAACTGGGCAGCAACCTGCAAGGCGTGTGCTACGTGCTCGACGAGCCAACCATCGGTCTGCATCCGCGCGATAACCAGATTCTGCTCAACGCCTTGCGCAAGCTGGGTGAAAAGGGCAATACGCTGGTGGTGGTCGAGCACGACGAGGACACGATTCGGCGTGCTGATCACATCATCGATATCGGACCAGGCGCGGGCAAGCGTGGCGGCACGCTGGTCGCGCAGGGCACGGTAGCCGATCTGTCGGCGCAGCCCGATTCGCTGACCGGGCAGTTTCTCGCTCATCCGATCGTGCACCCGTTACAGCCGCGCCGCGAGGTCGTTGCGCCGACCAAACGTGCCGCTGCGGTGCCGGAGAACTGGCTAACGGTGCATGGCGGCAAACTGCACAACCTGCAGAACGTCACCGTCGGCATTCCGCTTTCACGGCTGGTGGCGGTGACAGGCGTGAGCGGTTCGGGCAAATCAACGCTCGCCCGCGATGTGCTGATGGCCAATTTGCTGGATGCGGTGGGGCGCTCGGTGCTGTCGTCGCCGGCTACGCGGCGTGCGCGCGCAGCGGCAGAAACCCAGCCGGCGGCGAACCGGCGTTCGAGCGTACTGGCGCGTACGGCGCCGCGTGCGCCGCTGAACGTCACGCATGCATGGCAAGGGTGCGATGCGATCACAGGCTGGGAAACCATCGACCGTGTGCTCGAAGTCGATCAGACACCAATCGGCAAAACACCGCGGTCGTGCCCAGCAACCTACATCGGCGTGTGGGACGCGATCCGCAAACTGTTCGCCGGCACGCTCGAAGCGCGTGCGCGCGGCTACACGGCGTCGCGTTTTTCGTTCAACACCGGCGAGGGCCGTTGCCCGGCTTGTGAAGGGCAGGGCGTGCGGACCATCGGCATGAGCTTCTTGCCCGATGTGAAGGTGCCGTGTGACGTTTGCCACGGGCAACGCTTCAACCCTGAGACCTTGGCGGTCACGTGGCGCGGCAAGAATATCGGCGACGTGCTGACCATGGAAATCGACGAGGCCGTCGAGTTCTTCGCGCCGATCTCGAACATCGCGCATCCACTGCAGTTAATGAAAGATGTCGGGCTCGGTTATCTGACGCTTGGGCAACCGTCGCCTACGTTGTCGGGGGGCGAAGCGCAGCGTATCAAGCTTGTCACCGAGCTGAGCAAGGTGCGTGACGACATCACGCGGCGTGGTCAGAAGCCCCCGCATACGTTGTATGTGCTGGACGAACCGACTGTCGGCCTGCATATGGCAGACGTCGCGAAGCTGATTCGCGTGCTGCATCGTCTCGCGGACGGCGGTCATAGCGTAGTCGTCATCGAGCACGATCTCGACGTGATTGCCGAAGCGGACTGGATCATCGATCTCGGTCCTGAAGGCGGTGTGGGTGGCGGCACAATCGTCGCTGCTACGGATCCCGAAGGACTGGTCCGCGTCGCCGCCAGCCACACAGGTGCGGCGTTGCGTTCCGTGCTCGCGCGAACACAGAACGACACGGCGGTGGTCGCGGGCGAAGGAACCAACGGTTGAGGCTGTGGAGCGGCGCAACGAGCTTCGCGCCGCTCCACGCTGGTCACTCAGTCTGATGATTCGTACGCGCCCAGATTACTCACATCCAACGTCCGCTTGAATGCCATGAACGTGTTGTCGAGGTGCCCGGCATGTCGAAGCCGGCCATTATCGGTTTCGTTGGCTATATGTAATTATTTAGTATGATTTTGTAATAATCAGAATGACGTAATTGAAATGCGTATTTAGAGTGTCGTAAATACCGCTAAAAAGAGTTTCAAACACCGTTTTCCTTCTGCTATCTTCTCGCCGTCGACGTCGGGCTTTGGTCGGCGCTCGGCCATCACGTTAGACAACCTGTTAGCGATCCGCTCCGGTTCCTATGCAGCTATCGTGGAAGGCCCGCCCATCGGGCTTTTGCGCCACGTACCACCGGTGATCCGCCCACAGTTCATGGCGTGTCACGGAATGTCGCAATGGTAGCGGCGTCCCAATCAGCGAGTCACGATAGGCGCGCTGGTATCTGTTCGACACACGCTTATTCTTTTAAAGCGACGCGAATACGGCATTAGTTAGAGTTTTCTCTCTAAACTTAGTATGCTCCCATCAAAAAAAGTTTGACCGCACATTTTTTGTCCTGCTATTGTTGCCTCCCATGAAACGCGGGTGACAATCGCGCAAAAAGTTCAGAAGCCGCTGCGCGCTTCGATCAAATTGTCTCCAGCTGTTCACGCCAGACGGAAATGAGCGAGTCGAATTTAATCTATTAGTAGTTCTACTTAGATTGCGGTTCGACTAGTGAGTGCGAAGTGCCGCCATGGCGTCTCACCGCCGTACCCATGCCATTGCATCAGAGTTGGGCTCAGTAACATAAATTTTGGACTGCAAATCAAAGGCCTGAGCAATGGATGCGGTTGTCTGAAGTGAACGTTGTTGCCGTATGTAAGCGCGCTGCAGTTACAGAAATGGACGGTTCACGCCGGAGGAGTAAAGGTGGGTACGAAAGTCGAAGGGCAATTCCCGGCAGCAACGGCCCGTATGGATAGGCCAGGACGCCCACGTGAGTTTGGGCGCAAGCAGCAAAACCCAGTACGCCGCTTCGGCGGTATCGCAGTTGTTCTGCTCCTGCACGTCGTGCTGATCTACGCACTCGTCAACGGCCTGGCCACCAAGGTCGTGCAGGTCATCCAGCATCCTATCGAAACGAAAATCATCGAGCCGGTAAAGCCGCCGCCTCCGCCGCCGTTGCCTACCGTGCAATTGCCGCCGCCGAAGTTCGCACCGCCCCCGCCTCCGTTCGTGCCGCCGCCGGAAGTGCAGGTGCAAACGCCGCCGCAGCCGACCATCACGCATCAGGCTGCACCGGTCGTATCGGCACCCGCCGTGGCGCCCGCACCGCCGGCACCGCCCGCGCCGAGCAAGCCTGTGAGTGCTGAAGTAGGGGTTGTGTGCCCGAACTCGGATCAGATCCGTTCGTCGATTCGCTACCCGAAGGAAGCGCAGGAAAACAACGTGACGGGTGATGTGCTGATTGAATTCGTAGTCGATCCGCAGGGCCATATTACGAATGAGCGTGTTGCCAAGTCGGCGGACGATTCTTCACTCGATCGCGCTGCGTTCAACGCGGTCAAGCAGTTCACGTGCGTTTCCCAAGGCCAGGCTGTCCGTGTGCAAGTTCCGTTCTCGTTCAACTTGAACTGAATTCACAGGCTGTTCGGTACCGGTAGCGATTTATCAGTCTTAGTTTAGAAGTTGTACTAATGAACTTGGAGCAGGCATGAAGAAGCGTACTCTCGCCGCATTGGCGGCAACCATGTTGTTCGCCGTAACCACGGTGGATACCTTTGTGGCACCGCAAATGGCTCATGCGCAAGCTAGCGACGCTACCGCGTCGGCAGTTGCGCCGGCCACCGCCGCACCGCAAACGGCCGCCCCGGCCGCAGACCTTGCGGTACCGCCGCCGGCGCCGGCCACGTCCGAAACCGTCAATAACCCGTACGGTCTCGGCGCGCTCTGGAAGAACGGCGACTTCGTTGCGCGTTTCGTGCTGATTCTACTGGTGCTCATGTCGATGGGTAGCTGGTACATCATGATCACCAAGTTCTTCGAGCAGTTCCGTGCGAACCGTCGTGCAAAGAGCGCCGACGAACAACTGTGGACTGCGCCGTCACTGGTCGAAGGCGCGAAGCTGCTCGACGAAGCCTCGCCGTTCCGCTTCATCGCCGAAACGGCGATCGAGGCAGGCGAGCATCATGACGAAGCACTGCTCGAAGCCGTCGACCGCAACACGTGGATCGATACATCGGTCGAACGTGCCATCACCAACGTGTCGAATCGTCTGCAAGACGGTCTGGCGTTCCTCGGCACAGTCGGCTCGACAGCGCCGTTCGTCGGTCTGTTCGGTACGGTGTGGGGCATTTATCACGCGCTGACGGCGATCGGTATCGCCGGCCAGGCTTCGATCGACAAGGTCGCGGGCCCGGTAGGCGAGGCGCTGATCATGACCGCGATCGGCCTTGCCGTGGCTGTGCCGGCGGTGCTCGGCTACAACTTCCTGGTTCGCCGCAACAAGTCGGTGATGGAGCGTGTTCGTACATTCGGCGCACAACTGCACACTGTCCTGCTCGCGGGCAGCCGGCGCTCGGCGCGCGCTTCGGCTCGTGAAGCATCGCTGGCCCAATAAGCGGAGTCTGTTATGGCTATGAGCGTTGGGCAGGATGATAGCGACGAGGTCATCTCCAGTATCAACACCACGCCGCTCGTCGATGTGATGCTGGTCCTGCTGATCATCTTTCTGATCACGATTCCGGTGGTGACACATACGGTGCCGGTGCAATTGCCGAAAGAGACGATCCAGCCGTTGCAGACCACGCCCAAAAGTATCGTTATCGCGGTCAACCGCGACGGCGATTTCTTCTGGAACGAGAAGCAGGTGGATGGGCCTACGCTGCTGGCACGCCTGAAAACCGTGTCGGTCATGACGCCGCAACCGGAAGTGCACGTTCGTGGTGACCAGAGCGCGCGTTATGAATTCATCGGCCGGGTCATTACCGAGTGCGAGCGCGCCGGTATCGCCAAGGTCTCGTTTATTACCGAGCCGCCCGCGCGCGGCGGCTAGTTTTGCGTGGGACCGGACTAAGTGCTAAAGCACCAAGTCCGGTCGACAGCTTTGCATGGGACCGGACTAAGTGCTAAAGCACCAAGTCCGGTCGACAGGAGAAGGTTATGGGGATGAACGTATCTTCGGGCGGTGGTAGTGCCGAGCCGGATGTGATGGTCGATATCAACACCACGCCGCTGATCGACGTGATGCTGGTGTTGCTGATCATGTTGATCATCACGATTCCAATCCAGACGCACGCCATCAAGATGAACTTGCCGGTGGGCAATCCGCCGCCGCCGATCACGCAGCCGGAAGTGGTGCAAATCGATATCGACTTCGACGGCACCACGACCTGGAACGGCCAGCCGGTGCCGGACCGCGCGGCGCTCGAGTCGAGGCTTGCGCAGGTGGCGGCCGAACCGGTTCAGGCGGAAATCCATCTGCGGCCTAACAAGCTGGTGCCGTACAAGGATGTCGCAGCGGTGATGGCGTCCGCGCAACGACTGGGCGCGACGAAAATCGGCCTGATCGGCAACGAGCAGTACATGCAATAGGGAAGTGGAATGCTAACGATCCATCTACGATTCAAGCGCGCCGTTGTTGCTGCCGCTATCGGAGGGCTGTCCGCGCTTGCGATGCTGCCGGTCACGTCTCATGCCGCGGATAGCTTGCGACCGGATGTGGCGAAGCCGCTGAACGCCGCGCAGGATCTGTATCGCGCGCACAAATACAAAGATGCGTTGACGAAGATCGATCAGGCCGACGCAGTTCCTGGCAAAACGGCTTATGAAAGCTACATGGTTCAGGAGATGCGCGGCGCCGCGGCAGCGGCGGCCGGCGAATCCGGTGTGGCTGCCCAGGCCTACGAAACCCTGTTGAGTTCTGGACGCCTGACCGGTGCTGACGAGCAACGCACAACCGCGGCACTCGCAGGCATCTACTTCCAGCAGAAAAACTACGCACAGGCCGCGAAGGTCGCGCAGCGCTATCTGAAGTCGGGTGGCAGCGATCCCGACATGCGCACTTTGCTTGTGCAGTCTTACTACCTGTCAAACGATTGCGGCAGTGTGGTGAACCTGCTCAAGCCTGGCGTCGATGCAGAAGTGCGCGCCGGTCATGCACCTGACGAGTCGCAACTGCAACTGCTCGGCACGTGCGCGCAACGCGTAAAAGATGATGCGACGTATCGCAGCACGCTCGAAAAGCTGGTTGCCTATCATCCGAAGCAGTCTTACTGGGACGATCTGTTCAACGCGATTCGCAGCAAGCCTGGCTATTCGTCGGCGCTCGATATCGACACCTACCGCCTGCGCCGCGCGACCGGCTCGCTCACCACCGCCGACGATTACATGGAGATGACGCAGCTCGCGATCGTGGCGGGCACCACGGCCGAAGGCAAACAGATCATCGACCAGGGCTTTGCCTCAGGCGTTCTCGGCCACGATGCGCAAGCAGATCGCGAGAGGCGGCTGCAGGCGCTCGCCGCAAAACGGGCGCAAGCGCCGGCCGATCCCGCGAATCCCGTCGCGCCGGTCGACATCGGCTTCAACCAGGTCTTCGCGGGGCAGGCCAAACAGGGGCTGACAGCCATGGACGCTGCGATCGCGAAGGGCGGAATCGATCACCCGGACCAGGCGCAACTGCATCTCGGTGAGGCGTACTACATTGCAGGCGATAAAGCGCGTGCAGTGCAAACCTTCCGTGCGGTGAAGGGTGCCGACGGTTCGGCCGACCTCGCCCGTTTGTGGGTGCTGGTGGCATCGAAGTAACCGCATTCTGTTCCCGATATGTTCCATTTTGCGAGGTGCCGTAGTGGTATCCATACGTCGAGCCGGGCGGTACGTTATCGAGGCATGGAACGCGGGCCATCGCAAATGGACGCGCGTGGTTGCACGCGCAACCATCGCCCGGTTTGCGGTAAGTACGAAAGTGTCCCGACGATTGCAGTGATTGAGCCACCCATCGCGGCAACTAACCAGACATATGGCGCATGTCTTAGGGAGGATGTTGCATCCGATAAAACATAGTTTGGTTTTATCAAACTAATTTTGACTACGGGATTCTGTCTTGCTATGGTTTTGCCACTCGATAACAAGGCACAGGTCGCAGTTTCTATAGGAAGCAAAATCCGCGCGCTTCGCCAACGACTCAAGCGCACGCTGGATGAAGTGGCAACCATGGCAGGCATTTCAAAGCCTTTTTTGTCACAGGTGGAACGAGGCCGTGCAACGCCTTCGATTACGTCGCTAGTCGGCATTGCTCGGGCTTTAGGTGTGACGGTGCAGTACTTCGTCGATACGCCAACCGAAGACAGGTCGGTGCGTAGAGGGAGTGAGCTTAAATACTTCGGGTTCGACGGAACCGCGAATCTTTTTGGACGGCTGACGAATCTCTCAGTCGGCAGCAAGCTGGAAGTCATTCTCGTCAGGATGCCGGTGGGACAGAACCCATCGGAAGTCACGACGCATGCAGGGGAAGAGTTTTTGTACGTGATGAGCGGCCAGATATCGCTCACGTTGGAAGGTACAACGTTCGTATTGCAGGCGGGTGACACCGCGCACTACGAGTCCACCGTGCCGCACGCCTGGTGCAATACCGCCCGTGAAGAAGCGTTGGTTGTGTGGGTGGGCACGCCAAGATTGTTTTAGATGCCTTTGCTCCATGTTTTCGTGAAAAGCATTCGCTCATGATTTTTAAGCATTACTTAAGGCTTGATTCGGGATTGATCAGGCAGAAAGATGCGGCCTGAGTCATCACCCGAAATAGTAGAGATGAAAACAATTAGAAAGCGCTGCGCATTTCGTTTGTAATAAATAAGTAGTCCGATATTAATGTTTATGAAGTGTCCCGTCTTCCTGCCTGTATTGGGTGATTCCGGTGCGCTGTTGACCGGTTCTCCGGGCATCAGGAGGACGGGGCAGCTTTAACGGAGCGCGGCGCAAGATCGCCGTATATCGAGTGGAGAGGTTCACAAGACCTCTCTTCACACACAGCTGTGGCCTTATTGACGAGCGGGAAGGGGAAAATGAAACAAAGGGCATTGGCGCTGGCCATCAAAAGAATAGTCTGGGCTGAACTGGCATTGTCGGCCGTAATCGCCGTACCGGCGTTTGCACAAAGCCAGCCGGCCACCACCGGGACCGCGGCAGGCGCGACGACGGAAAGCACGCCGGCAGCGGCTGCGACTCCGGCATCGGGCACCGCTGCAACACCGTCCGCGGACAACAACACCGCGACGCCGGCTGGTAAAGGCGTCCAGCAACTGAAGAAATTCGAAGTGACCGGTTCGCTGATCCGCAGCTCGGACAAGGTCGGTTTCAACCAGGTTCAGACGGTTACGCAGAAAGACATTCAGAATAGCGGCGCCACGACTGTTTCCGATTTTCTGCGCGACACCGCGGCCAACTCGGCTAATAGCTGGAGCGAAGGCCAGTCCGGCAACTTTGCCGCAGGCGCTGCGGGTATCGCACTGCGCGGCCTCAGCGAAAAATATACACTGGTGCTGGTGGATGGACAGCGCGTTGCGCCGTTCGCGTTCTTCTCGAACAGCGTCGACTCCTTCTTCGACCTGAACACGCTGCCGTTGAACTCCATCGACCGCATCGAAATCGTCAAGACCGGTGCCGTGTCGCAATACGGTTCGGATGCTATCGCGGGCGTGGTCAACATCATCACGAAGCACGACTTCCAGGGGCTGCAACTCGACGGCAGCTACGGTAGCGCCATTAATGGTGGCGGTGGTGCCGGCACGACCAAATTCGGCGTGCTCGGCGGCTTTGGCGATCTCAACTCCGATCGCTTCAACGTGACGGCCGCCGCGAGCTACTACAAGTCGAATGGCTTCACGCTCGCAGACCGCGACTCGACACGTAACCAGGACTTCACCAGCCAGGCGGGCGGCCTTTCGTTGCTTGCGCCGTCGTACTGGAATATGCCCGACGGCAGCGTGCAGGCGCTGAGCGGCTGTCCGTCCGGCGGTTCGGTGCATCCCGCAGCCACCAACTCGCTGACTGCCGGCTTGCCGGGCACGGTTTGCGGCTTCAACACCGCGGAAGGCACATCCATCGCGCCGATGACCGAGCGTCTCAACGCGAAGGTTCATGCTGACTTCAAGATCAACGATACGACGACAGCGTTCGGCGACTTCCTGGTCAGCAGCAACTCGACCACCACCAACGACGGTCTGTGGGGTAACGTGGTCGGCAATCCGCAGAACCCAACCCTCGTGCTGAATCCGCAGACGAAGCTGCTTACCCCGTTTAGCACGGTGGTGCCGGCGAGCAACCCGTACAACCCGTTCGGGGTTGCCACGCCGCTCACGTACGCTTTCCCGAACTCGATCTCGGAGAAGACGACTGCCACGTACTGGCGTGCATCCACGGGCGTTAAGGGTTCGTTCAACCTGCCGAACGGTGAATGGGATTGGGCGACGTCGGTCAGCCACTCGCAAAGCACGGTCGCGAACACCTACACGAACCAGATTAATTCCGATGTACTGAACAATATTTATCAGAACGGGACACTGAATTTCGCGAATCCGTCAGCTACGCCCAATGCGTTCAACGGGCTGTACATGGATGCGGACAATCTGGGTATCTCGAAGCTCGATACTGTTGACGCGACATTGTCTACGCCGGAACTGTTCCACCTCCCGACGGGCGACGTGGGCCTCGGGTTCGGTGCGCAGTTCACGCACCAGAGCGAAGTGCTCAACCCGGGTGGGGCATTCGAAGACGGCCTGGTCATCAATCCGAATCTCCAGACGGTGAACGGCCAGCGCAACGTGGCGGCCGTGTATTACCAGGTGGACATTCCGATTTTGCGTAACCTGACCTTCAGCCAGTCGGGTCGTTACGACCACTACAGCGATGTGGGCGGTGCGTTCTCGCCGCGCTTCGCGCTGCGCTATCAGCCGGTTCAGGCGCTCACGATGTACACCTCATACGACCGCGGTTTCCGTGCGCCGACGTTCGTTGAGGACAGCAAGTCGCAGACGCTGGGGATCCAGGTGGACCCGAAAACCGGCCTGAACTACACCTCGATCACAGAGGGTAATCAGAACCTGGCGCCGGAGCACACGCGTAACTTCAACATCGGCTTCCAGTTATCGCCCACCCGTACAACCGATGTTGGCTTTGACTGGTACAAGATTCGCGTCGATAACGTGATCGGCCAGGGCACGCCTTCGCAGATCGCCACTGACCCGACCACGGGCGACGTGTTGTACAAGGTCATCCCGTATCAGAACCTCGGCTACCTCGACACAAACGGCTTCGAAGGCACGTTCCGCCAGTCGCTGCCGACGTCGACCGCCGGTACGTTCACCTTGTCGGGTGACTGGGCTTACGTGGACAGCTTCAAGCTCGGCTTCCTGGGCTCCTCGCCGATAAACGGTGCGGGTAACAACTACACCCTCACGCAGCCGTTCGGCGGCAGCTTCCCGCGCTGGAGAGGCAACACCACTCTGGACTGGACGTACCACAAGTTCGACGCAGCGCTGACATGGCAGTTCACGGGTCCGTACGCGCAGAATCTGGCGGCCCAGCCGAACAAGGTGGGATCGTATAGCCAGTTCAACCTGATGATGACGTACACGGGCTTCAAGCACTGGACGATTTACGGTGGCATCGACAACATCTTCAACCGTACACCGCCGTACGATCCGATCTTTGCGAATGGCACGCTGGATCAGAATGGGTATGATCAGTCGATATACACGTACATCGGCCGTTTCGCGCAGATCGGCGCAACGTACAAGTTCTGATGTCCGGCAGTTGATCTGATGGAAGAGCCGCTCCGGTTCCGTTCGTGCAAGGAACCGGAGCGGTGTGCTTTAAGCAGCGACTCACGATACGGCGGCGCAGGTTGCCTGTCGTTGCACTGGGCCAGCGTGCGCCGGTAAAGCCAACAGGCTGTACTCGCGCCGCAGGACGAATCGCGCGCAGGTCACGAGCCGGTGCGCACTGTATGGGCTGATGATAAGAATGATGAATTCCGGACTGCTGCGCCTGCACGACGCGACTGGATGTTTGCTCGGCGCGGTGCGCCGCGCCGCGAGCATCCTGGCCGCCGTTGTCGCTGTGCCTGGCCTATTAGCGGTATGCGGAGCGATGCCGATGACGGCGCAGGCGAAGCCGTCGATTTCACAGTACGACCAGCCGAAATATCCCGCGGATTTCACGCATTTCGACTACGCGAATCCCGACGCGCCCACTAACGGTTCGCTCAGTTTCGAAAACTACAGCGAACTGCAAACGTACGATTCGCTGAATCCATTTCTGGTGCGTGGCGCGCCCGCGCCCGACATCCTCAATCTGATGTTCGATACGCTGATGCAGCGTAGCTGGGACGAACTGGCCTCCGAATATCCGCTGATCGCAGATGACGTTGAGGTCGCACCGGACCTGACGTCAGCCACGTTCCACATTAATCCCGCCGCACGCTTTTCGAACGGCGACCCGATCACCGCCGCCGACGTCAAATATTCGTACGACACGCTGGCGAGTCCACAGGCATCGCCGCTTTTCAACGCGCAATTTTCGATCATCAAAAGTGCGACCGTAGTCGATAAAAGCACAATTCGTTTCGATTTCAAGCATCCCGAACGCGATGCGCCGCTGATCGTCGGTGACCTGCCGATCTTCTCGCCGAAGTGGGGCATGGAGGCCAATGGCAAACGTCTCCCGTTCGACCAGGTTTCTTCCACCCCACCGATCAGCAGCGGTGCCTACCTGATCGAGGGGCGCAAAAACGACAAGCAGATTTCGTATCGCCGTAACCCTGACTACTGGGCGGCGAATCTGCCGTCGCGACGCGGCATGTTCCGTTTTGAGCGCGTCACCTTCAATCTGTACCGCGAGCATTACACGCAACTCGAAGCCTTCAAGGCGGGCGACGCGGACGTCATTGTCGAATACGGCGCGACGCAATGGGCGCGTAAATATGTCGGCAAGAACTTCGACAATGGCCTGTTGAAGAAAGGCGAGTTCGCCGACGGTCCTGCGCAGATGCAGGGCATGCTGATGAATATGCGCAAGCCGATGTTCCAGGATGCGCGCGTGCGTCATGCTCTGACGATGGCACTCGACTACGACTGGATGAACCGGATGATGTTCTATGGGCAATACCGGCGTACCAGCAGCTATTTCGAAGCAAGTCCGTTCGGCGCAACCGGCATGCCGGGTCAGAAAGAACTGGCGCTGCTCGAGCCGCTGCGCGGCAGCGTGCCGCCTGAAGTGTTCGGTCCGATGTTCAAGCAACCCGACACGATTCCGCCGAATTCCTTGCGCGGCAATTTGCGCGTTGCCCGCGATCTGCTGGCGCAAGCCGGCTGGCACTATCGCGACGGCGCGTTGCGCGACGCCAACGGTACGCCGATGACGATCGAGATCATGGACGATCAGCCCGGCATGGATCGTCTGATCCTGCCGTATATGCAGGCGCTCGGCATGCTCGGCATTCAGGCGCATATGCGCGAAATCGACAGCGCATTGTACGAGAAGCGTCTGGACAATTTCGAGTACGACATGACCACCTTCATTTATCCGCCGGTCACGATTCCGGGCGCCGAACTGACACGCCGCTTTGGTAGTGCGGCTGCCTCCGAAGTCGGTTCCGAAAACTATATGGGCATTCGTTCGAAGGCGGTCGATTCGCTAATTCACTCCGCGCTTTCCGCTACCAATCTCGACGATCTGGAGGCTGCGACCCGTGCGCTGGATCGCGTGTTGATCTATTCGTTCTATCTGGTGCCGGAGTATTACGCACCGGGCGCGCGCATTGGCTACAAGACCACCCTCGGCTTTCCGAAAACTGTGCCGAATTCCTACCTGTACGAAGACTGGGTCATTGACCACTGGTACGCGAAAGCACCGGGCGCACAAGCTGCGCAGCTAACGCCAGTGGCTCAGTCCGCATCTGCCACATCGGCTGCAGCCCATTAAGGAACAGCATGCTTGCCTACATTCTCAGACGATTGCTGTTGATGGTGCCGACGCTGCTCGGCGTGGTCACGCTGACTTTCGTCGTCACGCAGTTCGTGCCGGGTGGGCCGGTCGAACAGGTGATGACGCAACTCCGCCACGGCGTTGGCCGTGGCGGAGAGGCGGGGTCGGGCGGCGGTGGCTATCACGGCAGCCAGGGTGTCGATCCGCAGCAGCTCGAGCAGATCAAGAAGCAGTTCGGTTTCGACAAGCCACCGCTCGAGCGCTACATTCTGATGCTCAAGCGCTACGCGACCTTCGACCTCGGCCAGTCCTACTATCAGCACGACAGCGTGTGGGACGTCATCAAATCGAAGCTGCCGGTATCGATCACACTCGGCTTATGGACGGTGATGCTGACGTATCTGATATCGGTGCCGTTGGGTATTGCGAAAGCGGTGCGCAACGGTTCGCGCTTTGACACCGTGACCAGCGTACTCGTACTCGCCGGTTACGCGATTCCCGGTTTCGTACTGGGCGTGCTGTTGCTGATGCTGTTCGGCGGCGGCACGTTCTGGCAGGTGTTTCCGATGCGCGGGCTGACCTCGGATAATTTCAGCGACCTCGGTGCCTTCGGCAAGGTGCTCGATTACCTGTGGCACATCGTGCTGCCGGTCACCGCTTCGGTGGTGGGCAACTTCGCGATCGTCACCATCCTGACCAAGAATACATTTCTCGAGGAAATCGGACGTCAATACGTATTGACGGCGCGCGCCAAGGGCGCGCCGGAGCGCGACGTGCTATGGAAACACGTGTTGCGCAATGCCGCGATTCCGTTGCTAACCGGTTTGCCGGCGGCCTTCGTCGGCGCCTTTCTGAACGGCAATCTGCTGATTGAAACCCTGTTCTCACTCGACGGCATGGGCCAACTTTCGTATGACTCGGTGATTCGCCGTGACTATCCGGTCGTGCTCGGTTCCCTGTTTCTGTTCACGCTGATCGCCCTCGTAACCAAACTCATTGCTGACGTCTGCTATGTCCTCGTCGACCCCCGCATCCAATTCAACCGCCTGGACCGCTGACGCGTCCGGTGCGGCGCACGCGGCGTCGCCATCTCCATGGCGGCGCACATGGCTGCGCTTCAAACGGCAGCGGCTCGGTTACTGGAGCCTCGTGATCTTTGTATCGTTGTTCGCCATCAGCCTGCTTGGTGAGGTGCTGTCCAACGATCGCCCGTTGATCGTCCGTTACGAGGGGCACTATTACTTTCCGATCGCAAAGGACTATTCGGAGAAAATTTTCGGCGGCGATTTTCCGGCGCGCGCGAATTATCTCGATCCGTATATCCGTTCGCGGCTCGAATCGAACGGTAACTTTGCGGTCTATCCACCGAATCATTTCCATTACGACACGATCGATTACTTCGCTGCGCATCCTTACCCGGCACCGCCTACCAGGAGCAACTGGCTCGGCACGGACCAGTACGGCCGCGACGTGCTTGCGCGGCTGCTGTACGGTTTCCGGCTCTCGGTGATGATGGCGCTGGCGCTTACAGTATCCGGCGTCCTGATCGGCGTATTGACGGGCGCAGTGCAGGGTTTTTACGGCGGACGCACCGATCTGATCGGCCAGCGTCTGATTGAGATCTGGAGCTCGATGCCGGACCTGTACTTGCTGATCATCTTCGCGTCGATCTTCGAACCGACACTATGGTTGCTCTTTATTCTCCTATCGATGTTCGGCTGGCTCGTGCTCTCCGACTACGTCCGCGCTGAATTCCTGCGTAACCGCTCGCTGGATTATGTGAGGGCGGCGCGCACCATGGGTCTTTCGAACTGGCAGATCATGTGGCGCCATGTCCTGCCGAATAGCCTGACACCGGTGATCACGTTTCTGCCGTTCCGCATGAGTGCGGCGATTCTGTCGCTCACCAGCCTCGACTTTCTTGGGCTGGGCGTGCCGCCGCCCACGCCGAGCCTCGGCGAACTGCTTCAGGAGGGCAAGAATAACCTCGACGCCTGGTGGATTTCGATTTCGGCGTTCGCTGCCCTGGTGATTACGTTACTGCTATTGACCTTCATGGGCGACGCGTTGCGCAATGCGCTCGATACGCGCTCGCGCGGCTCGGCCTTCGGCGGAGGTCCGCGATGAGCGATGCGAAACCAAACCGGCCGTTGCTCGAAATCGACCGCTTTTCCGTGCGTTTCGGCGACAAGGTCGCCGTGCATGAGCTTAGTCTCTCGATTGCGCGGGGCGAACGCGTGGCCTTGGTCGGCGAATCGGGCTCCGGCAAGAGCGTCACCGCGTTGTCGATTCTGCGCCTCGTCGAGCATGCCGAGCTGAGCGGCCGCATGCTGCTCGACGGCGAAGATCTGCTGCAGAAGACCGAGCAGCAAATGCGAGGCCTGCGCGGCGCCGACGTGGCAATGGTGTTTCAGGAGCCGATGACGGCGCTCAATCCGCTCTTCACGATCGGCAAGCAGATTGCCGAAAGTTTGCGTTTGCACGAAGGCTTGCGGCCGAACGCGGCGCGCCAGCGCGGCATTGAGGCGCTCAGGCGCACGGGCATTCCCGAGCCGGAACGCCGTATCGACAGCTTTCCGCATCAACTGTCGGGCGGCCAGCGGCAGCGCGCGATGATCGCGATGGCGCTCGCGTGCCGGCCACGTCTGCTGCTTGCCGACGAGCCGACCACCGCGCTCGACGTTACCGTGCGCCAGCAGATCGTCGATCTGTTGATCCTGCTGCAGGAGCAGGAAGCGGCCGAGCGTGGCATGGCTGTGCTGCTGATCACGCATGACCTGAATCTGGTGAAGCGTTTTGCGCAGCGCGTCGCGGTGATGGAGAAGGGCGTGCTAGTCGAAACCAACACAACCGAAGCGCTGTTCTCGAACCCACAGCATCCCTACACCCAACGCCTGCTGGACAGTGAGCCGCAGCGTGCAGTGGAGCCGGTCGAGCCGGGTGCGCGGCGTTTGCTCGAGGTGCAAGGACTCGCCGTCGACTACAGCACATCCGCGAAAGGCTGGCGTTCCATGTTCGGGCGCTCCACCTTCCGCGCGGTGCACGACGTCGACCTGAGCGTGCGGCGCGGTGAAACCCTCGGCATTGTCGGCGAATCGGGCTCGGGTAAATCGACGCTTGCGGCCACTGTGCTGGGCCTGCAGCGACCCGCGGCCGGGCATATTCATATCGACGGCTTGCCGCTCTCCACGCTGAAAACCCAGCGTTCCCGCCGGGCGCTGTATTCGCGCATGCAAGTCGTGTTTCAGGATCCGTTTGGCTCATTGTCGCCGCGTATGACGGTGGAGCAGATCATCGGCGAAGGCCTCACCATGCATCAGCCCGACATGGATGCCAAAGCGCGGCGCGCACGCGTGGGTGGCCTGCTGGAAGAAGTCGGCATGCCCGCCGACTCAATGCTGCGCTATCCGCACGAGTTTTCCGGTGGCCAGCGCCAGCGTATTGCGATTGCGCGAGCGCTCGCGGTCGAGCCGGAATTGCTGGTGCTCGACGAGCCGACCAGCGCGCTCGACGTATCCATTCAGAAGCAGGTACTGAATCTGCTGACAAATCTGCAGAAAAAGTACAAGCTAAGCTATTTGTTCATTACGCACGATCTGGCGGTGATGCGAGCCATGGCGCATCGCGTGATCGTGATGAAGTCGGGACGCATCGTTGAAGCCGGTGACACACTCGATGTGTTGCACGCGCCGTCGCATCCTTATACCCAGTCGCTGCTCGCGTCGTCACTGATCGTGTCGCCGGCGGGCGCGACAGGGACTCATACGGGAATCACGAATGATTGACGAACGTTGGGCGCAAGCCGCCCGATCGCTTACGAGCCGCGCGGCGTTCTGGTCGCTGCGCATTGTCGACGAACAGATCGACGATCACGAGATTCGCAACGACATCGCGCAACCGATGCGCACGGTGCGCGATCGAGGCGCGATGCTGATCGCATGGGTGGGCGCGGGCGCAGGCTATGCGGCCACCGCGAATCTGAGTGCCGCCGGCCTGCAGGAAGCGCTGGACCTCGCCACGGCCCGCGCGGAAGCGAGCGCGACCTTGTCGTTGATCGATCATCGCGAGGTGGCGCGTCCCGCCGTGAGCGGCCACTATGTGTCGCCGAACGCGCAGCTTGCATTGCCGAGCCGCGCGGAATGGTTAGACCGCCTGGGCGTGGAATGCGCGAGCGCGAATCTCGGTGCACGGATTGTCGAACGCGTCGCGGCTGTGCAGATTACGCATACCGATCAGCTTTATATCACCGGGGACGGCGTGCGGATCGATCAGCGCTTCCAGTTCGTGATGCCGCAATTAAGCGTGGCCGCGCACGCGGACGGCGATACGCAAGTACGTACCCTCGGCGGTAATTACGGCACCCTCGGGCAGGGCGGCATGGAAGTGTTGACGCGCTTCGGCTTCGACGGCTCAGGCGCTCGCGTCGCCAATGAAGCGCTGCAACTGCTGGCCGCGCCGAATTGCCCTTCAGGCAAGCGCGATTTACTGCTGATGCCCGATCAGATGATGTTGCAGATTCACGAATCGATCGGCCATCCGCTCGAACTCGACCGTATTCTCGGCGACGAGCGCAACTTTGCCGGCTGGAGCTTCGTCAAGAAGGAAATGTTCGGCTCGTACCGCTATGGTTCGGAACTGCTGAACGTGACGTTCGACCCGGAGTTGCGCGAGGAAGCTGCTGCCTATGCATTCGACGACGACGGCACCGAAGCACACAAGCAATACCTGATCCGTGACGGCGTGCTTGAACGCCCCCTCGGCGGTGCGCTTTCGCAGCAACGCGCGCATATGGCGGGTGTGGCGAATTCGCGCGCGTCGAACTGGAACCGGCCACCGATCGACCGAATGGCGAATCTGAATATCGAGCCCGGCGAGAGTTCACTGGCGCAGATGATCGGCAATATCGAACACGGCATTCTGATGCGCACCAATACGTCCTGGTCGATCGACGACCATCGCAACAAATTCCAGTTTGGCTGCGAGTTCGGTCAACTCATCGAAAACGGCAAGCTCACTCAGGTCGTCAAACAGCCGAATTATCGCGGCATTTCGGCGAATTTCTGGCGCAGCCTGAGCGCGGTGGGGGACGCGGGCACCCGCGAGGTGTACGGTACCTCCATGTGCGGCAAGGGCGAACCGGCACAGATCATTCGCGTCGGCCACGCGTCGCCGGCTTGCGTGTTCAGCGACATCGACGTATTCGGAGGCGCATGATGAGCCAATTCATGTCCTCGCGTTCCGCTCTGTCGATCGACTGGCAGCAGCATTTCACGTCGCTGGCCGACGCCATTGAACGCTTGCAGCAAGGCGCGGAAACCACGCTGAGTTCTTTTGCGGGCGAGCAGTCTGACTTTATCCGTTTCAACTCAGGCAAGGTGAGGCAGATCGGCAGCGTGTCGCAAGGCAAGCTCACGTTGCGTTTGATCGACGGCGCGCGTCAGGCCTATTCGACGCTGACCGTTTGCGGCGATCTGCAACAGGATCTGGACGATGTGAGTGCAACGCTTGCCACGTTGCGTGAAAGCCTGCGCGGTGCGGCGGACGACCCGCATCTGTTGTTCGACACGTCGCAGTGGCAGCGCGCCACGCAACGCTCGGGCAAGCTGCCGGAGCCGGGCGGCTTGTTGCGCACCGTTGCCGAATGCACGCAAGGGCTCGATTTCGTCGGCTTTTACGCGGGCGGCACGATCGTGCGCGGTTTCGCCTCCACGAGCGGCAGCCGCGGCTGGTACGAAGTCGATAACTTCAATTTCAGCTGGTCGCTGTACGACCCGAGTGGACGCGCGATCAAAACGACTTACGCCGGCGACGACTGGAGCGACGCTGTTTTCGCACGCAAGGTCGAACAGGCGGCAACGCGTCTTTCCGTGCTTGCGCGCACACCGCGCACGTTGTCGCCGGGGCGCTATCGCGCTTATCTGGCACCCGAAGCGCTCGCCGAATTGCTCAGTGTGGCGGCATGGAGCGGTTTTTCCGCACGCGCGCAGGCGAGTTCTCGCAGCGAGTTGTACAAGCTGCATGTGGGAGAAATCGTAGTCGACCCGCGCGTCTCGATCAGCGAAGATCTGAATCTCGGCATTACGCCCGGTTTTAACGACGACGGCTACCTGCGCGAAAGTGTCCCGTTGATCCAGGCCGGCCGCAGTGCCGAACGCCTGACCAATGCACGCAGCGCGCGCGAGTACGGTTTGACGCCTAACGGTGCACTGGCGAATGAATCGCCGGCAGCACTCTCTATGCAGGCGGGCGATCTACTGGAAGAGGACGTGCTGGCGAAACTCGATACCGGTCTCTACATCGGCAATCTCTGGTACGTGAATTTCTCGGACCGAATGAATTGCCGCCTGACCGGCATGACGCGCTTCGCGACTTTCTGGGCCGAGAACGGGCAGATCGTCGCGCCGCTCGAAGCAATGCGCTTCGACGACAGTTTGTACCGCCTGCTCGGCAGCGAACTCGAGCAACTCGGCTCGCAGGCGGAATTGCTACTGAGCGACTCGACATGGGGCGAGCGTGCCACGGGCGGCATGCAATTGCCCGGCATCCTGACGAGGTCATTCGAATTGACGTTATGAGCCTATGGATCAAAACAAGGAAACAGAATCTGTATCTGAGCGCTTGCCCGAGGGTCTGACGCTGCGCGCGTTGCGCGTGGCCGACGCGGAACAATTCCACGCAATGCAGCAGTTGCCGGCGGTGGTCAACGGCAATCCGCACGTGCCGTTTGAGTCAGTCACCATCACGCGTGAGTACATCGAGAAGCTCGCCCCCGGCGAGATCGCGATTGCGGCGACTGTCGGCGACACGCTGGTCGGCGAAGCGGAACTGACGCCCTATAAGGGGCGCCGCGCGCATGCCGGATCGATTGGCATTTGCGTGCACGACGCATGGCACAGGCGTGGCATCGGCAATGTGCTGATGACCGAATTACTCGACCTCGCTGACAACTGGCTCGGTCTGCGCCGGGTTGAGTTGCATGTGTTTGCTGACAACCACGCGGCGCTCGCGTTGTACCGCAAGTTCGGCTTCGAGATCGAAGTGCACCAGCGCGGCGCGGTGTTGCGCCGTGGCGTGTTGATCGACTGCTATTTCATGGCGCGGCTGCGTGAACCCGCACCGTTGATGTCGACGCCTTCAGTACCCCACCTCGCAGCGGAATAAAGCCATGAAAGAAGAAACGTTGCAGAGCGACGCGGCGCTCGAGAACCGCATCACGGTGCGAGCGCTCGAATCGTCCGACATGGAGGCGTTTGCCGGGATCATGAGCCTGCCGGCCGTGCGGCGTGGCACGCTCTCGGTCGGCTATCGCAACATTGAACAGCTCCGCGCGTGGCACGAGAAGCAACTCAAGCGCGGTGTGAGTGTGTGCGCGTGTCTCGACGGTCGCATGGTGGGGCACGCCGGGTTGGAGATTTATCGTCCGAGCCGCGCGCATGGCGCGCATTTAGGCGTGGCTGTGCACGACGCGTATCATGGGCGCGGTGTTGGCTCGGCCCTCCTGCAGGCGCTGACTGAATGCGCGGATGCGTCTTTCGGTTTGCGCCGCATCGAACTCACGGTGTTCTCCGACAATGCGCCGGCGATCGCGCTCTATCGCAAGTTCGGCTTTGTCGAAGAAGGCCGTTCACGCGGGTTTGCAATGCGCGAGGGCATTCTGGCTGACGTGCTGCATATGGCCCGCCTTGTCGAGGCGCCGCGCCTCCAGGCAATCTGAACGGACTTTTGTGTGCCATTCTTCTTTATAGACCGCCCGGTCTTCGCGTGGATCGTCGCGCTCGCCATTGTTGTGGCGGGCGCGCTCGCCATTCCGCAACTGCCGGTGGCGCAGTATCCACGTCTGGCGCCGCCGCGCATCGTGATCAGCGCCACCTATCCGGGCGCGGCCACCGAGGTGGTCGATGCCAATGTCGGCAGCATTATCGAGGAGAGTCTCGATGGCGCCGACAATATGCTGTACTACGAAACGACCAGCGACAACCTCGGCGATCTCGAGATCGACGCGACTTTCGCGCCGGGTACCAATCCAGACCTGGCGCTGGTCGACATCCAGAACCGGCTGAAGCAGGTCGAGCCGCGTTTGCCGCAACAGGTCGTGCAGCAGGGCATTAGCGTATTCAAGGCGGCCAACACGTTTCTGATGCTGGTCGCGCTGACATCGACGGATGGCTCGCGCGATTCCGTGCAACTGAGCGACTATCTGAGCCGCTACGTGCTGCGCGAACTGAAGCGTGCGCCGGGCGTGGGCGCGGCGGAGTTGTGGGACGCGGACGAAGCGCTGCGTATCTGGCTCGATCCAATGAAGCTGCGCGAATACGGGCTCGGCGCCGCGGAGGTGAATGCCGCGATCGCTGCGCAGAACGCCACGGTGACGGCCGGCACTCTGGGCGACGCGCCCTTCGTTCCGGGCCAGCAATTGACGGCCTCGGTCAGCGTGAAGGGGCAACTGATCTCGCCCGCCGAATTCGGACAGATCGTGCTGAAGGCGCTGCCCGACGGCTCGGCGGTGCGCCTGCGTGACGTCGCACGGGTCGAACTGGGCCGCGACAATTACTCGTATTACTCGCGCCTGAACGGCAAGGCCGCGGCGACCGTCGGTATTCAACTCGGGCCGCGCGGTAATGCGCTCGAGACGTCCAACGCCATTCGCGCGCGGCTTGCCGAGGTATCGAAAGGCTTACCGCCGGGCGTCGGCATCGAAATTCCATTCGACAACGCGCATTTCGTAAAGATTGCGATTCGTGAAGTGCTCGTCACGCTGGCGGAAGCGGTGGTGCTGGTGTTCTTCGTGATGTGGCTGTTCCTGCGCGATCTGCGTTATACGCTGGTGCCGACGGTAGTGATTCCGGTCACGCTAATGGGCGCGTTTCTCGCGATGTACGCGTGCGGCCTGTCGATCAACGTGTTCACGATGTTCGGCCTTGTGCTTGCCATCGGCATCCTCGTCGACGATGCGATCGTGGTGGTGGAAAGCGTGCATCGCGTGATGGAAGAAGAAGGCCTGCCGCCGCGCGAGGCCACCCGTAAAGCGATGTCGCAAATCGGCGGCGCGATCGTTGGTGTGACTGCGGTGTTGACGGCCGTGTTCGTGCCGATGGTGTTCTTTCCGGGCGGCGTCGGCGGTATCTACCGTCAGTTCGCGGTGGCGATGATCGCGTCGATGCTGATTTCATCGTTCATGGCCTTGTCGTTGACGCCCGCGCTGTGCGCGAATCTGCTGAAAGCGCACAAGCACCCGGTTAGTCAACGCGACGCGCGCCGTGGCTTGCCCGGCTTCGCGGCGCGTGCGGCGAGCCGTTTCACGTCCGGTTTCGATCGAGCCGCGCGCGGCTATCGTGGGCTGACCGCGCGTACGTTGCGCCGTATCGGCCCGATGCTGGCGATCTATGCCGTGCTGGTTGCCGTGTGCGCGGCACTCTACTGGCAGTTGCCCGGCGGATTTTTGCCAAGCGAAGACGAAGGCCAGTTGCAGGTGATGGTGCAATTGCCGGCCGGTGCGACGCAGGCGCGTACGCTCGCGGTGGTTCAACGGGTGGAAAAGATCTTGCACACTGAGTCCGCGATCGCGCACGTCACCAGTGTGGTCGGCTGGAGTTTTACCGGCAGCGGTCAGAATGTGGCGATGGGTTTTGTCGAACTGAAAGACTGGGGCAAGCGCGATACCGATGCGTTGGTGTTGCGTGACCGGCTCAACGAGAAGTTCGACAAGATTCTCGACGGTAATGTGGAGGCACAATTGCCGCCTTCCGTGCCCGGGCTCGGGCATTCGGACGGTTTCGTGTTCCGGCTCGAAGATCGCGGCGGCGTTGGACTGGACGCGCTGAAATCCGCGCGCGAGCAACTGTTCACGCAGGCAAAGGCAAGCCCGATACTGGCTTCGGTGCATTCGGAAGATCTGCCGGATGCACCGCGCGTGGAACTCATTGTCGACCGCGCGAAAGCGTACGCACTCGGCGTGTCGTTCGACCGCATTGCGGATGTCCTGGGCAGCACCTTCGGCTCGACGTATATCGACGATTTTCCAGCCGGTGGCCGGATGCGCCGCGTGATGATCTCCGCCGACGCCGGCACGCGTATGACCGAAGATGATCTGATGGCGCTCGCCGTGCCTAACTCGACAGGCGGCATGGTGCCGCTATCCGCGATCGCGTCACGGCATTGGTCTGTCGGGCCGGTGATGCTGACCCGCTACAACGGTTATCCGTCGCTCGACGTGAGCGGCCACGCTGCGCCCGGCTACAGTTCCGGAGCGGCGATGGCGGAGATGGAGCGGCTCGCGGCTTCATTGCCGGTTGGCGTTTCGTATGACTGGGTCGACGCGGCGCGCGAAGAAACCGCGGCGGCACGGCTTACACCGTTGCTGATCGCCTTGTCGCTGCTAGCCGTGTTCATGGCGCTGGCGGCCTTGTACGAAAGCTGGACCATCCCGCTTGCCGTGCTGATGGTCGTGCCGCTCGGCGTGATCGGCGCAGTCGCCGCGGTGCTCCTGCGCGGCATGCCTAACGACGTGTACTTCAAGGTTGGCATGATTACGGTTATCGGCCTCGCGGCAAAAAATGCGATTCTGATCGTGCAGTTCGCACGCGATCTGTATCGCCAGGGTCTGCCGTTGACACGCGCCGTGACCGATGCCGCGGCCGCGCGTTTCCGGCCGATCGTGATGACCTCGGCGGCGTTCCTGCTGGGCGTCGTCCCCTTGGTGGTGTCGAGTGGGGCGGGTGCCGAGAGCCGTCGCTCGATCGGCACCGGTGTGTTCGGCGGGGTGCTGGCGGCCACATTGTTCGGCCTCGTGTTCGCGCCGGTCGCGTTTCACGCGGTCGCCTCGCTAACGTATAGCAGGCGGCGGCTCGCAGAGCTGCGCCGCAAGCGTGACGAACGGCGCGGACGCAGGGAAACGGCGGAGCGTGGCCGTTTAACGAATGGCCGGTGATGTGACGGCGGCCGCACTGCGCGTGGGCGCCGCCGCCGTCAGAGCCGGGCGCGGTGGTCAGCCGGCTGGCTGATTCGCTGCTTGCGTGGACGCTGCGCCGGCTGGCGTTTGCGTTGTGGTGGCAGACGCATGCGCCGCCGGCATGCAGTCCGCGCGGTATTCGGCTTGCAGTTTCTGTTCCGCCTGTGACAGGTCGTCCGGGTAGGTATTGGCGTCGTCGGGGTCGTAGCCCACCGCCTCGAGTTCACCGAGCTCCTGCATCAACTGCTTATGCGTTACTTCGCTCTTGAGTTGCTTGAACGGATAGTCGTTGCATTGCTGCGGCGTGAGGCCCGGCGACGCCATCGCCGAAGCGCTGCCGATCAGCAGAAGGGTGGTGACGAGGGTTCTGGTTGCGAGCTTCATTTTCATACCATCCACGATAGGGTTCGAGTCGGACCGCAAAGAAAGCAGCGGGATGGCAGTAGGCTAGTTGAGGCTGCCTACCGGAGCAGCGTCGGGAAAATGAAATTTGTTTTATCGTTGCTTCGTTCGTTTTCATTGAACCGCCAGCGAACTTAAATTTTTCTTCATGAAGCGGATATTCATCCGCTATACGACTGCGCGTAGCCTGCAGGCAGGCACTGAGGCAAAGCGGCGACACCCGTCGAATCGCACGCCCGTACACTGAACGCGCAAGCCGAATATGGCATCATGTCTTCCTACTGATAACCGGTCGCGCCCGCCGCTTGCATCGGTAGAGCGGGTGGCGGCGCATGCAACGATCATGTCGCGAGTACTGACGATCGAAGATGACGAAATTACCGCGAATGAAATTGTCGGGGAGCTGAAAAGCCGCGGCTTCACCGTGGACTGGGTGGCGAACGGTCGCGACGGCATGGCGCGCGCGATCAGCGAAGATTACGATGTGATCACGCTCGACCGCATGCTGCCGGGTGTGGACGGCCTTACGATCCTCACTACCATGCGCAGCATCGGCATTCAAACGCCGGTGCTGATGCTGAGCGCGCTGGGCGACGTGGATGAAAGAGTGCGCGGCCTGCGTGCGGGCGGCGACGATTACCTGACCAAACCATTCGACCCCGAAGAAATGACCGCGCGCCTCGAAGTCCTGTTGCGCCGCAGTCAAACACCGGCTACGCCGCTCGAAACCCATCTGCGAGTCGGCCCGCTCGAGCTCGATCTGATTTCCCGCAAGGTCCAGCGTGACGGCGAAGAGATCGTCTTGCTGCCTACTGAATATCGCGTGCTCGAATTCATGATGCGGCACGCGGGGCAAACTATCACGCGCACCATGCTGTTCGAAGCGGTGTGGGGTTACCACTTCGACCCAGGCACCAATCTGATCGACGTGCACATGGGCCGGCTGCGCAAAAAAATCGACCCGCCCGGCGTCACGCCGATGATTCAGACCGTGCGGGGCTCGGGTTATATCCTCGCATGAGCAGATCATCCTGATGGACACAACCTTCCCGGCTCAATCTGCGCTCGGGCAGCGCTGGCATTCCACCACCTTTCGCCTGCTTTCGGTCTACGCGGTTATCTTTTCGCTTTCGGTGATGCTGTTGCTGGGCTACATCGGCTGGGCTGTGACCGGCGACATGGAGCGCGAGACCGATGTGGTGATGGACTGGCAACTGGTCTACTTCGATTCGGTGCCTGACGCCGGCCTCGCCGATGCGATTCATCGGCGTATTGAACACGAGCGCATGCACACCAATTACTACGGCCTGTTCGCTGCCGACGGCCGCCTGCTGGCCGGCGACGTGCTGGTGTATCCCACGAAACTGCCCACCAATCGCACTGGCAAGACGCTCGATCTCGCACTGTCGATGGGGCGCAACGAACAGGCGCCGGTGGTCCGCGCCATGGCCGAGCGGCGCAAGGACGGCTCGACGCTCGTCATCGCGCGTGATCTGACGCACATCCTGCGAATTCGCGAGACCATCATCAACGCCCTGGTGGGTGGTGGAATCGTATGCCTGCTTGCGGGTGTGGCGGGCGGTCTCGCGCTGAGCGTGCGACAGATGCGCCGGCTGAAAGCGATCCGGCGAGTCACGCAGCGTATCGCGCAGGGCGATCTTGCGCAGCGCTTGCCGATCGGCGGACGCGACGAAGTGGATATGCTCGCGCATCTGGTGAACCACATGCTTGCGGAGGTCGAACGCCTCATGAACGAAGTGAAGGGTGCATGTGACGGCATCGCGCACGATCTGCGCACGCCGCTCGCGCATGTACGAACCCTGCTGGCGCATGCGGCGGAGCGCACCGATATGCTCGATGACGCCGCGTTGTCGCAACTGGTGGAGCGCGCGCGTATCGAGACCGATGCATTGCTCGACCGGTTTCGCGCGATGTTGCGGATCTCCGAGATCGGCACGCTGCAGCGGCGCGGCGGGTTCGGCGAAATGCAGCTGGAGACGTTGGTACAGGAAGTCGGCGAGCTCTACGAGCCGCTTGCCGAGAGCCGCTCGATTCAGCTGTCCGTGCATGTGCAACCGGTCGATGCGATTCATGGCGACCGTGCGTTGCTGTTCGAAGCGTTGAGCAATCTGGTGGATAACGCGATCAAGTTCACGCCCGAAGGTGGAGAGGTGCGCATGGAATTGCGGCAGACTTCCGCGGGGCCTCAGGTGAATATTGTCGATAACGGCCCCGGCATTGCCGAGGATGAACGCGACGCTGTCCTGCAACGGTTTTATCGTGGGGAGAGTACGCGGCATCTGGCTGGATCGGGGCTGGGTCTAAGTATCGTCTCAGCGGTGATGCGGGTGCATGACTTCACGATGAAGATCGGTAATGCGCAGCCTGGCACCAGGATTTCCATCGAATGCTGGTCGAGGACGCTCGCATGAGGCCGTGTTCTTTTCCTGTCCAGGTAGGGTGGTGAATGCGCGTCCTGTTCGTTGGTCCTTCTCATCCGGAAGCCGCATGGCTGTTCAAGGCATTGCAAGAGAGCGCCCATAGTCTGCAACGGGCCGATGATCTGCGGGATGGGGTTTTTCTTGCTTCGCAGGAACCTTTCGATGCGATTGTTTTGATGGTGCTTGAGGTTGGGTTTTATTCTTCCCTGCAGGGGTTTATTGGGGAGTTTGCTGTTGCCGGGAGTGGGGCGGCGATTGTTGCCGTGCTGGGTGCTGCTACTGCGCAAGATCGCACCAAGGTTCTGCGTGCCGGTGCGGATGCGTGTTTTTGCCAGCCTTATTCGTTTATTGAAATGCATGAGCGGATGGCTGCTTTGCAGCGGGTTGGGGGTGGGCGGGGGGCTCTGGGTGGTTCTGCATCCGCTTCTGTCTCGGCTTCGGTTTTGCCTTCGCTGAGTGGGCCTGCTCTGGATGCGGCTACCCGTGAACTTGTTTGTGGTACTCGGCGTGTTGCCGTGACCCGGCGGGAGTTTCTTCTGCTCGAATGCCTGCTGAGGCAGGTTAATGCGCCTGTGGCCAGGGATCAGCTGATCCGGTATGCCTGGCCTGAGAAGGAGGATGTCGATCCTTCTAGCGTTAATCTTGTTGTTTCCCGGTTGAGGCGGAAGCTTTTGGGGGATGTGCCTGAGGTTCGGATTGAGACTGTTAGTCGGTTTGGGTATCAGGTTTCGGTTTAGTTTTTTTTGCCTGCGCGGCGCTTTGTTTGACTGTGTCTTTATGGTG
>NZ_JAQQCH010000038.1:0-52233 GCF_046030555.1 Paraburkholderia sediminicola | reverse complement strand
CACCCGGTACCGCTTCGTTCTGCGTCGCTGCATCTGCAGCAGAGAAACGAGATTATGGAGAATCTTTTTCGTTTCGTCAACAACATTTTTCCGCTTTCGCTTAAAACCTTGTTGACGCTACGCCCGCCTGTTTCGCAGCGGTCCTCGTTCGCAAACGAGGAGGCGAATCTTAGGCGAACATCGGCCATATGACAAGGGTTTGACGAAAATCTTTTTTTGGCGACTCACTTCCGGGTTGAATTCACTAAACCAGCCACCGGAACCGCTTCGGCCATTGCGCTGTAGCCGGCGTCGCTGGGATGTATATGGTCGCCACTGTCAAAGGCAGGCTGCAGGCGATTCGGTTGCGCCGGGTCGCGTAGCGCGGCATCAAAATCTACAACGCCGTCGAAAGCGTGGCTGGTTCGAATCCACTGGTTGACCGCAAGCCGGACAGCCTCTCGCGGCGCTGGCAGCGATGCGGGCGTCAATGTCGCGCCGAACACTTTCACGCCCCGGCGTCGTGCATCCGCAATCACCCACTGGTAGCCGGCAATCAGGTCGGCGGCTGTCACCGAGGTATGCGGGGAGTCGCAGTCAAGGCCGCTACGCGCCGGCATCGTCGCAAAGTTAATGTCGTTAATTCCGATCAGCAGAATGGCCGTCTTGACGCCCGGGTGCTCCAGCACGTCCCGGTCAAAACGCCGGACGAGCGCGTCCCCATAGCAGAGTGAGTCGCTTAGCAAGCGATTGCCGCTGATGCCGAGATTAATGATCGCCGTCGAATGGTCGCCGGTGCCGGCGAACCGACGAGCCAGCGCGTCCGGCCAGCGCCGATTCTGGTTCAGGCTGGAACGCATGCCGTCGGTGATCGAGTCGCCGATCGCTGCGACGGCGGCCGATGACGGTGCGTCCACCGACAAACCCGTCACCCACACATATTGCGTGAACCGGCCACGAAATGACTCAGCGGACGTGTCGGCCGTGTGATTACCCGGTGCGGAAACGTAATTCAGCTGATTCGAGACCCGGTGCCACGCCACGATCCGCTGTTCCGGCCCCGTAAATGCACTGATCGCATAAGGTGAGCCTTCAGCGATGTCGATCGCAACCGGGTCGCTGTCCAACTCTGCGCCTGCCGGTATGCTCACCGAGCTCTTGCCGCCAAACGTCACACGCGCCTCGCCATTGCCCAGCGCTGCCGCGCCACCGGCCGAGCGCGCGATGCGCAGCTCTTCGATGACGAGCGCTGTCTTGCCATACTCGTTGCTGAGATGGATTCGTACAGATTTACCGGACAGCGTCGGATAAACGATCTGGCGAACCGTGCGGCCTGCTACTTCAGGAGCGCGGTATAACGGCGGTAAATCCGATCGCTGCGGGATGGGTTGCAGCGCCGTCGCCCATGCGGTGACCCAGTGCGTCGCGGCGGCGGCGGCAAACACCGTCGAGGAAGCGGCAAATTGGCAAAGCAGCGCCGCGCCACATGCGGCGGCCAGGGTGCGAATGGTCATTCAGGTGATCAGTTCGAGGCAAAACGTGCATTGTGCCCGATCGCCATGCTCATCGCGGCTGACCGTGCGAACGGCCTTGCGCAGATCAGGCCGCCTGCGCCGCAACCATTCGATACGAGCGCCGACGCATTACAAATCAGGCCGACGCTCCGGCCATCTTCAACGCAAGCGCTTCGGCCACTTCGATCCCGTCGATAGCTGCCGAGTAGATTCCACCGGCATACCCAGCGCCCTCTCCGGCCGGATACAAGCCCTCGACATTCATGCTCTGGTAGTCATCCCGGCGCCGCACGCGAATCGGCGACGACGTTCTCGTCTCGACGCCTGTCAGCACGGCGTCATGCATAGCGAAACCGGCGATCTTCTTGTCCATCTGCGGCAACGCTTCGCGGATCGCTTCGATCACGTAGTCGGGCAGCGCGGTGCTGAGATCGGTCGGATGCACGCCCGGCTTATATGACGGCACCACCGAACCCAGCGACGTAGACGGCCGCCCGGCGATAAAGTCGCCGACCAGTTGCCCCGGCGCCATATAGTTGCCGCCACCCAGTTCGAACGCCCGTTCTTCCCATTTGCGCTGGAAGGCGATGCCGGCGAGCGGACCACCCGGATAATCGTCCGGCGTGATGCCGACGACAATCCCAGCGTTGGCGTTGCGCTCGGCCCGTGAGTACTGGCTCATGCCGTTGGTCACCACGCGACCCGGCTCGGAAGTCGCCGCGACCACCGTGCCGCCCGGACACATACAGAAGCTATAAACCGCGCGCCCATTGCTGCAGTGGTGCACCACCTTATAGTCGGCGGCACCCAGTTGCTTGTGACCCGCGAACTTGCCGAAACGGCTGCGATCAATCAGCCCTTGCGGGTGCTCGATCCGGAAACCGAGCGAAAACGGCTTCGCTTCGAGATAGACGCCGCGGTCACTCAGCATCTGGAACGTATCGCGCGCGCTATGGCCGACCGCCAGCACCACATGGTCGCAGCGCAAATTCTCGCCCGTCGACAGCTTGAGCCCGCGCACTTTGCCCTGCTCGATTTCGATATCGTCGACCCGCGTCTCGAAACGCACCTCGCCGCCCAACTCGTGAATGGTCGCGCGCATCTTTTCGACCATGCTGACGAGGCGGAACGTGCCGATATGGGGCCGGCTCAGATAAAGAATGTCCTCCGGCGCGCCCGCGCGGACGAATTCATCGAGCACCTTACGGCCGTAATGCTTCGGGTCCTTGATCTGACTGTAGAGCTTGCCGTCCGAGAAGGTACCCGCGCCGCCTTCGCCGAACTGCACGTTCGATTCGGGATTAAGCACCGACTTGCGCCACAGGCCGAAAGTGTCTTTGGTGCGCTCGCGCACGGCCTTGCCGCGCTCAAGAATGATCGGGCGGAAGCCCATCTGCGCAAGGATCAGCCCTGCAAACAGGCCACACGGCCCCATCCCGATCACGACCGGACGCGGAGAAGTCGACTGCGCCGGTGCTTTAGCGACAAAACGGTACGCCATGTCCGGCGTCACACTGCAGTGCGGCACGTCGGCGAGCCGCTTGAGCGCGGCCGCTTCATCCGTCACCTCGACGTCGACGATGTAGGTGAGCTTGATGTCCGCGCGCTTGCGCGCGTCGTGCGCGCGGCGAAACACGGTGTACCGGATAAGCCCGCTCTCATCCACACCGAGTTCAGCGAGACGCGCGCGGACGGCGGTTTCGAGAACGCTCTCGGGGTGATCGAGCGGGAGTTTGATTTCGCTTAGACGTAACATGAGTACCGGGGGATGCAGGAAGGCCGCAAATCGCGGCCAATTCGCAATTTTATAGGTTAAGTGTCGGCGTGGGGCAGCGGTGCTAGCGAAACGCCCCGGCAACGAATCCAAGGTCCCCCTATCGGTAAGCGCCGTTCGTCTCAAAAAATTTATTAACCGACCGGTCGGTTGATTTATACTGCGCAGACACAGACAACTCCCGCTGAGAGCGTCCCCATGTACACGCAATCCCTGGATATCCCCGGCAACGTCGCGCCGCTCGATGCGGCAGCGAGTTCGCCCGAGCAAGCGCAATTCGACGCGGTCATGACCGCCGACGGCAAGATCGAGGCGCAGGACTGGATGCCTGATGCCTACCGCAAGACTCTGGTGCGGCAGATTTCGCAGCACGCGCATTCGGAAATCGTCGGCATGCTGCCGGAGGGCAACTGGATCTCGCGCGCGCCCAGCCTGAAGCGCAAGGCGATCCTGCTAGCAAAAGTGCAGGACGAAGCCGGCCACGGCCTCTATCTATATAGCTCGGCGGAAACGCTCGGCGTGTCGCGCGATCAGTTGATCGCCGCGTTGCACTCGGGCAAAGCCAAATATTCGAGCATCTTCAACTACCCGACGCCCACGTGGGCAGACGTCGGCGTAATCGGCTGGCTGGTGGACGGCGCGGCGATCATGAATCAGATTCCGCTGTGCCGCTGCACTTATGGCCCGTACGCACGGGCAATGATCCGTATCTGCAAGGAAGAGTCGTTCCATCAGCGTCAAGGTTTCGACGCGTTGATATCGATGATGAGCGGCACCGAAGCGCAACGTGAATTGGTCCAGCAGGCCGTGAACCGTTGGTGGTGGCCGGTGTTGATGATGTTCGGTCCGAGCGACAAAGACTCGATCCACAGCAGCCAGTCGTCGAAATGGGGCATCAAGCGCATCTCGAACGACGATCTGCGTCAGAAATTCGTCGACGCCACCGTCGACCAGGCCAAGGTGCTCGGCGTCACGCTGCCGGACCCGGACCTGAAGTGGAACGAGGCCCGCGGCCATCATGACTACGGCGACATCGACTGGGAAGAATTCTGGCGCGTCGTGAATGGCGACGGCCCGTGCAACCGCGAACGTCTCGCGACCCGCGTGAAAGCGCACAACGAAGGCGCCTGGGTGCGTGAAGCCGCCCTCGCCCACGCCAAGAAGCAGCGTCAGCGCGCACAACAGCAAGCTGCCTAACCACAGCGACAAGCCCGACAAAGTATCAGGAGATCAGCGATGAACAAGGAATGGCCGATTTGGGAAGTCTTCGTGCGCAGCAAGCAGGGACTCGACCATAAACACTGCGGCAGCCTGCACGCCGCCGACGCGCCGATGGCGCTGCGCATGGCGCGCGACGTCTACACGCGCCGCCAGGAAGGCGTGAGCATCTGGGTGGTGCCGTCGTCGGCAATCACTGCGTCCGCGCCGGAAGACAAGGCGGAGCTGTTCGAACCGGCTGGCGACAAGATTTACCGCCACCCAACGTTCTACACGCTCCCCGACGAAGTCAACCACATGTAAGCACGGCCATGACCATCACGCCCCAACATCTGCAGTACGTGCTGCGCCTCGCGGACACCGCGCTGATCCTCGGTCAGCGCAATGCCGAGTGGTGCGGTCACGGCCCGATCCTCGAAGAGGACATCGCGCTGTCGAACATGAGTCTGGATCTGATCGGCCAGGCGCGTCTGCTGTACACGCACGCCGCCTCACTGGAACAGCAGCTCACCGGCAAAAGCCGCACGGAAGACGACTACGCGTATTTTCGTGCCGAACGCGAGTTCGCCAACTACACATTGGCCGAGCTGCCGCATTACGGCCCGCTCGCCGGCACCGCGCAAGCCGAGAAAGACTATGCGGTCACGATCGTGCGCAATTTCCTGTATTCGACGCTGATGGCGCATCTGTGGACGGCGCTCACGGCGTCGAAGGATGAGCAGCTTGCGGCAATCGCCTCGAAGTCGATCAAGGAAACCAGCTATCACGTGCACCACGCGAGCGAATGGCTGGTCCGTTTCGGCGACGGCACGGACGAATCGCATCGCCGCGCACAAGCCGCACTCGACTATCTGCTGCCATACACGCGCGAGTTCTTCAGCGCGGACGCCGTGGAGGAGACCATCGCGGCGGCCGGTATCGGCCCGCTGACGCCGGACCTCGAAACAGCATGGCTCGAAGACGTACAGGCCACGCTCGACGAAGCCACGCTCAAGCTGCCCGAAGCGGTCAAACACATCACGGCCGGCAAGCATGGCGAGCACTCAGAGCACATGGGCTTCGTGCTGGCTGAAATGCAAAGCCTCGCGCGCCAGCATCCCGGCGCCACCTGGTAAGCGCTGCAGCGCAATCCAACGGAACTCGACGATGACGACCTCGACTGCCATGCCTACCGCCGACGCGACGCTCGAACGCGCCTGGGCCGTGCTCGAAACGGTGCCAGATCCGGAAATCCCGGTGGTGTCGATTCGTGAGCTCGGCATTCTGCGCGACGTGCGACGCGCCACTGACGGCACGCTCGAAGTCGTTATCACGCCGACCTATTCCGGTTGTCCGGCGATGTCGCAGATTGCCGAAGACGTCGCCCATGCGCTCGATGCGGCCGAGCTAAAGCCCTATCGGATCGCCACGGTGCTCGCGCCAGCCTGGACCACTGACTGGATGACCGCCGACGCCCGCGAAAAGCTCCGCGCCTACGGCATCGCGCCGCCCACGGGCAATTGCGGCTCCGCTGTGCCGGCGCAGGAAAAAGTGATGCGCTTCGTGCCCCGCGCACTGCCGGCACCGTCGTGCCCCCGTTGCGGCTCAGCGCATACCGAGCGTCTCGCGCAATTCGGTTCGACGGCCTGCAAGGCGTTGTACCGCTGCCTCGACTGCCGCGAACCCTTCGACTACTTCAAACCATACTGATATGGCTACCCCGCAATTTCATCCGCTGCGTATCCGCGAAGTGCGGCCCGAAACCGCTGACGCGGTCTCGGTCGCCTTCGAAGTCCCTGTCGAACTGCGCGACCACTATCGCTTCACGCAGGGCCAGTTCGTCACGCTGAAAACGCACATCGACGGTGAGGAAACTCGCCGTTCGTATTCGATCTGCGTCGGCGTCACCGATTACGATCGCGACGGCGAACTGCGCATCGGCATCAAGCGTGTGCGCGGCGGCCGTTTCTCGAACTTCGCGTTCGACACGCTTCAGCCAGGCCACACGATTGACGTGATGACGCCGGACGGCCGCTTCTTCACCCATCTGAACGCCGACCAGGGCCAGCAGTACATCGCGTTTTCCGGCGGTTCGGGCATTACACCGGTGCTCGCGATCATCAAAACCACGCTGGAAATCGAGCCTCGCAGCACCTTCACGCTGGTGTACGGCAACCGCAGCGTCGATCAGATCATGTTCGCGGAAGAACTCGAAGACCTGAAGAACCGCTTCATGAACCGCTTCGTGCTCTATCACGTGCTGTCGGACGACTTGCAGGACGTCGAGCTGTTCAACGGCGTGCTCGACCAGCAGAAGTGCGCGGCCTTCATCGAAAACCTGCTGCCGGCTGATGCAATCGACGAAGCCTTCATCTGCGGCCCCGGCCCGATGATGGATGCCGCCGAGGCCGCATTGAAAGCCGCGGGCGTGCCTCCGGCAAAAGTGCACGTGGAGCGCTTCGGTTCGCCGCTGCCGCAAGCGGGTGTGCCGCAGGTCGAAATCACCGACGACACGCCGGCCGCCGACCTTGAAATCGTCCTCGACGGGAAAAGGCGCAAGCTGCGTCTGCCTTATCAGGGCGTGAGCGTGCTCGACGTCGGCTTGCGTGCCGGCCTCGCGCTGCCGTATGCGTGCAAGGGCGGCGTCTGCTGCACCTGCCGCGCGAAGGTGCTCGAAGGCGAGGTGAAAATGGAAAAAAACTACACCTTGGAAGAACACGAGATCCGCGACGGTTTCGTGCTGACCTGCCAGTGCCATCCAATCAGCGATCGTGTGGTGGTGAGTTACGACGAACGCTAATCTGGCGCGACGGGCACCCATACGACGCCCGCACGCTTTCAGCAGGTCCGCGATCCGCTTACACTAGGGGCCGCTCATTGATCGGACACCTATCCCGATCAATGAGCGGCCCCTTTTGTCATTTGCGTTTTTTGCCAGCCCAAGCCACTGCCGATGAGCACCATCCACCTCACCAACGGCGACGTCGCCGCCGAGTCACTGCGCGC
Source organism: Paraburkholderia sediminicola (assembly GCF_046030555.1). Taxonomy (GTDB): domain Bacteria; phylum Pseudomonadota; class Gammaproteobacteria; order Burkholderiales; family Burkholderiaceae; genus Paraburkholderia; species Paraburkholderia sediminicola_E. The sequence goes on along the minus strand of NZ_JAQQCH010000038.1, from coordinate 44,763 downwards.
CGCGCTAGCCGAGGCGGGCCGCGATGATCGCGTGCATGCGCTGCGTGACGATCTGGCGGTCGGTCCTCTGCGCGGCATCGACGACGGACCTGACGTGCGAGCGAACTTCTGGGATCGCGTTAGTGCGGACACCCGGCGCGATTTCCTTCGGGAATTCCGCGAACAGGCGGCGGCACTGGAAAACCTCGCGCGCGGCGACGCGAATCTGGTGGTCTGGCACGGCGAAAGCGCAGCCGATCAGTTGATGCTGCGCCGCGTCTGCTACCACCTGCGCAATAGTCCGCAGCGGCTAAACGAAGTGCGTCTGTCGATTAACGACCTCACCGATCCCGGCGCATGGGCGCACAGCCGGAAAGACCACGCGACGTCGGTGGGCATGTTCGCACCGGCGGTACTGCAAGGGCGTCTGCCGGACGCGGCGCCGATTTCGGTTTTGCGCATCAGCCGCCTCGCGCTCGAATGGCAGGAAGCCAAACACGCCAACGGCGAGACGCGACGCTGGCGCGACAATACGTTCACGAGCGGCAGCTTCGGCGATCTGGACGCGCTGATTCTCGAGCACGTCACGGCCGACTGGCAGCCCGCCTCGCACATTGCCGCCGAACTGATGACCGCCGAACTCTGGTATCTGGTGAGCGACAGCATCGTGCTGTGGCGCTTCCGCGAACTGGCCGCGACCCGGCGTATCAAGCTGCGCGGCGATGCGAACGCATGGCGCACATTGGAACTGTGCGCGGCGCTTGCCCCCTGTCCACACTAATAAAACAGACGACCATGGCCCGCACCCGAGCCCCCGACCACGAAACCCAGCGCGATCAGATTCTCGAACTAGCCGCGACGAAATTCGCCCAGACCAGCTACCCGAGCACCTCGATGGCCGACCTCGCCGCCGCGAGTGGCACCTCGAAAGCGCGCCTGTACCACTACTACGCGAGCAAGGAAGCGATCCTGTTCGATCTGCTGGACCGTTACACGAAGCGGCTAATGCTGATCATCGCCGAAGTGGAAGGCGCGAGCCAACGTCGCGGACTGACAGAGCGGGAGACCTTCGCAGAGCTGATCCGGGCTTTTCTGTCCGAGTACGAGACATCGCATAGCCGGCACGTTGCGCTTCTGAACGACGTGAAGTACCTGGTCGACGCCCAGCGCGAGATCGTCCTGAACCGTCAGCGCGACGTGGTCGCGGCTTTCGCGCGGCAGCTGGCGCGCGCCTATCCGGAACGGGCCACGCGCGAAAACCAGACCGCCCTCACGATGATGGTGTTCGGCATGATCAACTGGACGTTCACCTGGCTCAAGCCGGACGGCCGGATGGGCTACCGGGAATTTGCCGAGCAGGTAGTCAACATGGTGGATCACGGATTGAGTTCCGCCGAGGATTGATTGCGCACAGCAGCATCGCTCAAAGGGCAAAATGGTCGTGAGTTGCCTAGGCACGACAACATGTCACGAACGCTCGTTCAATTTATTTACCCATTAATAATCAATAAGATAAAAATGGGGCGCCAATCTTTTAGGCGTTCCCCTCAAGTTTTAATACGGGTTTTCCCTAGTGATGAGTCAGGGTTTCCGCTAAAATCGTTTTTGCGGTGCACCACGCCGCTCGATCAAAAGGAGAACCTGACTATGAACATGCTTACACCCCGCGCCGCTGAGCCGATCGTCGCGCACGATCGTCTGTTGCAGCCAGCCGGTCATGCACCTACTCTGGTCCGTGAACTCACCACTATTGATCGCGAACGGCTGCTCACCCACTTCCTCTCGCTCGACGAAGACGACCGCCTTCTGCGGTTCGGCCAGATCGTGCCTGACCACGTCATTGAAAACTACGTCCGCGCAATCGATTTCACGCGCGACACGGTCTTCGGCGTGTTCAATAGCCAGTTGCAACTCACCGGCGTCGGCCACCTGGCGTACCTGCCGGTCGAAGGTGACAAGCGCACCGCCGAGTTCGGCGTGTCTGTGCTGGAAAGCGTCCGCGGGCAAGGTATTGGCTCGAAGCTCTTCGAACGCGCCGCCATCCGCAGCCGCAATACGCATGTGACCACGCTTTACATGCACTGTCTGTCGCGCAATTCGACCATGATGCACATCGCCAAGAAGGCAGGCATGAAGATCGAATACGCATACGGCGAAGCAGACGCCTATCTGACGCTGCCCCCGGCGGATCAATCGAGCATCATTTCCGAAATGCTGCAGGAGCAAGCCGCGGTGTTCGACTACGCCCTCAAGCGCCAGGCGCGTCAAACGTCGAAGTTGTTCGAATCGTTCATGCCAACGGCTGCGGCGGCCTAACTGGGTCTACGCTTCGGCAAAAAAAGGGCGGCCTTGTGGCTGCCCTTTTTGTTTGTCTGTCGCGCAACCGCGGTCCGGCGTCTACAAGACCGGTACCTACAAAATTGGTAGCGCCGTCGTCTCCTTGAACTTCTCGAGCGAAAAGCTCGTCTTCACGTCGATTACAGATGGATGGTGCAGCAACTGCTCCTGAACGAAACGTGAAAAGTGCGCCATATCCTCGACCTGCACACGCAGCAAGTAATCCATGTCGCCAGTCATCGCGTGACAGGCAACCACTTCCGGCCACGTCTGCACCGCCGCACGGAACAGATCGGCATGCGTGGCGCCGCCACGCGGACTGAGCGCCGGACCGCTGCGCTTTTCCAGCCGCACGTTGACGTAGGCCAGCAGATCGAGCCCAAGCTTTTGCGCATCGAGCAGCGCGACATAGCCGCGAATCACCCCACTCTCTTCCAGCCGACGAATACGCCGTAGACATGGGCTTGGCGACAGATTGATGCGCTCGGCGATCTCCTGATTCGACAACCTGCCATTCTCCTGAAGGATCGCCAGAATGCGTCTGTCGATGGCGTCTATCTCTATTTTGGCCATTTTCTGCCGTCCACGTAGAAATCCAAGCTAAAAGATAGCGCCAGCGTATCGACACGCGATTAAATTCGCAAGTTTTCGTCGCCAGCGCGCCTTTACACTTGCGTCATTCAGTCGCGCTAACTTGCACATCCCGCGCCAGCGCTTCGCTTTGCATGGGACCAGTAAGAGCTTTGCATGGGCCCGGAGTAAGTGCTGAAGCACTAACTCCGGCCGACAGCTGAAGCCCTAACTCTGGTCGATATAGGAGACAGACAATGCAGGTTTCAACTTGGGAAAATCCGGTCGGCACCGACGGCTTCGAATTCATCGAATACACCGCACCGGACCCGAAGGCGCTCGGCAAGCTATTCGAACAGATGGGCTTCACCGCCGTCGCTCGGCATCGTCACAAAGACGTGACGCTGTATCGCCAGGGCGAAATCAACTTCATCGTCAATGGGGAGCAGCATTCCTTCGCGCAACGCTTCACGCGCCTGCACGGCCCGTCGATCTGTGCGATCGCGTTCCGTGTGCAGGACGCGGCGAAAGCTTATCAGCAGGCTCTGGAAAAGGGCGCTTGGGGCTTCGACAACAAGACCGGTCCGATGGAACTGAACATCCCTGCAATCAAGGGTATCGGTGACTCGCTGATCTATTTCGTCGACCGCTGGCGCGGCAAGAACGGCGCTGAGGCGGGCAGCATTGGCAACATCGATATTTACGACGTCGACTTCGAACCGATTCCCGGTGCGAATCCGAACCCGGTCGGCCACGGCCTGACCTACATCGATCACCTGACTCACAACGTCCATCGTGGCCGCATGCAGGAATGGGCGGAATTCTACGAGCGCCTGTTCAATTTCCGCGAAGTGCGTTATTTCGACATCGAAGGCAAGGTAACCGGCGTGAAATCGAAAGCGATGACCTCGCCGTGCGGCAAGATCCGCATCCCGATCAATGAGGAAGGTTCGGACGTGGCCGGTCAGATCCAGGAATATCTGGACGAGTACCACGGCGAAGGCATCCAGCACATCGCGCTGGGTAGCAACGACATCTACCGCACAGTGGACGGTTTGCGCGCGGCGAACATCTCGCTGCTCGATACGATCGACACGTACTATGAACTGGTCGATCGCCGTGTGCCGAACCACGGCGAGCCGCTCGACGAATTGCGCAAGCGCAAGATCCTGATCGACGGCGCACCCGACGACTTGCTGCTGCAAATCTTCACCGAAAACCAGATCGGACCGATCTTCTTCGAGATCATCCAGCGCAAGGGTAATCAGGGCTTTGGCGAAGGCAACTTCAAGGCGCTGTTCGAATCGATCGAGCTGGACCAGATTCGCCGCGGCGTGGTTCAGGACAAGGCCTGACGACAAAGGCCTGCGCGAAATCTGAGGGGCATAAAAAAGGGCGAGGATCTTGCGATCCTCGCCCTTTGTCGTTTTTGACGTTGCCCGTAGCCGGACAATGACAGATTTTCAACCGACGCATCGCATTAGCGACGCATCACGAATTCTGGTCTTCCCCGTCGGCCTTCGTGGATCGAGCGACGCGCTCCACCACAATGCGTGCGGGCGCGACTTGTGCCGTGCTGATGATCGCGTTCGACAGCGTTCCTGCGCTGCTCGAATTTGAACTCGAACGCACCGGCGCGCTCATGGCGAAGAATGCGGCCGAAACCATCAGGAAGGTCTGGATATTTCTAGTGTTCATGCGTACTCCTTTTCTAACTACCCTGCTGTCCTGAAGCTCCACCGAATGCAGAGCGTTGCGCAGACATTGCTCGCAGGTGGGGTGTTAGACAGACATTTCAACTGCGGTTCCTCAGATTGGTAGTTTTTACAGCTTGTTACAGTGCCGTCGCGGTGCTGAAAATAGCCCTGAGCACCTCAAGGAAATCATGCTGCAAAGCGGCATTTTTGGAGCGCTGCGGCGGGTTTTCACCAGTGCTACCATCACTTAAAACCCGTCAATATGGCGACCCCGGCCCCAAGCATTCACAAGATGCCACGGCCCCAAAAAAGTTTTGGTGATCCCAAACTGGGTGGAGGAGTACACATAATGAATGCCCCGCTAGACGCAGGTCAGCGAGCTTCGCTCGAAGCCGCGCTATCTTCCGTCACGCTCGACGACAAATACACCCTCGAACGCGGTCGCGCGTACATGAGCGGCATCCAGGCGCTGGTACGCCTGCCGATGCTGCAGCAGGAACGCGACCGTGCCGCCGGACTCAATACCGCCGGCTTCATCTCCGGTTATCGTGGATCGCCACTCGGTGGACTCGACCAATCCTTGTGGAAGGCGAAGCAGCATCTCGCATCGCACCAGGTCGTGTTCCAACCCGGCGTCAACGAAGACCTCGCGGCGACCGCCGTGTGGGGTTCACAGCAGGTCAACCTGTACCCGAGCGCCAAATACGATGGCGTGTTCTCGATGTGGTACGGCAAGGGCCCGGGTGTCGACCGTTCCGGTGACGTCTTCAAACACGGTAATTCGGCCGGCTCGGCGCAACACGGCGGTGTTCTCGTGCTCGCCGGCGACGACCATGCCGCCAAATCGTCCACCCTTGCGCACCAGTCAGAACATATCTTCAAGGCATGTGGCCTGCCGGTGCTGTTTCCGTCGAACGTGCAGGAATATCTGGACTTCGGCCTGCACGGCTGGGCGATGAGCCGTTACTCCGGATTATGGGTCGCGATGAAGTGCGTGACTGACGTGGTCGAATCGTCGGCTTCAATCGATATCGATCCGCAGCGCACCAAAATCATTCTGCCAGACGACTTCGCGATGCCGGAAGGCGGCTTGAATATTCGCTGGCCGGATCCGCCGTTGGTGCAGGAAGCGCGTCTGCTCGACTACAAGTGGTACGCGGCGCTCGCCTACGTGCGCGCCAACAAACTGGATCGCGTCGAAATCGATTCGCCGCATGCGCGTTTCGGCATCATGACCGGCGGTAAAGCCTATCTCGACGTGCGTCAGGCGCTGACCGATCTCGGTCTCGACGACGAAACCTGTTCGCGCATCGGCATCCGTCTTTACAAGGTCGGATGCGTATGGCCGCTCGAAGCACAAGGTGCACAAGCTTTCGCGCGTGGTCTCGAGGAAATTCTCGTGGTCGAAGAAAAGCGCCAGATTCTCGAATACGCGATCAAGGAAGAACTGTACAACTGGCCGGACGCACAGCGTCCGCGAGTGTTCGGCAAGTTCGATGAGAAGGACGGCGCGGGCGGCGAATGGTCGGTGCCGATGGGCAACTGGCTTCTGCCGGCCCACTACGAACTCTCCCCGGCAATCATCGCCAAGGCAATTGCCACGCGTCTCGACAAGTTCGATCTGCCGTCCGACGTGCGTGCGCGCATTGCGTCGCGCGTCGCGGTAATCGAAGCGAAGGAAAAAGCCTTAGCGCGTCCGCGCGTCGAAGCCGAGCGCAAGCCGTGGTTCTGCTCGGGCTGTCCGCACAACACGTCGACGAACGTACCGGAAGGTTCGCGCGCGATGGCCGGTATCGGCTGTCACTACATGACCGTGTGGATGGACCGCAGCACCAGCACCTTCAGCCAGATGGGCGGCGAAGGTGTGGCGTGGATCGGCCAGGCGCCGTTCACCAACGACAAACACGTGTTCGCCAATCTCGGCGACGGCACCTACTTCCACTCGGGCCTGCTCGCGATTCGCGCGGCGATCGCGTCGAAGGCGAATATCACCTACAAGATTCTCTATAACGACGCAGTTGCCATGACCGGAGGCCAACCGGTCGACGGCGTGCTGACCGTGCCGCAGATCACCCATCAACTCGCAGCCGAAGGCGCGACGAAGATCGTGATCGTCACCGATGAACCGGAGAAATACTCCGCGAACGTCGGCCTCGCTCCCGGCATCGACATTCACCATCGCGACAAGCTCGACGAAGTTCAGCGTCAGCTTCGCGAGATTTCCGGCACCACGATTCTGATCTACGACCAGACCTGTGCGACCGAGAAGCGCCGCCGCAGGAAACGCGGCACGTATCCGGACCCGGCGCGGCGTGTCGTGATCAACGAAGCGGTGTGCGAAGGCTGCGGCGATTGCTCGGTGAAATCGAATTGCCTGTCCGTGGAGCCGCTCGATACCGAGTACGGCACCAAACGCCAGATCAATCAGTCCACCTGCAACAAGGACTTCTCATGCGTGAACGGGTTCTGCCCGAGTTTCGTATCCGTCGAAGGGGGGCAGTTGCGCAAGCCGAAGGCGGCTTCGGGCATCGTCGGTGACGCGATGCCACCGGTGCCGGAACCCGAACTACCGTCGATCGCGCGTCCTTATGGCGTGCTGGTGACGGGCGTCGGCGGCACGGGGGTCGTGACGATTGGTGCGTTGCTCGGGATGGCCGCGCACCTGGAAAACAAGGGTGTCACGGTACTCGACGTCACCGGCCTCGCGCAAAAGGGCGGTGCCGTGATGAGCCACGTGCAGATCGCGCAGAACCCGGCCGACATTCACGCGACCCGCATCGCAATGGGGGAGGCAAGTCTCGTGATCGGCTGCGATGCGATCGTCACCGCCAGCGACGAATGCGTCTCGCGGATGCAGGTGGGCCGCACCCGTGTCGTGCTCAATAGCGCGCATACGCCGACCGCCGATCTCATCAAGAACCCGAACTGGCGCTTCCCGGGCAGCAGCACTGAAGCGGACGTACGTGCCGGTGCGGGCGATGACGGCGTCGATATGGTCGACGCAAATCACTTCGCCGTCGCGCTGCTCGGCGATGCGATCTACACGAATCCGTTCGTGCTCGGCTACGCATGGCAACGCGGCTGGGTGCCACTGACCTATCAGTCGCTGATGCGCGCAATCGAGCTGAACAACGTCCAGATCGAGAAGAACCGTGCGGCATTCGAATGGGGCAGACGCGCTGCGCACGATCTGGCTGCGGTGCGCAAGCTCGCGCAGTCACAAGGACGCGGTGCCGCGGCGGAAACCGCGAGCAGCAAGATCATCTCGCTGCACACGCCGAAGGCGCTCGACACGCTGATCGATAAGCGCGCCGACTACCTTGCTGCGTGGCAAAACGACGCGTACGCCGACCGGTATCGCGCCCTGGTGTCGCAAGTGCGGGTGGCGGAATCAGCGCTGGATTCGATCGACGGCCAGTTGCCGTTGACCGAGGCGGTCGCGAAGAATCTGCACAAGTTGATGGCTTACAAGGACGAATACGAAGTCGCACGGCTCTACAGCGACCCCGCGTTCATCGAAAAACTGAAGGCGAATTTCGAAGGCGACTGGAAGCTGCACATTCACCTCGCGCCGCCGACGTTCTCGAAGAAAGACGCACAAGGCCATCTGGTGAAGAAGAAGTACGGACCCTGGGTGTTCAGCGCCATGCACGTGCTTGCAAAACTTAAGTTCTTGCGCGGGACGGCGCTCGACGTGTTTGGCAAGACAGAGGAGCGTCGTACGGAACGTGCGCTGATCGTCGAATACGAGGCGCTGGTGCGTGAGCTGATCGGCGGCCTGACTGTGCTGAAGCGTGAACTGGCGGTTGAACTGGCGAACCTGCCAGACGGCATCCGCGGTTACGGACACGTGAAGGAAAATAATCTGAAGGGTGTGCGGGTCAAGTGGAACGACTTGCTGACGCGCTGGCGCTCGCCGGAAACGGGAAAGACGCAGCACGCGGCATGATCTTGCCGGCTTGACCGGTCAGCATCGGCCTGAAATGGAAAAGGCGACTGTCCTCACGGACAGTCGCCTTTTTTTGCCTGTTTCGACACGTGATGCGTGTGTACAAGAACAAGCGGTACTGCTCCTTCCAACAACACAACAACAACCAACCAACCAAAAACAAACAACTACCGAACAGCAACTACGACTACGAACTGCTACTGCCAACTTCTACTTCAACTACGAACTACCACTTCAACTACCAACCACTACTTCAACTACCAACCACTACTTCAACTACCAACCACCACTTCAACTACCAACCACCACTTCAACTACCAACCACCACTTCAACTACCAACCACCACTTCAACTACCAACCACCACTTCAACTACCAACCACCACTTCAACTACCAACCACTACTTCAACTACCAACCACTACTTCAACTACCAACCACTACTTCAACTGCAACAACACACACTTACTATCAGAACTGCAACCCATTGGTACTACTGTCTTCACCATCAGAACTACTGCCACTACCACTGCGAACTTCTCAACATCAGAAGAAGCGCGGCGCCTGGCGCGATGCAAGGATTGACCAGCCGACTGTTCCGTTGCCATCGCGTTGTGCCGCGCTTCAGAAGTAACTTTACAAAAGTGTCACAGCGAATCGAATAGGAGCATTCTTAAAGATCGCATTGCTCCATAAGAATTTCTCAGACCTCCGGCCAACAGAATAAGAACGCATACATAAAAAAACGCCACGAAATCAACTTTCGTGGCGTTCTTCTGGCTTCCCAGCAAGCACAGCAATGCTGCGGCGCTTCAACCATCAACTCATCTGCATTATTGCGCGTTCAACCGCTTGCGTGCGTTTGCCGAAGCCACCGCCGTCATGTTGATGATCCGTCGTACGGTCGCAGCCGGCGTCAGAATGTGAACCGGTTTTTCCGCACCCAGCAGGAACGGGCCGACCGTCACGCCTTCGCCGCCAATCATCTTCAGCAGGTTGTAAGTGATGTTCGCCGCTTCGACGTTCGGCATGATCAACAGGTTCGCTTCGCCGGTCAGCGTCGTGCCCGGGAACGCAGCCTTGCGGACTGCTTCCGACAACGCCGCATCGCCGTGCATCTCACCGTCGATCTCGAGCGAAGGTGCACGCTCGGCAATCAACTTGCGAGCCGCGGCCATACGTTGCGACGACGAAGACGGTGCACTGCCAAAGTTCGAATTCGACAGCAACGCAACCTTCGGCGTGATGCCGAACTTTTCGATTTCACGCGATGCCAGCATCGTCATATCGGCGAGCTGTTCGGCGGTCGGCGTTTCGTTCACGTACGTATCGCAGATGAACAGATTGCGGCCCGGCAGCATCAGCAGGTTCATTGCAGCGAAGTTCTGCACGTTATCCGCCTTGCCCAGCACCTGTTCGATGAACTTCAGATGCGTGTGGTACTGGCCGATCATCCCGCAGATCATGCCGTCCGCTTCGCCGAGACGAACCAGAATCGCGCCGATCAGCGTGTTGAACTTGCGCATCGCGGCCTTCGCGACGTCCGGCGTCACCCCTTCGCGCGCGCCGAGTTCGTGGTACGCCTGCCAGCATTGCTGATAGCGCGGATCGTCTTCCGGATCGACGACCTCGAAGTCCTCACCGCACTTCAGCTTCGAGCCCATCTTCTTCAGACGCATCTCGATCACCGACGGACGGCCGACCAGGATCGGCTTGGCAATCTTTTCCAGCAGCACGAATTGCGCGGCGCGCAGCACGCGCTCGTCTTCACCTTCGGCGAACACGATACGAGCCGGCTGCGACTTCGCGGCAGCGAACACCGGACGCATCACCATGCCAGTGCGATACACGGTGGTGCCGAGTTCTTCGCGGTACGCGTCCATGTCCTTGATCGGACGGGTTGCGACGCCCGAATCCATCGCGGCTTGCGCGACAGCCGGCGCGATCTTGATGATCAGACGCGGATCGAACGGCTTCGGAATCAGGTATTCCGGGCCAAATTCGAGCGAGTGGCCTTCGTACGCCTTGGCGACTTCATCACCCTGATCAGTTTCTTCTGCCAGCTCCGCAATCGCGCGCACGCACGCGAGCTTCATTTCTTCCGTGATCGTGGTTGCGCCGACATCCAGCGCGCCGCGGAAGATGAACGGGAAGCACAGCACGTTGTTGACCTGGTTCGGGTAGTCCGAACGGCCAGTCGCGATAATGCAGTCCGGGCGCACCTTCTTTGCTTCTTCCGGACGGATTTCCGGTTCCGGATTCGCCAGCGCCAGAATCAGCGGCTGCGTGCCCATTTCAGCGACCATTTCCGGCTTCAGCACGCCGGCGCTCGAACAGCCGAGGAACACGTCGGCGCCGCGGATTGCGTCAGCCAGTGTGCGTGCTTCGGTGTTCGCCGCGTAACGTTCCTTCGACGGATCCAGGTTGCCGCGACCTTCATAGATCACGCCCTTCGAGTCCGTGACCAGCACGTTCTTTTTCGACAGGCCCAGATTCACCAGCAGATCCAGACACGCGATGGCCGCAGCGCCCGCGCCCGAACACACGAGCTTCACTTCGTCGAGCTTTTTACCGACCACTTTCAAGCCGTTCAGGATCGCCGCCGAAGCGATGATCGCCGTGCCATGCTGATCGTCGTGGAAGACCGGGATCTTCATGCGCTCGCGCAGCTTCTTCTCGATGTAGAAGCACTCAGGCGCTTTGATGTCTTCAAGGTTGATGCCGCCCAAGGTCGGCTCGAGCATCGCGATCGCTTCAACCAGCTTGTCCGGGTCGGATTCGCTCAACTCGATGTCGAACACGTCGATGCCGGCGAACTTCTTGAACAGGCAACCCTTGCCTTCCATCACCGGCTTCGCGGCCAGCGGGCCGATGTTGCCGAGACCGAGCACGGCGGTGCCGTTCGTGATCACGCCGACGAGGTTGCCGCGCGAGGTGTATTTCTGCGCGTCGAGCGGGTCTTCGTAGATCGCCATGCAGGCCGCGGCGACGCCCGGCGAGTAGGCGAGCGACAAGTCGAGCTGGTTCGACAGCGGCTTGGTGGGAGTGACCGAAATCTTGCCGGGTTTCGGAAACTGGTGATATGCGAGAGCGCTTTGCTTAAGTTGTTCGTCCATTTTTTGGCCTGCGAGACGTAAGTAATTGAGCCCGGCACACCGCACCGTTGGCTGCGCTTCGCGTCTATCGAATGGATAATCGACTGCGGCGGTTTTCGCATGCGCCGGTTGGGCGCGGCGTCGAACCTCGGCGGAAGGCGAGACGGTGCGGAGTGCTACGCGGGGCGGTTAGTGTACACCCCGAACGTGTCGATGCACCGAGTGGTGAACGTGCTTCGCCATCGGCGAAACACGGGCCGGCAATGCTGCAGCGCCGCATCCGGCGGTCATTGGGCGGATGGCCGCGCGTGCCTCATGCCTGGGTCAAGCGCGAGCCATGTGCATCTCATTCGAGCTCGGCGCCGCGTCGTTCGGGGATCAGAAAGAGCGTCGCGAAGATGTCGAGCAAATAGATCGATGCGAGCAAAGCGAGTGCGGCGCCGAACGAATAGCGTGCTGCCAGTGCGCCCACGACCACCGGCCCGAAACCGCCAACCGCCCGGCCGACGTTGAACAGCACGTTCTGCGCAGTGGCGCGCGCGTCGGTCGGATAAAGTTCGGAGATCAGCGCGCCATAGCCGCCGATCATCCCGTTGACGAACACGCCCATGGCCGCGCCACCCATGAGTAGCATCGTCGGCGTTGTCAGATGGGCGTAGACGAATACCATCACCACTGCACCCACCTGATAGAACAGAAACGTCGGCTTGCGGCCGAAGCGGTCGGCGGCCATACCGAACAGCCAGATGCCACACGCCATGCCGAGAACCGTCGCAGCGGTCCATACGCCGGACTTCATCAGCGAATAGCCGAACGTCTTCGACAAATAGCTCGGAAGCCAGATCATCAAGCCGTAATAGCCGAAGTTCTGGACTGAACAGAGAATCGCGACACCGACGCTGGCGCGCGCGGTGCGGCCATCGGCCACCAGCAATTTGAGCGGGAGCTTGCGCATTCCGCGTGCGACACGCTCGGTGAAAAGCGCCGGCTCCTCAACGCGACGCCGTACGAAAAACGACACCACGGCAGGCAGTAATCCAAGCGCAAACATGCCACGCCATCCGATCACCGGCAACAGCAGCGGTGTCAGCAGCGCGGCCGCCAGCACCCCGAGTTGCCATCCCAGCCCGACATAGGACGACACACGCGCCCGCTGCGAGGCCGGCCACGCTTCAGCGACCAGCGTCATGCCGATGCCAAACTCGCCACCGAGGCCGATGCCCGCAATGGTCCGATAGGCCAGCAGGTCCGTATAACCCTGCGCCAGCGCACACAGTCCGGTGAAGACGGCGAAGATCAAAATCGTCCACGTCAGCATTCGCACACGGCCGAAATAGTCGCTCAATACGCCGAAAATCAGGCCACCGGCGACAGCGCCAATCAGCGTCCACGTAACGAGCGAGCCTGCCTGCGCGGAGCTCAGGTGCAGATCCGCGGCAATCACCGGCAGCATGAAGCCCAGGATCAGCAGATCGAAGCCGTCCATCGCGTAACCGAGCACTGAAGCGATCAGCGCACGGCCGGCATAGCCGCTTTTGGCGGGGCCGCCTTCGGCAGGTTCACGGGTTTCGGTAGCGGAAGAAGCGGGAGTCATTGAAAGTATTCCGTAATACACGAAGGCGGTAGCCACGCGAGGGCCGCCCAAGAAATTCGCGTGAGTGTAAAGGCGCTCCAGGCGACTCACAAGCAAGCCAAAAAGCCGGCCCATAAACAGCCCTGGAAGCCGCAACAATGCAGCGCCCCACGAACCTCGCACGCCCCGCTCAGCGCGGCCGTTATGATCGTCATTCGCCCCGGGCACGCACGACGGCCTCCTCGGGAGGGCCCATTTCGGGTAAAATGTCGGGCTACGCGCGCAGCAAAAACCGGCCTGCACTCCACTGACCGGCTACGTATTCCGCCCATCATGGCGCGGCATACTCCGCTTGTTGCGCCACCGGGCCCCGCGCCCGCTTCTCCTCGCTCACACCCAAGGATCCGCCCATGACAGGCTTCGATCGCCAGACGATCTCCGACACGACCGCCAAGATGCTGCTGGAAGTGCAAGCAGTGCACTTCAACGCGGAGAAACCGTACATTTTCACGTCCGGCTGGGCGAGCCCGGTTTATATCGACTGCCGCAAGCTGATCTCGTATCCGCGCGTGCGCCGTGGCCTGATGGAAATGGCCGAAGCCACCATCCTGCGCGACGTCGGCTATGAGCAGATCGACGCGGTGGCCGGTGGCGAAACCGCCGGCATCCCGTTCGCGGCATGGCTCTCCGACCGCCTGATGGTGCCGATGCAATACGTGCGCAAGAAGCCGAAGGGCTTCGGCCGTAACGCGCAGATCGAAGGTCTGCTGACCGAAGGGCAACGCGTGCTGCTGGTTGAAGATCTGACCACGGACAGCCGCAGCAAGATCAACTTCATCAACGCGCTGCGCACCGCCGGCGCGACAGTGAACCACTGCTTCGTGCTGTTCCACTACAACATCTTCAAGGAAAGCGTGTCGGTGCTGAAAGACATCGACGTCGATCTGCACGCGCTTGCCACGTGGTGGGACGTGCTGCGCGTCGCCAAGGCAAACAACTACTTCGACACCAAGACGCTCGACGAAGTGGAAAAATTCCTGCACGCACCGGCCGAATGGTCCGCTGCACACGGTGGCGCCAACGCAACGCCGCAGTAAGCGCAACCGCTCAATGCGGATGGAATGAAAAAAGCCGCCTGTCGATGAGACAGGCGGCTTTTTTTCATTGCGCTCGTGCGGCCGGACGAAACTGCGACCGCGGCACAACGCCGGCTAGGATGTGCTGCCGCTATCGCCGACCGAATGCGACGACAGATTCAGCAAGCCGTTACTCTGCGCGTACTGGAACAACTCGGAATCGCGTTCGATGCCGAGCTTGCGCATCGCCGTATTCTTCTGCGTACTGATCGTCTTGATGCTGCGATTGAGTTGCTCCGATATCTCCTTGATCGTCATGCCCGACACGAACAGGCGCACAACCTCAAGTTCGCGCCGCGACAACATCACTTCTTCGTTCTTACCGCCGGCATTCATGCGCAGCGTATCGAGCGACGCCTTGACGGACGGGCTCATGTATTCCAGGTTGCGACTGACGTGCTGCACCGCGAGCCCAATATGGCTCAGATCGTCCGATTTGTTGACGACCGAGGTCACGCCGAGTTCGCTCAGCCTTTTGAGCAACGCGGCGTTCTCCAACATCGTCAGCACGACGATGGGAAGGTCGGGAAAATTGCGGCGCAGATAGCCAATCAGCGGCAAACCGTCGCCGTATTGACCGCCTGGCATAGCCAGATCCGTCACGAGCACATCGCACGCAACGGTCTGCAGCACTTTGACCAGTTCGGTTGACTGTCGCGCACGCGCGACGACCTGCAGACCTGGAAACTTGAGCAAAGCTTGTTCGGCGCCGAACAGAATCACCGGATGGTCGTCGGCGACCACGACCCTGACTGGATCTTGCATTGCCCTCCCCTCGACAGATAAACCACTCTCCAAAACTTCTGACATGCCTTTCTATTCTTGATACTTGAACTGATCGGGTACGCGGTCTGTATTCGCGCGGACAATTCCTCTGACTATAGCCGATTTCACGTCCGCCCAGCCTGCTGGCTGGCCACAATGATCCGTCGTAGAGCTAATGTTAGACTTGATTCGACGTTGGGGCACAAAATAGGGACAATAATCCTCGCGAGGACAACCGCCTCGCGCCCTGACAGGAGAACCGGCACATGCGCTCGCGTTGCCTGGTTGTTTCGCTAGCTTCGCCGTTCCGCCGTATGCCGTCTTTCACCCGCGCGATGCTTGGTCTCGCGCTATTGGCGGTGCATGGCACTTACGCACTCGCCCAAGGTCCGTTCACGCTGACCAGCGCCAGCTTCCATGCGGGCGGTACCGTAGATGCGGCTCAGGTTTTCAATCAGGACGACTGCAAAGGCGGCAATCGCTCGCCACAGTTGACGTGGCACGATGCGCCGGCCGGCACGCGCAGTTTCGCGGTCACAGTGTTCGATCCGGATGCGCCCGGCCGCGGCTGGTGGCACTGGGCCGTTGCGGCAATTCCGGCCACCGTCAATAGTTTGCCGGAAAACGCCAGCTCGTCCGGCTTCCTGAAGAAACTGGGCGCAGTCGAAGCGCGCAACGACTTCGACACCGACGGCTATGGCGGCCCCTGCCCACCGCCTGGCAAACCCCATCGCTACGTCATCACCGTTTATGCGCTGAACACCGCGTCCCTGCGCCTCGCGCAGGGACGCCCGGCGCTCATGTTCGATCACGAGATCGGTACTGCCACGCTCGACAGCGCGCGAATAGTGGTCAACTACGGACGGTAAGCGGCGCCCGTCAACACTGACTCGAACTGCATCGGCTGCGAGCTGGAGCGCGACTGACACTGCGCCGGGCGTCACGCGCCGGCTCGATGCGCGAATTGACGCACGGCGTGCTTCACATTGCCGCCTCAACGGAATTTCTGTCATCCGCGCACGCTAATGTGCAACGGAGCGGCGTAAGCGATGCTTGTCGATGTCGCGTCGCTACATGCGCGCATGTTTGCCTTGCTCACCCTGTTTGTTCATCTTGCCGGAGAGTGCCATGTCGAAGATCGTCATCGTTTATCACAGCGGCTACGGCCACACGAAGAAAGTCGCCGAGGCCGTGCTGGCCGGCACGCTCGAAGCCGGCGCAGACGCCAGGCTCATGCCGGTCGGCGAAATCGACGACGCGGCGTGGGCCGAACTGGCGGCTGCCGACGCCATCATCTTCGGCGCGCCCACCTACATGGGTGGCCCGTCCGCCGACTTCAAGAAATTCGCCGACGCGAGTTCGAAGCCGTGGTTCGGCCAGACGTGGAAAGACAAGATCGCAGCCGGCTTCACCAACTCGGCGACCATGAACGGCGACAAGTTCTCGACCATCCAGTACTTCGTCACGCTGGCGATGCAACACAGCATGATCTGGGTGGGCACCGGCATGATGCCGTCGAACACCAAGGCGGCGACCCGCAACGATCTGAACTACGTGGGCGGCTTTACCGGTCTGCTAGCGCAGTCCCCCGCCGACGCGTCCCCGGAAGAAGCGCCGCCCGCGGGGGATCTGGAAACGGCCAGGATGTTCGGCGCGCGCATCGCCGGCGCCACCGCGCGTTGGAACGCGGTCACTCGATAACGACGTACGGTCCGAAGCTTGCATCAGGAAGCCGCGCACTCGTGGCCGGCACCGCACGCTTCAAAATGCGCGGCTCGGCCCCTGACAAGCACCGCCGATCTGCCCGGAACCCACGTGCATCGGCTCGCATCTATCCTGTAACCGGTCACGCCGATGTCACTTTCGGCGCGCATCGTCGTTTTTTCACCCCGTTTTGCACGCCCACCGCGATCAGGTCTTAAAATAGCGTTCCGGCGCGGTGTCGCGCCCCGTTTCCAGCAAGCCAGTGAGATCGAGATGAGCACGAAAGTTTTTGTCGACGGACAGGAAGGCACGACCGGCCTGAAGATTTTTGAATACCTGTCGCAACGCGCCGACGTGGAGATCCTGCGTATCGAAGAAGCGAAACGCAAGGACCTCGAAGAGCGCCGCCGTCTCATCAACACATCGGACGTCACCTTCCTCTGCCTGCCGGACGTCGCCTCGCGCGAGTCAGCCTCGCTGGTCGAAAACGACCGCACCGTATTGATCGACGCCAGCACGGCCTTCCGCACATCCGCTGACTGGGCTTATGGCCTGCCCGAGTTGGCCCGCTCGCAACGCGAACGTCTGCGCACCGCAAAACGCATTGCCGTGCCGGGCTGCCATGCGTCGGCCTTCGTGCTGGCCATGCGTCCGCTCGTCGAAGCAGGCGTCGTGGCGCCGGAATTCGCCGCGCACGCATACTCGATCACCGGTTACAGCGGCGGCGGCAAGAAAATGATTGCCGACTACGAAGCCGGCGGCAACGACAAGCTCAAGAGTCCGCGCCCGTACGCACTCGGCCTCACGCACAAGCATCTGCCGGAAATGGCGGCGCATACGGGCCTGAAGTCGGCGCCGGTGTTCACGCCGATCGTCGGCGACTTCTACAAGGGTCTCGCGGTCACCACCTTCTTCTCGCCAAGCCAGTTGGCCAAGAAGGCCACGCCGCAAGACGTGCAGGCACTGTTCGCCGAATACTACGCAGGCGAAGTCTTCGTGCACGTTGCGCCGTTCGATGCCGACGCGAACCTCGACGGCGGCTTCTTCGACGTACAGGCGAACAACGACACCAACCGTGTCGACCTGTTCGTGTTTGGCAACGAAGAGCGCTTCGTGACCGTCGCGCGCCTCGATAACCTGGGCAAGGGCGCATCCGGCGCGGCAATCCAGTGCATGAACCTCGCAATCGGCACCGCCGAGGAATCCGGCTTGAAACGCTGAGCACGTATCGAGTTACAGAGGGCAATTCGCCGCCAATCTGCCCCAAAGCCGGTCTGCAAAGATCGGCTTTTTAGTTTTAAAAGGCCGCCCTCAGAATGTCTTCCTTCGCAGTTAATCAGTAGTTGCCCGTATTACTTTAAAAAGCAAAATCGGACTACTCATCAAGCGCCGGTAACTCATTCCTGAAATCAACCCGCTCAGCATAGTTTTCCGCATAGGGAAATTACGGATTTTTTTTCGAACGACCGTTCGAAGATGATAGAGCCATTTTGCTGCAAGGCTTGTCTGATAAGGGTGTGCGGCGAAGCAACGGTACCGCCTTCGAACTCAAAAATCCTTTTTTGTTTAAAAGGCCTGCCTAGTCCCACTCTAAGCACGCCCGGCAAAAATTTCCCTGTTTGAATCGGTCTTTTTAGACGGCTCATTCAATTGACAGGCATTAAGCGCGCAGCGAAATTAGTTCGCACAATTACATGAAGGGAGACAGCAGCATGTCGCACGCCATTATTCGAGGTCTGGCGATGGCCATCGCCGCGACCCCATTCCTCATCGCATGCGGCGGCGGCAAGGCCGACAATCCCGGCGCGATCAATTCGCCGCAATGCTCAGGCTCGAGCTGCGGCGCGCAAGGTGCGCCGGCTTCGGGCGCGGGCGCGGCCGCGCTATGTCCTGCTACCGGCGACATCGTTAAATCGACGTATCTCGGTGGTGCGGGTAGTGGCGAAATCGTGCAGTTGAACATCAACGCAACGGCAATGACGTATTCGCTGAAGTGGCTCGAGTCGCCGATTCCGCTGCGCACGGGTCAAGTTTCGCCGACGCGCGCGGGAACGCAGATCACGGGCGCCGTGATCCACCCGCCGACCGGCGCACTGCCCACCGCCGAACAGATCCGCTGCGCCTTTATTCTCGGCGCAGGTACCGGCACCGGCGTCGGCGACGGTCAGCCTTATACGACACCCGACTTCGTCAACAATCCGAATCCGCCGATGATCCTCGTTGGCTTGGGCGTGGCCGGTGGCGGGATTCCGGGCGCGACGGTGCAATTTGGTGGGATTCTGGGCCTGGGCGCTGTACCCAACCGGCATTTCGACTTCTACCCGTTCCTCGGCTTCGCCAGCACGACGACCGACCTCACCAAGCTGGTGGGTACCTACAACGGTCTGCTCTACCACCTTTCGCCGACCGCCAACTACGAGACCGTCGCAACCAATTCGGTGGAGACTTTCGACGCAAGCGGCAATTGCACTTCATCGAGTTCGAGCGGCTGCCTGAGCACCGGTAGTGCACTCACCTTGAACAGCAACGGCTATTTCGACAGCGCGAAACCACCGCAGATCGTCAATGGCGGCAACCCCGCGCCGTTTCGCACCGACCAATCCGGCAAGGCTCACATGATCATCGGACAGATCAACGGCGCGACGGTACCGCTCGTGGTCCGCACCGGAAACGTCAACCTGTCGGCATTGTCAGTCGACGACGAATCCGGTATCGCGATGCTCGCCGCGGCCACGCCGCTTGCATCCGGCGGCTTTGACGGCGGCTACGTCGGCGCGGACTCGAACTTCAAGTACACCGCAACGTTGATCCAGGGCGCGGTCGGCACGTTCATCAATCCGAGCACCTCGTCGGCGGAAAGCGGCTTCGGTCTCGGCTACGGGTTGCCGAGTCCGGGTCTGGTCGGCGTGCAGGACACCAACGGCAAGACCGGCTTTGCGATTGCATCCGGCGGCCTCTACGCCATCGTCATCCAGGGCGCGGAGAACGGCGGCATCACGTCGACGTCGGCGAACTCAGACACGCCAAGCACGCCCTACTTCGGCATCGGCGCACAGATCAGCAAGTAACGAACGAAGAGAACGAAGGACCGGCAGTTCGCAGTACGAGACATAAATAGCAAAAGGTGGCCGGACTGGGAGCCGGCCACACACAACGAGAAAATTCTGGAGGCGGTATGAAATGGAGAATCCTTTCGGTGCTCGCTCTTGCAGCACCGTTGCTGGGGGCGTGCGGTGGTGGTGGTGGCGGCAACGGTGATGGACCGGTGACGGAAGTTCGCCTGTGTCCTGCGTCGCTCGACTACGGCACGGTGTTCACGGGCGGCGGCGGTGACGGCGAACTGGTCAAGTTGCAGATGGACACGACCAAGATGACCTGGCAAATCAGCTACATCGAATCGCCGATTCCGGCGACCACCGGCACTGTCGCGCCGACGCGCGCCGGTCAGAGCGCAACCGGCACGCTGACCCAGGAAACGCTGCTGCCGACCAACAAGCTCAATCAGTGTGCTTACCGCCTGAACGGCGCGAGCCTCGACCCGAACCGTCCGGCGCGGATTTTTGTCGGCGAAGGCGTGGCGGGCGGCACGATTCCGGGGGCGGAAATCTCCTTCGCCGGGATTCTCGGCGTGGGCGCGGTGCCCGATACCACGTTCCCGTACTACCCGTTCATCGGCTTCTCGTCGATTGAAACGAATCTCGCGAACGTGGCCGGCACCTACAACCAGCTCGGCTATCACCAGGTTCCTTCACAGAGCTTCGCGCCGGTCGCGGTGGATTCGAAGATCACGATCAATGCGGACGGCACATGGAGCGAGTGCGACAACTCCGGTGTCAACGCGGGTAAGTGCGAACAGCCGGGTACGAACTTCGTATCGTCGGCTGACGGCAGCGGCGCGTTCGAAACCGACAAGTTCCTGGGCCAGGCCAAACCGACGCTCGCCACGACGCCCAAGGCTCGCGGCTACATGATCGTCGGCAAGCTGCGCAACCAGTTGGTGCCGATCCTGGTACGAACCGGCGCGGCGAACTCCTCGGTGACGACGCCGGTGAATGGCGAACTCGGACCGTATGCGGACGATGAATCGGGCATCTCGATTCTGTCGCCACAAACTTCGATCGCGGTGAACTCGCAAAACGGTGAGTACATCGGTGTGGATAGCCAGTTCGACTATCGCACCACGGCGCTCGAGGGCTCGCAGGCCACGCTGCTGGATCCGTTCAACGCATCGCAGGCATCGCTCGCGACGGCGCTGAATCTGGACTTCACGCAAACCGTGCCGGGTGTGGTGACGACGACACAAGTGGGTGCATCGACGGGTACCACGCCGACCGGAAAGATGATCTTCACAGGTGGCGTGTTCGGCTACCTAGATCTGACCAACGCGGCCTCGCCGTACTTCACGATCGGCGCCTTCGTCCAGTAATGGACGCAGCACGCGCCGCCCACACGCAGCGAGGCGTTCGCGTCCCGGCTGCTGCGCACAGTAACAGCGCGGCAGCCGGCGTCCACCGAGTATCCAGCGCACCGGCCGGGCAGCCAACCCGCCGTCGCTCGCAGCGCGCGATCAACGCAACGCGCGCCTCAGGAGGAACAACATGAAAAAAATCTATTTCGCGATACTGGCCGCCTGCCTGTCAGCCAGTGCGCACGCACAACACGCTGGTGACAACGTCGCCGTGCTCGGCTGGTTCCACATCATGCCGCAGGATTCGAGCTCGCCGCTGACGACCAATGTCGCACCGACTCCGATCAATACGCCGCTGCGTCTGCCGAGCTCGTTCACGTCATCCGGAACGGGGTTGTCGACCAATAGCTCCAATACCGTTGGTCTCACAATCAGCCACTACCTCACCGATCACATCGCGGTGACGACGGTCGCGGGCGTGCCGCCGGTGTTCAAGATCTACGGGCACGGCACTATCAAGCCGCCAGGACCGGCAGGGGCACTCGGTCAGCAGGATCTGGGCGATCCGCAGGCCAACCCGATCGTGAAGAGCGTGCGCCAGTGGAGCCCGGCACTGCTATTCCAGTACTACTTCAATGCGCCTACCGCGAAGTTCAGGCCTTTTGTCGGCATAGGTGTGTCGTACAACTGGTTCTCCGACGTCCAGTTGAGCCAGAACTTCGTGCAGTCGACGCAGAACAACCTCGGTGCAGTGCTGGCGGCGGGCGCGGGCAAGCCCGGGCAGACACAGGTGTCGGCGAAGGCATCGTCGTCCTGGCAGCCGGTGTTCAATGCGGGTCTCACGTACGCCCTCACCGACCACTGGGGTCTCGTCGCATCGGTCACGTACATTCCGTTGAAGACCACCTCCTCGGTCATCATCAAGGCTGCGGATGGCACGGAACTGGGTGTCTCGAAGGCCGAGCTGAAAGCCGATCCGATTATTTCGTTCCTGGCCGTCTCGTATAAGTTCTGAGTTCGGCGCAGATGCGACAAAGCCGGCGGCCCCGCACAGGGGGCCAGCCGGCTTTGTCGCATCTGGAGATGGCTGGAAATTCAGGGCAAAAAAAAGCCCGCCTAATTGGGCGGGCTGAATCCATATCAGAGGAGACATGGAGGAGACAAGACGAACTATAGCAAATGGTTTGGTGCGTCGCAACATTCAAATTAGGGTTGACCCTCGGCGTTGTATCGACGCGACAATCCTTGCAACGCTTTGTGGGCGGCGGTGGCTGTCTCGTGCGGCGAGGCCGCCGTTCGCCTAATGGCGCACCCGCGCCGAAAGGCAGCCTGCCATGGTCGCGCTGGAACGGCGCAGCCCATGCTGGGTGCCGTGCGTGATCACCAGCAGCATGTTCGGACCAGGAATCGCGGAAACGAAGAAACAGTGGCGGCGAACAGCCCCCATGTATACAAACTCATTGAGATCGACGCAGAAAAGGATCGGGCGGCTATTGCGCCCGCCCGCACCAGTACCCGCTCCTGCTCAACGCCCTGCCCGCCGCGCCGCCACCTGCCCCAGCACCGCGAAGTCTTTCTCACCGTCGCCGTGCGCCACCGCTTCGATCAGGCTGTCGCGCACCACACTCGCAATCGGCAGTGGCGTGTTGACCGCATCGGCGGCCGCCAGCGCAAGGCGCAAGTCCTTCAGTCCGAGACGTGCCTTGAACAGCGCCGGCTCGTAGCGCTGCTCCGCGATCATCTTGCCGTAGCCGGAATAGACCGGGCCCGGGAACAGGCCGCTCGTGATGACGTCGAGGAAATCCTGCATCGCGAGACCGTGGCCGGTCACGAGCGTGGCGGCTTCGCCGAGCGTCTCGACAGCCGCGCCCAGCATGAAGTTAGCCGCAAGCTTCATCACGTTCGCCTGCTGGGGCAGCGAACCGATGCGCCAGGTTTTCTGGCCGATGGCGTCGAAAATCGGCTGCACGCGGTCGATCGACTCGGCCGGGCCGCCCGCCACGATTGTCAGCTTGGCCGCCGCTGCGACGTCTGGTCGCCCCAACACCGGTGCGGCGACGTAATGGACACCCCGCGAGGCATGCGCTGTCGCCAGTTCCTCGGCCAGCGTCACCGAGATCGTCGCCATGTTCACGTGGATCAAGCCGCGCGGGGCGTGTTCCAGCAGCGACGCGGTGATGACTTCGCGCAGCGCGGCATCGTCGGCGAGCATTGAGAACACGGCGTCGCCCACAAACGCTTCAGCCGGCGTCGCGACGATCCGCGCACCTGCGTCGGCGAGCGGTTGCGCGCGTTCCGGCGAGCGGTTCCACACGCGCACCTGATGCCCGGCTTTCAAAATGTTTGCAACCATCGCGGCGCCCATCTCGCCGAGACCGATAAAACCGATGTCCATCTGTCGCTCCGTCTTCTAAAGAACTGGAAGTAAAGCACACCCATGCGACAAGTGCAGGACAGCGCGCAATTAAACCCGGTGCGATACTGCTGTGATGGTCACCGCGACATTCCGCTTCTATGAGGAGCTGAACGATTTTCTCGCCCGGCCCCTGCGTCGGCGTGCGTTCAGTTACGCCTGCGCGCGCGGCGCCACCGCGAAACATATGATCGAAGTGCTCGGCGTGCCGCATACCGAGGTCGAGCTGATTCTGGTGAACGGTGAGTCGGTCGGTTTCAATCACCCGCTGTCCGACGGCGATCGCGTCGCCGTTTATCCGAAGTTTGAAGCGCTCGACATCCAGCCGCTATTGCGCGTGCGCGAACATCCGCTGCGCGTGGTGCGTTTCATTGCCGATGCGCACCTGGGCGGCCTCGCCCCGCTGCTGCGGCTGGCGGGCTTCGATACGCTCTATGACAACCACTATCCCGACGCCGATATCGAAGCGCTCGCCGCCGCACAACAGCGCATCGTACTGACACGCGACCGCGAGCTATTGAAACGCAGCGCCATCACACATGGCTGCTACGTGCGCACGCTGCGGCCACGCGAGCAATTGCGCGAGGTGTTTGAACGGCTCGATCTGGCCGGCAGCGCTCAGCCATTCCGCTTGTGTCTGATGTGCAATGCGCCGCTGCGGCGTATCGCCAAAGACGAAGTTGGCGATCGGGCGCCCGATGGCGTGCTGGAACGGCGCAACCAGTTCGTCACCTGTGACGTTTGCCGGCGCGTGTTCTGGGAAGGCACGCACTGGCAACGAATGCGTGCGCTGATGGACAGCGTGGCTGGCCCGCCGGAACGGTCCGTTTGAGCCACCGCTCGGTGGCCCAGACTCCGCGCCGCCTGAGCACCGCGCCAACGCCGCTCGGGTGCGGAATTGCCGCCACTCACTCGACGCGCGGCGCGATGCGTACAATGCGGGATTACTTATCTGGCAGAGGCCTTCCGTATGGCGATGAAAAAAACCGACATTGAAAAGAACAAGGCACTCAAGCTGAACAACGCAATGAAACTGTCGACCGCCGACCGTTTCGGCAAAGCCGCCGCCGACCCGAAGCTCGATCGCCGCGAACAGCGCAAGCTCGATCAGGCGCAAGGCCTTGTCGCGTTCGCCTGCAAGCTGAATGGCGACCTGGTCACTGAACTGAAAGAGCGGGCTGCCACGCATCCGGAAGGCATGAGCGGATTGCTGAACGAGGTCATCAAGCGCGGCCTCGCAGGCTGAACGCCGCTCAAAGCCGCCGCGCAATACAAAAAGGCCAGAGCAGAAGCTCTGGCCTTTTTGCTGGCGACGTTTAACCGGAACTGCGCTGCACTCGCCGACTAGCAGCACGCAGAAGAGAACCGGCAGGGTTCGCCCGGCAAAACCAAGCGTGAGCTTAGTTTGCCGTGCCCTTGTCGTTCGTGCCAGCAGCCGAAGCAGCCGACGAAACCGGAGCGCGCTTGCCGTGCGTCTTCAGCTTCTTGATGTGGTGCTTCTTCGGCGTGCTAGCTGCAGCGGCCGGCGCTGCTGCGTCCGATGCCTGTGCGAAAGCTTGAACGGAGACCAGCGCGATCGAAGCGGCTGCGAGCGAGACGATAAATTTTTTCATGTGTTGTTCCCCAAACCTGGACGACTGAGTCAATGTGAATGAAATAGCTGCACGGTGAAGCAGACAGGGCTTGAGGCGCCTTACCGCTCCCCGCGGGAGAGTATTACGCAGCGTAGGCGGTTTGTCATGCCCAAAACTCGATATGTATTTTCCGGGAGACAGCTTGCTTTCATCATGCTTTCATTCGTTAAGCACACCGTATCAGGGAAATTACCTAGTTCTGCTTTCAGAGCAGGTTTCGCAGCAAACTGGCGGTTTCCTGGAGGGTCGGCAGCACGCGATGCAGCGCGGCATTTGCCGACTCCTGGCCGATCGGCATGCTCACACTGATCGCCGCCACGACCGAGCCATGCCGGTCACGCAACGGCACCGCGACACCGCGCATGCCCAATTCCAGTTGCTGATCGGTGACGACATACCCATCGCGACGGATTTCGCCCAGCACTTCGCGCAGGCGCTCGACGGTCGAATACGTATGCGGCGTAAATACCTTGATCGGATAGGACGCCAGCCACTGTCCGATGCTTTCCGGCGCCTGGAAGGCCAGCAGGATCAAACCTGCGGACGACAACGGCGCGCTCGCCCGCGAGCCGAGCACGAAACCGACCGCCATCGCCCGGTTGACGCCGTTGCGCGCGACGTAGACCACGTCGTGTTCGTCGAGAATCGCGACCAGCGCGGTTTCCTGCACGGTTGCGGTGATGCGTTGAAGAAACGGCTGCACGGTGCGCGGCAAGCGCGCCGAATCCAGGTACGATTGGCCGAGCCGCAATACGCGCGGCGCGAGCCAGAACAGCTTGCCGTCAGTATCCACGTAGCCGAGTTCGCGCAAGGTCAGCAAATAGCGGCGCGCCGCCGTGCGCGAGAGCCCGGCGCGCGCGGCCACCATGGTCGGCGTCATGCGCGCGTGTTCTTCGTCGAATGCTTCGATGATCGCCAGCGCCTTCGCGGCGCCGGCGATCCAGTCTTTCTCGTCCATTGCATCTGCCTGAAAGTCGGTCGGGCCTGTCGGTCAGTCGTATCGTGAGCCGGCTGGCTGGCTGTTGCGCGATTATCGCGCGAGTCGCTCGCCATACAATCGGTCAAAGGCTTATTTGAAGTCCCAGCGCATCTGCTCGACGATGCCCACCCCACGCGAAGTCCGCACACATTCGCTCACATAGTCCGTGAAGGGCAGCGGCTCGAAGCCGATCTCGTCGCGCAGACGGCGGTTGTCGAACGCATAGTCCAGCTCCGCGAAGCCGGCATACAAACGCAGCGCGTGTTCGATCAGACGGCCGCTGCCACATCGGTCGCGCCCCACAACTTCGCGTGCGATCTTGCCGAAGTCGCGCACGCGACACATTGAATAGCGGCGGCCCGAGGTGCCGGTGGCTTCGTCCATCGCGCTGATGATCTGACCGATGGTCGGCGCTTCCGAACCCGCCGACACGTGATACGTATCGAAAGCCAGCGTCGGCTTCACCGCCAGCAACGCGAGCGCACGCGCGCAGTCGTCGGCGGACACCACGTCGAGGCGGTTCATCGCCCGCGCCGTGAAGCGTCGCGCGCCATGCACCACGCGAAACACCCAGAAGATACTCGCCGACGGCAGCGTGCCAAGCACCGTATGGCCGACCACAATCGATGGCCGCACCACCACTACTGGCAAGCGCGGATACGTGCTACGCAACAAGCGTTCGACTTCGCGTTTGCTCCGCGTGTACGGCACGAGGTGGGGTGTCTCGCCATAGCCGAACGGCGACTCCTGCACGTTCGCGCCGCATTGCGTGCCACACGCCATGGCCGTGCTCACATGCAGAAAGCGCCGCAGTGATTTGCTGCCAACAAAGCGCGACGCAAAGCGCAAGGTGTCATGCACGTTCGTGTCGAGCACTTGTGGATGCGTCGAAAACGACGCCATCGCTGCGCAGTTGATCACATGCGACGCTTTCGCGAGCCGCGCCAAATCGATCTCCGAGAACGCGCTGCCCAATTCGCCGACCATGACGTTCGCTTCCGTGATCTGCTGCGCGCGAGAATGCGGCAAACCGCAGCGCACCGCCGACGCACGCAGCCGTGCGAGCGCATCGGCCGCGCTGGCCCCGCGCACGAGGCACACCATGCGTTCGACCAGGCCCGCGTTCATCAGCGTCACCAACAGATTGCCGCCGATAAAACCGGTCGCACCGGTCAGCAACAAGCTGTCGACGCCGATCGCCTGCGCGCGCGTCGACGATACCAGGCTGTTCTGCCAGGCATTGGACAGAGGGGTTTGCCATGCAAACATCGCTAGCTCCTTGCAGAGACATCAGATCGTCGATTCGGATAACCGATCAACAGGGGGTTCAACAAACGCATCAATAGCGATACGTCAGCGCGGTGATCGCGAAATAGTTGTTCTTCGATTGCACGATCGGGCTGTTCGCCGACGCACCGAGCAGTCGCGTCACGCCGCCTTCGGTATGCACTGACCAACGCGGCGAAAAACTGTAGGTCCAGGCGGCCGACACCTTGGCGCTGTCGAAACCGCCTTTCACCGCATACGGCTGAAAGCGGCTCGCGGCCGCCTGCGCATCGGTGACACCGAAAAAGGTCTGCGTATAGCGGCCGCTGCCGGCATGCACGCTGCCCGTGACGCTGATGTCGTTGTCGACGGTTTGCAGCACCGGCACGGTCAGATCGACGTGCCCGCTCGTGCCGCGGCTCGTGTGCGTCAGCGGCTGATCCAGCGTGATGCTGATGGTCGACGGACCGAACAGATGCGCGCCAACCTGAACGGACACCATCACCGAACCCGGAATCCGGCCCATGCCCTTCAGGTAGTCGGAGCCCGGCAAATCGGCGCGATTGCTGTCGGTACGGCCGAAGTCGTAGCTCAGCGCCGCTGATGCGAACAGGCCGTTGGCGAAGTTGTGCTTATAGCCGAGACCATCGGTGGGGCTCAGAAAGATGCCGTTGCTGAACTCGGCAGCGATCAGCGGTGCGACGAACGGACGGTAATCGCGGCTGCCCTGATAGCGCGGCGCCACGCCGCCAGCCAGTGAAAACAGATAGAAGTTCTCCGCGTAGGCCATCGACGAGCAGGTCAGGCCAAACAGCGGAACACACAGATAAGAGAGGCGTTTGCGCACGATCAGGACTTTTATTTGGGATGGAAGACGCAGTCTAGGGACGCCGCCTCGCCACGTCTGTCCTGAAGTTGGGGGAATGTGTGCGCAATTGTGTTCAAGTGTTCGCGAGTGTTCGCGGCGTACCCGGCACGCGTGCGCGCGGATAGAATCGGCGCCTGATAGTGGAGACCGACATGAACGAAGCCCCCCTCAAAACCAGCGTGCTGCTGATCGAGGACGACGATCGTCTCGCGCAGTTGATCGGGGAATATCTGAACAGCTATGAATTCAGCGTGACGATCGTGCGGCGCGGCGACACGGCCGTGGCCGCCGTGCGCGAACACAAACCGGCGCTGGTGATTCTCGACCTGATGCTGCCGAACATGGACGGCATGGAGGTCTGCCGCCGCATTCGCAGTTTTTCGCGCGTCCCGGTGCTGATCCTGACGGCACGCGTCGACGTGTTCGACCAGATCGCCGGACTGGAAACGGGTGCCGACGACTACGTCATCAAGCCGATCGAACCGCGTGTGCTGGTCGCGCGCGCCCGTGCCTTGCTGCGGCGCGCGCAGCCGGCGGAAAGTGTGGAAGCGTCCACACAGGACGACACGCTGACCTTCGGCGAACTGGTGATTGCACCGCCCGATCGCGCGGTGAGTTGGCGCGGCCAGCCAGTCGAGCTGAAAACCGCCGAATACAACCTGCTGCTGATCCTCGCGCGCGCCGCCGGCACCGTGCTGAGCCGCGACGACATTCTCAAACAGTTGCGCGGCATCGAATTCGACGGTCTCGACCGCACCGTCGACGCCGGGATCTCAAGGCTGCGCCGGCGTTTCGAAGATGCCTCGCTCGAGCCGCACAAGATCAAGACAATCTGGGGCCGCGGCTATCTGTTCAGCCCGTCCGCGTGGGAGGAATAAATGCTCCGCTCGCTGGTCCGGCTGTATCTGATCGTAGTCATCGGTGGCGCTCTCACCATTGCGTTCATCAACACCTCATTCTCGCAACTGTTCCATCAGCGCGTCACACAAACCGAGCGCGCCACGGACAGTACGTACGCATTCGTACTCGAGGATTACCTGCAACGACACGCGGGCCCGGAACGCGCCGCGGCGCTCGCGGAACTGAAAAAGCACGGCAGCAGAGGCTTCAGGTTGATGACGACCGACGAGGTCGAGCCACTGGTCGGCAAGCGCCGATGGCGCGAGTTGCGCGATGGCAAGCTGGTGTTGGACGACGACGCCACGAGTTACTACCTGCCGCTGTCGGATGGCATCGTCGTCAATGCGCGTCGCAGCGAGGCCACCACCGTCGAGATTCAGGCATTCGCGTATGCGTTGCTCGCGCTTGCCACGCTGCTTTCGGTGATCGTGTGGGTGCACTATCACTGGCGCGAGTTGCGCAAGCTCGAAGCCGCGGCGCGTGCGTTCGGCTCCGGCAATCTGTCGACCCGCGCGCAGTTGTCGAAGAAATCGAACATCTACGAGTTGTCGCAACAATTCAACGAAATGGCCCGACGGATCGAAGCGTCAATCCTGCATCAGCGCGAGATGATGCATGGCATCTCCCACGAACTGAAGACGCCGCTCGCGCGGCTCGAGTTCGGACTCGCGCTGCTGCAATCGCCGGAGTCGCCCGAGCGGCAGCGTGAACGGCAACTGGCGCTGTGCAAAGACGTGCGCGAACTCGACGAACTCGTCACCGAGCTGCTGACGTTGAGCCGTCTGGAACAAGGAGAAGGGCATCTGGTGCTGATGCATGTTTCAGTAGACGAGCTCATCGACAGTGTCGCCGCGAGCATGTCCAACGATGTCGCCGACCGCTCGCTGACGCTCTCGGTCAACACCGGCGGTATGCCTGCTGCCGATGCCGTTGTCGGTATGCCCGCTGCCGGTATGCCGGTTGCCGGCACTCCCGCGTATCATGTCTGCGATCCCAAACTGGTCGCGCGTGCATTGCTGAATCTGCTCCGCAACAGTACCCGCTACGCACGGCAGGCAATTTCGTTGAGCGCGGCCGCCGGCGCGGCAGGCACGCTGGTGCTGATCGTCGAAGACGACGGTCCCGGCATTCCCCTCGCCGACCGCAGCCGCGTATTCGAACCGTTTCATCGGCTCGATTCCAGTCGTGACAGGCATACCGGCGGCTTCGGTCTTGGCCTCGCGATCGTGCGGCGCGTCGCGCTGGTTCACGGCGGCGATGTGCGGCTCGAAGAAGCGGCATCGGGTGGCGCACGCTTTGTGATCACCTTGCCCGCGTTGCCCTTGCCGTTGCCCTTGCCGGCGAACGGCTCCGCGCGGCAAGATGTGGCGCGTCATCGTTAAGCCCTGCACGCCTTGTTAGAACAACCGGATTCGAAAGGCTGCCTTTGAAACCTGACACACGCCAACACCTGCGCGCCAACCTGCTGATGCTGATCGCCGCGATGATCTGGGGCTCCGCGTTCGTCGCGCAACGCCTCAGTCTCGATACGATCGGACCGTTTCTGTTTACCGGACTGCGTTTCCTGCTCGGCGCGCTGGTCGTGCTGACGATGATCGTCTGTGTGCGGCGCTCCGCGCTGGCGGAATTGTCAAAGCACGAACCCGGCGGTGCACGCGAGCTGCTCGGTGCCGGTGTGCTGCTCGGCGTCGTGCTGTCCGCGTCGATCTCGTTGCAGCAAATCGGCCTGCAATACACGAAGGTCGCCAACGCCGGCTTCATCAGTTCGTTGTATGTGGTGATCGTGCCGCTGCTGGGTGTGCTGTTTCGTCATCCAACGGGATTCGGCACGTGGCTCGGCGCGACGCTCGCCGCGCTCGGCATGTACTTTCTGAGCGTCAACGAGCACTTCTCGATCCTGTACGGCGACTGGTACCAGCTGGCCGGCGCATTGGTGATTTCCGCGCAGATGATGCTGGTGGGCCGTTTCGCGCTGCGACACGACACACTCATGTTGGCGCTCGTGCAGTTCGTGACTTGCGGGCTCGTCTGTCTGGCCATCGGCCTCGTGATCGAACCGATCAGCCTCGCGGTGATCAAGCGCGCCGCGCCGACGATTCTGTACGGCGGTGCGCTGTCGGTGGGTATCGCCTATACGATTCAGGTGGTTGCGCAAAGGCATGCAGCGCCGTCGCATGCCGCGGTGATCTTCAGCATGGAAGGCGTATTCGCCGCGCTCGCCGGATGGCTCGTGCTCGGCGAAACGCTGTCGGCGCGCGCGTTATTCGGATGCTCGGTGATGCTCACCGGTTTGATCGTGTGCCAGGTAATGCCCTCCCGGCGACGCGAAAGCGAACGTGATCGCCTGCCTCACGAAGCGTGAGGGCTAAGCCAGTCGCCCGCGTGACTTCGTCCGCCGTTATTTAAGCGGCGCGCGGATACGCAAAGAGCTTCGGTGTATCTGCAGTGGGTGGAAACACACACCAGCAGCCGTCGTCGTGACGAAAGAAAAAGAGGCCGCGCGATCCTGCGTCCAGAGAAGTCTCCACGCGCACATAACGCCTGCCGCCCAGACGGGTGCGGCTGAATTCGGTCACGTGAATCGGGGCCGACGGCCCTGGCGCCAGCCATTTCTCGACCAGAAAACGCAACGATTGTTCGCTGGCGGCTCTCATGATCCGCTCCGGACAGGCTTGTCGTGACTCGCCTCGCGCACGGCTTCGCTGCTTTCTTCGCTATCGGCGCCATCCCCATCATGCTCGGAGGAAGCGAGGGATATGACCCGGTTAGTGGCCGCCGCCCGCAGCGTGGTGCAGTGGCTGGCATGTCTGATATCCGAAAGAAGACGGACTAGCTGTCGTGCTGTTCTACGTTTCATTACACACCCCCGCACTGCACCAATAACTTCAGAAAACACTTTAACTCTATGCCTGGATAGGGTGTTGCTGAAATGGTTTTGACTAAATAGCAACAGTTGCGCTTGCAAAAGCATGGACGCAATCTTTGTACCTTCCAGCTTCAATATACGCGCGCGGTGGGGCCGCTGTCTGTTCGGTGACGAGCGCTGGCACAGCCGAAAAAGCCGAGCCGCAGACCGCCAACCTATGCCGGATGCGCAAGTTATCCACAATTGGCTATGAATAACTTCGGGATAGCGCATCGGACAGCCTGTGTGCGGAATCTTGATAAGACACGGCGGAAGGCAAGCCCCATCAAAGTTATCCCGGCTTTGTAGTTTTTCTACAGACGTGTTCCGCAGGGTTATGGTTTCTACAAGACGTTGATGTGACGGGGAATTTGAAAGTTATCCACAGAAGGGGTTAACCCTTGTTAACTATTACTACATATATATACGTATGAAGTAAAAGACATAGGATAAGTACCGCTGCGTGATGACATCAAAGACTGATCAGCCCAAACCTCGCGCATTGGCAGATGCATCAGGGCGCTACGCTGGCTGCGCTTGCGGGTTGCACCGAAGCGGCCTTGTCGATCACATCAGGCATCTCGGGAAGCGGCGCGGGAATCGCCGCTTCGACCGGCACCGGCAACATGCGTGTTTCGATACGATTGTTCGCGACCGGCTGTGTGCGCACCACCGTTTGCAAATAGTGATCGACAAGGCCAAAGAAACGATCGTAGAACTTGCCCGACGGGATGGTTTCACTCGAAATTTTGACCATCGCATCGCTGTTCGAGCGGATCGGCAACGACAGCGAGCCCAGCACGCTTAACCCGACGCTCGCCGATGTATCGCTTTTCTTCAGCGCAAAGCCGTTCTGCACCGCGTTGACGTAAACAATGCTCGTATCGCTCGCCTCTTCCCCCGGCGTACACACCACGTGAAACTCGACGACGATATGTGTATCGCCGGTCGGCTGGAAATTTTTCGTTCCGTCGACGGTATCGGTGCGCGTCATCGTCGTCAGATAGCCCTGACTCAACAAAGCGCGGCGCGCAGCCTCGCAGGTATCCGTGGTGCTCGAGTTGAAATTTCGGGCGTAAGGACTTGCGCCCGATTCGAACAATTCTTGCTGGAATTTCGGCTGCGGCGTGCTGCTGCACGCCACAAGTGCCAGCAGGCCGAGAAGCGCGGCGGCGGTGGTTTTGGAAAACGAGGTGGACATGGTCGATCAGAAGAGGCGCGGCGTGAGCTCGAATGGGAATGCATTGTAGAGCGGTTGCCGTGCCTGCGTAAAAAGCGCGCAGCGCACGCCCGGCGCCGCCTTACACGGCCCCACGATCGATTCGCGCGCCTTGGAGCGGCGGCAACGCAGAAGGAAAAGACGGGAAAGCTGGCGCTCAGTGCGACGTCACGGGCAATCCGCTCGACAGCCCGGCGGCGCCGTTAACGCCGACTGCATTGACGGCCGGTATCGTAAAGGCATTGGCCCAGTTGTCCGATGCCTCACAGCGGTCAGCTTCGCACATACTGGCTTGCGCGTCCGAACGCGACGCGACATCTTGCAACCCGGCGACGTCGGCGAAATCTTCGACGCGCAAGTTGACCTTCTTCGCGTATGCCTGCGATCCGCCGTAGCTCTTGAGCGCCGCGTTCATGTCGCCGTTTGCCGAGCGCATGTAGCCGTACAGGATCGCCGAGCCCACTTCGATGTTGGTGGTCGGCTCAGTGAGGTCCTTGACGTTCCTCAGCAACCCGCGATGGGCCGTCGGTACCACTTGCATCAGCCCGGTCGCGCCGTTGGCGCCCTTGGCCTTTTCCTTGAAGCGGGATTCGATCGAAATGATCGCCAGCAGCAGTGCCGGCGGCAGTGAATATTTCGAAGCGGCGGATTGCACCGCGGCCGAAATCTTTTGAGCTTTCTCCTTTGCCAGACCGAACTTCTGCGTCAGATACGCGGACATGCGGTCACTGTTTTCGTCGGCCATTGCGGTTTGCATCAGGCCGAGCGAAAGCACGATTAGGCAAAGTAACCGGCTCATAGCGGAGGACGGGAAAGAAGAGGAATCCGCGCATTATATCCCTGCCCGAAAAAGAGGCACCAAACGGCCAGAATTCGTCTTAGGAAAGACAGCCGGCTACTGTGTCTGCGCGTGTTACTTCGACTGCTTCAGTTTCAGCACGTAATCGTCGTTCAGCATGGTGAGGAAAGCGGCAACGTCGTCGATAACCTGCTCAGACCACACGGGCCGCTCACCCACTTTGCGCGTGGGCAGCTCGTCGGTCCTATCGACGTTCACGCGCAGCGCAACCGGCAAACCATCGCTCTCATTGTGCGTAACGACGATGCAAGGCTGCCGCCACCTCAGCGAAATGTGCGCGCAATTCTGGCGGCGCCAGCACGTCGGCCTCGGTGCCGAAGCGCAGCAATTCCGCACATGCCTGCCTTATCGAACCGACCGGCAGCGTAACCGTGCGCCAGCCGTCGGCCGGATCCGGCTCGCCGATTTTCGCCGCCGCGCGCGCGAACGGTGAGGTAAAGGCTTCGAGCATCTGCATGCCCCACGGCGACAGGCGCAGCGTTGCCTCGCTTGCATGCATCTCTTCGGACAGACGTTGCGTGCTGTCTTGCCAGTACGCAGCGAGATCGAAGGCCGGCGGCCGCTCGAAAGTCTCGGCGAGCAGGCTCAACTCGAGAATGCGCGAAATGCGGTAGATGCGAATGTCCACATCGACCCGCCCAACCACATACCAGGCCCCGCCTTTCAGCACAATGCCGAGCGGTTCGATCCGGCGAAACTTTTCGGCTTTCCAACTCTGATAGCGAATCTGCAGTGGATGCTGCTCCCACACCGCGCTGGCGATCAGCGGCAGATTCGCGGGCTGATCCGCGTCGGAAAACCAGGCTGGGGCATCGAGGTGAAAGCGCGAGCGCATGCGCTCCGCGGTCGAGCGCAATTCGACCGGAAGCGCGGCAAGCAATTTGGTTTGCGCCCCGGCCATCACGGCGCCGAGACCGAGTGCCTGCACCGGTCCCGGCAAGCCGGCGAGGAACAGCGCCT
This sequence comes from Paraburkholderia sediminicola, assembly GCF_046030555.1. GTDB lineage: Bacteria > Pseudomonadota > Gammaproteobacteria > Burkholderiales > Burkholderiaceae > Paraburkholderia > Paraburkholderia sediminicola_E. The sequence goes on along the minus strand of NZ_JAQQCH010000038.1, from coordinate 9,549 downwards.
CCGCTTCCTGCGATGACAGACCGTTCAGACGCGTACGGTATCCGTCGAGGAGACGATATCCGCCTTCCGCGCCACGTTCGCTCTGGACGGGAACGCCCGCGGCGCTCAAGGCGTCGATGTCGCGATAGATTGTCCGCAAGGAGACTGCGCATTCGTCGGCGAGCGACTGCGCAGTCACGCGTCCGCGTGCTTGCAAGGTCATCAGGATGGAAAGGAGGCGGCTGGCTCTCATACGGACAAGTGTAGACATACCTGACACAAACTGACAGGTATAGGCGTTTAGGATAGGGCATCCGGCGTCAGATGAACGCTGGCTTTTCCACGAGACGCTCACCCAGAAGGCCCGCCATGACCACCGATCGCACGATCACGCTGTTCCACTCGCCGCAATGCCGCTCAGTTAGCGCACTCACGCTGCTCGAGGAGCTCGGCGCCCCGTATCAGCTGAAGGTGCTCAACATGAAGGCCGGCGAGCAGCGCGAAGCGCCGTATCGCGCGATCAATCCGCTCGGCAAAGTGCCCGCGATCCTTCACGGCGACGCGCTGATCACCGAACAGGTCGCCATCTTCATCTATCTGGCCGACCTGTTTCCTGAAGCGGGCCTTGCGCCGGCGCTCGACGATCCGTCGCGCGGGCCGTATCTGCGCTGGCTTGTGTACTACGCGGCATGCTACGAGCCGGCACTCGTCGACAAGGCGATGAAGCGCGAACCGGCGCCGCACGCCACCTCGCCGTACGGCGATTTCGATTCGATGCTCGCGACCGTGACAAGCCAGTTGCAGGCGACACCCTATTTGCTCGGAGACAAGATGTCGGCTGCGGATATCTTGTGGGGCATCGCCTTGCATTGGGGGATGATGTTCAAGCTGGTGCCGGAGACGCCGGTCGTGCTCGAATACACCCGGCGCATCTGCTCGCGGCCGAGCTTCGTGCAAGTGAGCGAGCGGGATGTTGCGCTGGCGGCCGAGCATGAGGCTGCGGTCAAAGCCGCAGGATGATGCTGGCTGGTCGGCGCTGCCAGGGTGACAGGGCTCGGGACGCGGTATGCAAGCGCCGGCCTGCTGGCTGGTCGCGCATCCAGCTCAATGCGCGGGGATTTGAGACAATGAGGGTCGCCGGTGAATGTCTTCCCGGGACAACCGGGCGCGGCCCTCGCCTGTCACGCAGGCGCCGCCCCCTTGAACAAGAGATGTTTTCAGGTATGAGCAAGACCGCATTTATTCCCAGCGTCCCCGCGACGTCGGAGGACGACTTTGACGTGTCGGCGACGTCGAAACTGGCTGGGTACCGCCGTTTTTTCGGCGTGTTGAAAGTGGTTCGAACGACCGACGGCCGTGTGCTCTTCCCGTTCGACGGCGCGCCGGAACTCGGACCTTACGCGACCAAGCTGGAAGCCGTCGCAGCGGCCCAGGTGTATGGCGAGCACATCGTCACCAGCGACCTTGCGCGTCCGGAGCTATAAGCGCGGGAGCGTGGCGGGTTCTTTTTCGATCACTTAGGTTGGTTGCTCAGGTTAGTCACTCGGAATCGTCGTTTGAGCTGGTCACTTCGGGAGCAGCGGATGACTCGTCTACGCAAAGTGGGTTCACCGGTCGCGGTCATATGGACTGCGGTTGCCCTGATGGCGGCTTGCTCCCAATCCGGCTTCGCTCAGGACACTGACGCCGATGCCGGTCATCAGGCGCTCGAAAAAGCCGAGGTCGTTCACGCTCAGGTCCATGTGGCGGCGATCTACCCGGCCACTAACAGCGTCACGCTGCGTGGTCCGCGCGGCAATCTGGCGGATGTCGATGTGAATCCTCAGTTGGCCGATGTCCGGAAACTGCGGGTCGGCGACAAGCTGAATGTCGCGTATCAGCAGGCGCTACTGCTTCAAGTCGACAAGGTGAAGACCAAAGGTGTTCGCGAACGCGTCGAGACGACGGTGGCGATACCGGCTTCAGCGGGATACGCGTCGTCGGCGCATAGGGTGCAGATTGTCGCAACGGTGCTGAAAATCGACCGCAAGAGCCGGATGGTGACGCTGCGGGGGCCGAAGCATCAGCAGGTGCTGAGGACCGCGGGGAACATTCCGCTCAATGATTTGAAAGTCGGGGACAGTGTGCGGGCGGAGTTTGTTTCGGCGGCTGCGGTGGAGGTGGTGAGGAAGTGAGATGCGCTACCGCGGTAAAAAGAGGTAAAAAAAACGGCCGCCCACAGGCGACCGTTTTTTCAGCGTGAAGCTCGCAATAGCTGCCTATCCCGGTTACTCCACCGTAACCGACTTGGCCAGGTTCCGCGGCTTATCCACATCCGTGCCTCGCGCACATGCCGTGTGATAGGCCAGCAACTGCAGCGGCACCACGTGCAGAATCGGCGACAGTAAGCCGTAGTGCTCCGGCATCCGGATCACATGCAGACCTTCATCATTGACGATCTTCGTATCCGCGTCCGCGAACACATAAAGCTCACCGCCCCGCGCGCGCACTTCCTGAATATTCGACTTCAGCTTCTCCAGCAGCGCGTCATTCGGCGCCACCGTCACCACCGGCATCGCTTCAGTCACCAGCGCCAGCGGCCCGTGCTTCAGCTCACCAGCCGGATACGCTTCCGCGTGGATATAGGAAATCTCCTTGAGCTTCAGCGCGCCCTCGAGCGCGATCGGGTAATGCAGGCCACGCCCGAGGAACAACGCATGTTCCTTGCGCGAAAACTCTTCCGACCACGCGATGATCTGCGGCTCCAGCGCCAGCACGCTATTCAACGCTGCGGGCAAGTGGCGCAGCAGTTTCAGGTATTCGGCTTCCTGCTCCTTGCTGAGCTGCCCACGCAGTTTTCCGAGCGTCGCGGCCAGCACGAACAGCGCAACCAGCTGCGTCGTGAACGCCTTGGTCGAGGCCACACCGATCTCGCGACCCGCATGTGTCAGGAACGACAATTCCGTCTGGCGCACCATCGCGCTCGTGCCGACATTGCACACCGCCAGCGTATGTTTATGCCCCAGCGACTGGGCATGCTTGAGCGCTGCCAGCGTATCGGCCGTTTCGCCCGACTGCGAGATCACCACCACCAGCGACTTCGGATTCGGTACCGACTCGCGGTAGCGATACTCGCTGGCAATTTCCACCTGAGTCGGGATCTTCGCGACCGATTCGAGCCAGTACTTCGCGGTCAGTCCCGAGTAGTAGCTCGTGCCGCACGCCAGAATCAGCACGCTGTCGATATCCGCGAACACCTTATCCGCGCCCTCGCCAAATAGCGATGCGTCAAAGGAATCGCCTTGCGGGATCGTGTCGGTAATCGCACGCGGCTGCTCGAAAATTTCCTTCTGCATGAAGTGACGATATGGGCCGAGTTCGACCGCGCCGCCATACGCCGCGACCTGGCGCACTTCGCGCTGCGCTTCGTAGCCGTTGCGATCGGCGATACGCACGCCCTCGAGCGAGAGTTCGCAGACGTCGCCCTCCTCGAGGAAGATGAAGCGCTCGGTGCTGCCGGCCAGCGCCAGCGCGTCTGACGCGAGGAAGTTCTCACCGTTGCCGAGTCCCACCACCAGCGGCGAGCCTTGCCGCGCGCCGACCACCGTATGCGGCTGGTCCTTATGCAGCACCGCGATCGCATACGCGCCATGCAATTGCGCGACGGCTTCACGGACCGCGGCAAACAGATCGCCGCGATACAGGCTGTGAATCAGATGCGCGATAACCTCTGTATCCGTCTGCGAGACAAACGTGTAGCCCTTACCCCGCAGCATTTCACGCAGCGACTCGTAATTTTCAATGATGCCGTTGTGTACCAACGCGAGTGCGTCTTTCGAGAAGATCGGGTGCGCGTTGTCGGTCACCGGCGCGCCGTGCGTCGCCCAGCGCGTATGCGCAATACCCGTGATGCCTTCGAGATGGTTCTCACGCACCTGCTCGTCCAGATCCGCGACCCGCGCGACGCTGCGAGCCCGACGCGGTCCGTCGCTATCGAGTACCGCGACGCCACACGAATCGTAGCCGCGATACTCGAGGCGACGCAGTCCTTCGATCAGGACCGGAACGATATTACGTTGCGCAACCGCGCCGACAATGCCACACATGGCTTATTCCTTTTCAGTGCTGGGTTTCAGGGAGCGCGCTCCGCGCGCGCGTCACGCCCATCAACTTTTCTTCTTCGTCGGGCGAACATAGCCCGACTTGCTTGTTTGAGTCTTATCGTTCAGGACGAGCATGTCTTCTTCGACATCCTTCCAGACCGTTGTGCCCGCCGCGATCGTCACCCCGCGCTTCACGCGCACGGGCGCCACGAGTTGCGTGTCCGAGCCGACGAACACGTCATCTTCGATAATCGTGCGGAATTTGTTCGCGCCGTCGTAGTTACAGGTGATGGTACCCGCGCCGATATTCACACGCGCCCCGATATCCGCATCACCGATGTACGTAAGATGGTTCGCCTTCGAGCCATGACCAAGTACAGCGTTCTTCACCTCGACGAAGTTGCCGACGTGCGACTCGTCCTGCAACGAAGCCCCCGGACGCAGCCGCGCGTAGGGGCCGAGCACGACGTTCGCACCGACTTCGGCGCCTTCGATATGAGTGAACGCGTCGATGCGCGTACCGGCGCCGATCGTCGCATTGCGGATCACGCAATTCGGCCCGACAGTGACGTTATCGGCCAACGTGACGCGGCCTTCGAACACGCAGTTCACGTCGATCGAGACGTCACGGCCGCATTCGAGCGTGCCGCGCACGTCGAGGCGAGCCGGATCCGCAAGCGTTACGCCGGCCACCAACAGCGCCTCGGCGACATTGTGCTGATGAATCCGTTCGAGCTCGGCAAGCTGCTGCTTGCTGTTCACACCGAGCGTTTCCCACTCTTCGTCAGGCTGGGTGGTGACGACTTCGAGCCCTGCTTTGATCGCCATCTCCACAGCGTCGGTCAGGTAGAACTCGCCTTGTGCGTTGTCGTTCTTCAATGCTGCGAGCCAGCCGGCGAGGCGCACGGTCGGCGCGACGATGATGCCCGTGTTGATCTCGGCGATCTTGAGTTGCTCGGGCGTCGCGTCTTTCTGTTCGACGATGCGCGACACCTTGCCGTGCTGATCGCGCACGATGCGGCCATAGCCACTGGGGTCGTCGAGCGTGACGGTGAGCACGCCGTAGCCGCCTTGGGCCGCGCGGTCGGTCAATGCCTGCAGCGTGCTGGCGCGCGTGAGCGGCACGTCGCCGTACAGCACCAGCGTGGGTTCGGACGGATCGAGCAGCGGCAGCGCCTGTTGCACCGCGTGGCCTGTGCCGAGTTGCTGCTCCTGCGCGGCGAACTGGACGTCGGGTGCCGCTACCGCCCGGCGCACGGCTTCGGCGCCATGACCGACCACCACAACCAGACGCGCGGGCTTGAGCGCGCGAGCGGTGTCGATGACATGAGCGAGGAGTGGCCGGCCGGCCAGGGGATGGAGCACCTTGGGAAGCGCGGACCGCATGCGCTTGCCGGTGCCTGCCGCCAAAATCACGATGTTCATGGCGTCGGCAATCAGACGAGTTTGGAGCCGACGATTCTATCATGCAGCCCATGACGACAAAGGCCGCTCGCGCGGCCTTTCAGCGGGCAGAAATGCGTGGAAACGTAAGTTTTCCGCGCGTTTCCACGCCTCTTACATATCGTCGAACTGGACGATCGAGATTGGTTTTGCCCCGTTGAGCGGTCCGCCTTCACCGATATCGGTCGAACACGGCTCTTCGTCGAACGCGATATCGCCTTGCGGATCGGCCTCGCCCGTTGCACGCAGACCGGCGAACGGAAACAGCTTGTGATCCATCAGATGCGACGGCACGATGTTCGACAACGCATTGAACATATTTTCGATGCGGCCCGGAAAGCGTTTCTCCCAATCGCGGATCAGCGCCTTCATTTCAGCGCGTTTCAGGTTCGGCTGGCTACCGCACAGATTGCACGGAATGATCGGAAATTCCCGCAGTGCCGCGTATTTTTCCAGATCGATTTCCTTCACGTACGCAAGCGGGCGGATCACGATGTTCTTGCCGTCGTCCGATTGCAGCTTGGGCGGCATGCCCTTCAGCTTGCCGCCGTAGAACATGTTCAGCAACAGCGTTTGCAGGATGTCGTCTCGATGATGGCCGAGCGCGATCTTGGTCGCGCCGAGTTCGCCCGCCACGCGATACAGAATGCCGCGACGCAGCCGCGAGCACAGCGAGCAGGTCGTCTTGCCCTCCGGCACCAGCCGCTTGACGATGCTGTACGTGTCCTGATTCTCGATGTGAAACGGAATGTCGAGTTGCTTCAGGTATTCGGGCAGCACATGCTCCGGAAAACCCGGCTGCTTCTGGTCGAGATTCACGGCGACGATGTCGAAGTTGATCGGCGCGCGTTCGCGCAGCCGCATCAGGATTTCGAGCATCGCGTAGCTATCCTTGCCGCCCGACAGGCAGACCATCACCTTGTCGCCTTCCTCGATCATGTTGAAGTCGACAATCGCCTCACCGACCTGGCGCGCGAGCCGCTTGAACAGCTTGTTGTTCTCGTAGGCTTCTTTCTGCTCGCGGCGCGTGAGCGGCGCTTTGCCCGCCGAGGCGTGCGCGGCCTGCGCAGCAGCGCCTGGGCCTGCTGCGTCGTTCAGGATTTCCTGAGCATTCATGGCTCAATCCTCTTTGATACGGAAAACTTCGACGCCCACCGCGTCGCAGTCGGGATAAACGTCCGGCTTTTCGGTCGACACGCACACGGCGCGCACCTGCGGATGATCGAGGAGTGCGTTGACGAGGTCGTCGCAGAGCGTTTCCTGCAAGTGGATATGACCTTGTTCGACACGGCGTGCGATGGTCGAACGCATGAAATCGTAGTCGACGACTTCGTTCAATTTGTCCTGAACCGGCGTGGACAGCGCGAGCGGCACGAACAGTTCGACGTTGATCACGACGCGCTGTTCGCCGCGCTTTTCGAAGTCGTGCACACCAATGTTGATGTGCACTTCGTAATTGCGCAGAAAGAGCCGGCGGCAATCGGCGAGCCGGGGATGCGAAAGAGCGGCAAACATGTTCGTTCCAGTCGAAAAAAGCGTGCGGAGCACGCAAAGGGGCACTTCAACGCGTGGGCGAGCGCCGGTTCGACCCGGCAACCAGCACGCGCGCTGTTCAGGCGCCCGTCAAAAACATTACGTCGCGCGGCAGCGGCACAAGGTGCTGCCCGCCGTCGACCACCAGCGTCGTTCCGGTGACGCCCGCTGCATCGGCGAGATACAGCGCGGCGGCGACAATATCCTCCGGCCGCGACGCGCGGCCCAAAGGCGTAGCACGGTGAGCTTCTTCAAAACCTGCCGACGTCTGATCGGCGGATTGCATTGTCAGGCCGGGCGCAAGCCCGACCACACGCACTTTCGGCGCCAGAGCCTGCGCCAGCGCGACCGTCGCTGTCTGCAACGCTGCCTTCGACAGCGTGTAGGACAGGTAGTCCGGATTCATGTTGTACAGCTTCTGGTCCAGCACGTTGATCACGACCCCGCGCAGGCTTTCGTCGGTACGCGCCGCCTCAGGCGTAGCCTCGAACAGCATACGCGCCAGCACGAGCGGTGCGCCGAGATTCATCGCGGTCAGCTTCAGCAGAAGGTCGTAACCGACGTTGAGCGCCGTGTCTTCTTCGAAGCGCGACGCATTGTTGACGATACACGCCGGGCGGCCCAGCGCGGTAATGCAGCCTTGCATTAGCCGCTCGACCTGGGCCTCGTCGCCCAATTCCGCGTGCAAAGCCACCGCCCGGCGCCCCAAAGCGACGATTTCGGCGACCACTTCGTCGGCCTCCTCGCGCGACGCGCCGTAATGGACCGCTACGTCCCAGCCGCGCGCGGCGAAACCGAGCGCGAGCGCCCGCCCAATTCGGCGGGCGGCGCCGGTAATCAGCGCGATGCGCGGCGTTTCAGGCGCGCGGGCGGCGGCGGTGTCCAGAGAGGCGGTCATTTACAATGCGGGGATGAATCCGAAAGCTCACCAACCCGATAGTTTACCTGCTCCCGGCCCGAGCGCGCTTGCGCAGTCCGAAGCGCTGGTCGCGCAGATCCGCTCGGAGCTCGAAACGGCAGACGGCTGGCTGCCGTTCGACCGCTACATGGAACGCGCGCTTTACGCGCCGGGACTCGGCTACTACAGCGGCGGCGCCCGCAAATTTGGCCTGCGTAGCGACGACGGCAGCGATTTCGTGACGGCGCCGGAAATGTCACCGTTGTTCGCCACGACGCTGGCTCGTCCGCTCGCCGAAGCCTTGCAGGCGAGCGGCACGCGCGACGTGATGGAATTCGGCGCCGGCACGGGCAAATTGGCCGTCGGCTTGCTGAACGCGCTCGACGCACTGGGCGTCGAATTCGACAGCTACTCGATCGTGGATTTGTCTGGGGAATTGCGCGAGCGCCAACGCGAGACGATCGAAGCCGCCGCGCCGGGACTGGCCGCGAGGGTGCGCTGGCTGGACGCATTGCCTGAGCGATTCGAGGGCGTGGTGATCGGCAACGAGGTGTTGGACGCGATGCCCGTGCGGCTGTTTGCCTTTACTGGCGGCGCCTGGCATGAACGCGGCGTGGTATGGCGCGATGAGACTTTTGCGTTCGACGACCGGCTGGTGTCAGCGACTGCGGACAATGCATTTCTGGCCGAGATCGAAACGACCGGCGAAGACTACGTGACCGAGACGCACGACGCTGCAAAAGCGTTTACGCGGACCATCTGCACGATGCTCACGCGTGGCGCGGCGTTCTTCATCGATTATGGTTTTCCGCGTCACGAGTACTACCATGAGCAGCGCGCGCAGGGCACGTTAATGTGCCATTACCGGCACCGGGCGCATGGCGATCCATTTGTTTATCCGGGTTTGCAGGACATTACTGCGCACGTGGAATTTACCGGCATTGCCGAAGCCGGAGTCGAGACTGGCGCGGACTTATTGGGGTTCACTTCGCAAGCGCGGTTCTTGCTGAATGCGGGGATTACCGAGGCGTTGTCGGCGCTCGATCCTTCGGACACGGCGAGGTTTTTGCCAGCGGCGAATGCGGTGCAGAAGTTGTTGTCCGAGGCGGAGATGGGTGAGCTTTTCAAGGTGATCGCGTTCTCGCGCGGGTTAGATGACACGCTGCAGGCGTTTTCCAGCGGCGACCGGTCACATACGCTGTGATTTTTTGCCTTGGGGATTTGCAATGATCCGCTGGCTGTTGACTACGTTTGTTGCGGTGGCGGTGTTGTCGGCCTGCTGGCCGTGGCTCAGGAAGATCGGGATTGGGCGGATGCCCGGTGACGTTACGCTGCGCCTCTTCGGGCGGGAGTATCCGTTTCCGTTTATGTCGACGCTTGTGCTTTCTATGGTGTTGTCGATTATTGCCAAGGTTTTGTAGTGGGGGTTTTGCCTTTGGCGGCGGCATGTTTTTGTGTGCATGGGGTGGTGGCTTTTTCTTTCCTTCTTTTCCTTCTTTTCCTTGATTGATTTGTTTGCCTGCTCGGCGGTTGTTTGTCTGTTGGCCTGTGGCGTTGGGCTTTCCTTGATCTGGGTTCTTTGGTCTTTGGCCTTTCCTTGTTTTCTTATTGGTC
>NZ_JAQQCH010000037.1:0-54162 GCF_046030555.1 Paraburkholderia sediminicola | reverse complement strand
ACCCGCTTAAGAATTAGCGGTTTGAGCCGCTTTCTCTTGCTTACTTCTCTTTGCGGCGGCAAAGAGAAGTAAGTGCCTGCCCCGCACAGGGGCGACGCTAATAGACCAATAAGAAATCAAGGAAAGGCCAACACCATAAAACCGCAGACAAACAAGCGCCGCGCAGGCAAAGAAGTCAAAGAAGTCAAAGAAGTCAAAGAAAGTCCACTACCTTAGGCAAACCACAATGCCGCCGCCAAAGGCAAAAAAAACAAAAAAAAACTCCTACTTAATCCCCAAAATCCAATGCGCAAACCGCTCCGCATCAGCGGCCGAAATCGCATTAGGCGGCATCGTCGCCCCGGTATTCCACTTCCCCGAGCTCCCTTCCAACATACTCTTCTCAAGCTTCGCGACCGCATCCGAATCTCCCCGATACCGCTCGGCGATAGCTCTAAAAGCAGGCCCCACCTTCGTCGTATCGATCGAATGACAAGCGCGACAAGTCTGCTCGCTAGCCGAAATCCCACCCGTGGTAACCGCGTCACCACCCGGCGCCGCAGCAAAAGAACTCCCGCACGACCCAGCAACAGCAACAAAAAATCCAACCCGTAACATCCCTCTCACAATTTCACCCCAGAAAAAAACAAAAAACCCCACCGACGAAAACCGCCGGCAGGGCAAAGCGCTCAACAAACCAACATGAAGAAATGAAGAAACCCAAAGACGTTACCGCGGTGGCCACGGCTTGGCCGGAGCGCCAATCACAGGCTTCCCAAGCAACGGCGTCGACAACGCATAAGCCCCATTCTCCGTAAAGGCCCAAATGATATTGCGGTCGTACTCGGTATAAATCGCCAGCACACCCTTGCCGAGGGTATAGCTCGGCAGCTCGCTCTCGTCCGCCAGCGCGGGCACGAAATAGCCGGCGATGGTCGGCTTCTCCGGATTGCGCACATCGAAAATCTGCACGCCGGCGTTATAGAACGAGTACGGAATCACGCCCTGACGCGAGCCACCCGGTTGACCGATCGCGTTCGAACGCTTCGGACCGAAGTTGCCGCCACGCTGGCAGAAACTCGTGAAAGGCGCGCCTTCAGGCGGTGTCGGCTGCGGCAGCTTGCCCGCCACCTTCAGATGCGACGGATCGCGGGCATCGACGACGAAAATGTCCTTGTACGGCTCGTAGCAATCGCGGTTCATCGGATAGCCGCTCGTCAGCACGAAGCCCGTGCGTTCGTACTGGCTGACGTCGGCATTGTCGTACTCGGTGCCCGCAAAACTCGGTGCCGTGTTGACATTGCCGAGCACCTTTGGCCTGGCCGGGTTGGACAGATCGAACGAATAGAGACCCAAGCCGCCCATCGCGCCGAAGCCAATCTTGCCGCCTTCTTCCAAAGGCTTCGGCAGGAAGATTGGAATACGCGAGCCCATCCACGAGGTACGATTTCCCGCGCGCGGATTCGTCAGATAAGCTTGTTCGTCGGCTTCATTGCCGAGTTTCTGTCCCGGTACCGAGATTTGCGATACGAACTTCGGATCTGCAGGGTCCGACATGTCCCAGACCTGATAGCCCGGCGAATACAGATAGTTCGGGTACTCGGTCAAACCGTAGCTGTCGTCCGGTGCAGCCGACAGGATCATGTACTTGCCGCCGTAATATTCAGGCGCATCGAGCGAGCCCGAACCCTGTTGCTGGCCGATCGGCGCGTCGGGGTGCCGATAGTCGGTCGTGCGTGTCGCGATCAGCTTCCATTGGCTCGGCAACGGGCCGTCCATTTCAAAGACCTTGAAGCCCTTGAGCGAGTTGTAGTGGCGCTGTGCTTCAACTTTGTCAGGCTGCTCGCTCTTGTCAGTCATCAAGCCATAGCGGCCAATTTCGAACGAGGCGACCAGCACCGGTTTGCCGAGCTTCTTGCTCCACACGATGGTGGCGCCGCCGAGATAGTCATGCACATTGTTCGGGTCGAACTTCTCGGTCGGTCCCTTCGGCCCCCACGTGCCGCCCTGCGAAAATACGACCTTGCCGTTGGCGGGATCGGTAACGTCCATGATCCGCAAATAGTCGCGGTCGTGGATGTAGAGATAGCGGTGCCCGTCGAAGTCGGCAATATTGTTCCAGGCGTGGAAGGGCGAATCGACGAGGGGATAGAAAGCCAGAACCTTGACGTCCTTGGCATAGCTCTTTTTATCCCAGGTGGTCATTTCGCCGGGGAAGTGCTTGCCCTGGTGCACTTCAGGGGTGGCCTTCGGCCATACGAACTGGCCGGTTGCCGGGTCCATGCCGTAGTCGACACCCGGTTTGAGCGGGACAGGCCGGCGATCCGGCGTGAGGCGCAGCCACTGGGCGAGATAGGGATCCTTGACATTCGGTGTGCCAGGCGTCACTTGTGTCGCGGACGCCGCGTCGGCCGATGCCGCGGCATTCGATGCGGCTGTAGCCGAAGCGCCTTCCGCGGCCGCACAGGCCGCCGCGGACATGAAGGTCAACAGGACGCCTGTTGCGAGAGTTGATTTCAGATTGTGTTTGCGAAGCATTAGCTTCCTCCTTTTTATACTAGAACGCGTGACGAATCCCGAACTGGAAGCCGCTCGGATTCTGTCCGCCGTTCGGATACTCCTGGAACGTCACAGGGTAGGCGACCGGCACATCGTGCTGGCTCTTCACGTGAGCGAAAGTGGCATACAGGTCGGTTCGTTTCGACAAACCGTAGATGTAGCCGATCACGCCGCCGGTGGCGCTGGAAATGCTGGTGTTGTTGTCGTCGTGACGGTGCACGATGCTCAGATACAGGCGGTTGCGTCCGTCGATGTTCCAGCGCGCGCCGATCTGCGCATCCCAACCCTGCGAATTGAACGCGACGTACGGCGGATACGCGTAGTAGCCGTTATACGTGTGATAGATCAGCGTCGGCTCGAAGCCGCCGAACTTGTAGACAGCAGCGAAATAGTTATCGCGCGACGAATGGATCTGTGACGACTTGAAGATATCGCGCGTGTACTGCAGCTCGCTCACGGCGCCGAGGAAAATCGGCCCGTGCCGGTAGTCGATACTGGTGCTCAGGAAACGCCCGGCACGGGTGCTGTCGCCCACGCCGGTTGTCGCCATGATCCGGCCGGTGAAACCGTAGAAGGTGGGCGTCTTGTACTGGATCGCGTTATCCACGCGATACGACGCGTAGAAGAACTCCATGTTGTTGACCATACTGAAGTCGGCGGCCCAGCTCGGATCGGCATAGCCCGCAATCCAGTACGACGGCGTGAACTGGCGGCCCATCGTCACTTCACCCCAGTTGCCTTTCAGGCCTACGAACGACTGCCGGAACTGCGTCGACTGCACGCCGGTATTCGCGGAGAACATCGGCTCGACGGTGAACACCGCCTTGTTGCCGCCGCCCAGATCTTCGACGCCGCTCAAGTTGAAGCGCGAGTTGTTCAGACCGCCGCTCGACATGCGGGTCATGTTTCCGCCGGAACCGGAAGAGATCAGATGTTCGATGTTCAGGTCGACATAACCCGACAGCCAGACGCTCGACTGAGCGTGTGCCCCGGCGCATGCGAGCATGACGGCGCCTGACACGAGTGCCTTCTTTTTCATTCAATCTCCAAACAGGTCGTTGTTGTTTTCGTGTGGTAGAGAGTGCTGTCGTCGCGCGCGACAGCCGCGGTTACGTCCTTTTCTGTCGTGTATACACAAACTAGAAAAAATTATACCCACGGCAAAATTTGGATTCCGAGCTTTATTTTTTTATACAAAACAACGGTTTGGTTATAGCGGGTTGACCCTGATGGCATCGCGCTTCAAAACAGATGCCGGATTCCGGCTGCATACGTCATCGCGGTGCCATAGCCAGAGAGCTTGTCGTAGACCGTCACCAGGTACAGGTCGGTGCGTTTCGACAGGAAGTAGTCGAGCCCCGCGGAGCCCGTATTGCGGGCGCTGACGGCGTTCTTCGGCGCTGTGCGGCGCGTATACGCCCATTCCGCCAGCGCAGTGAGCTGGGAGGTCAACGGCACCGAGAGGCCGGCTTCGTAGGTATGCGCACCAATACTGGTCGAATCGGTACGCAGGCCTTGCATTGCGGCATACAGCTTGAAGAGCGAAAAATCATAGGCCGCGCCGACGATGTACGCGTTCTGTGTCGGTGACGCCACACCGGCGACCACGCGTGTGCGTTGTACGGTCGCGACAGCGGTGAGCGACCCACCTGCATAGAGTGTCGAAAGCGCGGCGTTGTACGTGCCGTCCGAGCCTGCGAAACCGCCGGGCGCATATACCGCGGTGGTGGTCAGCCCGTTCAGATTGGGGCTGGTGTACTGGATGCCGTTGTTCCAGACGGTGTCGCCCGCAATTGCACCGCCGTACGGGGCGGTGAAGGTCTGCATCACAAGCGGCGAAAACAGGATCGACGCCTGGAACGGGTTGACGGCCTGCTCGGCGAGGTAGAGGAGATTCGTGTGCCGTCCAAGCGTCACGCGCCCGAATGGCCCGGCGATGCCGACGTAGGAATTGCGTCCCCAGAACGGATCGGCGGCGGTGCGGCCGACGCCACCGTTAGTCGGCTGAAAGAAGCTCTCGAGCACGGCGATCGCGCGGTAGCCGGCGCCGAGATCTTCGTTGACACGGATGCCCCAGTACGGCGCTGTCAATCCCGGGCTCTGTTCGGCTATCGCGGCGGGGGGGCCGTTGCTGCGTTTGCTGCTGGCGACATCGACCCCGACGAGCCCATACAGCGTGACAGACGTTTGCGCTTTGACGGCATGGGACGCGAGTCCCCATGCGGCGGCGCAACTGAGCGCGAGCGCGCCCAACGATCGAACGTTCATGGCGGATCCTCTTGTGCGGTTGGGAACAGCGAGACAACGACGAAGCATCAGCGGGACATCAGCGAGGCGGCAACGGGACAGCAATGAAGCGGCAGGTGGCGGCGCGAAGCTGCGCCGCCACGTTTCAGGCGGCGCGCACCGCGAATTCGACGGGTGCTTGTGCGAAGTGCTGGGACAGACTGGCGAGCAACGCGTCGCGTTGGGCAATCGACGAAGCGGGGGAGCGTCCCGCGATGTGCGGCGTGATGAGCACGTCGGGATGATCGAGCAGCGCCGGCGGCACCGCGGGTTCGTCTTCGATGACGTCCAGTCCCGCGCCGGCGATCGCGGCGTGAGCCAGGGCGTCGATCAGCGCCTGCGTGTCGAGCACCGAACCGCGCGAGACATTCACCACATAGCCGGTTGGCCCCAAGGCTTGCAGCACCTTGCGGCCGACCAGGTGTTTCGTCGACGGGCCGCCGTTGCAGGCAATGACGAGGAAGTCGCTGTCGGCGGCAAGCTCGGTGAGATCCGCGTAGTAACGGCCTGGCGCATCGGCATGCGGCTGCCGCCCGTGATAGCCGAGCGTCATGTCGAAGCCCTGCGCACGCGTCGCAATCAGCCTGCCGATACGTCCCATCCCGACCAGCCCCAGGCGCGCGCCCGTCAGCGTCGGACGCTCGGCACGCGAGGCGCGCCAACGGCCGGCGCGTACCGCTTCGGTAAGCGGCGCGTAGCCGCGTGCGAGCGCAAGCAGCAAGCCGATGGCGTGATCGGCGACGGTTGCCGCATTCGCGCCGGGCGCATGGGTGACGACGATGCCGCGTCGCAAGGCGGCGGCCACGTCGACGTTCTCGTAGCCCGCGCCGAATGCACTGACAATCTCGAGCGCGGGCAGCGCGACCATCTGCGCGTCGGACAGACCGGTCGAGCCATTGGTCACCACCGCGCGCAGACTCACTGGATCAATGCCGGCGGGCAACGCATCGCCCCAACCGTCGGGATGATAGTGAAGCGTGTAATCGCGCCGCAGCGCGTCGAGCGTTGCGTCGGGCAACGCGATCAGCGCTAACACATGCATGCCGCTCATGCTTGTGCTCTGAACCGGACTCATGGCTGCGGATCAGCAGCTTGCGCGGCAGGCGCCACCTCCTTCACCGCGCCTTTCCAGCCGTTTTCGGTGATGTCGAACACGGTGCCGTCGGGCATCCGGTACTTGACTTCATAGAACACATTCGGATCTTTTTCGTGGCGTCCCGTCAGGTACGTGCCGCCCGCCGCGACCACGCGCGCCGCGGTGTCTTCGACGCTATCGACCCACATGCCGAAGTGAATCACGCCGCGCACATCCTTCAGCCCTGCATAGCCGGGAACGGTTTCGTCCTTGAAGTTGAGAAGCGCCACATTCATCGTGCCGTCCGTCATATAGATGCCGCGCATCGCGTTGCCCGCGCGGCGCATGCCGAATGCCTGCTCGAAGAATTGCGCGGCGGCTTCCGGATCGTCGACCGAAAGCGCGATGTGGCGGAGCTTGTCCATGAGATGTCCTTGAGTTGTCCTGGAGATGAAATGCCAATCGGCGAAATGAGGGTTGTCGTGACTGTGAATCAAGTGTGTCCGTAACTTCACCAGGTATACTACGTATAACAAATGTATACACAAAATCAAATTGATATACCAGAATGGTTCTCATACACCGGTCGCCGCCCCTCGCGCCGACTCGCCGCACTGTTTGAGGACCACCGATGCACACCTCGCAGGAACCGTTAGGTAGTCTTTGCGCCACGCTCAGGCAGCGCTTTGCGCAGATCGGGCCAGTGTGGGGGCGCGATATCAATACGCATCGCGATCTGGTGATCGACGCGTATTCGCCGTTGGTGGCTGCATCGCGGGATGTGGGGGAGTCGTTCGAAGTGGCGCGCGATATTGCCTACGGCGGGCATGAGCGGCAGCGTCTGGATGTGTTTGCCGCTCCAAAGACACGGAAGGAGGGCAATGCCGACGTCGTGCTGTTTGTCCACGGCGGCGCGTTTCTGCGCGGCAGCAAGAGCTTCAACGGACTTATTTACGACAACGTGTCGCGCTGGTTTGCGCGGCAAGGTTGCGTCGCGCTGAATGTCGAGTACCGGCTCGCGCCTGAGGCGCCGTATCCCGCGGGCGCGGACGACGTCGCCGCCGCTTTGGCGTGGGCGCTGAAACATGTCGCCGAATTCGGTGGTAATCCGCAGAGGATCTTTCTGGTCGGACATTCGGCGGGTGGCGCACATGTCGCCACGTACCTGTGCGATCCACTCTTTGCCGAGTTGCGTGAGAGCGCTTCGACAGCCGCCGGTGCCGTACTCATTAGCGCGCGGCTCGCCGCCGACGTGCTTCCCGACAACCCGAACGCAGCCGGCGTGCGCGCCTATTTCGGCGCGGATGAAACACGCTACGCCGCGCGTTCGCCATTGACTCATGCGGCGCACTTCGACGCACCGCTGATGGTGGTCGTGGCCGAATACGAAAATCCTTATCTGGACGCCTATGGTGCGGCTTTCTTCGAGCGCGTGCTGCAAGCGCGTCAACGCGCCGGTGACGCCGCGCCCAAACGCGCACCGCGTTTCATGCAGATGCTGCGGCACAACCATACATCGGTCGTCGCGCATTTCGATTCGGGCGAGACGCTGTTAGGCGACGCGATGCTCGATTTTTTCAGCGCGTGATCGTCCACGTTTATCCGTCTAGCCAATCAGGAGATCCGCATGTCCGTCAGTCGTCCGTCTGCTTTTGCAAAGCCGCGCGTATTCGCGCCGGTCGTTACACCGTTTAGCGCCGGGCTGGGCGTCGATGCACCGCGTTTCGTCGCGTTCTGTCAGTGGCTGGTCGGGCAGGGCGCCGGGCTCGCGCTGTTCGGTACGAATAGCGAAGCCAACTCGCTAAGTCTCGCAGAACGTCACGGGTTGTTGGACCAGGTCATCGATGCCGGCATCGACCCCTTGAAAATGCTACCGGGAACGGGCGCATGCGCGCTGCCTGACGCGATCGCACTGACGCGTCACGCCACCGAAGCCGGTTGCGCCGGCGCCTTGATGCTGCCGCCGTTCTTCTACCAAGGCGTTAGCGACGACGGACTGTTCGCCTACTACTCCGATGTGATTCAGGCAGTCGGCTCGGATCAGCTACGCGTGCTGCTGTATCACATCCCGCAGTTCACCGGCGTGCCGATCACGCACACGCTGATCGAACGCCTGATCGCGGCGTATCCGCACACGGTGGTGGGCGTCAAGGACAGTTCGGGGGATTGGGCCAACACCCAGGCAATGCTGGAAAAGTTTCCCGGCTTCGCGGTGTTTCCCGCATCCGAGGCGTTGCTCGGCAAAGCGCTGCCGCTCGGCGCGGCCGGCTGCATTTCGGCGACGGCGAATATTCAGCCGCATGCGATTGCGAGCCTGCTGAATGCGGCTTCGCAGGAAGAACGGGTGGTGTGGGAGGGCAAGGTCGCGACGGTTCGCCTGGCGGTGCAAGCGCAACCGATGATCCCCGCGTTGAAAAGCATCGTCGCGCACTTCGCGAACGATCCCGAATGGACCCGCGTGCGTCCGCCACTCACGCCGATGAATCCGGCGCAGTCCGGCGCGCTGTTGCAGCAGCTTCAGGCATTGGATTTTTCGATGCCGTCGATGGCGGCGGTGGCTGCGTGAGCATGCAGCCACACCGCGCGCGCAACGACTCAGGCGTTCTCGCGCTCGGTGCGTTGGCGTTTGAGCCGGCCGAGCACGACGATCGACAGCCGCGCCGTGTGGTCGCGCATCGCGTTGTACGCGCGTTCCGGTTCGGAGTTGAGGATCGCGGAGACGATCTCGCGATGCTCGTCGGTCGCGGCTTCGAAGCGCGACGGCGAAGCCGGCTGCGCGGCGCGAAAGCCCGCCAGACGCTGCCGTTGTACGGACATGATCGACGCCAGCGATTTGCTTTGCGCGCCCTTGCAGATCAGTTCGTGGAATTCGCGATTGAGCTGGAAGTACTCCGTTTCATCGCCGCGCGCGATCGCGGCGTTCATTTCGGTCTGGAGCTCTTCGAGCTGCTTCTTCTCGACGAGGCTCATACGTTGCGCGCTCAAACGGCAGCACAGCGCTTCGAGTTCACACATCGCCTCGAGCATGTCGGCCAGTTCGTCGATGCTGAACTTCGCGACCACCACGCCTTTGCGCGGGGTCAGCTCGACCATGCCACGCGCGGCGAGTTCTCGCAGTGCTTCGCGGATCGGTGTGCGCGAGGCGTTGAAGCGCTCGGCGAGCGCGGCTTCTTCGAGCTTCTGGCCCGGTTCGAGCGTGCCTTCGATGATCTCGTCGCACAGGAGTCGGTAGATCTTGGAGGAGAGCGTCGTCATCGTCATGGTGGTGGGTTGAGCGAAACCGTTAGCAAGCGGCCCCATTATGCGCCAGCGGCTCAACCGCCTCAATCGCCACTGCGCATATCCGGCCTCTGCAGGCCCATGCAGTGTACGCGTGAACGTGTTCGCTCCCCGATTGGTGTATACGATTATTCTAATAAAAATACATAGATGACTGAATGTATACGAATTATTGACTCCTCGACAACCGCTAACTAACACCCTACAAACACAAAAAGCGAGGCAATACGTGATCTGGTTTGGTATCGCAACTTATGAATTGAATGGCCGCACCGCCACCGGCCTGGCGGTCGGCGGCGAGTTGTACGACGCACACGCGGCGCTGAAACACACCGCTTCGGCGGCGCCGCTCGCCGATGTCGGTTCGCTGATCGCCGGCTGGGAGGCCGACGGCACGGCGACCGTCGAACGGCTCGAAGCCGCGGCGCGCGCAATCGAGGCGGGCACGCTCGATGTCGCGCCGCTCGCCGGCCACACACTGTGTGTGCCCTACCAGCCGCGGCGCATTTTCGCGGCGGCATCGAACTATTACGAGCACGCGCGGGAGATGGGCACCGAACTGGCGCCGCGTGAGGAAAGCACGCCGTACATGTTCATGAAAGCGGAAACAAGCGTGGTGCCGACGCTTGCCAACGTCGTCATCCCGCCGCACGCGGAACGGGTCGATTGGGAGGTTGAACTGGCCGTGGTGATCGGCAGGAGCGGCCGCCACATCGCTAAAGAAGACGCTTACGACTACATCGCCGGCTATACGATTCTCAACGACGTCAGCGCGCGCGACCTGAATCGCCGCACCGACTATCCGTTCAAACACGACTGGTTTCGCGGCAAGAGTTTCGATACCTTTGGTCCGCTCGGCCCCTGGTTTGTGCCGCGCGCGTGCATCGCCGAGCCGCAGAATCTGCGCATGCGCCTCGCGGTGAACGGCGAAATGATGCAGGACGGCAATACGTCCGGGATGATCTTCAATATCGCCGAGCAGATCGAATATTTGTCGACGATTCTCACGCTGCAGCCGGGCGATCTGATTGCGACGGGCACCCCGACCGGCGTCGGCATGGGGCGCGGCATTTATCTGAAGGCGGGCGACGTGATGGTCGCTTCGATTGATGGGATCGGCTCGATCGAGAATCCGCTGGTCGCCGGCTGAGCGCAATCAGGCTCGCGGCGCGATCCACTCACTCCACTCAAAGACGGGGAACACGACATGTTGCAGCGGGTACGGCGCGCGATACGACGGCTGGTTCAGCCATTGAAGCAGCAGGCTGCGTTGAGCGCAGTTGCATTGGCCGCTACGGCGCTCTTCACGAGCGCCCATGCGGCCGATGCGGTGCGTGTCAATCTGGCGTGGCTGCCGCAGGGCAGTACCGGCGGCATTCTGCTAGCGCAAGCGAAAGGCTACTACCGTGAGGCCGGCCTCGACGTCAGCGTGATGCGCGGTTACGGCGGTCAGCGCACCGTCAATGAAGTGGACGAGGGCCTGTTCGAATTCGGTTATGGCGACCCCGTTAGCGTGATGCTGAACCGCGCACATGGCGGACATGCCGTGATGGTCGGCGCGATCAATACGCGCTGGCCGGGGGCGATGTGCTATCTCGAGCGGCCCGGCTTCAAGGTGAACACGCTGAAGGATTTGTCGGGGATGACGCTCGGTGGCGGTGGTGCTTCGCCGGTGCAGAACATCATGCCCGCGTGGCTCAAGCAGAACGGCATGGCGCCCGACGCGATCAAGACCGTGCGTCTCGACCCGGCTGTGATCAACACCGCGCTGTTGCAGAAGCGGATCGACCTGTCCGAGTGCTGGGAAGGCGCGAGCCTGCCGGTCCAGGCAGCGTTGGCGAAGCGCGCGGGGCAGCAGCTCGGCAAGGTTTACTACCGGGATTTCGGTCTGGATATGATGGGTAACGGCATCGTGACCACCGATACATTCGTTGCTCAGCATCCCGACGTAGTCAAACGTTTTGTCGCGGCGACGTATCGCGGTTATGCGCTGATGCGCGAGCATCCGCAAGAAGCCGCCGACGCGATCGGTGGGCTTTATCCGGTGCTCGACAAGGCGATCCTGTTGCAGCAGATCGTCGAGACCAATGGCCTGATCGCCGACGATCCCGCGCAGCACAAAACCGGCTGGCTGCGTCCTGCGCGGATGGATGCAACCGCTGCTTTTGTAGCGCGTGCGTTTGGTACTGGTACGAAGGTGAAGGCGGCTGATTTGTATACGAATCAGTTTGTTGAATAGACCCGTTGGGAGTGAGCGTATCGTTTAAACGACGCACTCACTCCCGTCGACCGCCACTGCGTGGCATGGGACGGGAGTAAGCGCTAAAGCGCTAACTCTGGTCGACCGCCACTGCGTGGCATGGGACGGGAGTAAGCGCTAAAGCGCTAACTCTGGTCGACCGCCACTGCGTGGCATGGGACGGGAGTAAGCGCTAAAGCGCTAACTCCCGTCGACACAGGAGACAGGTAATGAATAGTTTGCGTCCGAAGCGGCTTGGACACATGGTGCTGATGGTGCGTGACATCAAGAAGTCGACGCAGTTTTATACCGACGTGCTAGGCCTCAAAGTGTCGGACTGGATCGGCGACCAGATGGTGTTTCTGCGCGCCGGCAGCGATCACCACGATCTCGCGCTCGCGCAGCTGCCGAAAGATTCCGCCGACTTCAACGATCTGCCGCGCTACTCGCGACCCGGCCTCGAACACTTTTCGTATCTGATCGACAGTTATGAAGAGATGGAGCGTTCGGTGAAAGTGTTGCAGGAACATGGTGTCGAGATCGTCCGCGGCATCGGCCGGCACGGACCTGGCAATAACCTGTTTCTGGTCTTCAAGGACCCGGACGGCAATAACGTCGAGGTGTACTGCGAGATGACGCAGATCGGTGAACGCGACGCGCACGAGCCGCAGGTGTGGGAGCGCACCATCGAATCGTTCGACCAGTACCGCTTCGAGCGCTTTGTCGTACCGCCACCGCCGCATCTGGTCGCGCAAAAGTCGGCACAAGCAGCGGCTCAGGTCGCAGCACAAGCAGATCCGCAGCCCACAGCCCAGGATTCAGCGAAAGCCAAGCCGTCCGATCACGAATAATTCGGAAACCTCATGAAGCGATTGATCGAAACCGTCTCGTTCTGGATCGTGATTGGCCTGATCTGGGAGTTCGGCGTGCGTTGGACGGGCACGCGCGAATATGTGCTCCCCGCGTTATCGCAGGTGTTCGCCGCCGGTTGGGAAATGCGCGGGCAGTTGCTGTCCGACACGTTGGCGACCGCCTGGGAGGTGTTCGCCGGTTTCGCGCTGGCGCTGATCGGCGGGCTGGCGATCGGTTTGCTGGCAAGCATGTCGAGCATCGCGCGGCGCACGCTGTTTCCGCTCGTCACCGCGTTGCAGAGCATGCCGAAGATCGCGCTCGCGCCGTTGCTGATCGTGTGGTTCGGCTATGGCTTTGCCTCGAAACTGGCAGCGGCCGTGCTGTTCGCCTTTTTTCCGATTGTGATTGCGACGATGGGTGGTCTCGCCGGCGTGCCGCGCAACCTGGATGAGCATTTTCGGGCGCTCGGTGCGTCGCAGGCGAAGACCTTCTGGCATTTGCGTTTGCCCGCCGCGTTGCCCGCTTTGATCGACGGTTTGAAAATCGCGATGCCATTGGCGGTGATCGGCGCGATTGTGGGTGAGTTCATCGGGTCCGAGTCGGGGCTGGGGCATCTGATCGTGTTCGCGACATCGAACGCGCAGACCGCGTTGTCGTTCGCGGCGATCCTGATGGTGACTGTACTGGCGATGCTGTTTTACTGGGCCGTCGAGCTGGTTTCGCGCGGTGTGTGGTGGAGAGGAGTGACGGTCTGATGGCACTGGTCGACAAGTTGCGTATTGTGCAGCGCGCCGCGGCAACCCGCGCACAGGTTCACCCCTTGCATCGCGACGAATTGGCGCCCGCGCTGATCTCCGTCGAGCAGGTTGGCAAGCGATTCGCCGCGCGGGGCGGGGCTGGGGCGTTCAGCGCGCTCGACGACGTCTCGATGCAGATTCGCCAAGGCGAGTTCGTGTCGATTCTCGGGCCAAGCGGTTGCGGCAAGAGCACCTTGCTGCGGATGGTGGCGGGTCTTGTTTCATGCGACGGCGGGCGGATTCTGCTGGGCGCGGAGCCCATTTCCGCGCCGGTGCCGGATATCGGGGTGGTGTTTCAGACGAGCAATATGCTGCCCTGGCTGACCGTTGGGGCGAATATCCGGTTAGGCGCGAAGTTGAGGAATGTGCCGAGGGCGCAGGTGGAGAAGAGGCTTCCTGCGTTGCTCGAGACCTTGGGGTTGACGGCATTCGCCGACCGCTACCCGCATGAATTGTCTGGTGGGATGAGGCAGCGTGCCGCAATTGGGCAGATTCTATTGCTCGAGCCGCGGGTGATGTTGATGGATGAGCCCTTTGGGGCGCTGGATGCGCTCACGCGGGATCGGTTGAATGTTGAGCTGTTGCGGATCTGGCAGCAGAGCACGCTGACGGTTTTGCTAGTGACTCATAGCATTCATGAAGCGGTGTTCCTGTCGGATCGGGTGTTGGTGATGTCTGAGCGGCCGGGGAGGGTTGTTCACGATATGAAGATCGATTTGCCGCGGCCGCGGGAGCCTGATCAGGTTAAGAGCAATCCCCTGTACGGGGAGTATGTTTCGGCGCTTTCCAGGCTGATGGGGGTGTTTTAGGCAACGAACCCAATCCCATTACAATCCATAAACCCCGAGCCAGCAGGGAAAACCCCCCCCTCACTCTTTATGTTAAAGATCCTGGTCAGCGCTTGCCTCGTCGGCCACCCCGTCCGCTATAACGGCAAAGCCAAACCCACACATGACGCGTGGCTGGCCCGCTGGCGCGACGAAGGCCGCCTCGTCACCGTCTGCCCCGAAGTGGCCGCCGGATTCCCGACCCCGCGCCCGCCGGCGGAAATACAGCTGTGCCGCTCAGGCGCCGACGTCCTGGCGAGCAACGCGACAATCGATGACAACACCGGCGCAGACGTGACCGCGCTCTTCATCGCGGGCGCTCACTACGCGCTCAGCCGCGCCAAGGCAGAAAACTGCCGCTACGCACTGCTCGCCGACGGCAGCCCCTCCTGCGGCAGCACCTTCATCTACGACGGCGCGTTCAACGGCCAAACCCATCCCGCCACCGGCGTCACTGTCGCGTTGCTGCAACAGCACGGCATCCGCGTATTCGCGGAGTCGCAGATCGCTGAACTGGCTGAGAAAATCGAACGCGAATCCAGCAAGTGAGACGCACGGTCAATTAAAACGTGTAGTTCATGATATAGCCCACATCATGTCAAATCCGCCGATAACATTTGCGCAGCCTTAATCAGCGGGCAGTTCTGCTGAGCTAATGAAGCCATAAAATTGTTAATTCAGATTTTACATTCGCAGATTTTGAAAATTTTCGATCTGAATTCAACGTTTTCCTAAATATCCGGAAAACGTTTGCGCTGGTTTAATCAGCTGGCTTCGTTGGCAAAAAAATCAGTTTCACGTCTCCGAGGTGCTGCGATGAATGCGGCACGTACGGGAAACATTGTGAGATATGCGGAAATACGCGCTAGAATGCGCGTCGATTCACCATCAAGGGCTGCTCGTTCAAACGACGCTTACGTGAATCCAGTCGGTAGTTATTGCATCCCATCGATTTGTCCCCGACGTATAGGGGGGCGCCGGCAATTATCGGCGACGGACAAATCAGATCGGTAAATAAAGGGGTGCGATATTAACGCGTGCTCCGCATTGCCTGCCGCCAATAAAACATTCAAAAAAAGATCGAGGACACATGCCAACGAGGATTCTGTCGATTTTCGGCACGCGGCCGGAAGCCATCAAAATGGCGCCGCTGGTCAAACAACTGGAAGCAGACGCCGGCATCGAGTCGGTGGTCTGCGTGACAGGACAGCATCAGCAGATGCTCGATCAGGTCCTCGATCTGTTCCAGATCAAGCCGCATCACAATCTCGCGCTGATGACCGGTAACCAGACGCTCAACGGTCTGGCGTCGCGCCTCATCGCGTCGCTCGACGATGTGCTCGCAAGCGTTCAGCCGGATCGCGTGCTGGTGCACGGCGATACAACCACCGCGTCCGCGGCGGCGCTGGCCTCGTTTCACCGGCGCATTCCAATCGGTCACGTCGAAGCAGGGCTGCGTACCGGCAATCTGATGCAACCGTGGCCGGAAGAAATGAACCGCCGCGTGGTCGACGTGATGAGCGATCTGATGTTCGCGCCTACCGCGAGCTCGAAAGCGAACCTCGCGCGCGAAGCGCTGCACGGCAAGATCATCGTGACCGGCAATACGGTGATCGACGCGCTGAACCTCACCACCACGCGCATCGACAACGACGCGGCACTACGCGCTGAGCTCGACGCGCGTCTGCCGTTCCTCGACGGCGCACTGCCGGTGTTGCTCGTCACGGGCCATCGCCGTGAGAGTTTCGGTGCGGGCTTTGCGAACATCTGCGCAGCACTCGCGGAGCTGGCCAGAACCAACCGGGTCCAGATCGTCTATCCGGTGCATTTGAATCCGAATGTGCGCGGCCCGGTGCAGGAAACCCTCGGCACGGCGCGCAACGTTCATCTGATCGATCCGCTCGATTACCTGGGTTTCGTGCGTCTGATGCAGCGCGCGTCGATCATTCTCACCGACTCGGGCGGCGTGCAGGAAGAAGCGCCCGCGCTCGGCAAACCGGTGCTGGTGATGCGCGACGTGACCGAGCGCCCGGAAGCGGTA
Source organism: Paraburkholderia sediminicola (assembly GCF_046030555.1). Taxonomy (GTDB): domain Bacteria; phylum Pseudomonadota; class Gammaproteobacteria; order Burkholderiales; family Burkholderiaceae; genus Paraburkholderia; species Paraburkholderia sediminicola_E. The sequence goes on along the minus strand of NZ_JAQQCH010000037.1, from coordinate 38,228 downwards.
GCGGCCGGCACGGTGCGCCTCGTCGGCACGGAGCGCGAAGCGATCGTGCGTGCGGTGACGGGCTTACTCGACGACGCGGGCGAACGCGACGATTTCGCGCATCGCGTCAACCCATACGGCGACGGCCACGCATCGCAACGGATCGTCGCCGCACTCACCGGGCGTTCGTTTGACGAGTTCGTGAGCGGCGGCGCCGGTGAGCTGGGGCAGGTTCCCGCCGTGCAGCGCGCAGAAGCCACGCGATAGCGCGGCGCGGGCCGCTTTTCTGCCGCATGGCAAATAGCGCCGCAAGCCGCCACAACGACGCCCGCCCAACGGGATCGCAGTTCCAGACAATCCATGCAGCGCGAATCAGCTTACCGTTTGCGCGCTAATTACGAGACAAGACAACGTGACCTTCGATACGCCAATGCGCCGCATGGCCCGCCCCCGCCTGCACGTCCTTGCCGCGCTACTGTTGCTCGCCGCGACGGCCCATGCTCAACAGCCGGCTGACGTTGCCGGCAGTTTCGCGCAACTCGGCAGCGGCCGTCTTGCGACGCGCACGGTGTCGCTGGCCGAACTGGGGATGCGCGACCCGGTCGTGCTGCATGCGCCGGACGGTCGGCAGGAACTGTATCTGCCGGTGCCGGCCGGCGTGCCATTAAGCGATGCGGCCTTGCAGATCGACGGCAACTATCTGCGCGGCAACGGCGGCCGCACGACCATGCTGGTGTCGCTAGACGGCGCACCGGTGCTCTCGCGCAGTCCAACGCAGGACCAGGGCGACGCGTCGGCGAGTCTCGGTGTGGATGGTGCCGCGCGGCCGGGCGGTTTCGTACGCGTGGGCCTCGACTGGTCGTCGGTGCTCAGCGATAACGTCTGTGCCGATCAGACCGCGATCGGCAACGTCTGGCGCATCGCACCGACTTCGCGTCTGACCTATCGCTACGATCCGGATGCGATCGTCGATCTGCGCAGCGCGTGGAGCGCCTTGCCGCAAAAGCCGGTGGTGATGCTGGGTGCGCGCACGCTGGCAGCACCGGCGTTCGATGCGGGTTGGCGCGTCGAGGCGCTGCTGCAACGCGAAGGCCGCACGCCGTCAACGCGGACGTGGCCGGCGGTGGGCGACACGGTCGATCTGAGCGATCTCGACGTGCCGGCGCCGCTGCGCGCGGTCCCGGCGTTTGCCGCGCTGGCTGCGGGCGGTTCGCACAAGCTGGCCAATCCGGCGGAAGCGGGCGCCTTGATCGCGCTGACGCCGCGTTCGGCTTTCGCGCCGGACGTGATCGTCGCCGACGACACGGTACGCAACACGCTGAAGACCTCGCTCGATGCCTTGCGCGAGCAGGTTGTGAGTGCCGCACCGGGCGCGAGCGCCGCGTTCGACGCATGGCGTGCCCGCGCGATCGATCCGGTCGCGAAGCCGCTGGCCTCGGGCGAAGTGCGCCTCGCTCACCTCGGCGGCCAGACTGCGATCGTGGTCGGCGATAACGACGGCGTCGCGATTCTGGCGCGCACGTGGCGCCCGATCGACGTGGCGAGTCGTCTCGTGGTCCATCAGATCGACACCGCACCGAACACGCGCGGCGACGAAATCGCACTGTCGCTGCTGGGCGGCCAGCCGCGCACGCTCGACGTGCAGGGCCGCGCCACCTGGGACGCGAGTTTCGATCTGGGCGCCGCCTCAGGCAACGGCAAGCTGCCGGGCACCGTGGTGCTCGACGTGGCCGCCTCGCCGACGCTGAACAACGCCGCGCAAACCGCCTCGATCTATTTCAACGACGTGTTGATCGGCTCGCAACTGCTGACCGCCAACGGCAAGCCGCAGCGCATCACCGCGCGCGTGCCGCACTACGCGCTCGCCCCGAACAACCTGTTGCGCGTGGTGTTCCAGCGCCAACCGGACGGCGGCTGCCAGGCACGCGGTCAGGGCCATCCGATTGCCGTACTGCCGAGCAGCCATCTGACGCTCGCCGATGCGAAAGTCGGCGACGACTTTACCGGCATGGTGGCGCGCTTCGCATCGGAAGCGAATGTGATCGTGCCGGCCTCGTATCTGAACGACGCTACGCAGGTGCTGCCGCGCCTCGCGCGACTGGCGAATGCGAGCGGCATCGCGCCGACCCGTGCGACCTTCAGCGTCGCGCGTGACGGCGAAGCGGTGGCCCCGACGGGCGCTTTCCTCGCGGCCGACGTCACGCTCGCCGATGAGAAGAGCCTCGCCCATCTGTCGAAAGACCGTCTGTCGCTCACCGATGCATCCGGCAAGATGCTGGCCGATATATCCGGTTTGAACCGCGTCGGTGTGATCGAAGCAGTCAAGTCGGGCAACGTATCGGGCGTCGTGTATCGCACGGTAGGTGACGCGGCTGCGATCCTGCCGGCGTCGTTGCAACTGTCGCGCGGCGATATCGCGATCGTCGACGAAAGCGGCACGCTGCGCCAGTTCGATTCGCGTCATCCCGGCGAAGTGGTCGATGCAGAAGACGTGCAAGCCCCGTGGCTCATGCAGAGTTGGGTGCGCTGGGGCATTCCGGCCGGCCTCGTCGGCTTGCTGATCGTGTTGTTGCTGGTGGCCAACGTGGCGCGCCGCAGGAATCGGGACAAGTCGTGAGCTTCGCTTCGCTCAAATGGGTGGTGGGCTACGCGGTGGCCCACTATTACCAGGGGCTCGAATACGTCGCTGCGCTGGTTGCGTTCATCATCCTGCTGTCCAGCCTCGACGATCTGTTCATTGACCTCTGGTACTGGACCCGCACGCTCTATCGCCGCTTCACGGTGCAGCGCGCCTACAAGCCGCTTACCAGCGCGCAGTTGTATCAGCGCGCCGAGCAGCCGATCGCGATCATGGTGCCCGCGTGGCACGAGTACGACGTGGTCGCGGCGATGATCGAAGACATGGTGCGGGTGATGGACTACCGCAACTATGTGGTGTTCGTCGGCACTTATCAGAACGACCCGCAGACCATCGCCGAAGTCGAACGGATGCGCCGCCGCTACAAGCAACTGCGTCGCGTGGAAGTGCCGCACGACGGTCCGACCTGCAAGGCCGACTGTCTGAACTGGGTGATTCAGGCGATCTTTAAGTACGAGAAAGAGGCCGGCATCGAGTTCGCGGGCGTCGTGCTGCACGATAGCGAAGACGTGCTGCATCCGGTCGAGCTGCGCTTTTTCAACTATCTGCTGCCGCGCAAGGACATGATCCAGTTGCCGGTGGCTTCGCTCGAGCGTAACTGGTTCGAACTCGTGGCCGGCACCTACATGGACGAGTTCGCCGAATGGCACGCGAAGGATCTGGTGGTGCGCGAGAGTCTGGTGGGCTCGGTGCCGTCCGCGGGGGTGGGCACGTGCTTCTCGCGGCGCGCGCTGCTCGCGCTGATTGCCGAAACCGATAGCCAGCCGTTCAACACCGAAAGCCTGACCGAGGACTACGACGTCGGCGCGCGCCTGGGCAAGATGGGCATGCAGTCGATTTTTGCGCGCTTCCCGGTGCAATTCGCGACGCGCCGCAAGTCGTGGTTCGGCTTCGGCCGCGAGCGCGACATCATCGTGACGATGCCGCTCTGCGTGCGCGAATTCTTCCCCGATACCTTCCGCACCGCCTACCGGCAGCGCGCGCGGTGGACGCTCGGCATCGGCTTGCAAGGGTGGAAGCAGACTGGCTGGAGCGGCTCGCTTGCCAATCGCTACCTGCTGTCCCGTGACCGCAAAGGCATCGTTACCGCGTTCGTCGGCATCATCGCGTATGGGCTGGTGATTCAGTTTCTGCTCTTCGCCGGCGCCGATCTGCTCGGCTGGATGCCGGAGCTGATCGCTTCGCCGTTCGCCGATTCGCCGTGGCTGCAGGCGCTGCTGTGGGCCAACGGTTGCGCGTTGCTGTTGCGCGTGGTGCAGCGGATCTATTTTGTGACCCGTTTGTACGGCTGGGAGCACGGGTTGCTGTCCGTGCCGCGCATGGTGGTGGGCAACTTCATCAACTTCATGGCGGTCTCGCGGGCATGGAAGATGTTCCTCACGCACCTCGTGACCGGTAAGCGGCTGGCATGGGACAAGACCATGCATGACTTCCCGTCCGCCGACGGCTTTAACAATCGCCGCCAGCGTCTGGGGGAGCTGCTGTTGTCGTGGCAGGCCATCGATCCGGACAAGCTCGAACAGGCGCTGGGCGAAAGCCACGCGCGTGAGGCGCCGCTTGGCCGTGTGCTGATGGCCAAGGGTTGGCTCGACGAGGAAACCCTCGCAGAAGCGATTGCCTTCCAGTCTGATTTGCCACGTGGCCGCGTGGTGCTCGAACGCATCAAGGACGACGCAGCGCGATTGCCGCTCGACGTGATCGTGCGCCACCGCGTGTTGCCGCAGGCCGACGCCGCGAGTGGCCGGACGATTCTGCTGACCGCGAGTCCGCTCGCCGAGCCGATGCTCGCGGAACTGAGCGCGCTGGTCGGGGCACCGGTTGCGCAGGAGATCGTGCGTGAGGGCGAGATCGCGGCGGGGCTGCGCGTATTGCGCGGCGTCGAGATTGCGGCGCCGGCGGGTGAGGGCGAGCAGGCGAGTCTGGCGGAAGGTGCGTCGGCGGGTGCATCGTCGGCCGGCGGCGCCGAGCCTGTACCTGTACGCAGCGTACCGCTGATCGGCGATCTGCTGATCGAGCATGGCCACGTGCGCCGCGAGGCCTTCGAAGCGGCAATGCAGGACTACCGCCCGGATCGCCATGGCCGCATCGGCGACTACATGGTGGCGCGCGGCGTGATCTCGCGTGCCGCACTCGAGAACGTAATCCAGCAACAGCGCCGCCTTCAGGGCGCTCTGGCGGCATCCGAATGAGCGATTCTTTTTTCACCCGGCGTGCGTGGATGGCGCGCGCTGCCTTGGCGGCTTCAGCTTCGACATCTGCCTCGACGGTGGCTTCCGCTTCCGCGTGCGCTGCAACTGCGGCTTCGCTTGCGGCGTTCGCATTCACGTTGCGTGGCGTCACCGCTGCCATGGTGACCGGCGCGTTGTGCTTGAGCAGCGCAGCGGCGTATGCGCAGAGTGCAGCGGCCGCACCTCAGGCGGCCCCGTCCGAACACAATGCGCTGCCGTTGAGCGGCGCCGCCTATCGGGCGGCGCAGGAAGCGTATGCCACCTATGGCCGCGGCGACTACGCCGGCGCGATCGCTCGGGCGCGCGAGGCGATTCGCCAGCGCCCCGATGTCGTGTCGCTGCGGGTACTGCTCGCCAACGGGCTCGCCGCACAGCGCCGTTATAGCGAAGCAAGCCGCTCGCTTGGCGACGCGATCGCGCAGATCGGCCGCGATCCGGCACTGGTCTCGCGTCGTAAGCAGATCGACGCGCTGAACGTGTCGACCCGCGCGGTCGCACGCGCAGGCCGCCAGCAGTCGGGCGACCCGGATGCGCTCACCGGCGCCGCGTTGAAAGCCGCGCAGCAGGCCTACAAGGCGTATGCAGCGAAGGATTTTTCGGGCACCGTCAGGTACGCGAACGAGGCGATCTCGTTGCGTCCCGACCTGCTGCGCCTGCGCTTGTTGCTGATCGACGCGGCGAGCGCGGCGGGTCAGGACGCCGATGCGTGGAACGCCGATCTCGATGCAACCCAACGCTTCGGCGACAGCGACGAATTGCGCGTGAGGCGCAGCTTCATCGGCAGCCGTCTGGCGCCGAAGTCGTCCGGTGCGTCGTTTGCGGCGCGCCAGAAGGGCGACTACGTAGAGGCCGCCGCGCTCGCGCGTGAGGCGGTCGCCTATGCGCCGGATCTGGTCGGTTACCGCATCCAGTTGATCGACGCGCTGTTCGCCGCGAACGACCTGGCGGGCGTGCAAGCGGCGGCGAGTGCGGCGATTGCCGCCGACGATACGGAAATCATGCCGCTCACGCTGCGTGGCTACACGCTGGCGGCGCAGGGCAAGACCGCCGACGCCGAGGCGGACTTCGCCAAAGCGCTGCATGCCAATGACGCAACGCAGCGCAACAAGCGCGTGGCGCGCGTGATCATCGCCGATGTGTGGATCGCCGAAGGACAGCCGCAGCGCGCGCTCGATCTGCTCGCGCCGCTGAAGACGAATGGCGACGACACCGACCCCCCCATCGCGCTGCGCCGTTATCAGGCGCGGCAATTGTTGGCGCATACGCCGGTGGCGTCGAATGCAGGCAACGCAAGCAACGCAAGCATCGCAAGCAACGTAACGGCCGCCCCGATGCCTTCGTTCGATCCGGCCCGGCGCCCGGTCATCGACTGCGTCGTCGATCAGTTCGGCGCAAGCTGCGATGTCTATGCGGTCGATCCCGGTTTCACCGCGGCGCGCGCCACGGCAACCGCCGCAGCCGCGAACGACAAAACAGGTGCGGTCGGCTATGCGCGCGAAGCGGTCAAGGCAGCCCCGGACGATCCGCAGCATCGCGTGGAACTGATCAACGCGCTGAGCACGGCCGGCGACGACGCCGCAGCGACACGCGAAGCGCAAAAGATGATCGATGCCGGCATGCTCGACGCCATGCCCGACATGGCGGCTGCCTATATCGCGCAACGTGCCGGCAACAACAAGGTCGCGTACCAGCGCTTCAGCATGGCCGACAAGGGTGGCACCCTGCCGGCCAGCGCCGCTGCCGATGCGGGCTATGCGGCGGTCCAGGCGCACCGCAATCGCGAAGCCGCGCAGTACTTCGAGAGCGCGATCGACGCGAGCGCCAAGCCGACCGACGACACGCCGCCGGCCACACCGGCGCAACTGAACGAGATGCGCAGCGCGCACGCCGAGGCCACCCGCAACTGGGGCTTCGACGCGTCGCTGAACTATCGCGGCGCGGGCATGCAGCCGGGCTATGCGTCGTCGCCGACTCCGGGCACGTCGAACAACTGGCAGGCCGGCGTGGAAGCCTACTGGCGTCCGTTCGGCAGTCTCGGCGACCGGATGTTCGAGCTCTACGCGCGCGGCTACGAAAGTTTCGGCGTGAAGAACGGCGGCGCGAGCGGCATCGACTCCTTGCAGGCCACCGTCGGCGCACGCGCCAAGCCGTTCTCGCAGATCGATGCGATTGTCGCCTTCGAACGGATCATTCCGATCGGCTCGCAGGTCAATCCCGACTGGCTCGCGCGGCTTGCGTATTCGGGTGGCTACGGCACCGAGCGCCGGGTGGACGTGCCGTCATGGTGGACCGCGCAGATCTATGCCGAAACGGGTGCGTATCTGAACGCAGGATCGGTCTACGCGACCACCAATCTCGAGCTGGGCCGCACCTTCCGCATGGACCGTTACAGCCCGAAGTGGACCGTGTTCCCGTATGCGGTGATCGGCGCGGACTACGACTCGAGCGTCGACCACAGCATTCCGCTTGGCGCGGGCGTGGGGATTTCGACGCGTTACTGGTTCCGCGACAGCAAATACGACGCGCCGCGCTCGTATGTCGATCTGTCGGTGCAGTACCGCCTGAGGATCACCGGCGACGACCGTGCGCGCGGCGTGTTCTTCGGCGCGATCTACTCGTATTGAATCCGGACGAATCAAATGAAAAAAAACTGCTTGGGCAAATCGAAGGTTGCAGTGGCAACGGCCGTGACCGCGCTGCTGTCCGCAGGCGTGGCGCATGCGGCGGCTGACGATGTCGCGAGTCTGTATGGACCGCAGCCGCCCGCCAATGCGTCGTATCTGCGCGTGCTGAACGCGTCTTCGCAGGCAGTGCGTGTCGTGCTTGCCGGCAGCGAGGCGCCGCAGACGCTCGCGCCGGGTGCGGCCACGCGCTTCAGCGTGCTGACGCAAGGCACGCCGGCACGCGTCACGGTCGACGGTAAGGCACTGGTCGATGTCACCGATTCTGCCAATGCAACGGCCAATGCAACGACCCGTGCAGGCGACGCCGCCACCGTCGCGCTGCGTCATGACGCGAAGGGTTGGCATGCGATGCGGATCGTCGGCCGCTATGAGCGCGTCGATGGATTGAAGGCGACCTTGCGTGCGTTCAATTTCGCGCCCGGGTGCAGCGCCAGGATCGGTGTGGACGGCAATGGTCCGACGGTGTTCTCGCAAGTGGCCGCCGGCGCGCAGGACGCGCGCGCGATCAATCCAGTCAGCGCGAAGCTGGTGGGGCAGTGCGGCGCGGCGGCGAGTGCGGCGCTGCCCTTGCCGGCGCTGGCCGCCGGCGACAGCTACAGCCTGTTCGTTACCGGCGATGCGGCAAAGCCGGTGTTGAGCGGTGCGCGCGACGTGCTCGCGTGGCCGCCGGCCGTCAACTGAACGGCACGCAATGGCAACACGAATTAGCAGCACGAATTAGTAGCGCGAAGTAGCGGGAACACCAAGAAAAGATCGCAACGCGGGCCACGCTTCATCGCGCGCGGCGCCGCCGTTGCTCCACTGAGAGACGCCTCAAATCAGTTACGGGGAATTCACGACATGACCCACTCCAGCCGTTCGCTCCTCCAACCGTCCGTCCAGGCCGGGCCGCTCAACAGCGCTCGTCGTCGCCTGCTGCTCGCCCTGGCCGCCGCCCCGCTCGGCGGCGCGCTATCGCTGCTGCCGCGTCGCGCGTTTGCCGCGGCGTCGACCAGTGTGATCGAAGGCCGCAATCTGTGGCTCTATCCCGGCTGGGAGAGCCTCACCGATGACGCGACGTCCGCCTGTCTGAAGGCCGTCGATCTGATCCATCAGGCGACGGACAGGCTGGCGGCGCGCGGCATCCATAGTGTGATCGTGATCGCACCGCTGAAAGCCCGTTCATGCCCGGAGAATCTGCCGGACGGCGTCGCAATGTCCGCGGGTGTCGCGAGCCGCTACGCCGCAATTCGCGCGCATGCCACCTCGCTCGGCGTGCAGATCGTCGATGGTGACGGCGCGATCGCCGCGGTCGATGCTTCACAGGAAAAGTACATTCGCGCCGACTACCATTGGAGCGGCCATTCCGCCGAAGCCGTCGCGGCGCGCGTTGCCAAACGTCTTGCCGCGGTTGGTCCGCTGAAGGGCACCGCCGGCGCGGGGAACCGGCTCGGCAAGTGGAACGAGGAAGTCCGTTACGGCGACCTCGCCACCTTGCTGCCGCCGGAGCGCAAGAAAGCGGTCGGCAAGGATCACTTCATCGTGCGTACGGTGGTGGCGTCGCCGGAGCTCGTCGACGGCGGCCCGCCAGTCGTGCAGGTGGTGGGCAACAGCATGGTCCAGCCGTACCTTGGCTTTCCGCAGAAGCTCTCGAACGCAATCGATCGCCCGGTCGGATTGACGTGGACCTTCGGCGACACGGGTCCGTGGAAGACGCTGCTCAACTATGTGGAAGCACCGGCCTTCAAGGCGAATCCGCCACAAGCGATCGTCTGGCAATTCAACGAAGGGCAGATGATGAATCTGCCGAGCGCGGGCGGGCAGTGGGACGCGGCCTCGGTCATGGCCGACGAGATGTTCCTGGCACGCCTGAGCAAGGCTATCGCCTGATGAGCGAGTCAGTCGGACGCACGCCGGCGCGCACCGCGGGTCACACAGCAGCAGGCTCAGCCGGCAACGACGCCGGCGCGGCGCACGGCCACCCTGCTGCGGCGGCAGGGCCGCTCGCCGCGCCGCCGCTCGCGCGCGCGCATCGGCGCGTCGCGTGGCTGATCGCGCTGCTGCTCGGCCTCGGTTGCGCGGGTGCGCTGGTGTCGCTTGGCATGCAGTCGCGCAACGGCGCGTCGTTCGATGCGAATGGTTGGCGCGACGGCAGCCTCGGCCGCAGTCTCGACCGCGCGATCGATGTGCCGTACGCTCGCTCGCTGCATCGCTGGCAAGCCGCGGTGCGTTACCGGTTGTTTGGCGACCTCGGGCATCAAGTGCGCGAGGGCTGTCCCGGCTGGCTGTTCTATGCGGACGGTCTGCGCGCGCCGGTGCAGGCCGGACATGATCCCGTCGAACGCGCAAATGGCGGCGATGCGCTGACCGATGCGCGCATCGCCTCGTTGCATCGTTACGCGGAGGCGTTGCGTGGCGCCGGGATTCAACTGGTGGTGGTGACGGTGCCCGACAAAGCGCGCGTGGAAAGCGAAGCGTTGTGCGGGCTGCGCCAGGACGCGCGGATGACGCAGCGTCTGAATGTATGGAATCGTGCGTTGACCGCGAGCCATGTCACGCACGTCGAACTGCTGCCGGCATTGCAAGCTGCGCGTCCGGCGTTTTTCCGTACCGACGTGCATTGGAATGCGCGCGGTGCGCAAGCGGCTGCACAGGTGGTCGGAGCCGCAGTGTTGCCTTTGCTCGGCAAACCCGGTGAGACAAAATTCACCCATGCGACGGCGCAACCCGGGCCGCGCGTCGGCGATCTGCTCACCCTTGCCAATTTGAATGACGTGCCGGATGCGTGGCGGCCGGCGCCTGACGTCGTCGCTGCCGAAACACTGCAGGCGCAACGCAGCGGCGGCCTGCTCGACGACGGCCCCGCCGCTGACGTGCTGCTCGCGGGCAGTTCGTTTTCGCGCCGCAGCGCGTTTGCCGAGCGCCTCGGCGAGCAGCTCGGCCGCGAAGTGTGGAACGTCAGCCTCGACGACGGTCAGTTCGATCGTGCGATGCAGGCTGTCTGGCGCGCGCGCGCCACGTGGCCGAAGAGCGTGCGCGTGGTGATCTGGGAAATGTCGGAGGACGCACTGTCGATGCCGCTCGATATAGCGCCACCGTTGGCTGCTGTTCAGAGCACAGCGGCAGCCGCTAACGCCAACGCCGCTGCGGCTTCGGCAACGACCCAGGCAACGGGTGGGGCCACCACTCCGGTCGGCACCGTTCCAGCCGGCACTGCGCCCGCGCCAGCCAGGCAGGACTGACCCCGATGCTATTCAATTCATTCATCTTCCTCACGCTGTTCCTGCCACCTGCGCTGGTCGGCTACTACCTGCTCGGCCAGCGTACACCGCGCGCCGCGGCGGCATGGCTATGCGGTGCGTCGATCGTGTTCTACGGCTGGTGGAATCCGGCGTTCGTCGCCTTGCTGGTGGCGTCGATCATGTTCAACTACGCGATGAGTTGCGCGATTGTCGCGGCGCCCGCGCAGTCCACACGCCGCCGCTGGTTGCTCGGCCTCGCGATCACCGCTGACCTTGCGCTGCTGGTGCGCTACAAATATCTGGCGACGCTGCTCACCGCGCTCGTGAACGCAAGCGGTATCGCGCCGGCCGACTGGCTCGCACACGGCATGCAGGACGTGATCCTGCCGCTCGGCGTGTCGTTTTTCACCTTCACGCAGATCGGCTATCTGCTCGATTGCAACGCGGGCATCGTCAAGGAGCGCGACCCGCTCGGCTACGTGCAGTTCGTCACGTTCTTTCCGCATCTGATCGCAGGGCCGATCCTGCATCACAAGGAAATGATGACGCAGTTCGCGCAGCCGGCCACGTATAAGCTGCGCGCGGAAAACCTGTCGATCGGCGCGTTCGTCTTTACGATCGGTTTGGCGAAGAAGGTGCTGTTCGCCGACACCATCGCACCGTTCGCCGACGCGGGCTTCGCCGCGCCGCACGAGTTGCAGTGGCTGGCGGCGTGGGGTACCTGCCTCGCGTACGCGCTGCAGCTTTACTTCGACTTCTCCGGCTATTCGGACATGGCCGTGGGCCTTGCGAAGATGTTCGGCGTGCGCTTTCCGCTGAACTTCAATTCGCCGTTCAAGGCGACCAGCATCATCGATTTCTGGCAGCGCTGGCATATGACGCTCACGCGCTATCTCACTGCTTACCTGTACTACCCGATGGCGATGCGGATCAACCGCAGCCGTGCGCTGCGTGGCCTGCCGATCGGCCGTCTCGCACAACGTTCGACGCGCGGATTTCTCTCGACAGTCGCCGTACCCACCTTCTACACGATGGCGTTGGCCGGCATCTGGCACGGCGCGGGCTTGCAATATCTTATTTACGGCTTGCTGCATGCGTCATATCTCGCTGTGAATCACGCTTATCGCGCGTGGCGGGCGGCGGCTGCGCCGGTGGCAGCGGGAGCAGCAGCAACGTCAGCACCGGCGATCGAAACGGCAGGGACCGCAGCGGCATTCGCAATGCGTTTCAAGGCACGCGTTCGCCATGTGGGCAACGTGTTACTGACCTTCGTGGCTGCGTTAGTCGCGTTTGCGTTTTTCCGCGCCCATGGCGTTGGCGACGCGCTTGCGTTACTGCAAGGCATGGCGGGCCTGCACGGTATCGAAGCGCTCGACTGGCCCGCGTGGGGCACGGCAAACCTAGGCCTCGGCGAGTGGTTGCATCTGGTCGCGGGCCGCTCGACGCTCGCCTTGCAGATCGTCGCGCTACTGGCGATCGTTTGGTGCACGCCGAATTCACATCAACTGATGAGCCGTTTCTCGCCGGCGCTCGACCGGGCGGCCGAAGGCTTGCCCGTTGCGCTGACATGGCGGCCTTCGCTGCCCTGGACCGTCGCGATGCTCGGCGTGCTGGTGTTCTGCGTCGCGCAGTTGCATGGCGAAGTGCGTTTTCTTTATTTCCAGTTCTGATTGCCGGAACGACGTTTGCGCAAGGACAACACAATGACTCAAAACGAAACGCTGCACGCCGACGTGGCGGCACTGGTCGAATCCGTCGTACTGCGCCTCGTGCGCGGTGATGAACTCCTGCTCGAAGCGGGGCTGGTCGATTCGGTGCTAGCCGTCGAAATCGTAATGGGCGTCGAGATGCAATTCGGCGTGCGCATTCCGCCGACCGAGATCGCCGAGCACCTGGCATCCGTGGATGCGCTTTGCGCGTTCATCGCCGCCAATCGCTAGGCGCGCCATGCGATTCGATCTGAACGCGAGCCGCTTTGCCGACACCGATGTGCGTGCCGACGCATGGGCGGTGATCGGCGCCGATCGTGCGTTGCGCTGGCACGAGTTGGCGGAACAAGCCCACGTGTGGGTCGCGCAGGCGCGTGCGCACGGTTTCGCGGCGGATGTACCGGTGATCGTCCGTGGTCACAAGGAAGCGGGTTTCCTGGTGGCGATGGCGGGGGCGCTGCTGCTCGGCGCGCCGTTCGTGCCGGTCGATACGATCTATCCGGATGAACGGATGCGGCGCATCGCAAGCGCGCTCAGTGCGCAGACGTACTTCGACGCGCAGGGCGGCCGCTTCGTGAGTTTGAACGCGCAGGGCGGGCGACCCGAAACGGGCGCGGCACAGGGATCAGCATCGCCAGCCTCAGCACCCCAGGCATTGCGCGAGAAGAATCTCGCGTACGTTCTATTCACTTCGGGCACGACCGGCGAACCCAAGGGCGTGCAGATCGGCCGCGAAAGCGTCGCCGCGCTGGCCGACTGGATGGCGGCCGACTTCGCGCTCGGCGACGTGCCGGTGTTCCTGAATCAGGCGCCATTCAGCTTCGATCTGTCGATGTACGAAGTGTTCGGCACGCTCACGCTCGGCGGCACCGTGGTGCTCGCCTCGCGCGCGCTGACGGCGCAGGGCGCAACGTTCCTCGCCACGCTCGCACGACATGCTGTAACCACCTGGGTGTCGACCCCCTCGTTTGCGCAACAGCAACTGCTCAATCCACAGTTCTCGCAAGACGGCTTGCCGACGCTCGGAACCTTCCTGTTCTGCGGCGAAGTGCTGCCGGTCGCACTCGCGCGGCAATTGCGCCAGCGCTTTCCGGCCGCGCGGCTCATCAACACGTACGGACCGACCGAGGCGACGGTGGCGACCACCTGGATCGTCGTCGACGATGCGGTGCTCGCCCATCATGCGCGCCTGCCGATTGGCTACGCCAAGCGTGACGCCGAGGTGTTCGTCGACGAGGGTGAATTGTGTATCGCCGGTGCGCACGTCATGCGTGGCTATCTCAACCGCGCAGACCTGAACGCGGCGCGCATGTTCATCCACGACGGTCAGCGTGCGTTTCGTACCGGCGATCTGGGCGCGGTCGACGGCGGCGGACTGCTGTTTTGCCACGGACGTATCGACGATCAGATCAAGATGGGTGGCTACCGGATCGAATTGATGGAGATCGACGCGGCCTTGCGCGCGCTGCCCGGCGCTGCGAGTGCTGCAAGTGTGCCGTTGCGGCGGCCGGACGGCTCGGTCGCGCGGATCGTCGGGTTCGTCGCAACCGGCAACGACGATGGCCGACTGCCCGACGCGTTGCACGACTGGAAGATGCTGCTGGCCGCGCGCCTGCCGTCGTATATGATCCCGTCAGAATTGCTCGCGTGCCGGTCCTTGCCGGTATCGGTCAACTTCAAGATCGATCGCGCGCAACTCGCTCAGGATTATCGTGACGTTCATCTCAAAGCACAGCGCCAACACAATGCGTAATTCGCAAGACGTTCAGATCCTGGAGGGACAGCCGGCTTCGCCACGCCGCCGCGCGCTGCTCGCTGCGAGCGCGTGCGCAGCGCTCGTCTACGGCTGCTCGGCGCCAGCGTCGGGCGCCGCCGGCGCGTTGGCCCAGGGCGTGGTCTGGCAGCCCGACGATGATCATGTCGACCCGCACGGCGACTGGAACCGCCTCGGCGTGACGGATCTGCTGGTGCAATGGACGTCGGTGGACGGTACGTCGTTTCTGCCCGGCACCGAGATGCAAACAGCTCAGCGTCTGCCGGACTGGACACGGATTGCCGGCGAACCGTGGGCGCGCAACGTGATCGTCGGTCTCGCCGGACGTTTCGACGAAACCACAGCCCGTGCGCAGATCGCGCAACTGGTCGAGCAATCGAAGCAACTGGCGGCCGTACGGCCCGCGGTTCACGTCGACGGCTATTATTTTCCGGTTGAAGTCGATCCGACCTGGAAGGATGCCGCCGCGCTCGCGCCTTTGCTGGACAAGCTGCCGCGGCCGCTGTGGATCAGTGTCTATGACAACTCGAATATCGGTGGCGCCGCGCTGGCCGCGTGGCTGGACGGTTGGCTGCCGCACGATGTCGGCGTGTTTCTGCAGGATGGTTGCGGTGTCTATGCGCGCGGCCCGGCGGCCGCGCGTGAGTATGCGGACGCGCTGGCGGCGCGGCTCGGCAAGGACCGGGTGCGGATCATTGCCGAGGCATTCCGTCCCGCCCAGGGTGGTGCGTTCCGCCCGGCGACGGCCGCTGAACTGTTGCCGCAACTGCGCGCGTATCGTGGCTACCGGACCTATCTGTTCGACGGGCCGCATTATGTGTCGGCGCAACTCGTGCAGGATCTGCTCGGCATGCAGCAAGTGCAGAAATAGGACGCCTGCCGGGGATCACCGCATCTGTGTCACCGCCAGCAGCAACACCATGCTGCCAATCGCGCCATCCAGCACGCGCCACGCCGTCGCCCGGCGGAACATCGGCGCCAGTGCGCGGGCGCCATAGCCCAGACCGACAAACCAGACGCCGCTTACGGCCATGGCGCCGAGCGCGAACGCCACCCGCGCGCCATCCGGTTCGCGCGCGCCGGCCGTGCCGATCAGCAGGAAAGTGTCGAGATACACGTGCGGATTGAGCCACGTGAGGGCCAAGGTCATCAGGATGATCGGCATGGCGCGTTGCGCGGGTGCCGCGTTCGTGCCCGGCGTCGCACCGCCCGCGTTGGCGTCCAGTGCCGCATGGCCAGGCCGCACCGCACGGCGCAGCGCGTTGATGCCGAACCACGCCAGATAGGCGAGCCCAACATACAGCATCGCGTGGACGAAAACCGGATAGCGTTCCACCAGAACCGACGCACCGCCCACACCCGCACCGATCAGGATGAAGTCCGACAGCGCGCACAACGCGACGATTTTGCCGACGTGCGAGCGCATGATGCCCTGACGGAGCACAAAGGCGTTTTGCGCGCCAATCGTCACGATTAGCGATGCGCACAGGGCGGCACCGTGGGAAAAAGACAGCCAATTCATAATCGATCCAGTAGACGGGGGAAGCGAACGAGGCTAGTCTGCGGTTTTGCTTCTCATAAGAGAAGCTAATTCACTTAATGCCGATTAAGGAACGCTAATGCTCGACTATGCGTTGCTCGACGCACTGGCCGCCGTGGTGCGGCACGGCTCGTTCGACCGTGCGGCCAGCGAACTGAATGTGACGCCGTCAGCCGTCTCCCAGCGGGTCAAGCTGCTGGAGGAACGGGTGGGCAGCGTGCTTGTGAAGCGCGGTCAGCCGTGCGTCGCGACCACCTCGGGCGCGTTGCTGTGCCGCCATACCGAACGCGTGCTCCTACTGGAAGCGGAGCTGAGCGGCCGGCTGCCCGCGTTGCCTGGCGCGCTGGTCGAACCGTGGCCGGCACTACGTGTGGCCGTCAACGACGACAGCGTGGGCACCTGGTTTATCGATGCAGTGGCGCAGTTCTGCGTAGAGCGGGAGATGCTGCTCGATCTGGTGATCGACGATCAGGACCACACCGCGCAACGGATTCGCGACGGCAGCGTCCAAGGCGCGGTTACCACGCAAGCAGAGCCGGTGCAGGGCTGCCGCTCGACACGTCTCGGGCGGATGCGCTATCTGGCGGTATGCACGCCGGCGTTTCGTGAGCGTCATTTTGCCGACGGCGTCACGCGCGAGTCGCTGCGGCGCGCGCCGTGCGTCGATTTCAATCCCAAGGATCAATTGCAGAAGCGCTTCATGCGCCGCATCACGCGAGCGGAACTCGATCCGCCGTTGCACTGGATTCCGCACGTCGCCGGCTTTCTGCGTGCCTGCGTGACGGGACTGGGCTGGGGCATGTGCCCCGAACGGATGATCGCACCGCATCTGGCCAGCGGCGAATTGGTGGACATGGCGCCCGGCAAGCATATCGATATCGATCTGTACTGGCAGAGCTGGCGGCTGTCGATCGACTGGCTCGACGATTTCGGCGCGGTGCTGCGCAAGCGGGCGACGGAGTTTCTCGATTGAGGCCGTCGCCTTTGCCGGCCTCGCGTTAGCGGCGCACCGGCCACTGCTTGTACTCGATGCGCACGCCGCACGTTCTCGCTCGCGCCGTGTACCGGTCGACCACCTGACGCACATCGTGATCGATATGATCGGCGTGAGTCGCATCGAGAATCAAGGTTGCGCCGGAGTGAACCTGCCCGAGATAGTGCTTCAGTTGCGGCGTGCAGAAGAAGGTCGCGCTCTTGCGCACGGTCAGCAGATAGTGGTCTCCATCGCGTGTGAAACTCAATACGCGGCGCATGTTGCGTTCGACCACCAGCGCGACGCTCAGCGCGAAGCCTATCGCGATGCCGATCAGCAGATCGGTCGCCAGTACGCCCACGATGGTGCCGATGAACGGCACGACCTGTGCGAAGCCCGCTTTACCCATCGACACGAACAATTGTGGCTTGGCGAGTTTGTAGCCGGTATGAATCAGGATCGCCGCGAGGCTTGCCAACGGAATCATATTGATCACGCGGGTCAACGCGAGACAGGCGATCAGCAGCATGACGCCGTGAGTCACGCACGACAGGCGGCCGCGTCCGCCTGCATGCACGTTGGCCGCGCTGCGTACCACCACGGCGGTGAGCGGTAAGGCGCCGAGCAGGCCGGCGAGCAGGTCGCCGACGCCCTGGGCTTTCAGTTCGCGATTGGGTGCCGGTTTTTGATGCGCCGGATCGATCTGCTCCAACGCTTCGAGACTCAGCAAGGTTTCCAGACTCGCGACGATCGCGATCACCACGGCTACGCGCCATACGTCGGGATTGAGCCACTGTGTGAAACTGGGGAAGGTGAATGCCTGGCTTAAGGCGTCCCACGAGCCAAGCGGCGGCATGGCGACACGCTGTATCGACGCAAGTGACACATTCCCCCCGAACGTGTCACCAAGCGCGGTCGCGGCGATGCCGAAGGACACGACAGCGAGCGGCGCGGGAATCGCGCGCACGAGGGCGAAGGCACGCAATGCCGGCGTTTCCCACGTGAGGAGAATCGCCAGCGAGACGAGCGCCAGCAACGGTGTTGCGGCCGATATGCCACCATTGGCGAACCCTGCCGCCAGTGGCAACTGGTTCGCGATCAGCAGAATCCCGATCGCGGCGAGCATGCCGTTGATCACCGGTGGCGGCACGTAACTGGCCAGTTTGCCGGCTCGTAAAAAACCGAACATCAATTGCAAGGTACCCGCCAGCACCAGCGCGGTCAGAAACGCGGAGAAGCTGCCCAGCGTGGCAAGCGCCTCTACGACGATCACGACGAGACCGGCCGCCGGGCCGCTTACGCTGAGCCGCGATCCACTCAGTAGCGCCACCACGAGCCCGCCGATCACACCGGCGAGAATGCCGGCGAATGGGGCTACGCCTGAGGCCGTCGCAATGCCCAGACACAGCGGCAGTGCGATCAGGAATACGCTGACACCGGCGAGCAGATCGGTGCGCCAGGCGGATGCCTGGCAAGCGGGTGGGGAAGAATCATGAGGGGGCGTGGCGTGAGCGTGGGTCATCGTGAGACTTGCCTCGAAGCTGGGGAGTCGAACTGAGGGAGGACAGCGGCGCTCGCGGAGGAGCCGGGTCGCCGCATGGAAGGCGGCGGGTTTGGGCGACGATTGCGCTGCCGTGCCGTTTGTTTCTGCCGCCCGCTTGTGCCACCGGCTTGTGCCGCTTGCACCGGCCGCAACGCGCAAGCGGCTCCGGCGTTTAGCCGACCGCCTCGCGGGCGTCGTTGGCATTGGCGAGCGCCCATTGCGGGTCGGTCAGTGCCTTCAGGCGGCCATCGTGCATTGAAAATATCCAGCCATGAATCTGTATCGGAAGCTGCGCGCTTTGAATCAGTGGCATAGCGCGCAGCGTCTGCACCTGGGCCAGCACGTTGAGCTCGGCGAGCCGGTCCGCACGGTCGTTGAAATTCTCCAGAAGACGGAGTTCAGATCTATGCAGCGCGGTCAATCGTCGAATCGGCTCGATGCGACGATTGACGTTCGGCAACGCGGCGGCTGGTGGTCGCAACGCCGCTTGCACACCGCCGCAGCAATGATGGCCGCATACGACGATGTGCTGCACGCGTAGTACGACGGTGGCATATTCCAGCACGCTCACGAGACTGTCATCGTGCTCGCAGACCAGGTTCGCGATATTTCTATGCACGAAGATCTCACCTGGCATTGCGCGTGTGACGGCTTCGGGTACACGGCTGTCGGAGCAGCCGAGCCATAACACGTTGGGCCGCTGGTCGCTGGCGAGGCGCTCGAAGTAAGCGGGGTCCCGGGTGTTGATTTCGTCGGACCATGCGAGGTTTTCGACTAGCATGCGCTGAGGGTAGGTCATCGGTGACGCTCCTTGTGTCGTTGCGTTCGCTTCAGTCCTTGCTGGCCCAATAACGCTCACTAATCTGGTAGCGGGCACGGTTCGCGTTGATGGTTCGCTGGCTCGGCGGGTAATCAGCCTCAGTGGTTGGGATGATCCCCGCGCGTTGCGCTTCGATCAGCTCCTCGCGGACTTGCGCGCGTGTTTTCCCGATCTGGCGCGGTTGCGTGGTGGGCACGTTCTTCGACCACGGCGGCGCGATCCGGTTCGGGTCGTCCGGTGCGGAGATGCGGTCGTCGTTGTAGGCCAGCGCGGATGTGGACAGTGCGCTGGCGAGAAGGGTGGCGAGAACAATTCGTTTCGATGTCATCTATCTCTCCGTGAATGATTGGCATACCGAAGTTGTATTCCGGTATGACTCATTCTGCACGGAGAGGCATGAGGCGATGGTGATGACGGGATGATAATTCCGTCATTTTTCCGGACTTTCCTGCCTTTTTCGGAGTCTTCGTCTCTGCACCTTAATCGTCGGCAAGGCGGTGGGTTGCTTCGGAAAGCGCAGACTGAATGTGGTGTGCACATGCGGGACGCTTTCGACGCTGCATTCGCCCTGGTGTTCGTTCATGATCGACCTGACAATGGCAAGGCCGAGCCCGGTGCCGCGCGCCGAGTTGTAGCGCGCCGGATCGACACGGTAGAAGCGGTCAAAAATTCTTGTCAGATGCGGCTCGGCGATGCCTGCGCCGCTGTCGGATACGGATAGTTGGGCGTAGCGGATTTGCTCGGTGCAATGCAGTTCCACCATGCTGCCGCGCGGCGCGTGCGTCAATGCATTCGAAACCAGATTGCTCAGCGCGCGCTGCACGAGCAGCACGTCGCCTTCAAAACTCGCATTGCCCGTGACGACGATCTCCACGCCGGCGTCCGCGGCCATGCTCTCGTAGTAGCCCGCGACCCGCAACGCTTCGCTACGCGCGTCCAGCTGTTGCAGCGACAAGCGGCGTTGTGCGCTATCGGTGCGGGCGAGAAACAGCATGCTGTCGATCAGGCGCGACAGGCGCTGGAATTCGTCCACGCTCGACTCGATCACCGCGCGGTAATCGTCGGCGGAACGGGGTTGTGAAAGTGCAACTTGCGCTTCAGCCAGCAAGTTGGTCAGCGGCGTGCGCATGTCGTGCGCGAGGTCGGACGAGAACTGCGTGAGACGTGTGAAGGATTCGTGCAGTCGCGCGAGCATGCGGTTGAAGGCATGGCTCAATTCCTTGAGTTCACCGGGCATGTCACTCTCGGGCAACGGCCGGGCAAGGCGGCTGCTGGAGATCTGCTCGGCGCGGGCGGTCAGACGGGCCAGCGGCCGCAAGCCGAAACGCGCGATCCACCAGGCCAGCAGTGCGTTCACCAGCGTGCCGATCACGCTCACGAACAACACATTGAGTGCGTAGGCGCTTAGCAAGGCGCCTTCGGCGCTGGCGTCGTATTGCACGACCACGCGCACGCGCGCGCCGGATAGGCCGCCGAGCGGCGCCATGGCTACCAGGAAACGCATTGGCCTGCCTTCCACCTTCACCTGTACGGGGGCAGACCCGGCGTGCACCGCCAGCGACTCGGCGTTTGGCCAGTAGCCGTTGGTGCGGGCGAGCGGCACGCCACACGCATCGAACAATCCGATGTCGAGATTCTGGTGACCGTGCAGATGGTCATACCAGATTTGGCGATCGGCGCGAACCGCGTCGAATCCGGACATCTTTTGCAGACTCAGTTGCAGGGCGGTGAGCGTCGAAGTCATTTCGCGCGCTGAGGTCGAGTCGAGACGCGTCTTCAGGCCGTGGTACAGCAATACGCCGTTGAATACGAGCAATAGCGAGGTCGATACCGCAAACAGGATCGAGAGCCGTGCCCTCAAGGTATGTGGCACGAGCGACGCTAACGGCTTTGCTAGCCATAGCGCCCGCGGTGCAAGGATAGAGCAGGGCATGCGCCATCTCATCGTGGCGCGCCGCTGCGTTCTTCGAGCACGTAGCCCATGCCGCGCACCGTGTGGATCAACTTCGGTTCGTAGTTGTCGTCGACCTTCGCGCGCACGCGTCGGATTGCGGCATCGACCACGTTGGTGTCACTGTCGAAATTCATGTCCCACACCTGCGAGGCGATAGTCGAGCGCGGCAGGATTTCACCGTGGCGGCGCATCAGCAGCCATAACAGCGCGAACTCCTTGGCGGTCAAAAGAATCGTATTGCCCTGACGTGTGGCCTTGCGGCGCGTCAGGTCGAGTGCCAGATCCGAGACGTGCAGCGAAGCGGAATCGCGCGCATGGCCACGCCGCAAGATGGAGCGGACGCGTGCCAGTAGTTCCGCAAAGTCGAAGGGTTTGACCAGGTAATCGTCGCCACCCATTTCGAGGCCGCGTACCTTGTCGTCCAGGTCGTCACGTGCGGTGAGCAGCAATACCGGTGTGGAACGTATGTGGCGCAGATTTTTCAGTACAGTCCAACCGTCCCGGCCGGGCAGCATCACGTCGAGAATGATCAGGTCGTAGTCTTCGGTCAGGGCGAGATGCTGGCCGGTCACGCCGTCTTCCACCCAATCGGCAACAAACCCCGCTTCTGTCAGACCCTTCTGGAGGTAGATACCGGTTTTCGCTTCGTCTTCGACGATCAGAATTCGCATGGTCTTTCTCTTGGTGACGCCCGCCGCGCCGCGCTAACGGTGGGCATGCGAGAGCCGGGCGGGCAGCGCCGCGTCTGGCGCCGTGAGCGGTGCTAGACGCGAGCGAGTGGGTGCGCCCTCTGCGATGACACGCGTGGATGAACGCCTGCGGTATCGAGCTGCATGTATTGATTGCGCCGATCGAGGTGGCATTGATGCGTGATGCGGTTCAGGTTGTCGCGCGTGAATCCGGCTATCGGGACTGAATCTGCCGATGCGGTTGCGCGGATACGAATGAATTTACCGTGGACTGCTAACGGCGCGATCGGCGAAAGAAGAATCGAATGGAAATCTGTTTTCATATAGTCAGGCCTGCATTGGACCGGTATCGAATCGGGGGCTATTTTTTGAGATGAACAGTCGCTGAAATCTGATAGGCACATTTGTCATGGCATCCTGAATGTATGTATTACTTATACCATGATGTTATTAAAGGCTGCTTTCATTCCGATGAGTCGAAAGAGGGGGGGATTGGCGGCCCGGCCTCATCCTGGCAGGCTGTTGGAGGTGTCAGCGTGCGCCTGGATGGTAGTTGCGTCCGTTACGCGCGCGGGCTTCGCTGGAAGTGGGCGACGTTGCTGAAGAACCCCACGGTTCGCAGCGCTCATTTGCGCCTGCGCCACGTAGGGACGTTAGTTTTGGGGAGTTGCGCTGCATGGCGGAAAACAGTTCGAGCAAAAGCAAGCCGTGCGTGAGCGACGGACTGCTCCGAGTCATTGACGTTGCGCTTGCGGCGACAGAAGGCGATGAGTTGCCGTTGAACAGGTGAGTGGGCTGGCTTAGCCAGAACGCGAAGGAGCCAATCGCGATGACCGTCAGACTTGCCGCCAGAGAGAGTGTCTCGACTTTGCACGAGGAGAGCCGTGTCTTGAACTGCGACACATAGGATCGTATGGCCGAAGCTCGCATTGTCACGTATCGCATTGGGCGCGCAGGTCGCATGGGATTCGGGTTCAAAGTCGGGAACACCATCGTATGAATGCGTCTCCGATATCAAGATGAAAAAAACATGACAATTCCGTCATGCGCCCTTAAGCGCGTATCGCGCGGATACCTGGCGCGGATGACGGATTTGTCATGCGTCGCTCATGTTTGTGCAGCAGGCCATGGCTAGCATGCAAGCTCAGTCAAACGGAGAACCGAACGTGCGAAATGCAATGTGGTTGGCAGGATTTGCGCTGAGTTGCGCCTGTGTGAGTGCAGCGGTGGCCGTCGACACTATTCCGTTGCGCGAACCGACGCCGGGGCCTTATGAGTTCTATCAATCTCACGAGCCGGTGTTGCGGAAGCCGCGGGTGCAGGGCCTGCGTGGTCCCGCAGCACCAGAGCCTCAACCGGCTTCGCAGGTGGGGCTGGCGCCGCAAGTGGCTCAGGTCCCCCAGGTGCCGCAGGTGTCACGGGGAAAAACGCGTGACGAGGTAAAGCGCGAACTCGCTGCCGCGCGCGCGTGGGGCTGCATGAATGTGCCTGACAGCCAGTACCCGCAGCCGTGTCCGGCGCCCGGCAGCACGCGCGCGATGGCGGACGCTTTTCAGATCGAGTAGCGCGACATGCAGGCCGTGATGCGCACGAGCCGAATCCCGGGCGGAGTTCGGCTCGTGCGCTATTCGAAGGTTCTCAATGCAGCCGGATCACCGGATGCACGCGTCGGCGCAACCAGTGGCTCGCCGAATCGAGCGCCATGCGTGCGAAGCCTGTCAACGTCATGACGTGGCGGCGATAGATGAGCTTGTAGACCGCGGTCGCCAGCCAGCCGTCGACGAACACCGGCTGCGTCAGCAAGCTGTTGCTCAGGCTGCCGATCGTGCCTTCGCGGCCGAAGCCGACCAACGTGCCGGCGTCGCGATAGACGAACTCAGGTAGGGGCTCTCCCGCAATCCTGCATTTCAGCGCACGCGCCAGAAACAGCGCCTGCTGGTGCGCGACCTGGGCGCGTGGCGCCAGAAACGCGTCGGCGTTCTCAGAAGAAGGGCAGGCCGCGCAATCGCCGAGTCCAAATATATTCGCGTCGTTCGTGCATTGCAGTGTGCGGCTCACCTGCACCTGTGCGTTGCGATTCACCGCGATGCCGTCCAGCGTGCGCAATACCGGCGGCCCCGCGATGCCGGCGGTCCAGATAGCGATATCGCTGGCGAGCGGCGCGCCTTCATTTGTCAGCACGGCGTCGGCGCGCACTTCGGTGACGCGCGTTGCGTTCAATACGTCGACACCAAGACTGCCGAGCATCTTTTGCGCCCGCGCCGAGATCGTTTCAGACAGTGCGGGCAACACGCGCTCGCTGCTTTCGATCAGACGGATACGGAAGTCCCGCACGGGATCGAGCGAAAAGGGGCTATACCGGTTCAGCAGGCGCACCGTATCGCGCAACGCTGCGGCGAGCTCAACGCCTGTTGCGCCAGCGCCGATGATGTTGATCGACACCGGCGTGTCCGCCTCGGCGGTCCGCGCGCGGCGCGCATGGTTCGCACGCAGACAGGCATCGAGCAGCCTGCGGCGAAACGCCTCCGCATGCGCGACCGATTCGAGCGGCAACGCGTGTTCGGCCGCGCCGGGCACGCCAAAATATTGCGTGACGCTGCCCATTGCCAGGACCAGGGTATCGAATGCAAGCTGCCGTGACGGCAGGATTTCGCGGCCGTCGGCATCGTGGAGCGCGTTCAACGTGACATGACGGTTCGTACGATCGAGCGCGGCAAGTTCGCCCTGTTCGAATTCGAAGCCATACCGTTGCGCCTGCACCGCGTATTGCAGTTGATGCGTGGCCGGATCGAGTTGGCCCGACGCGGCTTCATGCAGCAAGGGCTTCCAGAAGTGCGTCGGCCAGCGATCCACCAGGACGATCTGCGCGAGGCCGGCACGGCCGAGCGTTTCCGACAGCCGTGTCGCGAGCCCTAGCCCGCCGACACCGCCGCCGACGATCACGACGCGATGCGCCGCTTGTGCCGCTTTTTCCGCCGATGCCACTTGCTCCGCTTCTGCCTCCGCTTCTGCCGTATGCAGCATGTGCTGTGTGCATTGCGCGTCAGAGGGTGTTTGCTGATCGTTTGCGGCCATAATCCCTATCCTCCTGAAGTTATCCGTGCAGAGCCGGTGAAAGCGTTCGCGGGCTATACCCGGTATTCATCGGCCTCATCTGTCAGGGTCAGTATAGAATCGACGGAAACCGCAGCACAATTTAATGTTTATACAGAACATATAGGTTTTCACTTATGTTAAAAGCCGCCACGTTCCGTCAATTGAAAACCTTGCATACGATCGCGAAGCTCGGCAGTGTCTCGCGTGCGGCCGAAGAACTGAAGCTGACGCAGCCGGCGGTGTCGCTTCAGGTGCGCCTGCTCGAAGAGGCTGCGGGCGCGCCGCTGTTGCAGCGGGTGGGCCGTGGCGTGCAGTTGACCGCGGCGGGCGAGATCCTCGCGCGCTATGCGCTGGAAATCCTCGATCTCTGGAACGGCGCGGCGGACGATCTCGCCGCGTTGCAAGGCGAGCAGGGCGGCACGCTGCGCATCGGAGCGATCACCACTGCGGAATATCTGATCCCGCCTTTTCTGGTGCGCTTCACCGAGTTGCGCCCGCAAGTGAAGGTGCAGTTCAAGGTCGGCAATCGCGCCGACATCATCCGCATGCTGGCCACGCACGAAATCGATCTCGCGGTAATGGGCAGCGCGCCGCGCGAATTACGCACGGTGGCTACCGCATTTGCAAAGCATCCAATGGCGTTCGTTGCTTCGCCTGCCCATGCACTGATGAAGAAAAAGCGCCTGTCGCTGGACGATCTGCAAACCGCGAATCTGTTCGTGCGGGAGCGGGGTTCGGGCACACGCTCGACTGTCGAGAATCTGTTTCGACTCGCGGGCCACAAACTTCACATCGGCTCCGAGCTCTCGAGCAACGAGGCGATCAAGCAACTGGTCGAGGCGGGCCTGGGCATCGCGTTTCTGTCGCTGCACGCGTGCTCGCTGGAATTTCAGGCCGGCTTGCTGGCGTTGTTGCCCTTGCCCGCCAATCCGATCGAGCGCGACTGGTACGTGATGCATGTGTCCGATAAACGCCTGCCGCATGTCGCCGGGCTGTTCCGCGATTTTCTGATCGAGCACGGTATGTCCGGCGCGGTGCCGGTGCCGCTGCCCACTGTCGCCGCTGCGAAGCGGCGACGTCAGGCGCGCCAGACAAGTCCGGTTTGAAGCGCGCATTCTCGCGATTTGCTTCGACGTTTGCGCGGTACACGGGTCGAAGAAGGTCCCCACACGGCCTTTCGGCACATCCGGGAAGTATTATGGGACGGGCGTTTCAGGTTACATCGCCCGGGATCGAAGTAAAGGTTGGGCGGGCGATATTTTTGCCCGCGCCGATTGTCTTTACAGTGACGTCCAGACATCAGAGAAAAGTGGACGCCGCATCCCCGTGGCGAGCCATTGTGATTGACCTGGCCGTTACAGGAGTCGGAGACAATGAGCAGTAACAGCATCACCCAAGTCGAAACATTCGGTTTTGAACGCATTCCGGATCGCTCGCGTTATGCGCGGCCAATCGATCTGTTCCGCTTGCTGTTCGGCGGCTGCAATACTTTTTCCACATCGGTGCTCGGCAGTTTTCCGGTGCTGCTCGGTCTGTCATTCAAGGCAGGCGTTTATTCGATCGTGCTCGGCGTGGTGATCGGTTCGTGCATCCTTGCACCAATGGGTCTGTTCGGTCCGCGCAACGGCACGAGCGATCCGGTTTCGTCGGGTGCGCATTTCGGTATTCATGGCCGGATCGTCGGCTCTTTTCTTGCGGTGTTGACCGCGGTCGCGTTTTTCTCGCTGGCGGTATGGAGTTCGGGCGACGCGCTGGTGGGCGGCGCGAATCATCTGCTCGGCCTGCCGGTCAACTGGATGACGCTGAGCTTCGCGTACGGTCTCTTTGCGGTGCTGGTGCTGACCGTCTGCGTCTATGGTTTCCGCTTCATGCTGTGGGTCAACAAGATCGCTGTGTGGGCGGCGAGTCTGCTGTTCGTGGTCGGCATTGCGGCGTTCGCCGGGCCGTTCAATAGCGCGTACGCCGGCAAGGTGGCGCTTGGCTCGGTGGGTTTCTGGCCGGCGTTCGTGAGTGCCGTGCTGGTTGCAATGAGCAATCCGGTGTCGTTCGCCTGTACGCTCGGCGACTGGGCCCGCTATATTCCGCAGAACACGCCGAAGAAGCGCACGATCCTCGCGGTGATGCTCGCGCAACTGGCCACCTTCGTGCCGTTCTTCTTCGGTCTCGCTACCGCAACGATCATCGCCAGCAAGGCACCGGATTTCATCGCGTCGAATAACTACGTGGGCGGTCTGTTGGCGATCTCGCCGAACTGGTTCTTCCTGCCGGTGTGCCTGATTGCGATTATCGGCGGGATGTCGACGGGAACGACTGCGCTCTATGGCACCGGGCTCGATATGTCGAGCATGTTTCCCAAGTTTCTGAACCGCGTGCGCGCCACGCTGCTGATCGGCAGCCTGGCAATCGGCTTCATTTTTCTTGGCCGTTTCGCATTCAATCTGGTTGAGAGCGTGTCGACGTTTTCAGTGTTGATCAACGTCTGCAGTTGCCCGTGGATGGTGATCATGATCATTGGCTTCGTGACGCGGCGCGGTTTCTATCTGTCCGACGATCTGCAGGTGTTCAATCGCGGCGGCCGCGGCGGTCACTACTGGTTCAAGCACGGCTGGAACTGGCGCGCGATGGGCGCGTGGATTCCGAGCGCTGTAGTGGGTCTGTGTTTCGTCAATCTCCCGGATCAGTTCGTCGGTCCGCTCGGGCAGCTCGCCGGTGGTCTCGACATTAGCATGCCGGTTTCGCTGACGCTTGCCTGCGCGTTGTATATCGGCTTGCTGCAATGCTTTCCTGAACCGGACGGCGTGTATGGGCCGCGTGGGCGCCGCTGGTTGCGTAGCGGTTCGCAACGCAATGTGACCGTGCATCCGGTGGTGCCGGCGACTAAGCTTAAGGCTGACGGGCCGCAATTGGAGGCGCAAGCGAAATCGCAATCAGCGTCGCAAGCGCAAGCGCAGCGGCGCGCTGCGCAACGCGAGCGCGAACGCGAAGAAGTCCTGGACACGCAGGACGCGGGTTGAATAGTGCGTTTCGGGGCTGTCGGGTCAGGCGTAGTCAGGCGGGACCGAGGCCGCACCGGGGCAGCACTGAAGCAACACCAAAGCTGCACTGAAGCAACCGTCACGCGGTAAATGCAATGGTATTCAAGTTGAGTAGGCAAACAAGATGAGCGAGTCAGTAAAGCGCGCGTTTGAAGGTGTAAAGCTGTTTCCGTTCTGGCTGGACAATCCGCGCGCGCCGGCTGTCGAACGGGAATTGATCGGTCCGACGTCGGCGGATCTGGTGGTGGTTGGCGGTGGCTTTACCGGTTTGTGGGCAGCGATTCAGGCGAAAGAAGCCGATCCTTCGCTCGACGTCGTGCTGGTCGAAGCGGGGAAGGTGGCCTACGGCGCGTCGGGCCGTCCGGGCGGGATCATTTCCACCTCGGTGATGCATGGTCTGCCGAATGCGACGCGGGTTTTTCCGCAAGACCTCGACG
The DNA here is from genome assembly GCF_046030555.1 of Paraburkholderia sediminicola. Lineage (GTDB taxonomy): Bacteria > Pseudomonadota > Gammaproteobacteria > Burkholderiales > Burkholderiaceae > Paraburkholderia > Paraburkholderia sediminicola_E. The sequence continues at coordinate 9,908 of NZ_JAQQCH010000037.1, read as the reverse complement.
TGCTGGAAAAGCTGGGCCAGGAGAACCTCGACGGCTTCAAGGAATCGTTGACGCGTTACGGCATTGAAGCGGATGTCGAATGGAATGGCGAGATGACGGTTGCCGTCGATCCGGGCCATCTCGATCATCTGAAAGGCGATTACGAATTGCACGTCGCACACGGCCATGACGTCGTGTTGCTCGATAGTAAAGGCGCACGAGAACAACTCGATTCACCGTTGTTCGCGGGCGCGATGTGGTCGCGCAATCGAAGCGGCACGATTCATCCGGCGAAACTCGCGTGGGGCCTGAAAGCGGCCGCGCTGAAACTCGGCGTGCGTTTGCATGAACACTCACCGATCACGCGTATGGAAGATCTCGGCGCGACGATGATCGTGCATACGCAGGCGGGCCGCATTGAAACGCCGCGCGTACTGCTCGGCACCGGCACGGCGGACGTCGGTGTGACCGACATCAAGCGCCGCGTGATGCAGGTGCGCGATCACATCATCGCGACCGCGCCTTTGAGCGACGAACAGATGGCGCGCATCGGCTGGAATAATCGTCAGGGCATCTACGATACGCGTACACAGCTCAATTATTTCCGTCTCACCCAAGACAACCGGATTATTTTCGGTGGCCGTGTGAGCTATCACTTCGGCGGCGATCCGAATCCGGCTGCGGATCGTGACGAGAGCACTTACTACAAGCTTGCCGAAGCGTTCTATCGCACCTTCCCGCAACTGGACGACGTGCGCTTCACGCATGCATGGGGCGGTCCGATCGACTACTGTTCCCGTGGCGCCGTGTTCGCGCGCCGTTATCACGGCGGCAAGAGCGTGTTCGTCGCGGGTTATACGGGCTTTGGCGTGGCGGGTAGCCGCTTCGGCGCGAAGATGGGTCTCGACATGCTGTGGAATCGCGATACGCTGATTACGTCGCTGGATATTTCGCGCAAAGGGCCGTCGTACATTCCGCCGGAACCGCTGCGCTGGATCGCCGCGAAGATTACCTTTAACGCATTCGACGGCGCCGACGATCGCGGTGGCTGGCGGCGTCTCTGGATCAATTCGATCAAGGCGCTGGGCTTCCCGATGTAGCCGCCGTTGTAGTTGCTGTAGTCGTGATCGATGTACCTGGCGGCTTTTTTATTCATTGCCGCCAGAATAAAAAAACCGCACCTTATGAAGGGGTGCGGTTCTTGTTGAAGCAACGGTGTGATGCAGGTTGAATCAACCGCAGTACACGATGCTGTACTTCTTGGTCGCCACCGGCATGTGCCACGTGCCCGAGAAGCCCTTGTGCAGGATGAAGGCGTCGCCGGCGGCATAACGGTCGCTGCGGCCGTCGTCGCTGGTGATGACGACTTCGCCTTCGATCAGCACGCAGACTTCGTGGATCGGCAGGTCGGCCAGCTTCAGCGTGCCCGCATCGCATTGCCATACGCCGGCGGACAGCATGTTGGTCGCATCGGAGAAGGCATTGAGGGCGTGCGGTGCCTTGGCGCCTTCCAGAATGACGTCGGCGGGATCGTGCAGGGCAGGGTTCAGGCCCGAAGCGCCGGGGCCTTTAGCGTCGATGCGGGTGAAAGTGAGGGTGCTCATGTGTCTCTCCTGGTTGATGTGATTCAAAGACGAGTGATTCAAAGACGAGTGATTCGATGACGGAATCGAAGCAGAACCGGAGTCTGAGCCAAAGCTGCGTAGCGATGAATTTCGATTTGAAGACATTCAGATTGAGCGGCGTCGATGTAAAGCATTCGATACTGCCGCGGGTGCGATTTGCGGCCCACCGTCTGACCTAACACAATTCATGTAAAGGACTAAGCCATGCAACTGCAACACGCCAGGCAGTTTTATATCGACGGCCAATGGGTCGACCCGCAAGACCCGGCCAACGCCGCCACACTCGACGTGATCGATCCGTCCACCGCCGCCGCGTTCGCGCAGATTTCCCTCGGCGGCGCGGCCGACGTCGACCGCGCCGTGGCGGCCGCGAAACGTGCCTTTGCTGCCTACAGCGAGACCACGATCGCGCAGCGAATCGATTTGCTGCAAGTGATCCTCGACGTCTACCGCAAGCGCTACGACGACATGGTGCATGCGATCAGCCGTGAGATGGGCGCACCGCTGCAATATGCGAACGACGCGCAGGCGTGGACCGGCGTTGCGCATCTGGAGGCGATGATCCGCACGCTCGATACCTTCGAGTTCGAGTACGTGAAGAGCAGCATTCTGATCCGCAAGGAAGCGGTCGGCGTGTGCGGGCTGATTACGCCATGGAACTGGCCGGCCTTGCAGATCGCCACCAAGGTCGTGCCCGCGCTCGCGGCCGGCTGCACGATGGTGCTCAAACCTTCGGAACTGGCGCCGCTTTCCGGCATCATCTTCGCCGAGATCCTCGACGAAGCGGGTGTGCCGGCCGGCGTGTTCAACCTCGTCAATGGCGAAGGCGCCACGGTAGGCGAGGCGATGTCGCGTCACCCGGACATCGACATGATGTCGTTCACCGGCTCGACGCGTGCGGGCGTGCAGGTTGCAAAGGCCGCGGCGGATACCGTCAAGCGCGTCCATCAGGAACTGGGCGGTAAATCGGCCAACCTGATTCTCGAAGATGCCGATCTGAAGCAGGCAGTGATGCGCGGTGCGCGTGCATGTTTCGACAACAGCGGCCAGTCGTGCGATGCGCCTACGCGCATGTTCGTGCCACGCGCACGCCTGGACGAAGCGTTGGTGTATGCGAAGGAAGCCGCTGAAGCCCTGGTCGTCGGTCCCGCTGACGCGAAGGGCGTCGATCTTGGGCCTGTTATCAGCGAGCAGCAGTTCGACAAGATCCAGCGGTTGATCGGCGTGGGTGTTGAAGAGGGCGCCACACTGGTGGCCGGTGGCCCGGGCCGTCCTGAAGGATTGAAGGCGGGTTATTTCGTGCGTCCGACGGTTTTCGGCAACGTTACGCCGAACATGACGATCGCGCGTGAAGAGATCTTCGGGCCGGTGCTATCGATCCTCGGCTACGACTCTGAAGATGAGGCGATCGCAATGGCCAACGACAGTCTCTATGGTCTCGCGGGCTATGTGCAATCCGCCTCGATCGAGCACGCGCATGCTGTGGCGAAGCGCCTGCGTACCGGCACGATCTATCTGAACTACGCGGACTACAGTCCCGATGCGCCGTTCGGCGGCTTCAAGCAATCGGGTAATGGCCGCGAGTACGGCGAATTCGGTCTCGAGGACTTTCTGGAGATTAAGGGCGTGGTCGGCTACGCGGCTTGAGGCTGTGTGATGACCGGGCGGCGATGCGCCTGAGTGACGGAACCTGGTGATGTGCCTTAGCCGCGCAAGCATAACGAAAGTTTTGCGGGCGGTGAGCGGTGAGGGGCATCACCGAGACGGTCGCTTTCCGATGGCTGTTCCGAACTGCGAGTGTCTGTTGAGGGCGACTATAATCCTCACCGGAATTCGCCATCGGATCTTCAACCTGTGAAAACAACTATCGCTATTACGCTTGCCGCGCTTGCCCTAAGTGGCTGCATGTCCGCCGAAAAGGAGGAGGCGCAGGCGCGCGACTTTACCCGCTCCGAGAGCCTGCTCGATACCGCGCAGCGTAACGCCTCTGTTGCGTGCGCGGATCAGACGCAGTGCGACAAGGCGTGGTCGCTCGCGAAAGACTACGTGGCGGCGCATTCTTCCACATCGATCGTTCGCGTGGATGCGGCAGCGATCGAGACCGATGTTCCGAGCCGCTCGGGCAAGGCGGTCTATTCCGCCACGCGCGTGGCCAAGGGCAGCGGGGCGACGATCACACTGTATGCGCAGTGCCGTGGCATGTATGGTCCTGATCGCGCGCAAGGCGCTGACTACGATGATTGCGTCAAGCAGATCGCACCGACGCAAAACGGCTTCGTGCCGTATCTGAACCAGCATTTATCGAGTCAATAGCCGGTAACAGGCCAGTAAGGGGCCAGCATTCAGGCCGGCGGATAACGCGACATCATCCGTTCGAATGCATCGACGATCCGTTGCACGCACGGATTTTTATGGGCGAGGGTGCCGGACTCGCGCTCGAAGTGCGCGAGCATGGTTGCGTTCGCTTCGAAGACCAGTACCTGTCCTCCGGGCAGCACCGTGAAGTCGATGCCTCCGTAGTCGAGATCGAGCCGCCTGCCGATTGCCGCAATGGCATGCATCACACGTTCGCCGAGCGCGGCATGCGGATTGTCGAGGAAGCGCCGCTCTTCCTCCAGCTTCCACGGATGCTGTTCCATATCGGCAGAGTAGTAGTGCACCATCCAGTGCGGCGAAATTGCCAGGTGGTAAGGCAACGGCTCCCGGTCGACAAAAATGACCCGATATTTGCGGTAGAAGCCGTCGGCGCTGCGATAGTCGCGAAACGCCGCCAGATAGGAACCCCCGACTTGTGCCGACCGCCACGCTTCGAGCGTGGTGAGACTCGCGCATAACGTTAGTCCCTCGCCGCCGTGCGTAGCCGCCGGACGCGCCAGAACCGGGAAGTCGATGCCAGCCTCCGCAAGCAGGGCTTCAAGCGCGGCGCGTGAAGCCGGCGCGGCATCGCTCTGCACGCAAGGCGCCACCTGCACGTCCGGCAGCCCTTCGAACAGGCTCGCGGTACGGTGCCGTTGGGTTCGGGCGACAGCGGCGGGCGGATTGAGCACGGGCCGCGCGCAGTGCGAGACGAAGCGGGCGAGCCGCGCGGCGAGCGGTGCGGCAACATCCGCATCGCCAATCGCGTTGAACACGAGGTCGTAGGCCGGCAACTGGTGGTCTTCTTCGTCGGCGGCATAGTCGATCGCGTACTTGATGCGGCAGCAGGTCGTGCCGGGCAGCAGTGCCTCGAACGGGACATTGCCGGACGTGTGTGCCGCGCAGAGGATCAACACGCGACGCTGCTGAGCGCCGGTTCCCTCGACAAAGACGCGCTGAATCCGATAGGCACGGTCCCGGTACGCGGCGGCTTCAGCCGTGTCTCCCACGCTTGCGAGAATGGCCGCCAGATTCTGGCAGGCAACCGCGACATGCGGATCGAGCGTCAGAACGAGGCGGTACCAGTATTCGGCGATCACATGGTCACCTGTCATGAAATAGCCTGTCGCGACATCGCAGAGATTCGAGGTGCCGGCGCCGGCTTCCTCAGCGGCGTAGGCGTCCAGCGTGTGGGCCGCGATCAGATGCGCGACGGCGCCCAGTTCGTCGCCATCGGCGCGTCTGGCTTTAGCGAGGGCACGATGATGGGACGGATCGAGCGGGGCGCTGTCGTTATCGCTCTCGCCAACGCGTTGCGCTGATGCGCCGGGCACCTGTAAGTCGTAGTCGGCTTCGTTGTTGGGCGGAATCTGCTTCATGGTCGGCACGGAGTGAGCGCAGGGCGGCGCGCCGCTGCGCACTCGAAGCATAGTGGGCCTGCATGCGATTCAGCTTACAGCCCGCGTATCTGGCGATGAGCGACATGCATGCATCGCCTGTCTGAACACGAGGCTGTGAGACGCGGACGACATCTCGTTCGACGAATTGCGTCATGCCACCAGGCCACATTACCGGGCACTTTATCGCGCCACGTTGCTACAGCAGCAGTTCGATCGAATGAAACAGGCGACGCAGTTCGGGGTCCTGTGAGCGCGCTCCTTCGTCGATCACTTCACGCAGGCAATCGAGAAAACACGTAGCCGCCGGACTTGTCGGCGCACCGCGGCGTGAGGTAATGCTGACGATCGTTTCATCCACTGTTTCGCGCAGCGGCAGCGCCCACAGATTTTCCTTCGCGAGGCTCACCTCGACGAGCGGCCACGGAAAAATGCTGAGCATGTCCGTCCGCGCGAGAAGGCCGAGCACGACCGCGAGCGAGTGCGCGAGATGGATCGTGTGCGGTACTTTCATGCCACGCTTGCGGAACAGATTGTCCGAGATCGACTCGCGGCTTGCCGGGTCCCAGTTCAACACCCATTCGGCGTCTTCCAGTTCGAGCAGCGTGCGGCAACCCGCCTTCGGATGATCGCGCCGCGCCACCACGGCCGAGTGCGTCGAAAACAGCGGGACGTTGTGAAACTCCGATTGCGGCGAAGCAGGCGGTGGACGGCCAATCGAAAAGTCGAGACTGCCGTCGCGCAAGCGCGGTTGAACGACGGCCAGCAGACCCTCGAAGAATTCCAACTGAACTTCCGGCATGCGCTGCCGGAAGCGCTGCACCGTTGGCGGCAGAAACGTCAACGCGACCCAGGGCGTGACGCCGATCGACAGTTTGCCGGCCGCCGCACCGCGCATTGCTTCAATCTCCGCTTCCGCGCGTTGCAACTGGCCGAGCACCAGCCGCGCATGCACGACCAGCGCGCGCCCGAACTCGGTGAACGCCACGCCGCTCGCGCCACGCACCAGCAACGGTGCGTGCAGATCCGCCTCCAGTTCGCGCATGGCCTTGGTCACGGCAGCCGGCGAAAGCTCAAGCGACCGGGCAGCGGCCCGGATACTGCCGGTATCCGCAATGGCCGCTAAGGTGCTGAGCTGATGCAGTTTCATCTGGAAAACCCGTAGAAAGGTGGCAACCGCTGGTTGCTGCCACAACGATTTTACGCCTGCCGCTGGAAAATCGGCGTCGCTATGCTGGGTCCACGCATTCATAGACGGAGACGACATCGTGAACACCATGGCTATCCCGGCGGGCATCGCCGAACTCGAAGACGAAATGATCGCGCTGCGCCATCGCATCCATGCGCAGCCAGAGCTTGCCTACGAAGAGTTCGCCACCGGCGACCTGGTCGCCGAGCGCTTGCAGGAGTGGGGCTACACGGTGCATCGCGGGCTGGGTCAAACCGGCGTCGTCGGCCAATTGAAAGTCGGCAATGGCACGCGCAAACTCGGCCTGCGCGCCGACATGGACGCATTGCCGATCCACGAAACGACCGGTCTGCCGTATGCGAGCACGGTGCCCGGCAAGATGCACGCATGCGGCCACGACGGCCACACGGCGATGCTGCTGGCTGCCGCCAAGCATCTGGCGCAGGAAAGGAATTTCGACGGCACGTTGAATCTGATTTTTCAGCCTGCCGAAGAGGGCCAGGCCGGCGCAAAAAAAATGCTCGAAGACGGCCTGTTCGACACGTTTCCGTGCGACGCCGTGTTCGCGATGCACAACATGCCGGGCTTCCCGACGGGCAAGTTCGGTTTTCTGCCGGGCTCGTTCATGGCGTCGTCCGATACGGTGATCATCAAGGTCACCGGTCGCGGCGGTCACGGCGCAGTGCCGCATAAGGCTGTCGATCCGGTGGTGGTGTGCGCGCAGATCGTGCTGGCGTTGCAGACCATCGTCTCGCGCAATATCGCACCGCTCGATATGGCGATCATCACGGTCGGCGCGATTCACGCGGGCGAAGCCCCGAACGTGATTCCCGAGACCGCGGAGATGCGCTTGTCCGTGCGTGCGCTGAGGCCCGAGGTTCGTGACCATTTGCAGGAGCGCATCACGGCGGTTGCGTGCGGGCAGGCGGCCGTGTTCGGCGCGCGGGCGCATGTGGATTATCAGCGCCGCTATCCGGTGCTCGTCAACGACGTGGACATGACCGATCTTGCCCGGCAAGTAGCGCTCGACTGGCTCGGCGAAGACGGCTTGATTGCCGGCATGCAGCCGCTGACCGGCAGCGAGGATTTCGCGTTCCTGCTCGAGCGTTGCCCCGGCAGCTACCTGATCATCGGCAATGGCGACGGCGAGGGCGGCTGCATGGTCCACAACCCGGGTTACGACTTCAACGACGACTGCCTCGCGACCGGCGCGGCTTATTGGGTGCGGCTCGCGCAGACGTTTCTTGTCTGAGGCAGGCGGAATCGGATTGAACTGACGCCGTGCCGGGCTCCAAAGGTCACGAAGGCCATTGAGGCCTTCAAGGCTATGTGGGGGCCAGTCAGGCCGCGTATTGCTTTCAGGCGCACAAAGCCGCAGAGCCGCGCATCAGCAGGAAGGACACCATGGAGACGAAGATGGACTATTCCGCTACACCGCAACCCGCGGGCGCCGACGCGTTGAACATGCAGAACGTGTCGACAGCGCATGCCGGGCGCGCGAGTCACGTCAAAGCGATTGCGGCGATCACGCTCGGCAACGGCCTCGAGTTTTTCGATTTCACGATCTACAGTTTCTTCGCGACGATCATCGGCAAGCTGTATTTCCCGGTTGAAGGGCAGCTTGCGCAACTGATGCTGGCGGTCGGCACGTTCGGCGTGGGATTCATCATGCGTCCGGTGGGTGGCATTTTCCTTGGCGCCTACGCTGACCGTGCCGGCCGCAAGGCGGCGATGAGTCTTACGCTGTGGCTGATGACGCTCGGCTCCGCGATCATCGCGTTTGCGCCGACTTACGCGGCGATTGGTGTGGCCGCGCCGCTGCTGGTGATTCTTGCGCGATTGATTCAGGGTTTTGCGCTGGGCGGCGAGATCGGTGCATCGACATCGTTGCTGCTTGAATATGGCAGCGACAAGACGCGTGGATTCTACGGAAGCTGGCAGTTCGTGAGTCAGGGGTTGAACACTGTCTGTGGCTCGCTGCTTGGCGTTGCGCTGGCGGCGGCGCTGTCCACTGCCGCGTTGGAGAGCTGGGGCTGGCGCGTGCCGTTTGTGATCGGCATGGCGATGGGGCCGATTGGGATTTATATCCGGCGTCACCTGAACGAGACCTTGCCGGGCGTTGAGGACGGCAAGGGCGGGGCGGAGCAGGTGCCGGTTGCGCAGCCGGTGCGCAAGCTGTTCCGCGACCATTCGCGTGTCATTACGACGGGCGTGTTGACGACGATTGGCGGCACGGCGGCGAACTATATCGTGCTGTTTTATCTGTCCACCTACGCAATACGGATTCTGCATTTGCCGATGTCGTCGGCGCTGTGGGCCGCGTGGACTGCGGCGGTGGTGACGGTGATCTGTTCGCCGTTCGCTGGCGCGCTGTCAGATCGTGTCGGGCGTAAGCGGGTGTTGTGGGTGTCGCGTGTTTTGCTGATTGTTGCCGTGTACCCGGCTTTCATGATCATCAATGCGTCGCCGACGGTACCTGTGCTGTTATCTGTCGTCGCCGTGCTGGCTGTTTTTGTTGCGTTTACCGCGGTGCCCAATATCGTCATGTTGCCGGAGATGTTTCCGCGCGAGATTCGCGCTACCGGGATGTCGATTGTTTATTGTTTGGGTGTTTCTATTTTTGGCGGGTTTGCGCAGTTTTTTGCTACATGGTTGATTCAGGTTTCTGGGAGTAATTTGGCTCCTGCCTGGTATTTGATTGGATGTGGGGTTGTGTCGTTGTTGCCGTTGCCGTTTATGCGGGAGACTGCTGGGAGGGCTATTGATTAAAGGGGGGGCTTGCGGGGCGCTTTGGGGCGGTGTTTGCCTGCGGCGTTGGATTTTTCTTGATTTTTTGCCTGCGTGGCGCTTTGTTTGTCTGTTCGCTTGTGGCGTTGGCCTTTCCTTGAATTGTTATTGGTTTATTAGCGTCGCCCCTGTGCGGGGCAGGCACTTACTTCTCTTTGCCGCCGCAAAGAGAAGTAAGCAAGAGAAAGCGGCTCAAACCGCTAATTCTTAAGCGGGTCCCCCGCGCAGTAGCGGCAGTGGCGCATCTGGAGTCCGTGCTCTCGCACCTTCAGCGTCAGTGACAAGGCCGTCATACTTCCAGCGACGCTACGCGCGCCGAAGCGCACTTCATAGAACCATCCACTACGTTTTCGTACCCGCGTTTCGCTCAGTGGGCGCTTCGCCGAGGCGAAGCCGATGGCTCCCGCCGTGCTCAAACGAAGCCACTGGTTTCCCGTGCATACCCATCCGCGACGCATGTAGTGCGGAGTGGGAGCTGATGAGTTCTGTGTCACTAACGCTGAATGTGCGAGGGCACGGACTCCAGATGCGCCACTGCCGCTACTGCGCGGGGGACCCGCCTAAGAATTGGCGGTT
>NZ_JAQQCH010000036.1:0-55233 GCF_046030555.1 Paraburkholderia sediminicola | reverse complement strand
AGAAGCAGGCACACAACAACAACCACCGAGCAGGCAAAAAAATCAAGAAAACCCCAAACAAAACCCAATTTCTATGTGACCATACCCAAACCAGCCACCAACCCGCACGGAGTGCAAAGCAGAAATGCAACAACCAGACCCACTCCACCCCCTGCGTCCCTTCCTGAAAAACTACGTGTGGGAACACGGCCACATCGGCACTCGCTACATCAACTGCGCCACCGGCGAAATCAGCTTTGATGACGGCAAAAAATCCCGCTTCGCGGCAGAAAAATACCTCTACGTCCCACTCGACAAAGACGCCGCCGACGACCCGCTAGTCACCGGCCCGTCAACCCAGGATGCCGCCCTCGCGCGCTTCCTCCGCGCCGCCCAACTCGGCAAACCCGAAGAAGCCGGCTCCGCGGCAGAAGTCCAACGCGCCGTTCACGATTGCCTCGACCTGGCGATCTTCAGCGCCTATCAGCACGACGCGCTGCAAGCAGTCGACCACTACACTCAGGAAGCGATGTTCGACGACGAAATCCGTGCGGCACTCGTCAACGATATTCGCCAGGTCTATGGGCCAATGCGCGAACAACTCGCGCTCTATGACTTCACCGTGCTGCATGGACTGCCCACGCCGCTTCTCTTCAGTGATTCGCCATTCATCGACTGGCGCGTGCGCATCAAGCCGGCCATGCCGTTCGTTTCACTGCCCCTCGGACCCTACGCACTGCTGGTCGGCACACCATCAGGAAGAACCAGCCGCGCAGCACCCGTCGCGTGGAAAACCGCCGTGTCGATGGGCGCGCTAAAGGATCACAATCGCCTGATGGTCGAGCGGGCCCATCTGTGGATCGTGGCCACCAGCGACGATCAACTGGTGGCCGTACAGGATCGCTTCAAGAAAGACGACGCGTAACCGGCGCCACCCTGCGTACCTTCACGCCTGGCGGTGTGAATGCGCTTCGAGCGCAAGCGAAAACGCCAGATGCCCGATTTCAATGCCCATGGTGTTGAACATCGGCGGCGCACGGAACGTGCCCAGTTGCGCACGTTGCTCAGGGCTGCCGATATCGAGCCGCGCGAGCAGTTCAGCAACGACGGCGTACAGCACGCCGATGTTGCCGTCCTCGACCTTTACCGCTATGCCGAGTGCGCCGTCGGCGCCGAGCTGCGCAGTTCGCCGCGAAGCCCTCACGCCGATTGCGTAGCTACCGTCGGCACCTACCTTGCCGATCAGCGCACCATCGAACGCCCGCATCAACGCGGTACAGAAGCGCCCCTCGCCTGCTACCCATTCCGGATGCGCAGCCATCGCACGATAGATGCGGGCGAGCGCAGCGGTTCGTGGCGCAATGGAAGAAGAAGTGGCAGAGGAAGCCGCAATCTCATCCTCCGCCGCGGCGAGCTTCGCGAACAAACGCGCAAGCCGGTCGAGGGCGAACGCGGGCGTCGGCAAATTGCAACCGTCAATCGACCATTGCACCGCGTCGTCGGGCAAGTCGCATACGTCGGCGACGGTATGCTTCACGCGTACCTGCAACGGATGCTCCGACAGTTCATAACCCTCAATCGCCGCGCCGATCGAGCGCGCCCCGGCCAGCATGCCGGCGTGCTTACCCGAACAATTGCTGCATACCGCGCCCGGTTTGAAATCGCGTTTCAGCCAATCGACATACACGGCGTCAGATAGCGGTGGATGACCGCCGCAACGCAGATCGGCTTCGCTGACCTGCGCCTTCGCCAGCATCTGCCGCGCGCGTTCGATGTGGCGCGCCTCGCTGCTGTGCGAGGCACACATGAGTGCGAGATCGGTTTCGTCGAAACCGAAACGCTCGAGCGCGCCGGTTTCCAGCACGGCCAAGGCTTGCGCGGGTTTTGCCGCGGAGCGTGCAAGCGTGATACGTGACGGGTCGCCGAATGAATACAGCAGGCGGCCATCGGCCTGAACCACCGCGACATGGGCAATATGTGTGTTCTCGATTGCTTCGCCGCGATAGACAGTCGCCGCAACCGGCCCGGTTTCGCGCAAGGTCATCTTCGTTCTCCTCCTGACCGCTTCTGTCGTTGCGATCGCTATAAGTCATGGTAGCGCGAGCGATTCTACGGTCGTCTTTCGTGCCAGCCAAATCGATGTTCTACGGCCACCGCATGCGTGCACGTTGCGCGGCGAGTTGGACCGGTGCCTACGCCGCCTCGTGAATATGCTCGACAAGATAGTCGATCAGCGCCCTCACCTTCGGCGGCAAGAAACGGTTGGGCGGATACAGGAGCCACACCGAGCCCACGTAAGCGCGCGCCTCGAGCTTCCAGTCGGGCAGCACCTGCACGAGTTCGCCGGTTAGCAATGCATCAGTGGCGGCAAACTCAGGCAAATTCGCGATGCCAAAATTTTGCTGCGCGGCTTCGAGCCGCGCGCCGGCGTGATTGGCAATGTAACGCCCCTTCACGTCGACGGTTTGGGTCTCGGTGCCACGACGAAAGCGCCAGCGGTTGTCGTCGGCAGTTTCGCCGAGGTAGATGCAATCGTGCTTGAGGAGATCGCGCGGCTGCGCCGGCGTGCCGCGCTCACGCAAATAAGCGGGCGATGCAACCAGCAGCCATCGTACCGCGCCCAACCTGCGTCCCGCGAGCCCTTGCGGAGGATGCTCGGTCAGACGGATTACCAGATCGACATCTTCCGCAAGCGGGTCGACGTCGTGATCGGTGAAAAGCAGTTGCAGGTCGACTTCGTCGTAGGTGCGCAGAAAGCCGGGAATCAGCGGGTGAATCACGGTCTTCGCGAACGCGGTCGGCGCGCTCACGCGCACCTTGCCTTGCGGTCTGGCGGCCAGTTGCCCGGCGGCATCTACCGCGCCCGATGCGGCGCTCACCATGTCGCGGCAGAAACGCGCCACCTGGGCACCCGACTCCGTCACCCGCACCGTGCGCGTGGACCGTTCGAGCAGGCGTGTCGCCAAGGCGTCCTCCAGCCGTTTGATCTGGCGGCTGACAGTAGACGGCGTACTGCCGAGCTGACGCGCGGCCACGGAAAAATTGCCGGCGTCGACAACGCGCGCGAAAACCGCCATGTCCGGCAGCAAGGCGAAAAGGTCGGTTGGGTTCATCGTCGAACACTCGCGGGGGGAACTGATTAATGCATTTGCGACATAAATGCTGTGCACAGTTACCTGATTATCGCCTCACAAGCAAAGTTCGACAATACGCGTTCATCTGCTCGAGGTCCGCCATGTCGAAACAAGAACGCCTGCTTCTGCTCTCCGATCTGATGCTGCTCGCGGTCGCCGTGGTCTGGGGCACGAGTTATGGCGTCGTCAAAAGCGCCCTGGTGTTCTATCCGGTGCTGGGTTTGCTGGCGATGCGCTTTGGCATCACCTTCGTGATCCTGTCGCCCACCTTGCGCCATCTACGCGCCGCCGATGCCCGCACGCTGCGTGGCGTGCTGATCGCCGGCGCCCTGCTGCTCGGCATCTTTCTTTGCGAAACCTTTGGCATTCTGCTGACGCGCGCGGCCGATGCGGCGTTTCTGATCAGCCTGTGCGTGGTGCTGACGCCGGTCGTCGAATGGTGGATGCTGAAGCGCAGGCCGAGCCGTATCGAATGCGCGGCGGTCGTGCTTTCGCTGTTCGGTGCGTGGCTGCTGGCGGGCGATGGCGCGCTGAGTTTCAATCCCGGCGACGCGCTGATTCTGCTCGCCGCACTGCTGCGCGCGCTAAATGTCTGTGTGACTAAACGCGTCATGCGCGACTCCACGTTGCCGCCTTTGTCGGTGACCGCCGTTCAGTCGGGTGTCGTGGCATTCGGCAGCGCGGCGGCGGCAGTGCTGTTCGCGCCGCAACAGTGGCAGCCCGTGCCGTCGCTCACCGGACACGCCATGTTCTGGGGCTACATCGGCTATCTAGTGATCGCGTGCACGCTGTTTGCGTTCTTCGCGCAAAACTTCGCGATCAAACGCAGCAGCCCGACACGTGTGTCGTTGCTGATGGGCAGCGAACCCGCCTTCGGCGCGTTGTTCGCGTGCATCTGGTTAGGTGAACGGATTTCAACGGCAGCCTGGATCGGCGGCGCGTTGATCGTCGCTGCATCGATTCTCGCGACGGTGCGATGGACGGCGTTGCGTGTGAGCGCGGCGGGGGCTTAAAAAATTGACGCAACCCGCGCCGCTCGCTGCCCATGCATCCCGATTAGCGCGACGCGACCGTGCCCCGCTCGCTCACCACCTCACCACGCTGCAAGACGTACTCGAGGCGCTCGCCCTGCCCGGTCAGCACACCGATGTCCTTGAGCGGGTTGCCGTCAACCACCAGCACGTCGGCGATTGCCCCTGCCTTGATGACGCCGAGCTTGCCGCTTCGGTCGACGATCTCGGCTGCGATCGAGGTGGCCGAACGCAACGCTTCCAGATTGCCGAGTATTTCGGCACGAATGCGCAATTCGTCGCTCTGGAATGTGTGCATTTCGCCGAGCAGGTCGGAACCGAATCCCATCGGCACGCCGGCGTTCGCATAGATCTGCAACGAGTCGCGCCCCGCTTGTCGCACGGTCTCGACCTTGGCGATCGAATCGGCCGGCAAGCCGTAATCGGCGCCGTGTTTGGCCAACGCATCGTAAGTGACCAGCGTGGGCACGACGAACGCACCGTGCTCGCGCATCAGTTTCGCGGCGGCTTCGTCGACCAGATTGCCGTGCTCGATCGTACGCACGCCACAGCGAATCGCACGCGAAATCGCGCGGCCGGTGTAGGCATGCGCCATCACGTAGGTATTGGCTGCCTGAGCTTCGGCGACGATCGCGCGGATTTCGTCTTCTGAATACTGCGTGTTGCTGATCGGATCGGTCGGCGAAGCGACGCCTCCGGATGCCATGATCTTGATCTGCGTAGCGCCCTTCTGAATCTCCTCACGCACGGCGAGCCGCACCGCATCGACACCGTCGACAACCCGCGCAATCGCCCCGGCGCGAAAGGCGCAAGAACACGGTTCAAGCACGTCGCCACGTGGCCGGAAATCGCCGTGGCCACCGGTTTGCGACAGGGCCTTGCCCGACGGGAAAATACGCGGCCCCGGAATCAATCCGCTCTCCAGCGCCTGCGTCAAACCCCAATCCGCGCCGCCCGCGTCGCGCACCGTCGTAAAGCCGCGGCCGAGCATCGCCTTCAGAATCGGCAGCGCGCGAATCGCGGTGAGGATATTCGGCTGAGTCGCATTCACACCGAGGTTCGCACGCGAAGCGAGGACGTGCACGTGACAATCGATCAGGCCGGGCATTACCGTTTTGCCGCGTGCGTCGATCACGCGCGCATTCGGCAGATCGACAGGACGATCGGTGACTTCGACGATATGGCCGTCTTCGATCACGACGTGATGATGTTCGAGCAACGCGCCCTGGGCCAGATCGAGTACGTTGCCGCCGCTGATTACCGTGATGCTCATTGAAATCTTCCTGACTTGATGAAGGAATCTATTTGGCTTTCGCTAACCGGACGCGCTGCCTCAGGCGTGGCTACGGCGTGGATCGCGCACATAGAACGTGCCGACGAGGCTGACAGCCGCGGCGATCATCACGTAAATCGCGGGCGCCATATTGCTGCCCGTCGATGCGATCAGCCACGTGATGAAGAACGGCGCGAAGCCACCGAAAATCGTCACCGCGAAGTTGTACGCAACGGAAAGGCCGGTGGACAGAACCTTGGTTGGGAACAGCTCCGAGAATGCCGCGAGAATCGGACCGGTGTAGACGGCGATCAGCAAGCCGAACACGCCCTGAAACACCATTAGCGAAGCGAGGCCAGGCGCGCGGTTGATGTACGCGAACATCGGCCATGCGAGCAGTAAAATCAAAGCGGCGGCACCCGACAGAAAGCGGCGGCGGCCGAAGCGGTCAGCGAGTGCGCCGACCACTGGCGAGAAACACATAATCATCAGGCCGCCGAACATGCCGGCAAAAAAGCCTGTCGATTGCGGCAGATGCAGCGTGCGCACCGAATACGTCGGCATATAGAACAACAGCACGTAGGTGCATACCGTCCATAGAATCACCATCGAAAAGCTGGCGAAGGTCTCACGCGGAAAGCGGCGAAACACTTCCGCGAGCGGCGAATCGCTTTTCGCCTGCTCGGCAACCGCGCTGAACGCCGGCGTTTCGTCCATGCGGCTACGAATGAAATAGCCGACCGGCCCGATCAGAATCCCGATCAGGAACGGCATTCTCCAGCCCCACGAATGCAGCGCATCGGCGCTCAGGCTTGACGTCACGAAGGTGCCGACCGCCGCGCCCAGCAGTACGGCAAAGCCGATGCTCGACTGAATCCAGCTCGAATAGAATGCGCGCTTGCCCGCCGGTGCATATTCGGTCAGAAAAGCGGTAGCCGTGCCCATTTCGCCGCCGGCCGAAAAACCTTGCAGCAACCGGGCGACCACGATCAGCACCGGCGCCCACAAGCCGATCTGGTCATAGGTTGGCGCGAGGCCGATGAGTGCGGTGCCGGCCGCCATCAACAGAATAGTCAGCGAGAGCGCAGCCTTTCTTCCAACTTTATCCGCATACACGCCGAGCACGATGCCGCCCACCGGCCGCATGAAAAAGCCCACGCCGAACGTCGCAACGGCAAGCAGCAGCGAGGTCAGTTCATTGCCGGTCGGAAAGAACAGCTTGGCGATGATCACGGCGAAAAAGCTGTAGACCGTGAAGTCGAACCATTCGAGCCCGTTGCCGAGCACAGTGGCGACAATGGCGCGGCGCCGTTGCCGCGCGAGCGCATCCACGGATATCGGAATGTTGGATGAAAGCGTTCCTTGCATGGTCTCTTTTCCTCATCAGGCTGCTTGTACGACCGCTCATGCGGCCGCTGCGTGGCTACGGGTTCGGCGGATCTGCCAGCAAGGCGACGCATCGGAACCGAGCGGCGCTTTCGCATGCATAAAGCCGATCGTAGAGAGACCTGATTTGTTTTCGAAACGAAAGATTCGCATGCATGCATGCGCGTGGCGCATGCGAAACGCTTTTAGGGGGTGCCCGCGTTGCTCACTTGTGCGATCGTCTGCCCGCTTGTCTGCGCCTCAGCCTGCTCGAACAGCCAGCGTGTAAAGAGGCGCGCCGCCTGATTCTCCGCGCGATCGTTCGGCGATACGACGTAGTAACCTCCGCCGTGGCTCGCCGACGCTCGCGTGGCGCGCACCAGCAACCCCTCGTCCAGACATGCATCGATCATATGACGCCAACCGAGCACGACGCCCTGCCCGAGAATCGCCATCTGCACCAGTTGCGGATAATGATTGACGACGACCGACTGCGGCGACCCGGGCATCTGCACATTGTTGAGACGGAACCATTCCGGCCACGACATCCATTGCCGCTGACCGTCTTCCTGCATCAGCAATGTTTCATGCGCGAGATCGGCGGGATCCAGCATGCGGCCGGCGAGGTATCCGGGTGAACATACCGGGTACACGTCTTCGTCAAAAATGCGACGGGCGGTGAAATGCGGCTCGGCACGCTGACGGATGTAGTACAGACCTACGTCGAATTCCGCCGGCGACAGTGATGCGAGCCCGTCGCGCACGATCATTCGGATCTTCACGTTCGGATGGGCGGCGCGAAATGCGCCCAGGCGCGGCGTGAGCCACAACACCGCCACGCCCGACGAACACGCAATTGTCAACTCCAGATCGCCATATCGCTTCATCACATCGAGCGTGGCCTCCGAACAATTGGCGAGCAGCCACTGCACATGCTTTGCGTATCGTTCGCCAGCGATGGTCAGACGTAAGGCGCGGTGCTCGCGCACGAAGAGCGAGCGACCGAGGAAGTCTTCGAGTTGTGCGATCTGGCGACTGACCGCGCTTTGCGTCAGATGCAGTTCTGCGGCCGCTTTAGTGAAGCTCGCATGACGCACGGCCGATTCGAATGCGATCAGGCATTGGAGCGGGGGTAAAGGGGCGATCCGCATGATGATGGTGGCCGAGTGAGGTTGCGACCATCATAGCGGGTCGAAGCGCACGTTGAGTCATGCTTGCCATGCAGCGCCTCGCTGCGCGATTTCAGTCTCCAGCGTCTCGATCAATGGCTCGGCGCCAGCGCCTCTTCCCGCTCCAACGAGCGCGTGCGCTTAAGTTCCGGGAAGAACCGCATCCACAGCAAGGCGATGGTGATCGTCGCGATGCCGCCCACCAGTACGGCCGGTTGCGCGCCCCACCACCCGGCCGTCACACCGGATTCGAATTCGCCCAGTTGATTCGATGTCCCGATGAAAAGCGAATTGACCGCGCTGACGCGACCGAGCATTTCGTCTGGCGTACGCAGTTGCACGAGCGACAGGCGCACCACCACGCTGATGGTATCCGATGCGCCCAGCACCATGAGCGCGAAGAGCGACACAAAAAATTGATGTGACAGACCAAACACGACAGTGGCGGCGCCAAAAGCAATTACGCCGCCGAACATCGCAGCACCGGGTCGATTGCGCAGCGGGAAATGCGCGAGCCAGATGGTCCCCGTGAGAGCCCCGATGGCGGTGCCCGAACGCAACAGGCCGAGGCCAAGCGGCCCTGTGTGCAGGATGTCACGTGCGAAGACCGGCAACAGAGCCGTTGCGCCGCCGAACAGCACCGCGAACAGATCGAGCGATAGCGCGCCGAGTATCACAGGCTCCTTGCGGATGAATGCGATACCCGAGAACACCGACTCGAGCGTAACCGGCACGCGGCTCGCCAGCCTGGTCTGCAATGGGATGGCCCACACGGAGGCAGCAGCGGCCGCGAACGACAGCGTGCATGCGAGGTAGGCCGCGCCCGGACCGATGCCGTAAAGCAGGCCGCCCAATGCAGGACCCGCGATCTGCGCGGTTTGATTCGCGGAGGTGGCCCATGCCGTGGCTTTGGGCAATTGCCCGCGCGGCACGACACCCGGCAACAGCGATGCAACCGCAGGCGATTCAAAGGCGCGCGCCGCACCCACGCATGCGGCCAGCACATAGATGACCGGCGCGCTGATCCAGCCGCCGAAGGTGCCGAAGGCGAATAGCAATGCAGCGACGCTTTCGAGGCTTTGACAGATGGCCGCGATCCGGCGACGGTCGTAGCGGTCGGCGACATGGCCGACCACAAGCGTCAGCACGAACATCGGCAGAAATTGGGCGAGACCCACGAGGCCCAGTGCGAAGGCGCTATGCGTTAGCGCGTAGATGTGCCAGCCCATGGCCACCGCGAGCATCTGAAACGACAGTGACGAGAGGATGCGGGTGCACCAGAAGCGTTGGAAAGCGGGATGTTTGGGCAAACTGAAGCTAGGGTCGCCGGCGGGATCGGCTGGAGGTCGGGGCATTAGTTCCTTGCTCTCTACTAGGCTGGTTTCGGCGCCAGCTAGTTTAGAGCAAGTTTATTTATTCTGTTTTTACGCGTGGGAGCGCTTTCTTTGTGTAAGGCTACGGCATCGGCCTTAACTATCAGGCCGCCATCCCACCTCACGAAGCGCCGACAGCAAGCGCTCAGCGCCGATCGCCACCGCGCGAGCGCCACGCGCGTTCATATCCGTCGCGGCCAGCAGTGCATTGACGATGGCTTCTTCAACGGCCTCCGCGGCGGCTGAAAACAAAGCAGACATGTGATCGTTATTCACCATCTCCACGGCAGTAGTGGGCTTTCCGACACGCCCATAATCAGCCGCCGGCAGCCCCGAATTCCCCACTGAAAAGGCCACAAATATATCGCCGCTAGAATCTTCAGTGCCTCCGCCCATGCGAGCGATCCCAACGCTCGCACGCTGCGCCAGGCGCGTGCACTGATGCGGCAACAAAGGCGCATCCGTCGCAAGCGTCACGGCAATCGAGCCCATACCCGCTTCCCCCGTGCGCCGTTCTTCGGTTTGGCTGAACGGCGAATGCACGTCCCCGAGCACCTCGCCCACCGGATATCCCGCCACCCGCAGCGCGTCGCGTCGCCCATAGTTCGCCTGCACCAGCGCTCCAACGGTCCAACCGCCTTCGGCCGGTTTCAGCACCCGCGATGCCGTGCCGATACCGCCTTTGAACTCATGGCAGATCATCCCCGTGCCTCCGCCAACATTCCCCTCCCTTACCTCTCCCGTGCGCGCTTCGGCTCGCGCACGGTGCACATGGTCCGCGGTGACATGCTGCCCCCAGATGTCGTTGAGCAGTCCGTCGTAGGTTTCGAGCACGACCGGCATGCACCAGTACACCTCCCCTTTGGCGTCACCCCGCTCGGCCGCGACCAGCGCGTCGCGCACCATGCCAACGCTATGCGTGTTGGTGTATGCGATCGGCGTGGTTAGCAAACCCGCCTCGCGGATCCATTCGAGACCGGTTGCGTCGCCGTTGCCGTTCAGAATGTGGCAGCCCGCAAAACAAGGCGCCATGCGCGCGCTGCCCGCGCGCGGTTCGATGATGGTCACGCCGGTGTGCACCGACGCATCGCCCGCGTCCACGTTCAACGTGTGATGCCCGACACGGACACCGGCGACATCGGTAATCGCATTGAAACGTCCTGGCGTGCCACGCCCGATACGGATGCCGAGTTCCCTTGTACGCATTGCCTGTTTTCCTTCGATTCAAAGTTCGCGAAACGTCATACTATGACGTGCCCACGCCGCATACATCGCGAGCGCCAACACCAACAATCCACCGATGATGTACAGATCCGTCGGCTTGGCCGCGCTCTGCATCGTCGTATACAACGTGTAGGTTGCGCCGATGATCGCCACCAGTGGCGGCAGCGGCCACAACGGCATCCGGTAGTGATGCTCGACATCGCGTCGTACGATGCGGCTGGCCAGCGCCGCCACCGCGATCACGATGTAGATCACCAGAAGCAGATCGACCGTGAACGCGGTCAGTTCATCGAGGCTCGAGACGAAAAGCAGCAGTGCCGACGGGATCGCAAGCGTCAACGTGGCGAGCCACGGCGAATCGAATCGCGGATGAATGCGCGTAAATGCATGGTTGCAACTGCGCACCCATAGTGCGTGCCGGCCGCTGCTATACAACAGACGCCCTACCTGAATCACGATAGCAATGATCGCATTGAACACCGACAGAAAAATCCCCGCGCTCACCACACGCATGATGACGGGGTTGCTGAGTTCGCGAACCACATAGCCGATCGGATCCGCGCTCTTCGACATATCGATCAATGAAGGCGCACCGAGTACGATCGCCGTCAACGGGATCAGCTCGACCACCAGGATAACCAGCAGGGAATACATGACGGCTTTCGCGATGCTGCGATTGCCCCCTTCGAGGTCCTCAGCGAGAAACACGGCGGCGCCGAAGCCGTTGTAGCAAAAGATCGCCGTACCCACCGCCGGGATGATGGCGGCGGCCGTCGCCGAAATCAGCGTACCGTTGCTCGCGACCTGAGGATGGATCAACGCGCTGAAGGCGCGATGCGGCTCGGAGAATCCCAGATAGGCGATGAGGAGGAGCACCAGCACTTCGATCGTCAGGAACGCACCGGTGATCCACGCGTTGGTCTTGATGTTGAGAATGCCGAGTAGGTAACTGAGTACGACGATCGCCAGTGCCACCGACTGATTGCTGAAGTTCGTGCCCAGGGCATTGTTCAGGTATGGTGCCGCGCCGCTCGCCAGTACGGCCGGAATGAACACGCTGACAGCCAGCACCGCGATGAAGGTTAGATAACCCGGCAGCGCGCCGAACACCCGTTTCGCCATTACGTACTCGCCGCCGGCGCTGCGATGCGCCGCGCTCAATTCCGCATAGCACAATGCGAACGCCAGCGCGAGCACGCCGCCGAGCAGGAACGACAGCACCGCCCCGCTGCCCGCCTGCTGGATCGCAAACGGCGCGATCACGAAGATGGAACTGGCGGGCGTCACCCCCGATACGGTAATCATCACCACGTCCCGCACGCTGAGCGACCGCTTCAGCGCGCTGGATGTGCCCAGCCCTGCGGAGACGGCTTGCGCCGCAACCGACGTTTCCGTGATCGCCATCGTCCTCTCCTTTGCAATGATTTTGTCAGCGCCCATACTTGAGCACTGTTCGGCGGAGTGTAGGAAGCCAATTTACGCAATGCTATTACCGCTTAGGGTTACGCCAATTAGGTGGAGACGCATGGATCGACTGTTCACGGAAGTAGCAATGCATCAGGCGCTGGCGCGCGTGATCGATCATCTGGGTGCGCCCCGGTTCTGGCGGAATCTGATTCTTCTGCTCAACGAAATCATGCCGTTCGATAACGCGCTTGCCGTGTTAGTCGGGCAGGATGGGGTGCCGCGCGTGCTGGAAGAGTTCGATACCGGCGGGACGGATGCGCCCTCGCCGGTGCCGCTTTACCTGAATGGGCTTTATCTGCTCGATCCGTTTTTGCAGGCCGCGCATGATGGATTGGCCGACGGGCTCTATCGGCTCGAAGAGGTGGCGCCTGATTTGTTCCGGCAAAGCGAATACTTCCTGAGTTACTTTCGCGATGCGGTTGGGGAGGACGAATTGCAGTTGATCGTCAATGTCGCGCCCGTCGGTGGGGTTGTGTCGTTGTCGTTGGGGGCGAAGGCCAGATTCGATGTGGAAGTGCTTGGGCGGCTAGCGGTATGTACGCCGTGGCTCGTTGCGACGATACGGCAGCATTTGGCACGTCTTGCCACTGAGCCGGGTAAAAGCGTCGAGAGTCGTGACCTGTCGGGCCGGGTCGAGCGTGCGTTGGCAGGGTTCGGTGCGGAGTTGCTGTCGGAGCGGGAAATGGCGATTGCGCGGTTGGTGCTGCGGGGGAATTCTTCGAAGGCTATTGCTGAGCGGCTCGCGATTTCGCCTGAGACGGTGAAGGTGCATCGGCGGAATCTTTACAACAAGCTCGGGATTTCGACGCAGCCGGAATTGTTTTCGTTGTTTATTCAGGCGTTGGGGCATGAAGCGGGGTAATCTGCGTTGGCTCCTGCGACTGGTTGTGTCGCGATAAGGCCGACGAGACGACACATTCGGCTGCGGCAGGATTCCTGATGCCGCCAGCGAATGGAACTGAGCGGCGGCGGCTGCTTTCGTGTCGATTGTCCGCATCGCCGTGGCCTGTCATTGAGTTGGTGGCAAGTTTTCGTGGATACCCCATGGCTAGGGTAGTTTGGCCAGCAGTCGGTCATATATGGATGGCGGCAGAGTGATCGTCCTGAGTTCGTCTCCGTCCTCATACTGCAGCGCACCATCTTTCCAATAAAGGCGCACAGGATCGTGAGAGTGATCGCCATATGTTCTCTCTGCCACAAGTCGCTCGCTACTCCCCTCATACAACTGCAAAATGATTTCTGATCCAAGATAGCAAGAGCGTGCCGTATAGCGGCCATCGGCGGACTGCACGCTGTCGCAGTCCGCAGGACGTACGAGCGAACGTAGTCGTGCGCAGTCCCAATAACTCCAGGCGAAGACGAGCACGGCTGTGGCGACAGCACCGACGACAGTTCGTTTGAGCGACACTTTAATCATTTGTTGCGCTCGCTGGCTTCGCCCATCGCGGCTGGAAACGATAAAGCATACTGCCCGTGCCATCGAAACCATTGCAATGCAAACAATGATGAGCGCGGCGACTGCGATCAGCATAGCGATACCTGTGCCTTCTGCTGCCGTGCTCATAGAAATTCAATCTCGACAGGTTTAGGAAGGGTCACAAAGCGGCAATCGGAGAAAATAATGAAATCGCCACCTTGATGGTGGATTTTTTGCCACTCGCGGAAAGAGCTATTTCGCACTGGGTAGTACACATTGCCACGCACGCGCATATCGCCCACTGCAACCGGATAGTCTGGCCACGAGACCCCAGCCAGCCCCGCCGCGCCGGTCGCGGGAACAATGACTACGCCATCACGACTCCAGTGTCCAAGGCACTGGGACGGCTCTCCCGCCGCATCGGTGAAGGTGTAGTTATCCTTGACATAGAGAATGATGCTGGTGATCGTAGCTTGGTTTGCGTCGTGATCAAATGTAGCGTTGCCAACGGCCGCATAGAAATTAAACGAACCGAGCGAGCCCGTGAGATCATCGGGCACACCGCTGTTGCTTTTCTCCCTCGCGATTAACTGATCCAGCTTCTGACTGAAAGTGCTCTCGACGCCTGCCAGCTAGAACTCAAAATTCTTATGCAGGATCTTGATATCCTGACCGCTGAACCTCCAGGCATCCACTTTCCCATACGGCGAGCGCAGCGGGCGCAAGGCACTCCCTAAAGCTTCAATAGCCCTTGGTGTGGTGAGACGCTCGTACGTCTGGAGAAAATCGTACGCCGCCTTGGCCCTCGTTTGCTGTAGCACCCAATCGAGTTTGATCGTGGTCTTGTCAATCATGCTCGGTGGGTAGGACTGTCCATCTTGGTTTAAGCCCTTTACTTCGTCCCGTGGAGTTGGCGAATAGTTGAGCTCACCGGCAAACCATCGTTCCATGAGTTTCGCTGAGACAGGCATAAACTCTTTACGCATCACGCCCGGAATTTCCTGAAGATCAAACGGGGGAGTCGCCGCCCGCTCCCGCCGCCTGGCGAGCACAGCCTTGGGTGGCTTGGGAGGATCCGGCGTATCAAGCCACTTTTTGAAGCGTGATATGCCTTGCGCGACCGACAGCAATCCATCGAAGGAGTTGTTCACGCGATCTACATGCGTCAACGGTTGCGCGGGCACGGTTGGAGACGGCGCGGCGTCAGGCTGGGTGGGCAGCGTCGGTGGCGGCTTGGTCATCGAAATCGCCAGATCAGGAACTGGGTAACAGCCTCTGTCAGCGTCGTAGCGAGTCCAGCGCCAAAGCACCTTATTGATCTTGTAGTACGGGATTTTTTCGCAATAAGCGGTCGTCATATTGGTTGTTATAAGCCGGGGTTTTTCGAGTACCGAACGCCGGGGGTTTCCTGTAACCACCGGGTCGGAAAATCATGCTAGGTGGTAAACACGTCTCGAAAAACTGCTTTATATCGACTGATCACAACACCGTATACCTTGGGCAGCTTGAGGCGGGCCTGCGCCGCGGCGGTCTGCTGCGCCTCACCATGTCAAACCTGTGGGGGACGGAATTTCCGTCACGCCCGGCAAGACCGGGCATTCGACCGGCAAGCGCCTGATTAGCGAGCGGCCCGACGAACTGCATGAAGCGGCGGCGGCAAAGTCTGCCCGCCCGGTGAAGCTTGCACCCGGGCATGTTCTGCAACATGCGCACTGAGGGCTACTTCGACGAAGAGACGGGGCGCGCGTGCGGTTGGAACACGATGTGACGCAACTTCATGGCGAAGGTGCTGGAAACGACCAAGGTCAAGGAGAGGTTCACCGAGCGCGACATGCACGAGCGATGCAGAGACTTTAGAGCACGCCCGAGCGCTCCTGGCGCCTGCCGACGGCAAGGTCACCAAGAAGATTTATGGACGTAAACCTGAGCGCGCAAAGCCATTGCGATAGGCTTGCCAAAGGTACAGAGGGGGTTTAAAGGTACCGCGGCGAAAACTGATCGACCGCAAAGCCTTATGGGTATTCTGGCGGAGAGACGGGGATTCGAACCCCGGATAGGTTATTAACCTATACACGCTTTCCAGGCGTGCGACTTAAACCGCTCATCCATCTCTCCGGCGGGGAGCCGAATTATAGCAAACTTCGCGCCCTGCGCCAGACCCCTGCGCAAACCCGCCTAAGGATGCCGGATGTAGTCCACCAACGCCCTCGTATAAGCATCTGGTTTCCGGTCGATCAGACTCACCCCGATCGCCACCAGAAACCCCGCCGGCACACCGAACACGCCTGAGCTGATCGGCTCGATCCCGAACCACCGCGCACCGGCGAAGCCCGTCATCTGCGTGAAGAACGGATACGTCGACACGATGTAGTAAATGCACACCACCAGCCCCGCCACCATGCCCGCCACGGCCCCAAGCCGGGTCGTTCGCTTCCAGAAGACGCCCAGCACCAGCACGGGAAACAGGCTCGAAGCCGCCAGCGAAAACGCCGCGCCCACCAGAAACAGAATATTCCCCGTATTGAGCGACGCCACATACGACGCGAACAGCGCCACCCCCAGCAACAGAATCTTCGAGATCGTCACGCGCCGCTGGCTCGATGCCGTCGGATCGACCATGTGGTAGTAGACGTCGTGAGATAGCGCATTGGCAATCGTCAGCAGCAATCCGTCCGCGGTCGAGAGCGCGGCGGCCAGCGCACCCGCCGCGATCAGCCCGGACATCACATACGGCAGCCCCGCGATCTCAGGCGCGGCGAGCACGACCATATCCGGCTGCATCCGGATCTCGCTCCAGCGCACGATACCGTCGCCATTCGTGTCAGCAAGACTGATCAGACTCGGCTCGACCTTGCGCCATTGCGTGAGCCACTGCGGCAAATCGGCAAAGTGATGGCCGACCAGGTTGGTCAACATCTCATACTTGATCAACACAGCCAGCACGGGCACCGTCAGATAGAACAGCGCGACGAAGAACAGCGTCCAGCCGACCGAGCGTCGCGCGGACGCCACCGAGGTCGTCGTGTTGTAGCGCGTCAGGATGTGCGGCAGGCTCGCGGTGCCAAGCGACAGGCACAGCAGCAGCGACAGGAAATTTCGCTCATGAGTGCGCCTGTCCTCTTCGCTTGTCACTGGAAACGGCTCGTGCATCGGCACCGGCGCGGCCGCGCGCATCAGCATCTCGTCGCGGCTTTGGGTCCAGACGATCTGTGCGGCGGCGGCATCACGTGGAAACTGTTCCAGCTCCCTTTCGCGCTCCTTGATATCGCGCAGCGGGCCGTTGTGCCGACGCAAGTCCGCGACTTCCTGCGTGAGGCGCAGCTTCTCATCGACGAACGATTGCGGCAACGTATCGAGCCGCGTCTGCATCAGCGCAGCGCGCCGCCGATAGTCGTCGCGTACGGTCTGCTCGAGCGGCGCCTCGCGCACCTGCTTCTCCAGGCCTTCGACGCGCTCCATCAAGCGGCCATAGTTGAACTGCGGCACCCAGCCGAGGCCATCCTTATGCGCGATCATCGACACGGGAATCAGAATGGCCGCGATCAGGATGATGTATTGCGCGACCTGAGTCCACGTCACGGCACGCATGCCGCCCAGAAACGAGCACACGAGAATGCCTGCGAGTCCGCAGAAAATGCCGACCGCGAAATCCACGCCGATGAAACGCGTCGCAATCAAGCCGACGCCCTGAATCTGCGCGACCAGATAGACGAACGAGCACAGGATCGCCGCTAACGCAGCGAGTCCACGCACCGCGTTGCTCGAAAAGCGCGTGCCGAGAAAGTCGGGAATCGTGTAGCGCGCGAGCTTGCGCACGTACGGCGCGAGCAGGAACGCGACGAGGCAATAGCCACCGGTCCAGCCCATCAGGTACGCGAGCCCGTCATATCCTGTCGTATAGATCGAACCGGCGAGACCGATAAACGACGCAGCGGACAACCAGTCGGCCGCGGTTGCCATGCCGTTGAAGGCGGACGGCACGCGCCGCCCCGCGACGTAGTATTCGACGAGATCGGACGTGCGCGACAGCAAGCCGATCACCGCATAGACCGCGATCGGCACAAACAGGAACACATAGCCGATCCACACCCCTGGACCGGTGGTGCGCTCGATGCGCCACATCACGTAGATGAATAGCAGGAAGCCGAGCGTATAAAGCGCGTATGAGCGGATCAGCCGGTGCGTGAGCGTCATCTGCTCAGTTTCCGCGCGCAGTGGGCGCGCCGGAATCGGCACGGGCACTGGCGGCAGTCGCGTCGGCGTCGAAAGCGCGTTGCAGACGGCGGTCGGCGCGCTGCATCAGCACGATATAAACGACGATCAACGCGACGTAGATCAGAATCGCCCCTTGCGCACCGAAGTAGAACGGCAACCGGAAGCCGCCGAAGCGCACCTGATCCAACGCCGGCGCTACCAGCGGCAAACCGAACGACACCACGAAGCCCACCGTCATCAACGTCGCGATCAACGCGAGATTGAAGCGCCAGTATTTCTGATGCGCGCGCGCCATCGCCGCCGACACCGCAGGGGGTTCGGGCGCGGGATTGAGAGTAGCGTGGGAGGGGGGGTGTGGCGCGGCCATGCGCCTATGTATCAAAAAGCCACCGCGCAGGCAATCGGGATTGTCCGCGCGGTGGCTTTAACAGCCTGACTGATCCAGCCGATACCTCGGTCCAGTCAGGAGCGTGTCGTCCGGCACGCTCCTGCCATCAACCCAGGCAAACCCAGGCTCAGAGCGATTCGCCGAGCTGATCGAGAATCGCCGGGTTCTCCAGCGTCGACACGTCCTGGGTGATTTCCTCACCCTTCGCGAGCGAGCGCAACAGGCGGCGCATGATCTTGCCCGAACGCGTCTTCGGCAGATTCTCGCCAAAGCGGATGTCCTTCGGCTTGGCAATCGGACCGATCTCCCTCGCGACCCAGTTGCGCAGTTCGTTGGCGAGCTTCACTGCTTCTTCGCCTTCAGGACGCGCACGTTTGAGCACCACGAATGCGCACACGGCTTCGCCGGTCGTATCGTCAGGACGGCCAACCACAGCCGCTTCTGCCACGATCGGGTTCGACACCAGCGCCGACTCGATCTCCATCGTGCCAAGGCGGTGACCGGACACATTGAGCACGTCGTCGATGCGGCCCATGATCGTGAAGTAGCCGGTTTCCTTGTCGCGCACCGCGCCGTCGCCGGCGAGGTACAGCGTGCCGCCGAGTTCTTCGGGGAAATAGCTCTTCTTGTAACGCTCCGGATCGCCCCACACGTTGCGCAGCATCGCCGGCCACGGGCGCTTCACGACCAGAATGCCGCCCTGCCCGTTCGGCACGTCCTGGCCGGTTTCGTCGACGACCGCCGCCATGATGCCTGGCAGCGGCAGCGTGCACGAACCCGGCACCAGCGGCGTGGCGCCCGGCAGCGGCGTGATCATGTGGCCGCCAGTTTCGGTTTGCCACCACGTGTCGACGATCGGGCAACGGCCGCCGCCGACGTTCTCGTGATACCAGACCCACGCTTCCGGATTGATCGGCTCGCCGACCGTGCCGATGATACGCAGCGTCGACAGATCGTAGCTCTTCGGATGCACTTTCTCGTCCGCTTCGGCGTATTTGATCAGCGAGCGGATTGCGGTCGGCGCGGTGTAGAACAGCGTGACCTTGTGCTTGGCGATCATGTCCCAGAAGCGGCCGGCGTTCGGATAGGTCGGCACGCCTTCGAACACGACCTGGGTGCCGCCGAGCGTCAACGGGCCGTACGTGATGTAGCTGTGACCCGTGATCCAGCCGATGTCGGCGGTACACCAGAACACATCCGTGGACTTCCAGTCGAAGGTCCACTTCATGGTCTGCGCGGTCCACAGCAGATAGCCGCCGGTACTGTGCTGGACGCCCTTCGGCTTGCCGGTCGAACCGGACGTATAGAGGATGAAAAGCGGATGCTCGGCGCCGACCCACTCAGGCGCGCATTGATCCGATTCGGACTGCGTGAGTTCGTGCATCCACAGATCGCGGCTTTCGTTCCATGCGATCTTGCCACCGGTGCGCTTGTAGACGATCACGCTCTTCACCGCGTCGCAGCCGCCCATGGCAATGGCTTCGTCGGCGATATTCTTCAGCGGCAGCGCTTTGCCGCCGCGCATCTGTTCGTCGGAGGTGACGAGCGCGACGGCGCCCACATCCACCAGGCGCTCATTCAGCGACTTCGACGAGAAGCCGCCGAACACCACCGAATGCGTTGCACCGATGCGCGCGCACGCCTGCATTGCGACTATGCCTTCGATCGACATCGGCATATAGATCACGACGCGATCGCCCTTCTTCACGCCGCGTTTTTTCAGCGCATTCGCAAAACGCGACACGCGTTGCAGCAGATCCTGATAGGTGACGTTGGTGACGGTGCCGTCGTCGGCTTCAAAGATGATCGCGACGCGCTCGCCGTTGCCGGCTTCGACATGGCGGTCGATGCTGTTATACGACGCGTTCAGCTGGCCGTCTTCGAACCATGTGTAGAAAGGCGCCTTCGATTCGTCGAGCACCTTGGTGAAAGGCGTGTTCCAGCTTAGCGTCTCGCGAGCGAGGCGCCCCCAGAAACCTTCGTAATCACGCTCCGCTTCGGCGGCAAGCGCCCGGTACGCGTCCATACCGGAGATCGTCGCACCAGCCGCTGCTTCAGCGGAGGGCGGGAAAACACGGCGTTCGTGAAGAACAGATTCAATCGCAGACATCGACAACCCCTTGGTGAAGATGAAACCAGAAACCTGTGCTGGCGCGCCTGTGACGCGCCTTGTCATGATGGCGCCGCCATTCGTGATCACCAGGCGGCGCGCTGTCTCCAACCCTCGCGCAGCGATCGCCGACCGCCGCACCGCGGGCCGTTCGCCTTTCATTTTCATCCATGCGGCACCGCAACATGAATGAGTGAAAGACCGACGTCCCGCTCTCGCGTTCAAACATAAACCGTGCAACTTACCGGCCACTTACGTGAGCCGCATCGCAAGCGAAAACCCTTACGCAGCTCAGCCTCGTCAGGCACGGCATGCTACGCGTTACGCTGTGCCCATGCATCCGAACCGACATACCAACACAACCTGCCAATATCAGACATATGGGCAGCATCACGCGTGCCGCACTGGCGCCGCGCCTTTACGCTGACTCGCACGCCCTCTTACAATGCTAACTGAACTAGCCGTCTGGATTCCAGCTTGAATCGTTACTCCCTGCTTCTCATTACCTCGATGCTGCTGGTCGGCAGCAATGTCGGAATCGGTAAATCGATCGTCGAGTTCGTCCCCATCCCCCTGTTCGCGCTGCTGCGTTTCGTCATTGCGATGGCGGTATTGTGGCCGCTGTTGCGCGTCGCCAAGCTGCGTCGCGTCAAACGCGATGAATGGCTCGATCTGTTTTTGCAGGCGCTGTTCGGCACTTTCGGGTTCACGCTGCTGATGCTGGGCGGCGTGCAGCGCACCAGCGCGGTTGCAGCCGGCGTCATCGCCAGCACGATCCCCGCGGTCGTCGCACTGCTCTCGTGGTTGATCCTCAAAGAGCGACCGAACGGTCGGGCACTCGCGTCGATCGCGCTGGCGATCGTCGGCGTGATCGTCATCAATCTGGCTCATGCGGATGAGAATGCGGGCGGCGAGACTTCGTTCACCGGCAATCTGATGGTGCTGGGCGCCGTGTGCTGCGAATCGCTTTACATCATTCTGTCGCGCCGTTTGACGCAGACGCTCGCACCCATCGACATCTGTGCCTACACGCATATGTTCGGCCTGCTGCTGATGCTCCCGCTCGGCCCCACCGCGCTGCTGCACTTCGACTATCGCTCAGTGCCCGTAAGCATCTGGACGCTGGTGCTGTGGTATGGGCTGTCGGCGAGCATTTTTTCGTTCTGGCTGTGGATGAAGGGCATTCGTCATGTGCCGGGCAGTCTCGCTGGCGTGTTCAGCGCCGTGCTGCCTGTGGCCGCGGCGATTTACGGCATCGTGTTTCTCGGGGAGCGGCCCACGCTCGCGCACGGCATCGCGCTCGCCTGCGTCGTGGCAGGAATCGGGCTGGCAAGCCTGAAGGTGAAGCGAGTACCGCCGGTGGCCTCCTGAGTTGAGCGCCGCCTGTTAAGTCACCGGCGCCACTGCGTTGCCGGTTTGGGGCCGCGGCAACGCCAGTCCGCCCAGACTGCCCGCCGCGCCGCAGCAAATTCAGCCGACGCTGTACAATAGCGCGCCTGACGCGAGCTTTTCCGGCCTCCCCTGGCCGCGTACCGCGCCGTCTGCGCCCTGGTTTGCGTGCTCGATCCGCGCGTTTGGTTTGCGCTTCGGGTCAGCGCATTTGGTCCGTGTTCCGTCACCTGCGTTTCATCTGACTCTTGCCTATGTCCGCCCCGCGACCCGACTCAGCCCGTCAGCGCCGCCCGATGCGCCCGCTGCCCGTCATCATCTTCATGAGCCGCTGGCTGCAGGTGCCGCTCTATCTGGGCCTGATCGTTGCCCAGGCTGTCTACGTCGTTCTGTTCCTGAAAGAGGTCTGGCATCTGGTCACGGCGTCCATGACGCTCGACGAAACCAACATCATGCTGGTGGTACTCGGCCTGATCGACGTGGTGATGATCTCGAACCTGCTGATCATGGTGATCATCGGCGGGTATGAAACCTTCGTGTCGCGCCTGGGTGTGGAGGGTCATCCGGACGAACCGGAATGGCTCGACCACGTGAACGCCGGGGTACTCAAGGTCAAATTGTCGATGGCGCTGATCAGCATTTCGTCGATCCATCTGCTGAAGACTTTCATCAGCCCCGACCAGAATTCGACGCACACCATCATGTGGCAGGTGATCATTCACGTCGCGTTCCTCGTCTCGGCGCTGGTGATGGCATTCGTCGACCGCCTCACCACGCATACGCATCCGAAGCATTTTCAGGAGCCCGCGGGATTGCATCCGCTGGGTTCCAACGGTTCCACTCCCCTGAAGGCGCACGACTGACTCGCCCTGCCCTGCGAGTCTGAAAACAAGCGCCACTGTCCCCACTGAGCTAGCCATGACCGTCATCAAACAGGAAGATCTGATTCAGAGCATTGCTGATTCGCTTCAGTACATCAGCTATTACCACCCGCTCGATTACATCCAGGCCTTGGGCCGCGCTTACGAGCTCGAAGAGAGCCCGGCCGCGAAGGATGCGATCGCGCAGATCCTGACCAATAGCCGCATGTGCGCCGAAGGCAAACGCCCGATCTGCCAGGACACCGGCATCGTCACGGTGTTCGTGAAGGTCGGCATGGGCGTGCGTTGGGACGGTGCGACGATGGGCGTCACCGAGATGATCAACGAAGGCGTGCGCCGCGGTTATCTGAACCCGGACAACGTGCTGCGCGCGTCGATCGTGAGCCCGCCGGAAGGCGCGCGCAAGAACACGAAAGACAATACGCCGGCCGTGATCCACTACGAGATCGTGCCGGGCGACAAAGTCGACGTGCAGGTCGCAGCGAAGGGCGGCGGCTCGGAGAACAAATCGAAGTTCGCGATGCTGAACCCGTCGGACTCGATCGTCGACTGGATTCTGAAGACCGTGCCGACCATGGGCGCAGGCTGGTGCCCGCCGGGCATGCTCGGCATCGGGATCGGCGGGACCGCTGAGAAAGCGATGGTGATGGCGAAGGAATCGCTGATGGATCCGATCGACATTCAGGACGTGATCGCACGCGGCCCGAAAGACTGGATCGAAGAACTACGCGTCGAACTGCACGAGAAGGTCAACGCGCTCGGTATCGGCGCACAAGGTCTCGGCGGTCTTGCCACCGTGCTCGACGTGAAGATCATGGCTGCACCGACGCACGCTGCGAGCAAGCCGATCGCGATCATCCCGAACTGCGCAGCAACACGGCACGCGCACTTCACGCTGGATGGCTCGGGCGTAGCGAAGCTCGAAGCGCCCTCCCTCGACGCATGGCCGAAGGTGCAGTGGGAACCGGACACGGAAAAGAGCCAGCGCGTCGATCTGAACACGCTGACGCCGGAACAAGTGGCAGCCTGGACGCCGGGCCAGACGTTGCTGTTGTCGGGCAAGATGCTGACGGGCCGCGACGCGGCGCACAAGCGCATCGCCGATATGCTCGCCAAGGGCGAAAAGCTGCCGGTCGACTTCACGAATCGTGTGATCTATTACGTCGGCCCGGTCGATCCGGTGCGTGACGAGGCTGTCGGCCCCGCAGGCCCGACCACCGCAACACGCATGGACAAGTTCACCGAGACCATGTTGTCGCAAACCGGTCTGATTTCGATGATCGGCAAGGCCGAGCGCGGCCCGGTTGCAATCGAGGCGATCAAGAAGCATAAGGCCGCGTATCTGATGGCTGTGGGCGGCGCCGCTTACCTCGTATCGAAAGCGATTCGCAGCGCGAAGGTTCTTGCGTTCGAAGACCTCGGCATGGAAGCGATCTACGAATTCGACGTGCAGGACATGCCGGTGACGGTCGCGGTCGATTCGAACGGCACGTCGGTGCACCAGACCGGCCCGAAGGAATGGCAAGCCAAAATCGGCAAGATTCCAGTCGCGACGATTTGATCGGTACTAGCATCAGCTAGGAAAGTGCAAGCCGGGGCCTCAAACCCCGGCTTTTTTATCCTGGAATGAGAACGGTACGCATCACGCAAAAAACCTTGCAAATCAAGGTGAAAAACTGTGTTTTTTGCCTTGGCTTTTTGCCTTTCGCCGTTTATTGTTCTGGGAAATTCAAAGCCCCTACAAGGACACATCATGCAAGGCGACAAGAAGGTCATTGAGTATCTCAACTCCCAGTTGAAGAACGAACTCACCGCCATCAACCAATACTTCCTGCATGCGCGGATGTACAAGCACTGGGGCCTCGAGAAACTCGGCAAACATGAATACGACGAATCGATCGGCGAAATGAAGCACGCCGACTGGCTGATCGAACGGATTTTCATGCTCGACGGCCTGCCGAACCTGCAAGACCTGCACAAGCTGCTGATCGGCGAAGAAACCAAAGAAATCCTCGAATGCGATCTGAAGCTCGAACAGATTTCGCAAAGCACCTGCAAAGAAGCGATTGTGTATTGCGAATCCGTTCGCGATTTCATCTCGCGCGAAATCTTCGTGAAGATCCTCGACGACACAGAAGAACACATTGACTGGCTCGAAACGCAGTTGGATCTGATCGACAAGGTCGGTATCCAGAACTACCAGCAAACTGCAATGGGTTCGATCGAGTCCTGATCGAGCCGGGTTGGAAAGGCCCGCGCACCGGCTCATGGGCTGGCTTATACGTCATCTTGCTGGCCAGCTCATTGGCAAGATCGGCGCCGCGCGGGCGATATACTTGCGCACGTCCCTGTTTTCGTGAGTTTGCCGTGACCGCTGTGCCGCGCGCCTCCTTATCGCCTATGCCCACAGAATCGCCTTCTTCGAGTGCCCGGATTGCCCCCTCAGGTGGCGGTTCGCGGGCGCCGGTCGGCATTTTCGATTCGGGTCTGGGCGGTTTGTCAGTGCTGCGGGCGGTCCGGGCGCAACTCCCGGGCGAAGCGCTCATCTACGCCGCCGACTCGCTCTACGCCCCCTACGGTGAACGCGACGACGACTTCATCGCCGACCGCACCCTTGCAATCTGCGAATGGCTCGCGCGGCAAGGTGCCAAGGCGCTGGTGGTTGCATGCAACACGGCGACCGCGCAGTCAATCGCGCTGGTCCGCGAAAAGCTGGCGATTCCGCTGGTGGGTGTCGAGCCGGGCGTCAAACCGGCCGCGCTGCAGTCGAAAACGCGGGTCGCCGGCGTGCTCGCCACGCAAGTAACCTTGCGCAGCGCCCGCTTTCAGGCCCTGTTGGAGCGCTACGCCGCCGACTGCCGTTTTCTTTGCCAACCTGGCCACGGGCTCGTGCAGGCAGTGGAACGCTGCGACGTAGGTTCCGCCGAACTGCGCGCACTGCTGCGCAGCTATCTGCAGCCCATGCTCGATGCCGGCGCCGACACGCTGGTGCTCGGCTGCACCCACTACCCGTTTTTCGATGCGGCGATCCGCGACATCGTCGGCGACCGGCTGATGCTGGTCGATACGAGCGTGGCCATCGCGCGCCAGTTGGAACGGGTACTCGACCAGCACGGGCTGCGCGCCGCTTCAGATAGCGCAGAGTCTGTTCTGCCCCGCTTTTATTCCACCGCAGACGGCACCCATCAGCAACAGCTCGCCGCGACCCTGCTGCACATTAACGCGACCGTCGAACAGGTCGTGATTCCTTCGCGCCGCACGGCAGCGCCGGATTCCCAAGCCGCATAAACCCCTGATCCGCTGCCTTTTAGGGCGCCACGCGGCTGTTTTGCGCGCTTTTTAGGCGTTTTTGCGCCCTTCCCGCCATCCGCGGCGAATCTCATTCCTTAGATGAAACCCTTCTAAGAGTCTGGTTTTGTTACAAAAAATCATGCAGGACGCTTGCCAAACCAGCCAATCAAAATGATAATAGTTCGCATTAACGTTAGCTATGACGCCCTACCATGATTGTCTGTGTCTGCAAGTCTGTTTCTGACCGAAAGATCCGTGCCTCGATCGCGGAAGGCGTCGATTCGTTCGACGAACTCCAGTTCGAACTCGGCGTCGCTTCCTGCTGTGGCAAGTGCGCGGAATCCGTGCGCGGCGTCATGATGGAAAGCGGCGTGTGTGCGAGCCGCTGTGGCTTCGATCATCACCCGCAGGCGATGCCGCTGACGTTTTACGAGCGCAAAGCCGCCTGAGGCTGGTTTCAGGACGCGGCCCACGCCGCGTTCCCGGGCGCTCACCGCTTTATAGCTTCATGCGCTTGTTTTACGCGCCGCTTCACGCCCTATCCCACTGCCGTCAGCAAGCCAGTACCCGTACCAGCCAGCTACCCGCTCACCCGTTAAAAGGAGTTTGAGATGGAATTGTTGATTGGTTTCGTGACTACTTTGTTCATTTCGTTGCTGATCTTCCGAACATGACGATGTCTTGTCTGACGTGCCGCATCGACGGCACGTCGCCACGCTAACATGCAGGCTTCGCATACCGTTTCAGCCGGTGTCACGCCGGCTTCGTCCACCCGAATGAATTCCCGTGCATTGACCGCGACTGCCGCTGTCGCCGCGATTCACGTCGCTTTGCTTGCGGTGGTCCTGACATTGCGTCATGAACCGGTCGCGCCGCCGCTCGAATCGCGCGTCATGACTGCACAACTGCTGGCGCCGGCACCCGTGGCCGCGCCCGTTGCGCTGCAATCGACCACACCGCCGCCGCCCAAGCCGACACCGCTGGTTCATACCAAAGCCAAAGTCCAGCCAAAGCCGACACCCACGCCAAAGCCGACACCGTTGCCGGTCGCCGCGGCCCCGTCGCCGACGCCCGTCGCCGCGGCTGAGCCCACGCCCGCGCCTGCCGCGCCGGCTGCACCACCCGCTCAGGCGGCGCCGGCCGTCGGCCGCCCGACCATGGACATCACGGCACCGAAGAACGTCTCGCACATCGAGTGCAGCATGGTCACACCGGACTACCCCGCGCTGTCGAAGCGCCGCGGCGAAACCGGTACGGCCTACGTGACGTTCGTCATCGGACCGACGGGGAAGGTCGAAAGCATCTCGCTCAAAAAGAGCAGCGGCTTTAGTCGTCTGGACGACGCCGCCATCGCCGCCGCGCATGCGAGCTCGTGCCAACCCTATCTCGAGAACGGCCAACCCATTCGGGCCACGGCGACCCAGCCTTACAACTTCAATCTGAACGATTGAGGCAGATTTTAAAAACAGGGAATTGCAATGCAAAACTACGGATTGGCGCACGTGTGGGCGCAAGGGGATTTCGTGACGCGCGGTATCGCGCTCGCGCTGTTGATCATGTCGGTCATGTCGTGGAGCGTGATCGTTATCAAAGGCTGGAACGTGATGCGCCTGAACCGCCTCACCAAGAATGCCGAGCAGCAATTCTGGCATTCGGATGATCTCGCCGACGGCGTGAAGAAGCTCGGCGCCGGGTCGTCGACGCCGCAGGACAATCCGTTCCTGGCACTCGCGCTGTCAGGCCAGGAAGCCGCGGATCACCATCATCAGACGCAACCGCATCTGCACGATCGCATGGACGTGTCGGATTGGGTGACGCGCTGCCTGAAGGACACAATGGACGAAAGCGTCGCGCGCATGCAAAGCGGTCTGGCGATTCTCGCGTCGATCGGCAGCACGGCGCCGTTCGTCGGCCTGTTCGGCACGGTGTGGGGCATCTATCACGCGCTGCTGGCGATCGGCGCGAGCGGCCAGTCGTCGATCGATCAGGTCGCGGGCCCGGTCGGCGAAGCGCTGATCATGACCGCGTTCGGCCTGTTCGTCGCGATTCCGGCCGTGCTGGGCTACAACGCCTTGACGCGCGCCAACAAGGCGGTCGTCGCCAAGTTGAGCCGCTTTGCGCACGGTCTGCACGCATTCTTCGTGACGGGCGCCCGTCTGTCGTCGTCCAAGCGCGGCGACGGTCTGCGCCTCGCCACACGCACCAACTGATCGACGAGGCATTCCGATGGCAATGAGCCCTTTCGCCAGCGACGATGACGACGGCCTGATGAACGAAATCAACATGACGCCGCTCGTCGACGTGATGTTGGTTCTCCTGATCGTCTTCATGGTGACGATCCCGGTGATTCGTCACGCGGTCAAAATCGATCTGCCGCACGCGAGCAGTCAGAAGGAAGACACCAAGCCCGCGCAAGTGACGGTCTCCGTCGATGCGGACGGTAACGTGTTGTGGGACGACAAAAAGGTCGACGACGCGGCACTGCGCGCGAAGATTGCAGAAGCTGCGCAAGCGAATCCGCAACCGGAACTGCATCTGGATGCGGATCGCAAAGTCGCTTACGAAAAAGTGGCTGAAGTGATGTCGGCGGCGCAGGCCGGCGGCCTCACGAAGATCGGCTTCGTCACGCAGCCTAAAGGCAAATAAGCACCGTGAAGGCAGGTGATCCGCCTGTCGCGACGCAGCGCTGTCAAGCAGCGCCTGCCGATAAAACAGAAAAGCCCTTGAAACAAGGGCTAAAAGTAAAAGGCCTTCATCGTCAGATGAAGGCCTTTTTTTGTGCGCACTCGGCGCCTTCGGGCGGCGGGATTATTTACCATCAGAAGATGACTGATAGCTCGAGTCACCGCATGCGACGGCCGTGATCGACACGGACAGCGCGGTCAGCCCTATCAGGCCCACTATTATAGAGGCCATGAGTTTTCGCATAAGAGACTCCTTAGCGAAGGGATTTCACTATAGGCCCGCGAGCGCGCGCATTCAAGCAAACCGCCATTGAAAGTACTCATGACAAACGGCGCTTAAATGCTAAAAGCGATGTTGCCGCACGTAATAAGTGCTATGACGCAATCGCGAGAACTGGCTGCGATGCGTCTGCCGTGGCACGCGTCGGACACTCGCCCGTGATGTGCTTGCCTTCGTCCGGATCGAGCATTTCGACCAGATAATCGACGAATGCGCGCACAGCCGGCACCATTCCCTGTCGCGACACGAATACCGCATACAACTGCGGCGTCGGAAGGGTCCACCCCGGCATCACCGGCGACAATTGTCCCGCGCGCAACGCGCTGCCGTACATCATCTCCGGCAACGCGGCGATACCCACGCCGGACAGCACCGCTTCGCGAATCGTCATCAGATCGGCTGTGACGAGGCGCGGCTCGTGTTCGTGTGCGTGGTGCGTGCCGTCGGGAGCGATCAGATTAAAGACGTGGCGGCCGTCGCCGGTCGGCACGTCGAGCGTTTCGAAACGGCTCAGATCGGCAGGCAACAGCGGCGGCGCATTCTGCTGCAACAGGCTCGGTGCGCCGACCAGCATCTGCTGCGTGCGCCACAACGGGCGCACGACGATATTGGCGTTTTCCGGCGGATCGGAGCGCACGCGCAACGCGATGTCTATCGAATCCTCGAACAGGTCGACTACGCGGTTCGTCACGCGCATCACCACCCGCACTTCCGGGTAGCGATGCATGAATTCCGGCAGAATCTGCGACAGGATGGTCTGCGAAATCGTCACCGGCACGCTCACACGCACGGTGCCGCGCGGCGACGAACGCAACTGCTGCACCACGTTGACGGCCGCCTGCGCTTCGCTCAGCATCGCCTGACAGTGCTGGTAGAAGAGCTGGCCGGCTTCGGTGAGCGCCAGCTTACGGGTGGAACGCTGCAGCAAACGTACGCCCAGCGATGCTTCCAGCTCGGTCAACCGGCGCGACAGGCGCGACTTGGAAATACCCAGCACGCGCTCGGCGGCGGAAAAACCGCCATGTTCGACGACCTGTGAAAAGTACATCAGGTCATTCAGATTGTGTGAATCGATCTTCATCTCATCGTTCCAGTAATAGAACAATCCATTGCGTGAGGGCGGCTGGCACCTTGAAAAACGGTCCTTATAATAGCTCCATGTTTCAAAAATAACGCTATTCCCCATTTTTTGAGGTGACTTTGATGAGCACGGCACGCACGATCGAACGCACGTTTCCCGCCGTTCGCACGACCGAAGGTGGCGGCTTTGTCGTCCACCGCCCGTTTCCGACCCGCATGCTGATGGATTTCGATCCGTTCCTGCTGCTCGACGAAATGGGTCCCATTGACTACGCGCCGGGCGAGGCGAAAGGCGCGCCGGATCATCCGCATCGCGGCTTCGAGACGGTCACGTACGCGCTTGAGGGCCAGTTCGGCCACAAGGATTCGGCCGGCCATTCGGGCACGCTGCGTGCCGGCGACGTGCAATGGATGACTGCGGGCGCAGGCGTCGTGCACAGTGAGATGCCGGACCCGTCGTTCGTGCGCACCGGCGGGCGCGTGCATGGCGTGCAACTGTGGGTCAATCTGCCGCGCCGCGACAAGATGATCGAGCCGCGCTATCAGGAGATACCGTCGGCCAGCATTCCGGTGGCGACGTCCCCGGACGGCAAGGTGCACGTCAAGGTGATTGCGGGCGAAGCGCTCGGCGTGAAGGCGGCGATCGAAACGCGTACACCGATCCTGTATCAGCATTTCTCGCTGCAACCGGGAGCATCGATCCGGCAGCCGGTGCCGGCCGACTATCGCGTGTTTGCTTACAGCCTGTCCGGCAAGGGTTTATATGGCGAAGGCGAAGCGCGCCGGGAAGTCGGCGCGCAGACGATGGTGGTGTTTCAGAACGACGGCGAGTCGGTCACGCTGACGGCGGGCGCCGAGCCGCTCGAAGTGCTGCTCCTCGGCGGCGTGCCGCTGAAAGAACCGGTGGTGCGCTACGGCCCGTTCGTGATGAATACGGAAGACGAAATCCGCCAGGCCGTGACCGATTACCAGGCCGGGCGCATGGGCGCGATCACGCACTAACCCACCACCATCGGTACGCGCCGCCGCTCACGATCGCGGTGGCGCGGCGCTCACCCCACCGCGCGCCGCCGCACATGGCGCGAAGGCCGGTAAATTCGTTCA
The DNA here is from genome assembly GCF_046030555.1 of Paraburkholderia sediminicola. Taxonomy (GTDB): domain Bacteria; phylum Pseudomonadota; class Gammaproteobacteria; order Burkholderiales; family Burkholderiaceae; genus Paraburkholderia; species Paraburkholderia sediminicola_E. Next base: position 24,379 of record NZ_JAQQCH010000036.1, on the reverse strand, counting down.
CAATAGCGACTCATGCCGTGCGCCACGCTGTCTAACCATGACGGGCCGTGGCGCGCGGCGATTTCCGTCCCTGTTCAGGAGCGCGCATGGCAGAGCCCACCGTCACCGCCCACATCGGCTCGACGAATTTTCAGGTCCTTTTCGACGACGGCAAGCACACATGGCTCGCCGACGAACCCGAGTCGCTTGGCGGCGGCGATCGCGGGCCGACGCCCGTCGCGCTGTTGCTGTCGAGTCTCGGCGCCTGCACGTCGATCACGCTGAAGATGTACGCTCAGCGTAAGGGCTGGCCGCTCGCCGACGTGCGCGTGGCGCTGTCGCTTGAAACCGGCGACGCGGGATCGACCATCGAACGCAAGATCATGCTGGAAGGCGATCTGTCCGACGAGCAGCGGGAACGACTCTTGCAAATTGCCAATGCGTGCCCGGTTCACAAGATCCTCACGCATTCGATCACGATCCGTTCGGGTCTCGCCGTCGCCTGATACAGGAATGGCCCGGAAGGGCCGGCACCGGCTAACGGGCCGCATGTATTGCAACGCTTTCATAGGAAGCCGTCGTTTTGAATTTCGAACACCTTATCCAGATCAACGATCCGTTGAATCCGTTAGTCGACTCGATGACCCGCGAGCAGTTGTGGGAGGGTCTCGTGCTGCGCGCCGAACAGCCGCAACTGTTCGTGATCGGCCTCGACAGTTGCACCGTCCTTTCGCGCGAGGGCAACACGCTCGAACGGGAGCTGCACTACGGCCAGGCCACCGTGCGCGACCGCGTCACGCTGCAGGATAGCCAGAGCGTGCGCTACGACATTCTGCCGACCGCGGACTATGTCGGCGGCTCGCTGACCATGACCATTGAGCAGCCTGACGAACTGCAGTTGTTCCTGCGCTTCGAATACACGACCACCCTGCCCGTCTCCGATGACCAGGACGCCGTGCAGACGCAGGAAATCGTGAAGTCGGCGTATCGCGAGAACGATATCGATACCGTGCGGCTGATCCGCCAGTACGTGCAGACCCAGGAACCCGGTTCGTTGCATTGATGCCTGCGCGGGCACTCTGCCCGCGCCTTTGCGCTGCGTGAGGCCGCCATATGGAAGGCGGCCTGCCCTCCCTTGTCGTTCTCCCCGTGTCGTTCAGCTATCGGAAGTCGAATCCGATGAATTTCTCTTTCTTGTAAATGGGAATAGTTATCATTTAGAATTAATCCATCGAATCGACCAACAGCTAAAACGAATGACCGATCTCACGCGCTCTTCCACACTCAGCTTGCGCCGCCCGGCGGCCGCGCTGACCAGTCGTCCGAAAGCAGCGACGGCGACAGCATCCGCCGCGAAGCCCGCAGCGGATGCCGCCAACGGTACGAGCGAAAAGTCGGATCGGGTCGTGCGCAGCGACGCATTGCTGCAAGGACATAGTCACGTCAGCATCATGCATAACGGCGAGACCTACCAGTTGCGCGCGACGCGCTTAGGCAAGCTGATCCTGACGAAGTAACAGGCAACGCCGAATAGAAGTCAATACCGGGTATTGTGGGGACCACCTCCTCGAGAGGTGTTGGGCATTAGCCAGCCACGACGGCTTGCACGTGAGAACTAGACCCCTTCGTGCAGACACCAAGCCAGCCGTCGCAGCAAGCCAGGCCGCTTTTTTGGTTCTCACCATTGCGGATGCACGAAACGACGTGTATCGCAGATTCAGAAATTAAAAAGCCGTGGGATGGTGTCATCTCCACGGCTTTTTGTTTGGCACGGCACCGGGTGGGTCCCGGTAGCAGGTCGAATCGTTAAGACTTACTTCGAAGCCCAGCCCCAGAACATCAGCCACCATGCGCTATCGACCACCGCCAGCGCCGCGGCGAACCACATCATCGCGAGGCCACGTTGAACGAAGCGCTCGCTGTAGCGACGTGTGACGAGCCAGGCGAGCCACGCGCTCCACAGATTGGCAATCGCCAGGATTGCGATGCGCATATCCGACGCCCACCACAACGACATATGTTCCGCGCGCAGCAGCGACAGCGTGGTCGCCGACAAGCCAAGAAACACGCCTGCGCCGGCAATCGGAATCAGTCCCTGCGTCAAATGATGTAGACGCACGGCGCTAAAACGCCCCAGCATGCGTGTCGCGCCCATCAGCAACACCAGCAGCACCGTGCCATACACCAGCGCCGTGGCGAGGATGTAACCGATCACCATCGTGCCGTCGAGCCACGAGAACACGTCGTTCTGCTCGGGGTAATGCGTGAACAGGAACCACGGCGCGTTGGTGTCGAGCGGCCAGGTGATGTCGTGATCGACCAGCCACGTGGCGAAGAACATCTTCAGGTCAACGAACCAGCGCGAAGCGGTCCAGTGGAATGCGCCGATCGCAATGCCGAGCAGGCCGTACAGGATCAACGCGGTATCCCACGGGTTCGCCTGCCTGTCGCCGAGCTGCACGACTTCCGACGACGGCGCACGCCATGTCAGCGCGATCGCGTCGCGATGTCCGCTGCAACGGCCGCACATATGACAGTCCGACGCGCCCTTCATATTGCGCAGCGGCACCAGCGGCGCGCAATTGATTGGAATCACGCGATGCCCATGTTCGCCGTTCTTGTACGAACGGCGCCACGCGTCTTCATCGACTTTGTAGTGGAACGGCGCGAGACGCGCCAGTAGCGAAAAAACCCCGTTGACGGGGCATAGATACTTGCACCAGACGCGCTTCTCGCGTCCGTACAGCAAGCCGATGATCATCGCCGCGAAAGTCGAACCGCCGAGCACCAGCAGCACCGCTTTCGGATACTGGTAGACGCTCACCATCTGACCGTAGATGGTGGTGATGCCGAATGCGACGAACGGCCAGCCACCCCAACGCATCCAGCGCGGAATCGCCCAGCCGCGGCCATATTTGCTGGCAAATTCGGCGAGCGCGCCTTCCGGACACAACACGCCGCACCACACGCGGCCGAGCATCACCATCGACAGCAGCACGAACGGCCACCAGATGCCCCAGAACACGAACTGCGCGGCAAGCGTCAGGTTATTCCACAGGTGTGCGGTGTCGTCCGGCAGCGGCATCACTGCCGGCACGAGAATCAGGAATGCGTACACCGCCACCACGACCCACTGAATGCCGCGAATCAAACTGCCGTGGCGCTGCATCCACTGCCCAGCCGCGGCGAGGCGCCCCGGGCGGGTCATCAGGGTACTCATGCGGCGCGCCCCGCGGCCCGCTGCGCCGGCTTGCGATTCACGCGACGCACCAGCAGATAGACGACCGCCCAGTACGCGGCGTAGGCAATCAGGTTCATCAGCGCCGGGTGGGCGCGATAACCGGTGAGCGTCGCGACCAGCGAACCGAACGTGCTCGAGTCGTCAAGGATGGCTGACGAGTTCCACATCTGGTCGATGATCGTCGGCAGGATCTCCTTGTCGATCAGCTTGTCGACACCGGTCTGGAACAGCCCCGCGCCGAGGAACAGCAGCATGATTTCGGTAACGCGGAAGAAGAGCCGCCACGAGAAATACTTGCCGCCCAACTGCAGCACGTAGAAGGTCAGGAATGCGAGACCGAGGCCGATCGCCACAGCGAGCATCTGGCTGCCATCCACGTGGCCGGACTGGCCGAAACCAAGGCCGTACAGGAAGATCACCGTTTCGCTGCCTTCACGCGCGATCGCCAATGCGACCAGCAACGCGACGCCCCACCAGTTCGAATCGCGCTTGCTCTTTTGCAGCGACTGTTCCATGTCGCGCTTGAGGGAGCGGCCGTGCTGCTTCATCCACAGCACCATCTGCACGATCAGCACACACGCGACCAGCACCATGGCGGTCTGGAAATAATCCTGGGCGTCCCCGGAGAGCACTTCAGTGAAACCGACCAGCGCCGCGCCGAGCGCGACCGCCGCGATCACACCGGCCACGACGCCGCCCCACAGGTACGGCAAACCGCGGCGCGCGTCGTCGTCGCCATTTTTCAACCACGCGTACAGGATGCCGACGACCAGCAAGGCCTCAACACTCTCCCGCCACACGATGAATAGAATCTGACCCATCCAAGCTCTCCCTTCTACCCTTCTACTGCTTCGGTGAATGCGTAACCCGGTTGTTCAAGGCATACGCTCGCACCCCAAGCCATTCCTATTACTTCGCGACGATCACGCCCTGCGCCTGCTGATGGAAATCGTCGAAGAACTTGTATTCGCCGGGCTCCAGCGGAGCGATCACGACGAACGAATCCGCCCCCGGCGCCAACACCTTTTCTTTACGCAGTTGCACGCTTTCAAATTCGGCCGCGCCCTTGCCGGTGTTGCGCACTTCAATCTTGATGCGCTGCCCCGCCGGCACTTCGATACGTGCGGGGTTCAGCTTGCCGTCGGTCATTTCCAGCTTGAAGGTCGGCAGATCCGCTGCGTGCGCGGCGCCTACCAGCGCGGTGGTCATGGCGACGATCGCGATCTTTCGGTTAATTCTCATTAGCCCTTCCGGAAAACGCGGCGCAGCGGGTTTTGTTGTCCACGCGCCGCCTGCTACATGCATTCACTCATTCACTCATTCACGCCTCACCGCATACCGATGCGCGACAAACCGTGACGATCTGCGTCTGCAACGATCAGTAACCGCCCTTCTTGCCGATACCCGCGAACGTGAAGTCATACTCGAGCGTGATCGGCTTGAACCACGGACCCACGCCGGTTTCCTTGTCGACGTGACGGCCGAAAGCCATGTGACCGGTTTGCATCGGCGCTTCGACGGTCATCTTCAGGTGGTATTTGCCCGGGCCTTGCAGCTTGACGTTATCGCCGTAGTGCGGACCGTCGTTGGCGACCATTGCCATCATGTCGCCCTTCTGGGTCTGATTCGAACCGGCTTTCGTCAATTCATAACGAACTTGCAGATATGGCATCCAGTCGCCTTCGGCGAAACCGGTCGGATTGTTCTTGACCGCGTGGATGTCGGCTTCCAGGTGGATGTCCGAATCTGACGCCTTGCGCATCATGCCTTCGGGTTCCATCGTGATCGGCTGCAGATAGACCGCGCCGATTTCCATACCGCCCTGAATCTGCTGCTTGCCAATCGGGTATTCCGCTGCCGCTGCTGAAAGAGCCGCGACTGCGGCCACCGCTGCTGCGCCACCACGCACAAATGAAGAAATCCGCATTGAAACTCCTTGTTTTTATCTGACTGGAATCGAACCCATTGGAACAGTGCGTTGCGCATGCGTTTTATGCCATGGTTCCGACGTCCTCCGACTGAGGCAACAGACCGCAGACAAGCGCATTACGAACGTTAATGCGAACCATTCTCAATATTGGTCGAGTTTATCATTGATCGGCAAGGAGGACAAACGAGGACGCACGCAAAGCCTTATGGCAGCAGGGTCTTAAGGGGGTGCTAAGGAAAGCGCGAGCGGAAGGAGGTGGGGGGGGTGTAAGGCGAAGAGGGACAAGGCGCGACACGTTGCCGCGCCTTGTCAGGCGGCGAGGTGTTATTCGATGCCAGGCACGTGGTCGCCAACGTTCGCGCCAAATACGCGTTGCCGCAGGAGCGCCAGCTGGTCGCGGGTTTGCGCGGCCTTTTCGAACTCGAGATTCTTGGCGTGCTCCATCATCTGCTTTTCGAGACGCTTGAGTTCTTTGGCGAGCTGCTTCTCGGACATGTCCTCGAATTTCGCGCGAGTCTGTTGTTCTTTCAACTCGGCGCGGGCGTCGTCGACGTTGTACACCCCGTCGATAATGTCGCGAATCCGCTTGACCACGCCGCGCGGGGTAATGCCGCGCTCCAGGTTGTAGGCGATCTGCTTGGTGCGCCGCCGCTCGGTTTCGTCGATGGCGCGGCGCATCGAGTCGGTCACCCTGTCCCCATAGAGAATCGCCTTGCCGTTCACGTTACGCGCCGCCCGGCCGATGGTCTGAATCAGCGAGCGCTCGGCGCGCAGGAAGCCTTCCTTGTCCGCGTCGAGAATCGCGACCAGCGAGACTTCTGGAATATCCAGCCCTTCGCGCAGCAGGTTGATCCCGACCAGCACGTCGAACGTGCCCAGCCGAAGATCGCGAATGATTTCAACCCGCTCCACCGTATCGATGTCGCTGTGCAGGTAACGCACCTTGACGCCGTGGTCCGCCAGAAACTCGGTCAACTGCTCGGCCATTCGCTTGGTCAGCACCGTAACCAGCACGCGGTCGCCCACCTTGACGCGTTCGTTGATCTCGGCAAGCACATCGTCGACCTGAGTACGCGCCGGACGCACCTCGATTTCCGGATCGACGAGGCCGGTAGGACGTACCAACTGCTCGGCCACCTGCCCTGCTGTTTTCTTTTCGTAGTCAGCCGGCGTGGCCGACACGAACACCACCTGGCGCATCTTGCGCTCGAACTCGTTGAACTTGAGCGGGCGATTATCGAGCGCCGACGGCAAGCGAAAACCGTAGTCGACCAGATTCTCTTTACGCGCCCGGTCGCCGTTGTACATGCCGTTCAGCTGCCCGATCAGCACGTGCGACTCGTCGAGCAGCATCAATGCGTCGGACGGCAGGTAGTCGACCAGCGTCGGCGGCGGCTCGCCGGGCGCCGCACCCGAGAAGTGCCGCGAGTAGTTCTCGATGCCTTTGCAGAAACCCAACTCCTGCAGCATTTCCAGATCGAAGCGAGTGCGCTGCTCGAGCCGCTGCGCTTCGACGAGCTTGCCGTTGCTGTAGAAAAACTCGAGCCGCTCGCGCAGTTCGTCCTTGATCGTTTCAACCGCGCGCACCACGGTGTCGCGCGGTGTCACATAGTGCGACGACGGGTACACGGTGAAGCGTGAAATCTTCTGGCGCACACGGCCGGTGAGCGGATCAAACAATTGGAGCGTCTCGACCTCGTCGTCGAAGAGCTCGATGCGCACCGCCATTTCGGCGTGCTCCGCCGGGAAAATATCGATTGTGTCCCCGCGCACGCGGAACGAGCCACGCTGGAAGTCGGCCTCATTGCGGTTGTACTGCATCGCGATCAGCCGGGCGATAATGTCGCGCTGGCCGAGCTTGTCACCCGTGCGCAGCGTCAGAATCATCTTGTGGTACTCGGACGGATTGCCGATACCGTAAATCGCCGACACCGTGCCGACGATAATCACGTCGCGCCGCTCCATCAGGCTCTTGGTCGCCGACAGCCGCATCTGCTCGATGTGCTCGTTAATCGACGAATCTTTCTCGATGAAGAGGTCGCGCTGCGGCACGTACGCTTCCGGCTGGTAGTAGTCGTAGTACGAGACGAAATACTCGACCGCGTTGCGCGGAAAAAACTCGCGAAACTCGGAATAGAGCTGCGCGGCGAGCGTCTTGTTCGGCGCAAACACGATCGCCGGCCGGCCGAGCCGCGCGATGGTGTTGGCCATCGTGAAGGTTTTGCCGGAGCCGGTCACGCCGAGCAGCGTCTGGAACGACAAGCCGTCTTCAATGCCTTCGACGAGCGTGTCGATCGCCGTGGGCTGGTCGCCGGCGGGCAGATACGGCTGATAAAGCTGGAACGGCGAGCCTTCGAACGTGACGAATTTGGATTCGTCGAGCGTCTCGTCGGCTTCAGTCAGATGTTGTTCGGACATGGGGAGCGGCATCGGGCCTTGGGCAAAGAACTATTCTAACGGGTTGCGGGAACCCGGGCTGAACGGGTCCGCGTAGGGGCTGCGGGGTAGACAGGTGTGCGTCAGGTGGCCGATGAAAAGGCGCTTCCGCGCCAGTTTGGGGGTCGCTGCTCAGCCTTCACCGGCTTGGTCCGAGGCAGACCCGCTACGACCACATGACGCCGGAGTGCCTGTTTTTCAAGCAAATAATTCAGTCCAGCAGGCTTTGTCGCCCGAAAAACGCCCGCGGATTCGCTACAATGCCAAGTTGCGCTCGCCCGCCGATGCCCGCCCTCCGTCTGAATCGTTCGTCAGACAACTTTGGCTGGGCCGCCCGTGCTTGAAGCCGCCCTCTTTTCACAACTGCTGCCCATCCATCATGTCTCTGTTCTCCGCCGTCGAACTTGCTCCCCGCGACCCGATTCTGGGCCTGAACGAAGCCTTCAACGCCGATGCGCGCGCCACCAAGGTCAACCTTGGCGTTGGTGTGTACTTCAATGAAGAAGGCAAGATTCCGCTGCTGCGCGCCGTGCGCGACGCGGAAAAGGCACGCGTCGAAGCCGCGCTGCCGCGTGGCTATCTGCCGATCGAAGGCATCGCTGCCTACGACGCCGCTGTGCAAAAGCTGCTGCTCGGCAACGATTCGCCGCTGATCGCCGCAGGCCGCGTCGTGACGGCTCAAGCCCTGGGTGGCACGGGTGCGTTGAAAATTGGTGCCGATTTCCTGAAGCGTCTGAACCCGAACTCCAAGGTCGCGATCAGCGATCCAAGCTGGGAAAACCACCGCGCGCTGTTCGAAAGCGCCGGCTTCGAAGTCGTGTCCTATCCGTACTATGACGCGCACACGCACGGCGTGAACTTCGAAGGCATGCTGAGCGCGCTGAACAGCTACGCCGCAGGCACGGTTGTCGTGCTGCACGCGTGCTGCCACAACCCGACTGGCGTCGACCTGACTGTCGATCAGTGGAAGCAGATCGTCGAAGTCGTCAAGGCGCGCAATCTGGTGCCGTTCCTCGATATCGCTTACCAGGGTTTCGGCGACAACATCGAATCCGACGCTGCAGCAGTTCGTCTGTTCGCGGCATCGGAGCTGAACGTGTTCGTGTCGTCGTCGTTCTCGAAGTCGTTTTCGCTGTACGGCGAGCGCATCGGCGCACTGTCGATCATCACGGCAAGCAAGGAAGAATCGGCTCGCGTGCTGTCGCAACTGAAGCGCGTGATCCGCACGAACTACTCGAACCCGCCGACGCACGGCGGCGCGGTGGTCGCAGCGGTGCTCGCGTCGGCTGAATTGCGCGCCACATGGGAAACGGAACTCGCCGAAATGCGCGACCGTATCCGCGCCATGCGCAATGGTCTGGTCGAACGTCTGAAGGCAAGCGGCGTGGATCGCGATTTCAGCTTCGTGAACGCACAACGCGGCATGTTCTCGTACTCGGGTCTGACGGCGCCGCAAGTGGACCGTCTGCGTGAAGAGTTCGGCATCTACGCTGTGGGCACGGGCCGCATCTGCGTGGCTGCGCTGAATACGCGCAACCTCGACGTGGTGGCTGGCGCAATCGCTCATGTGTTGAAGTAAGGTATTTCAGCGCGCGGGTTTTCGTTCGTTGCGCGCGCTTTGATTTGCTGAAACTGCTTGTGCTGAAGCTGCTTGTATTGCTTGTAGAAACGGCGCCCTTTCGGGCGCCGTTTTTTATTGGCCAGCTGTTGTTAGGCGTGTGACGGGCACTTACTGATACGGTCTGCTGTTGCGACTCGCTGCTTGCGACCCATTGCCGTCAATTGCCGACATAACCTGCTGCACCCACCTACGGTTGTATCAGCGCGTATCCCGATGGATATCGTGCGTGACAAACCCTGCGTCGTTATCAGGCATGTCGAGCCAATCGGGCTGTGCAAGCGAATGGCGGATATCTTCCAGCCCGCTTGTCCAGTGTTCACGCATTGTGGAGAGACCGAACTGGAAGTCTTTGAAGTGCCCTTCGTATTCCTTCTGCCGGTAGATGAGGTGGATCACGTTGTAGCGCTTCGAACACGATAGATCATCCGCCAGCTTGCACCACGGATCGTCGCGCTGGTCAGACGGCACGCGATCGAGCACCTCGCGCAGCACATGCCGGAAGCGCTGCGAACGTTGCAGCATATCGGTCACGAGACGCGTACGGCTCGAATACTGGATGTCTTTCATGCGCCCCTGAACATCGGTGATGTTGTCCGGCACCGGCCCGATCGCGCTCCATAGATCGACCTGGAACGCGAGCGTATCGCGACGCGGCGTGGACTGAATCACCTCGTAGAGCGGTGTATTCGACATCAAGCCGCCATCCCAGTAATACTGGCCGTCGATTTCGACCGCCGCGAACCCCGGCGGCAACGCACCTGACGCCATGAAATGCTCAGGCTTCAGTTTCGTGTGCCTGTTATCGAAGTAGGCGAAATTGCCTGTTCCGCAATTCACCGCCCCCACCGACACACGTATCTCACCGGAATTGATGCGATCGAAATCACAGAGCGCCTCCAGCGTGGCCTTGAGCGGCGTGGTGTCGTAGTAGCTCGCCAATTGCGGCGGTCCGGAGACGGTGGGCAACGGCGGCGGGAAACGCGGCACGAAAAAGCCCTTTTGCCCTTCCACGATCGCGCCGATCGCCTGAGTCGCTGTGAAGGCCTTACGAACGGCGTCACTGGAATTGAACAGCGCGTGCTCGATAAAGGGCGGCAACGGTAACCAGAACGCCGGTTGGCAGATCGTCTCCCAGAATTGCAGCAGCCGCTCGACGCGTCTCTCCGGCGGATTGCCGGCAATGATGGCCGTATTCAGCGCGCCGATCGAAATGCCGGCGAGCCAGTTCGGTTCGATACCGGCTTCGTAAAGCCCTTGAAAGACACCGGCCTGATAGGCGCCCAATGCGCCGCCGCCTTGCAGCATCAACGCGACGGTTTCATAGTTGGGCAATCGGAGATGCCGGCCGGGATGCGCGGAGGGTGCCGGACCGGCGCCCTCACCTTCCTCGCCGCCGGGCGCGCCGACGCGCGCCCGCTTGAGATTGCGTTGCACCATGGGCGCCTCCTTATTGCATATACCAGCCGTGGCTCACAATAAAGGACTGGCCGGTCAGCGCCGCAGTCGGGAAAGTGGACAGGAACAGCACCGTCTCTGCAACGTCTTCCACTGTGGTGAAGATGCCGTCGACCGTGCCGCCCAGCATCACGCGCTTGATCACGTCTTCTTCGCTGATGCCAAGCTCCTTGGCCTGCTCGGGAATCTGCTTGTCGACAAGCGGCGTACGCACGAAACCCGGACACACCACATGCGAGCGCACATTATGTTTCGCGCCTTCCTTGGCCAGTACGCGCGCTAGCCCGAGCAGCGCATGCTTGGCCGTCACATAGGCGGATTTTAGCGGCGACGCTTCATGCGAATGGACCGAGCCCATGTAGATCACGATCCCGCCGCGATCGTCTTTGTACATGTGCTTGAGCGCGGCCTTGGTGGTGAGAAAGGCGCCGTCCACGTGGATTGCCTGCATCTTTTTCCAGTCGGAAAACGAGTAGTTCTCGATCGGGTTGACGATCTGGATGCCGGCGTTGGAAATCAGAATATCGATCGAGCCAAACTCGGCCGCGACTTTGTCGATGCCCTGGTTGACGGCGTCTTCGTTCGTGACGTCCATCGCCACGCCGATTGCCTTGCCGCCGGCCTTATTGATTTCTTCAGCAACGGCGTTAGCGCCGTCCTGGTTCAGGTCGGCGATCGCGATCGCGGCGCCCGCAGCGGAAAGCGTGAGCGCGATCTGCTTGCCGATGCCGCTCGCAGCGCCGGTAACCACCGCAACCTTGCCATTCAGATTCGTGTTCAGTGACGACATCCAGAACCTCCATGCAGTTGATGAGCAATGAGACCACGGGCCGCGGGCGACGTGAAGTCAGCCAAACGGCATAGGCCGTTTGGCTGAATGCTGCACTGCGGCCAACGCTGCTATTGTGCATGAACCGTGTGAACAACATCTGCAAAACGCACATCGACCCTTATCTCTTTAAACTAGGCGTTTCGGCGGGATTCCGGCGGCATCACTACCAAGGAGGAATGCATGAATTATCGACGTCTGGGCCGTTCCGGCCTGCAAGTCAGCGAGCTATCCATCGGCTCATGGGTCACCTACGGCAATCAGGTGGATCATCGTGCTGCGCGCGAATCGCTTGCGGCCGCGCGCGATGCGGGAGTCAACTTCTTCGACAACGCGGAGGTGTACGCCGCCGGTCAATCCGAAGAAATCATGGGCCAGGCGCTCAAGGAACTGGCATGGCCGCGCGTAAGCTATGTGGTGTCGACGAAATTCTTCTGGGGACTCAACGAAGCGCCGAACCAGTACCACACGCTAAACCGCAAATATTTGCTGAACGCGATCGACACATCGCTCAAACGGCTGCAGCTCGATTATGTCGATCTGGTGTTCTGTCATCGCCCTGACCCCAACACGCCGGTCGAAGAAACCGTCTGGGCCATGAGCGACATGATCACGCGCGGCAAGGCACTGTACTGGGGCACATCCGAATGGAGCGCCGACGAAATCCGCGCGGCTTACGAGATCGCTGAGCGGCATCATCTGCACAAACCGGTCATGGAGCAGCCGCAGTACAACCTGTTCCACCGCAAACGCGTCGAGCAGGAATACAAGCGGCTTTACGAGGATATCGGCCTTGGGCTCACCACATGGAGTCCACTCGCCTCCGGCCTGCTCACCGGCAAGTATCGCAGCGGCGTACCTGCCGATAGCCGGGCGCAACTGCAAGGCTACGACTGGCTGCGCAAGCAGGTCACCGATGCCGGCAAGAACAACGTGGTCGGCAAGCTCGGCGAAGTAGCCGACGAACTGGGCTGCACGGTCGGCCAGCTGGCGATTGCGTGGATTCTGAAAAATCCCCATGTGAGCACGGTCATCACCGGCGCGTCCCGCGTCGAACAGATCGGTGAGAACATGAAATCCGCCGATGTGGCCGAGCGGATTACGCCGGAGATCAAGCAGCGGATCGAGGAGATCATCGGCGACGCCGGCGACTGACCGACCGGCTGCTCGCCGGTCCGCGGAACATGGACCGCGTGCCATCAAGTCCGTGTCACGCGCAACGCATTACGGGGTGCAACGCGGTGTCGCGTACAATACGCGACCGCGCTGCACTTCAGTTGTGCTGCCGCATTGCACTCGCATCGCCGAATCCGCCTTGGAGCGGCACGCCCTCTTTCAGCGTCTCCTCATCATGCTCAGCTACCGCCACGCCTTTCATGCAGGCAATCACGCCGACGTTCTGAAACACGCCGTTGTGTTGCAGCTACTGCGCTACCTCGGCCAGAAGGACAAATCCTACTGGTACATCGACACGCATGCGGGCGCCGGCGTCTATTCGCTGAAGGAAGGCTACGCGACCAAAACCGGCGAGTTCCAGACCGGCATCGCCAAACTATGGGAGCGTAACGACCTGCCGCCGATCTTCGCGGATTACGTCGACGAAGTGAGCGCGCTGAATCCGGACGGCCAGTTGCGCTTCTACCCAGGCTCGCCGTATATCGCATGGCGGCAGATGCGCGAGCAGGACCGCATACGCCTGTTCGAACTGCACACCACTGAAATCGACGTGCTGCGCCATAACTTCCGCGACGCTGGCCGCCGCGCGATGCTGTATGCGGGCGACGGCTTCGACGGCATCCTCGCGCTACTGCCGCCGGCGCCGCGCCGCGCGCTGGTGCTGCTCGACCCATCGTATGAAGACAAGCGCGACTACACACGCACGCTGCGCTGCGTCGAAGAAAGCTTGAAGCGCTTTCCGACCGGCACCTACGCGATCTGGTATCCGCAGGTAAGACGCCTTGAATCGCAGCGCTTCCCCGATCAGTTGAAGAAGCTGCAGGAGCGCAACTGGCTGCATGTGAGCCTGACCGTCAGCAATCCGCCAACCGACGGTTTCGGCTTGTTCGGCAGCGGCATGTTCATCCTGAACCCGCCGTACACGCTGGCAAAAACGCTGAAAGACCAGATGCCCTGGCTGGTCGAAGCGCTCGGCGAGGACAAGGCCGCGCAATTCAAGGTCGAATATCGCGGCGATTGAGCAGCGTCCCAGTCGCACACGCGCGCGACCGGGTAAATCGCCGACTGCCAGGCCGCTTACTTGAGTTGCGCCGCTGCCTTGCGGGCGAAGTCGTTGGTATAGGTCGCGTTCAGATCGATCTTTTTCGGATCGAGGTGGCTATCGAACGACGACAAGGCGCGCAATGAGGTCGCCGGCCCATCAGAGGGCATCAAGCCGTCCGGCGAATATGCGTCGCGCACATTGTGGAATGCCTCCACATAGAGTGCTGAGTCGTTGAGCAGATATGCCGGCGGCACCATCTTCAGCAAATCAGCATCGCTGGCGGTTTGCAACCAGTGGTCCGCTCGCACAATGGCATTGGCGAGCGCCTGAGTCGTCTTCGGATACTTCTGGATGAACGTCTCCGATGCGTAGAGCGTCGCCGCCGGCATCGTCCCGCCGAATACTTCCTGCGTGCCTTTCACAGTACGCGTATCGACCAGCACTTTGATCGCACCGCTACGCGTCAGTTTGGTCATCATCGGATCGACGTTGGATAACGCGTCGATCTGACCGCCGCTCACCGCGGCCAGGACGGTGGCGCCGCTGCCCACTCCGATCGCCGAAATCTCGTTGCGCTGTACGCCAGCCTTGCGCAAAGCCACGGTGAGCACCAGATCCGTCGACGAACCCGGCGCGCTCACGCCAACTTTGGCCCCCTTGAAGTCCGCCAACGTTTTGATCTGATCCGCCTTCGACTTCACCACCGCGACAACGATCTGCGGCGCGCGGCCCATCAGCACGAACGCGCGGTAGTGCTGCCCCTTTGCCTGCATGAACAGCGTGTGCTCGAATGCGCCGGCCCCAACGTCAGCGCTGCCGCCTACGACCGCTTCCAATGCCTTCGATCCGCCCGCGAAATCTTCGAGCGTGACGTCGAGCCCTTCATCCTTGAAGTAGCCCAACTGCTGTGCGGCGAGTACCGGCAAGTAGTAAAGGCCCGGCAAACCACCGACGGCCATCGTCAATGCGGGCTTTTCCGGTAGGTCTTTGGCGAGCGCGACACCGGGCAGCGCTGCGGATACGGCCAGCGCGATCAATGTGGCACAGGTGCCGGCAGCACGCCGCATCCAGTGAGTAGGCATTTGATGTCTCCTTGTTCTGTTTTCATTCGATGCGATGACGCAGCGCACTGTGCATGGCCCGCATCGTTGGCGAGAGCGCGCGCAACGATTGTCGTCGGACGGTTTCGCACACGCCATGCGCCGAAACCCGAATGGCGCCTGCAATGCCTCGCGCATTAGGCAAAGGCGCGCGTACGCATGCGGCGGCACGGCAGAGAACCCGCGGCTCGATGCGTCAATGAATGGAAAAGAAACTACTGGGAGGTATCGCGCCGGAGACGCTTATTGCGCAGGAGGCACTGGATGGGGCCGCGGTTGCGGTTGAGGAGCCGGCTTGCCGCCGCCAACCGGTACGGGAATGTAGGGCGCAACAACGATCGGTATCGACGAATTCGGTGCCAACTCCGTGGGCGTCGCGATGGGCTGTGCCCCTATGATCGGCTGCCGCGAAAGCGGCGCGGTCTGCAGCACAGTGCCGCTCTGGCCGTCGTTTATCCCGCTCTGCGAGTCGAGTATCACGGGCTGACGGGCATTGTTGCTCGACGCGGCGAAAGTCGCCGGTACTGCGAAGGCCATTGTCAGCGAAGCTGCGACGGCCGCGGCCAGGACAGATTTGAGCGAATGGACAGGAAGCATGGGCGGACCGGTTAAGTTTGAGAATGCCGGATTGCGCGGAAAGCGCTTTACCTTACCGCGGCCGCAACCGCCAGGCTAGTCGTTATTGGCCATGAGTAGCCTTGAAGCACGACTTGCCGTGAAATTTTCGCGCTCCAGATGTGACAAAGCCCCGTTTATACGGGGCTCAACACTTTACTGCAACGGCCGCGCACGAAACGCTGCCGGTCAAACCTGATACAACTGAAACTTACAGCGAATAGCCGTTGGTCTCGAGCGAGCGGATGCGCTGTTCGAGCTGAACGATATCCGACGACGACGCCAGATAGGCTTCACGACGGTTGCGTTCTGCAGTTTCAAACCAGGTGCTCAGCTTTTCAAGTACGTATGCAAACATGATGTTCTCCAAGGATCAGATTGAATCCCCGGTGAGTTTTGCATCAGGGATTTCCCTCAAAAGGGTTAACCCGAATTATATCCCTATGGTGCAACCTTGCTAGTGAAATGCCCGCATGACGTGCATTCCGTTTTGGAATGGTGCATGCCTATGGTGCACTTAAGTCATTGATTTAGCTGAATTCAAGACGAAATTTTTGGAACCATCGATATTACCCCAAATTATTTGGCACCATAACAGTGCTTTTGGTCGATCGGTTGCGATGAATTTCCTACAGGTTGCACCCAGTGCGTTCAAATCGGATGACAACCTTTCCCCGACACCAGATCAGTGTCGGCGAGCCGCTCGATAATTGGGCAATCCGGGCGCTCGTCACCGTGACAATGATCAGCCAGATGCGCCAATGTGTCGCGCATGTCGGTCAGCTCGGTAATGCGGCGATCGAGTTCCGCGACGTGCTCTAGCGCAATCGCCTTCACTTCGGCGCTGGCGCGCGACCGGTCGTGCCACAACGCCAGCAAGCGGCGGATGTCTTCCACCAGAAAACCAAGACGGCGCGCCTGCCGGATGAAGCGCAGCGAATGGACCTCTTGCGGCCCGTATACGCGGTAGCCGGCGCTCGTGCGCGCCTTCGCCACCAGCAAGTCCACGCTTTCGTAGTAGCGAATCATCTTCGCCGTGACGCCCGACGCGCGGGCTGCTTCACCGATGTTCATGACTGTTTCCCCAATGTGTGCGTCGATCGTACACCTTCCCATCGTGGGAAGGTCAGCTACTCAATTGCGCATCGGCAGGCATAATTCAACCATCGCCACATCCATTTTTTCGAGGCAATCCCGATGACGATCGAATTCCAGGTAGAAGGTATGAGCTGCCAGCATTGCGTGACTGCGGTCACGAACGCAATCCGTGAACACGATGGAACCGCTCAGGTTCAGGTCGACCTGGCATCCGGCCGCGTGGCGGTCGAATCGGCGCAACCGGCCGACGCGCTAAAGGCCGCTATCGACGAGGCCGGTTACACGGTTACCAGCGTGACCAGCGGCTCGGCCCACTAAGCGAGCGACCGCCATGTTCAAAGTTGCCGTTATTGGTGCTTCCGGGCTGCTCGGCCGGGCGCTCGTCGACGAACTGGCACAGCAGGCCGGTTGGCAAGTTGTCGCCACGGCGTTCAGCCGGCCGGGTCCAAACACGGTCGCGCTGGATATACGCGACGCGCAGGCGGTCGAACAATTTGTCGAGCGCGAAGCGCCGGACGCGCTCGTCATTGCCGCAGCGGAACGCCGGCCGGATGTGTGCGAGCACGATCCGGCGCTCGCCCGGGCGTTGAACGTCGATGCGGTGCGCACCCTGGCCGCGGCGGCAAAGCTGCGCGGTGCATGGACGCTCTCGATCTCAACCGATTACGTGTTCGACGGCAGTCACCCGCCCTATCAGCACGATTCCGCGCCCGCACCGCTCAATGCCTATGGCCGCAGCAAACTTGAAGGCGAGCGCGCGCTGACGGAATCCACCGATCTCGGCTGCGTGCTGCGTTTGCCGCTGCTATATGGGCCGATCGTCGATTGGGCGGAATCGGCGGTGACGAGTCTCGTGCCGGCGATTGCCGCATCGGCTTCACGCGAGGGCAAGGCCGCCGTCATGGATGCATGGGCAATCCGCTATCCGACCTTTACGCCTGACGTCGCGTTCGTGATCCGGCAGATGCTCGAGCGGCACGCGCGTGGCGAAGCGATCCGCGGCATCGTGCAATGGTCGGGCGACGAGCCGATGAACAAGTATGAAATCGCGGTGCGGCTTGCAGAAGCGCTGCAAGTCGATGCGCAATTGACGCCACAGCACACACCCACCGACGCTACGCCACGTCCGCATAACTGCCACCTGGCGTCGGATCGGCTCGAAGCATTCGGCATTGGCCGCCGCACGCCATTCGACGCTGCGATCCGGCACGTGCTGGCCGCGTTTCCGTTGCGGAGCGATATGCCGGTGTAGTGCCAGCAGCAAGTTCAGCTACGGTGCAGGTTCTGCCCGTGTGTATATGAGCCCGGGCATGCGGGCCTGGCTGCGGGAGGTCGGGTCGGGTCGGGTCGGGTCGGGTCGGCATCAATGAAAATCACGGCTCGCCGTGGCCAATTCGCCGAGCCATTCGCTGTGATCTTCGAGTCGATGCGCGACGAGATGAACCACTTCACCCTTCTGTTTCTGTTTCGCGTTACCCGCTTTATGTGCGTTCACCACGCTGCTGGCGCTGTCACCGCCGGTAGAAACGCCGTCGTCGCGCTGCAAGACACCATACACCGCCAGTAACGACGAACCCAGCAGCACCTTGCGCTGCTTTTCCACCAGCGATGGCCAGACGATCACGTTGATCGAACCCGTTTCGTCTTCGATGGAAACGAACACGGTGCCGTTTGCCGTGCCCGGCCGCTGCCGCACGGTGACGATCCCGCAGGCGCGCGCCAGCGTGCCGTGCTGACACGCGGCGAGTTCGGCCGCCGTGCGAAAACGCTGCTTGGCAAGACGCTCGCGCAATAGCGCGAGCGGATGGCGATTGAGCGTGAGGCCGATGCTCGCGTAATCGTCGACGATCTCGCGACTTTCGGCTGCCTGCGGCAATGCCAACGGCGCTTCGGCGATCGGCGCATCGCGCAGCAGCTTGGGCACCGTGTGCTGCGCGGTCACCGCCCACCACGCTTCGCGCCGATGGCCCGCGATGCTGACCAGTGCATTCGCCGCGGCGAGCGCTTCGAGATCGCGCCGCGTCAATGCCGCGCGACGCGTCAGATCGTCGACGTCGGTAAACGGTGCGTCGCTGCGAGCCGCCATGATCCGTTCGGCCGCCACCTGTGAAAGACCTTTGATCAGATGCATGCCGATGCGCACTGCCGGACCACCCGCACCATAGGTTTTCGACGATTGGAATACGCGTGCGGTCAGCTGTTTTGCCGCGCGCCGGATCGTCCGGGCCACCGTGAAGCGTCGCAGCGACAGATCGCGCAATTGCTGCGCGGATAATACGCCCTGCTGACGATGCAAACAGGTCTCGCTCGATGAAATCCGCTGCCCTTCACGAGCGCGTCTTTCGAAGGTCGATTCCCAGTCGCTCAATGTCACGTCAGGCGGCAATACTTTGACGCCGTGGCGCTTCGCATCCTGCACCAGTTGCGACGGCGAATAAAATCCCAATGGCTGACTGTTGAGCAACCCTGCCAGAAAAGCGGCCGGCTCATAACGCTTCAGCCACGCGCTGAGATAGACGAGCAACGCGAAGCTCGCCGCATGGCTCTCCGGAAAGCCGTACTCGCCGAAGCCTTCGATCTGTTTGCAGATCCGGTCGATAAAGTCCTTTTCGTAACCACGCGCCGACATGCGGTCGTTCAGATCCTTCTGATACTTCGCCAGATTGCCGGTGCGCCGCCACGCGGCCATCGCACGTCGCAACTGGTCGGCCTGCTCACCCGTGTATTTCGCCGCAACCATCGCAAGGTGCATCACCTGCTCCTGGAAAATCGGCACACCCAGCGTGCGTTGGAGCACCGGCCGCAACTCATCCTTTGCGTAGTCCACTGGCTCGAGACCTTGCTTGCGGCGTAGGTACGGATGCACCATGCCACCCTGAATCGGCCCGGGCCGCACGATCGCGACTTCGATCACGAGATCGTAGTATTTGGTCGGCTTCAACCGCGGAAGCATACTTTGCTGCGCGCGCGACTCAATCTGAAAAACGCCGATCGTATCGGCATGTCCGCACATCTCGTAGACAGCCCGATCCTCGCGCGGAATATCCTGCATCCTGAACGTGGGAAAGCCGCGCCGCAATGCGACGAACTCCAGCGCGCGGCGGATAGCAGACAACATGCCGAGCGCCAGTACGTCGACTTTCAATAGATTGAGCGCATCGATATCGTCCTTATCCCACTCGATTACGCTACGGTCTTTCATCGTCGCGTTTTCAATCGGCACAAGCCGCGACAGCTTGTCTTTCGCGATCACAAAGCCGCCGACATGTTGCGACAGATGGCGCGGAAAATTACGCAATTCCCTGGTAAGGCGAATCAGATTGCGCGTGATATGCGAGTTGGCATCGAAGCCCGCTTCGGCCAGGTATTTGGCGACCGCATCCGTGCCGTCCCACCATTGCTGCGATTTACTGATCCGCTCGATCAATGACGCTTCGAGTCCCAATGCCTTGCCGACATCCTTCAGCGCACTGCGCGCGTGATACGTAATCAGCGACGCAGTCAACGCCGCCCGATGACGGCCGTACTTGCCGTAGATATATTGAATCACCTCTTCACGGCGCTGATGCTCGAAATCGACGTCGATATCAGGCGGTTCGTTGCGTGCGCGCGAGATGAACCGTTCGATCAGCATATTCATGCTTATCGGATCGATCTCCGTCACATGCAGGCAGTAACACACAATCGAATTTGCCGCCGAACCGCGGCCTTGGCACAGAATGTTTCTGGAGCGCGCGAAGCTCACGATATCGTGCACCGTCAGGAAATACTTTTCGTATTTCAGCTCGGCGATCAGCAGCAACTCTTTCTCGATCTGACCAATTCGTTTCAGATTCATGCCGTCCGGCCAACGCTCGACTGCACCGGCCATGACCAGCTTGCGCAGATAACTCGATGGCGATTCCCCGGCAGGTACAAGTTCTTCCGGATACTCGTACTTGAGTTCGTCGAGCGAGAAACGGCATAGGGCTGCAATACGCAGCGTTTCTTCAAGCGTGTCGCGCGGATACAGTTTGGCGAGCCGGACGCGAGTGCGCATATGCCGCTCGGCATTGGCCTCGAGCGCGTGACCGCATGCCGATAGCGGTGTGACGAGGCCGATCGCGGTCAGGGTGTCCTGCAACGGCTTGCGCGAGCGCGCATGCATCAGGACGCCACCTGCCGCCACCAGAGGCAATCCGCTCGCTTTCGAAATCATCCGCAACGCGTCGATCTGAAGATCGTCGCTGCCGGTTTGCCAGAGTTCGAGTGCGATCCATGAGCGTTGTGGAGCCAATGAGGCGAGCCAATGCGCGCAGCGCAGCGTGTGTGAGAGCGTCGCCGTGCGTTGCGGTACGAGGATCAGGACGCAATCGGGCAAAGTTCTGAGATGTTCGAGGTGCGGCAATGCATCGGTAAAATCGGACGGGCTGAGGCGATAGCTGCCCTTGTCGGCACGCGAGCGAGCGAGCGTGATCAGTTCGGAGAGGTTGCCGTAGCCATCACGGTTGGTCGCGAGTGCAACCAGTGTGCAGAATGGTTCGCCTGCATCGTTCGTCAGATTCAGTTCGCTGCCGATGATGAGGTGAGGGATCGGCTTTAACGCCTCTTGATCAGTGGTTTTTGGGTCGGTGGCTTGTTGTTGTGAAGTTTCTTGTGGCGAGGGTTCCTGGTGTGGGGGTTCCTGGTGTGAGGTTTCCTGCTGCGAGGTTTCCTGTTGCGAGGTCTCCTGTTGCGAGGTCTCCTGTTGTGGGCCCGCTGGCTTTGTTGCTTCTTCTAAAGACACTCCTGCTTGCGCGGCTTTCGCCTTGTCTTCGCGCTCCTTCTTTTGGCGGTCCCGCTCCTGTTTGATTTCTCTCACCGCGGTGTGAGCGCGCACGACGCCCGCCAGCGAACATTCATCGGTAATCGCGAGCGCGCTATAGCCGTGCGACATCGCCTGCTCGACCAGTTCATACGGATGCGAAGCGCCGCGCAGAAACGAGAAATTAGTCAGGCAATGCAATTCTGCATACAGCGGCAGTTGAGCCGCGAGCGCCTGCTCGAATAAGAATGTGGGCCGGGAACTCGTCATGATGTTCAGCCGAACAAACCCTGCAAATACCACTCGCCGCCAAGCCGCTCTCGATACACCCAGAACATATGACCACGATCGTCTGCCGCAACGTAGTAATCCCGCTCGACGCAGTTACCATCCCACCATCCTGCTTCAATCCGTTCGGTACGCGTGAGCATTTTTAGCGGCCGACGATAGATCGGCCGCTGGTCGCGCATCATCAAGCGCAACGGTTTATCGAGCATCCAGACAGGGCGAAGCTGCGATGGCAATGCACTGTCGGGCAGATCGAGCGAAGCCTGAGCATCGACCGGTTGTGTTACGAATAGGCAACTGCTTTTAGCGCCACTCGTTTTTTCAGGGTGTGGTGATATGTGTTCTGCGTGTGTCGCCGCATCGTCGTCTGCGTGCACATTTTCCAGTGCTGCGTGCTGCAACTCATCGGTCAGCCAGGTTTTATCCGCTTTGATTTTTGTCTTAGCTTTCGCAGACGAACGCTTCTTGCGCGAAAACGCTTGCGCCTGGTAGGTTTCGACGCGCATTGCCTGCTCAGGTCGATGATCGTCCTGCACCGACATCTGCAGCACGTTCTCCGGCCCCAAACGCGCGCTTAAGCGTTCGAGCAGACGCGCAATCGAATCGCCGTCTGATTCGGGCATTGGAAACAAGGTATCCGACCGCCCTGCATACTCGCCGATCTGATCCGCGACCAGCTTCAACTCGATCACGGGCGCCACCAGAATCGTCTGATTCAACTTCTCACGCAACAGCCAGATCAGATGCTCGGCATCGCGCGACGGTATGGCCCACGCGACCTTCAGACTCGACGTCTTCGGCGCATGACGGGCTGCCAACTCATGTTCGAGCACCAACGTATAACCACTGAGCGCGGCATGATGCGCGCTCAACCATCCGGCCAATTGAACAATCAGCCGACGCGCGGCGAACAGTAGTGCATCGGCATTATCGACCCGCGACGGCAACTCCAACTGTGCATGAAACGATGCTGGCGCACGAAACGATTCGCGTGGATCCGGACGCGTACCATATGCTTGCGCCAGCAGATCCAGAATGCCACTGCCGAAACGCCGCACGATCCCCGACCTTGGCAACTGACGCAAATCGGCCAATGTCGTGCAACCGACGTGCACAAATGCATCGCGATGCGCCTGCGCAACCGGCAACAACGACACAGATACGCGGTCGAGCACCCGCGCAAGCGACGTTTCCTTTATCACATGCCAACGATACCCCTGCCGATCGGCATGCGCCTGCGCCAACAGCCATGCGCCCCAAGCGGTTGGCGCACATGCGAGGCGCGCCGTATAGCCGAATTCGGCCACCGTCGCGGATACCCGTGACAACAACGCGCGCAAGCCGCCAAACAACCGTAAACCGGAGCCGACTTCCAGCAACAAGGTGTGCGCGTGCGCAAGCGACACCCTCGGCGTGTACGTCAACAAAGCGAGCGCCATCGCTTCGAACGCATGGGTTTCGCGGTCTGTATCCGCCGCAAGCATCTTGAGACCTGGTGCCAAAGCCAATGCGTATGAGCGCGAATGACCCGCATGCACCCCAGCACGCAATGCGTCGAAATCCGGCATCAGGATGTGCGCGTGATCGGCCAGCGCATAGCAGCGCACCTCGGTGACGTCTTCGGCACCTGGGGGTTGGCTTGCCGCATCGCCGGGCTCACACCGATTCGGCTTTGCGAGTGAACCATCCGGGAGCGACTCGAGAGGCTTCACCGCTTCCAGCGACAAGAGCGGCAATGTGACTGCGATCCACAACATGTTTGATCTCTCGTCCTTGATTGCTGCCGACTCTGCTTTCCGGCAACGAGACGCTTTGTAACGGTAAAATGAGCCGCAGAGGCTCAGCTAGCGGCGGCCCGCGGCGCTTGAAGATGTCAATCGAGATGCCAATCTCCTGCAACCATTGACGACGGTTGATCGTCTGCGCATTGGCCGGTAAGAGCGGCTCGCAGATCATTCGCAATGGCGCCGGCGAAGATTGCGTAGCCGCCTCGACGGGCCGGATCAAAAATGCCAGCGATGCCGACTCCTGAGCGGCCACCTGCAGACGCCGAACCTTGTCGGCGCGTGCATTCGGCAGCCATACCAGCACTGCGCCGATGCCATCCTGCTTCAATGCCTGAGCAGCAGCCCACAGCGCCCGATCTTCACTCGAACGCACCCATACGACACACTCGACGTCGATACCCCACGCCCTCAGTGCCGAGGCACAGGGCTGGTAAGGGGGTGCCACGAGCATGACGTGCCGTTCGGCTTGTGCCGTAAGATGCCGAAGCGCGCGGGCCAACAGGCGCAGTTCGCCGACTCCCTCGTGTTCAATCAACAACTCCGTCAAGCCACCGGCCGACCAGCCCTGCCCAGGCAGCAGTTGATCCAACGCAGCATAGCCGCTGGAAATCACCCGCGGGTCCGCCTCGGCAAGCTCATTGCCCTGCCACACTTGACGCCTCAATTGCGACGACAGCGTTGTCGTCCCCAGGTGAATCGCTGCTGCCATAGATACGCTCGTTCAATAGGAAATGCTCCGCCCTGCCCAGCATCTGGTAAGCATGGGGCGACGAGCTTTCACTGTATATTTATACAGTACTTTGAGGTAGATGTTAAGACAAGGCGACGCAACGGAACACGCGCAGGAAGGAAATGAAAAGGGGGAAAGCTATTTTTGTTTTTGCAGGTTTTCCGCCTGCCGGAGAGCTGTTCTTTGGCACTGCTGCCAAGCGAACAAAACCGAGTTAACGTGCTATGGGTGGGTGCCGTACGGGTGAGCCACGACGGGGTGACGTT
>NZ_JAQQCH010000035.1:0-55426 GCF_046030555.1 Paraburkholderia sediminicola | reverse complement strand
CAAATATGCGGCGCTGGCGGCGCCGGCCCACCGGGGCGCAACGACCGGTTAAGCCGTCCGCGATGAGCCTGGTGGCCCTGCGCGTCAATGAAAGAACTGTTTTGAAGAGGTGAGCGGTGGCAAGACACGAGTTGGATGAAATCGACGTCAGAATTCTCGAGGAATTGCAGCGTGACGGTTGTTTGACGAACGTCGAGCTTGCTTCCCGTGTCAACCTGTCGCCGTCACCGTGCCTCGCGCGGGTGAGGGCGCTGGAGGCGCGCGGCGTGATAAAGCAGCGCGTCACGTTGCTGAGTGCGGAGCAGCTCGGACTGAACGTGAATGTGTTTATCCAGATTTCACTCGATAAACAGGTGCGCGATTCGCTCGACACGTTCGAGCGTGCCATTCGATGTCTGCCCAACGTCATGGAGTGTTACCTGATGTCCGGCGACGCGGACTACCTCATTCGTGTCCTCGTCCGTGATGTTCATGCGCTCGAGCGGCTCATCGTGGATGAATTGACGCGCATCCCCGCTGTGTCGAATATCCGCTCGAGCTTCGCGCTCAAGCAGGTGATGTATGGCACCGCGCTACCCGTCACGTCCCGGCGGTAGTCCCTGCTGCATTTGGGCGTACGGCGCACGCTCTGAGCAACAACCCATTTTGGCGACTCTGCTGTCGCTCCGGGTGGCGCGTATCGGGTCGAGTGTAGGGGCGAGCCATATAACCTTTACCGCAATGTTCCAAAGGCTCGCTGTGTGCCCGGAAACGGTCGCCTGAGAGTAGGAATGTCGAATGTCTCGTTTGGGTCGGGCGCGCCTTCATCGAAGTCGACTGGAGATCTTCGACGCTGCGCCAAGCGGACGACCGGTTTTGAGCAGTGAGCGGGCATACCAGCGCCGATGGGCGAACGACCGCAATGGTCGATGAGCCGGCAGAGCAACGGCACGGGGTAATTGCAATCGAACGACGATGGGTATTGAACGGAGGCGGGCTGGCATTTTTGTCGCAATCATCGGCGGCTACTTTGTTTGCGGAAAACTTCCCTCCACAAACGCACGCGTCTGCGCCAGATCGGTCTTCGCATAGGCGGCTGTCGTCTGCACCGATGCGTGACCGAGCAGCGTCTGCGCGACCGGCAGCGGCACCGCGTGCTCCACCACCAGCGCGCGCGCATAGCCATGCCGTAGCCAGTGGGTCGATGCTGCGCGCAGCATCGTGCGCGTCGCCAGATCTCCGGATGACACCTGCGCTTCGGCGGCCAGAAGCACGGCCTTGACCTCGTCGTACAGGCCGCTGTGACCCAGCGCGTCGCGCTTCTCACTGTGAATGAGGGGCACCCGTTCAAATGGTGACGGCCGCTCCGGCAGGGCCCGTGCAAGACGGTAGGCGCGCAGCGCCGGCATGCAGACGGACGGCAGCGGAATCGACCGGCGCTTGCTGCCTTTTCCCAGCACGTGGAGTGTCCACTGATCCTGCGGGTCAACCTCAAGCCTGGGCAGGCCCTCCGCTTCAGACCACGCCAGTTCTGCGAGTCGCACGCCGGCATAGCGATACAGCGACCAGATCGCGCGGCGACGCGCCCAGACCAGCGCCGACATTGTGGCCGGCGCGGTGCCACTGACCACCGCGTCGCACAGCGCCAGCACCTTGATTGGCATGATCCGGGACGGCGTCCAGCTGTCACGGGTGGCTGCGCCGCCGGACAGTTCAGCGGCGGGATTGGCGATCACGTAGCCGGTCCGCAGCCAGTAGCGGAAAAGGCTCGACACAACGGCGAGCGCCCGGGCACGGGTGGCGGCCTGCAGGCCAGCCGATTGGTTCCGTGTGGTGCCCGTCGCGGGTGTGGTGCGGCGGGTGCGCTCGAGCGACGTCCTGTACGTGAGTAGGTTGTCCCGGGTCAGGTCGGACAACGGCCCCAGTTGATGGCGATCGCACCACAGGATCAGGCGTCGCAGTTCCGCCAGATAGGCGCGCAACGTGTGGGGCGAGCGGCTTGCACGCTCGCGCAGGAAGAGGGCGACGGCCTGGGCGTCGTCCGCCACGCCCAGCGTATTGGTGACGGGCGACGCATTGGCAAAGCGGCCCGCGCGCGCCAGCCAGGCGCGGCCGGATGCGTCCGTTCCGGGCGCAAGCGCCGCCAGCCAGACGGCGGGATCGGCCGACGGGCTGGTGGATTCCGGCATTGCGACGGCGGTCATGGGCGCGTCTGCGCTCACCGCCGGCATCGCTGGTCGTGTGCCCGGCTGGTCCGGGGCGAACCTGAAGCGCCGGTGCTGCTTCAGCAGACGCAGCAGCACTGTGGCGGGCGCCGGTGCGCGATCAGGGGCGACCACCCGAAGCCGTCCGCGCTCCCAGTACTCGATGGCCGCATCGTGATCGAGCAGCAGCGCGAACACCACAGGATGGTCACGTTTTGCGTCGGCGAGCGACGGACAACCGCGCTTGAGTAACGTGAGCGTCCAGCGCGTATAGACCGGGTGGCCGGTGGCATCGGCCATGTATGCAAGTGCGGCGTCGATACCGTCAGGCAGGCGCTGCGGGGGCGCCGTGGCGGTATCGACCCAGCCGGCGAAACCGGCTGACCTGTTCATTTGGAGCGCCGCCGGTTGCTTGCGCTAGGTGCCGGCGACCCGCTGGTTGCCTTCCTGTGCCGGGATGGCCCGGTGGTGCCGGCGCGACTGTCCGGGATCCGCAGCAGCGCACGCTGTTCCGCGACAAGCGTGGTGAGTGCCGCCGCCTCTGCGGCCGCCCGCTGATGCGCGTCGCGCTCAGTGGCCAGGTCGGCCAGCAGGCGATCACGCAGCCCCTCGAGCGCTGCTGCCCGTTCCTGCGCCCGGGTGATCTGTTCCGTCAGACGTTCGCGTTCGGTCTGCAGCGCGTGGCGCTGATGTTCGGTTTCCTGCAGCAGTTGCCTGGAGAGACCTTCGTAGCGCGTATGAATTGCGGCGAATTCCTTTGCGTGCGTCTCTTTCTCTTGCACCAGGCTCGAGGCGGCCGCGTCCAGTTGCCGCTGCAGGTCTGCGGCGGCCGTCCGGTGAGCGTCGGACCGCTCGGTCAGGCTGCGACAGTCGGCCCGGAGGGTCGCCAGTTCGGTGTCGCGCGTGCCAAATTGCGAGCGCAGTTCCGCCAGTTCAACCCGCAGCATTTCCGTGCGCAGGTCGGCGTCGCGGTGAGCTGCGGCCGATGCCTCCGCCTGTTGTATGGCGCCAGCCCGGAGCCGCATCACATCGTCAAGCTGGACGGCGACGGCCGCCTGCCATAAGGCGCGCATGTGCGCCGCAATTTCGTCGGGCAGATCGGGAATTGCCACGCCAGCCAGGCCCGAGCGGACCACTTCGGC
Organism: Paraburkholderia sediminicola; assembly: GCF_046030555.1. GTDB lineage: Bacteria > Pseudomonadota > Gammaproteobacteria > Burkholderiales > Burkholderiaceae > Paraburkholderia > Paraburkholderia sediminicola_E. Next base: position 52,101 of record NZ_JAQQCH010000035.1, on the reverse strand, counting down.
CTCGATGTCGTTCAGTACGCGCGACAGGGTGGAAGGGTCACCGGCTCCGAGCCGTGCGCGCAGTTTGCGCACCGACACGACCTTGCGGAAACGCGTGCCGGAGGGCGGGTCAGGGTCGCCGGCCTCGGCGAGCATCGCGAGCACGGCAGAACGGATGTCGTCACGGGTGACGGCGGCGGGGCGCGGCATGACGGATCTCCAGTGCGCCGCCCAGAGGTGCGGGCCCGGAGGGGCGGGCAGGGCACGTGGGCGCGACGCAGGCGGGAAATTCCACTTTAGATTACGCACACGGCTTACGCCAGAAAACCGGTTTCCAGCCGGGAATAAACAGGGAAGCCGCGATAACATCGGTTATCACCGCAAACGCCTCCGCCCCGCTCGGGGCCAACCAGACCGTGCGTACGCGCGATGGAGAACACCCGTTATCGCGACGAGTCTTCCTGAAAAATCTGTGTTCCTAACGGGTATTGATTATTGATTGGGCTAAGCAGCGTTATCTGTCGTTAGCTGGGGACGGTCCGGTCCGTCAAATGAAAGGAATGCGAGAAATGGCTGAAAAATGTAGGGAAAAGTCTCATCTGCCAAGATGAGGTCTTGGCTACGAGTGATCAGCCTGAGAAGCGCCGCCATGCGTACTCTATCGCAGATGAGCCTCGCTTCCGCCCAGAGTCCGACAAGCGTTTCAAACAGTCAAAATACCAGTGGGGCTTCGGCCTGGTAAGGATCCCATAGCACGGGTCGGACACGTAGAATTTGAGATGCTATCTCCGGTGGCAACACGCACTCGTCGAGCGGGTGGCGTCGCCACGCTGCGTGTTCGTTTTCTCGCAAGGGGTCGGGGTCAAAGAGCGCCGGTCGCACCACGTCCGGGAGTTCGAAAAGCAATGCCCGCAACTCCATTAAGGTTGTGTCGGGATGCAGCATTTTGAAAACCCGAAGGTCGAGCGAGGGTCCGGCTAGTGCACCTCGCGAATCCGCGCTTATCGTGCCGACAAGATCGAATCCAAATTTGCCCCGTGGCCCGCGGATCGGCGCGCTTTTACCAGAAATGTAACGTTGCATCAGATTGCTCGACCGTTTTAGACCGTCAGCGCGTCCCAGTGAGCTATCTGCTGCTGAGTACTCAAGCGAGATTGTCGACGGCTTCTTCCGCAAATAGTGGCAAACGGCGTAGGCCCACGCCATGCCGCGCAAGCCGTTGAGGCGCTCCAGTCGGGTTGGTTGGGTTTGAATGTCTGGTGTTGCGAACGGCAAAATCCACTTCCTGCGAGGGCGGAGTTCAGACTGCGCGGAATCGTTCATTCGTAAGGTCCCCAAAAATGTAATTGAAACCATGGTTGCATTTACCGGCGATGTCTGTGACATCTGACGTCTCAGGGCGTTACTATCCTGAAGTTGGTGGTCGGTCGCACCCCAATTATTTTGCACTGCGTTCGCCATGATCATCAATGTTGAGGTTTACCCGCGAGGTCCGAATGGCCGGTGATTTTCGATATACAGCGGATGCCTTAGCCGAGTTGGAGGCCAGGCTGGAGGGGCGGTACGGGGCTCTGATGGGATCAGCTGCGCTGGCTGACGCGTTAGGATTCGCCTCGGTTGGCGCTTTCAGGCAGGCTTGCTGGCGCGGGAGAATCGGGATACCGATGTTCGCTGTCCCGGGGCGGGGCGGACGATTTGCACTCGCGCAAGATGTTGCTCGGTGGCTGTGGACGCTGCGCGAATCAGCTCATTCCCAAGCGTCGAACCGTTGAGCAATCCAGATTCTGGCCGGCGTCGTGCGAGAAGTCTAAATATGGAAGGAGTGAAATGACCATGCGCCGGCTAAATGCGTGGACACGAGTTTTACCGTATTAGCTCCTGTGACGTCTTCGCGGAGCGCCGCGTGTCAGAGGGGTCGTAGAAATATGCCGTGCATTAAACAGAATACCACCCTGCAGTAACTTGCCAAAGGAAACGATATGAAGGAATCCTGATTTGTGAGGCCAAATGGAAAAAGGCCCTTGGGCGACAACCCAAGGGCCTTTGGAGACTGCTATTACGCAACTGATACTGTCCCTATCCTAGTAGGCCTCCATTCCGCTGTCAAGTGCAAAACGGTCCGCCAGTGCAGCGGCTGGCTGCGTGCACTCAAACAAATCGCCACGCGCTTTTGAGATGGTCAAAAAGCCGGAGGGAGGCGCGACATCGCCCGCCGTCGGCGGGGGTGCGGTCGCCATCAGACGGACCCAACGGCCGTGTGCGTGTTTCAACATGATGTGGTTTGGGGATTACCTATGCTTTCTGATAATGAGTTTGATAAATACGCCGCAAGAACGGGGCTGACCGGTAATCCGTTTGTGTTCGTCGAGGAAATCCGGCGACGGAAGGCAGAGCCAGTCATCGGAAATAGCCAGCGCGAAAATTCGCTGGTATTCGTCACATCGAGAAAGATGGCTGGTCGGCAGATACGGACGCGGAGCCGGTCACTTCACGCAAGCGCTGTGAAGTGGCACGAGTTCAATCCGGCCGTCGCAGAGTATTACCTCAATGCACACACTTTTGATCTCACCAGCCGCGATGATACTGGCAAGGTTCGAAACCGGCAGTCGCATACGGTGCAACTCCTCGTCCTTGCCGACGACGAACCTTATTTCGAAGACTGGCGTGAAGAGAAGGATCTCACCGAGGCAGAGCGACGCGATGCCGAGCGCCACGTCAAGATGTCCCGCTACCATCGCGACGAGTTGGGGCGCTGGCATGATCGTTTGCTTGAAGATGCATGCGGCCAGATCGGCCTGAAGCATCGCTTACGTACCAGTAGTGACATCCCACGCACATTTGTCGAGAACATGCGTGTGCTCGAGGACTATCTCGATGATCGAAATCCCTTGTTAGCGACCGACATTATCGCGGATCTCCGCGAGATGGTTAGCAAGGAGCCTGTGCGTTATCTTGACCTACTCGACAAGGATGGACTGAGCGCGGATCTGCTGCTTTCTGCCATTGCAACGGGCATCGTCTACGTCGATCTTTCCTGTGTGCAAGTTCGCGATCTTGACCAGCTTATACTCTTTCGCGACGAGGGTATGAGCCGCGCTCACGCTTCCCTGGTTGAAGGTGTGCTGCCTCAAGAAGCTGTTCCCCTGCCTGGGGTCGGTGCGTTACAGCTCGGCATGACCATCCGCTACAACGACCAGAACTGGGAACTCATTCATCAGAGGCTGGATGACACCGCCGAGGTCCTGTTCCGCACCGCAGACGGTCGCCAGATAGTCATGCCGCGGCATGAGGCGCTGCAGTTGCTAGTCGCGCAACAAGACCACTGCGAACGAAAGCTGACCCTGCAGGCCGAAAAGCGCCGGTCGCTCGCGGACTTTAGCTCTGATGCATTGAAGTTGGCGGCAAGCAAGCTTGCAGCGGTACGCGATGGCTCAGACGGATTTTCTGCGTCTACGCTTTCAAGAGCGAAGCGGGTGGTTAGAGGCGCTGCGTCGACTATCGACGCGCTCATTACGCTCGCAGGTCGGCACGCAGACAAAGGTCACCGCGGACCTCGTCTTCCGGCTGCTGTTGATAGGCTCGCGACCGAGTGCATCGTCAAGCACTACAACAGCCCGCCTGCACCGAGTGCAAGACAGGTGCATGACAAGTTCGTCGAGCGTTGTGTCGCGACGGGTCTTAGCCCTATGTCCTACGTTACTTTCCTCAAGCGGGTGAAGGACCACGTGAGCTTGCGGGACCGTCAGGGTAAGCGTGTCGCGTATCGTGATTCTGATATTCCGCTGATTCTTGACATTCGGGAGCCAATCCACGGGTTATTTCCGCACGAAGTCGTCTATATCGATCACACTTTGGTCAACCTGATGACGGCAGGTCCCAATCGCGAAGATTGGGGAAAGATATGGATAACGGCAGCGGTCGATGGGCACGTGCCAGTGACACGTGCTCTTTATCAAAGCTACGATCCCCCTTCGGCTTGGTCGGCTCTGATGGTCTTGCGGGATTACGTGCGTCGTTGGCGACGTCTGCCACGCGTGGTAGTGGTCGATGGAGGGAAAGAGTTCCGTTCACATGCGTTCAGGATCTTCTGCCAGATATTCGGAATAGATATCCGTTATCGGGGTCCCGGGAGGCCACGCGGTGGAGCGCCCGTTGAGCGGATGTTTGGGGTGACCGAACAGGAACTCATTGGGGGACTCGAGGGCAGTTCCATTCAGTTAAAGGACGCTCGCATGACGACCAAGTCAGTCTCGCCGAACCAGTTTCGGATCTGGACATTTCCCGTCTTCTGCCGTGCCCTGGAGCATTATCTCTTCAAGGTTCGCCCTCTAGCCGTGCACACACGACTAGGGGTGTCGCCGCAAGACTTTGAACATATGCGATTGCAGCAGACAGGATTTCGGCTACATACAACGGTCGAGTTTGACGAAAATCTACTGCTACTTACCTGTCCATCGCCTCCCCAACCCTCGCACCGAGTCTATCCACACAGGGGAATCTGGGAGAGCGGGCACTACTACTGGCACAGTGATTTTTCTAGGCTTGCGGGGAAAAAACTGGAGGTTCGGATTGAGCCCTGGAAGGCCTCAATCCTCTATATCAATACGGGGTCTAAGTGGATCGTTGCCACTGCCCGTAATGTGGACCCACTGAAAGGCCGTACCCGCTATGAAGTCATTCAGGCACAGCGGGCACAACAGATTTTTGCAAGGCTCGCGGCCGAACGAGATCGCCGAAAGCCCGAGCGCGCGACTCGGCTTGTGGAGGCGCGTGACCCGCTTAATTTTGATCTTACGATAGCGACAAAACAGGAAGTCATGGTGGGTTACTACCGCTCCTTGAATATGGGCATTGCGAAGTTCGACGAAATGGAGCGGTCGGATTCCCCGAAAATACCTGAGGTTCCAGGTTGCGAGCCGCCAGACGAGGGCGGTGTCTGGGCTGCCGATGAGGCCAAGGGTGATTTCTCATCCTCAACCCTGGTGGTGGCAGACGAGCTTAGGGCCATGTCCGAAGAACTTGGAGGCTGCGATGACGAAACCGCACTCATCTGAGCATATCCGCCAGATATCCATTGCCGAAAGGCTGCGCTATGGCCGCCTTACCCGTGAGCAGGCGATGGCCCTATCAGATAACGAAAAGAGACGTTACTTTTATTCGATTCAGGTGCGTCACCGAAATCTGGCGAACGTTGAAAAGGAGCTGTCGCGCTATATAAGCGGAAACACCGACACTCGCATTCTCACGCTGATTGGTCCGCCAGGCGCAGGAAAGACTTCTTTTGCAGAAAATATTCTAGCGAACCGTCTTAAGGCAACAGAGCTAGGCCAGCGCCCGTTCATTATGGTCTCGACACCGGCGCACGGCAGTAACAAGGTGCCATGGACGGGCATGTACAGAAAAATTCTAAAGGCCGGTGGAGAGCCACTCGTCGACTTCAAGCGCGTGACCGACGTCGCGGATGGAACCGTCAAGGTTCGAAGTAATTCGATCGGCTCCCTTTCCGCCCTTCGGGATTCGATTGAAAGCATGCTAAAAAACCGGATGACGCTTGTTCTAGCGCTTGATGAGATACTTCACATGCTACGTTTCGGTGCGCACCACGACGCGATTATGGACACCTTCAAGAGTCTGGCCGACGAGACATCCTGCCAGATACTTTTGATTGGCTCCTACGATCTTTTTGACCTAGCCTACAGTTATGGGCAGGTCGCACGTCGAGGGGAAATCTTTTATCTCGGCCGATACGGTCACAATTTTACCGCGGCGAGTAGGCCGAGTGCGCCGGCCAACGTGGAAGATCTCGAAGAATACACATCCATCGTTCTCAAACTCCAGGCTAGATGGCCTTTGGAGGACGTGCCCCAGTTTACTGACATCGCCGAAGATCTGATGAAAGAGACACTGGGCATTGTGGGACTTCTCAAGGAATTTCTAACTCAGTGCCTCGTTTTACAGATTGAGAACAAAGGGAAATGGAACTCAGCGTTCGTCTATCAAGCGATGAAGAAACCATACGTCATCCGAAAAATAAGAAATGAAGTCGAATCTGGCGAAAAGAAAATGCGGGAGGCAGGTTTTTTCGACACTTCTTTTGGTTCGGAGTTTGCCAGCAAGATCGGTGTGAAGAGGTTCGTGGCATGACGAAACGATCTCTCGACGCTGAAAAGATGAGCTCTGCACCGATCCCCGAGAGCAGTGCTGAAGCAGCGTATCCGGTGCTGCCAATTCTTTATCCACTGAAGCCCAAAGGTATTGGTACGGGACAATGTGAAAGCATCGTCAGTTATCTCTGCCGTCTTGCCAATGAGCATCATTTCGCAGTAGATATTTTGATGAATAGGATCTTGTCTGAGATAGGTGATGAGGACTTTTCGAACTGGCAGCACTTCTCAAATTGGAGCAGTAACGTCGCTATCAATATCTCTGCACCACAAAGGACTTCTCGCTTGCTCGCGGCCTTGGAGGCGTCGACCGGAGTGTTGGACATTAGCAATCTTTCACTGCGCAGATTGAGTGATGCAGTTGACCTTCGCGGGTCGTCATCGGTTCAGCAACATCATTGTCCGGAGTGCTTTCGCGAGAACTCTGATCCTTTGGCAGCCCATCGGCCAATGATCTGGGATCTTTCGCTCGTCCGTGTATGCCCGATTCATCATGTTCCTCTTATCTCTTCGAAGTGTGGCGCTCCTCAATCTGGTCGTTTATCTCGATGGAGACGGTTTCATGCGCCGGGTATCTGCGCGACTTGTGGAAGCGTTGGTTATCGATGTTGCGCTACAGATGGTGGTGCCGTCAGTGAAGGGGATCTCTGGGTCGCCAATGAAATGGCGGCTCTAGTCTCATGCGTCTCGAGCGGTGAGCAGTTTTTCGCGATAGACACGCACAGAAGCGTTATAGAGATAGCTACGTCGATTGGCGATGGTTATCCCTACAGATCCGCAAAGATCTGTGGGTTCAGCAAGGCACGGTTGTTCGACTGGATCAACGCTACGAAAAAAGTGAGGCTTGGCGCGTTGATTGCGCTGTGCGCGGCTTCCGGCGTAAGTGTGGTCGATGCGCTGCGCGGGCGAACCGCGCCAAGTCAAACACCAGTTCAGCATCAATACGTTGGAGCTCGGAATCCCCGGCGAGCCGCGGCGTTGACGCGCCGGGCTCTGACGGTGCGCGAGGCGGTGATCGCCGACGCTTGTCCGTCACTCAGAAGCGTCGCCGAGTCGCTTGGTATTAGCATCAAATATCTTGAGCAGAGTTTCCCAGAGGAATCTAAGAAGATAGTCCTGCGTCGTCGGCAATGCGCTCGAGCCGAGACCGCACGCCGTCAGTCTGATGCAAATATGCTTATGCGAGAAATTGCTAACGAACTCGCGGAGGCAGGACGCCGATTCACAAAGCGAAACATATGGTTAAAATCGAAGATCTTGGTAACCAATCGGTCACGATTTGAAGCATCCTGGTTGAAGATAAACAGTGAGTTATCCGACGAAGAATATTCTGTTGATGTCGTCGATGCGGGAGATAATGAGTGAGCGGAGCCACGAACAATCTAAATGATGCGACGCCAACTTGTACGGTGCTGTATTCGCTCGCTCCAAAGGGTCTGGGTACGCACGAATGCGAATCGCTTTTAAGTTATGTCGCGAGGTTGGCGGAGGCTCATCGTGTTTCACTCGCCGCCCTGTGTGAATATGTCCGCCAGCAAACACCTAGCGCAGGTTGGCGGCGGTGGTTGAATCCGGTTGTGGGGTTGTCGCTCCGTGTGCCCGAAGCTTTTATTAGCACTCTCATTGCATTGACTGGGCAATCTTCGATAAAGCTTTGCTCATTCGATAGCCTATCCAACGTGGTGCACCTACATAAAGCGCAAAACTTCAGATCGCAAAGGCACTGTCCGATGTGCGTAAAACGTACTCGATATCCGGAAGGCTGGCATCGTCTGATCTGGAGCATCGAAATCGTGCAAGCCTGCCCTGAGCATAAGGTCCTGCTAGTGGATTCGACCTGTGGTGCATCGCACGACGAATGGGTTTATCAAAGCGATCGTGCCTATACGCCTGGTGTCTGCAAGAATTGTCGAAAGCCTGGGTTTGCTTGTATCGGTAAGGCACCCCAAAAAGCGGCTGCGCAGCAGTTATGGGTGGCTAAGGAAGTCGGAAAGCTGGTCCAAGCGATAACTCGCGGGGAACGCTTCGATGCAAGCAGACTGCCGTCAGGGATCTCGATTATCGTTAAGCAGAGGTGGAAAAACACAGCAGAAGCGGCAAGAGAGCTTGGAGTCGCATTTTCAACACTTCATCTTGCGCTGTCCGGCGAAGCCCGTATAAGCCTGAGACTACTGGTATCGCTCTGTTCAGCCGGCGGTGTCAGCGTTGTGTCTGTCTTGCGCGGCGAAGTTAGTAGCCTGCTTCGAAAGCGCGAGCCAATCGTTTTTCAGAGGTATTTTTCAAAAGACAAGCAACCGAGGCGCGTATCGCGGTTACGAAGTGAAATTGAGCGAGTCTTGGCTCGGGAGCCTGATGTACGGTTGGTGCGACTGGCCCAGATGGTTGGCGTCGATACGAGCTTTTTCTATCGGAATTTTCCAGATGTGATAGAACATCTGAGGGAGATGCGAAAAACGGAAGCGCCTTTGAAGCGTTGGAGGGCGAACCTTAAACTTGCGCGACGCTTTCTGGCGGCGAAACGCGAACTGCTTTCTTTGGGCCGCGAGTTCAGCACTGTGAATGTCTACAATTCTGTTGGGGTAATAGTACGTTCCGGAGTGCCTTTACGCCTGTATCTCTTCGTGCGCGAAAAACTCTAACTTAAAGTGGATGGGGGAAATAAAGCATTTGTTGGCAGAGGAAAGCATATGTTGAAATTATTTTCGATAAACCTTAAGGCGACTTTCCGCGTCAACTTATGCTTTATTAGTCACTCCCGCACACACCGGAACCCCGCATACACATACTGATAATGCGGCTGAAACCAGTTCCGGAAAGCCGGCCGCAGCATGCATTGCGCAGTGCGCGCCGAGCCACCTTTGATCACATAGTGCTGCCCGTCGAAAAAGTTGGCGGAGTAGCCCGGATAAAACGCAAACGCTTCAAACCCCGGCAGCGCGTCGAACACCGTGGCGGTCCACTCCCAGCCATTGCCGAATTGACCTTCCACGCCGAACGCGCTGACGTTGTCCGGATGCGCGTCGACCGGCTGTGGATCCCAGCTGCGAAAATCGAAGTTGCCCGACATCGCATTGGGCGCGCCGTGCGCCGCGCGTTGCCATTGTGCTTCGCTGGGTAGCGTCTTGCCGGCCCAGCGTGCGTAGGCGCTGGCTTCGGCGTGACTCACGTACGCAGGCCAGTCGAGCGGCAGGGGCACGTCGTCGAACATGGTGCGCAGCATCCATGCGCTGCCCTGATCGCTTCCGGTTTGCTGCGACCAGCCGGCGGGGTGCGCGATATGTTCGGCTTCCTTCCACGCCCAATCCTTGTCTGTCCACCACTTCGGTTCGCGATAGCCGCCTGCCTCGATGAACGCGCGAAATTCGCCGTTCGTCACCATGTGGCGGTCGATCTCGAACGCCGGCACGTCGAGGCGCATTTCGCCGAACTCATTGTCCCAGCCAAAACGGCCGCTTTCGCGCGACATGCCGAGCACTGTTGAACCAGCCGGCACGCTAACCATGGCGGGCAACGACGGAACACGTTCAGGGCGGGTGAGCACCGGCTCTCGCAACTCGGTGACCTTCTGCGCAAGCGGCAATTGATGCAGCATGTACGCGAGCGTTTCCGCATGCATCAGCCGATGCTCGATCGCGACGTTCAGCAACTGCTCGGACGCGTCAGCCTGGGCACCCTCGCGGCCGACGCGCGCCGCGTCGCTCAGCGCGTCGAGTTCGCGGTCGATCTGCTCGCGGGCGTGCCGCGCGTAGTCGCGCACGGCGTCGAGCGACGGCCAGTCACCGGGTTGATCGGTCGGAAAACCGCCGTCGACAGGATCGATACCGAAGGCGAAAAGCTGGTCGAGGTGTGGATCGAACGCCGGCAGATCGCACAGGCGTTGATCGAAAAGATTACGATCGAAAGCTTCCAGATGGCCGACGTAAAACACGATCCGGTGGCGCTCACGGATCGGCCGTTCATACAGAAACTCGGGTTTGACGATGGAAAACAGGGCGTCGGTCACTTGACGCGCGTCGATCAGACGCTGAACGAGCGGGTGATGCGGGGCGGGGTCGCGATTCATTTCGCCGGGTCTCCTTGCGGGGGACGGACTAAAGACTGTACCCGCTCGCAGGAGCCATGCCAAGGCGAATGCGTGCTAAAAAACGGAGGATGGGGACGTGGCTGCGCGGGCCAGGTCCGTCGTGTGTGGCTTATACCTTCTGCAAGCCTTCCAGATCGACGATCCGGATATGTTTGCCCTGTGTGTCGATCAGGCCGCGCTTTTGAAATCTTGACAGGGTGCGGCTCACGGTTTCGAGCGTCATGCCGAGATAACTGCCCATGTCCTCGCGTGTCATGCGCAAGTTGAATTCCGCCGATGAATAGCCGCGTTGCGCGTTGCGCTCCGACACGTCAAGCAGGAATGCCGCCACGCGTTCGTCCGCTGAAAGTGAGCCGAGTACCATCATCTGCCCAGCTTCGCGGACGATCTGCTCGCCCAGCAGTTTGTGCAGGCGGTCCTGCATCGAACTGATTTCGCGGCACAGGGACTTGAGGGCCGGGTAGGGGACGATACAAACGGTGCTGTCTTCAAGGGCGACGGCGCTGCATGCATGCACGTCTTCGCTGATGCCGTCGAGGCCGAGTGCTTCGCCGGCGAGGCGCAGTCCGGTGACCTGCTCGCGTCCGTCACGGTGCGCCATGACGGTTTTCAGGGAGCCGGAACGCACGGCGTAAATATTGTCGAAGCGGTCGCCGCTGCGATACAGCGCTTCGCCGCGCTGCACCGAGCGCGCGCTGCAAATGAGCGCTTCGAGTTTGGTGAGTTCGTCAGGCGACAGGCCTTGTGGCATGCAGAGCGCCCGCATCGAACAGCTCGAACAGCGCGCCGCGGTGCGCGCGGTTGCCCTCACCGGCGCGGCACGACGGCTGCCACGCGCCGGTGGCGAATTCAGCGTGGAATCGGCGGCGCCGGCGGAGCGAGTCACAGCGGTAGGAGTAAGCATGTTCTGCAGCCATTGGTCAGGGTAACAACTGATTGTCCCACCGCCCATGCCCCCTGTTTAGCGACAAAATGACGCGTTCGCGCAGTCAGGCATCTTGAGCGATGTCATCCAGCCGCCGCTGCTTGTGGTTATGGACTGCTATGCATCGTGCCGAACGTGTGCTGCCCGATTTTTGGAGATGGCGCTCTGCGCGTGCCACCTCAATGCGGTAGGCACACGCAGTTGCAATAGGCGTTACCCGGCGCTTAAGCCTCTTCGCTTGCCTTGTCCGCCGCGGACGGGATCAGCAGGACGGGCAAGCTCGCCTGACGCACACAGCGCTCTGCGACGCTGCCGAGAATCAGGCGCTGAAAACCGCGCCGGCCGTGTGTGCCCATCACCAGCAAATCGGCGTTGAAGTCGGCGGCGGCTTTTAGCACTACCGCCGAAACGTCGTCGAGCGAGGAGGCTTCGCCCACGGCGAGTTCCCCTTTGACGCCTTGCGCCGCCATGGCCAGGGCGAACTCCGCGCCGAGCTCCTTGCCCTCTTCGATCAGGCGGGTACGCAGAATGGATGGGTCATAGCCGGGCGCTTCGAAATACATTGGCGTGTTTTCGACGACGTAGAGCGGCTGCATGACAGCGCCGGTGGATTTCGCAAGCGCGAGCGCTGCTTCGAATGCGCGGCGCGAGGTGTTGCTGCCATCGACCGCTACAAGGATGCGTGTGTACATATCGACTCTGCGTCTGAAGGATTCGGATACCGCGGCCGTTGCGCCCGGCCGGGCTCATTGACGATTGATTACCGGTGCGAGCTTAAATGATCGCTGAAAAAGCTGCATCCGGTCAGGATGTAAATCAAACACTTGTCAAATTTTGTGATGGCGGTGCTTTACACGAGAGGCGCCGTACAGCAAGTGTTTGCGGTATTCCTGTTAAGCCAAAGTGCATATATCAAACCAAGATAGGGTCAGGTTTGCCTTACAATAAAAACCTACCCAGACAAGCTGCTTCAGCACCGCTGATGAACGAGCGCAAAACAACAGGCCTGCCCGAGAAGATCTACGGCGACATCCTCAATCGCATTCTTGAAGGCGAGTACAAGGAAGGCGAGCGGCTGCCTACCGAGCATGCGCTCGCCGAACGTTTTGCGACGTCGCGGCCGACGGTGCGTGAGGCCCTGGCGCGCTTGCGGGCGGACGGCATCATCATGACGCGGCACGGCTCGGGCACTACGGTCGCGCGACGGCCGGACCCGGATGTGCGCCGGTTCGCACCGCTCGAGACGTTGTCCGACATCCGTCGCTGTTATGAATTTCGCATCGTCACTGAAGCAGGCGCGGCGGAGCAGGCGGCGCTCAAGGCCGACGCCGACGACATCACCGCGATCCAGCACGCGTGGGATCAGTTGGAACGCATCATCGAAACCCACGGCATTGGCGCACAGGACGATTTCATGTTTCACCTGGCGGTGGCGCGCGCCTCGAAGAACCCGTTTTTCATCACGGTCATGTCGTTCATCGAAGAACAGATTCTGTTCAGCATGAACCTGTCGCGCAATCTGTCGCTCGTGAAGACGGTGGAGCGGCAACGGCTCGTGCAGGCCGAACATCTGGCTGTGCTCGAGGCGATTCGCCGTAAGGACGGCCCCGCTGCAGGGAGGGCGATGCGCGCGCATCTCGAGAATGCGCTCGAGCGGATGTTCGGTTCCTGATCTTCCTCGCGGGTCCTCCGTCGGGCCGCAACTATCAGGTAAGCGCTGCCAGTCCGCGGCAACCCGGCAACCGCAACCCGTCCGCAGCAGCCGGTTCGTCGCGACCAGGCAATCGCTCGGGCGCTGGGGCGACCGAGCGACCGGGCACCCTGCGATCAGGCACCCTGCGACCGGGCACCCTGCGATCAGGCACCCTGCGATCAGGCAACCGGCGATCAGGCAACCTGCGATCAGGCAACCGGCGACCGGCGACCGGGCAACCGGGCAAACGCAACTACGGCCCGGCCCCAATCTCGCTTCCAAGCGTCAGGCGTCAGGCGTCAGGCGGCGGCGGCCATCGGCCCGAACAGGGCGGTGCGGGTCTTCGGACTGACTGCGATATCCAGCGCCACTGCACGTTCCACGCCGATCTGCAGAGGCGACCCGAGCCGGCTAATGTCGATCCCGGTCTTGCGCAGCAGCCGTTCGATCGGCGTGGTGGTCACCGTGACGTAACGCGTGATGCCCATCCGGTCGGCGAACGTCACGAGTTCGTGAATCGCCTGCATCGTCAGGTCGGCAAAGCCGAACGACTGCTCCTCGCCGCCGGTTTCGATCGCGAACCGGCTTAGCTCCCAGATATGCCGCCCGACCGGTGCGTCCGCGCCATGCAGCAATTGCGGGAAGGTGTCCTTCAGCATGTTCGGCCCCTCCGTCGGCATCAGGCGCCAACAGCCCCGGACGTGCCGGTCGTCGCCCTGAATCAGCATGTAGTGCGGCCCGAGGGCGTCATAGCCGTCGATCTCCATGCCCGCGATGGTCGGGATGTCCCATCCGAGCCGCCCGTGAAACACCCGCGCCCTCAGGCGGTACATCTCGTTGATGTCTGCGTTGTCAAATTCCTGCCGCATTCCAATCCGGATCGCTGTTTGCATGACGTTCTCCTGAACGTGTTGGGTTACCCAATACGCAAGAAAACTTATGCATTTTGAATCTTTCCGCCACCTACCTACCTGGATAGGTGTGCATGCTTATCGGATAACGCAGAATTCGAGACAAGCTTCAGCCCTCAACCGACGGGACACAAAAATGGAACTTCTCGAAAACCACTGGCAAGCGCAACCCTCGGTCCAAATCCGCCCGGCAGAGCCGTCATCGGCGGTGGATCGTGTTCTGATCATTGCCTATCGCAAGAAGAAGAAAGAAAGCCAGCGCCGCTTCTGGGCACGCTTTGGCGTGACGCAGTCGCGTGGCAGCCGGTTTGAATCGGGTGCCGAGATTCCGGCGCCGGTGTCGATCCTGCTGGGCCTCTATTTCACCAAAACCGTTTCCGATGCCGATCTGGGCCGGGCCGAGCGGGTGCTGTACAGCCGCGACGCCGCCGCCTTTCTCAACCCGGGTCAATAAGCCCCAACTGCGCGGCGATCACGGCCGCCGCGCGCCGCGAATTCACACCGAATTTCGTCCTGATGTTCTTCATGTGGAAGTTCACGACAGCTTCCGAGCAGCTCAGGATATGGGAGATTTCCCAGGTGGATTTGCCGCGCGCGGTCCATTTCAGGCACTCGCGTTCGCGCGGTGTGAGTTTGGGCAATAAAGTTTGAGTGTGCGTATTCAAATGGCGCTGGCTGGTATCGATTACCAGATCGCGCAATAAGACCAGATTCGGCAGTGCAACATTGACATGGCGCCAGAATGCTTCGGTCGGGTTGTTGTCGTTGACGAAGCACATCATGCCGGCTTCCTGGTTCGGCCCATGAATCGGCAGCGTCACACCGGCGCGCAGGCCGTGCGCACGGGCTTCCTCGTACATGGATTGCTGCGGTGCGGTTGTAAAAATGTCGGGCGACCAGATCAGCGGCGTAGCGCGCGTCGCGCAATGCGAAACAGTCGGGTCGATATGCACGAGCCCCTGCTCGTCGTAAGTGCGCCGCCATGCCGGCGCGTAGGTGCTCCGCACGTAGGCATCTTCAAGGCGAATAGTCGGGCGTGGCAGCATGGCGATCAAAAGCCTGTCGAAGCCCCACGTGTCGGCCAGGCCCGCGATCGCACCGAACCATTCCGCTTCATCTGCGGCGTTCAGCAGCGGCGCCATCTCCTCGATAAAATGTAGCGACAATTTAGCTCTCGTAGACTCGCAAACATCCCGTTGCGGTTAATTGCGGTACGGAGATCCGCCCGGCTTTTTTTATCTTCACAATCTATCACTAAAAATTATTTCGCAAGCCGAGGGTGATTTCTAAAGCAACGACCCAGCGCTGGTTCTGCAAAGAAGCGAACGAATTGCTCTTTATATCGGATTTCTTTGACCTGATTAACATTCACGGGTCGATAAAGTGGGTAATTTTCTCGTGGTAGCGGTTTTGATGCTTTTGTTTGGCACATTATTGTCAAACCACTCTGAATGAGCGGACGTGTCGAAATTCCGGGCGAAGTGACTTTAATGATCTGATTGGCCATTCCGTTTTAGCCCCTTCGCCATTCACGAACGCCCGCCAACCGCGCGCTATTGCCATACAAAAGGCCGCAGCATACTTTGCCGACTTCGCCTTCTTTGTATCGCTTTCGAGGCCAGGTTGCCTGGTGTCACTGGCGACTCAGTTGTTTGACAACGCTGCGAGCCCGATGCTAACGTGAATTCCCAGTCCCCGTGCGTCTGAGGCGTCATGAAAGCGTCACCGATTCCCGATAGCGAGTTTGTCGCGTCGATGAAGGCCGTGCCGCCGTTCGCACGCCACGCACCGGCATGCAGGACGCAACGCGTTTTGGCCTGCTTTTCCCCTCCACTTTCATCACTCAAAACATGCGCATGACCGACACCAGCCGACGTTATCCCGACCCCTCCATTCGCACGCTCGATCCGCGTTTCAAGTCGCTGATCCTCGCGTCCGCTTCCGTCGAGTGTCTGTATCAGGGCGCGCGCTGGTCGGAAGGGCCGGTCTGGTTCGGTGACGGCCGCTATCTGCTGTGGAGCGACATTCCTAACGACCGCATCCTGCGCTGGGACGAAACCAGCGGTGCGGTGAGCACGTTTCGCCAGTCGTCGAACAATGCGAACGGCCATACGCGCGACCGCCAGGGCCGCCTCGTTAGCTGCGAACATCTGACGCGGCGCGTCACGCGCACCGAGTATGACGGTTCGATTACCGTGCTCGCCGACCGTTATCGCGGCAAGCGCTTCAATTCGCCGAATGATGTGGTCGTGAAGTCGGATGGGTCGATCTGGTTCAGCGATCCGACCTTCGGTATCGACAGCTTTTATGAGGGCGAACGGCAGGAGCCGGAACTGCCCGCGTGCGTGTACCGCATCGACGGCCAATCCGGCGAGGTGACGATGGTCGCCGACGACGTGCTGGGCCCGAACGGCCTCGCGTTTTCACCGGACGAGTCGGTGCTGTACATCGTCGAATCGCGTGGCGTACCGCGCAAGATTCGTGCATTCGACGTCAACAGCGATGGCGTCGCGCTGTCGAATAACCGCGTGCTGATCGACGCCGGCCCGGGCACGCCGGACGGCTTTCGCGTCGATACGCACGGCAATCTCTGGTGCGGCTGGGGTATGGGCACCGACGAACTCGACGGCGTGCGCGTCTTCACACCGCAAGGCGAGCCGATCGGCCATATCGCATTGCCGGAGCGCTGCGCGAACGTGTGCTTCGGCGGCCGCCATCGCAACCGCTTGTTCATGGCGGCAAGCCACGGGTTGTATTCGCTGTATGTGAATGCGCAGGGTGTTCAGGGCGGCTGAGTGCGCACGGGCTGACCATGCAGCGTTCGCACAGGTTGCCTGACAACGCATTGCTGCATCCGCTTGCCGGATCCGGGTTTGCCCTCGGATAACGCGCGCAAATCATTGCACCACAAGGATTGTCAGCCGCATCGACCCATTTGCTGGGCAACGCGCCGTGGCGAGTATTTGCTTGACATCGGCAGTTCCGCTTCGCTATGTTGCATTGGTTGAGAGACACCGCCAGCAGCGCATCTGACCGGCGGACTTCCATACCAAGAAGCGAGGAGACGCAATGACTGTTTCAGGCAGGTTGGCGCGCAGGCTGGTGTCCGTATGTCTCGTGGCAAGCGCCGCATGTTCATCCGCGGCGCACGCGGCGGATCCCGTAACGCTCAATATCGTCGACGTGGCCGGCGATCTTCAACTCACACAGAAGGGTTTCGAGGCCTTCAAGGCGAAGTATCCCAATCTCGTCGCCAATCTCACGTTCACCAACGCACCCGCCCCGCAGTTGCCCGGCAAGATCAAGGCGATGCAAGCCGCGGGCCGCTCCGATATCGATCTCGTCCTGACCGGCACCGACGCGCTGGCCGCGGGCATCGAACAGAATCTCTGGATGAAGCTGTTGCCGGACAATGCGGCGGCGTTCCCCGGTGTGCTCGACAAATACGCACCTGGTCCGCGCAAGATGCAGGACCTCGCACAAGGCTTCGGTCTTGAAGTCGCTTATATGCCGGCGGGTCCGCTGCTCGAATACAACCCCGCCAAAGTCAGCAATCCGCCGAAAACGCCCGAGCAACTTCTCCAATGGTGCAAGGCGCATCCAGACAAGCTGATCTACGCGCGGCCAGCGAACTCCGGTCCGGGCCGCACATTCCTGATGGGTTTGCCTTACGTGCTCGGCGATAAAGATCCGCAAGATCCGATTCACGGCTGGGACAAGACGTGGGCCTTCCTCAAGCAACTGAACGATTGCATTCCTTACTATCCTGGCGGCACGTCGGCGGTCATGAAAGAACTCGGCGAGGGCACGCGTGATATGACCGTGACTGTGACGGGCTGGGACATCAATCCGCGCGCGCTCGGCATCGTGCCGGCGGAATTCCGCGTGCAGGCGTTCGACAACATGACGTGGGTGAACGACGCGCACTACATGGTGATTCCGAGGGGCGTGCCGAAGGAAAAGCTCGACGTGCTCTACAAGCTGATGAACTTCATGCTCGAGCCGGCGCAACAGGCCATGACCTATGACGACGGTTATTTCTATCCCGGTCCCGCGATCAAGGGCGTAAGCATCGAGCAGGCGCCCGCTCACAGCCAGGACGTGCTGAAGAAGTATGGGCGCCCGGAGTACGCGAAGCTGCTGGCCGAGCGTCCGCATGTCTTGCCGCTGAGTGCGACCGCGATGGTTGCGGCTTTCAAGAAGTGGGACAGCGACGTGGGGGCGCAGAAGACCAAGTAATCGTCGAATGAGTCCCGGCACCCGCTCGTGCGGCCGGCCCGCCGGGATTCGTGTGTCATGCACGCAGAAAGCCACTACGAAGCATCACGCGCATCCGTTCGATAGGGCCTTCGAGGTCCGCGCGCCACGTGTATCAGGAAACCGCCATGAAGCATCACTTTGAACAGTTGCGGCTCGATTCGGTGAGCCGCAGTTTCACGAATGCGGAAGGCCAGGCGGTTGCGGCGCTGCAAGGTCTCGATCTGAATATCCAGCGTGGCGAGTTCATTGCGTTGCTGGGACCTTCGGGTTGCGGCAAATCGACGGCGCTCAATTGCATCGCTGGCTTGCAGCCATTGAGCGGTGGCGGCATCTGGCTCGACGACAAACGCATCGACGTGCTGCCGCCGGAAAAACGCGGTTTCGGCATGGTGTTCCAGAACTACGCGCTGTTTCCGCACATGAGTGTGCTCGACAACGTCGGCTTCGGCTTGAAGATGCGTGGTGTCGGTAAGAGCGAGGCGATGCGCCGGGCGCGTGAAGCGTTGCAGCTCGTGCAACTGGTTGGGCATGAACGCAAGCTGCCCGGACAGCTTTCCGGCGGTCAGCAGCAGCGCGTGGCGATAGCACGGGCGATCGTGATCGAACCGCCGCTGATTCTGATGGACGAACCGCTGTCGAATCTTGATACGAAATTGCGCATTGAAATGCGTGCCGAAATTCGCCGCATTCATAGCCAGCTCGAACGGGCGACGCTCTACGTGACGCACGATCAGGACGAAGCGCTTTCCATGGCCGATCGCATCGTCGTGATGAAAGAAGGTGTCGTGCAGCAGGTCGGCACGCCGAAAGAGGTCTACACGCGGCCGCAGAATTTGCACGTCGCGCGGTTCATGGGCTATCGAAACGTAGCCGAATTCACGCTCGAAGGCACGCAAGGCGACGGCGTCGCGGTGAGCGCGAACGGCGTGCGCCTGATCGGCACGCCGATGGCCGGTTTCAACAGCAAACGCGTGAGCGTCGCGCTGCGTCCAGAGGATATGGAGCGCGCGGCGCCTGGCACGGAAAACGCCTTCGACGCCCTGGTGACAACAGTCGAATACGGCGGCCACGATTCACTGCTGCGGGTGAAGACCGCGTTCGGCGACTTGTGGGCACGCATCGGTGGCGAATTCGAAGAGGGCGAGCGCATCAGCCTGCGCGTGCCGCCATCGCGCACGCTTGTCTACGACGCAGAGGCGGTATGAATACGCCCACGCTGTCGCCGCCACCCGCCGCTTTTGCGCCGCGCGACGCCAAAGCGTGGCTGGTCGCGCCGGCGTTGATCTTCATTGTGGCGTTGTTCATCTATCCGTTTGCGTATGGTTTAGTGCTGTCGTTTCAGCCGATGAATGGCGGCGGCCTGTGGGCCAACTATCTGATGTTCTTCACCGACAGGTCGATGTGGCCGACTATTCTCGTCACCCTCAAGCTCGCCGTGCCGGCGACGCTGATCAACGTGGGCGTGTCGGTTCCAGTGGCGTTCGCGCTGCGCCGCAATTCGCCCTACCAGAAACTCATCACGACGCTGCTCGTGATTCCCGTCACGCTTGGCACCGTGCTGATCGCTGACGGCATGCTCACGTATTTCGGCCCGAACGGCTGGTTTCCACAGGCATTGCAAGGCCTGCATCTCTACACCGATGAAGTGCGTCTGACGCATAACTTCTGGGGCGTGCTGATTTCGCTGATCGTGTCGGGTTTTCCGTTTGCGTTTCTGCTGACGCTGTCCTATGTGACCGGCATCGATCCGACGCTTGCAAGTGCTGCCGCCACGCTCGGCGCGAGCCCGTGGCAGCAGTTTCGCCGCATCTATTTGCCGCTGCTGGTGCCCGGTCTGACGATGGCCGCGTGTCTGTCGTTCGTGCAGGCGTTCTCGGTATTTCCATCCGCGGTGCTGCTCGGCGCGCCCGCAGGCCCGACGCGCGTGATGTCGATTGCAGCGGCCGAAGCCGCGTTCGAAAGCTACGATTATTCGCTCGCCTCGGCGATCGCGATGGTGATGGGCTTCGTGCAACTGCTGGTGGTTGCCGCCATGTTGGGCGCGCGCCGCTTCTTCTACAGCGGTCCGGTGACGGGAGGCAAAGGCTGATGGCTAGCGATCGCCACACGGCGCATCCTTCGTGGTCCGCATCGAACGAAAACAACGACGGCGCCCAGCAACCCAGCAAGCGCGTGAAGCAGCGCGCCAGTGTGCCGGGCCGCATCTGGCACGTGCTGGTGTGGGCCGCGATGGTGTTTTTTCTCGTCAATGTGGTGTTGCTGATTGCGACCGTCGCCGTGAATTCGACGGCGACGCGCTGGTTCGGCACCTTGTTGCCACAAGGCTTTACGCTGCATTGGTATGCGCAGGCGTGGAGCGATTTCCAGTTGGCCAGCGTGTTGTGGGTCACCATCGAAGTGGTCGGCGCGGTGGTGGTATTGTCGATCGTGCTCGGCGTGCCCGCGGCGTATGCGCTCGCCCGCGTGCAGTTTCGCGGCAAGCGCATGGCGATGCTGATTTTCCTGTTGCCCCTGATGGTGCCGCCCGTGACATACGGCATTCCGATGGCGACCGTGATGTACAAGGTCGGCCTTGCCGGTACGCTCGGCGGCGTGATTCTTGCGAATCTCGTGCCGGCGTTGCCGTTCGTGATCCTGGTGATGACGCCGTTTATCGAACAGATCGATCCCAATCTCGAAGCAGCGGCGCGCATCTTCGGCGCGAACACGTTTCGCTATTTCCGCTATGTGTTGCTGCCCTTGCTGGTGCCCGGCATGTTGGCGGCCGGGTTACTGGTGCTGGTGCGCACCATCGGCATGTTCGAACTGACATTTTTTACAGCAGGGCCCGCGACGCAAACGCTCGTGGTCGCCTTGTACTACGCCGTATTTTCGACCGGCGTGCGCGCGCCGCAATCGATCGACGCGATGGCGATGATCTACATGGCGATCACGCTGATCTGGGTGCTGATCGCACTGCAATTCGTGAGCCCGACGCAGATCGTGTCGCGCGTGAAGGAGCAGAAGCATTGAGGCAACTTGCGCGCCGGAGAGTCACCGAGTTTTCTGAGGACCGTCGAGAGAATCGTGAAGCTGCCTTAGAGTGGCCACACGCAAGGGAGGGGGACGCGATGCGGCTGGACCGCATCGCGCAACCTTATTGTCGCGACCTTTTTTAATACCCCACGCGATACACACGGCCTGTCTGCGCGCCTTCCACGCTGCGCAGATAGGCCTGCGCGGTACGTTCCGCGCTCACCGGCTCGAAGCCGCGGAAATAGGGCCCAAAAGCGTCGAGCGCTTCGGTCAATACCGTTGGGCTCACCACGTTGATGCGAATGCCGCGCGGCAATTCGATCGCGGCGCCGCGCACGAAACCTTCCAGGGCCAGATTGACCGTGGTTGCATTCGCGCCTTCGCGAATCGGTTCGTCGCCGACGACGCCGCTCGTCAGCGTGAACGAACCGCCGTCGTTCACGTATCGCTGGGCGCACAGCACCACGTTGATCTGACCCATCAGCTTGTCGCGCAGGCCGACCCAGAACTGCTCGACGCTCATCTCCGGCAGCGGGCCGAAATGCACCTTGCCGGTGGTGGTGACGATGCCGTCGACCTTGCCGATCTCGCCAAAGAGGCGTTCGATGCTGGCCGGGTCGGTGCTGTCGACACGATACTGACCGCGCGTGGCGCCCACCTCGATCACTTCATGGCGTGCTTTCAAGGCCTTGCTCACGTCTTGGCCGACCGTTCCGGTTGCGCCTATCACGACGATCTTTTTCATCTGTTGCTCCGTCTGGTATTGGATGCGGTCGATTGTGTCGGCGTTCGGCCAGCGGAAAAAGCCTGTTCGGCTTGCAGGTCCTGCAACCCTGAGTTTCTAATCGGTGGCGAAATGCGCGCCGTCATTCAAACGGCGCGCACTTTGAAATGGACTGATTATTCGGCGCGAGCGGCGTAATTCAAACGAATGCGCGCGCTGCGAATAGTTACTTCGTCCGTAGTAATTCGATCACGCGAGTAGGCCGCAGATGATTAAGGGCGTAGTGAATGCGGCCGCGTTCGCGCCGATTGCGGAGCGGGCGCGGGTCGTCGAACGGATCGTCCGCTGAATCGACGCCCTGTGGCGCGACCATGCCTTTGTCGATGACCGTATAGCCCGGCTCGAGCGCCAGCAGCAGATGATTACCGCCCACCCGGCTGTCGAAGCCGGCCATGCCGTCGTGCGCCTCCGGCACGCTGTTGCCGAGGCTCGCGTTGCTCGTCGTGATCTCGTCGGGCGAGATCGGGCTGTGACCGGCGATACGGGCGGCCTCGAGATTTTTGCCGTCGGTGTCGACCGTGCTGTCGTGGGTGCGGTCGTTGTGCAATTCCGTTGTGATCGGGCCGGTGGTGTCCGGCTGCTTGCCAGCGTCTGCTGGCTTGTTGATATCGCTGTTCATCATGCGTTCTCCGTTGAAGAGGACATGGTTGAAGTGCAGCAAAACCCGTTCCTTCTGACACAACGCGGGCACAACATCTTTATGCGCGCGAGTTGTACTGCGCTTGCGTGACAGTTGCCCTCGCGGTTATGCACAGTCACATATGCAGGCATTTCGCCTCGCGATTGCGTCCGGGATTTTTTTCGTTTTTTTTAATGGACGCCCATTTTCTACAGAGTATGATCTTACTCCGACGAGCGAAGCGCGGTTAAATTGACGACATGCGTCCGGCAGTTTTGACATGGCCGACAACGAACAAACGCGCACTACTCAAAACATCTTACGGGGCCGTCAGGGCGGGTGACACATGCACTTCGATGCTGCATTCACACATCGCGGCTACTTGCTGAATTGCGCGCCGGCGCGCGCGTGCGATGGCACTTGGCAACCTTATGTGGTTATCTCCCGCTCGAGCGACGGCGAACTGGTCGCCAACCGTTTTTTCCCCACCGACTTGCGTTTTCCTGACGAAGCCACGGCCATCGCGCACGCACGCGACTGGGCGGTGCGCTGGATCGATGCGAGCAGCGTGACCATCTGACGCGCATCCGCCATGCGCGGGCCGGCATACCGGGCAGCTGCGCGAGCCGCGGCAAAACGCGGTAATCTCTTGGCATAATCACTCTGAACCGTGCCTGTCGCATGGCGCTGTCCATTTATGCCTAACGTGCCTTCCCACAACTGGGGCCTCGAACAGATCGTTGCGGACTTGCGCGCGTCGCGTGAAGAATTGCACCGCACGCGACATCCGCTTGGCATTCGCGAGCTGCCATCGCGCGAAGCGGTAATTAACATTGTCACCGGCTTACGCGCGGCGCTGTTTCCCACGCACTACGGCGCCCCCGATCTCACCGACGAAACGGTCGACTACTACGTCGGCCACACGCTCGAAAGCACGTTGCGATTGCTCGCCGAACAGATTCGCCGCGCCTTGCGCTTTCTGCCCGAGTTCGGCGAAACGCCTGATGCGGATCTGAAGGAGCGCGCGTTCGGCATCGCGCGCGAATTCGGCACGCAGTTGCCCGCTATTCGCGCGTTGCTGGTCAGCGATATTCAGGCCGCTTTCACAGGCGATCCGGCGGCGCAGCACATCACGGAAATTCTGCTGTGTTATCCGGGCGTGTGGGCAATGACGCACCATCGTCTTGCGCACGCTTTGCATCGCCTCGGCGTGCCATTGCTCGCGCGCTTCATCAACGAGATCGCGCACTCGGCGACCGGCATTGACATTCACCCGGGCGCGACCATTGGCCCGAGCTTCTTTATCGACCACGGCACGGGCGTCGTGATCGGCGAGACCGCGGTCATCGGCGAGCGCGTGCGCGTCTATCAGGCTGTGACGCTCGGCGCGAAGAGCTTCGCTGCGGACCTTGACGGCACGTTGGTCAAGGGCAACGCGCGCCATCCGATCGTTGAAGACGACGTCGTGATTTATGCCGGTGCGACGATTCTCGGCCGCGTCACCATCGGCCGCGGCTCGGTGATCGGCGGCAATGTGTGGCTGACGCATAGCGTGCCGCCGGGCAGCAGCGTATCGCAGGGCAAGATCCGCGAGGGTGAGCGCACGGACGAGGGACGTGGTTGATGAGCGTGCTCTCGCGCGCGTTCGCGGCTGTTGCGCTGCACGCAACGCTCCTTAACTTCTGAGATGCGAACCATGTCGCGCGTCCGCGTCCACATGCCTCGTTGCGCGATTGTCGGCGTCGAAGCGACGGTGGCTGAAACCGCGCATTCGTTTCCGCGCCATTCGCACGACCGCTTCGGCGTCGGCGTGATCGTTGCAGGCGGGCATCGCTCTTCGAGTGGGCGCGGCGTGGTGGAAGCGCGGGCGAGAGACGCGATCATGGTGAACCCAGGGGAAGTACACGACGGCAGCCCGCTCGACGAGCGCGGACGTGCATGGCGCATGTTGTATTTCGAGCCGTCGATGCTGACCGATATCGCCATCGAGTTGAATGGTGTGACCGCACCTGAGATTGAACTGACGCAACCGGTGGTACATGATCCGTTGCTGAAGGTGCTATTCGAGCGCATGTTCGCGGTATCGGTGGAAGCGCAAACCGTGCCGGACGATCTGGTGCGAGAGGAGGCGCTGCTCGAGCTGCT
The DNA here is from genome assembly GCF_046030555.1 of Paraburkholderia sediminicola. Taxonomy (GTDB): domain Bacteria; phylum Pseudomonadota; class Gammaproteobacteria; order Burkholderiales; family Burkholderiaceae; genus Paraburkholderia; species Paraburkholderia sediminicola_E. The sequence goes on along the minus strand of NZ_JAQQCH010000035.1, from coordinate 27,522 downwards.
TGGGTACCTGGTTCGAACTCACGCGACCACGCACGCCAGTTCGCGGATGGATCGGCCACTGGGTCCAATTGCGCGAGCGAGGGCCCGCATTGATGACGATCCGTCGTCACCGCTCACGCTAACCGATCTCGCAGTCGAAACCGGCATGAGCCGCTTCCAGTTGTTGCGGGGCTTCGCCCACGAGATGGGGTTACCGCCGCATGCGTACAGGATGCAGCGCCGGGTAGCACTTGCGAGGCAGTTTATCGCGCGTGGCGCGCCGCTGGCAGACGCGGCGATTGCAGCGGGCTTTGCCGACCAGAGCCATATGACCCGAGCGTTCGTACGATTGCTGGGGATCACCCCGGCCAACTACGCGTTTGCGACGCGCCGATAACCAGCGAAGAGGGTACGAAGCCCTTCGGCGCGCAGAGAGCGTGACGGCCTTCGAACAGAAGCCGACGGCATACACGAGTCCCGAGCAAAGCCACTGGTCTTCCCGATGCTCCGTTCCGGCGAGCACGCAGTGCGAGGCGGGAAGTATGACGGCCTTGTCACCAAGGTCAAATGCGCGAGGACACAGATTCCAGATGCACCACTACCGTAACTGCGCGAAGGACCCGCTTAAGAATTAGCGATGTAAAGCCGCTTTCTTTGCTTATCTTTCTTTGCGGCGACAAAGAAAGTAAGTGCCGCCCCGCACAGGGGCGACGCCAATAAACCAATAACAAAACAAGGAAGGGCCAACGCCATAAGAACACAGACAAACAGGCACCGCGCAGGCAAAAAAACAAACCCCTACCCCATCCTCAAAAACCGCAAAACCGAAACCCCATGCACCCCGTGCAACCAGACCTGCGCCCCCACAAACCAGGCAGCGACCCAGGAAGCCCCAACAACAATCAAATCACAGTGCCCACTATTCCAAAGGTTGAGAGAATGCCGCCCGGCAACCCATGGCACCCCCAAAGGATTCGGCCAATCGGCCAGCAAATGCATCAACCCACCACAAGCAAACCCAAACACCGGCGCAGCATAAACAGAATGCCCAAGCCAATGATAAGAACCCGCGAGCAAAGCGAGCCACCCCACGCCCCAATGTGTCAACGTGCGATGCGTAATCCACAATCTTCGCGCGCGTGACCACCACGCCACCTCCAGCCAATCCGGCGCCGTACTTCCCGCCACCCCGGCGATGAAACTCAACAGCACGCCGATATGAAACGAACCGCCGCCGCCGATGCGAGCGACCACTGCCGCCGCGATAACACCGGCCGCAAACCCAGTCGCATGATGTGCTTTATTGGATGCCATCGAAACTCACAACGCAGCGCGCCGCAAAAAAAGCCAAGGGGCGGCTATGTTCGCAGATGAGCAGATAAAAAAATAGCCGACACGCGACATAAAAATTCGCGCATCGGCGTGGCCTCCAACAACGCAGCCGAGCGATCAGGAAATCAGGTCGCGCAGCGCGCAATATCGAAGCGCATTTCCGGTTCCGGTGGATCGTCCGGCGCATTCGCGGGATGCATTACCTTGATGACGGAGCCGGCGTTGGACGGCGTCAGCGTGACGAAATAGGAGTTGTTCGAATCCGAGCCGACGGCGATCTCAGTCGCGGCCCCTACGCGCGACATCCGCACGCGTGACAGTTTGCTTTGGAGGCAATCGGAGATATCCGCAGGGGTGCGCGGCGAAGACACGTAGATCATCGGCTGGGACGCATCGCGGGCGGGGCCGCTGGAAGAACCGCAGGCAGCGAGAAAAGCGGTGACGGCAGCAGCAGGAGCAAGCAGGAGAAGTCTTTTCATGGTCCGATCGTCGGCGTCCCCGGTCATACACGGGAACTTGGGGCGCGGGCGAAGCGCGACGCGATTGAACGCAACGTTATGCTTCGCGACGAAGCTGCCGTTCAATCGCAACGAGGTTGCGGTGAGGAAGGCAGCCGGCCTCAGTATACCCATCGCGCGCTTGCGGCGTCACCATCGCTACGTCGAAACGTAAGAACGTAAGGCCCATGAAAAAAACCGCGCGTGATTGTGTCACGCGCGGGTTCGGTTGCAGAGCGGACCGGTACACCGCGCTGCGCTTGCCGTCAGAAGAATTTAGAAGCGGTGACGCAGGCCGACAGCCGCTGCAACCTGGTTGCCGGTCGACGACGGCGCCAGTGTGTTGATCGACGCCACGTTCGCACCGAAGTTGCCGAGTTCGCCCGACGCGTGCTGGTACACGCCTTCCACGTACACGTCGGTACGCTTGCTCAGCGAGTAGTCGCCTTGCAACGACACCGTGTGCCACTTCGGATCGCCCGAACCGTTCGACCCCGACATCTTGCCGTCGGTGAACGTGTACGAAGCCGCGAGGCTCAGGGCCGGCGTCAGTGCGTATTTGCCGTTCAACTCGTAGTTGTCCAGATGCAGGTTCGTGCCCGCCACGCCAGGCAGCGTGACACCGCCGACGTCCACGCCCGTGATGCCGTCCAGCTGCGTATGCGTGTACACGAAACCGGCCGTTGCCGGACCATACGTGTAGTTGATGCCCGCACCGAATGTGCGTTGCAGATTCGCTGCAACGGCGGCGGTGCCGTCGCCTTGCGAAACCGCGCCGCCCAGGTTTGAGCTGCCCGACTTGTTCAGTTGCAGGTAAGCCGCGGCAACGCTCAACGGGCCGTTGTCGTACGAAGCACCGGCGCTCCATGCGCGGTTGTTCGAGAACTGGCCTGACGAATTGCTGAAGCCGTACAGGCCGCCGAATTTGAGTCCGGCGTAGTTCGCGCTCGTGTACTTCACGGCGTTCTTGATCGAGAACGAGTTGTCCAGATTGTCGTTGTCGAACGGGTGGGCGGCGAGGTTGTTGCCGTAGCCCGCGCCCGCTTCGGACAACGGCGCCAGGTAATCGACCACGGAGTCATATTGACGGCCGAGCGTCAGCGCGCCGTACTGATCGCTCTTCAGACCGACGAACGCCTGACGATTGAACATCGTGCCGTTTTCCGAGTCCTGGCCGTTGTTCAGGTTGAAGCCGTTTTCCAACGTGAAGATGGCATGCAGACCGCCGCCAAGGTCTTCGCTGCCACGCAGGCCGAAGTAGGTGTTCGACACCGAACCGCTACCTTGTTGCCAGTTGCTGTGGCCGCCCTGGTTGTTCGAGTAGACGAGACCGGCGTCCAGCGTGCCGTACAGCGTGACGCTGCTTTGTGCGTGGGCGGTGATGGCGAACGCGCCCATGAGGCCTGCTGCGATGAGGGTTTTTTTCATGTTTAGATAACTCCGGGACAGTGCAAAGAGAATCGCATTCCAGTGCTTACAGCCCATTCATCTGGCTGTCTGACGATCCGCTGCGAAGTGTATTCCTGCTATTCATATCTTTAAGCGCATACGGCGCAACAATGCATTTTCTAATTCGTAATAGCGGATTGGAAATTGTGTAAGTGCGGGTAAATAAAGAAAAAATCTGTTTGGGTAATGACTGTCGCAAGGGCTTGTCAATCAGTGCGGTGTTGCTCGGTCGCGACGTCCCCGCTGGGCCTTTCTTTGCAAGGATTGGCGGGCGTCGTCGGGCAATCTCCGATTCATTCTGTTTTCTGCAACGCACTCTTCCAATTCCTGTTCTCTATCCCGGCGAATTACGGTTCTACAATTCGCTTCACCCTTTGACCAAGGGTGTCTTTTTCATCTTTTTATACGCGGCTTCCGGGCTGCGTTCTTTTCGACTTTTTTATAATCGATTTATAAGTTCCTGCGAATAGCGAAATGCACCATTTCGATTGGCGAGGGGCAAGCCCGGCTTGTCCGTTCGTCAGGGGGCCGTATTCGGCGCGAGCGGGACGGGTAGAATCGCATGCTTGAGATGTGCTTCCGCCCCCGCGAACGTGAGTAAACCTGTAATGATCGATAGCCCCCTTCCATCGTCCGACACCGCTGCTGATTCCACGAGGGAGGGCGCGTCCGGAATGAACGAGGACCTGCACGAAGGCCAGCCCGAAACCCTGCGCGAAGCGCGTCTGTGGCGTGACGACGGCTGGACCGCGCGCGTCATCAAGAACGAAGACGATGATGGCTGGGCCGTCGAAATGATCAAGGACGGCGAAGCGGAACCGGCGCTCGTCGGCCCGTGGACGATGGGCCGCAACAAGAAGGATCCGAAGCCGCTCGACACGTCGGCGTTCAACACGCTGGTGAAAACCGCGTCTGAAGTGCTGCGCCGCCATGAGCAGCAACTGCGCGCCCAGTTGCATAAAGAAGTACGCGTGGCTAGCGCGGACGGCAATGGCGAACTCGACATCACGCTCGACATCGTTCCCGACGAAGACGAACCGTACGCGCTGCTGACCGCACTCGACACATTCGGCGAACAGCTCGCGCAAGTGCAGGTCGCGCCGAACTTCAAGCTGAGCAAGGCGAGCGCCGCTGCGTGGGTCGAAAACGAATTCCGTCGTCCGGGCTAGATCGGCGGCGGTGGGGTTCAGTCAACGAATCGCTGAATCTAACATTACTAAATACTGTCAATATAATTTCACATTCGCTACATAGAATCCTCGCGTCATAGCGGCGCGAGCGTGAACCATGCGGTTTTGGGTCTGAGTACGTGCCGGCTGTGCAACCACCCCACGCCACCCAAACCCTGGATCACGACAACATGGCAGAGCCGTTCGACCTTTCCCGCCGCAAGGCCCTGAAACTACTTGCCGGTGCGCCGATGCTGCCATTGGGCGGCCTCGCGACGGCGTCGATGCTCACCGCGTGCGGAGGCGGGGGCGACGACCTGGCGGTCCCGGTCAAACCTGCGGCCAGGTTTGTCTCGGCGGCATTCAACGGCATGGCCGCGCCGACGCTGGCAAATCCCGCCGCGATGGCGACAACCACCGTCGGCTCGACTCTCTCGGTGCAACTGAGCGACGGCAGCCGCCGCACGTTCAAGCTTGCCTACCAGCCATTCTTTGTCACCGGCGATAGCGTCCCGAACATCAAGGGCGGGACGATCCTGGCCGGTGGCTATTTCGACATCAACAATCAGCCGATTATCGATAAGTCGGTAGCCGGTAAAGAACGCCAGTTCTATTCGGACTGTCCGGACGGCAGTTCGCTGATCCGTCTCGACAAGCCCACGGTGAAGGGCCTCAAGGGCAATACGGTATTCGCCGTCGTGCAGTTCGAATACGCCACCCGCGATCAGAGTCTTGTGTCGATGTACGGCCAGTTGCCGTCGCCGATCGCCGTGCTGACGCTCGATCAGGACCCTGCGACCGGCAAGCTCACGCTGGCGGGCTATCACAACGTCGATACATCGAAGGCACACGGCTTGTGGATCACCTGCGGCGCGAGCCTGTCGCCGTGGAACACGCATCTGTCGAGCGAAGAGTACGAGCCGGACGCCACGACGATCGCCACCAACAGTCAGTTCAAGGGCTTCAGCCGCAGCCTCTACGGTGACGAAACGACTGCCAGGCCCTATCACTATGGTCATTTGCCGGAAGTGACCGTCAATCCCGACGGCACCGGCACGATCAAAAAGCACTACTGCCTTGGCCGCATCTCGCACGAACTGATTCAGGTGATGCCGGACAAGCGCACCGTGCTGATGGGCGACGACGCGACCAACGGCGGCCTCTTCATGTTCATTGCCGATCGCGAGGCCGATCTGTCGGCGGGCACGCTGTATGTTGCGAAGTGGACGCAGGTGTCGGCGAGCGGCGCGGGCGCGGCGACGCTCTCCTGGATCAATCTGGGCCATGCGACCAGCGTCGAAATCGAGGCGCTCGCCAACCAGCTGAGTGCGAGTGACATCCTGGACGTCGCGACCAAAGACCCGGCTGATTCGAGCTATACGAAGATCAACTACAACGGCACGTTCAACTGGGTGCGCATCAAGCCGGGCATGACCCGCGCGGCGACCTTCCTCGAGACGCATCGCTACGCGGCTTTGGCCGGCGGCAGCATGGGTTTCACGAAGCTCGAAGGCACGACGGTCAATATCAAGGACAAGGTGCTGTATTCGGCGATGTCACGCATCGAGAAATCGATGGTGCGCGGTCATGCGGCGTCGACCGATGTCGCCGTCGACAAGGCGATCAACGCAGGCGCGGTTTACGCGCTGAGCATGAAGGGCGGCCAGCGCGACCGCAGCGGCGGCGCGATCGACAGCGACTGGGTGCCGGTGGACATGGCCGCGCCCGCGGCGCTGGTCGGCGAGGATCTGTCTACCGCCGATACGCTTGGCAATACGGCGAACCCGGATCGCATCGCGAATCCGGACAACCTGAAGTTTTCGGAGAAACTGCGCACGCTCTTTATCGGCGAAGACAGCGGCATGCACGTCAACAACTTTCTGTGGGCCTACAACGTCGATACGAAGACGCTCGCGCGAGTGTTGTCCTGCCCCGCGGGTGCGGAATCGACGGGCCTGCATGCGGTCGACGAAATCAACGGCTGGACTTACGTGATGAGCAACTTCCAGCATGTCGGCGATTGGGAAAGTCCGTTGCACGACAAGGTCCAATCGACGCTCGATCCGCTCGTGCGGGCGAACTATAAGGATCGCTTCGGCGCGACAGTGGGGTATCTGACGGCGGATCCGGCGGGGATCAAGCTGTAGGGGGCGGAGTGGGGCGATGAGCGCAAAATTCTCGACCATCGGCATATCGCTCGCGCATTTTGCTTCGACAGGTATCACTGGTCGTTTCGTCTGCCCGCGATCGTGTCGCAGTTAGGGGAGCGGCGTTGTTACTTCACGGGTCATTCGAACTGGCTCGTGATTGAAGACGTCACGCATCGCGGTGAGCCGGTCGAATACGAAGTGTTTTTCCGCCTGCGTCGGGCGGGAGCGAGCGCGTTGCGGGTGGTGATCGAGAGCGCCTATGTACGCGACGTCAGCAAGGGAAGGGTGGGGAGCCCACGCAATCGGCGGAACATCGTGCGGTTTCGTGTGATGGCGGCAAAAATACTGAGGGGCGAGTCGATCCGCGATCCGAACCTCAACCGCTCTTAATTGGAAACCATGCACCAGAAACAGGTGAGGCCCCACGTGGGGGCCTCATAACTTCGCGGGTGCGCTTGATCGGTATGACCCGACGTAACCAGCACGGCTGGACCCTGTTTGACCAGGAGGCAGATAGACGCCCTTGCGGCCCCCGGAAAATCCATCTGCAGTAGTTATAACGCGTAAGACCCCCGGCTTCTATCTCCCAATCGGCCATTCCAGGGGGCCTCGCAGCCACGCGCCGCCTCAACTCCGTTTGCAGAAAATCGCGGTCACGAGGGGCGCCACGCGATGGACGATCGCCGTGCTGCCGGCTTCGGCAATCGCGCTCTGCACTTTGGATTCGCCGCCAAACACCACGACGCCATAGGCCGAGCGGGCCACCGGCTCACCGTCTCCGACCCGAAACATCGGGTCGTCTTTTTCGTAGCCGACCACCGCGAAAACGTGAAAGCCGAACGCGGTCAGGTCGGCGCCGGACGTCGGCGAAAATGCATTGATCGAGTTGCTTTCGACGCGCGTCGGCTTGGGATCGATCATCTGCTGCTGGGCGAGATCGGCAATGAACTGATGACCGCTCTCATTGCAGGCGAGCGGTGCGTCGAGGGCGGCAGCATGACTGCTGAGCGGTAGCGCGGCGGCAGCCAGCGCAAGGAGTACAGACGAAAAGAAGCGTTTCATATGCGTGAATGGCGACCCGCGTTCGATGTAGTGTGTTCGCAACGGGCGGCGGCGGTGTATCGCGACCGAAAGACGTTGCGCATCGAGGCGATCTGGCGTGACAGGCGCAACTGGATTCGCACTTTAACGTGATTCGGCATATCTTGCGCGCCACCTGACCCGCAGCGGCAACATAGGGTCCTTAAGAAAACGTTAAGGAACGAAGCACGCTTTTGCGATCCCGTATATATTTCCGGGTTATGAATTCGCGACCATCAATTCCGACTAACGTTCCGTCCCCCAGAACATGGGATGCGAGACTCGCCCGCCGCCTTGTCACGCCGCTCGTCAACACCTGGGTCACGCCGAACCATTTGACCACGCTGCGCTTGCTGATCGGCGTGGCTGGCGCGCTATGCCTCGCGCACGGCGGGTTTGCCTGGGCCAATGCGGGTGCCTTTCTGATCGTGCTGTCGAACTTCGTCGACCACACGGACGGCGAACTCGCGCGCATCGGCGGAAAGTCGAGCCGGATCGGTCACTTTTACGATCTGGCTTGCGACGCGCTCGTGACCGTCATGTTATTCGTCGGCATGGGTGTCGGTACGACACATGTCGGCTCATTGAAAGTTGCACCCGGCTGGCTGGGTGCCGTGGCCGGCGTTGCGGTTGCGCTGATTTTCTTCCTGCGCATGCGCATTGAGGATATGGCGGGCAAGGCCGGCACCAGGCAGGCGTCTGTCGGCGGCTTCGAAACCGAAGACGTGTTGTATCTGCTGCCCATTGTCACGCTGACGAGCGTCGTCATGCCGTTCGTCGTGGTCGCGTCGATCGGCGCGCCGCTCTTTGCCGCCTGGGTGGTGATCGATTACTGGCGCGCTTCGCGCCGCGCCGCACAGTCGGCGGTTGCTCCCGCCAAGGGGTCTGAAACCAGTCAAATGTGGGCCAGTGAATGAGTATGCACGCCGAAGACGACGTGATCGCACCAATCTCAGTTGAACATTCGCCGGCCTCTTTGCCGGCCATGCCGGCTACGCCTGCGCCGAATGCCGACCGCGCGGTTGCGAGCCGCACGCATACATTCGACACCCCGCGTCTGTCCAAAGATTTCACCGATCAGGGCGCGTTCCTGTATCTGGAAGATTTCCTCGCGCCCGAGGTCACCGCCCAGCTCGTCCAGAGCGCGCGGGGTCTCCTCGACGAAGTGAACCGCAACTATCTGCCGGGCCACAAGCAGGGCGGCAGCGTAAGCCGTCATACGATCGACCGCCTTGCACCGTTCATCGCCGAGCTGTATCGCTCGAAGGAACTGATCGGCTGGCTCGAGCGCCTGAGCGGCGACAAGCTGCAAGTCTCGCCCGCGGACGACCCGCATGCGTACGCGCTGTATTACTACACCCGTGCCGGCGACCACATCGGCTGGCACTACGATACTTCGTACTATGACGGTCGCCGCTACACGCTGCTGCTCGGCGTGATTGACGAATCGTCGTGCCGTCTCGATTACGAATTGCATACGCGCAATCCGGACGTGCCGGATCAGCCCGGTTCGGTGCAGATCCCGCCAGGCGGTCTGGTGTTCTTCGACGGTGACAAGCTGCGCCATCGCATCACGCCGGCCGCCGCAAACGAAATGCGCGTGTCGCTCACCTTCGAATACGTCACCGACCCGAACATGCGGCCGTGGCGCCGTTTCATCTCGAACATGAAGGACGCGATCGCGTACTTCGGTTTCCGCCAGGTCTTCCGTCAGATGACGAGGCGCGGCAAGGACCACGCATGACACGCGCGGCCCTGATTCTGCTGTCGATCGGGACGGCGCTGTTTGTCGGCCTGCTCGCGTGGCAGGGCTTCGGTTCTGTTGCCTCGGCGCTGGCTGCGGCGGGTTGGGGGCTCGCGCTTGTCGCGGTGTTCCACCTCGTGCCGCTGGTACTCGACGCCGGCGCGATTTCGGTGCTGTTCCAACGCCATCGCGACAACGCGCATCACGAGGTGACGCTACGCGACGCGCTGTTCGCGCGCTGGATCGGCGAATCGGTGAATAGCCTGTTGCCGGCCGGCCAGATTGGCGGGCCTGTGGTGATGGTGCGGCAACTGTCCCAGCGCGGCATGCGCATGCGTGACGCGGCCGCTGCGATCACCGTCAGCACCACGGCGCAGGCCCTCGCGCAAATCGTCTTCGCCCTTTTTGGTTTGCTGCTGTTCGGCGCCTACGCCGCGCACGGCGCGCTTCACGATCTGCGAACCGCCACGCTGATCGCCACCGGCGTACTGGCCGCGATGATCGTGGGTTTTTACTATGCACAGCGGCGTGGCCTGTTCAGTCGTCTGCTGGGTGTGGTGTCGAAGGTGTTCGGCAAGCGCGACTGGTCGTCGCTCACCACGCGCGCCGAAGCCGTCGACGCCGCCGTGCAGGCGATGTACCGCGAGCGTGGCCGCGTCGCGGTGAGCTTCGCACTGAGTCTGGTGGGCTGGATCGTCGGCACGGTCGAGGTATGGCTCGCGTTGCGCTTTCTCGGTCATCCGGTCGACTGGGTCGATGCGCTCCTGCTCGAAAGTCTCGGGCAGGCGATTCGCGGCGCGGCCTTCATGATCCCGGGCTCGCTCGGCGTGCAGGAAGGCGGCTATCTGTTGCTCGCGCCGCTCGTGGGCTTGCCGCCGGATGCGGCGCTGGCGTTGTCGCTCGCCAAGCGCGCACGTGAAATCCTGTTAGGTTTGCCGGGGCTACTGGTTTTGCACTTCAGCGAACGAAGCTGGCAACGGCGGCGCGCCACGGCGCGTGTGCCGGTTGCCGATTAATCTCCGTATTTTTTCAAAGGACTGCGCATGCGTGCCATCATCCTCGCCGCGGGCCTCGGCCTGCGTCTCCAGCAACCGCCGCAGGCACAGTTCCCGAAGTGCCTGCTGCAGTTCGACGGCATGAGCCTGCTCGAACGGCATCTGCAGATGCTTGAAACCGCCGGCGTGACGGACGTCGTGCTGGCGCTCGGTTTTCAGCCGGAATCGGTGCAGGCGGAACTGGAGCGGATCAACTGGCCGCATAAGGTGGAAACCGTCCTGAATCCGCGTTTCGACCTGGGCAGCGTGTTGACGGTGCATACGGTGGCCGAGGCGCTGACGCGCGGCGGCGACGTGCTGCTGATGGACGCCGACGTGCTGTACGACGAGCGCATTCTGAGCGCGCTGGTGGCGGGCGAAACGGTCAACCGTCTGTTGATCGACCGTGATTTCGAAGCCGGTGACGAACCCGTCAAGCTGTGTCTGAAAGACGGCGTGCCGGTCGAATTGCGCAAGCAGCTCGCCGTCAATCTCGAGTACGACACCATCGGCGAATCGGTGGGCTTCTTCCGCTTCCGCCAGGAAACCGCGCAACGTTTCACCGAGATCGTCGCAGGTTACGTGGATAGCGGCCGGGCCAACATGCCGCACGAAGAAGCGGTGCGTGATCTGCTGCTGGAGCGCAGCCAGGTGTTCGATACTGCCGACGTGACCGGCTCGCCGTGGATCGAAATCGACTTCCCGAACGACGTCGCTCGTGCGAGCACCGAGATTCTGCCGCAACTGCAACCGCTGGTCAGCGCGTCGCGTTAAGTTTCCTCCCCGCATTTTTGCTGCTGTATTGCATGGTGAGTCGACGGTATGCCGGCTCACCGTCGCTTCGCTTTTCTCTTCGACGTTCCTGTCGTTGCCACTCCTGTTTTTCGTAGGCATTTGCGCTTCGTTGCGCGCTCAACCACCGGGCATCAGGTAGCGGCGCGCCATTGGCACGGCTACAAAAAGACCTCGCTTAACAACATCTGTTGTCGATGCGATGCCATAATCGCAGCTTTACACCGGCGGCTTTGCAACCCGTCGTCATGCCAATGCCTCTCGCTTTAGGCACTTTCATTGTTCCGCTGATCGTCGCGTGTGCGATGTTCATGGAAAACGTGGACGGCACGGTCATCGTGACGTCGCTGCCAGTTCTGGCACGCGATCTCGGCCAGGATCCCATCACCCTCAAGCTTGCCGTGACGGCATACGTCATCGGCCTCGGCGTGTTCATTCCGATTTGTGGCTGGGTCGCCGACCGCTTCGGTTCGCGCACGGTGTTTCGCACGGCAATCGGCATCTTCATCGCCGGCTCGCTGATGTGCGCGGCGTCCACTTCGCTCGGCACCTTCGTGGTCGCGCGCTTCGTGCAAGGGATCGGCGGCGCGATGATGGTGCCGGTGGGGCGCATCATCATTTTTCGTTCGGTGCCGAAGTCGGACTTCATTCGCGCGGTCAACTATCTGACCGTGCCCGCGCTGCTCGGGCCAGTAGTCGGGCCACCGCTCGGCGGCTTCATCACGACGTATCTGCATTGGCGTCTGATTTTCTTCATCAATATTCCGATTGGCCTCCTGGGCATCTGGCTCGCGAACAAGCACATCGCCAATGTGCGCGAAGCGCATCCTGGGCGGCTCGACTGGACTGGCTTCGCGTTGTCGGCGAGCGGCGCCTCGCTGCTCATGCTGGGGCTCTCACTGGTAGGCGGCGAACTGGTCTCGAACACGGCATCGGTCAGCATGTGCGCGATCGGCGTGGTGCTGCTGGTGATGTACGTGCTGTACGCCAACCGCGTCGAATTGCCGGTGCTCGATTTGCGGCTGTTGCGCATCCCGAGTTTTCACGCGAGCGTGATTGGCGGCTCGCTGTTTCGCATCGGCCTTGGCGCAGTGCCGTTTCTGTTGCCGCTTGCGTTGCAGGAAGGACTGGGCATGACGGCGTTCAAGTCGGGATCGATCACCTGCGCGTCCGCGTTCGGCTCGCTCTTCATGAAGGCGGCCGCGTCGCGGATTCTCGGGCGTTTCGGTTTCCGCTCGGTGCTCATGTTCAATGCGGGCTGCGCGGGCCTGGCTATCGCGGTCTATGGTCTGTTTTTCCCCGGCACGCCGCATTGGTTGATCTGGTGCGTCGTGCTGTTCGGCGGCTTCTTCCCGTCGTTGCAATTCACCTCGTTGAATACCTTGGCGTATGCGGATATTCCGAGTCGCGACGTCGGCCGCGCGACCAGCGTCGCGAGCGTGATCCAGCAGATGTCGTTGGGACTCGGTGTGACGATCGCCGGCCTCGTGCTGCAAATTTCGCATAACGTGCAAGGTCACTCGACCATCGTGTTCTCCGACTTCTGGCCGGCGTTTCTGGTGGTCGGCCTGTTCTCGTTCCTGTCGATTCCGGTGACCGCGCGCTTGCCCCATGACGCTGGCGATGAGATCGCGCGCGGCAACCGTGGGCGCGCATGAGTGTTCAGCGCTTGGGCGCGTTCTAGCTTGCGGCGCGCTTTGTTCACCGCGATCGATGTCGCTTCGGATGGGATCGATCACTGACATTCAGCGTCATTGAATGGCGCGGTTTTTGTGTGCCGCAGCATGCACCACATGCGTGCAACAGCTTCGCAAATGCCGGACCGGCATGTTATAAGCCGGGGGCAGCTTTTGTTATCGTGAGATGAAAGAGTCGTCTTGGGGGATATCCAATGAAGTTGTTTCACAACGCCAAATCGTCCGCTAGCGGACTTGCGCTGGTCGCGCTCGTCACCGTTTCAACAGGCTTTCTCGAAGCCGCACCGGCCTTCGCTAAAGTGCCTGCCAAGGCGCAGCCGGCCGTTCTCACGGCTTCCGCAATCGCGGTCGCTGACAAGTACAGCGCCGACGCCGCCGAGCAGATCTTCAAGGAAGGCGGCAACGCTGTCGATGCAGCCGTTGCGATCGCCTTCACGCTTGCCGTGACGTATCCGGAAGCGGGCAATATCGGCGGTGGCGGTTTCATGACGCTTTATGTCGACGGCAAGCCGTACTTCCTCGACTATCGCGAGCGCGCACCGCTGGCCGCCACCAAGAACATGTATCTCGACGACAAGGGCGAAGTCATCAAGGGCATGAGCCTGTTCGGCTATCGCGCGGTGGGCGTGCCGGGCACCGTCGACGGCATGTGGCAGGCGCAACGCCGCTTCGGCAAGCTGAAATGGAAGCAGGTGCTCGCACCGGCGATTCACTACGCGCGTGATGGTTTCGAAGTCAGCGAGCAATTGCAGCAGCGTCGCGACGACGCCGCAAAAGACTTCGCCGGCAAGACCAACTTCGACACCTACTTCGGCAATCTGAAGCAGGGCGTCAACTTCAAGCAACCGGATCTCGCCGCCGTGCTGCAGCGCATTTCGGATCAGGGCGCGAAAGATTTCTACCAGGGCAAGACGGCTGATCTGATCGCGGCGTCCATGCGCGGCCACGGCCTGATTACGAAGGCCGACCTGCAGCAGTACAAGGCGGTGTGGCGTCAGCCGATCCAGGCCGACTGGAACGGCTATCGCGTGATCACCGCGCCGCCCCCGAGCTCGGGCGGTATCGGTCTCGTGCAGTTGCTGAAGATGAAGGCCGACATTGCGCCCGACTTCAAGGACGTCACGCTTAATTCCGCGCAGTACGTGCACCTGATCGCTGAAATCGAGAAGCGCGTGTTCGCCGATCGCGCGCAGTATCTCGGCGATCCGGACTTCTACAAGGTGCCGGTCGCACAATTGACCGACGACGCCTACATCGCCAGGCGTGCCGCTGAAGTGAACCCGACTACGCCGTCGGATACAAAGAGCGTGCAGCCGGGTCTGGGCACGACGATGCCGGAGAAAGCGGAAACCACGCACTTCTCAGTGATCGACAAGTGGGGTAACGCGGTATCGAACACGTACACCATCAACGGCTACTTCGGCTCCGGTGTGGTGGCGGATCGCACGGGCATCGTGCTGAACGACGAGATGGACGACTTCTCCGCGAAGCCGGGCGTCGCGAACATGTTCGGCGTGGTGGGCAGCGACGCGAATTCGATCGAACCGAAGAAGCGTCCGTTGTCGTCGATGAGCCCGACGATTCTGACGAAGGACGGCAAGGTGTCGCTCGTGATCGGCACCCCAGGCGGTTCGCGCATCTTCACGTCGATCTTCCAGGTGATCAACAACATTTACGACTTCAACATGCCGTTGCAGGAAGCCGTGGGCGCGATGCGCTTCCATCATCAACTGTTGCCGCCGAACACGATCTTCTGGGAGCCGTACAAGCCAATCGACGGCGAGCTCGCCAAGCAGATCGAAGCCAAGGGCTACGTGCTGAAGGGGCAGGATTTCAGCGGCGACATCCAGGCGATCAAGGTGAATGGCGATACGCCGGAAGCCGCAGCCGATCCGCGCGGCCGTGGTGTCACGCGGGTGATTCAGTGAGCGTTTGAGTTAAATCGTTCAGGTGTATCTAAGCGGCGCATCTTGACGGATGCGCCGCATGCAGGAAAAAGCCTCGGGCTCGATTGAGCGCGAGGCTTTTTTATTCACGAGATTGACGGCGCGTGAGGCTCTTTTTTATCCCGGAGTTCGATTGAACGTGAGGCCATTCTTTACGGCAGGTAGTCGGGCGAATCAGCTTGTCTGCTCGACCGGCGTCAAGGTCAAGTCGAGCCGTTGTGTGCCGCGCAACACGGTCACGCTAACTGGCTTGTCGATACGCGACGCGTCGAGCGTGCGTTGCAGGCCATCGACGTCTTGCACCGCAAGCGCGTCGATCGCGAGGATCGTGTCATCCGTTCGCAGACCGCCGAGCGCAGCCGGGCTGCCTTTAACGATTTCCATGACGTGCACGCCGCTCTCCGAGCTCAGCGCGAAATAGCGCTGCACGCGACGCGACAGCGGCCTCGTGGTGCCGGCCACGCCGATGTACGCGCGCCGCACGCGGCCGTGCGCGAAGATCTGCATGATGACCCACTTGGCCGTATCGATCGCCGTGGCGAAGCAGATCGCCTGGGCGCCGGGAATGATCGCGGTATTCACGCCGATCACCTGACCGGCCGAATTGATCAGCGGGCCGCCCGAATTGCCGGGATTGAGTGCGGCATCCGTCTGGATCACGTCGTAGATCATGCGGCCCGAATTCGAGCGCAGCGAGCGGCCAAGCGCCGAGACCACGCCAGTCGTCACCGTTTGCGCGAGGCCGAGCGGATTGCCGACCGCGATTGCAATCTGGCCGACCCGCAGCTTCGACGATTCGCCGAGTTCGACGTGCGGCAACGGTTCCGGCGAGCCGATGCGCAGGACGGCGAGATCGCTGCCGGGGTCGTCGCCGACCAGATCGGCGTCGAATTTCGCACCGTCGGCGAGCGTCACCTTGATGTGCGTCGCGCCGTGTACGACGTGGCTGTTGGTGAGCAAATAGCCGTCGGGCGTGAACAGAAAGCCCGAGCCGGTGCCGCCGCGCGTCCCGCGGCTATCGCGCCCCGCGGGGGCGCCGGGCAGCCGGCGTTCGACGGAAATGAAGGCGACCGCTTGCTGAACGCGTTCCAGCGCGCCGATCACGGTGCGGGAATAGGCGTCGAGCAGCGCGTCGTCGGACAAAGTGTTGAGTGGATCGCGCCCGGGGGCGTCGGATGCGGCGCGCGACAGGTCATCGATGAAGCGTGGACGGCTTCCCATGGCGATGCTCCGGATAAACGGGAATGCAGATGCGGGGCGGTGGGAGGGTTTTCAAGTGCGGGCGGGGCGGGGTGCGCAGAAGCAGCCTATGAGACACTTTGCTGTGTCAGGTCAGGCTAACGCTGGCGTCGTTGTCCAAACGAGGCGTTGGCCAGTGCCCGGATCGACCGTCCATGCTCGTGCCGGCGAACGCGAATGCCAACGCCCGCAATGGGCCAGGCACATGCCATGCAAGCCCGTCAGGCGCCTGCCATTCCAGGGAGATAGCCGCCATGAACTCACCCTCTGCGTCAGCGTC
This sequence comes from Paraburkholderia sediminicola, assembly GCF_046030555.1. Lineage (GTDB taxonomy): Bacteria > Pseudomonadota > Gammaproteobacteria > Burkholderiales > Burkholderiaceae > Paraburkholderia > Paraburkholderia sediminicola_E. The sequence continues at coordinate 11,134 of NZ_JAQQCH010000035.1, read as the reverse complement.
AGCCTCCGCCTCGTCCGGCCGGCCGACAGGTCAGACGGAATCGGGCACACCGCCCGAACCGCGCATCGAGTCCCTCAGCGCCATCACGCTCGCCACCCGCGATATGCCGCGCGCGGTGCTGTTTTACGAAGCGCTCGGTTTTCCAGTCAAATTCGGCGGCTCGCAGGAAGCGTTTACGTCGTTTGCATTCGGCGGTTCGTATCTGAATCTGATCGTCGATGCCCGCGCGCCCGTCAACTGGTGGGGACGCGTGATCCTTTATGTCTCAGATGTCGACGCGCTCTACCGGAAGGCGCTGGCGGCGGGTTTGAAGCCGTCGCTCGCACCGTCCGATGCGCCGTGGGGCGAGCGCTATTTCCACCTCACCGATCCCGACGGCCACGAACTCAGTTTCGCGAGGCCATTGCGTTAGCCGCAGGCCGGCGGCGCAAAACTCGCTATCATGGACGCTCAAAGGCGCGCAGGCGGCAACGGTCGCCCATTGCGCCAAAGCGCGGTTGCCGCGCCGGTAACACGGCTGACACTTCACGCTTCGATAATCGAACGCGTTCGCGACGCGTATGCGCCGCGCGCCTAACCATTTCCGTTGCCAGGAGAGTCGCAATGAAAGAGCTGGACCCGAGACCCGAGGCCGAAGTGCGGGCAGAACGGCAACGCCGTTTCGAGGAGGACCTCATCGACGCGTACGACGAGGAACTCGAAATGGAGGTCGACGACCGCATCATCGACGGCGCGGATGGCTTCACCCCCGAGCATCGTGAGGCGCGCAAGATGTACTTCCGCGAGCTGTTCCGGTTGCAGGGCGAGCTCGTCAAACTGCAGGACTGGATCGTCCAGACCGGCCACCGCCTCGTGGTGATTTTTGAGGGACGCGACGCGGCCGGCAAGGGCGGCGCGATCAAACGCATCACGCAGCGGCTCAATCCGCGCGTGTGTCGCGTGGCGGCGTTGCCGGCGCCGAATAACCGCGAACGCACGCAATGGTATTTCCAGCGTTATGTGTCGCATCTGCCGGCCGGCGGCGAAATGGTGCTATTCGACCGTAGCTGGTACAACCGCGCGGGCGTTGAACGCGTGATGAATTTTTGCAGCGACGACGAGTACGAAGAGTTTTTCCGCTCGGTGCCGGAATTCGAAAAGATGCTGGCGCGAAGCGGCGTGCAGATTCTCAAATACTGGTTTTCGATCACCGACGAAGAGCAGGAAATCCGCTTTCAGAACCGCATCCACGATCCGCTGAAGCAATGGAAGCTGAGTCCGATGGATCTGGAAAGCCGGCGCCGCTGGGAAGCCTATACGCAGGCGAAAGAAGTTATGCTGCAGCGCTCGCATATCCCTGAGGCGCCGTGGTGGGTCGTGCAGGCGGTCGACAAGAAACGCGCGCGCCTGAATTGCATTCACCATCTGCTGAGCCAGGTGCCGTATCACGAGATCGAGCATTCGCGGGTCGAGTTGCCCGCGCGGGTCTATCACGACGAATATAGCCGCCAGGCGGTGGCGGCGTCGATGATCGTGCCCGAAATTTACTGATTGGGTTTCGGCTCGGCGGAATGAAAAAAGCGCGGCAAAGACCGCGCTTTTTTACGTTCGCTGTGGCCGGACTTGCACCCGGCCCCCGCGCTTGCAGCCGTTTTAGAACACCATCCGGAACACCCAGTACAGACCTGCCGCCAGCGCGATTGAAACCGGCAGCGTCAGTACCCAGGCGAGAATCAGACTGCGCACGGTGGCCCATTGCAAGCCGGAGCCGTTGGCCGCCATGGCACCGGCCACGCCTGACGACAGCACATGCGTCGTCGAAACCGGCAAGCCGTACATGTCGGCCGCACCAATCGTCAGCATGGCCACCACTTCAGCCGACGCACCCTGTCCATAGGTCAGATGCTGCTTGCCGATCTTTTCGCCGACCGTGACGACGATCCGCTTCCATCCGACCATCGTGCCGAGACCCAAAGCGATAGCAACCGCGACCTTGACCCACGTCGGGATAAATTTGGTGGCGTGATCGGTTTGCGCCTTGAAGTTGTCGATTGCTTTGGCGTCTTCCGTCGAGAAGGCCGGCTGTTTGCTCTTCTCCATCAGACGAATTGCTTCGGACGCCACATACATGTTGTTACGCACGTTGTCGACGATGTTTTGCGGCACCGCAGCCATCGATCCCGACGCGCTGACCTGGTTGCCGATCTGTGTGGTCAACGCCTGCAGGGCCGGCAAGGTGGCGGGCGTCAACTGACGCGTACGCACGTACGCTTCGACGTCGGCACGCGGATTGGTGGACGGCGCCGCGCCCTGGGTGTACTTGCTGAGCGTTGTCGAGGCCTGCTGCGCCACCGCGAGGAAGGTTTGCGTTTCCGCCGGTGTGACCGCCTTGTTCAGCGCGTACGCCGTCGGCACCGTGCCGATCAGGATCAGCATGATGAGGCCCATGCCTTTCTGCCCGTCGTTCGAACCGTGCGCGAACGAAACGCCCGTGCAGGTCAGAATCAGCAGGCTGCGAATCCAGAACGGCGGCGGCTCCTTGCCCTTCGGCTCCGCATACAACGCCGGAACGCGCACCACGGCCTTGAGGATCAGTAGCAGCAAACCGGCGGCGAGAAAGCCGACCAGCGGCGAAAACAGGAGCGACTTGCCTACGCCGAGCGCTTGACCCCAGTCCACGCCGCTCGTGCCGCTTGATCCGTGAATCAGCTGATTCATCAGGCCGACGCCGATGATCGAGCCGATCAACGTATGCGAGCTCGACGACGGCAGTCCGAAATACCAGGTGCCCAGATTCCAGATGATGGCCGCGATCAGCAGGGCGAAGACCATCGCAAAGCCCGCGCTGCTGCCCACTTGCAGAATCAATTCGACGGGCAGCAGTTGCAGAATGCCGAACGCGACCGCGCCGGTTGAGGTCAGCACACCGAGGAAATTCCATGCGCCGGACCAGACCACCGCAATGTTCGGCGCCAGCGAATGCGTGTAGATCACGGTGGCGACGGCGTTGGCCGTGTCATGAAAGCCGTTGACGAATTCGAAGCCGAGGGCGATCAGGAGCGCAATGCCGAGTAGCAGGTAGGGCAAAAACGATGCTTCGCGTACGGGTTGCAAATCGTCCGCCAGATGCATGGCGCAATAAGCAGCACCGATCGCGATCACAACGAGGAAGATGAGGAGGCCGATATTGCGCCCCTTTCCACTTGCAGTGCCCGGTTGCGGGTATGAAAGTTCCGGCATGGCGTGAGCCCCAAAAGTTTGTCGCGGAGTCATCGATCCTGCGGGGACTGTGTGTCGCATTGATGACAATGGCGTGACGGCTATGCGGGACGGATGTGCGCGGAAGGGCGTGGGGCGTGGCCGTTCGCTCGGTCCCGATGCATGCATGGCGGGTCAGGATGATCAGCGGTCCGAATCGAACTATATGTGAAACTCTGCCACACGTACAAATGGCCGGTTTGAATGGCCGTCTACGGGGCCACCAGGTTCGCGGGACGGTGGTAGGCACCCGTCGCGTGAAGGAGCGGGATACGCAAGGCACACCGTCCCATACGTTTTATGCATGTTGGCTATGGACTCACCAGTTGATATTCACTAGGCCTTTTTTTTGCTAGGCTGACATAAACGGCCCTGAAGGACATGCGATGAAGCAAGCGAGCCGGAAACTCGGCAAACAGAATGCGGATAGCAAGCCGGCCGGGGCAGTAACGTCGGCGGAGTCGGCTTTTGCGTCGTACGCGGCGCCGCTTGTCGGCGATGCGATCGAACACGCCAGCGCGGTGCGCGAAGACGCGTCGCCCGAAGCACTGCACAAACTGCGCGTGTCGCTGCGGCGGCTGCGCTCGTTGTGGTGGGCGTTCGAACCCTTGCTGGACAAAGGCGAAAATACGCGCCAACGGGCGCTGTATAAATATCTCGCGGCGGCTGCCGGCAAGACGCGTGATTGGGACATTCTGATCGAACTGATTACCCAGGACGAGCGTGTTGCACATGAGATGACGCCCAGGCTCCAGGAGGCGCGCGGCGATGCATTGGCGACGAGCCGTGAAACGCTTTCAAACGCGGACGTCAAACATCTGTTGCAAGATGCCCTGACCAGCGCCAAAAAGGAATTAAACACGGCTCATGAGCGCGTGCCGCTGCAAAAATTCGTCGATAAGCGTGTGGCCGTTTCCGAGCGAGCGCTGAAAAAGCGTATAAAACGCGCGTCTCACGCGAAGCGTTCCAATTACGCCGCGTTTCATGACGTTAGAAAGGCGGGAAAGAAATTGCGCTACCTGCTCGAGTTTTTCGAGCCGGTTCTGCACAGCAGCCACAAGCGTATCCAGAAGCGGTTGAAGCAGATTCAAAAGCGTTTCGGTACGCTGAACGATGTGGTCGCGAGCGAGATGCTGCTGCGCGACAATACGGGCCTGCTGGCCGGATCCGGCGACGCCGATGCAGCGCTTCACTGGCTCGGTAAGGAGCGCAAACGGCGGATGCGCGCGGCGGCGGGCCTGCTGCGCAAACTCTGACGCGGCCCGGGGCGGCTGCACGTTATAACGAAGCGGCCCGCATCAGCACGCCGGCCGTGCATCCACTCCTGATTGCTCAGGCGGATCGTTTGCGAAGGAGGTGATGCGCACGTGGCATATCGAACACTTTCGCTGCGTCGGCGGCTGCGATTTATGTCGCGCGCCGGTGCAACCGGCGTGTCGCGTTACATGGGCAACCACCCGTTTTCGGCCGGTATGGCCGGCACGCTGGTCGCCGTTGCGATGGCCGGTTTGACGCTGCTGACGCTGGGCAGCGGCCGTACCGACGCGCTCGACCATGCGCGCGAAACGGCACAAAACCTCGTCTCGATTGTGTCCACCGATCTCGAACGAAACGTCGAGATCTACGATTTGTCGCTGGAAGCCATGGTGGACGGGGCACGGGATCCTGATACGTGGAGCTTGCCTCGGAACTTGCGGCGAGCCGTGCTATTCGATCGCGCAACCACCGCGGCCTATCTTGGCGGTGCCTATGTGATTGGGCCGACCGGTCGAGTGATCGCTTCGCAGAACGGCGAGACCGATCCCGCCGTCAGCCTCGGCGACCGTGACTACTTTCTGATGCATCAACGCAGCCCGGCCGTCGGGCTCTATTTCTCCCACCCATACCGCTCGCGGCTGCGTGACGGGAAGCTGTCGATCGGTCTCACACGGCGCATCAATGAAGCCAATGGCACATTTGGTGGCGTTGCGCTTCTGGCGATTCGCATCGAATACTTTCAGCATCTGCTGAATCGGATCAACACGGGTGAACTGGGCTCCGTATTCATCGTGATGGACGACGGCACCTTGCTCGCGCGCAAGCCGTTTTCCTCGCGTGATATCGGCTCGAGCATCGCGAAGTCGCCGACCTTCCAGGTGATGGCCGCGCACAACTCGGGCTCATATGTCGCGAACTCCGCGGTGGACGGCGTGCGCCGGATGTTCACCTATGCGCGCGTGCCGGGCACGCCGCTGATTGCCGTGGTTGCGCCGTCCGTGGACGAAGCGCTCGCGCCGTGGCGGCGCCGCAGCAGGATTGCCGGCGGGCTGACGCTCGCTTTCGGCGCGGTATTCGTAATGGTCTCGTGGCTGCTTGCCTTTGCCTTGCGCGACAAGTTGCGCGCGCAAGCGGCGCTGATGCGTCTGGCCGCGACCGACCCGCTGACCGGACTCAGCAATCGCCGTGTGCTCGACAGTCGTCTTGACGAAGAGTGGCGGCGCGCGCGGCGCTCCGGGCAATCGCTATCGGCGTTGTTCATCGACATCGATCATTTCAAGCAATTCAACGACGTCTATGGCCACGCGAGCGGTGACGAGGCGTTGACCGCCGTGGCCGAATGCATCTCGGCGACGGTACTGCGCTCGGTCGATCTGGTGGCGCGATACGGTGGCGAAGAGTTTGCCGTCATCTTGCCGGACACAACGGCGGAGGGCGCGCTCAACCTCGCGGAAAAGATTCGCCGCAAGGTGCAGAGTCTGCAAGTCGTGCATAGCGATGGTGAGGCGATCGCTGTCACGGTGAGCATCGGGTGCGCGACCTGTGTGCCGGCGGAAGGCGCGAAGGCGCTCGACCTGCTGGCCGCTGCCGACCGGCAGCTATACGCCGCCAAGGCAGCAGGGCGCAACCGGGTCAATTCGGCGATGTGGGCCGGACATTCGACGGTGCAGGATTCGTCGCCGTGAATAGCAGCGTGAGATGGCAACGCCTTGCATCTGACGGCGTTCTGGCGCCAGGCCGGACGTTCACTCTGCGGCTGGTTCAGGCGCTTTAGCCGCGCCGAGGGGCGAAACCGCGCAGAGTCACCGCATTGCGTGCTTCGTCGTAGGGCTCCCGCGCGCGTTTGCCGGTGGTCAATTGGTCCGCCGGCGCCAGCGGCTCGACAGGAAACCCGCGTCTTTGCCAGGCGTCGAGGCCGCCCCTCAGTGCGCGAATCCGCGTGTAGCCGTTCAGGCGCATCCGTTGCGTGATCTCGACGGCGGTCGCGCTGTCCGGGCAAATGCAGTAAATCACCCTGTCATAGACGAGCAGCGCGCCGTCGGTCTGTTCAGGCGAGCGCGGGTCGAACGTCAGCGCACCGGGAATTGGGTGCAGCGCTCCCTCAACCGATGGTGTGGGGCGAGCATCCAGTACCTTCGGCGGCGCGATGCCGCGCCATCCGCCGGATGTTGTTGCTTGTGACGGATTCGCGGAGGCGGCGTGCGCTGAACGGCGTCGTTCGCGGCGTCGCTGCAGCAGGTGGTACACCAGATAGGCCAACGCCGCGGCCAGCAGGATGTCGATCACCGTGCCGCCGCGTGCTTTGACGAAGGCGAGCAGCATATGCAACTGCCTCTCCACTGCGGCGCCGCCGAGCAGCCAGAAGGTGGCCCACGCCAGCGCGCCGGCGAGGTCCCACATTGCATAGATGCGGGCATCCACGACTGTCGTGCCCATGAGCGGCGGGGTGATGAGTCCCAGGCCGGGAACGAACTTCGAGATTGCCACCAGCGGCACGCCGAAACGCTCGAATAGCGAGCGAGCCTTATCGACCCTGGAATCGACTGCCGGAGAGATCCGGCCAAGGGCGGCGATCAGTTTGCGGCCGTAGATGCGGCCGGCGGCGAACCACGTACCGTCGCCGATGAGCGCACCGAGCACGGCGGCGAACAGAACCGGCCAGAAAGACAGTGTACCGGCGGCAATCGCCGAGCCCGCGAAGAGCAGTATGGGGACGGCAGGGATCGGCAGGCCGAGGCGTGTCAGCAGAACGTTGAGAAAAACGACTGCGCCGCCCCAGGTTGAAACCGCCGACGACGGAAACGCTACCAATTGCGGAACTCCTGTTATGACGGTTGGGGTTCTATTTCAATCAGGATACTCGATGAGCCTGGTTGCGGTGCCGGCCAGCCCCACCTGACCGTAAGCCGGATTCGCGCCGGTATTTCGTGAAGCCGACGCTGCGCCGCGATTCGTTGGCAGGCTTGTCCGCTGCAATTTCGTTCAAGACCGCGCGCGTTCACCCCGTCTAATCTGCCTGTTCATTCAAAGGAACAGGACAGCAGCATGAATTCACGATATGTCGGATACGTGTTTTGCGCGCTGGCGATGATCGGGGTCGGCAGCACGGTCGTCGTCAGCAAATCGATCGCAAGCGGATTGCCGCCGTTCAGCGCGACCGCGTTGCGGTTTGCCATCGCGTTTCCCCTGTTTGTGCTGGTGATGCGCTGGCGTGGTGTGCGCTGGCTGCGTCTCGATAGACACGATACGTGGCTCGTGATCGCCCAGGCGGGGGCGGGCAGCGTCGGTTATACGGTGTTGCTTATCAGCGGGATGAAGCTCGCATCGGCCGCCGATGCCGGTGTGATTGCCGGTACCCTTCCGGCTGTATCGGCCATGGTCGCCATGCTTGCGCTGGGTGAGCGCCCCGCGCCCGCGTTGATCGGCGCGATTGTTCTCGCCACCTTGGGCGTGCTGGTGTGCACCGTGCGTATCGACGATTTCACCGCGCCGCATGCGGCCAGTTCGCTGGCAGGTAACGCCCTGGTATTCGCGGCGATCGTCTGCGAGGCACTCTTTATTTTGCTTAATCGCAAGTTGCACCGGCCGGTCGCACCGCTGCCGCTGTCGGCGTTGATGTGCGGTATCGGGTTCGCGGTGGCGATCGTGCCGGCATGCTTCGAAAGGCCCTGGCGTGTGCCGTTCAATGCAAGCGCGCTGAACGGCGTGCTTTATTACGCGCTCGTGCCGACCGTGGCGGGCTTTGTTCTCTGGTATGCGGGCGCTGCACGCATCAGCGGCGCGGAAGCCGGACTCATGACCGCGCTCGTGCCGGTGAGTGCGGTGGCGTTAGCCGCTGTCGTGCTGCGTGAGCCCGTGAGTGCGGCGCAACTGGCGGGTGTCACGTGTGTGCTGGGCGCAGTGTTGCTGGCCACTTTTGGCCACATGCGTACTGTACGTAGCGCGGCGTGAGGTGGCAGCCTGAGGTGGCAGCCGGAAGGCAGGTTTTCGGGGCGTGCCTCCAGGGCCGCAGCTCGAAGCCTTGACATGATGTTCAGCCTTGGAGCAGGCAAAGCAGCAGCCTGGGCCACAGGCTGCCATGCGGCGCAAGTCGACGTGGCAAGTAGGCGCGAATTGGCAGTCAACGCCGCATCGCTATTCAGGTATTGGCGATCGCCACGATACCCGGATTGGCCACGATCGACAAAAACTCGCGCCGCGTCGACGGATCGGTGCGGAACGTGCCGAGCATGCGGGACGTGACCATCGTGACACCGGCCTTGTGCACGCCCCGGGTCGACATGCATTGATGCGCGGCCTCAAGAATCACGCCGACGCCTGCCGGTTGCAGCACTTCGTTCAACGTATCGGCGATCTGCACCGTCATCTTTTCCTGGATCTGCAGACGCTTGGCGAACGCATCGACGAGGCGCGCCAGCTTTGAAATACCGACCACCCGATGCTGAGGAAGGTACGCAACGTGCGCCCGCCCGATGATCGGCACCATGTGGTGTTCGCAATAGCTTTCGAAGCGGATATCTTTCAGCACGATCATTTCGTCGTAGCCGTCCACTTCGGAGAAGGTGCGGGCGAGGATCTCGCGCGGGTCGACCTGATAACCCGCATAGAACTCCTCATACGAGCGCACCACGCGCGCCGGCGTATCGAGCAGGCCTTCGCGCTCGGGATTGTCGCCGGCCCAACGCAGCAGCACGCGTACCGCTGCTTCCGCTTCGTCGCGGCTGGGGCGGTCTGCTGCGGCCGCGGGTTTGGTTCTCTTTGCTTTGCTGCTGGCCATCCGTCGCTCCTCCGGGATCGCGCGTCGACGCTAAACGGAGCGCGCGGGGTCAATGAGTGAGGCCATTGTTCCATGTTTTGCGTCGAATCGTGTCGATGCCCCTTTTGCTGCTGGGGCATGAGCTCACTTCGGCCACTCATCCATATCGTCGTTGAAGAGTTCGGCGACGATGCTGCGCAGCCAGCTTGCCCGCGGATCGTTATGAAACTTGCGATGCCAGTGCTGCCGCAGATCGAAGCGCGGCAACGGTAAAGGCGGCTCGACCAGCGTGATCGACGCGTGCTCCGACACGTACGCGAAGCCGATTGCGTGCGGCACGGTCGCGAGCAGATCGGTGCGCGCGAGGATGAACGGCAGGCTCATGAAATGCGGCGTTTCGAGTACGGCACGGCGCTTGATCCGTTTCTTTTCCAGGTAATGTTCGAGGACTTCCTGGCTGCGTCCTTCGGCACGCACCACGGCGTGGCCCGACGCCACGTATTGAGGCAGTGTGAGCGGCGCCTTCGAAAGGGGATGCCCGGCGCGCATCAGGCAGATGAATCGATGGGTGAATAGCCGTTGCTGGAAGAAGTTATTGCCCGACAGATCGGGGAAATAACCCACGGCGAGATCGACGTCGCCCGATTCGAGCCCACGTTCCACGTGCGAGGGTGAGAGCGACACCGAGCGCAGATTCGCATAGGGCGCGCGTTCGGCGAAGAGTTGCAGGAGTCGCGGCAGAAAGACGATTTCGCCGACGTCGGAGAGCGCGATGGAGAAGGTATGGGTGCTGGTGGCCGGATCGAAGTTCTGCACGTCGAGCATGCCTTTCTCAATCCGCAGAAGCGCGTCGCGGGCGGCGGGGAGGATGGCGAGCGCGCGAGGCGTGGGTTCCATGCCTTTCGATGTTCGAACGAAGAGCGGATCGTCGAAGTATTCCCGCAGGCGGCCTAGCGCGGTGCTGACGCGGGGTTGGCTGACGCCTAATTGCTCCGCTGCGCGGCTGACGTTGCGGGTGTCTTCCATTGCTACGAGGTAGGGGATCAGGTTTAGATCCAGGGTTGTTTCAGACATGCTGGGGTCTTTCTGCCTGCGGCGCTGGGGTTTGGATATTTCGTATTTGGATAGAGGGTAGTTTAATAATCTTGGTTTTGGATAGTGGTTTTTTGTCTGCGGTGTGGGTTTGTCTGTTTGTTCGCCTACGGCGTTGGGGGCTTGATTTTTGGTTGCCTGGGCGGCGCTTGTTTCGTCTGTATGCCTGCGGCGCTGGTCTTTCCTTGGGGTTTTTGCCTGCGCGGCGCTTTGTTTCTGTGCGCCTATGGCGTTGGCCTTTCCTTGAGTTCTTAGTGGTTTATTAGCGTTCGCCCCTGTGCGGGGCGGCACTTACTTTCTTTGCCGCCGCAAAGAAAGATAAGCAAAGAAAGCGGCTCACACCGCTAATTCTTAAGCGGGTCCCCCGCGCAGCCACGGTAGTGGTGCATCTGGAAACTGCGCCCTCGCACATTCAACGCTTGTGACAAAGCAATCATGCTTCCCGCCTCGCACTGCGTGCTCGCCGGAAGGGTTCGTCAGGAAACACGGGCATCTGTGCTCTGGCACACTCCGCGTGAGCGACAAGGCAGTCATGCTTCCCGCCTCGCACTGTGCTCGCCGGAAGGGTTCTTCAGGAACCACGGGCTTCGTTTGGGCGGGGTGGGGGCCGTCGGCTTCGCCTTGGCGGGGCGCCGAATGGAGCGCCAGTGCGAAAACGCGGTGATCGGTTCTATGAAGTGCGCTTCGGCGCGCGCAGCGCCGCCGGAAGTATGACGCCTTTGTCATCAGGGCTGAATGTGCGAGGGCACAGATTCCAGATGCACCACTAGCGTGACTGTGCGGGGGACCCGT
>NZ_JAQQCH010000034.1:0-58413 GCF_046030555.1 Paraburkholderia sediminicola | reverse complement strand
GCAAAGAGAAGTAAGTGCCTGCCCCGCACAGGGGCGACGCTAATAAACCAATAACAAAACAAGGCAAGGCCAACGCCACAGGCAAACAGACAAGCGCCGCGCAGGCAAAAAAACGACTAAACACTACAAGCAGCACCCCCCGAAGCCGCTATCTCCCGCGCGGCCTTAGCGCCTTCAACCTGCAACAAAGTCGGCAATGAAACACCATTCTTAGCCGCCGTCACCTCGGCGAGAATAGAAACCGCGATCTCAGGCGGCGTCCGGCTGCCAATATAAATCCCAACCGGCCCATGCAGCCGGGCCAACTCGGTATCGTTCAGATCGAACTCTTTCAACCGCTCGCGCCGCGCCTGATTATTCCTTCTTGACCCCAAAGCGCCGACATAAAACGCCGGTGTCTTCAACGCTTCCATCAGCGCGAGATCGTCAAGCTTCGGATCGTGCGTCAGCGCAATCACCGCACACCGTTCGTCGAGCTTCATTTCGATCACCGTATCGTCCGGCATCGTCCGCACGATCTTCGTGCCGGGAATGTTCCACTCCTCGGTGTACTCCTCGCGTGGATCGCACACGGTGACCTGATAATCGAGGCCGACAGCGATGTTGCACAGATAACGCGACAACTGCCCCGCGCCGATCACCAGCATCCGGTAACGCGGGCCGTGAATCGTCAGCAGACGCTCGCCGTCGAAATGCACGCCGTCCGTCGCCAGCGCCGTATCGAGCCGTACCGCGCCCGTCACCATGTCAACTTCGCGTGCCACCAGACGGCCGTCCTCCACCGCATTGCACAGATCGGCAATGCCGCTTTGCGGCGTCAAAGGCTCCAACACCAACTGAATCGTGCCGCCGCACGGCAGGCCGAAGCGATGCGCTTCCTCCGCCGTGATGCCGTACTTCACCGCCTCCGGGCGTGTCTGCTCAATACCCTTTTGCCGCACGCGGTCGATCAGATCGTCTTCGATGCAGCCACCCGATACCGAACCCACCACCAGTCCATCGTCACGCACCGCGAGCATCGCGCCCTCGGGACGCGGCGACGACCCCCACGTCTTCACCACCGTCACCAGTAGCGCGCGATGTCCCTCTTCCAGCCAACGTGCGCTGGACTTCAGGACTTCGAGATCCACGCTGTCCATGATTTCTTCCTTTTCGTTCCGTCACCGCCGGACTCAGTGTCCGTGGCCTCATTCGATTCTGTATTTTGCGCCGCCGTTTCGGCGGCTGCAGTGTCCCCGCTGTCCGGGGATGTTGCGCCGTCAGCGTCCCCGCCGACCTGCGCGCCGAAGCGCTTGAAAAATTCGCCCGCAATTTTACGCGCCGCGCCGTCGACCAGCCGGGAACCAATCTGCGCCAGCTTGCCGCCGACCTGTGCCGTTGCCGTGTATGTGAGCTTCGTCGCGGCGTCGCCTTCGGGTTCGAGCGTGACGTGCGTATTACCCTTGCCGAAGCCTGCCGCGCCACCCTGGCCTTCGAAAACGATGGTGTACGTGTTCGGCGCATCGATGTCGGTCAGCAGCATACGCCCTTTGAAGCGCGCCTTCACCGGACCGACCGATGCGCTCAGCACCACCGCGTACGCATTTTCGCCATCCGGATCGATGCTCTCGCAGCCGGGAATGCACGCGCGCAGGATCTCAGTATCGTTCAGGGCATCCCAGGCACGCTGCTGCGAAACCGGCAGCGTATGGGTTTCACTCAATTCCATGGCGTTGCTCCTGCGGTTGTCCTGGCGGATACGGCGGGACGAGGCGCGCGCGTGAGTTGCGCGAGATCGCGGCCGAATGCTGTCAGACTGTCCAGATTATGAACCGGACGATGCGCGTCGACATACGGCAGGATCGCCTGCACGCCACGCGCCTTCGGTGAAAAACCGCTGAAACGCAACAGCGGGTTGAGCCACACGATACGGTGTGCGAAGCGGCGCAGGCGAGCCATTTCGGCGTCGAGCACGTCGATCGCTTCGTGATCGAGGCCGTCGGTGACGAGCAGCACCGTGGCCCTGCCGGTGAGCACGCGGCGTGCCCAGCGTCGGTTGAATTCGGCAAGCGCTGCGCCGATCCGTGTGCCGCCTGACCAGTCGACCACCTGATCGGTGAGCGCCGCGATCGCCACGTCGGGATCGCGTTTGCGCAGCGCGCGCGTCGCATTGGTCAGGCGCGTGCCGAAAAGGAACACCTGCAGGCGCTCGCGCGATTGCAAAAGCGCGTGGCAGAAGTACAGCACCGCGCGTGAATAACTGCTCATCGAGCCGGATATGTCGAGCAGCAATACCAGCGGTGGTTTGCGCTCGACGGCCGCGCGAAACTTCCACACCGTCCAGTCGCCGCCCGCCCGCACCGCTTGCCGTGCGCTCGCGCGCAAGTCGGCATGCGTGCCGTGCGATGCAGCCTTCAGGCGGCGCGTCGGTTCGGTGGCGAGCGGCAGACGCTGACCGCGGATCAGATGCCGCAATGTGCGCCATTCATCAGCGGAAAGCGTCTCGAAATCGCGATGACGCAGCCGCTCTTCAGCACTGAAAGTGACGTGGGCGTGCAGTTCATGTTGTTCCGTTTCCTGCGGCGTTTTGTTGTGCGGCGAGGGTGGCGTACGCACGGCAAGCGCGTCGGCGAGACGGTTGTTGCGTTTAGGTGGCGGCAGTCCATCGCGGACTTTCGGCAGCAGCAGCGCGCGCAGCTTGCCTTCCCAATCCGGGTCGCGCCAGAACAGATCGAAGGCGGCGTTGAAGAGGTCGCGTTCGTCCGGCGCGGAGACCAACAGCGTAGCGAGCGCCGCGCGGACATCGTCGCGCCGGCCGAGATCGATCCAGTGCAGCGCGGCGAGCGCATCGACTGCTTGTGCCGGCGACATCGGCAAGCCCGCGCCGCGCAGCAAGCGCACAAAGTGCACGACGTTGCGGGCCAACGTGGGTATATCGATCGGCGCAGCCGATGTGTCGATGGATGCAGGCATTGAGCGTGCGCTTGCGGCCGTTTTCTTTTCCATCGCCGCTATCCCGGCGTCGCGAGACATTGCGCGATCTGCGCGGCGTCGACGCGTGCGAGATCGTCCTGATACTTGAGCAGCACACCCAGGGTGTTGTGTACCGATTGCGGATCGAGTTCAGTCACCGACAGCGCTTCCAACGCGCGGCACCAGTCGATCGTTTCGGCGATGCCGGGCGCCTTGAACAGATCCATGCCACGCAGCCGATGCACGAAATCGACCGCGCGCCGTTGCAATTCCGCCGATGTTTGCGGCGCCCGCGCGGCGACGATTTCCAGTTCACGATCGCGCTCGGGATAGCCGATCCATTGATACAGGCAGCGGCGTTTCAATGCGTCGTGTACTTCGCGCGTCCGGTTCGACGTCATCACGACGAGCGGTGGCTGTGCCGCGCGCACCGTGCCGTACTCGGGAATCGAAACCTGGAAATCCGAAAGCAGCTCCAGCAGGAAAGCCTCGAACGGTTCGTCAGCGCGATCGATTTCGTCGATCAACAGCACGCGCCGCACGCCCGGATGATTCTCGTCAGGCATCAACGCTTGCAGCAACGGACGCTTCAGCAGGAATTCGCTGCGATACAGTGTGTCGTTGCCAGGCCGCTCGCCGGCGGCTTCGGCCAGACGCAGTGCCATGATCTGGCGCGGGTAGTCCCATTCGTAGAGCGCGCTGGCGGTGTCGAGTCCTTCGTAGCATTGCAGCCGCAGCATCGAGGTGCCGAGCATGCCCGCAGCGGCTTTGGCGAGTTCGGTCTTGCCGACGCCCGGTTCGCCCTCGACGAACAACGGCCGCTCCATGCGCAGTGCGAGATACAACGCAGTCGCGAGTTCGCGGCTGGCGAAGTAGCTTTGGGCGGCGAGTTGCGCGAGAGTGTCGTCGATTGAAGCAGGCTGCATAGCGTTCCTGAATCTGCACGGTGAAGAGCAAAACGTCCGGCCGCGAAACGTTGCGGCCGTGCCGATACGCGGCGGTGCGCGCTGTGGCAAGGCGCCGGGTCGAGCGGCGTCGCGGCGGTCTCACGCTTTGCTCTATCTTCCGAAGAACGGAGCGAATCAGGACGAGCGAGTGTCGCGCCAAACCGCCTGCGTGGTCAGCACGGCTGACGCGCCACGCAAACGCAAGCCACGTCAGCCGCAAGAGCCGCTATCCGTTCGCCTTCGTCACAGCTCGCGCGGCCAGCACCGGAATCAGATGCGCGCGATATTCGGCGCTCGCGTGCATATCGGTGTTCAGGTCGGCGTCGGACACGGCTACCGCTCGCGCGGCATCAGGCGTGAAATTCGCCGATAGCGCGCTTTCCAGCTCCGGCACACGAAATACCGAAGACGCCGCACCGGTCACCGCAACGCGCACGCCGCTCGCGACCTTCGCGACGAACACGCCGACCAGCGCAAAGTGCGACGCCGGATTGCGGAATTTCTCGTAGCCGGCGCGCTCGGGTACGGGAAACTCGACGGCCACGATCAGCTCGTCGGGCGCCAACGCAGTCTCATACATGCCGACGAAGAAATCGCTCGACGAAATCCGTCGCCGATCGGTGACGATGGTCGCGTCCAAGGCCATCGCCGCAGCCGGATAGCAGGCGGCCGGATCGTTGTTCGCGAGCGAGCCGCCGATGGTGCCGAGCGCGCGCACCTGGCGATCGCCGATGTGTCCGGCGAGGTCCGCGAGCGCTGGCAGCACGCGCCGAACTTCGGCGTGATCAGCAACGTCCGCGTGACAGACGGCGGCGCCGATGGTCACCTTGCCGGCGTCGACCGTGATCGACTTGAGCGCTGGAATCCGCGTCACGTCGATCAGTTGCGACGGCTGTGCGAGCCGCAGACGCATGGTCGGCAGCAGGCTTTGTCCGCCGGCGAGAAATTTTGCATCGCTGTCGCCGGCGATGGCTGCGGCGGCCGCTTTCGGATCCGTCGCGCGTTGATACTCGAATGAATACATGTCGAATGCTCCGCTCAGGATATCAGTGGGGTTGCTTGGCCGCGTGAATCGCGGACCACACGCGATGCGGCGTCGCCGGCATTTGCAGGTCGGTCACGCCGAGCGGCGCGAGCGCGTCGAGGATCGCGTTGATCACCGCCGGTGGAGAGCCGATCGCGCCTGCCTCGCCGCAGCCTTTCACACCGAGTGGATTGTGTGTGCACGGCGTGCCCTTCACGGTTTCGACGGTGAAGTTCGGAAAATCGGACGCATGCGGCATCGCGTAGTCCATGTAAGAGCCTGACAGCAACTGGCCGCTTTCGTTGTCGTACACGCAGCGCTCCAGCATGGCCTGCCCGATGCCCTGAGCGAGTCCGCCATGCACCTGGCCTTCGACGATCATCGGATTGATCACGTTGCCGAAATCGTCGACCGCGGTGAACTGCTGGATGCGGCAGACGCCCGTATCTGGATCGACCTCGATCTCGCAGATGTACGCACCGGACGGGTAAGTGAAATTGGTCGGATCATAGAACGCGCTTTCTTCGAGACCGGGTTCGAGCACGTCGAGCGGATAGTTGTGCGGCACGTAGGCGGCGAGCGAGATGTCGGCGAACGCCTTGGTGCGGTCGGTGCCCGCGACGCGGAACACGCCGTCCTTGAACTCGATGTCTTCCGCCGCGGCTTCGAGCAGATGGGCGGCGATTTTCTTCGCCTTGGTTTCGATCTTGTCGAGCGCCTTCATGATCGCCGAGCCGCCGACCGCGATCGAGCGCGAGCCGTACGTGCCCATGCCGAACGGAATGCGACCGGTGTCGCCGTGAACGACTTCGACGCTTTCCAGCGCAATGCCGAGGCGATCGGCGACGACTTGCGCGAAGGTTGTCTCATGCCCCTGGCCGTGACTGTGCGAGCCGGTGAACACGGTGACGGAACCCGTTGGATGAACGCGAATCTGGCCGACTTCAAAGAGCCCAGCTCGTGCACCGAGGGCACCGGCGATGTTCGACGGCGCCAGACCGCACGCTTCGATGTAGCACGAGTAGCCGAGGCCGCGCCGCTTGCCGTTCTTCTCGGATTCTTGCCGGCGCGCCTCGAAGCCTTTCACGTCGGCGAGTTCGAGTGAGCGATTCAGGATGGTGTCGTAATCGCCGGTATCGTAGGTGAGGCCCACGGGCGTCGCGTACGGAAACTTACGGATGAAATTGCGGCGGCGGATTTCTGCGGGATCGAGCTTCATCTCACGTGCAGCCGTTTCGACCAGACGCTCGACCACGTACGTTGCTTCGGGACGGCCCGCGCCGCGGTAGGCATCGACTGGCACGGTATTGGTGAAGACCGCTTTCACCTCGGCGTAGATGGCGGGCGTTGCGTACTGGCCAGCGAGCAGCGTCGCGTACAGGATGGTCGGCACGCTCGACGCGAAGGTCGACAGATACGCGCCCATGTTGGCGATCGTATGAACGCGCATTGCGAGGAACTTGCCGTCGGCATCCAATGCCAGTTCGGCTTTGGTGACGTGATCGCGACCGTGCGCGTCCGAGACAAATGCTTCCGAGCGCTCGGCGGTCCATTTGATCGGACGGCGAATCTTCTTCGATGCCCACGTCAGCGCGACGTCTTCGGCGTACAGGAAAATTTTCGAACCGAAGCCACCGCCGACGTCCGGCGCGATGACGCGCAGTTTCGATTCCGGCAGCGATAGCACGAAGGCGGCCATCAATAGACGCTCCACGTGCGGATTCTGGTTCGCGACGTAGAGGGTGTAGCTCTCGTCCTGCACCGAATAGCTCGCGTTGACCGCGCGCGGTTCGATCGCGTTCGGAATCAGGCGGTTATTGACGATGTCGAGCGTGGTGACGTGCGCAGCTTTGGCGAAGGCGGCGTCGGTCGCGGCTTTGTCGCCGTGGCCCCAGTTGTAGCAGACGTTGTCCGGCACTTCGTCGTGAACCGCGGCCTGGCCCGGATCGGCTGCGTGCGCGGTGTCGACCGTGGCCGGCAGTACGTCGTAATCGACTTCGATCAGTTCGGCCGCGTCTTTCGCGGCCTTGATCGAATCGGCGATGACCAGCGCGACCTGATCGCCGACGTGGCGTACCTTCGTGTGCGCGATGATTGGATGCGGCGGCTCGTTCATCGGCTTGCCGTCGGTGCTGTGGATCAGCCAGCCGCACGGCAGGCCGCCGACGTTGTCAGCGGCCATGTCCGCGCCGGTGAAAATCGCGACGACGCCGGGCGACTGTTTGGCCGCGGCGGTGTCGATGCTGTTGATTTTTGCGTGCGCGTGTGGCGAGCGCAGGAATACCGCGTAGGTTTGCTGCGGCAGGACGATGTCATCGGTGTACTGACCGTTGCCGGTGAGGAACCGATAGTCTTCCTTACGTTCGACGGATGCGCCGATAAGGTGGGTGTCGGGTGCGTTCATCGTCGTCTCCTCAGGCGGTGGCTTGGGCGGTGGCCGGCGCATTGGCTTGGGCCGTGCCGGAGGACTTCATGCCTTCAGCGCCTTCGAGCACTGCTTTGACGATGTTGTGATATCCCGTACAGCGGCAGAGATTGCCGTCGAGCTGGGCACGCACGTCGTCACCGGTGAGATTGGGCTGACGCTCGACGAGCGAGACCGCGCTCATCACCATGCCTGGCGTACAGAAACCGCACTGCAGGCCGTGGCAGTGTTTGAAGGCGGCTTGCATTGGGTGCAGGGCGCCGTCTTTGGCGAGCCCTTCGATGGTGGTGATGTCCGCGCCTTCGGCTTGCACCGCGAGAATGTTGCAGGACTTGATCGCGCGGCCGTTCAGGTGGACCGTACACGCGCCGCACTGAGCGGTATCGCAGCCGATATGCGTTCCCGTGAGGCGAAGTTGATCGCGAAGGAACTGGACAAGCAGGGTGCTCGGGTCGATTGAGGCGCTGATGGGCGCGCCGTTCACCGTCAGACTGATGCTGATCGCCATGAAGTTGTCTCCTTGTGGGGTGAGACCGGACCTTTGTTTTTTCCTGCCTTCAGCTGCCTGTTCGTGGGGTCCGATGAGGGTGAGGCGGTTTTTCGCTTTTTTATGGGTCTGCCGAAAAGTAAAGCACAAATTGCTTGGGTGCGCTATTGGGTTGTGTGCCTGCGGCGCTTGGTTTTGGTTGTTTCCCTACGGCGTTGGGTTTTGTCTGGTTTGTTTGCCTGACGGCGCCTGTTCGTTTGTGCGCCTGCGGTGTTGGGTTTTTCTTGATCTGTTTGCCTGCGCGGCGCTTGTTTGTCTGCGTTTTTATGGCGTTGGCCTTTCCTTGTTTTGTTATTGGTTTATTAGCGTCGCCCCTGTGCGGGGCAGGCACTTACTTCTCTTTGCCGCCGCAAAGAGAAGTAAGCAAGAGAAAGCGGCTCACACCGCTAATTCTTAAGCGGGTCCCCCGCACAGCCACGGTAGTGGTACATCTGGAATCCGTGCCCTCGCACATTCGGCGTCAGTGACACAGGGCTCATCAGCTCCCACTCCGCACTGCGTGCGTTGCGGATGGGTCTGCCAGGAGAATCCGGGCTTCGTTTGAGCGTGGGTGCCCTCTGCTTCGCCTCGGCGCGGACGGGGCTGCGTACGAAGCCAAGGGCTTCGTTAGTGCACGGTGGGGCTGTCGGCTTTGCCGCGGCGAAGTGACAAAAGATATCTGTTTCGGGAAGTGCCAGCGGGCGCCTCAAGCGACTGATAAGTCGCGACAGCGTATGCCGGGATGAATTCGCACTTCGAAATGACGCGCCGGTGCACGGCGGGAACGCGGGGGATGCAACGGTGAGCCGCGGCGTCGAGAGAGTCACGCGCGCAAAACGAGCAGATGTTCTGTGAAATACGCGTCGGCGCGCGCAGCGCCGCCGGAAGTATGACGCCCTTGTCACGAACGTCGAATGTGCGAGAACACAGATTCCAGATGCGCCACTATCCCCTCCAAGCCAGGGGACCCGCTTGAGAATTAGCGGTTTGAGCCGCTTTCTCTTGCTTACTTCTCTTTGCGGCGGTGGCAAAGAGAAGTAAGTGCCTGCCCCGCACAGGGGCGACGCTAATAAACCAATAACAAAACAAGGAAAGGCCAACGCCACAGGCCAACAGACAATGAGCGCCCCGCAGGCAAACAAATCAAGCAAAGCCCAACGCCATAGGCACTCAACAAGCGCCGCAGGCAAAAAAAACCTCAAATTCTCAGTCGGCCAACCTGGAATGCCGCCGCGAATACCCAAAATAAATAACCATCCCAATGAGCAACCAGACCACAAACGCCACCCAGGTCACAGCCTTAAGATTGATCATCAAAAACAGACAGGACGCGACAGCCAACACCGGCACCGCCGGCACACCAGGGCACCGAAACGCCCGCGGCAACTCGGGATGCGTCTTCCGCAAAACGAGAACCGCAATCGACACCATCGAAAACGCAGCCAGTGTGCCGATATTGATCAGCTCAGCCAGCACATTCAACGGCACCAGTGCGCCAATCAACCCGAAGAAAATCCCCACCAGCCACGTCGTAAAAAACGGCGTAGCAAACTTCGGATGCAAACGGGAAAGCCGTGCAGGCAACAAGCCATCCCGTGACATCGCGAAAATCACGCGCGTCTGCCCATAAGCCATTACCAGAATGACCGTCAGCATGCCCAGCACGGCGCCAAGGTCGATAAAGCCCGCCACCCACTTTTCACCCACTACCTGCAACGCGTAAGACACGGGATGCGAGATATTCGCAAACTGCGCCGAGGGCACGATACCGGTGACCACAGCGGCCACAGCAACGTACAGCACCGCGCATACGCCCAGCGACGCAATGATCCCAATCGGCAGATCGCGCTTCGGATCCTTCACCTCTTCCGCGGCGGACGACACCGAATCGAAACCAATGAACGCGAAGAACATCACCGCCGCCGCGCCGAATACGCCATTCCAGCCGTTCGGCATGAACGGATGCCAGTTCGCCGGCGTCACGTGGAACACGCCCACCCCGATCACCAGTAGCACCACGGTCACCTTGATCGCCACCATGATGTTGTTGATCCGCGCGGATTCACGCACGCCGAGCGACAACAGCGCCGTGATCGCCATCATGACGAGAAAGGCGGGCAGATTGAACCATGTCTCGTGCCCTGGCAAGGCACCCGGCGCCGCCGTCAGCGCGACGGGCAGGCTCACGCCGAAACCCGACAGCAGCGATTGCAGATAGCCCGACCAGCCGACCGACACGGCTGACGTGGCCAGCCCATATTCGAGCATCAAGTCCCAGCCGATGATCCATGCGGCCAGTTCGCCGAGCGTGGCGTACGAATACGCGTAGATGGATCCCGCGACCGGAATCGTCGAGGCGAACTCGGCATAAGCGAGCGCGGCGAAGCCGCAGGCAATCGCCGCGATCAGGAAGGAGACCATCAGCGCCGGGCCGGCCTGAACGGCGCCCGTGCCGGTCAGCACGAAAATGCCGGTGCCGATAATGGCGCCAACGCCGAGGAAAGTCAGATCGAGCGCGCCGAGCGCTTTCTTCAAGCCGGCGTTCTGGGCGCTCGCGGCGATCATGTGCTCGACGCTCTTCTTGCGAAACAGGGACATTGGCGGTGGGTCTCCAGTTGTGCACGCATTTTGCGCGCCGAATGTCGGGAAACCCACGATTTTAACGGATGCGTGCCGCCGCACTATTTTGAGAAGGTGTCGCAGGCAATCGCATGCTAATCAGCGATTGCAGCAAGAAAATGTCAGCCGGCCATCGCCGGATTCAGATCGACGAGGCGGTTGCTCATCACATAGAAAGTCAGCTCGGCGTTATTGCGCAGCTTCATTTTCTCGAGCAGTCGCGTGCGGTACACGCTGACCGTTTTCACCGATAACGATAGCGTCATGGCGATATCCGTCAGCCGCTTGCCGGACGCGAGCATGCATAGCGTCTGGTATTCGCGGTCCGAGAGCTTTTCGTGCGGCAATTGTTCGCCGTCGAAGGAAACATAGTCCGCCAGCGCTTCAGCCATGGCCGGGCTGACGTATTTGCGGCCCGCCGCGACCTGCTGGATCGCGCCGATCATCTGCGCGGCGTCGACCGTCTTCGACAGGTAGCCGGCGGCGCCGGCCTTCAGCGCGCGCACGGCGTACTGGTCCTCGCGGTACATCGAGAACATCAGCACGGCCACGCGCGGCGCTTTGCGCTTCAGGCGCTTGAGCACTTCGACGCCATTCATGTCGGGCAGTGAAATGTCGAGCAGCACCACGTCGTAGCTGTGTTGGGCGACGGCCTCGAGCGCTTCAGCGCCGCTTTGCGCCTCGGTGACTTCGCGCGCCACGCCGCGGTCGAGCAGCAACTGGCGGACGCCCTGGCGAACCACCGCGTGGTCGTCGGTGAGCAGGATGCGCAGACTCATGCTGGCGTGCTCACGATTGCAGCGCGCGCCGCTCGGCGCCTGGTGCGCTCGCCAGCATCGCGTCCCACGCGAAGCGTGCACACAAGAGCGTGCCACGCGGCGCTTTGCCACCGTCGCCGCATGGTGAGCCGACCCGCCGGGCGCTGACCCGCAGCGTGCCGTCGAAGGCGGCGCAGCGCGCCTGCATGCCGCTCAGGCCGAAGTGGCCGCGCCGGCTACGGGCGTTGCGCGTCACGCCGATGCCGTCGTCGCTGACGATCAGCGTCAGGTGACGGCGGCTGGTTTCAATCCGCACGTCGGCGGATTCGGCCCGCGCGTGCTTGGCAATATTGTTCAGTGCTTCCTGGGCGACCCGGAACACGGCCAGTGCCGCATCGGTGGGCAGGCGCGTGAGCCGTACGTCGGCGGCGCAGACGAAACTCGTGCGCAGGTTCGTGCGCGCGGCGAAGTCGCCGGTCCATTGCGCCAGCGCCCCGACAATGCCCGCCTCGAGCGACGGCGCATGCAGTTCCGCAACGGCCTGGCGGCTGGCGGCGCACACGGCGTCGAGCGAACGATTCGCGACGGCGAGCGCGGCGGCACACTGCTGCGGCGCGTCGGCGGGCAGCCAGGTCTCGACACCGGCAAGGGCGAAGCGCGTCGCGGTCAGCTCGGCGCCCACGCCGTCGTGCAGTTCGCGCGCCACATGGCGGCAGGCAGCTTCCTGCGCCTGAACGAGCTCGGTAGACAGTTCGCGCACGCGGGCACGCAGCTGCGCGAGTTCGCGCTCTGCGGCGGATTGCGGCGCGGCGTGTGCAAGCGAAAGCGGAACGTGGGTGCTAAACGGGACGACAGTCGACGTATCCATGACTTTCCCTCTCAGGAAGCAGTGTGGACGGCGAAGCGGATGCGCATCGGCGGCGCGAAGACAAAAGAACGCATGCGAATCTCTGGCCTCCAGTGACGTCCGTTACGCGTTGTGCGCGACGGACAAATCGCTACGGCGTGCCGTAACGAAATTTACATTCAGTAACATGAAGCCCGTACCGCGGCTGACATGTAAACCGACCGATCGTGCGCCGCGATGATATCTCAAAAAAAGAAAAAATGCAGGCGCACCAAGGGTTAGCGCCTATATTTCATGCAATGGTTGATGTTTTTCAATCCCAGTGTTGTAGGAATAATCCTGACACCAAATGTTAAGCCGATAGCGCCGATTTGTAACTGAGTAAAAAAAGGAGCCCGAAGGCTCCTTTTTGCTGAGTACGCGGTGTCAGCCGCTAAATCTAAGCGTGCGCCTAGCCCACGAAGGCCTTTTCGACCACGTAGTGACCCGGCGCGTTGTTGCTGCCTTCCTGGAAGCCCAGGTCGTCGAGCAGCTTGCGGGTGTCGCGCAGCATATGCGGGCTGCCGCACAGCATCACGCGGTCGTCTTCAAGCGAGAAGCCTGGCACGCCGAGGTCGGCGAACAGCTTTTCGGTCTCGATCAGTTCGGTGATGCGGCCGCGGTTCTGGAACGCTTCGCGCGTGACCGTCGGGTAGTACAGCAGCTTTTCCTGCACCAGTTCGCCCAGATGCTCGTGTGCCGGCAGGTGATCCGTGATGTATTCCTTGTACGCCAGCTCGTCGACGAAACGGCAGGTGTGCGTCAGGACCACACGCTCGTAGCGATCGTAAATGTCCGGATCTTTGATGATCGACATGAACGGCGCGAGGCCCGTGCCGGTGGACAGCAGCCACAGCGTCTTGCCCGGCAGCAGGTTGTCGGCCATCAGCGTGCCGACCGGCTTCTTGCCGATCAGGACTTCATCGCCGACCTTCAGGTGCTGCAAGCGCGATGTGAGCGGGCCGTCCTGCACCTTGATGCTCAGGAATTCGAGGTGCTCTTCGTAGTTCGCGCTCGCCAGGCTGTAAGCGCGGATCAGCGGCTTACCTTCGACCTCGAGGCCCACCATCGTGAACTGACCGTTTTCGAAACGGAACGACGGATCGCGCGTGCAGGTGAAGCTGAAAAGCGTATCGGTCCAGTGATGGACGCTCAGGACTGTTTGTGAATTCAGGTTGCTCATGGCTTCTTGGATAGTGCGAAAACAAAGGCGGCCAGTCGTGTTAGCCGGCCGGCACGGCAAGGGCGATGCTGCGCTAACCCGAGGTCGGGAATCACGCGCAATCCGCTATTTTACCGCGCCCGCTGCCTGGGGGGCTGCGGCGCGGCGGTTGAGCGTGGTGAAGCGGGTACCGGACCTGGAAGCGTCGGCGCCGACGGTTGTTACGATCGGCACCGCGAAGTACGTCGGCATGGCTGCAGCCGCGCTTCAGCAAGGGTACGGCGATGGGCGAAAACCGCGCAGGGCGGCTGCCATCGGCTGTCCGGCATGCGCCGGATAGGCGCGCCGCGCGGGCAACATTTTCAGGATGATACCGAAACCCGCCGTGCGCCGCAGCATTGACCCTGCTGATAAAACTGGCAAAAACAGCGCGATCGGCGAGAAAGGTGAGGGAAGCGCAGCAGTGGGAAGGGACGTGCAGCCGCCTTTGTCCGCGCTTGTTGACTGCACTGGGTTGGTACACAAATAGCGATTAACGGACACGTGAGGTGCCGGAATCCTTGTCTGTGTAAGGGGCGCAGCCGATCACATCGCAATTACTCCGAGTGATGCCGGGAGGTGTCGGCTATCACGCTGTGCGGCGGAATTCCCTGCTACGCAAAGCGGGTCGCGCGTTGCGTTTTGAGGACACCGGCGCAATCAGCGGAAAGCGGCGATTGGCCGGATCGTCGGCATGCCGTGCCACAGTTGGCTCGCCGGTTCGCCGCTCAATTGCCGATTACGCTGCAGCAGCGACACGCTTCTTGCCGCGCTGCTTCAACACTCGCGCCTGCAGCACGATCACCAGTAGCAGGAACACCCCGCGAATCACCGATTGCCAGTACGCCGAAAGGCTGATGAACCCCAAGCCGTTTTCGAAGTTCAACAGGTTGAACACCAGTCCGAGCAGCAGCACACCGGCAATCGTCATCGCAATCGAGCCTTCGCCGCCGGTCAGCAAGGTGCCGCCGAGCACCACCGCCGAAATCGCGAACAGTTCCCAGCCGACGCCTTCGTTCGGCTGCCCGGCGCCGAACTGCGCGGCCAGGATCACACCCGCCATACCGGCGAGCAGGCCGCTCACCGCATAAGCCATCACCAGCGTGCGGTCGACGTTCAGGCCCATCAGTCGCGCCGCTTCCTCACTGCCGCCGATTGCCAGCGAATGCCGCCCGAAGCGCGTGCTGCGCAGCGCGAGCCAGCCGGCTACTGCGGCGACCACTGCCACGATCCCCGGGATCGGCAGCCCGAACAGATCGCCTTGTCCGAAGTTGCCAAAGTTCGAGTCGGCGGCAATCGATACCGCATCGTTCTTGCCGAGCAGCAGTGCGACGCCGTGCGCGCCGAGGCTGGTCGCGAGCGTCACGATGAAGGGCAGGATTTTCAGCCGCGTGATGATCAGACCGTTGAGCACGCCGACGGCCATGCCCGCCGCGCAGCCGGCGACGACGGCAACCCAGCCGCCATACACGCTGGTCAATGCGGCCACGACGCTCGAGAGAGCGGCCACCGTGCCGACCGACAAGTCGATGCCGCCTGTGATGATCACGAAGGCCATGCCGATCGAGATCAGCGCGAACATCGAGTTGTAGCGCCAGAACGAGGTGATGTTGTAGGCCGAGCCGAAATGGTCGTAGCGCACGAGGCCGAGTACGATCAGCGCGACCAGCGCAAGGAGGATAGGAAGGTTCTTTTTCATCGCATCGAGTCCGGAGTGTCCTTCAGGCGTTAGCGCGAGCGTCGCTGCACGTAAACCGCCGCGACGATGATGCCGGCCTTCACCACCAGGGCCGCCGCGTCGGGAATGCCGTGCGCGAGCAGCGTATAGCGCAGCAACTGGATGATCAGCGCGCCGATCAGCGTGCCGCCGATATACGCCTTGCCGCCTGTCAACGCCGTGCCGCCGACCGCCACCGCGGCGATCGCATCGAGTTCGACGCCGAGCCCCACCACATTCGCATCCGAAGACGAATTCACCGAGATCGAGATCAGCCCCGCCAGCCCGGCGAGCGCGGCGCACAACGTGTATGCGATCAGCTTCACAGTGGCTGTCGGTACACCGCACAGATAGGCGGCCTTTTCGTTGCCGCCGGTAATCAGCAGATACTGGCCGAACAGCGTCTTGCGCACGATCCACGCGAACAGCACGACCAGCGCGAGCATCAGCAGCACCTGGAACGGCACGCCGGCGACCTTGCCCAGCGCGATCCACTGGAAGGCGGGCGTGTTGAACGCCTGCAGGCTGCCATCGGTGACGACCTGGGCGATGCCGCGCCCGGCGATGAACAGCACCAGCGTCGCGACAATCGGCTGCACGGATAGCCTCGTCACCAGCAAGCCGTTGAAGACACCGCAAGCAGCGGCTGCCAGTACCGGCAACACGAATGCGAGCGCGATGCCGCCCGGCCCTGGAATGTTCAGGAACAGCATCGGCGCGAGCGCGCCCGAGATCGCCATCGACGCGCCCACCGACAGGTCGATGCCGCCCGTCGCCACCACCAGCGTCATGCCGATGCCGACGATCACAATCGTCACCACCTGCGTCATGTTGACGTTGAAGGTTTGCAGCGACCAGAAGTGCGGCGTGAAGATCAGGTTGAAGAGCACCATCGCGAGCAACACGATGACTTCGCGTTGCATGGCGAGATGACGCCATTTCTTCACCGTCGATGCGGCCGTGGCGCGCGGTGCGGCTGTGGCCGGCATCGACGGTGCGGTTTCGTTATGCAGCGACTCTGTGTGCAACTTAAGCGCCATGACGGTCGCCCTCCAACGCGTCTTCGATATGTGCGGTCTGGGCGGCTTCGACCAGTTGCGACTGGCCTTCACTGCCGTAGGCGATGGCGTCCATGATCGCGGTCTCGCTCATGTCGGCGCCGTTCAGTTCGGCGACCGTGCGGCCGTCGCGGATCACCACCGCGCGGTCGGCCACGGCGGTCAGTTCTTCGAGTTCGGAGGCGGACAGCAGCACAGCGAGGCCCGCGTCGCGCAGTTCGCGCACGATCTTTGCCACGTCGGCTTTAGCGCCGACGTCGATGCCGCGCGTCGGTTCGTCGAGCAGCAGCAACGACGGCTCGGCGGCGAGCCAGCGGGCGAGCAGGACCTTCTGTTGATTGCCGCCGGACAACTCGCGAATCGGCTGATCGGCCGAGCGCAGCTTGATGCCGAGCGACGCAATGAAACGGTCGACGATCGCCTGCTGCTTCTTCACGTCGACCACGCCGTTTTTCGCCAGCGTGCGCAGACAGACGAGCGTCAGGTTGTCGCGCACCGAGAGCTCGGGGACGATGCCTTCGGCTTTGCGGTCCTCGGTGAGGTAAGCGAGGCCACGCGCGATGGCGTCCTGCGGCGACTTCAACGACACCGTCTCTCCACCAATCGACAATGTGCCTTGTTCGACAGGATCGGCGCCGAACATCAGGCGCATGGTTTCGGTCCGGCCCGAGCCGAGCAGGCCCGCGAGACCGACCGCCTCGCCCGCATGCACGTCGAGCGAGACGTCGCTCACTTTCGGATGGGCGCCCAGATGCGTCGCGGCGATCGCCTGCTTGCCGCGGCGCGCGAGATTCGCTTCGCGCGTCGTGGCGTCTTCCTGCACGACGGCGGCGAGCGTGCGGCCGAGCATGGTCGTGACGAGTTGCAGTTTGTCCATCTCCGCCATCGTGCTTTGCGCGACCGTCTGGCCGTCGCGCATCACAGTGACGCGATCGCATAGCGCATACAGTTCGTCGAGCCGGTGCGAGACGAAGATCACCGCGCGGCCGTCGTCGCGCAGCTTGCGCACGACGGTGAAGAGCAGTTCCACTTCGCGTTCATCGAGCGACGAGGTGGACTCGTCCATGATGACCATCTTCGCGTCCGACGAGACGGCGCGCGCCAGCGCCACCATCTGCTGGATCGCGGTCGAATAGCGGTTGACCGGTTTCTTCACATCGATCTGCAAACCGAACGATTCGAGCAGCGCGGCGGCGCGTTGCTGCACCGCGCGCCAGTCGATCAGGCCGAAGCGGCGCGGCTCGCGGCCGAGGAAAATGTTCTCCGCCACCGAGCGGAACGGCACCAGGTTGATCTCCTGATAGATCGTGCTGATGCCGGCTTCGCGCGCCTGTTTGGGCGTGCGGAAATCGACTCCGCGGCCTTCGAAGCGCACGCTGCCCGAGCCGCGCCGATAGGCGCCGGTCAGGATCTTGATCATGGTCGATTTGCCGGCGCCGTTCTGGCCGATCAGCGCATGTACTTCTCCGGCTGCCACGCTCAGATTGGCGCTGCGCAACGCGGGTACGCCGCCGAAGCTGATGCCGATGTCCTGCATCTCAAGCAGCGGCGAACGGGTAAGGGGAGAGTGTGGCGTCTCTTTGCCGGATTCCGTCACGGGTGTCCTCCTGATGCATGTGCCGCTTCATGTGCTGCGTGCGCTGCATGCTTTGCACTTGCGAGCCGCTGTGGCCATTCGTTCGGGCTTTATAGAGGCGCGCGCCGAACCATGTTACGCCGCATAAAAGCGAAGCGACGGCCCGTGTTGCCACGAACGCGTCGCTCCGAACCCTTCCCGTCGCCCGCCCCCCGAGGAGACGGATTCGGGGCGGGGACGTCCTGCGGGCACTGCCCTCGAAGAAGCTTTCCTCGAAGTACGGAGCGCTTGGACACTCCGCTAAAGCACTGCCCTCAAGCTACACAACCGCGTGTACGACAGCGGTGGACGATCAGATCGATCAATAGCCGTACTGCATGTTCTGCTGCACGTTGCTCTTGTCGTAGAAGCGGTCGGACACCTTGACCCACGTCGGGATCTTTTCACCCTTCGCGTAGCGCTGGGCGACGTCGCAGGCGAGCGGGCCGAAGAACGGGCTCGACTGCACGCTCGCACCGAGTTCGCCGGCGGCGATCGCGTCCATGCCACCCTTGGTGCCGTCGATCGTGACGATCTGGATATCCTTGCCCGGTTGCTTGCCGGCCGCCTTGATCGCGGCGATCGCGCCGAGCGCCATCTCGTCGTTATGCGCGTAGACGGCGGTCACATCCGGATGCGCCTGCAACAGCGTCTCCATCACCTGACGGCCCTTGTCACGCGCGAAGTCACCGCTTTGCGAAGCAATGATCGTCATGCCCGGATTCTTCGCGATGACTTCGTCGAAGCCCTTCTTGCGATCGTTCGCCGCGGAGGCGCCGGTGGTGCCTTCGAGTTCGATGATCTTGGCCTTGCCGCCGGTCGCCTTGACGAGCCAGTTAGCAGCGCGATGACCCTGATCGATGAAGTCGGAGCCAATGAAGGTGATGTAGTCGCGGCCCGCCTTGGCCACCGACTGATCGACGTCGCGGTCGACCAGGATCACCGGAATGCCGGCCTTTTTGGCTTGCAGCACGATCGGCGCAAGCGGTTTTTCTTCGCGCGGGGGGAATACCAGCAGATCGACGTGCTGCGCGATCATGTTCTGGATGTCCGATACCTGCTTGGAATTCGAGCTGTTGGCGTCGGTCATGACCAACTGCCAGCCGCACTTCGCGGCGATGTCCTTGAAGCTCTTGGTTTCCGCGAGACGCCAGGGATTGTTGCTTTCGGTCTGCGCGAAGCCGACCTTCAGCGGAGTCTTGTTGGGCAGCTTCGGCAGCGCGTCGTCGGCGTGCGCCGTGGCGACGCCGAAACCGATGGCCAGAGCCAGCAGCGAACCTGCCAGCGGACGAATCTGCTGCTTGCGCACGTGCTTGCGCGACTGCGTGTTGAGCGACGCCATTGTCTTCCTCCAGTACCGGGTGAGGTGTATTTGCTTTTTAGTGTTTCTCCTGCCGACCGAGTTTTTCACTCTGACCGGACGTGCCGATTATTCCATCGAGAATTATTATCGGTCAATCACTAATAATATTAATTATTGGCTTTTCTGCCTCGGTAATTACCCTGACCGAGCTGCGTTCGACGAGCGGCCCGTCGAGTTTCACCAGCCGATGCCGCACCGGCGCGCCGGCTGCGCGGTTGTGTTCGTCCTGCAACAAGGTTTCGACAGCCCAGCGTCCCAGCTCGTAGTTCGGCAGCACCACGGTCGACAGAGGTGGGTGGGTATGGCGGGCGATTTCCTGGTCGTCGTAGCCGAGCACGGACACGTCTTCGGGCACGCGCAGGCCGAGTTGTTTCAGTGCTTCGATCGCGCCGAGCGCGGTCAGGTCGTTGGCGCAGAAAATGGCGGTCGGCGGATGTGCCTCGCGCATCAGGGAGAGCGTCATTTCGAAGCCGACCCCTGAGCTCCAGTCGCCGTCACGCACCAGTTCCGGCGCGTACGGCAGATCGGCGGTGGCGAGCGCGGTGCGATAGCCCTTGAGGCGGTCTTTCGAGGCATCCTGCCAGGGCTCGCCGTTGATATAGCCGATCCGCCGATGCCCCGACTGCAGCAGATAGTCGGTCGCGAGGTGGCCGCCGGCGACTTCGGCGGGCACCACGGACGAAAACCCGCCTTCGCTCGTGTAGCAGTTCAGCAGCACGGTGGGCACCTGCGAGAGCGCCGCCGGCAGGGTGACCTTGCGGGTGTACACGGTCGCGTAGATCACGCCGAACACGTGCGGGTTCGACAGCGTCGCGTCGAGTACCTGCTTTTCGATATCGGCGTTGCCGTGCGTCGAGTAGACGGCCAGCATCTTGCCGCTCGCATAGGCCGCATCGCGCGCGCCGTCCACATTGACGACGGGGTGCGGGCTGGTGGAAATCTCGTCGGCGAGATAGACGATCAGGTTGCGTTCGTCGTTCGAAGCCGAGACCGGCTCGCGCAGCGAAAGCCGGTAGCCGAGGTCGTGCGCGGCCTTCAGCACCTTGTTGCGAGTGGTCTCGGAGAATTTCGCGCCGGTCGCGTTGTTCAGGACCAGCGAGACAGTGGATTGCGACACGCCGGTGATCTTGGCGATGTCGGTCATGGTCGGACGGCGTTGAGTCGATTTTTTCATTGTGCGGGCCGCGCTGTAGCGGCGCGATAGCAGGAGCATGCCGATGGCACTTGTGGTGCTGACGGTACCACTAATAATATGCGCGCGGCAACGCGCGCTAACCCGCCATTTGGGAGTTTTGGTAAGGCAATGGCTGGCTCGTTCTAACAAATTTATTACTAATAATATTGACCGATATGCTTTGGCGTGCGATTCTCGGTCGCGCGGACCATGGCGGTTCGCCGGCCACGCGTTATGCGCGGCATGTCATAGGAGACATTGATGCGCGTTCATGCCGCCATCCGCCTGAGGCCCTGCCTTTTCTGACCATGCGCGACGTTTCCTTGAATTCGATCCGGCCATTCGCAACCGGGCTCACGTGGCTCGACGACCCCGCGATCGCCCCCACGCTTGTCACGCTGACGGCAGGGGCCATGCGAGTCGTAATCGCGCCTGAAGTTGGCGGCGCGCTGGCGGCTTACTACGAATCGACGCCTGAAGGCCCGCTGCACTGGTTGCGGCCGGCCACGCAAGCGGCGTTCGATGAACGCGATCCGCTTCGCATGGCGAGCTTTCCGCTCTTTCCCTACTGCAACCGGATTCGCGACGCGCGTTTCCCGTTCGACGGCGGCACCGTCGATCTGAGCGGCAATGACCTGCGTTTTGCGCACGCGCTGCATGGCAATGCGTGGCGGCATCCGTGGCAGGTGGGGGCGCGCACGGAAAGCTCGGTGGAACTGCACTTCGACCACGAACCGGATGCGAGGCAGCCCGGCGACTGGCCGTTCCGTTATCGCGCGCGGCAGCGCATCGAGTTGATCGGCGGCGCGCTGTGCATCACGCTGTCCGCCCAGAATCTGGGGGATCGGCCGATGCCCTTCGGCATGGGCCATCACCCGTACTATCCACGCACTGCGCAGACCCGCGTCTATGCCGACGTGCAAGACATGTGGCATGCCGACGCCGACGTGCTGCCGACGCATCTTGGCCCGCACCCCGCGGTCGAGGCGCTGCGCCACGGCATGTCGCCGGACGCGTTCGAGCTCGACAATAACTTCGCTAACTGGTCGCGCGAGGCGACGATTGCGTGGCCCGACGAACACCGTCAACTGACGATGACCGCCGATGCGCCTTTCAATCACATGGTGGTATTCGCGCCGGCCAACGATCCGCAACTGTGCGTGGAACCGGTGACCAACACCACCGATTGCTTCAACGCGGTCGGCATGCAGGAACAGGTGGGTGGCTGCGTGTTGCAGCCGGGCGAGGAGATCGCCGCAACGCTGAACTGGACGCCGCGAAGAGGCTAGCTCACTCGACCCGCAACCGCGCCATATACGGCAAGTGATCCGAGAGCCACGCGGTTTCCTGCGTTGGCTGGATCCATTCGACCGGTTTCATGCCGCGCACGAACATCTTGTCGAGCGCGAGCGCTGGCGAGAAGGCCGGAAACGTGCGGCCCGATTCACCGAGCAGCGTCGCCACTTCCTGCAAGCCGTGTTCGGCGAAGAGCGGTACCGAGTCGTTGCGCCAGTCGTTGAAGTCGCCGGCTAGCACCAGCGGACCCTCCGGCGCTTCCTTCGCGATCCAGTGCGCGATCCAGTTCATCTGCCGCAAGCGCGCCGAGCGTGTGAGCGCGAGGTGCGCGCACAGCAGCGTGACCGAATGACCGCCGAAGGTCGCCCGCGCCACCAGCAGTCCGCGCTTTTCGAAGCGATGCGCGGAGATATCCCAGCGGCCGCCGAGATCGAGCGGATGCGGCGACAAAATCGCATTACCGTGTCGCCACGACGGCTTGAACACGTTCGGCCCAAGCGCGATTTCGAGTTCGGCCGCGCGTGCGATTTCGGTGGCCTGACAATGCCAGACGTCGCTCAATGGATCGGCGAGTGGCTCGCCGAAACTGCTCGCCAGGATCGGCGAAGGCATGCGTCGCGCCATGGCTTCCTGTAAAAAATACGCGTCCGCGTGGGTCGACTGAACCCAGCGCTGCATCGCCTGCCAGGCCTGAAAGCCGAGCGGTGTGCGGCCCTTATGCAGATTCCAGCTCACCGCAATGAAATCCTTGGGCGCTACGCTCTCGCGGATCAATTCTTCTGGGTTTCGCATGCCGCGTTGTCCACGTGTTCTGTTGAGGCTTCGGTTATTCGCTTCAATTCGCTTTGATTCGCGCGGGCCCGCGCGGGTTTGCGCTAATTCGGACTGTTTGCGAGGCTTGCACGCACGCGGTAAGCGAGGTTCGGATTCTTATCGACGATCGTCCAGCTGGCCCACTGTCCCGCCGGCACCTTCAGGCCCGGATGGCTTGCGCTCACCTGACGCGGTTGCGGCGGCAGCTTGCAGCCGGTGTCGGTCTGTTGCGCGGTGTCGTCTTCGAACGTTTCCTGGGCTTCGATCGACAGCGTGACCGCATTCGCGTCCGCCTGCAGCGGCGAGACCGTCAGCGTGCGCGCCAGATCGATGCTGCCGCCGGGTTGGTCTTTACAGCCGACGTTATGCTGCACCACCTTGTGATGCGTGTCCGTGCGGGCCTGGCCGACGGTGGTGGTGCCTTCGAACGCGTCGATCTGCTGGCCGTCCCGCATGACCTGCAACTGCCATTGCACGACCTGCTGCGCCGACTGCTGTTGCGCGTTCGCAAGCGGCGAAGTGCCGAACAGTGTGGCGGCTAGCACCGCGACGATACTGGTTTTCCACATAGAAGGAGTCTCCGGTCACTGCGTCCGGCAGAGTAATCAGAAGGCCATCTTACGCCTGATGGGCTGAACGCTTTTCTGACACGTGAAACGGGGCCGGGTTCAGCAACACACCATTTCGCGGGCAGGGGAATCCGCGGGGGACTTCCTCCGGGGCGTCGCCGGAAACAGACCGTTGTTAGCAGCAGAGCCGCATGACTGCTGGCTTGCACGCGAATATGTCCTCGTTACACTGGGCTTGAAACGGTGCCCACCAGGTGCCGCAGCAGCAAGACCAGCCAGACGGGGTAAGCGATGACAACAGCAATGGTCAAACAGGAAATCGCCGTGGCATCTTTCAGCCGGGTATACGACCTCGATCAGGTCGAAACCGCGCTGAACGATCTCGGCGAAGGCGCGAACGAGGCACTGCGCGCCACGTACGAAAAGATGCTGAAAACCGGCAATCTGCGCTTCTGCGTCAAGCCGAACCGGATGCCGTCGATCGACGATCTGATCGACGCACTGCCCAACTTTTCAGCGCCGCTCGACGACATCCGCAAGCAGGTCGCCTTGTGTATCGAGACCGAAGACCGGCTCGAACTGATGCCGATCCTGCTGCTCGGCGATCCTGGCATCGGCAAGACGCACTTTGCCAAGCAGCTGGCGCGTCTGCTCGGCACCGCCTACCAATACGTGGCGATGAGCTCGCTGACGGCGGGGTGGATTCTGTCGGGTGCCTCATCGCAGTGGAAGAACGCGAAGCCAGGCAAGGTGTTCGATGCGCTCGTGAATGGCAGCTACGCGAACCCCGTGATCGCGGTCGACGAAATCGACAAGGCCACCGGTGATTCGCAATACGATCCGCTTGGCGCGCTTTACGCGTTGCTCGAGCACGATACGGCGCAGACCTTCATCGACGAATTCGCCGAAATTCCGATCAATGCCGGCCACGTGATCTGGATCGCGACGGCGAACGACGAGCGCTCGATCCCGGAGCCGATTCTGAACCGGATGAACGTGTACGAGATTCCGCCGCCGGACCATCACGGCGCGCGCCGTATCGCCCAATCGATCTACGACGAGATTCGCTCGGCGCATAACTGGGGTCTGCGCTTTCCCGGCACGCTCGGCGACGCCGCGCTCGATGCGCTGAAGCTGGCATCGCCGCGTGAAATGCGGCGCGCGATTCTGAATGGCTTTGGCGCCGCACGGATCGATGGGCGTGATCAGATCGACGCTGGCGATATTCGCCTGGATTACGGAAATCGCCGGAAACCGATCGGTTTTTGAGGTTTTTTGGCCTGTTTTCGCCTGAAAGCCGCCTCCGGGCGGCTTTTTTGTGGCCTGAAATCGGGTGTCTATACCGGAAATGCGATGAATGCTTCGGCAATTGTTGCTAATTATGAGATGCGATTGCCTGTCACGACACGGCACCACGCCGCCTCCCGCCGACATGAAGAGTCGAGCGCGGCGACCGTCGACGGCGTACACTGAACTCGTCCGGCCCCTACGTTTAAGACCTGATCAAGACCGAATGCCCGCAGTTGCCCGACTGTGGGCATTTCCGTCTGTGCAGCGTCGTACAATTTTGCAAAGCGATTGCGTAAGGCCAGGTGCGTTCGACAGTGAGCGGTGTGCGGTCCTCCATAGCCGCATCCGGTCTTCATCTATATCGGGTGAATGAGGCAGCGCGCGGCGAGGTCAGCCGCGTCAAGGGACATGGATCAAATCGAATGTGTAGTGATCGGCGCGGGCGTGGTCGGTCTCGCAGTGGCACGCGCACTGGCGGCGCGCGGGCGCGAGGTAATCGTGCTGGAAGCGGCCGAAGCGATTGGCGTGGGCACCAGCTCGCGCAATAGCGAGGTGATTCACGCGGGGATCTACTATCCGCGCGGCTCGCTGAAAGCGGCACTCTGTGTGCGCGGCCGCGAAATGCTTTACGACTACTGCGTCGAGCACAACGTGCCGCATTCGCGCTGCGGCAAATTGCTGGTGGCCACCTCGCGCAGCCAGGTGCCCCAGCTCGAAAGCATCATGGCGAAGGGCCGTGAAAACGGCGTGCTCGATCTGATGCGGATCAACGGCGATCAGGCGCAAGCGCTCGAACCCGCGCTCGAATGTGTCGAGGCCGTGTTCTCGCCGCAGACCGGCATTGTCGATAGTCACCAGTTGATGCTGGCGATTCAGGGCGATGCCGAGCGCGACGGCGCGGTATGTGCGTTCCATGCGCCGGTCGAGGCGATCGAGGCGAGCAACGCCCGCTTCATCATCAAGGTAGGTGGCAGCGCGCCGACCACGATCAGCGCCGCTTGCGTGATCAACAGCGCCGGGTTGTACGCGAACGCGCTGGCGCGCACGATTCGCGGCCTCGACGCGCGCCATGTGCCGCCGCTCTACCTCGCGCGCGGCAACTACTTCAGCATCTCGGGGCGCGCGCCGTTCAGCCGGCTGATCTACCCGATGCCGAACGAAGCCGGCCTCGGCGTGCATCTGACGATCGATCTCGGCGGCCAGGCGCGATTCGGTCCCGACGTCGAATGGGCCGATGCGATCAATTACGACGTCGATCCGCGTCGTGCGGATTCCTTTTACTCGGCGATTCGCGCGTACTGGCCCGCGCTTCCCGACGATGCCCTGCAACCCGCTTATGCGGGGATTCGTCCGAAGCTCTCAGGCCCAGGCGAGCCCGCCGCCGACTTCGTGATCCAGGGTCCGGCCGCGCATGGCGTGCGCGGGCTCGTCAATCTGTTCGGTATTGAATCGCCCGGACTCACGGCCTCGCTCGCGATCGCTCAGCGTGTCTGCGAACTGAGTGGGCGCGCTTAATTGTCGCACCCCTGAATGCTCGCCGCGCTGCTCACGTCATGCGATCCCGCGGCATTTCGCGCTCGAAACACGCGCGCGAGGTCGTACCAATTCGGTTATCTCTATCATTTGGGTCGTCACGCGCGACGGCTTCATTGCTATCCTTGGGGACCGCTGTCATCAGAACGGCGATCAGTTCAATATAAATGGAGTGAGTCCCCCATGAAATCTTCCCGTCGTACGTTTTTGATCACCAGCATTGGTGTTGCCTCCACCTTCGCTCTGTCGCGCCAGGCTTTTGCCGATGCACCGAAGGTCGCCGAGACCGACCCGACCGCGCAAGCGCTCGGCTACAAGGCTGACGCAAGCAAAGTCGACAAGGCCAAGTACGCGAAATACGCGGCGGGTCAGGACTGCGGCAACTGCAGCTTCTACCAGGGCAAACCGACTGACGCCTACGCGGGTTGCCCGATGTTTGCGGGCAAGCAGGTCGCGAGCAAGGGTTGGTGCAGCGCATATAACAAGAAGGCCTGATTACGCTCCAGCCGCGCGCACATTCAGTGTCGCGGCAAATGCGCCGCAACATCATGGCGCCGGACTGCGGTCCGATCATCGAGGCGTCTGCTGCCCTGAGCAACAGACGCCTTTTTGTTGATTGAAAACAGCTTGCGCGCTCTTTACACTCCAATCCGATTGCCGCGGTTGGTGCTGTTTTTTCTCGCTCGCGCTAAAGCACGCCGACGCATATCTACGCTGAGACGCCCTACCACGCGACACTTTTCGCAGGCTGGAGATTCGAATGGCACCAGCGTCAAGGAGCCTCAATACACGCGCCGTCGTGGCGGCTGTGATTGGCAATGCACTCGAATGGTACGACCTCACCGTGTTCGGCTTCCTCACGGTGGTGATCGCACAATTGTTCTTCCCGGCAGGCAACGACTATTCGTCGATGCTGCTGACCACCGCAACCTTCGGTGTGGCGTTCGTCATGCGGCCGATCGGCGGCATCGTCCTTGGGCTTTATGCGGATCGGGCGGGGCGCAAGGCGGCGCTGTCGCTCGTCATTGGGCTGATGACGCTCGGCATTCTGCTGCTGGCGATTGCCCCGCCGTATTCGGCGATCGGCATCGGCGCGCCTTTGATGATTGTGCTCGGGCGTTTGTTGCAGGGCTTTTCCGCCGGTGGTGAATTCGGCAGTTCTACTGCTTTGCTGATCGAAGCAGCGCCGTTCTCGAAGCGCGGCTTCTACGGCAGTTGGCAGATGGCGAGCCAGGCGGCGGCGCTTCTGCTCGGTGCCGTGGTTGGCGCATTGATCACGCGCGGCCTCTCGCCCGAGGCATTGAAGTCCTGGGGTTGGCGCGTACCGTTCATTCTGGGCTTGATCATCGGACCGATCGGCTTGTATATCCGCCGGCATCTCTCCGATTCGGAAGCCTTTCTACTTGCGCAAAAAACGGCGCGGCGCGCGACGCTCGGCGAAGTGTTCACGAGCCATAGCCGTGAAGTGTTGTGCGGACTCGGCGCGGTGATCGCGCTCACCGTGACGGTCTATGTGCTGATCAGCTATCTGCCGACCTTCGCGGTCAAGCAACTGAAGTTGCCCTATGCGCAATCCTTTTATGCGGTGATCGTAGGCAATCTGCTGTTAACGGTGCTTTCGCCGCTGACGGGTGCATGGTCGGACAGGATCGGACGCAAGGGGCTTTCGCTGTGGTCGCTGGTACTGACGCTCGTGATCATCTACCCGCTGTTCGCGTGGCTCGCGGCGGAGCCGAGCGTGTCGAAACTGATTCTCGTGCAGGCGCTTCTGTCGATCGCGCTGTCCGGCTATTACGGACCGTTCGGCGCGTTGATTGCCGAACTGTTCCCGGCGAACGTGCGCTCGATTGGTTTATCGCTCGCGTACAACGTCGCGGTGATGCTGTTCGGCGGCTTCGGGCCTTTCGTCGTGACGTGGCTCATCAACACCACGGGTTCGCCGCTCGCGCCGACTTACTACGTGATGGGCGGACTGGCGTTATCGATTGTTGCGGTGGCCTGTATCCCCGGCAAGCACCATGCGGATCTCGACGCACAGCGCAAACCGGCCTGAACATCTAGCTGCGCGCCTGTATCAACGGCGGCCGTTTGTCGAACCACGGCCGCGCCGCTTCGAGTTGCGCGGCCAGTCGCAACAGCGTAGCTTCACCGCCTTCGCGCGTGGCGAACTGCACACCAATAGGCAATCCGCGCGCGTTCCAGTAAAGCGGCACCGACATCGCCGGTTGCCCGCTCAGATTGAACAATTCCGTACACCCCGCCCATGCGAATGCCTTGTTCGACGCTTCGGCTAGCAGCTTCTTCATCAGGGCTTCGAGCGGCATCGCCGTGACAGCGCGCATCTGCATCCGCTCGGCTGACGTCGGCTGCATTTCGCCGATCTTGATCGGTGAGCCGGCGAGCGTCGCGCACAGAAGCACGTCGTAGCGGTTCAGCAAATCGGTGAGGCGTTCGGTGATGCGGCGCTGTTCTTCCAGTGCGCTGGGCAAGCCGCGCTCGCCGAGTTTGCGGCCGACATGCGCCATGGCCCACGTCGAGATTTCGAATTCGTCGCGCAGCGGTTTGCGGCCGGTGATGCGATCGGCGTTCAGCACCATTTCTTCCGCCGTCACCGACCAGAGCATCAGGAATGCATGGCGGACTGCCGCGAAATCGATGTCCAGCGACACCGGTTCGATGTTATGGCCGAGTGAACTGGCGAGTTGCGCGGCGTCTTCGAGCGCGGCGCGCGAGTCGGCAGAGAGCGAGGGCGCCAGCATCGAATCGGTGACGTAGGCAATGTTCAACGGCTTGCATGGCTCGCGGCTTGCGCCCAGGAAAGTGCCGGGTGCGCCGAGTGGTCTGTCCGCGTTGCCTGCCAGCAGATCGAGCAGCAACGCGCTGTCGCGCACGCTGCGCGATACCGCGTGATCGATACCGAGTTCACCGACGGCGGCGGTTGGCGTGGCGCGCGGCACACGTCCGCGGGACGGCTTGAGGCCGAACAGTCCGCAACATGAAGCGGGAATGCGGATCGAGCCGCCGCCATCCGATGCATGCGCGAGCGGCACGATGCCCGCGGCGACCGCCGCGGCCGCACCGCCGCTGGACCCGCCGGGCGTATGGTCGAGATTCCACGGATTGCGGCACGCGCCGAACAGTTCGGGCTCCGTATAAGGCATCTGACCGAGTTCCGAGGTGCTGGTCTTGGCGAAGATATTGAGGCCGGCCGCTTTTGCGAGCGCGACGACTGGCGCGTCCTCGGTAGGAATGAAGTGACGATAGTGACGGCTGCCCATCGCCATGCGCAGCCCGGCGACCGCTGCGCCCAGATCCTTGATCAGATAGGGCACACCCGCGAGTGCTGCCTGCGCGCTTCCCCTATCCGTATTGTTCGCACCATTCGCTCTGTTTGCATCGTCACGCGAAGCACGCTGACGCGCGGCGTCGTAGTCCTTCAGGACGATCGCATTGATCGCGGGATTGACGGCTTCGGTGCGGGAGATCGCGATGTCCAGCAACTCGCGCGCGCTTGCTTCGCGGCTTCGAACCAGTTCGGCGAGGCCGATGGCGTCATGAGCGAGATAGTCTGATTGCACGACGGAGGGGCCCTCACTATCGAGTGTTGGATCTGCCGGTTGCCTATGCGCATGATGAACGGCTGTGCCGGACGTCCCGTCGTCCCCAGTTCGTCGATACGCATGGAAGAAAGACGACGCGCCGATGGCACGTCGTCTTTGAGAGAGTAACCCAGTACAGGCGCACGTTGCAGCCGCCGATTAAAGTCGCGAATGACTGGCGCAAGCTGCGAGCACCGGTTACAGCCGCGAGTTACAGCCGCGAGTTACAGCCGTTCACCGAGGAAGGTCAGCGTGCGGCCATGCGCGAGCGCCGAAGCGGGCTGGTTATACGATGCGCGATCCGAGCAGTTGAAGCCGTGATCGGCGTTCGGATAGATGTTGAATTCCGCATCGGCGCGACCCGCGAAGCGCTCCTGAATCTGGCCGACAGCCGACAGCGGAATATGCGCGTCGAGTTCGCCGTAGTGGAATTGCATCGGCACTTTGATCTTCGCGGCCTGATCGAGCTTGTTCTGGATGCCACCGCCGTAATACGCGACCGCGCCGTCGAGCGTACCTTGCGCGGCTGCCAGATACGCGAGTTGACCGCCGAAGCAGAAGCCGATCGCCGCAATCTTGCCGGTCACTTCCGGCATGGCGCGCAGCGCTGCGGCGGCTGCGCCGATATCGGCCACCGCCAGGTCGACATTGGTCTTTTGCATCAACTCGATGCCTTTCTCACGATCCGCACCGTCATACGTCAATTCGACGCGCGGCTGTACGCGCCAGAACACGTCCGGCGCAAGCGCGACATAGCCGTCTTGCGCGTACTGATCCGCGATCGAACGGATATGGCTGTTCACGCCGAAGATTTCCTGAATGATGATGACGGCCGGTCCCTTGCCGCCTTTGGGCAGTGCCAGATAGCCGCCGAAACTGTCGTTGCCGGCGGGAATGTCGATCCAGCGGGAAGTCGTGCTCATGTTGCTCTCCATTTACCCGTGCGTTGATGCGCGGGGTCGGTCTGAATGAATGCCAGAGGCTTGAATACCTGAAGCGGCCGATCAGTTTGCCATCAAAAGAAACGCCGTGCAGCGAGGCCGCGCGCGCCCTTACGACGCTCGTAGCACCGCGACCATCTCGTAAGACGATTGAAACATTCTCGATAATTCATTTCCCCGTCGTGGCCTCGCTCGGTACAGTCCGGAGTATCTGCTTGCCCGTGTCGCGAGCGCGTTGTCGGAAAAGGAAACGAACATGAACGCAGGCAATTTTGTGACGCCGTTCGC
This sequence comes from Paraburkholderia sediminicola, assembly GCF_046030555.1. Taxonomy (GTDB): domain Bacteria; phylum Pseudomonadota; class Gammaproteobacteria; order Burkholderiales; family Burkholderiaceae; genus Paraburkholderia; species Paraburkholderia sediminicola_E. The sequence continues at coordinate 27,819 of NZ_JAQQCH010000034.1, read as the reverse complement.
GGCGCGTTTCGAGTTGCGCGTGCCGGTTGTACAGGCGCCGATGGCCGGCGGCGCGACGACGCCCGCGATGGTCGCCGCGGTATCGAATGCCGGCGGCCTGGGCTTTCTGGCGGCGGCAGCGCTGTCGCCCGAGAAGATCGCGAGCGAAGTCGCGGCGATTCGCGCGCTGACGGATCGTCCGTTCGGCGTGAATCTGTTTGTATTGGAGTCGGCTGCGCCGGACGAAGCCACCGTGCGCCAAGCGCTCGAAGCAATCGATCCGCTGCGCGCGGACCTCGGTTTGCCGTCGGGCCAGCCGCTCGAACGTTACGCGCCGGATTTTCGCGCGCAACTGGACATGCTGATCGAATTGCGCGTGCCGGTGGTGAGCTTCACGTTCGGGCTGCTTTCCGCCGAGGACGTCGCTCGTCTGCATGCAAACGGCCTATATGTAATTGGCACCGCGACGCATGTGGCCGAAGGTGTCGCCTGGCGCGACGCGGGCGCCGATGCAATCGCCGCGCAAGGCGCGGAGGCCGGCGCGCATCGCGGCACCTTCATCGGCGCATTCGAGGAGGCGCTGGTCGGCACCATGGCGCTCGTACCGCAACTCGTCGATGCGACCGGCCTGCCGGTCCTGGCCGCGGGCGGCATCATGGACGGACGCGGCATCGTCGCCGTGCTCGCCTTGGGCGCGCAAGCCGCGGTGATGGGCACCGCGTTCCTCACCTGTCTGGAGAGTGCGATACCGCAGGCATGGAAAACCCGCGTACGTTCAATGTCCGACACGTCGACCTCCGTGACGCGCGCGATCACCGGCCGTCATGCGCGCGGCATACGCAATCCGTTGATGCAGCGCTTGAGCGGGTCGGCGGATAAGGTCGCACCGTATCCAGTGCAAAACGCCTTGACTCAGGAACTACGGCAAACCGCGAGCCGCGCGGATAACGGCGACTATCTGTCGCTCTGGTCTGGCCAGGGCGCGCCGCTTGGCCGCAAGCGCCGGGAAGGCCTCGGTGCTGCCGAACTGGTCGGGCAACTCGAGCAGGAATGGCACGCGGCATTAGCACGGATCGCCGCGCTCAAACGTTGATTCAGCCTGACTCAAGCGTGTCTTGCAGCGATCTGCGACGCGCCTTGTTTTTAAACGCAAAGCCTATTTGAACCATTAACGGTTTAAAGCACTAAAAGCTTTAGGCTTTGCCGTTAGACGAAACTCTCACCTGGCGGAAACCCGCATGGGTTGGTGCTTTCCAGCCTGTCTGTCCGCCCGTAATAGGTCTCTGTTGGATAAACGCTATTAGTGTTCATCCCACTTCCTCAAAAAAGTCCCACAATTTAATTTGATGGCCTACACTTGCGCGCAAGTACGGGTTGCCGCCTGCCACAAACAGGTTGGTGAACGTACTGGCCAAGTGCATGAACGATGCAACCGGCGTGGTCGTCCACGGGACTGAGCGACACGTGTAGGGACGCGGGGGCACAGGGCGATTACGTTGTTTTTGGGACCGAAACTGGAGACTTACATGAACATCAAGATTCAAAAGCTGTTGCCGATCAGCGCCGCGGCGATGCTGTTCGCTACGTTGGCAACTTCGGCTGTGGCCGACACGGTCGTCAAGATCGGTCACGTTGCGCCGCTGACTGGCGGTATTGCTCACCTGGGTAAAGACAACGAAAACGGCGCGCGCCTGGCAGTTGAGGAAATCAACGCCAAGGGCCTGACGATCGGTGGCCAGAAGATCACGCTGCAACTCGACGCACAAGACGACGCAGCTGACCCGCGTACGGCTACGCAAGTCGCGCAGAAGCTGGTCGACGATAAGGTCGTCGCAGTGGTTGGCCACTTGAACTCGGGTACCTCGATTCCGGCTTCGAAGATCTATAGCGATGCTGGCATCGTGCAGATCTCGCCGTCGGCAACGAACCCGGCTTACACGCAACAAGGTTTCAAGACGACGTACCGCGTCGTGGCGACCGATGCGCAACAAGGTCCGGCACTGGCTAACTACGCATCCAAGACCATGAAGATGAAGAGCGTCGCGATCGTCGACGACTCGACCGCTTATGGCCAGGGTCTCGCCAACGAATTCGAGAAGACCGCCAAGTCGCTCGGCATGAACGTGATGTCGCATGACGCGACGAACGACAAGGCTGTCGACTTCCGCGCAATTCTGACGAAGATCAAGGGCGAAAACCCGGATGCGATCATGTACGGCGGCATGGACGCCACCGGCGGCCCGTTCGCCAAGCAAGCCAAGCAGCTCGGCCTGCGCGCGAAGGTGCTGGCAGGTGACGGCGTGTGTACCGACAAGCTGTCGGACCTGGCTGGCGACGCAACCGACAACATCGTCTGCTCGGAAGCCGGTATGGCGCTCGAGAAGATGGCTGGCGGCGCAGCGTTCCTCTCCAAGTATCAGAAGCGTTTCGGTCAGCCGATCCAGATCTACGCTCCGTTCACGTATGACGCTGTGTACATCATCGTCGACGCAATGAAGCGTGCGAACTCGACCGATCCGGCGAAGATCCTGGCAGCAATGCCGAGCACCGACTACAAGGGTGTGATCGGTGAAACCACGTTCGACTCGAAGGGCGACCTTCAACACGGCGTGATCTCGCTGTATGACTACAAGGGCGGCAAGAAAACGCTGCTCGACGTAGTGAAGATGTAAAAGCCGCATGGCGGAAGACAGCTTTGTTTGTCTTCGGTCAGGTAGTTAAAAGGCACGCGCGCCGTATGGCTCGCGTGCCTTTTCTTTTGGACATCTGTGTGTGACGCTGGTGGGTTTGCGAACATCGTTTGGGAGAATGCCGTGACCACTGTGATCCGTTCGATCGATAACGGCTGGCGCCGCTGGATTGCCGAGAATCTGCTGCTCGACGCACCGCCGCCCGGCGTGCATGGTGCGCTGGTCGGACATGGTTTCGATCCGGCCGAAGCGGCGCGTGAAATCGAGGCAGCGCTCGCGAGTCCTTACTTTGAGGGGGCAACACGTTTGCGCAATCGTTTGCGCAAACGCGAATGGATATTGTCGGTGTACGGCACGCTCAATCGCATGCGTGCGGGAAGCGGCGTGATCGAAAGGCGCGAGCGTTTATCGCGCGACGCGTTCTTTGAGCAGTACTACTTTCAGAACCGGCCGGTCATCATCACCGGCGCTTTCGATTTCTGGCCGGCGCGCAGGCAGTGGAGTTTCGACTACTTTCGCGAGCGTTGTGGCGATTGCGAAGTCGAAGTGCAGTTCGGCCGCGAGTCGGATGCGAATTACGAAATCAATCAGCCCAAGCTCAAGCGCATGATGCGCTTTGCCGATTATGTCGATCTCGTCGAGCGCAGCGGCTCGACTAACGATTTCTACATGACGGCCAATAACACCTCGCACAATCGCGCGGCACTCGCGGCGTTATGGGCCGATGTTCCGGCTATCGGCGAATATCTCGATGCCGGATCGCCCGATACCGGGTTTTTCTGGATGGGACCGGCTGGAACGAAGACGCCGTTTCACCATGATCTGACCAATAACTTCATGGCGCAGGTGATCGGACGCAAACAGATCAAGCTGGTGCCGTTGTCCGACACACCGCATATGGCCAACTTTCTCCATTGCTATTCGCAGGTGGACGGCAGCGCGATCGACCACGAGCGTTTCCCGTCGATGCGTAATGCCCATCTGGTGGAGTGCACGCTTGAACCTGGCGAATTGCTGTTTTTGCCGATCGGCTGGTGGCATTACGTGGAAGGACTCGACGCCTCGGTCACGATGACGTTTACCAATTTTCTGCAGCGTAACGACTTCTCGAGTAATTACGTTACGTATCACGAACTGTGATGCGCTGGTGAATGTGCCGGCGTTTTGAATATCTTTGCCGCGGCCGCTTTCACGTGCCGCGTCCGTGTCCTTGCGGTAGTCGCTCCGGATTGCGCATTTCACCCCCCCCCGCCTGTTACAGCGATAAAAAAAACGGCGAACCGGTTGACCCGGTTCGCCGTCCCCCCTTTGGCGCTTGTTTTTTGTCGCGCCGTTATTTGCTGTCGTTATTCATATTCGTTACTTCTTCGTCGTCAGGCCGCCCAGACCGCCGAGCAAGCCGCCGCCCGTGGTGCCGCCAGCAGTGCCCGCCGTGCCGGTCAATGCGCCGGTGACGGTGCTCAGCAAGCCGGTAATCGGCGCAAGCGGGTTGGTGGTCCCGCCGCTACTGCCCGAACCCGCAGCCGACCCGAGGGCGCCTGTCAGCGACGACACCGCAGCTGTTACCGGTGCCAGCGGATTGCCACTGCTGCTGCCGGTCGCGCCGCTCAATGCGCCGGTGACCGAGGTCAGAATGCCTGTCAGCGGTGCCAGCGGGCTGGCCGTGCCGCCGGAGGTGCCGCCGAGGCTGCCGAGGCTTCCGGTCACGGTGCTGAGGACGCTGGTCAGCGGTGCCAGCGGGCTGCCCGAGCCGCCGGAGATGCCGCCGAGACTGCCGGTCACGGTGCTGAGGATGCTGGTCAGGGGGGCCAGCGGACTGCTCGAGCCGCTGCCGCCTGTCAGACCGCCGCTTAAGGTGCCCGGCAACGCGGTGAGAATGCTGGTCAACGGTGCCAGCGGATTGCCCGTAGAGCCGCTGCTGCCGCCCGGATTCAGAATGCCGGTGAGGCCGCCAAGCGGGTTGCCGCTGCTCGAGCCGCCCGCGGTCGGCAGGCCGCCGGCCGAGGTGACGGTGTCGCCGAGCTTGGTCACGACATTGCCGAGATTCTGGCCGATCGGGTTGTTGGTCGCGCTGCCGACCTGGCTACCCGCACTGTCGAGGCCGTGACCGATGGTCGACAGCAATCCGTTCAGCGGTGCACCGAGACCGGTCGTATCGCCGACGGTTTGCGTCGTTTGCGCGAGCGTGCTGGTGATCGGCGTGATCACTGTGCTGACGGTTTGCGTGACTTGCTGGATCGGGCCGTTCGTCAGTTGTGAGGTCAGTTGCGTGCCAAGGCCGCTGACCGCAACGCCGACCGTCGAGACCACGCTGCCGAGCGGCGTGGTCAGCGGACTGAGCGGTGCGGTGGGACCGCTGCCGAGACTCGTCACGAGCTGGCCGGCGCTATTGACCGCCTGGCCTGCGTCGTAAACCAGGCCGCCGCTGCTTGCCAGTGTCGTGCCGAGCGGATCCTTGGAATTGCCGAGCTGGCCAAGGCCGGTCGCCGTGCCTGTGCCGATCGCGGTGACGCCGGCGCCGAGATTCGAAACGACGTTGCCGAGCGCGGTGGTGGTAGCCGGGTTCGCGCCGGGAATCGGCGTGAGGCCAATCTGGCTGCCGACCGCGGAAACGGTTTGGCCGGTCGCGGTGACCACATTGCCGGTGTTCTGAACGACGACGCCAATCGGGTTGGCGCTGGTTGGCGTCGGCGTGGGAGTCGGTGTGGGAGTCGGTGTGGGAGTCGGTGTGGGTGTCGGTGTGGGTGTCGGTGTCGGTGTCGGTGTAGGCGTCGGTGTCGGTGTCGGTGTCGGCGTGGGCGTGGGCGTGGGCGTGGGCGTGGGCGTCGGCGTGGGCGTGGGCGTGGGCGTGGGTGTCGGCGTCGGCGTGGGCGTGGGCGTGGGCGTGGGTGTCGGCGTCGGCGTTCCGCTGCCCGAACCAGAACCCGAACCAGAACCCGAGCCGGAACCCGAGCCCGAACCGCTCCCGGTGCCCGGCTTGACCAGCGTGCTTCCACATCCCGTCAGTAAGATCATTGACGACACGCACATGGCGATCGCCGATAGTTTGAAATTGCGATTCATGGTCTGCTCCCCCGTAATTTGGAAATTGCTGGGGAGCTAACTGCAAGGCCTATGCCATTTATATTTGCAGCGTCGATGAGTTGAATAAATTCATATGAATCAATATCTTGTAGGCGAATTTGTAAAATGCTGGGCGTGCGGACGCCGTCGATGTGGTGAGGAACACATCAGTGCGCAGGCTCCGCGTAACGTAACGTAAGCTTGGGGTTTTTCATATTGCGCAACGTCCGCCGATGCAGCAGCAGCGCGCGTCTACGTCAAATCTTCAAACGCCGCAGCACCTTCGGACCTGCGATTGCGATCAGCGCCGAACACACCGCCACCACGGACAAGCCGATCGGCAAACTGGTCACCTGCGTCACCGCGCCGATGATCACAGGCCCGAGCAACAGGCCGAAGTACGCCAGCCCGGCGACGTGCGCGAGTCCTTCGGCAGCGTGAATGCCTTTGACGCTCGCTGCAGCCGCGAACAGCACCGGCATCATGTTCGCAAGCCCGAGACCCATCAGCGTGAAGCCGATGAGCGCGGCGACCGGGTTCGGCAGTAGCAGCGCGCCTACCATCCCCGCGCAGGCGAGCGACGCGCTCGCCATCACCAGTTGCGGTGCGCCGAAGCGGGCTCGCACGGTGTCGCCGGCGAAACGCGCCGCTGCCATGCCGCCCGAAAACGCCGCATAGGCCGCGCTCGCGAGGGCCGGCGTAGACAATACGACGTCGCGCATATAAACAGTGGCCCAGTCGTACATCGCGCCTTCGGCGATCAGTGCGACCAGCGCCATCGCGCCGAGCGCCCACAGGGCCGGCGAGCGCCAGCGGTTGGCGCGTGGTGTGGCGGCGTCCGGATGGTCGGCGTGCGGCACGTGCGGCAGTACCGAAGGGCAGGCCGCGAGCAGCACCAGCGCGCTGACCGCCGCGGCCAGCGCGAGATGCACAGCCGGTGCCATGCCGCGCGACAACAAGGCGCCGCCCACCGCCGCGCCGAACATGCCGCCGACGCTGAACATGCCGTGCAGCGCCGACATGATCGGCCGGCCGAGCGCCTTCTCGACCGCGCTGGCTTCCGCATTCATCGCGACGTCGAGTGTGGCCATGCCGGCACCGAAGACGGCCAGCACGATCAGCAACATCCAGTAAGCCGGCACGATCAGGATTAGCGCCGCGCACGCTGTCATCACCAGGCCGCCGGTCAGGCAGGCGCGGCGCGTGCCGACCCGCGCGATCCACGACGCAGTCGCCGCCATTGCGCCGATCGAGCCACCGGCGACGGCCAGCAGCGCGAACGAGAGCATCGCCGCGTTCAGATGGAAGCGGTCGCGCACCGTCGGTACATGGACCCCCCACGACGCGTACATCATGCCGGCGATGAAGAACACCGCCATCGTGGCGATCCGCGCGCGTTGCCGGGCGCTGTCGGAAAGATCGCGATGAGCTGCGGGGAGGGTGGCGAATTCGGAGGAGCGGTCGGACACTGAAATCTCGTGAAGGAGGACGCGTAAGAAAGCGCGTTGAAAGCGAATTTCCGATTCTAACGAAGCACGCTGTCTTATGCTTGGAGCGGATTGATCCAACACTTGAGGAACGCGCACTTGAACATTCCCGCTCCCGCTCCGCTCCATCTGCTGCATCTGGCCGCTACCGGCACGCTCGCTACCCACGCGCGTCAGCCGGAAGGCTTTCCTTATCCGTCGGTGTTGCCGTTCGCCCCGGACCCGCAGCATCGTCCGACGATCCTCGTGAGCCGGCTTGCCGAGCATACGCACAACCTGCACGCCGACCCGCGCGCCGGGTTTCTGGTCGTCGACGCCCCCGACGGTGACGTGCTGAGTGGTCAGCGCGTCACGCTGCTCGGCACATTCGAGCCGATCGACGCGACCCCCGAAGTCGTGCGGCGTTATCTCCGCTATCACGCGGACGCGGAACGGTACCTGGCTCTCGGTGATTTCACTTTCTGGGCGATGAGAGTCGAACGGCTGCGCTATATCGGGGGCTTCGGCGCGATGGGCTGGCTCGACGGCGCCGAACTCGATCCGCTGCCGCGCCTCGGCTTCGATGAAGAAGATGCGCTGATCAGACACTTCGCCGGTCATGCCTCGATTGCCGGAGGAGTTCAACTGCTCGGGGTCGATCGATATGGCGCCGATCTGACGCTGGATGGTACGCGTACCCGTTTTGTCTTTGACGACGCCAAACTTAATACCGAAATCTTGCATGCGGCGCTCGAGGATTGCATCCAGCGGCACGCTAATTAAGTTCTGATGCTGTTTCGGGAAAACACTCACGCCGCAATAACGGTGCGCAGCGTGCGTCCGAATATGTTCTGACGTTTCATGTTAAAGCTTTCATGCCATGAAATGTTGATGCAAATTTCTCGACTTAAATTTCATTTTTTGATAATTAATCCAATAATTACTGATGCATGGGCCTGTTTTTCAGCAAAGGACGAAAATTATCTATTTGAAAGGGTCTGCGCAACATCACGGTCCAATGAAATTTTTTGAAACGAATTTGGATTAATTTTACGACGGCGCTTTTGTAGGCTTTCTATTTTGTGTTAATCTCGCCATCAAATTCCGAGGCATGAACACCTTCAAAGGGCAAGCTGGCTTAAGACTGGCAGTCATTTTATCCGAACCACAAGGGAACCTATGTCGTCCTACAAAGAACTACTCGCTCAGCGCGAGAAGCTTGAAAAGCAGATCGAAGAAGCAAAGTCGCGCGAATACGCAGAAGTGTTGAATGAGATCAAGCAAAAAATGACCGATTACGGCATTTCGCTGACCGAACTTGGTGGTGGCCGTGGTGCCAAGGCTGCTAAAGCTGGCCGTCCGCGAGCAGGCGTTGCGCCGAAATATCGTGACCCGGATAGCGGCAGCACGTGGTCGGGCCGTGGCAAGCCGCCGCGCTGGATCGCAGGTCTGGATCGTGAGAAGTTTCTGATCCAGAAGTAATACTCCCAGGCCAATCAGTGGCGCTTATAGCGCCCGGTGTTGCCAGAAAGAACCGCGTACCGTCAAGGGCGCGGTTTTTTTATTGTTTCTGCAAATTATTGTGACTCTTTGTCACATGTACTCCATGAAACTGGAACGCGAATGCTTTTCGTTTAGATAAGCATCTGATTTAAAAGGATTTTTTAAGGTCTCTTCAGCGCATATCGAGATGCGCCGGGTAGAATGCAGGCATTGAACTTTTTACTTCGTTTCAGATATGCCTTCCACCGCCGCCGTCCAGTCCGCTGAGAAACATCGCGTTGCGCGCAAAAGTACCTTTGTCAGTATTGCGCTCAATACGGTGTTGATGACGCTGCAAATCGTCATCGGCGTGTTTGCGCATTCACAGGCGTTGGTCGCCGACGGTATCCATTCGTTAGCTGATCTGATTTCCGATTTTGTCGTGCTAATCGCGAATCGGCACAGTGGAGCCAAGCCCGACGCGGATCACAATTACGGGCACAGCCGCTATGAAACGGTTGCGTCATTGTTTTTGGGTGCGCTGCTGATTGTGGTCGGCGTCGGTATGTTGTGGCGCGCCGGGACGCGTCTCGCCGATTTGCAAAGCATCCCCGCCGTGCATATGAGCGCGCTCGCGGTCGCCGTGCTGGTGCTGATTTCCAAAGAGAGCCTGTTTCGCTACATGCTGCGCGAAGCGCAACGCGTGCGTTCAGCGATGTTGATTGCAAACGCGTGGCACGCCCGCTCGGACGCCGCTTCGTCGTTAGTGGTCGCGCTTGGTATTGTCGGTAGCCTCGCAGGCGTGCGCCTGCTCGATCCGATCGCCGCGGCGATTGTCGGTTTCATGGTCGCGCGCATGGGCTGGATGTTTGGCTGGGATGCGCTGCAAGATCTTTCCGACCGCGCGCTCGACGAAGCCGCCTCCGCCGACATGCGCGCGCTATTGCTCTCGACACCCGGCGTGCGCGACGTGCACGAAATGCGCACCCGCAAGACGGGTGACTTCGCCCTCGTCGATGCGCATATTCTGGTCGACCCGCTGATCTCGGTATCGGAAGGGCACTACATCGCCGAATCGGCGCGCTTGCGCGTGCTGACCGACAACCGTGTGCTCGACGCGCTGATTCATGTCGACCCGGAGAACGACGCGGTTGCGCGCCCGCCCGTCAATCTGCCGGACCGGGATCGGGTAGTCGCCGCAGTCAATGCGGCGTTCGCCGCGAGTGGTGTGAAGGCCGCCGCGGTCAATATTCACTACTTGAGTACGGGGCTCGATATTGAAGTGGTTTTGCCGGCGGCGGGTCCGCGCACGGCGGAAAGCGGTGAGCCATGTCTGGCGCGTGTCGATCTGGACGCGCTCAAGCTCAGCCTGGGTGCCCGCAAGCTGGACGTGCTGCAGGGGTTGGACGCACCATCGGCCGAAAGCGGCGTCTCGACGGAGGCAGGGTCTGGGGAGGCCATCGCCCGCGTCAAGGCTGCGGAACCGCATAGCGCCGCCTGATTGTCGTCACTGGATGACGTCAATCGAGCCGAGCCCGCCCGGAACGCGCGAGCGGCTTCACCGTCTCACAGCGGCAATTGCGTATCGAATTTGATTTCGCGCAGCACAACGCTCGTGCGCACCTGTGCGACGGCGGGAATCTTGAAGATGCGTTCGTGCAGAAAGCTGTCGTACGCCTTGATGTCAGGCGCGACGATCTTGAGGATGTAGTCGGATTCGCCGGTCGTGCTGTAACACTCGGTGACCTCCGGGCAAGTGGCGATTTCCCGCTCGAACTGTTCGACCCCGCCCTCGGTGTGGCGCGTGAGATGGATATGCGCGAGCGCGCAGACGTGCAGCCCCAGCTTTTCGCGATCCAGCAAAGCCGTGTAGCGCTGGATCACCCCGGATTGCTCCATATCCTTGATACGGCGCCAGCATGGGGTGCTCGAGAGGCCGACCTGGTCGGAAATCTCTTGCACGGATCGGCGTGCGTCGAGCTGTAGCAGGCGCAGGATTTTTTGAGAGAAGGTATCGAGTGTCAACTGCGCCTCCGTTGGCGTCGCCGTATCAACGCATAGTAGAGGGCGCGAAAACGAAACGCAACGTAAAACGGCCTCGACGAGGGAGATTACCTAATTTGCCGGTTCCGCAGCGGCGTTTTGCCCTGAGGCGTCCCCATCTTTATTCGCCGCCAGTGTGGCCGCCTGAACGGCGCGCAGATCCTTGAGCATGTTGCAGAAGAGCGCGCCCTGTTCGATCGCATCGTCCAGCGCGACATGCGTGTGCGGATGTTCGTCGAACCAGTGCTTCGGGAAGCGTGGCTTGATGTTCTTGCGATACGGCAGGCCGGTCAATGCGAAGGCCAGCGTTTTGATATCGAGCGCCGACCACGAAAACGGGCAGCGGCCGACAAACCGCATCATGTACCAGAACATATAGGTGAAGTCGAAACCGGCCGGCATCGCCACGAACACTGGCTTACCCGGCAACGCTTCGACCCACTCGACGTAGGCCGTCAGCGCGGCCAGCGGATCCTGCAAATCCTTGCGGCAGGCTTCCCATGCTTCAGGCTGCGTTTTCCACCATGCCTCCTGCACAGGATGCGGCCTCGCGCCGTCGAGCAATTCGAGATTTGCCGAGAAGGTGGCGATCAGCTGCTTGTCTTCCGTGTACGCGGCGGAGGCGAAACTGAGCATTGAATGCGGGCCGGGAATCGGACCGTCTGCTTCAACATCGGTGCTCACATAGATTTCGCTGCTCATGCTTTGACTCCGTCGGCCACATACGGATTGGTGCGGCGTTCGGCGCCGAACGTGGAGGTGGGACCGTGGCCGGGAACGAAGGTGACGTCGTCGCCGAGCGGCCAGAGTTTTTCGCGGATCGCGCGTACCAGGTCGGCGTGATTGCCGCGCGGAAAATCCGTGCGGCCGATCGAGCCCGCGAACAGCACATCGCCCACCAGCGCGAGCCGATGCGCGCGGCTGAAAAACACCACGTGGCCCGGTGTGTGCCCGGGGCAGTGATAGACCTCGAGGGTTTCGTCACCGAATTGCACGGTTTCGCCGTCTTGAAGCCAACGGTCCGGCTCGAACGCCTCGGCCGCGGGAAAGCCGAAGCGCGTGCTTTGATCCGGCAGCTTGTCGAGCCAGAAGCTTTCGTCGGGATGCGGGCCTTCGATTGGTACGCCGTAATGTGTGGCGAGCGTCTTCGCGCCGGCACAGTGATCGATGTGGCCATGCGTGAGAAATACTTTTTCAACCGTCACATTCTGGCGCGCGATTTCACCCTGGATGACATCCAGGTCGCCGCCCGGATCGACGACGGCCGCGCGCCCGGTTGCCTCGCAAACGAGTAGCGAGCTGTTCTGCTGGAACGGCGTGACGGGGATCAAGGTGACTTTCATGGATGACGGCGCCGCTGGAAAAACGTTGATTGTACCGGCGTCTCGCCAGCGTCCGTCGAGGGCGTCGAAGCCCCGCTGCGGCGGGCTTTCGGCTGCCTATTTTTGCAGCAAGAGTGAAAATTCATCAAGGATTTCAGTCGCTTGCCATCCCAAAATTTTCTTTTGGGTATAATGCGTCTATGCACAGGGAATTGTGCATGCCACAAGGCGATGCGTCCCCATCAAAAATGGGAATGCGGATCGCCACTCAAGTATGGGCCGTCGTGCTTTATCGGCGGCCATCAGGTATCGATGCATTCGATGCACACGTCTTACCCAGCCGGGCGCCGCGCGCCTGCAACGGACTTAAATGCCGTGACGCTGGGTGGGGCCTACGCCGCTGTTCCTGCGCGCTGAGTTCCGCGCGCAAGAACGTGTTTGCCACGTTCGATGGCGGCATGTGGGGTCTGGTCAGGCTGCCGGGGACAGGTTGCGCCAGACGTGAAAATTAACCGTGCGGTAGCGGCTGGGTAGCCGCATCCGGGCTTTGACGTACTGCGCTTTTCTGCGCGGCGCGTTGTCGCCCATTGCCGCCGGAGTCGCAGGCAACACGCTCAACTTTTCGCGTGATGCGGCTCGACAATTTGATTGCACGTCTTATGAAAACTCGGTTATCCCGCAGTCTGGGGACTCTTTTTGCCTTTTTTGTGCTGGCCGGCTGTGCCATGCCTCCGGGCGCGAGCAGCACGTCCGAAAGCGGCATGCCGCTGAGCACGAAGAGCGCGCAGGCAGGCTCGTTCGGCCCGCAATCCTTCGGTAGCGCGCCGGCCTCCGACGCAGCCGCCAAAGGCTCATCGCTGGCTGATGCCAAACCGCTGACGGACGACGGTTCGAGCATTTCGGACTTTCATCAAACCGGCCGCGCTTCGTGGTACGGCCGCGGTTTCCATGGCCGCCGCACTGCCAATGGCGAACGTTTCGACATGCACGCGTTGACCGCGGCACACCGTACGTTGCCGCTCGGCTCGTATGTTCGCGTGACCAATCCGGCCACTTCGCGCTCGGTCGTCGTACGCATCAATGACCGTGGTCCGTATGCACGCGGCCGGATCATCGACCTGTCGATGGCTGCTGCCGCCGCGCTCGACATGCGCCATGCCGGTACTGCACGTGTACAGATCGAAGGTTTGACGCAGCAGGAAGCACGCGCTGCGCGTAATGAAATGCTGGCGTCGAACTCCGGTTCGACCGCAGAGAAGTAATGTAATGGCCGCGGGCGCGCCGCAAGCGCGTTCGTGACGCCGGGCAGCACGGCGGCATCGCATGCCGTGTTTGCCGAAAGACGAAGGGTCGCATCGTGAAGTGCACCCCAAAAGTTGGACGCCGATCCAACCTTTGGGGTGTTTTTCATGGCGCGACCCTTTTCTTTTGCCTATGCGCTCTATTCCTCGTCTTTCTTCAGCGCCAAAGCACGCGTATAGAGTGCGTTGCGCGATGCTCCGGTGAGGGTCGCCGCGACTTTTGCCGCGCTGCTCACCGTCAACTCTTCAAGCAGAATGCCCAGCAACGCGTCGTGATCGTGTTCGCCTGCGATTTCCGGCTGCGCGCCTTCCACCACCAGTACGAACTCACCGCGTTGCCGGTTCGGCTCGGCGGCGAGCCACGTTGGCCCTTCGGCCAGGGTGCCGCGGTGCAGCGCTTCATGTAACTTCGTTAATTCCCGTGCGATCAGGAGCTTGCGCTCGCCGCCGAATGCGTCGGCCAGCGCCTGCACCGTTTCGACGATCCGGTGCGGTGCTTCGTAGAACACCATGGCGTGCGGATGGTTCGCGAGCGGTTGCAGAGCCGCAGCGCGTGCTTTGGCCTTCGGCGGCAGGAAGCCGAGGAACGAGAACGTCGCGACCCAGTCGCCGGCCGCGCTCAAGGCAGTGGCGAGCGCGCTTGCGCCAGGCAGCGGGATGACCGGGAAACCGGCTTCGCGCACGGCGTCGACGAGTTTCGCGCCGGGATCCGAAATGCCGGGCGTGCCCGCATCGGAGACGTAGGCCACGCGTTCGCCTGCTTGCAGGTGTTCGATCAGGCGCAGCGCCGCGGCCCGCTCGTTGTGCTGATGAACCGCCACGAGCGGTTTCGAGATGCCGTAGCGCGCGAGCAATTGACCTGTGTTGCGGGTGTCTTCGGCGGCGATGCGATCCACCAGTCCGAGCACATGCAACGCGCGCAGCGTGACATCGGCGATGTTGCCGATCGGCGTGGCCACCACATACAGCGCGGCAGCAGGGTACTGCTGCCCTTGCGCGAGTTCGGAGAGAGGAGTCATGAGGCAGAAGACGCAGACAGACGGAACGAGGCCGCCATTGTGCCACGCAGCGGCGCGTGAGCCGGGTGGTGGGCAGGTGAGTGCGCGGGCCGACGGCCACAACTTTTCGAGACCAACGGGGTCCAAACTCGTCGGCGCGGCTTTCGAGGCGCGTGCGATGGAGTTTTTGCAGCGGCAGCGTCTGCGTTTCGTCGCGCGCAATGTGCTATGCCGGGGCGGTGAGATCGATCTGGTGATGCGCGACCGTGACGGCGCGCTGGTGTTCGTCGAAGTACGAGCGCGCGCGCAGCAGCATTACGGCGGCGCGGCAGCGAGCATCGGGTGGCAAAAGAAGCGGCGGATCGTGCGTGCCGCGCGGCATTACCTGGCAACCCGCAGCAGACGTTCGTGTGACGAGCCCGCGTGCCGTTTTGACGTGATTGCGTTCGAAGCGGGCCGGCTCGTATGGCTGCGGGATGCATTTCGCGCCGACGAAGTCTGACGCAGTGCGCGGAGAACGCGCGTGAGTGCGATAAACTTGCGCTCGCGTGCGGGCCTCGTGGACGACGCCGGCATACAGGAAGCAGCGAGGAAACGCTGCATTTCGCGATGATTTTGCGCATACGCACTGCGTTGCCGGTATGGTTCATCCGAGCGGTACGACTTCACAACACGGCCGCGCCTTGCGGTCCATTCGCGGTAGAAAAAAGAGACTCGATGTCAGTCGAACGCATTCAACAACACTTCCGCGACAGCGCGGCAGTCAAACTCGAAGCCCTCGAAACACTGTCGATGCCGATCGCCGCTGCGATCGACACGATGTTCGCAGCGCTTGCCAACGGTAGCCGCATTCTTGCGTGCGGCAATGGCGGCTCGGCGGCCGACTCGCAGCATTTCGCCGCTGAACTGATCGGCCGCTTCGAGCGTGAGCGCCCGGGCTTACCGGCGATCGCGCTGTCCACCGACACGTCGGTGCTCACCGCCATCGCCAACGACTACTCATTCGAGCAGATTTTTTCGAAGCAGGTGTGGGCCCTCGGCCAGCCTGGCGATGTGCTGCTGGCAATCACCACGTCCGGCAATTCCGCCAATGTGCTGGCCGCGATCGAGGCCGCGCACGAACGCGAGATGATCGTGGTCGCGCTGACCGGTAAGGGCGGCGGTCGTATGCAGGAAGTACTGGGCGATACCGATATCCACATTTGTGTACCGTCCGATCGCACTGCGCGTATTCAGGAAGTGCATTTGCTGACCATCCATTGTCTGTGCGACGGCATTGACGCCATGTTGCTGGGCGAAGACTGAGACTGATTCCGAAGGAGAGCTAGTTGATGAGCGTATTCCGCGTCAAGAAGACACTGGTGAGAACCGTGCTGGTGGTTGGGTTCGCGGCGGGACTGTCCGCGACATTGCAGGGTTGCTTTCTGGCCGTTGCCGGCGCGGCGGGCGGCGGCGCGCTGATGGCGACCGACCGGCGCACGCTCGGCGCGCAGACCGAGGATCGCGAGTTGCAGGTGAAGGCGCTGTCGCAGATCAGCCAGAACTTGCCCGACAGTGCGCACGTCAACGTGGCGGTGTTCAACCGCCGCGTGCTGCTGACCGGCGAAGTGGCGGGGGACGCGTCGAAGCAGCGGGCCGAAACCATCGTACGTGGTTTGAACAACGTGAACACGATCGTCAACGAACTGGCGATTATGCCGGCGAGCTCGTTCTCGTCGCGCACCAATGATACGTACCTGGAAACGCGCGTGAAGACCGCGCTGATCGCCGAAAAGAACATTTCGGCGAACAACTTCAAGGTCGTGGCCGAGCGTGGCTCGGTGTATCTGATGGGGCTTGTCACGATGGACGAAGGCAATCGCGGCGCCGACGTCGCGAGCCGCGTGCCGGGTGTGACGCAGGTCGTCAAGGTGTTCCAGTACATCCAGCCGCAGGAAGCGGCGGCGGCTGCCGCTGCAGCGGCGACCGCGCCGGTAGCCGCTTCGCAGCCTGACGCGAGCGTGCCGACCGTCGGTGCGATTCCCGATTCATCGGTAAGTTCGCGTCCGCTCGATCAGCAGGCGCCGGCGCCGGTCAGCAATTCGAACTCGGTGCATCCGGGTAATCCGGCGGCAACGACGCCATGAAGCGGGGCGCCGCGTCTGTTGCCGCGATGTTGACAGTTAACGCGTTGGTGGGGGCTTTGGCATCTTCAGCGCGTGCGGCCGACGCGCCGCGAGGTCAGATCGTTGCTAACTCGAATGCCTGCATGGGATGTCATGCGGTGGACCGTAAACTGGTCGGCCCGTCGTTCCAGCAGATCGCTGCAAAGTACAAGGGCGATGCGCAAGCGCCGGCAAAATTGGCGCGCAAGGTAAAGGAGGGCGGCTCCGGCGTGTGGGGCATGATTCCGATGCCGGCGCATCAATCGATGAGCGATCCTGACATTCGCACGGTGGTGGATTGGGTGCTGGCTGGCGCCCCGTCGAAGTGAAGTTTTGCCATCGGGTTTTGCCGCCCAGGGGGCTTGGCCAAACGCAAAATGCCTGTGCTAGAATTGTTTGCACGTTGGGGGGGTAGCTCAGCTGGGAGAGCGTCGCGTTCGCAATGCGAAGGTCGGGAGTTCGATCCTCCTCCTCTCCACCAAGAGGATTCTGTTTCCAGGTGAAAACCGGCTATACGCCGGTTTTCGCATTTCTGGCGTCGGGTTTTCTACCCGCCGCTGCGAATACCCTGCCGTCTGCTCCCTTGAGCATTGCTTGTGATTTCGCTCACGCGTCGCCCATGAGGTGAGCGACGCGTCATCGGAAAGACTCCGATTAGAACTTATCCCATCCGTCATCCACGCCTGCAGCCGCAGTAGCAAGCGCGGGAACCGGCGCAACTGCCGTGGCCCGCGCAACGCGCTTCGGGGCAATTGCAACAGCAGCAGCTACCTCGCGCCGCGGCGCTTCACGCCGGGCAGGAACAGCCGCAACCGCAGGTGCAACATCCTTCACCTGAAAAAATGCCACGGCTTCGTTCAGCTGTTGCCCCTGATCTTCCATTGACCGCGAAGCCGCCGCTGCCTCCTCCACCAAAGCCGCATTCTGTTGCGTGACGTTGTCCATCTGGGTAATCGCAAGGTTGACCTGTTCGATCCCACGGCTCTGTTCGGTCGATGCCGCGGCGATCTCCGACATGATGTCGGTCACGCGTGCTACAGCCTGAGTCACTTCGGCCATTGTCTTGCCCGCCTCGCCTGCAAGCGCCGAACCGTCGCGGATCTTGTCCACGGAGTTGGTGATCAGATCCTTGATCTCCTTTGCAGCGCTCGAAGAACGTTGGGCCAGACTTCTGACTTCGCTCGCGACCACCGCGAAACCCCGGCCTTGTTCGCCCGCACGCGCGGCTTCAACGGCCGCGTTCAACGCCAGGATGTTCGTCTGGAACGCAATGCCTTCGATGATGCCTGTGATGTCCGCGATCTTGGCCGAACTGTCGCTGATGTCATGCATCGTGTTCACCACCTGACCGACGACCTCGCTACCTTTTTGCGCCACCGAAGAAGCATTCGCAGCCAGCGTGCTGCCTTGCTGCGCGTTGTCGGCGTTCTGCTTAACGGTGGAAGTGAGTTCCTCCATGCTCGAAGCGGTTTCCTGCAACGAAGCAGCCTGCTGCTCAGTGCGCTGGCTCAGGTCCATATTGCCCGCTGCGATCTGACGCGCTGCGCCAGCGATACTGGCGCTGCTGTCGCGCACTCGTCCAACGATCGCCGTCAACCGCTCGTTCATTTCGCGCAGGGCGGTCAGCAATTTGCTGGTTTCGTCGCTGCCGTCGACGGTGATGCGCGTGCGCAGATCGCCTTCCGACACGGTACGCGCGACGTCGATCGCAAAACGCAGCGGCCCGGTCACGGCGCGCGTGATCACCACGCACGCGCTGACAGCGAGCGCCAACGCGATAAGGCAGATAGTGATCAGCAGATTGCGCTGGTTCTCGTAATGCGCCGTGTATTCGTTGATAAGTTGTTCCTGACGTGTGTGCGTGTAGTCGGCATACGCGTCAGTCGCGCGAATCAGCGCGGCGAGCAGCGGTCGGCAATGGTCGTCCATTTCGACGATCGCCTCGTCGCGCTTGTTGGTAAGCGCGAGATTGACGATGTTGGTGGCAACCGGACCATACGCCGATTCGACCCGGTTGATCTCGGCAACAAGGCTGCGTGCTTTCTCCGTCGTATCAGTCGCGTTAGCGATCATGTCGTTGAGCTTTTTCAGGTCGGCTTGCACATTTTCATGCGCGCGCGTTACATCGGCTTTTTCTATTTCGAGGTCCTGGGGCTTGGTGACGAGCACAAGGTTGCGCGCCGCAATCGCCCTGCGGTCGACAGCGGTTCGAACCTGCACGACCATGTCAGCGCGTGCGTTGATACCGCGTACAAAGTTTGAAAACCCATCGGTTGAATCGCTCAGCGCCTTCAGGGAAAGGCCGGAAACCGCGACGACAATAAGAGACAGCATGCCGAAGCCGGCAATGAGTTTGGTCTTGATGGTGAGGTTTTTGAGTGCCACGATTTTTTTCTCCAATAACGAAACGGTAAAGCGTTCGCAATGGACTCTCAGGTCCGGGTATGGGAGCGTCTATCTGGCTGCCGATCATCCCGGCAGCCCCGCGCGGTTTACCCTTCATGCCCTCCATCAAACGCATCGCTAAAACGCGCCGAATGTCGGACAACAAATGAGTATCCCATTTACCGGTTATCGGATCGGAGCCCCATGTACTTAAGGAATTGCGGGTATTTCTCTAGCAAACTTGCACGCGATGCGCGAAGAAATCATCATTTGCGAGGGATTTGAATATATTTTGGCGCAACATGAAAGCATTTAATTGCATTTTCGTTTCGTGTTCCGGTGCCCGCCGCCTGAGCAAATGACCTTCCAGTGCCACCCGGGCAGCATCAATAAAACGGCTTGAACAAGCGGGCATTCCTGGATATGATTGAGCAATCACTCATTTATAGATTTGTAATCGAAGCGAACCACGTATGGCCCGTCCGAAAAGCGAAGACAAGCGCAACGCCATCCTGGCGGCCGCAACCGAGGTCATTGCCGAGCAGGGCCTGAGCGCGCCCACCGCACGCATCGCAAAACTCGCGGGTGTGGCTGAAGGAACGCTGTTCACCTACTTTGACAATAAGGACGAGTTGCTGAACCAGCTCTACCTGGACATCAAGGCGGAGTTGCGCGAAGTGATGATGACGACTTACCCGAAGCAAGCCAGCGTGCGCGATCGCGCCCAATACGTGTGGGACAAGTTCGTCGACTGGGGCGTGGCGCAGCCGCAAAAGCGCCGGGCGATGGCGCAGTTGTCCGTGTCGGAGCGGCTGACCGACTGCACGCGCGCGACCGGCATGGAGTCTTTCGCGGACATCAACACCATGATTCAGGCAAGCGTGGCGAGCGGCGCCTTGCGTGATCATCCGCCGGCTTTCCTGTCGGCGATCATGGCGGCGCTGGCGGAAACCACCATGGATTTCATCGCTCGCGAACCGGGCGAGGCCGACCGTTATCGCAAGGCCGGCTTTGAGGCGTTCTGGCACGCGATTGCCCAGAACTAAATTTTTTGTCCAATTAATGAGTGCTTACATGCTCATTTAAATGAAGGAGCATACGATGTCGAAGGTCTGGTTGGTTACAGGAAGTGCCCGCGGGCTTGGGCGTGAAATTGTCGAAGCAGCATTGCGCGCCGGTGAGCGCGTCCTGGCGACAGCGCGCGATCCGCGTCAGTTGGACGATCTGCTGACACGCTATGGCGAGCAGGTTCGGGCCGTTGCGCTGGATGTTACGGATCCGGCAGCGGCACGCAATGCGGTGCAGGCTGCTGTCGATGCCTTCGGCCGGCTCGATGTCGTCGTGAACAATGCGGGCTTTGGTCATCTGGCGCCGTTCGAGCAAACCACCGAGGACGATTTTCGTGCGCAGATCGACACCAACTTCTATGGTGTGGTTAACGTCACGCGCGCGGCGCTCCCGGTGCTGCGGAAGCAGCGATCCGGCCACGTGATCCAGATTTCGTCGGTGGGCGGCCGTGTCGGGATCGCGGGATTGAGCGCCTATCAGGCGGCGAAGTGGGCGGTCGGCGGTTTCACCGAGGTGATCGGCCAGGAGCTTGCGCCGTTCGGCGTTCACGTGACTGCGCTCGAGCCTGGTGGCATGAAAACAGACTGGGGTACGGAGGCGAGCGGCGCGATACCAGAGTTACTGCCGGATTATGTGCCGTCGGTGGGCGCGATAGTGGATATGCTGTCCCAACACATCGGCCACGAAACCAGCGATCCGGCGAAGGTTGCGCAAGTCGTCCTGAAACTGGCGTATCACGATTCGTTGCCGGCCCATCTTCTGCTGGGTAGTGACGCACTGCATTACGCCGGTGAAGGCGACAAAGCCCGTGCTGCAAGCGCGGAAGCGTGGCGAGCGATCAGTACAGCGACCGATTTCTCCGCGGCCGCGCCGCTGCCGGCGTTTCCCAGTGCATCGGCGAAAGCTTGAGCGCCGATCTGGCTATGACGGGCCACGCGGCGTTTTCGAGTTGAAGGGGCCGCCGGGCGACGCTCAATTCTCCCGGCGGGCTTAGGACACAGCGGTCGCCGCCCGCTTGTGCGACATATTCGAAGGATTGACCAGCGCGCGCAGGCCGAGCGCGATCACGGAGCATACATCATGAAGGTTTTGATATTCGGCGCGACCGGTATGGTCGGCCAGGGCGTGTTGCGCGAATGCCTGCGGGCGCCCGACGTCGAGGCGGTTCAGACCGTTGGCCGTACTCGCACTGGCCAGCTCGATCCGCGCCTTGTCGAACTGGTTCAGCCGGACCTGATGGACTACCGGGCAGTAGAAGCGTCGCTGACGGGTTTCGACGCGTGCTTTTTCTGTTTGGGCGTCTCATCCGCCGGCATGCAGGAGGCCGACTATGCGCGCCTCACGTATGACCTGACGCTGGCCGCGGCGCAGACGCTTGCGCGTCTCAATCCGCAGATGACCTTCGTCTACGTGTCCGGTGCAAGCACCGACAGCACCGAACGCGGCCGCAGCATGTGGGCGCGGGTCAAGGGCAAGACCGAGAACGCCCTGCGGCGGCTGCCGTTCAAGGCGGTCTACCTGTTTCGTCCCGGTGTGATCGAGCCGCTGAACGGCGCTCGCTCGAAGACCCGCTCGTACCGTTTGTTCTACACAGTGGCCAAACCTCTCCTGTCGACGCTGCGCGCGCTTTTCCCCAACTACATTCTGAGTACCGAAGACATTGGCCAGGCGATGCTGCAGGTCGCGCGCCATGGCGCCGCCAAAGCGGTGCTCGAGGTCGCCGATATCCGCGTGCTCAGCCGCGCCGCTTCCGAGCCGGCGCTCGATCTGCACGCCAATTGAGCGCCCGGGCGGGCGTGACGGCTGCCTCCTGCTTTGCCTTTTGCCGGGCACGCTTGCGGACGGCCCATCTGCGCTCTGTGCCGTTCTGGAGGCAGGGCGCCGGCGCCGCGCCAGTGCTGGCGGCCGTGGTATGAGGCACGCCATCGTCGGAATTTTCGCGCAGGCCGCCAAAAGACGGGTCATTTCCCTCGTTTGACGCGCCTCAGCGTCTGGTAGGCTACCGGTTCACAGGACGCGCCTTCCGGACGCGGCCAATTTCTTCACGCGCGTGGGTCAGCGCATGCTCGAATGAAAAGCTCATGGTGACGCGCCGACCGAACATCGTGATTGCCATCAGCATCGTGCTGGCCAGTGCGATCCTCGCGATTGCGGTATGGGTATTGGCGCAGATGCGCGATGACGCGCTGCGGCGCGCACAGGATTCCGTCTTCAACGTCTCTCTGCTGGTTGAACGCGACGTGTCGCGCAATCTCGAGATCTACGACCTGTCGCTACGGGCGGTAATCGACGGCCTGAAACAACCCGGCGTACTGGACTTGCCGCCGGCGATTCGTCAGATGGTGCTGTTCGACGGCTCCGCCAGCGCAAAAGACCTGGGTTCGCTTCTCGTCGTCGATGCAGCCGGCAACGTCATGTTCGATTCGCAATCAACGCCTCCGCGCCCAGTCAATCTTGCCGACCGCGATTACTTCAAAGTTCAGCGCGATTCTCCCAATGTTGGCCTGTATGTCAGCCATCCCTTCCAGCCCAAGATAACCGGCAAGGACGTAAGCATTGCATTGAGCCGCCGCATCTCGCGGCCGGACGGCAGCTTCGGCGGCGTGGTGGTCGGCACGATGCGACTCACCTACTTCAGGCATCTGTTCGCCGGCATGAATCTCGGCGCGGGTGGTTCGATGGCGCTGATGTTGAGCGACGGCACGATGCTGATGCGGCGCCCCTACGACGCGAAGATCATCGGTCTCAATCTGACCGGCACCTCGAACTATTCGCGCTTTACTGGCCAGCCGAGCGGGGACTTCTTCGGCACGGCGGCGATCGACGGCGTCGAGCGCTGGTACGCGTTCCGCCATATCGATATGTATCCGCTGATTCTCGATGTCGCGCTCTCGACGCACGATATCTATGTGGAATGGCGGCGTCGCGCGTGGATCATCGGCTCGCTGATCGCGGCGCTCGACCTCGCGATCATCGCGCTCGCCGTTCTCTTCTCGCAGCAACTGCGGCAGCGCCGCGCGGCCGAAGAAGAGTTGCGCGTGCTGGCGTGCACCGACGGGCTGACCGGCCTGAACAACCGCCGCACCTTCGAGGAACACGCGGAGGAGGAGTGGCGCCGCGCGCAACGCAACGGGTGGCCGTTGTCGATGCTGCTGATCGACGTCGACACGTTCAAGGGCTTCAACGATCTCTACGGCCATTCGGCCGGCGACGATGCACTCATCGCCGTGGCGCGCTGCATCGGGCAGAGCGTGCGGCGCCCGGGCGACACCGCGGCGCGCTACGGCGGCGAAGAGTTCGCCGTGCTGCTGCCGGATACCGACGAAGCCGGGGCGCTCAACATCGCCGAGAAAATTCGCGCCGAGATTCAGGCGCTCGAGCTTCGCCATGTCGCGAGCTCGCACCATGTGCTGACCGTCAGCATCGGCATTGCGTGCACTGGGAACCAGGTATTCGCGACGAGCCGGGCGCTTGTCAACGCCGCGGACGAGGCGCTCTACGAGGCCAAGGACGCCGGCCGCAACCGCGTGCTGTGTTATCCGGTGGCGGCGCGGACGCATCGGCAGAGCGTCGTGGTGTCGCCAGCGCGATGAAGGGCGCGAAAGGGCCAATGTCCCTTGGTTAATTTAACCCGGGTAATATGTTGCATCTATTTTATATCCGGGTATAATCCGACAAATTCATCTTTCTGGAGTTTGTCATGACCCCCCATCCTGCTATCTGCATTGCCTTCGAGGGATATCGTCGTATCGCCTCGGGTCCCGTGTCCGAGGTGGCGCTCGCTGTACGAGAGGTGCTGGCGCGTGGAGAACAGGCGCCTGTGCTGATTTTCGACGACATCACGAGTCGTCCGGTCGAGTTTGATTTGCGCGGCTCACCCGAAGAGATTCTGGCGCGGCTGGCAAGCCAGGCGTCCGGCGAGCAAGCCGAGCCAACAGTAGGCGCCAAAGAAGACGATGCTCCGCGTGGCCGCGGCCGTCCCAAGCTCGGTGTGGTGGCAAGAGAGGTCACGTTGCTGCCGCGTCATTGGGAGTGGCTCAACGGGCAATCGGGTGGCGCTTCGGTTGCGCTGCGCAAACTGGTCGAGGCGGCGCGGCTTGCGGGCGAGGACAAGGGCCGCAAACGCGCGGCGCAAGAAGCGGCGTATCGATTCATGACCGCGCTCGCCGGCAACCTGCCTGACTATGAAGATGCAACGCGCGCGCTCTACGCCGACAACCGGTCGCGTTTTGAGGACATCGTTGCGGCATGGCCAGAGGACGTGCGCAATCACACGCTGCGTCTTGCCCAAGGTGCGTTCGTCACGCATCCGTAATTCGACTGCGCACTGGCGAGTGCGCAGGTCAACGAAACGTATGGACGAAAAAAAGCCGCTCACGCCGGGGGAGCGTGAGCGGAAAGTCGGAGAGTTACAACAACATCGCGTGCGCTTACTCATGGAGATGAACGCAGCAAATAAAGTTTAAGAGTTCGACTCATCCCCATATATCAGACAAATCCCAATCGCTGCGCCGACGCCCAGAACACGTTGCTGGAGCGAACTGGCCCCGTGTGCCAGGCATTCCTTACATCATCCTGTCCCGGTTATTCCCGCCATTTATCGCTTCAAGTCTCGGTTGCGGCCGCCGTAAAAGAGGTGGGAGCGTCGCCACGTATCCGGAAAAAACGCGAAATATTTCGCTATGGCGCAGCGGCGCGAGCGTCCCCTCAGGACTTATGAAGGATGGTGAGATGAAGTGGTTCGACCGCATGACCGTGTTCAGGAAGCTGCTGTTGGCGTTTGCCGTTGTGATCGGATTCTGCGTCGTGATCGGCGGGACTTCGCTGAAGACGTTGTCGTCAATGCATGACATTACCGACGCCATCTGCGACCAGCACATGAACGGCCTCTACTGGATGGAAGAGGCGAACCGCCACAAGATCGATTCCGATCTTGCCGCCGCGAATCTTGGCTATGCCGCCGACGACGCCGGCCGTCAAAAGTTGAAGGACAGCATCGTGGGCTCGCTCAAGGAGATGCACGGCGCCTACGACCAGTATCGCGCGACCATCGCGACCAGCAAAGGTCAGGAGATGTTCGACGAAGTGCTGCGCAAGTCGGCGGTGTGGGAGGGTATCGTGCATCAGCAGATCGGCCTCGAACCGATTCCCGCCGGCGTCGACAACAACGAACTCGTGCGGCGCGCGATTGCGTCGAGCGAGGCGTTGCGCGATCGCATCACGGCGCTGATCGACTATCGCCGTCAACAAGCCAACGAAGCGCAGCAGGAGGCGAGCGCCCAGTATCAGCACATGCGTGTCGTGATGCTTGTGTTGGTGCTGGGCGCGATCGCGGCGGGCACGCTGCTCGCGACCGTGATTGCGCGACGCCTCGCGCGCCAGCTTGGCGGCGAACCGGATTACGCGATGCATATCGCCAACCGTATCGCCGATGGTGACCTGAGTGTGCGCGTCGACACCCGTGCGGGCGATACCGACAGCATGCTGTTCGCGCTGCACAACATGCGTGAGCGATTGGCGGGCATCGTGTCGGGCATCAGCGATTCGAGCGAATCGATCCTGATGGCCTCGGGTGAGATCGCGCAGGGCAACACCGACCTGTCGCAGCGGACTGAAGAGCAGGCTGCCGCGTTGCAGGAAACCGCGTCGAGCATGCAGGAATTGACGTCGACGGTGAAGCTGAATGCTGAGAATGCGCAACAGGCGGGCGGTGTCGCGCATGGCGCGTCGGAAGTGGCGGCGCGTGGCAGCAATCTGGTCGGCGATGTGGTCGAAACGATGCGCGAATTGGCGGCCGGCTCGAAGCGTATGACCGACATCATCGCGGTGATCGAAGGGATCGCGTTTCAGACCAACATTCTCGCGCTGAACGCTGCGGTGGAAGCGGCGCGCGCCGGTGAACAGGGTCGCGGTTTTGCGGTGGTGGCGGGAGAAGTGCGCTCACTGGCCCAGCGCAGCGCGGTTTCGGCCAAGGAGATCAAGGAGCTGATCGAGAGTTCGACGGCGCGCGTGGGCAGCGGCGCTGAACTGGCCGAGCGGGCCGGTCAGACGATGGCGGAAGTCACGCATGCGGTGAAACGCGTGACCGACATCATGGGTGAGATTTCGTCGGCGTCGCAGGAGCAGAGCACCGGCATCGAGGAAGTAAACCGTGCCGTCGCGCAGATGGACGACGTGACCCAGCAGAACGCGGCGCTGGTCGAGCAGGCGGCGGCTGCTGCGGCGTCGATGGCGGACCAGGCAAGGCAGTTGCAAGCAGCGGTCACCGTGTTCTCGCTGGAGGCGCGGCAAGGGTAGCGCTCTTTGCGTGGTTTCAGCCGCGCTTGCCAGGCCTGATGGCTCTCCGTACACTCGCGCGTAATTCCCAGGCGGCGCCGATTCGCTGCGCCGTCCACCATAACGCCGACAGAGGAGAACCCCCGCCATGGCCGATTCCTATTTCCCACGCTGGCGCGCCCAGCCGGACGCTGCCGAGGGCCGCATTGTTGGTACCGACGAGCGCCTCGCGTGGCCGCAGATGTTTGCGATGGGCATTCAGCACGTCGTTGCGATGTTCGGCTCGACCGTGCTTGCGCCGCTGCTGATGGGTTTCGATCCGAACCTGTGCATCTTCATGTCGGGGATCGGCACGCTGTTGTTCTTCGTACTGGTGGGCGGACGCGTGCCGAGCTATCTCGGCTCGAGCTTCGCGTTCATCGGTCTGGTGATCGCGGTGACGGGATATGGCGGCCACGGTCCGAACATGAACATTCCGGTGGCGTTGGGCGGGATCATCGCGTGCGGGGTGGTGTACGCGATCATCGGCCTGATCGTGTCGGCGGTGGGCACCCGATGGATTGAAGCGCTGATGCCGCCAGTGGTGACGGGCGCGATTGTCTGCGTGATCGGACTGAATCTTGCGCCGATCGCGGTGCATGGCGTGAGCGGCAGCAACTTCGATTCGTGGATGGCGCTGGTGACGGTGCTGTGCGTCGGCTCGGTCGCGGTGTTTGCGCGCGGCATGCTGCAGCGTCTGCTGATTCTGGTCGGCTTGCTGATGGCGTACGTGATTTACGCGATCGTCACGAATGGTCTCGGCATGGGTAAGCCGATCGACTTCGCGATTGTGGCGAACGCCGCGTGGTTCGGTATGCCGCACTTCACCGCGCCGGTTTTCAACCTGCAGGCGATGACCTTGCTCGCGCCGATCGCGGTGATCCTTGTTGCTGAAAATCTCGGGCACATCAAGGCCGTGAGCGCGATGACCGGTCAGAACCTTGACCGCTTTGTCGGCCGCGCGTTTCTCGGCGATGGACTCGCGACGATTCTGTCTGGCTTTGCTGGCGGCACCGGGGTGACGACTTATGCCGAGAACATTGGCGTGATGGCGGTGACCAAGATTTATTCGACGCTGGTGTTTGTTATTGCCGCGCTTATTGCGCTTGTGCTTGGCTTCTCGCCGAAGTTTGGGGCGGTGATTCAGACCATTCCGGGGCCGGTGCTCGGCGGCGTGTCGATTGTGGTGTTCGGTTTGATCGCCGTGACCGGCGCACGTATCTGGGTTGTGAATAAAGTTGATTTTTCCGACAACCGGAATTTGATCGTAGCCGCTGTGACCCTTGTGTTGGGCGCGGGGGATTTTTCGTTGAAACTTGGCGGATTTGGACTCGGTGGTATTGGTACCGCGACCTTTGGGGCGATTATTCTTTATGCTCTCCTGAGGAGGAAGCCGGCGCAAGGGCCGGTGGCTTAAGGGGTGGTTTTTTTGCCTTTGGCCTGTGGTTTTTTTGGCTGCGGGGCGCTTGTTTGTCTGTTCGCCTGTGGGGTTGGCCTTTCCTTGTTTTCTTATTGGTTTATTAGTGTCGCCCCTGTGCGGGGCGGGCACTTACTTCTCTTTGC
>NZ_JAQQCH010000033.1:0-62505 GCF_046030555.1 Paraburkholderia sediminicola | reverse complement strand
CGCTAATAAACCACTAAGAAAACAAGGAAAGGCCAACGCCGCAAGCGAACAGACAAACAAAGCGCCGCCGCAGGCAAAACACAAACCACCCAAATGCCGCCGCCAAAGGCAAAAAAACCGATCATCTAACAGCCGACTTCCCATCCCCCACAGCCGCAGCCGCATCATCCGCAGCTGCATCCCGCGTCTCGGGCATCGCCGCCCACACGAGCAGAACCGCAAGCGCGCCCGCAGCAGCAAGCCCAAAAAAACTCACCGCGTTCCCAAAGTGATCCGCCACAAACCCAGCAGCCGTCGTGCTCAACGTCGCCCCAATCCCGGCAGCCAACCCGAACAACCCAATACAAAGGTTATACCGCCCCTTCCCACCGGCCACATCGGCGGCAATCAGCGGCAGCATCACGCCGAACACCGCGGCGCTCAGGCCGTCCAGCATCTGCACCGGCACCAGCAAATAAGGGCTGCTGATTCCGGCAAACAACAACGCCCGTATCGGCAACGCGGAAAACCCGAGCAGCAAAATCGGCCTGCGCCCCCACCGCTCGGCAGAGCGCCCGACCCACGGCGACATCATCGCCACGATCGCCTGCGGCACGATGATGCACGCGGCAATCACGAGCTGCACGTTGTCGCCCATGCCGGCCGTCACTTCGCCGGCAGCAAGATTCAACATCGCCGCATTCGACAAATGGAACAGCACAATGCACGCCGCGAACAACAGCATCCGCTTGTCGCGCAGCAACTCGCGCAGACTCTCGCGTCGTTCGATCTGTTCAGGCGTCGGCCCGGTTTTCGGCAGCTCGATCGTGTCGGTGCGCTGGATCATCGTCAGCGCAAACAGCGCAGGGACGGCCAGCGCCGCCGTCAGCCAGAACACCGCGCGCGGCGAATAGTATTCGCCGAATACGCCCATCAGCCCGGCCGCCACGGCACTGCCGATCGACGCCCAGCGGGCATTGCGTCCCAGCCGGTCGCCCAGATTCGCGCGTCCCACCAGCGCAAACGAGATCGCGGCCAACGCCGGCGTCAGCATGCAACTGGCAAAACCGTGGAACACCTCGGCGGCAATCACCGGGAGCACGGTCGGGCTCGCGGCCAGCAGCACCGCGCTGAAGATGATCGCGAAGATTGCCCATGCGGCCGCGCCTTTCTTGTTGCGCAACGCGTCGACGGCAGCGCCGCCCGGTACCTGGCTCACCATCGCGCTGATGGTGCCGACCGACAGCGCCATGCCGATCTCGCCCTGGGTCCACTTGTGCGAGGCAAGGTACGACGCAATGAACGGCCCGAAACCCGTCTGCACGTTGGCGACGAAAAAATTCAGCCAATCGAGTGCGCGCAGACTGCGCGCGTTTACCAAAGTGCGGCCTATCATCGGGCCGCCCGTGCGTTGGAACCCGCCGTAACGGCAGTGGCCGGCGCGGCGGAAGCCGCAGCGGCGGGTGCGGGCGCCGGAGCGGGTGCCGGCGCCGGGGACACCGCGCGGATCGGCTTGTCGCTGGCGTATGGCGGCGTTGCATTGATCTGCGCGTCGCTCAGATCAATCAGCGGATGCAGTTCCTTGTCTTTCGTGACAAAACGCAGCGCCGACCAGTTGGCGGCAATCGTGCGCCGCTCGGTGCTGACCATGCCGTTGACGTCGAGCACGACCGCCTGCGGCTGCGCGTTGGCGTCGATCAGCACGTCAATCACGCGGCCGACCTTGGCGCCGTTCGAACGCTCGACATCGGTGTCGATCAGCTGCAATTGCACGGCAGTGGACTTGGCCGCAGGAGTCGGCACGGCCGCCGCGTTGAGCATGATCGGCGCGGTCTTCGCGGTCGGCGTAAAGCGGAACGCGCTCCACGGGAAATTGACCTTGCGATCGCCGACGCCGAGGAAGCCTTGCAGGTTGACCACCATCTCGCGCGGCTTGCCGCTCGCATCCGCGATCATATCGACCGCGCGGCCCACCACTTTGCCGTCGGGCTTCTGGACTTCGCTATCGAGCAGGGCGCGCGCCTCGCTGCGCTCGATCGTGCGCAGCACGATCAGCGGCGGGGGCGCAGGGGGCGGCGGTGCGGGCGTGGCGACTGGCGGCGGCGGTTCGACCTTGCGCGGCTTGACGACCGGTTTCCTGGGCTTCTTCTGCTGTTCAGGTTCGGCCGCTTCCGTCTCGACCGGTTCCGGCGCGGAGGCGGCCGCGGGAGCGCTCGCGGGTTCGACGGGCATCACCGTGGCATCGACAATCGGCGCCTGTCCCGGGCCCCACAGCAGGCTGCAACCGGACAGCGCGAATAGCGCGAACACAGCAAGGATCAGAAGACGCCAGGCAGGACGCGAAAAACCGCCACTCATCAAGAAGGACTCCATCGGCCAGTGCGGACGGGCGCTGTGGACCGCCGCAGTTAAGTCGGGTAAGGGCCAGAGTGTAACCCGCGGCGTCGGGTGGCCCGGTTTTGAAGGGCTTCTGACAGGTGTCCCCGACGCAAGACGCATGCCGCGTTGCGAACGTCCGGCCGCGCGCCGGGCGCCGTTTTTGGCGCGCTGAACCCCTCAAAACCCTTTCACAACTTCATGACAAACCGTAGGTGTAAACGCGTGGAGCGCCCACCTGGTTTGCCGTCCCTTAAACGATATAAGCATCGCGACATGTCGGGCATGCCATCCATGCGATAGGAGATATATTTGTGTTGCCCTACATTTCGAGACAGCAAAAGAAGGACGGAAGGCGGGTTGCCCGGACGCATCGCAAGCCGACGTTCAAACCTTGCCACACCACATTAGATCAACGCAACGAGACGAACCTGATGGCGGCCGGAATACGGGCCGTTTCAGCACGCTGATAAAGGAGGCACTCATCATGATGGAACCCCACGCCCAACCGATTTCTGAAGTCGGCGCCGAATCATTCGACGGAAAGGGCTTTCTCGACCGCTACTTCGAAATCTCTTCACGCGGCAGCTCGCAGCGTACGGAAATCGTCGCGGGCATCACGACCTTCCTCGCGATGGTCTATTCCGTGTTCGTCGTGCCGGGCATGTTCGGCAAAGCGGGCTTCGACACCAGCGCGGTGTTTGTCGCCGTGTGCCTGACCACCGCGTTCGGCTCGCTGCTGATGGGTGTGTGGGCGCGTCTGCCGATTGCGATCGGCTGCGCGATTTCGCTGACCGCGTTCACCGCGTTCGGCCTCGTGCTCGGTAAAGGTCTGCATCCGAATGTCGCACTCGGCGCGGTGTTCCTGATGGGTGTCGTCTTCACCGGCATCTCGGTGACGGGCGTGCGTTCGTGGATTCTGCGTAACCTGCCGACGGGCATCGCGCATGGCACGGGGATCGGCATCGGCCTGTTCCTGCTGCTGATCGCCGCCAACGACGTGGGTCTGGTCGTGAAGAATCCGGGTGCCGGCCTGCCGGTCGCGCTCGGCAATATCACGGCGTTGCCGGCGATCATGTCGGTGGCGGGGCTGGCTGCGATTTTCGGTCTGGTGCGTCGTCGCGTGCCGGGTTCGATCCTGATCGTGATCGTTACGATCTCGGCGATTGCTCTCCTGATCGATCCGGCGGTGGCCTTCCACGGCGTGTTCGCACTGCCTGCGTTGAGTGCACCGGGCCATGCTTCGCTGATCGGCGCGATGGACATCAAGGGCGCGCTGTCGATGGCCGTCTTGCCTAGCGTGCTGGCACTGGTGATGACCGCTGTGTTCGACGCAACCGGCACGATTCGCGCCGTTGCCGGCCAGGCGGGCCAGCTCGACGAAAACGGTCGCATCATCAACGGCGGCCGTGCGTTGACGGCGGATTCGCTGAGCTCGATTTTCTCGGGCCTGCTCGGTGGCGCACCGGCGGCTGCCTACATCGAATCGACGGTCGGCGTTGCTGCCGGCGCGAAGACGGGGATGGCGGCGGCGGTGGTCGGTCTGCTGTTCCTGGTGGTGATGTTCTTCTCGCCGTTGGCCAGTCTCGTGCCGTCGTATGCAACGGCACCGGCGCTGATGTACGTCGGTCTGATGATGCTCTCCAACGTGAGCAAGCTGCACATGGAGGACATGGTCGACGCGATGTCGGGCCTGATGTGCGCCGTGTTCATCGTGCTGACCGCCAATATCGTGACGGGCATCATGCTCGGCTTCGCGACGCTGGTGATCGGCCGCGTGGTGAGCGGCGAGTATCGCAAGCTGAACGTGGGCACGGTGGTCATCGCTGTCGTGCTGGTTGGCTTCTATCTCGGCGGTTGGGCGATCTGATTCTGCTGCATTGCGTTTTGCGCGATTTGCTGTAACGCAAGAGTGGGGCGGCTTTTTTCTGGCGCTCTGCTTGAACGTGTAGTCGGTTGTTCTCCACCTTGACGCGGCGTATTGCAGGGTTTTATCTGCGATGCGCCGCGTATCTTTTTTGTAGCATCCCCTTCGCCTCTTCCTGCGTGCTTTGAAAAAAGTGCGTACCTGTCCTTGACATCCTCACGTGTGTTTCTATACTTAACCTCATGGTTAAGTTTAATGAAATGCTACTCGATCGCACTTTCGCCGCGCTGTCCGATCCGACGCGGCGTGCGTTGCTCGCGCGTCTGTCCGAACTGAGCGATCTGTCGGTCAGTGAGCTCGCCGAGCCGTTTGCGATGTCGTTGCCCGCGGTGATGAAGCACCTCGACGTGTTGTCCGAGGCCGGTCTCATTACGCGCAGCAAAACCGGCCGTACGGTGGCCTGCCGCCTGTGCGGCGGACCCATGGAGGAAGCCATGGAATGGCTCACCCGCTATCAGCGCTTCTGGTCTCAATCGCTCGATCGTCTTGCCGCTTTCGTCGAAGAGGAAACCCCATGTCCGCCAAACCCAGCCTCACCCTCCAGCGCCGGCTCAACGCCGCGCCCGCCAAAGTCTTCCGCGCCTGGACGGAGGCGGCGCAGCTCATGAAGTGGATGCATCCGGGCGACTCCGACGTGGTTCGCGCGGAACTGGAGGCGCGCGTCGATGGGCGCTTCACGATTGTGTATCGCAAGCCGGATGGCCGGGAAATCGAGGTTGGCGGCCAGTATCTGGAGGTGGTGCCCGACGCCAGGCTGGTGTTCACATGGGCGTGGCGTTCGAGTCCGGAACAGGAGTCGCTCGTCACGGTGCTGTTACGGCCGGACGGTAACGGCACCTTGCTGACACTCACGCACGAGCAGTTCGTCGACGAAGAAACGCGCGATCTGCATCAAGCCGGCTGGAGCGGTGGCCTCGATTCGCTGGAACGCTACTTCGCGTGATTTTGCTCTATCTAACCTGCACGACGCAGAGAAGGAGACGTACATGGATCCGCAACACCGGGTTGGTACGAGAGAAGAATGGCTTGCCGCCAGCAAGGCGCTACTGGTCGAAGAGAAAGCGTACACACGTGCAGGCGATGAACTTGCCCGCAAACGTCGCGCGCTACCTTGGGTGAAGGTCGACAAGACCTACCTGTTCGATACGCCGCAGGGCCGCAAGACGCTCGCCGATCTGTTCGGCGGCCGTAGCCAATTGATTGTCTATCACTTCATGTTCGGCCCGGATTGGGAAGAGGGCTGCTTCGGCTGCTCGTTCGTGTCGGATCATATGGACGGCATCCTGACGCATCTCGAGCATCACGACGTGTCGTACGTGGCGGTTTCGCGCGGGCCGCTCGCGAAGATCGAGGCTTTCAAAAAACGGATGGGCTGGAAGTTTCCGTGGGTGTCGTCGAATGAGACCGACTTCAATTTCGACTATCACGTGTCGTTCACGCCGGAGGAGATCGCCAGCAAAAAGGCGTTCTACAACTTCACCGAACAGGACGTCGGCATCGACGAGCTACCCGGTCACAGCGTGTTCTACAAGGACGAAGCGGGCGACGTCTATCACACGTATTCCACCTACGGACGCGGCGGCGAGCAGTTCCTTGGCACATACGCGCATTTCGACGTCACGCCGAAAGGCCGCGACGAGAAGAAGAATATGGGCGAATGGCTCAAGCATCACGATCGCTATGAAGAGAAGGCGGGTGGTTGCGCCGCATGCGGATCGTGATGACGAAGCGCGCGGCGGTCGTGCGTGTCAGTCGTGCGCTCGCAGGAAAGAGCGGAACGTCATGCCCCTTTGCGTCCTGCTTCATAAAACAGCGCGAACAACTCCGATTGCGAGTTGACGTTGAGCTTCGTATAGATGTGCTTCTTGTGCGCGCGCACCGTCTCGAACGAGATCACCAGTTTCTCCGCGATGGCGCGCGTTGAAAATCCGCTCAAGGTCAGCATCGCCACTTCCACTTCGCGTGCTGTGAGTGGCGAGCGTCCGCTCGTCGATGACACCTGCTCGAAGCGTGCGGCATAGGTGGGCGTGTCCGCCGGGGCGCCTGCTTCTGTCGTTGCGCCCGTCGTTGTTTGCGTCACCGCCGCGCTCGAGGCGGCCTCCGGCGCGTCGAATGCCTCGTACGGCAAGCGCTGCCGCAGCAGCGCAATGACCCATGGCGCACAAAGTGCGAGCACCGCCAGGTCGCGCTCGCCGTAGCGCTGGGTGGCGCCCAGCGAGAACGCCAGCGTATGCCTCGCGTCGATCATGTAGTTGAAATGCACTTCATCGCCGACGATATTTTTTCTGAAGTATCGTTGGTAGTAGTCGGTCATCGAGAAGTTGTCGGGCGCGACATCCGCAAGTGTGACGAAGCCGGACGCAGGCTTCTCGGTTGCGGCGATATAAAACGGATCGAGTTGATAAAGCGCGGCGAGATAGTCCTGGAACATTGCATCCACCGTGCCGTCTGGTGTGGGCGATTCTGCGCAGACGAGCGGCGCGACACCCGGTGTGAAGCGCAGCGCGACCCAGTTGTCGAACACGACATAGCGTTCGAGCGCGCGCGTGAGGCGAGTCCAGAATTGCGCGCTGTCGAGTGCTTCGATAACCGCGCCGATCTCGCGATGAAAGGCCAGATCGCGCCATTCGAGTTCCATGCGTGCTCCGTTGAGGGTAACCCAGCCGGGTGATTACGAACAAAAATATGTCTGGTAATAATAGGCCCAACCTGAAACGCGGGCGACCCGATATCAGCCGCTATTTAACGCGAAGCAGTCCGGCAAGGACCGTAACCATTTTGCATGGGACCAGAATAAGTGCTTTGCATGGGACTAGAGTAAGCGCTAAAGCGCCAACTCTGGTCGACATAGGAGACAGAATGCTTCAACTCGAACTGGCACAGATTCCGATTGTGGATGGCGCGGCGGGCGTGGGCGGTAGAAACGTGCAACGCGTGCTGCAGACCATCGGCCTACGTTCGGCCGGGACCGATCTGATCGTGTTTCCGGAGACCACGCTGTCGGGCTTTCCGACGCGCCACACCATCGGCGACGTCGCCGAACCGATCGACGGGCCGTCGCTTACCGCAGTGCGCAATGCGGCGCGCGAAGCACGTGTTGCGGTTGCGGTAGGTCTCGCCGAGCGTGACGGTAACCGCTTTTTCAACACCACGGTGCTGGTCGACGAACACGGCGAGATCGCGCTGCGCTATCGCAAGACTCATCTGTGGGCCTCGGACGTGGGTGTATTCGAACCGGGCGACCGTTACGAAGTATGCAGCTTCAAGGGCCTGACCGTTGGGCTGCTGATCTGCTACGACATCGAGTTCCCCGAAACGGCGCGCGCGGTCGCGTCGTTGGGCGCCGATCTCCTGATCGTGACGAACGGCAACATGGAGCCGTTCGGGCCGGTGCATCGCCGGGCGATCGTGGCGCGCGCCATGGAGAATCAGATGTTCGCGGCGCTCGTGAATCGCATCGGTACAGGTGACGACAATCTCACGTTCCCCGGCGAATCGGCGCTGATCGATCCATTGGGCGACGTGGTGTGCGACGCCGGGCAGGAAGAAAAAGTCCTGCGCGCCACGCTCGATCCGGCGCGTCTCGAAGGCGCGCGCGAACACTATCGTTATCTGCATGACGCGCGCATTGCGCTCGACCTCGCGACAGTGGATGGCGAGCACGGGCAACGTGCGCGTGTGATCCGCGTGCGTTGAGGGGTACGTAGGTGCAGATGTGTAGGTGCGGGCACACATAAGCGCACCTACGCACTTACGCGCCCCACATCACGCAAAGAACCATCTGCGCGTCAAACGCGCATCCAGCAGGTCTGATCGACAAAGCTCGACCGGGACGCGTTTAACGCCGCCCCTGGCGAAGCTCGCCCATTCGCAAGAGGAGACACCGCATGACCCCAACATCACCCACCGAGCGCGCAGGCGCACCTGCCGCGCCCCAAGCCGCGCATCTGAA
Source organism: Paraburkholderia sediminicola (assembly GCF_046030555.1). Taxonomy (GTDB): domain Bacteria; phylum Pseudomonadota; class Gammaproteobacteria; order Burkholderiales; family Burkholderiaceae; genus Paraburkholderia; species Paraburkholderia sediminicola_E. The sequence continues at coordinate 54,271 of NZ_JAQQCH010000033.1, read as the reverse complement.
GCGTACGCTTGGCCTGCCTTCCGTCCTGCTGTTCGGCCTCGCCTATATGGCGCCGCTAATCGTTTACGGCACCTACGGCGTGCTGGCGAGCGCCAGCAACGATACCGCCGCGCTCGCGTATCTGATTGCGCTGATCGCTATCGTGTTCACCGCGCTCAGTTACGGCAAGCTCGCGCGGCTGTTCCCGGTGGCGGGTTCAGCCTATACGTACACGCGCAAAACCTTCAATCCGCATCTGGGTTTCATGATTGGCTGGGCCACCTTGCTCGATTACTTTTTCCTGCCGATGGTGATCTGGCTGATCGGCGCCGCGTATCTCAGTGCCGCGTTTCCGCACATTCCGAGCTGGATCTGGATCATTGCGTTCATCGTCCTGACGAGCGCGCTGAACATTCTCGGTATCGAGCTCGCGAACCGTTTCAACATCGTGCTGATGGTCGTGCAACTCGCGATCGTCGCGTTGTTCGTCGTACTGTGCTGCCACTATGTGACCGCGGCGGCCGGCCCCGGCGGTTTGATTTCGGCCGAGCCGTTCTTCAAGCCGCATGTGCCGTTATCGGCGACGATGGCGGGCGCCGCGATTGCTGCCTATTCGTATCTCGGCTTCGACGCGGTATCGACGTTGACCGAAGAAACCATCGCTCCTGAAAAGACCATGCCGCGCGCGATCGTGCTGATCGCGCTGATCGGCGGCGCGATCTTCGTGATCGCCGCGTACACGGTGCAACTCGCGCACCCGGGGGCGGTGTTCAAGGACCCGGATTCGGCCGCCTTCGAAGTCGCGCGCAAAGTGGGCGGCGATATCTTCGTGACAGTGTTTCTGGCCGGCCTGATTCTCGCGCAGTTCGCCTCGGGCATCTCGGCGCAGGCAAGCGTGGGACGTTTGCTGTATGCGATGGGACGCGACGAAGTATTGCCCAGGCGCATCTTCGGTTTCGTGCATCCGAAGTTCAAGACACCGGCGCTGAACATCGCGATTGCGGGAGCAATCGGTCTCGTCGCCTTGAAGCTCGATGTGGCGACGTCGACCTCGTTCATCAACTTCGGTGCGTTTCTCGCGTTCACCGCGGTCAATCTGTGTGTGATTCGCCAGTTTTTCAACGCGAAGGGGAGTGCGAATGCGATGGGCGTGATCGGTGGCCTGCTGTTTCCGCTGGCCGGCGCGATTGCGGATATCTGGCTGCTGGTGAGCCTCGAGAAAACCGCGCTGGTGCTGGGTGCGGTGTGGTTCGTGCTGGGACTGTGCTATCTCGGCTGGATCACGCGCTGTTTCCGCCAGGCGCCGCCGGAAGTCGCGGTCTGACGTGGCCGCTCGCGCTTGTGCTCGCAATGGTCTGTCAACGGCGAGGTGCGGCGCGAAATGCGGCGCGCGGTGACGCGTGAATTCAACCTGATGACGCTGCCTCGCGCAGCGTCGAACTCAAAGCGACATATCGAAAGCGGGCCTGAGGAACAGCTCGATCGCCATTACCACCAGGCCCATCGCGGCCGCTGACAGCGTCAACGTGCCGTATTCGTCGTAGCGTGAGTCGTACAGACACGCCACGACGAAAAGGATCGCTAGCAGGTTGGTCAGCCAGTCGAAGTTCAGCGCCAAGTTCATCGATTAAATCCGGGCTCGCGCGCGACTCGTATCGTCGAATCGCACTATTACGTGAGGCGGATTCTAGCGAGTTGAGCTTACGGATTCGCAACGACTGTGCTTACACAAATTACGCCCCGGAGGAAGTCCCCTTGGGGGGCGCCCCGGAGGAAGTTCTCTTGGGGGGCGCCCCGGCGGCAATCCCTAGGCGGACATCATGTCGTGCTCGATCCAGTCGATCACCGAAGTACGTTTGGGCTGCCAGCCGAGCAGCTTGCGTGCGCGCTCACCGCGCACACGGCTATTCGAACCCAGCCCGTACGAAGCCATTTCGTAGCCCCATTCCTTCTGCGCTTCTTCGAGCGGCCAGTCTTGCGCCTCGCCGAGTTTCATCACGCGGGCGATCGCGGTGCTCATGTCACGAAACGACGCCTCGCCGCTTTCGACGAAGTAGAACGTGCCCGCCGGTGTCTTCTCCAGCGCGAGGCGATAGAGTTCGGCGACGTCGTCGATATGCACGTTCGACCAGATGTTGCCGCCACTGCCCACATGTCGCACGACTCCGCTCTTTTGCGCCTGACGCACGAGGCGCGGCAACTGCACGCTTGCGCTACCCGGCACTGCGCCGTGACCATAGATCAGCGTATTGCACAGCACCGCCGAGCGAATGTTCTGCTGCGCTGCGTCGAGCACGAGTTGATCGATGGCGACGCGCGCCGCTTTGTCCGCGGTCGGCTCGGGCAGCGCGTCTTCGTGATAGATACGTGCCTTGCCCGCTTCAGAGCCCGCTTCGCCGCCCGATGCATCGCCGACGATGCTCGAGCCGCTGGTATGCAGAAACGGCTTGCCGGAGCCGGCCAGGCCATCGATCAGCGCTTGCACCGCGCCTTGATGGTCGCTGCTCGCGGCGTTGATGACCGCGTCGGCGGCTTTGGCTTCTGCAATCAGTAGTTCGCGGTCGTCGAGCGTGCCGATGACAGGTTCGATGCCGAGGCGTTGCAATTCGGCGCTGTGTTCGGGCTTGCGGATCAAGCCGCGCACCTGATGGCCGGCGCGTGCGAGGTGCGCCGCGATCGAACCGCCGATAAAGCCGCTTGCGCCAGTAATGAAAATCTTCAAGACGTTCTCCCCAGGATGGAAACTTGGTGACATGCACGCAGTATCCACCGTCTTGATTCTCGCAAAAAGCGTGTTAGTCTCAAATCAATCTTGATTTGAAATCAATAATGAAAACTTCGACCGACGAATTGCTGGTGTTCGTCACGGTGATCGATAGCGGCTCGATCACCGCGGCGGCGGAGAAGTTGGGGCAGACCGTCTCTGGCGTCAGCCGGGCGCTCGCGCGCCTCGAAAAGAAACTCGACACGGCGCTGGTACGGCGCACGACGCGCCGTCTGCAACTCACCGAAGAGGGGGAGGCGTTCCTGCAGCGGGCCCGGGCCATTCTCGACGCGATGGAAGAGGCCGAAGAATCCGTCACACGCGGGCGCGAGCGGCCGTCGGGGCGTTTGCGTGTCGATGCGGCGTCGCCGTTCATGCTTCATTGCGTGGCGCCCCATATGAAGGCGTTCTCCGCGCTGTATCCGGAGATTCGTCTGGAGTTGACCAGCAACGAGCGAATCGTCGATCTGCTCGAACAGAAGGTGGATATCGCGATCCGCATCGGCGTGTTGCAGGATTCGACCTTGCATGCGCGCACCTTGGGCAGCAGCAAGCTGAGAGTGCTTGCCAGTCCAGCGTATCTAGCGGAATACGGCGAGCCGAGGTCGGTGGAAGCGCTGCGCGAGCATCGTCTGATCGGCTTTACAGCGCCGGAGCATCTGAATCGCTGGCCATTGCGGAGCGGCGGAAAGGGCAAAGCAGAGGCGCTGAAAATCGAGCCGGCGATCACCGCGTCGAGCGGCGAGACGCTGCGTCAGTTGGCGCTGTCGGGATGGGGCATCGCCTGTCTCGCCGACTTTATGACCGCCGCCGACGTGCGCGAAGAGCGGCTGGTGCCGATTCTCGGCAACGTGCTGGTCGATGAACGGCAGCCGGTGAGCGCGGTGTATTACCAGAGCGCGTCGCTGGCAGGGCGCGTGCAGTGCTTCCTGGATTTCATTGCGGCGCGGGTGAGGCTTTAGCGAGTCCTTCGCCAGTAGTGCGTTTGAACAAAGCCCGTGGCTCGTATGAGTGCGCGGGCTTTTTTGCGTCGCCAGCGCGTTCTCCTATAACTCTTGAAGAGGCGCATCGAGATTGCAGGGCAGCGGCGCATCGGCGCCGAGGGGAATGGGCGCATTGGTCGCCCCGGCGTGCCAGTTGCTGCAGCCGGCGCATTGAATCTTTTTGTCCGCTTGGCGCCCTGCATTTTGAACGTGTATATACAAGTTATCCGTCGCAATGAGCGAATACGGTGTGAAATGCAGTGTGATCGGCATTGCCACTTCAAACCGCGGCTCAACCGATATGTATGCTCAGCAAGCATCCGGTCCTAATGGAAACTCCCAGGCTGGAAGCCGCAAAAACAAGTTGTATATACAAGACGGCGACGGTAGACTTCTCTCGAATTGTATAGACAAGACAGGACACAACACCATGATGATTCTGAAGCCCGGCTACCTGACCCTCCCGCAACTGCGCCAGATCGCACGCGAACACGTCGCGTTGCAACTCGATCCTGCCAGCCATGCCGCCATCGACGCCTGCGCCAAAGCCGTCGCCGATATCGCCGCGAAGGGCGAACCGGCCTATGGCATCAATACGGGTTTTGGGCGCCTCGCCAGCACGCACATTCCGCATGATCAGCTCGAATTGCTGCAGCGCAATCTGGTGCTGTCGCACGCGGTCGGCGTGGGTGAGCCGATGTCGCGTCCGGTCGTGCGTCTCCTGATCGCGCTGAAGCTGTCGAGCCTCGGCCGCGGCCACTCGGGCATCCGCCGTGAAGTGATGGAAGCGCTGATCACGCTGTACAACGCCGACGTCCTGCCGGTGATTCCGGTCAAGGGTTCGGTTGGCGCATCGGGCGACCTCGCGCCGCTCGCGCATATGTCGGCCGCCTTGCTCGGCGTCGGCGACGTGTTCGCGAAGGGCGAGCGCATGCCGGCTATCGAAGGCCTCAAGCTGATCGGCCTCAAGCCGCTCACGCTGCAAGCGAAGGAAGGTCTGGCGCTGCTGAACGGCACGCAAGCGTCGACCGCACTCGCGCTCTACAACATGTTCGCCATCGAGGACCTGTACCGCACCGCACTGGTGGCGGGCGCGTTGTCGGTGGACGCAGCAGCGGGTTCGGTCAAGCCGTTCGACGCGCGCATTCACGAACTGCGCGGTCATCAAGGTCAGATCGATGCGGCAACGGCTTACCGTTCGCTGTTGCAAGGCTCGGGCATCAATGTCTCGCACGCCGATTGCGACAAGGTGCAGGACCCGTACAGCCTGCGCTGCCAGCCGCAAGTGATGGGCGCGTGTCTGGACCAGATGCGCCATTCGGCCAACGTGTTGCTGCTGGAAGCCAACGCCGTCTCCGACAATCCGCTGATTTTCCCGGACACCGGCGAAGTGCTGTCGGGCGGCAATTTTCACGCTGAGCCGGTCGCATTCGCCGCTGACAATCTCGCGCTTGCCGTCGCTGAAATCGGCGCGCTGGCCGAACGCCGCATCGCACTGCTGATCGACACGACGCTGTCGGGTCTGCCGCCGTTCCTCGTGCGTGATGGCGGTGTGAATTCGGGCTTCATGATTGCTCACGTGACCGCCGCGGCGCTCGCCTCCGAGAACAAGACGCTCGCGCATCCGGCTTCGGTCGATTCGCTGCCCACGTCCGCGAACCAGGAAGATCACGTTTCGATGGCCACGTTCGCTGCGCGCAAGCTTGGCGACATCGCTGAAAACGTCGCGAACATCCTGTCGATCGAGTTGCTCGCTGCCGCGCAAGGTGTCGACCTGCGTGCGCCGCACAAGACCAGCCCGAGCCTGCAGAAAGTGATGGACGCGGTGCGCAAGGACGTCGCGCATTACGAACTCGATCACTACTTCGCACCGGATATCGAGGCTGTGACGCATCTCGTGCAGAACGGCACGATCGCGAAGCTGAGCCCGTTCTCGTTCACATCCGAACAGTAAGCTCGAAAAACACGTTTAAGCACGCCAATCAAACCAATGAACGCACCGGCCTATCAGGGCATCAAGGACTTCATCCTCGGCCGCATCCATGCGGGCGAATGGGCTGAAGGCGACCAGGTGCCCTCCGAAAACGAGCTTGCACGCGAATTCAACGTCGCGCGCATGACGGTCAACCGCGCGTTGCGCGAGTTGACCTCGGAACAGGTGCTGACGCGTGTGCAGGGCTCGGGCACGTTTGTAGCCCGGCCCAAGTACGAATCGACGCTGGTGGCGATCCGCAGCATCTCCGACGAAATCGTCGCGCGCGGTCATCGTTATCAGGCGAAGGTATTGCACATCGGCGCGAGCATTGCCGACGAAGCGCTTGCGGAAGAAATGCAGGTGAGCGCGGGCAGCCCTGTGTTTCATTCGCGCGTGCTGCATTTCGAAAACGACGAGCCGGTGCAACTCGAAGAGCGCTGGGTCAACCCGGCGGTCGCGCCCGAATATGCGTTACAGGACTTCACGAACACCACGCCGAATCAGTATCTGGTGCGTGTGGCGCCGCTGCAGCGCGTCGAGTACCGCATTGAAGCATTGGCTGCGGATGCTGACACGCGCGAGTTGCTGACCATGGATGAACTTGAACCGTGTCTCGTGCTGCATCGGCGCACGTGGTCGCAAAGCCAGGTCGCTTCGATTGCCAATCTCTGGCACCCCGGCAACCGCTATCGTTTCACCGGACATTTCTGATTTAGCCGCTTTCTCCGACTCATTTTCCAGACTCATTTCCCCGAACTTCTCCCGAACATTTTCACGCATCCCGAGGGCCACCATGAACAACCCGAAACACATCGACCCGCGTCTGGACCCGACCCGCACGATCCGCGCGCCGCGCGGCCCGGAAAAGACCTGCAAGACCTGGATCGCGGAAGCCGCGTACCGGATGATCCAGAACAATCTGGACCCGGAAGTCGCTGAGCATCCGCACGCATTGGTCGTGTACGGCGGTATCGGCCGTGCCGCGCGCAACTGGGATTGCTTCGACCAGATCCTCGCATCGCTGAAGGACCTGAATGAAGACGAGACGCTGCTGATTCAATCGGGCAAGCCGGTCGGCGTGTTCAAGACGCATGCGGACGCACCGCGCGTGTTGCTGGCGAATTCGAATCTGGTGCCGCATTGGGCAACGTGGGAACACTTCCACGAACTCGATCGCAAGGGTCTGATGATGTACGGGCAGATGACCGCCGGTAGCTGGATTTACATCGGCAGCCAGGGCATCGTACAGGGCACCTACGAAACGTTTTTCTCGGTGGCGAACCAGCATTTCAACGGCGATCCTTCGGGACGCTGGATTCTGACGGGTGGTCTCGGCGGCATGGGCGGCGCGCAGCCGCTGGCGGCAACCATGGCCGGCTTCTCGATGATCGCCGTGGAGTGCGACGAGACGCGCATCGACTTTCGTCTCAAGACCCGTTACGTCGACAGGAAAGCGAAGACGCTCGACGAAGCGCTCGCCATGCTCGACGAAGCGAAGAAGGCAGGCAAGCCGGTGTCGATCGGCCTGCTGGGCAACGCAGCCGATGTGTTCGCCGAATGCGTGACGCGCGGCATCACGCCGGATTGCGTGACCGACCAGACTAGCGCTCACGATCCTATTCACGGTTACCTGCCGCAAGGCTGGAGCGTCGAAGACTGGCGCGAGCGCATGAAGACGGCGCCGGACAGCATTGTGACGCCGGCCAAGCAGTCGATGGCCAAGCAGGTGCAGGCGATGCTGACGCTGCAGGAGCGCGGCGCCGCTACGCTCGACTACGGCAACAACATCCGTCAGATGGCGCTGGAAATGGGCGTGGAAAACGCGTTCGATTTCCCGGGTTTCGTGCCGGCGTATATCCGTCCGTTGTTCTGCGAAGGCAAGGGCCCGTTCCGCTGGGTCGCGCTGTCGGGCGATCCGGAAGACATCTACAAAACCGACGCGAAGGTCAAGGAACTGATCCCTGACGATCCGCATCTGCACAACTGGCTCGACATGGCGCGCGAACGTATCGCGTTCCAGGGCCTGCCGGCGCGGATCTGCTGGGTCGGCGTGAAGGATCGTTACCGTCTGGGCCAGGCGTTCAACGAAATGGTCAGGACCGGCGAGCTGAAGGCACCGATCGTGATCGGCCGCGATCACCTCGATACGGGTTCGGTGGCGAGTCCGAACCGCGAAACCGAATCGATGAAAGACGGCTCGGACGCAGTCAGCGACTGGCCGTTGCTCAACGCACTGCTGAACACGGCAGGCGGCGCGTCGTGGGTCTCGCTGCATCATGGCGGTGGAGTGGGCATGGGCTTCAGCCAGCACTCGGGCGTTGTGATCGTCGCTGACGGCACGGACGCCGCGAAGGTGCGCCTCGGCCGTGTGCTGTTCAACGATCCGGCAACCGGTGTGATGCGTCACGCGGATGCGGGCTATGAACTCGCGCAGGAAACGGCGCGCGAGGCAGGCCTCAATCTGCCGATGCTGGGCCGTTGATCGTGGCGCTTCACAGCACGCCTGTCGGTAGCATGGCAAGCACAACGCTCATCCGTGGCGCCGATCTCGTGGCGGCGCCGTGGAAGAACGGCGGCGGCGTCACGCGTGAAGTCGCGGCGTTTCCGCAAGGCGCCGGGCTCGATGCATTCGTGTGGCGCGTGAGCATTGCCGATGTCGCGCAAGCGGGGCCATTCTCGCGTTTCGCGGGCATCGATCGCACACTCGTGTTGTTGTCGGGTGCGGGCATGTTGCTCGATGAAACAGACGGCGCGAGCACTCACGCCGTGAACACGCTCGCATTGATTCAGCCGCTCGATATCGCGCAGTTCGCGGGCGAAGCGCAAATCGATGCACGCCTCGTTGACGGCGCCACGCGCGACTTCAACCTGATGGTCTGCCGTGGCGCGGCAGTGGGCGAAACTGAAGTGTGGCGCGGCGATACGCAGCGCACGGTGTCCGCCGACGTCGTGCTGTTGTTCTGCGCAAGCGGTTCGGTTTCGCTCACACTCGGTGGTGACACGCAACCGCAAGTGCTTGAGGCCGATGACACACTGCACATCGGCACGCCGAACGCGCTGTCATGCACGGTCAAGGGCGCTGGTGCGTTACTCGCGATCAGCATCCGCTATACGTGAGACTGCAACGATGACGACGATTCGCACGCGCGCTTAGATCCTGGCAAAGGTTAAGCGAAGGCAAGTCAAAGCGCGCCGCGAATCACCACAGACACGCAACGAGCTGCAAAGAGCCCGCGATGAAGCAAACCGTCTGGCATCACCTGAAACTCTGCCCCGAGGGCGATCCCCAACACACGCTGCCCGATGCTGCGATTGCCGTTGAAGACGGCAAGATCGCATGGCTCGGCGCAGCTTCCGAATTACCCGCCGAGTACGCCGCATGGCCGCGTGAAGACCTGCACGGCGCATGGGTGACGCCAGGTCTCGTCGATTGCCATACGCATCTGGTATACGGCGGCCAGCGTGCGGATGAATTCGCGCAGCGTCTCGCGGGCGTCAGTTATGAAGAAATCGCGCGGCAGGGCGGCGGCATTGTGTCGACGGTGCGCGCCACGCGTGCCGCCGAGAAAGACGCGCTGTTCCGCCAATCGGCCGCGCGCCTCGAACCGTTGCTCGCCGAAGGCGTCACGGCGATCGAAATCAAATCCGGCTACGGCCTCGATCTCGCGAGCGAGCGCAAGATGCTGCGCGTCGCGCGTCAGTTGGGCGAGCGCTATCCGGTGACGGTCTATACGACGTTTCTCGGTGCACACGCCTTGCCGCCCGAATTCGCCGGAAGAGCCGACGCTTATATCGACGAAGTCTGCAATACGATGCTGCCCGCGTTGGCAGACGAAGGCCTGGTCGATGCCGTCGACGTGTTCTGCGAGCGCATCGGTTTTTCGCTGGAACAAAGCGAGCGTGTGTTCAACGCAGCGGAGCGCTACAAGCTGCCGGTGAAGATGCATGCCGAGCAGTTGTCGAACGGCGGCGGCACGGCATTGGCCGCGCGTCATCACGCGCTGTCCGCGGATCACCTCGAATTCCTCGACGAAGCCGGGGTTGCCGCGATGAAAGCGTCCGGTACAGTCGCCGTGCTGCTGCCCGGCGCGTACTACTTCATCCGCGAGACGCAATTGCCGCCTTTGGACTTGCTGCGGCGCTATCAGGTGCCGATCGCAATTTCCACCGACAGCAATCCCGGCACGTCGCCCACCACCTCGCTGCTGCTGATGATGAACATGGCGACCACGCTGTTCCGCATGACCGTGCCCGAAGTGCTGCAAGGCGTGACAGCGCATGCGGCGCGCGCGCTCGGCAAGGCGGACACGCACGGCTCGCTGCAAGCCGGGCGCGGGGCGGATTTCGCGGTGTGGTCGGTGGAGTCGCTGGCCGAGCTGGCTTACTGGATTGGGCGTCCGTTGTGCGCGCGAGTCGTACGCGCGGGCGAGACCGTTTATACGCGGCGTGAATTGAGCTAGGGCCTGAGAGATGATGCAAGCAAAACAATCACTATTCGCCGATCACGCCTATTTACCCGACGGATGGCGCCGCAATGTGCTGCTGGAATGGGACGCAAACGGCACGCTGACATCGGTCACACCCGATACGGCGGCGGTTCCTGACGGTGTGCAAAAAGCCGCTGGCCCTGTGGTGCCCGGCATGCCGAATCTTCACTCGCATGCGTTTCAACGCGCGATGGCCGGTCTCACCGAATATCGCGCGGCATCCGGTACAGGCGCCACCGATAATTTCTGGAGCTGGCGCGATCTGATGTACCGCTTTGCCGCGCGAATCACGCCGGAAGGACTCGCTGCTGTCGCGCAGTGGCTGTACATCGAGATGTTGAAAGCGGGCTACACGTCGGTCTGCGAATTCCATTATGTGCACCACACGCCGGATGGCAGCCGCTATGCGAACCAGGCGGAACTGGCGCAGCGCGTGGTGGATGCGGCATCGGCAAGCGGTATCGGCATGACGATGCTGCCCGTGCTGTATCAGTACAGCGGTTTCGGCTCGCGCGCGCCGCGTGAAGATCAGCAGCGCTTCATCAATACGCCGGAGAGTCTGCTCGATCTGCTCGGCACGTTGCGCGCGGCGCGTCCCGAGAGCGCGGCGTTGCGCTATGGCGTCGCGCCGCATTCATTGCGCGCGGTATCGGCCGATTCGTTGCGTGCATTGCTGAACGGCATCGATCGAAGCGCGCCGGTCCACATTCATATCGCCGAGCAAACTGCCGAGGTCGACGCCTGCGTTGAAACCGAAGGTGCGCGGCCGGTGCAATGGCTGCTTGATCGCTTCGACGTCGACAGCCGCTGGTGCCTCGTGCACGCGACGCACGTCGATGCGAACGAAACACTGGCGCTTGCGAAAAGCGGCGCGGTCGCCGGTTTGTGTTTGACCACCGAAGCCAATCTTGGCGACGGCATTTTTCCGGCGCACGAGTATCTCGACGCGCAAGGGCGCATCGGCGTCGGGTCGGATAGCCATATCGGCGTCGACTGGCGGGCGGAATTGCGATTGCTCGAATACGGGCAGCGTCTCACGCGTCGGCAGCGCAATGTGCTGGCTTCGGCGCAGGCCACGCATGTGGCGGACCGTCTGTTCGACGCCGCGCTCGACGGCGGTGCGCATGCAACGGGCCGCGCGGTCGGCGCATTGCAAGCCGGCAGCCGTGCCGACTGGCTGGTGCTCGATGCGGATCATTCGAGTATCGCCGAACACGCGCCGGGCGCGTGGCTCTCGGGCGTTGTATTCTGTGAGCATGGCGAGACGCCGATTCGCGATGTCTACGCAGGCGGCGACAAGGTGGTCGACAATCGCCGTCATCGCGACGAAGAAGCTGCGTACGCGCGCTATCGCGTGGCGCTTGCCGATTTGCTCAAGTGAGTTGCTGAAGCGACTTACAGAAGTGAAATGCTCGCGTGACTTCCTGAGTAAACTGAGCCTTCGACTTTTATCGATTCCGGACTGACATGACTGCTTCGTCTACTGCAACGCCTCCGCCGATTTTTTCGCTGCATCAGGGAAGCCTGCCGTTGCTGATTTCGATTCCGCATCTGGGCACGCAAATCCCCGCCGATATCGCCGCAACGATGACGCCGGTCGCGCAGCGCACCGACGATTGCGACTGGCACCTCGACCGTCTCTACGCGTTTGCGCGCCGCATGGGCGCGTCGATCCTGTCGCCGACGTATGCGCGTTATGTGATCGATCTGAATCGTCCGCCCGACGGCGCGAATCTGTATCCGGGGCAGGACACCACAGGTTTGCTGCCGGTCGATACCTTTGACAAGGAGCCCCTGTACCTCGAAGGCCATCTGCCGACCGACGCCGAAGTCGCGCGTCGTCGCGATGCTTACTGGAAGCCCTATCACGATGCACTGGCGAGCGAGATTGCCGCGCTGAAGGCGAAGCACGGCAAGGTGCTGCTCTGGGAAGCGCATTCGATTCGCTCGCATGTGCCGCGGTTTTTTGAAGGACGTTTGACGGATTTCAACTTCGGCACGTCGAACGGCGCCAGCGCGGTGGCCGGATTAGGCGAGGCATTGGCCGCTGTGGTCGAGCGGCATGGGAGTTATTCCGCTGTCGCCAACGGGCGCTTCAAGGGCGGGTATATCACCCGGCAGTACGGGCAGCCGTCACAGGGTGTGCACGCGGTGCAACTCGAGCTGTCGCAGATTACGTATATGGAGGAGCAGATGCCGTATGCGTACGACGAAACGCTGGCTGTGAAAATCGAACCCTTGCTGGAAAAACTGGTTGCGACGGCGTTGGAGCGCGTCAAGGCAGCGTGACTGACCGGTTGCGCGCGTCGACCCGGTCCGCGCTGCTGCCGTTGCTTTTCATCTCATCTTTTCCACCGCATTCATGGCGCTTCGCGTTCCGCGAGGTCGCCGTGAGTCGTCCCATCGCACCGCAAAGGTGTAACAGCATGTGTCCGTGATTGCATGCTGCCGGTTTCGCGCAGAACTTATAGAGCGTTGAAGAACATGCCGGGACGCAGCCTTGGGCGGCCCGAAAAAAAAGCCCCGTATAAAGCGGGGCTCTTGATGTTCACCCTCGCGGGCGATATGCGGCAATCAGTGGCAGCGGTTTTCCCAGTGATGGTGGACGTGCACTTTGTGGCATTCCCGGTGATGATGCTCGTCGGCTTGGGCGGGAGCGATCGCGCTAAGGGCGACGATGGCCGCGGCAAGGGCAAGAATGATTTTTTTCATTACAGAATCCTTAAAACATGGTGGTAGTGCTGACGTTGCAGCACGAAACGTGCCGCAACGGTGCCGAAGGATGCCATACATCGCGCGCATAGCGGAGGAACGCTGGCCGAATGCATGGGTCAACTCAAAACGCAGCGCTTCGTGGCGTGTTATCCCCGGGCTGCCGCGCTGTAGCGTGTGATTTCGACACATCGACAGTCGCAGGATGCGCGCGCGGACATTGCGCGCCGTGCGCCCAGGCGACTACCCTTTCAGAACGATGACGTGTGTGAGCACGTCGTCCATACATCGGGCAAAAAGATGGAAGACCCAGCGATGGAAGATTCCGACGAATTGCTGCTCCCGGTCTGGCGAGCGAACCTGGTGCTGCTGACCCGCGAGGTGGGTGCGGCGACGCGTCTGGCGCGCATGATGACCTTCTCCGCCAGCTACCTCAAGTTGATGTTGTCCGGCCAGCGCGAATTCAGCGAGGAGTTCGTGCGCGGTATCGAGGCGGTCACGGGCTTGCCGAATGGCTGGATGAACGCATCGCATACGGCGCAGGACATACCGGTCAAGGCACGCGAGGCGATCGACAACGAACGGCCGCTTGCGCGCTTTCGCGGCACGGCGCATCCAGTGCGCAAGAAGACGGTGCTGCGGCCGCCTGAGCCGATTTTCGGCCAGCCGGGTCCGGCCAAACGTGTGGAAGAAGAGACGCTCGACGCCGAAACACACCGGCGGCAGGCCCATATCCGGAAAATTCGCGATCTGGCGATGCAGGACGTGCGGCGCTTCGAGCGGCATTTGAGTCATGCGCCGGTGGATCTTTCATCGATGCGATCGAAGGTGGAGGACGTGATCGCCGCCGCCGATCTCGACGACCCGATTCAGGCCGACCTGGCCGGGCGGTTGGAGCAGATCGAAAAACATCGGCATTTGCTGCTCAGGCATGTGGAGCGGTTGCAGGCATTGCTCGGACAAATCGGGGAGGGGGATTGAGCGCGTAGCAGGGGGTTTCGACCATACGCAGGTTATACGCAGGTTTGAAACCCCTGATTGCGAGGCGGCACGCTAACGTCGGCGGCGCGCGTGAAATTCCGCCTCGAGCGTCCACGTCACGCCGTCCTGCGCCAGCGCGAGCCCGGTCCATCGAAACGAATCCTGCGTGATATCGGTGAAATTCCACCGGATCGGCGTGCCGCCGGCGTGCGTGCCGATCTGCACGAGATCGTGGCCAATGCGCCGGCCTATCAATTCATCGCGCTGACCGGTCTGCGGATTGATGTATGTCACGCGCCACGCTCGCAGCATTGGGTCCCACACTCGCAGGGTGGTGCCGTACATCGTGTCGCCGGTGTCGAGCCCGGTGTGTCGCTCGCCGCATGGCGGCATGATCCACACGTCCTGCACGGCGCGGCCCTCGAGGACCCAGCCGAAGTGAATCTCGCCGCGGCGGCGCGCGTTGCCGAGGTCGACGCGGTAATGCACCACGTCCATGTCCCAACTGCCGATCAGCCAGCCGTAGACGTCGTCGGCGGCATCGATGTCGGCGGCGCGCGCCGGGGCGGTCAATGCGGCGTGAAAGCCGCGCTCGACGGTATCGTCCAGCATGTTCATCGTGTGTGCTCCTTCGGGCGTTCTGTGAAAGCGCCATCGCCGGAACAGGCAAAACCGCGCCGGCCGCCGATGTGCTAAAACCACGATACGGACTCAGCCGAGGTGCATCTTGGGGAAAATTGCCGTCACTTTGCAGCAGGCGCTTGCGCAACGGGCACGGGAAGGCGCGCGCGGCAGCATCACCGCGCGCCCATTAGCCCAGGGCGCGAACTGGGATGTCGCGGACATCCTTTGCACCTTCGGGCCACGCGACCAGCCGTTCGAAGAACGGCACGCGGGCGTGTGCATCGCGATGGTGGTCGCCGGTTCGTTCGGCTACCGGGCAGGGACGGGGCGCGAGTTGCTCACTTCCGGCGCGCTGCTGCTCGGCAATACGGGTGACTGTTTCGAATGCGGCCATCGGCATGGGGCCGGCGATCGCTGCATCGCGTTCCGCTACGCGCCCGCGTATTTCGAACGGCTTGCCGCGGACGCGGGCATCGCGAGTGGGAATCCGCACTTCAGGCGCGCGCGCATCCCGTCGCTGCCAGCGTTGTCACCGCTGATCGCGCGGGCCTGTGCGGGCGCGTCGGACACAAGCGACGCGGTCTGGGACGAACTCGCGGTCGAACTGGCGGTCTCGACGCTCAAGGCGGCGGGCGCATTGACGCGCTGGGAACCGCCCGCGAGCGCCGCCGCCTGGTCGCGCGTTGCACAGACGGCGCGGCTGATCGACGACACGCCTGGCGCGCCGCATACGCTCACGAGCCTTGCTGCCGCGGCGGGCCTGAGCGAATTCTACTTCCTGCGCACGTTCCAGCGCGTGACCGGCGTGACACCGCATCAATACGTGCTGCGGGCGCGATTGCGCGCGGCGGCGCTGCGTCTTCAGGACGATAGCGCGAAGGTCGTCGATATCGCGCTCGATTGCGGCTTCAACGATCTGTCAAATTTCAATCATGCGTTTCGCGTGGAGTTTGCGTCGAGTCCGCGTGCGTGGCGCGCGCGAGGCAGGGCGCGTCGCGCATGACGCGGTGCGCCGCGTTCATGAAGGTGGCCGCCGCGTTGGCGCTGGTTGCGTGCGCAACCGCCTCGCATGCCGCTGGCGGGGCCGCGAGCGGTCCGGGCACCGCGGACGCCTTCAGCACCCCCGGCACCCCCGGCACCCCCAACGTCTCCAACGCCTCCAACGAGGACCTCTCCCCCTCGACGACGGAGCGCGACGTCCATCTCTTCGTGATCCAGAAAGACGGCTCCATCGAAGAACACGACGACACGGTCCTGCGGGCGAACACGACAAGCGGCGTCGACGATATCGCGCAACGTTACGTGTGGTTCAACAAGGACATCGAGCAGGTGCAATTGCTGACCGCGGAAACGATCGACCCGAACGGCGTTGCGCATCCGGTCGGCCCCGAAGCGATCCGCGACGTGCAGGAACCCCGTTCGGCGGGCGCGCCGAGTTTCGAAGACGGCGTGTTGCGCACGGTGATCTTTCCGGGCGTCGAGCCCGGCGCGCGCGTGCATCTGGCGTTTCGCAAGACGCGCACGAAACCCTTGCAGGCCGGCACGTTCGCCTATCTGGTCGAACCGACGCGCGACCCCGTCGAGATGCAGCGCCTGATCTTCGATCTGCCCGCGGATATACCGCTTTATGCCGATGCGCGAGGCTACGTCGCGCTACCGCCTGTCACGGCAAACGGACGCACCCGCTACGCGTTCGACTACCGGCACGGTCCGTATGCGCCGCTCGAAGCGGGCGCGGTGGGCTACGCGAACTGGGGCGACCGTCTGATGGTGTCGACGGTAGCGGACTTCGCGAGTTTCGCCGCGCGTTATCGCGCGGCTGCTAACGACGCGACGATGAGCGCCCCGGCGATCGTCCAACTTGCGCAGCGCCTGACCGGAGAGGCCAGCGATCCGCGCACGAAAGCGCAGATACTGTACGACTGGATGCGTCTGAATATTCGCTACGTGGCGCTGTTTCTCGGCGAGACGGCGGCTGTTCCGCATAAGGCAGTCGATATCCTGCGCAACCGCTATGGCGACTGCAAGGACCACGTCGCGTTGTACAGCGCGCTCCTGGCCGCGGTCGGTATCCGCAGCGAGGCCGTGCTGCTCAATCTCGGGCCGTACTACAGATTGCCGGACGTGCCCGGCTACGGCGCAAGCGCGATCAATCATGCAATCGTCTGGATTCCTGAGTTATCGTTATTTGCCGACACCACTGCGGGCGGCATCGGTTTTGGTTATCTGCCGCCGAGCGTGATGGACCGTCCGGTGTTGCTGGTCGACGAAGGCGTGCTGGCTCGCACGCCGGCTACCCAGTTGCGCGAGCGCACGGCGCGCCTGCAAATCGCGGTCGACGAGAGCGGGGCGGCGAACTACGCTTATCGCGTGGAAGATGCCGGCTATACCGCGGAGCTCGAACGCAATACGTTTCGACGGGCAACGCGGCAGCACACGCAACAGATTGCCGCGAACCGGCTGTTGTTGACCGGCCTGCATGGCACGGCGCAATTGCGCACCGGTGACGTCACCGCCACGGACGGACCTTTCTCCACATCGATGCAGGGACAAGTGACGCATTTTGTCTGGACCGACGGAACGACCGCTGTGCCGGCGCTGACGAGCTTGTCCGGCGGCATGGCCGGGCAGGTGCAGGTATGGCTGGCGGAGCCTTCAAGAACACAGCCGTGGGCATGTATTGGAGGCGCGTTCGATGAGACGCTGGAAATGACGCTGCCGGGCTTCGTGCGCGTGACGGATGTGCCACCGGATGCCACCGTGAAGGACCGTTTCTTCGAGTTTTCTTCTCGCTATGTGTTCGATCCTGTTGCGCGGGTCTTGCAGGTCAGGCGACAACTCCGAGCCGCGTTTGGGCACCAGATGTGCTCTGCCGATGAATTTGCCGGGGTGAAGGATGATCTTGTCCGGATCGAGCGGGATCTCGATTCCGAGGCGGTGGTGAAGGTCGTCAAATAGACCCATGTGACAGCGGCCGCAGCGGTAGAAAAGCACCGCCGCGGCCGCACGAACAACCATGCCGTTATGGGCAAAGAGAGACGCTTAACTCCCGCTCTTGGTCACGATCGGAACCCAGGCCCCGTTCTTGACCTGATACAGCGTGGAAGCACCGCTCTTCAACGCCCCAGTGCTGACGAAAGAAATTTTCCCGGTCACGCCGTCGTAGTCGATCGCCTTGAGCACCGGCCGGTAGACCGCTGGGGAACTGGATTTCGCCTGCTGCATCGCCTTGATCGCGGCCCATGCCCCGTCATACCCAAATGGTGCGTACGAGAGGATATCCACGCCGAACCGCTTCTTGAATTTCGCGGAAAAGTCCTTGCCGCCCGGCAGCTGGGCCAACGGTCTGCCGTATTCCCAGGCCATCACGCCTTCGGCCGCGTCGCCGGCTAGCTTGATGAAGTCCTGGTCCATCACGCCGCCGCCGCCCACCAGTTGCGCGTTCAGCCCCAATTGCTTCATCCGCTTAGCGAAGCCCGCCGCCTGCGTATCCAGGCCACCGAAGAAAATCAGATCCGCATTGGTCCCCTTGATCTTGGTGATCTGCGTGCTGAAGTCCACCGCGTGATTGTCGGTGTATTCGCGGGTTACGATGCTGCCGCCATGCGCCTTCACCGCCTTCTCGAACTCGTCGGCCTCGCCCTGGCCGAACGCGGTGCGGTCGTCGATGATCGCAATCCGTTTGGCCTTCGTCACCTCGACGGCGTAGACGCCCGCGTTGCCGGCGTTCTGCGCATCGGTGGAGATCACCATGAAGGTGTTCGCAAAGCCTCGCCCGGTAATGATCGGATTGGTGGCCGCCGGGTCGATCACCGGAATGCCGGCCTGCTCATACACCTGCGAGGCAGGAATCGTCGTGCCCGAATTGAAGTGGCCCACGACCACCGACACGCCCGCGTCGACCAGCTTCTGCGCGGCCTGCACGCCGATGCGGGGGTCGGCCTGATCGTCCTCGGCGACGAGCTGGAATTGTGCGACCTTGTCGCCGATCTTGATCTTCTGCGCGTTGGCTTCCTCGATCGCAAGCTGGACGCCGTTCTCCAGATCCTTCCCGTAGCCGGCGTTGGCGCCCGTGAGCGGGGCGGCGAAGCCGATCTTCACCGGCAGGTCGTCCGCGAAACTGGCTAGCGGCGCGATCGCGAATACAGCGCCAACGACCAGTGCAAGCGGTTTCAGCGTGTTGCGAAGACTCATGGTCTCTCTCCTCTCCATCGACAATTTCAGGTGTGAAAGCGGCAAGGCGGTAACGCTGGATCGACGCGCAAACAGGGGTTGGACTTCGCATGGCGCGCGTCATCAAGGGTACGGACGATCGGTCTCTGTGAACAATGCTGGAAAACGCCCGGTAGGAAGTCCCCGCCCCGAAGGAAGTCCCTTGGGGGATTGGGGCGTGCCCAGCGGCGTCCACATGCCGGTCAATCTGGCGCGAATATAGAAAGCCAATTTGCAACCGTCTTGGCAGTTCGCGGCGCTTTGAATGAGCATTTCGGCATAGCCCGCGCAGCGCCTTGGCTGTCAGCCTGTCAGCGGCGGCACGCGGGTGCGGGTTTCGGCACATGCTTAAGAAACAGGGGAGCCGGTATCCGTTGAAGAAGCGATGGGAAAATCAAAACAACGTCACTGCTCGCCCTGCTGGCGCAGCAATTCTTCACGCAGACGCAGGATCGGCGCTTTGGTTTCTTCGTCGGCCCAGGTGTCGAGATCGTCGATCGCGCGCTGGCAGCCGTCGAGCACCAGATCGAGGTCCACCGGCACGCCGTTGTTCAACGCGAATTCGATAGTCTCGGCGAACTTCTGGCACTCGTCCTCGCCGTACGAAATGTCGAGGTTGTCGGCGATCACTTCGGCGATATTGCTGCGCGCCTTGTCGTCGGGCGTCACCATCTCGACGATGCCGCGCGCCACCGCCGGCGAATAGTAAAGCGCGATGTCGAGCCACTGTGCGGGATCGAAGTCGGCCTGGTCGAACTGGTTCTCGAAGAACTCGATCGCTTCCTGCTCGTGCGCTTCGTCCGCGTCGACGCTCATGCACAACTGCTCAAAAAATTCTTCCCGCTCGCTGCGGATATAACCGTCCATCGATGCCTCGTCTGCTGAATGCCGGATGCCTGAAAAAATGCGGTATGGGCGGCTGATTGCCTCACCCACGCGGCACGCATTATAGGACGCCCGGCTGACAAGCGCGGGTCACGTGCCCGGCGGGCAGATCGTGCTGTGCCGCCGGCGTACCCAGGCGGCGCGTCTTCAGGCAGGCTTTGACGAGATCGCGCCGTGCAACCGAAGTTCTCTCTGCCGACCTACGCCGTCTCGGCCACCCAGGCGTCGAACCATTCACGCGGCTGCGCGATTTCGTTCTGCGCGGCCACCAGTTCCAGCTCATAGCGTCCGGCCTGCCATGTCGCTTTTACCACCGCGTTCACGGCGGCCAGCGTGTGCTCGAAGGCCGCGCGGATCGAATCGCCCAGCAGCGTGCGCGCGACAAATACGGCGCTCGTCAGATCGCCGACGCCCACCGGCTGCCGCGCGAACGGGTAGAGCGGACGCTGCCCCATCCAGGCCTCACGCTCGGTGACGACCAGCATGTTGAAACGGTCGGCGGGACTGTTGCGATCGAGCAGATGTTTGACCAGCATGAGTTTCGGGCCGCGCGCGATGACCTCGCGGCATGCGGTCACGGCTTCTTCGAGCGTCTCGATCTCGCGGCCCACGAGGCGTTGCAACTCGGTATGGTTCGGCGCCATCGCGTCGGCCACCGCCGGCATGGTGCGCACGAGAAATTCCTGGATGCCAGGTTCGACCTTGCAGCCGCTTGCGGCGCCCATTACCGGATCGCAGAAGTACCATGCGCGCGGATTGGCGGCCTTCACGGTCTTGACGATCTCCACCACCGACTGCGCTTGCTCGGGTGTGCCCAGATAGCCGGACAGCACGGCGTCGCAGCGTGGCAACATGCCAATGGCGCCGATTCCTTCGACGAGTTCTTCCATCTGCGATGCCTCGATCGCACCGCCGGTCCAATGGCCGTACTGCGTGTGGTTCGAGAACTGGACGGTATTGAGCGGCCAGACATTGACGCCGAGCCGGCGCATCGGAAACACGGCCGCGCTGTTGCCGGCGTGCCCGAAGACGACATGTGACTGGATGCTCAGAACGTTTTTCGTCATGGTGTGGCCCGCGCAAGCAGACCGGCGCGATCAATGAAAACGGAAGGATGGCCGCGGTGACGAACCGGCTTGGGCCGGGCGCCTGAAGCGGCGTTACTGTTTCAGATGGTGCAAGAAAAATGCGTAATCTGCATATTCAGGAAACAATACATGAGTTTGTCATGCGCGAGTCGATCCGTCCCCGTGTTGTTGCGTCGAACCATCAAACGAACGGGGAGGATCAGGTGAGTTCGCGATACAGCGCCAGATATTGCTCGGCCGAGGCGCCCCAGCCGAAGTCCTGATGCATCGCGCGACGTTGCGTGGCCTTCCACTCGGTGCGGCGGTCATAGAGCGCAAAAGCGCGGCGGATCGCTGCTGCAAGACCCTTCGGCTCGAACCGTTCGAACACGAAGCCGGTCGCGAGGTCGTCGGCGAGATTTTCGAGCGACGCGTCGACCACCGTGTCCGCGAGGCCGCCGACACAATGCACGAGCGGCAGCGACCCATAAGCCAGCGCATACAGTTGCGTCAGCCCGCATGGCTCGAAGCGCGAGGGGACGGCGATCACGTCGCTGCCGGCGACGATGGTATGCGCCAGTGTTTCGTCGAAACCCAGTTCGACCGCCACCGATTCCGGGTGTGTGTGCGCCACGCGTTTCAAACCGTTTTCGAGCGCCGGGTCGCCGGTGCCGAACACCACCAGCTGGCCGCCGCGTTTAACAATTTCAGGGACCGTCTCGAGCAGCAGATCGAGGCCTTTCTGCTCAGTCAACCGGCTCACCACGCCGAACAGCAGCGCATCGCTTTTCTGCGCGAGGCCGAAACGCTTCTGCAGCGCTTCCTTGCATGCCAGTTTGCCGGCCAGACGGGTGGCCGTGTAGTGATCGTCGAGCAGCGTGTCGGTGGCGGGATTCCACACGGAGTAATCGACGCCATTCAGGATGCCGCTCAGATCGTGCGAGCGATGGCGCAGCAACGCGTCGAGCCCGCCGCCCTGCGCGAGTGTCTGGATCTCGCGTGCGTAGGTCGGGCTGACGGTGGTGATGCGGTCGCTGTAGTAGAGCCCCGCCTTGAGGAACGACAACTGCCCATAGAATTCGACGCCGTGCATGCTGAAGAAGTCGTCCGGCAGCGCCAGCTGGCCGAACTGGTGCGCTGGAAAAACGCCCTGATACGCGAGGTTGTGCACCGTGAAGACGCTGCGCGCGAACGAGCGCCCGTGCTGCCGTTCAGCGGCCTTCAGATAGGAGGGCGCGAGCCCGGCATGCCAGTCGTGTGCGTGAACGATCTGCGGCGCCCACGCCGGATCGAGGTGCTGCGCCAGTTGAGCGGCCACCCAGCCGAGTAGGGCGAAGCGCTGCGCATTGTCGCCGTACGGTACGTGTTCGTCGTTCAGGTAGGGGTTGCCGGGCCTATCGTACAGGGAGCCGGCGCGGATCACGTAGACGATCAGGCCATTCGACGTCAGCGTGCCCTGTTCGAGCGTGACGCCGGGCGAGTCGAAACGGCGGCCCAGTTGCGCCACCGGCCGCAAGTCGGTCAAGCCGGCGACCACCGCCGGAAAGCCGGGCAGCAGCACCCGCACGTCGGCGCCGCGCTCGATCAGCGCGGGCGGCAACGCGCCCGCGACGTCGGCGAGACCGCCTGTTTTGAGGAGGGGATACAGCTCGCTGGCGACGTGCAGGGCGCGAATCGTCATAGGCTCTCCTTCTGCCGCAACGCATCGGGCGTGACCAGTACCACGCCGTCTTCGGTGCGATAGAAGCGTTCGGCGTCGGCCACCGGATCTTCGCCGATCACCGTGCCGTCGGGAATGGTGCAGCCGCGGTCTATTACTACTTTCTGCAGCCGGCAGCTCGCGCCGACGGTGACCTGCGGCAACAAGACTGCCTCATTGATGTTACAGAACGAACTCACTTTCACGTTCGACGACAACACCGAGCGCGAAATCTGCGAGCCGGAAATCACACAGCCACCGCACACGATCAGGTTGTTGCCCGTGCCTTGCAGACCTTTCAGGTCGCGGACGAACTTGGCCGGCGGCAACTGTTCCTGATACGTCCAGATCGGCCAGTTGCGGTCGTACAGGTCGAGCGTCGGGATGGTGGAGGCGAGGTCGAGGTTGGCTGCCCAGTAGGCGTCGATCGTGCCGACGTCGCGCCAGTACGGCTCGACGGTCGGATCTGACGACACGCACGACATGCTGAACGGATGCGCGATCGCCGTGCCTTGCGTGACGACGCGCGGCAGAATGTCCTTGCCGAAGTCGTGGTCGGTATCGACGCTCGAGATGTTCTCTTCAAGCAGCGAATACAGGTAATCGGCGCTGAATACGTAGATGCCCATGCTGGCGAGCGCCGAATCCGGACGGCCCGGCATGGCGGGCGGATCGGCGGGTTTCTCGACGAAGCCGGTCACGCGGCGGTTTTCATCCACATGCATCACGCCGAAGGCCACCGCTTCCATGCGCGGCACTTCGATGCAGCCGACCGTGCAATCCGCGCCGCTTTCCGCGTGATCCGCGATCATGCGCGTGTAGTCCATCTTGTAGATGTGGTCGCCGGCCAGCACCACCACGTATTTCGGCCGGATCGAGCGGATGATGTCGAGATTCTGGAACACGGCGTCCGCGGTGCCGCGGTACCAGTGGGCGCCTTCCACACGTTGCTGCGCCGGCCAGAGGTCGATGAATTCGCCGAATTCGCCGCGCAGGAAGCCCCAGCCGCGCTGCAGGTGGCGCAATAGCGAGTGCGCCTTGTATTGCGTGACCACCGCGATGCGGCGGATGCCGGAGTTCAGACAGTTGGAGAGCGCGAAGTCGATGATCCGGTATTTGCCGCCGAAGTGCACCGCCGGTTTGACGCGCTTGTTGGTGAGCGGCCCGAGCCGCGTGCCCCGTCCGCCCGCGAGGACGATGGCGAGGGTGGTGCGTTGCAGATCGTTCAGCCGTGCCGGCGTTTCCATGTCTGTCTCCTTTGTCGATCGGCGTTAGCGCTTACGCTTACTCCAGTCCCATGCAAGATAGTTGCTGATTAGTATGCCCCCGGTGGTCTTGTGCTGTCTGCGCTGTTGATTCGTGCTGCCAGGCGGCGCCGTCTTCGCGGGCCGTCTGCTAGTTCTAGCACCGATTTGCTGCGGGCGAATAGTGAAATGTGCGGATGCCGCTCGCGCCACCGCCTTGCAAACGATCAACCGTTGGCCGGGGAGCCTCCGTGCGCCACGACACATAGGGCGCAAGGTGAGCCTTCGCAATATACGTGCCACATCAGCCAGCGCCGTCATGCGTTTGCGCACGCGGCAGCAGGGTCCGGCGGCGCGTCGTAGAATCGTCCGCTGTTAAAGGGGCTCGGGCGTTGGCTTACCGACGCGCGTGGCCTGCAGGCTTCCCGCTGATTTCTCTTTGCAAGAACACTATCGATGAATTTTCGCCGCGAGTCTTTGTTCGCCATGTTGAGCGCCTGCGTGCTAGCCGCAGCGCCAGGTGTTTTCGCCGCCACGCCGGCCAGCACTGCTTTGGCGAATAGTCCGGGTAGTTCGGGTACTTCGGCTAGTCCGGGTAGTCCAGGCAGCCAGCCCGGCCCCGCGGCTGCCGGCGCCGCGCCGGCAGGAGCCGTCGACAATAGCGGTCCGGCGTACGGCCCCGAGTTGCAGGGCTTCAACTATCCGGCGCCGGTCGAACAATACGACTTCACTTCACAAGGCGTGGCGTTGCACATGGCGTACATGGATATCAAGCCTGAGCACGCGAACGGCCGCACGGCCGTATTGCTGCACGGCAAGAATTTTTGCGCGGCGACGTGGGACGCGACCATCCATCAGTTGAGCGACGCGGGTTATCGGGTGATTGCGCCGGACCAGATTGGTTTTTGCAAATCGAGCAAGCCTGAGCACTATCAATACAGTTTTCAGCAACTGGCGCGCAACACGCATGCGCTGCTCGAATCGCTCGGCGTGACTGACGCGACCGTGATCGGCCATTCGACCGGCGGCATGCTCGCGATCCGCTATGCGCTGATGTATCCGCATGCGACCCAGCAACTGGTGCTGGTCAATCCAATCGGCCTTGAGGACTGGAAGGCGAAGGGTGTGCCTTCGTTATCCGTCGACCAATGGTACGAACGCGAGCTGAAGACGACCGCGGACGGCATTCGCCGCTACGAGCAGGCAACCTACTACGCCGGCCAGTGGCGCGCGGACTATGAACCGTGGGTGCAGATGCTGGCGGGGATGTACCGCGGCCCCGGCAAACAGGTCGTGGCGTGGAATTCCGCGCTGCTGTACGACATGATTTACACGCAGCCGGTGGTGTACGAGCTGGGCCACCTGAGCATGCCGACGCTTTTGCTGATCGGCCAGAAGGACACCACCGCGATTGGCAAGGATGCCGCACCACCTGAGGTGCGCGCGAAGATTGGCCACTATCCCGAACTGGGCAAGGCAGCGGCGAAGGCGATTCCACACGCGACGCTTGTCGAATTCGCCAATTTGGGGCACGCGCCGCAGATGCAGGATCCGCAGGCGTTTCATAAGGCGCTGCTCGAGGGGTTGGCGGCGGTGCCGGCGAATCGGTGAAGTTTAGCGTGGGTTTTGGACTCGGGCGAAGTTAGAGCCAAGGCGTGAGCTTGAGTTGAAGTGCTTCGGCCGAAGTCAGAATCAGGGCGTGAGCTTGAGTTGAGCGCTTCAGCCGAAGTCAGAACTGGAGTGAGAGTTTGAGTTGAAGTGCTGCGGCTGAAGTTAGAACCAGAGCGTGGGCTCGATCTGGAGGTTCAAGCTTGGGATTTCTTTTTTTGAACTCGCATGACCTGATCAGGCGCGGGGAGGCTTGCGACCGAGCAACCTGAGGCTCGTGTACTCAGCGTAGCCAACTGATCGAGGAAAAAAGAAGGGTGGCCTTGACTGATACAGGCCGCCCTTTTTTGTGACTCGCCGGCGTCGTTGTTACTTACCGGCGCCCAATTCTTCGCGCACTTGCGCACCGATCTCGAACGAACGCAGCCGCGCTTTGTGATCGTAGATCTGCGCGGTCAGCATCAATTCATCCGCGCCGGTCTGATCGATGATCGACCGCAGCCCTTCGCGTACCACATCGCGATCACCGAGCACGGTACAGGCGAGTGAATGTGCGACGCCGTTCAACTCCATTTCCGATGCTTCGAGCCGCTCGACTGGCGGTTGCAACTGACCAGGCGTGCCGCGCCGCAAGTTGATGAACTGCTGCTGCAGCGAGGTGAAGAGACGCTGCGCGTCCTCATTGCTATCCGCTGCGAACAGATTGACGCCGACCATCGCGTACGGCTTGTCGAGCGTCGCTGACGGACGGAATTGCTCGCGATAGACGCGCAGTGCGGTGAGCATATGATCGGGCGCGAAGTGCGACGCGAATGCGAACGGCAGCCCAAGCGCCGCGGCTAGTTGCGCGCTGAACAGCGACGAGCCGAGCAACCAGAGCGGCACATGCAGGCCAGCGCCTGGGACGGCGCGAATGCGCTGGCCCGGCACTGCGTCAGCGAAATAGCGTTGCAACTCGACGACGTCATCCGGGAACGAGTCCGCGCTATTTTGCAGATCGCGGCGCAGCGCGCGGGCGGTGCTTTGATCGGTGCCGGGTGCGCGGCCGAGGCCCAGGTCGATGCGATCCGGATAGAGCGAGGCAAGGGTGCCGAACTGTTCCGCGATGACGAGCGGTGCGTGATTCGGCAGCATGACACCACCGGAGCCGACACGGATTGTCCTCGTCCCGCCGGCGACGTAGCCGATCACCACCGACGTGGCCGCGCTGGCGATGCCGGTCATGTTGTGGTGCTCTGCTAGCCAGAAGCGGCGGTAATTCCAGTTTTCCGCGTGCTGGGCGAGGTCGAGTGTGTTCTTGAACGCGTCTGCAGGCGTGGCGCCTGCGATGACTGGCGATAGGTCGAGGACTGAGAAGGGGATCATTTTCTGTTCATTTGATGTTTCGGGCGCTTTCGCGCGATGGGGCATTGTGGCAAAGGTTTTGGTTTTCTGCAGATGAGGGGGGAGATGTCCACGTTCGTGGAAGGGTTTGGTTTTTGCCTGTTCAGGTTGGGGTTGTTTTTTCTGTTTGCCTACGGCGTTGGTCTTTGCTTTGGTTTGTTTGCCTGCGCGGCGCGCGCCGACGCGCGCTTCATAGAACCGACCACCGCGTTTTTGCACTCGTGCTTCATTCGGCATTTCGCCGAGGCGAAGCCAATGGCTCCCACCATGTACAAACGAAACCTATGTTTTCTGACAGACCCTTCCGGCGAGCACGTAGTGCGAGGCGGGAAGCATGACAGCCTTGTCACGAACGTCGAATGTGCGAGGGCACGGATTCCAGATGCGCCACTGCCGCTACTGCGCGGGGGACCCGCTTAAGAATTAGCGGTGTGAGCCGCTTTCTCTTGCTTACTTCTCTTTGCGGCCGGCAAAGAGAAGTAAGCGCCTGCCCCGCACAGGGGCGACACTAATAAACCAATAACAAAACAAGGAAAGGCCAACGCCATAAAAACACAGACACCAAGCGCCGCGCAGGCAAACAAACCAAAGCAAAGACCAACGCCGCAGGCAAACAGAAACCAAAGCGCCGCCGCAGGCAACCCCCCTTCCGTTACATGCAAACCCGATATAGATATGGCCGATCAATATTTAACAACCGTATGTAGCGCTGCTACCTTAAACCCCTCGAGCACAGCAATGCATCCAGCAAACAAAGCCACCGCCCCGCCGGGCAAAAAAACCATCCAGGGAGACACACACCGTGTCCATCGAATTCATCGGCATGATCCAGACCCGCAAGGTGTCTGAAACCCACGCACCGCAAGGTCCGGTCATCGACATCGACTACGTGGAGCAGTTCGCCCGCGCTCACGAAGCAGCGGGCTTCGACCGCATCCTCGTACCGCATCATTCGACGAGCCCCGACGCGCTCCTCACCGTCGCCCACGCGGCCAGCGTCACGAGCAAAGTGCATTTCATGCTCGCGCATCGCCCGGGTTTCGTTTCGCCGACACTCGCCGCGCGTCAACTGGCAACACTCGATCACTATTCGGGCGGCCGTCTCGCCGTCCACATCATCTCCGGTGGCGATGACGCCGAACAACGCCGCGACGGCGACTATCTGTCGCATGACGAACGCTACGCCCGTACCGACGAATATCTGCACATCCTGCGCCGCATCTGGACCGAAACGAAACCCTTCGATCACAACGGCCAGTATTACCACTTCGAACAAGGTTTCTCTGAAGTAAAACCGGTACAGCAACCCCATATACCCGTGTACTTCGGCGGCGCGTCGGCACCCGCGCTCGAAATCGCCGGTCGTCATGCGGACGTCTACGCGCTGTGGGGCGAATCGAAGGCGCAAGTGCGTGAACAGGTCACCCGCGTGCGAGCCGAAGCTGCCAAACACGGCCGTACCGTGCGCTTCTCGGTGTCGTTCCGCCCCATTCTTGCCGCGACCGAAGCGGCTGCCTGGGAACGCGCGGAGCATATCCTCGAAGAAACGAAGCGGCTGCGCGCGGTGCAAGGGCTCAGTGTTGGCGGACCGGCACAGAGCGAAGGTGCGCGCCGGCTGCTGGCGGCATCCGGTGAGTCGGATCGCGTCGATGAACGGCTGTGGACCGGCGTCGCCAAGGAAATCGGCGGACGCTCGAATTCGACCGCGCTGGTCGGCACGCCGGAACAGGTCGCCGAGACGCTCGCCGAGTATTACGCGCTCGGCGTCTCGACCTTTCTCGTGCGCGGCTTCGACCCGCTCGAAGATGCCGTCGACTACGGCCGCGAACTGATTCCGGCCACCCGCGAACGCATCGCGCGTGACGAACGCGTAGCCGCCTGAACGGAGCGACGATGACTGACCTGTCCGCCTCGTTGCATAACACCTCCGCGCTGCAAAACGCCCCGGCAAAGCAAAACGCCCCGGCGGAGCAAAACGCCCCGGCTCTACAAAATGCTTCCACGCAACAAGACACCCTAGACACGCCACCACTCCAGCGTCACGCGCCACTCCGCAAATTCTGGTTCGATGATGTCCCGCCGCGCGAAAGCGTTGCGGCCGAGCGGCGCTATCGGCAGGAACGGCTCGCGGTGGCGTTTCGCCTGTTCGCCCGCTATGGTTTCGATCAGGGTCTCGCCGGCCATATCACCGCGCGCGACCCGGAGTGGACCGATCATTTCTGGGTCAATCCGTTCGGCAAGCACTTCAGCCGCGTTCGCGTATCGGATCTGCTGCTGGTAAATGCCCAAGGGGAAATCGTGGTCGGCGATGGACCGCTGAATCAGGCGGCCTTTGCGATTCACGCGGCGATTCACGAGGCGCGCCCCGATGTGGTCGCCGCCGCGCACACGCATTCGCTCTACGGCAAAGCATGGTCGACGCTCGGCCGCACGCTCGACCCATTGACGCAGGACTCGTGCGCGTTCTATCAGGACCACGCCTTGTTTGACGACTTCCGCGGCGTCGTGCTCGATACCGATGAAGGCGCGCGCATCGCCACAGCGCTGGGTGAAAGAAAAGCGGTGATCCTGAAGAATCACGGCATCCTCACGGCCGGTCCGAGCGTCGAGGCCGCGGCCTGGTGGTATATCGCGCTCGATAACGCCTGCCATGCGCAATTGCTCGCCGAAGCTGCGGGCACGCCGCAAGCAATCCCGCACGATGTCGCCACGCTCACGCACGAACAGGTAGGCCGCCCCGGCGGCGCGCTGTTTGCGTTCCAGAGCCTGCTGGAAGGGCTGGTCGAAGCCGAGCCTGACGTCCTGACCTGAACGCGCTCATAAGATGACCCAACGTTTCGAATCGCCGGTTTCGCTCCGGCGCCGCCGGCTCATGTCCGTGCTGCCTGCTGCCGCCTTGCTCGGCGCAGCAGGCTCAGGCCTGATTTCGACAGCAGCCGGTGCGGCCACGCCAGCAAGCGAGAAAACCGATCCCCATGTCAATCTCAGCAAGGTCCGCTTGCGCGTCGCAACCTACAAAGGCGGCGACGCGACGCTGCTGAAAACGGCAGGCCTCGCGGATACGCCGTACACCATCGACTGGTCCGAGTTCCAGTCCGGCAACGCGATGGTGGAGGCGATGAACGGTGGCTCGCTCGATATCGCCTCGGGCAGCGAAATCCCGCCGATCTTCGCGCGCCTGCAGAACGCCCAGGTGCGCGTGATCGCCGTCTACAAGGACGACGTCAACAATCAGGTCGTACTGGTGCCGAAGGGTTCGGCGATCCGTTCGATCGCCGATCTGAAGGGCAAACGCGTCGGCTATCTGCGCGCCACCACGACGCATTACTACCTGCTGCGCATGCTTGACGAGGCGGGGCTGTCGTTCAACGACATACAGGCCACCTCGCTCGCCCCGCGCGATGGCTTCGCCGCGTTCAACGCCGGTTCGCTCGATGCGTGGGCGATCTACGGCTACAACGTGCCGCTCGCGATTTCGCAAGCCGGTGCGCGCGTGCTGAAAAATGCTAACGGCTACCTGTCCGGCAACTATCTGTACTACGGTCACCCGTCGGTGCTCGCCGATCCGCAACGGCGCGCTGCATCAGCGGATTTGCTGGTGCGCTTGCAACGCGCCTGCACGTGGTTCGGCCAGAACCAGGATGCCTACGCAAAAGTATTGTCTGCCGAGTTGCACGTGCCAGAAGAGGCGATCCGCTCCCTGTATCGCAACCAGAGCCAGGCGCGCCGCGTCACCGGCATCACGGCGGCGGACATCGCGAGCGAGCAGCAGGTGGCCGACACGTTCGCGCGCGCCGCGGTGATCGACCGGCATATCGATGTCGCACCGATGTGGACCGATACCTTCAATGCCGCGCTCGCTCGCGGTGCGTGACCGATTCAAGCCAACCCACGGTGTGAACATTTGATGACTCAAGTTTTGAGAACGGACCGGCTGCGCGCGTTCGTCGGGCGCATTGCGTCGCTCGTCGGCGAGCATGTGCCCGAAGCACATCTGCTCGAAGCAGGCGGTGCCGCACTGCGGGAGCTGATCGCCTACGACGACTGGTTGCCCGACGCCTTCGCGCAGCCCGATCCCGAGCGCTATCAGCAATTCTTGCTGCACGCCGATTCGCAGCAGCGTTTTTCAATTGTCAGTTTTGTATGGGGACCGGGCCAGTCAACGCCGGTGCACGATCACACCGTATGGGGTTTGATCGGCGTGTTGCGTGGTGCGGAAATTGCTGAGGGATATCGCATCACGCCAGACGGCGCGTTGGAGGAAGCGGGGCCGGCAAAGCGCCTCGAAGCCGGTGCGGTGGATGCCGTCTCGCCGCGCATCGGCGATATCCATCGTGTGAGTAATGCTTTTCGTGATCGTGCGTCGATCAGCATTCACGTGTACGGTGGAAATATCGGCGCGGTGACGCGTTCCGTCTATCCCGTCGGCGGAGGCCGCAAAACCTTTATCTCCGGCTACTCGAACGACGTGTTGCCGAATATCTGGAATGTTTCGAAGGAGTCCCTGATCTCATGAGTTTCGTTAAAGAGTTCCGTATCCGATCATTCGAAGACGTGCGCCGCGCACTGCTCGAGCGCGAGGAAATCGCGCTCGTCGACGTGCGCGAGGAGGATCCGCACGCGCGCAGTCATCCACTGTTCGCGGCCAACCTGTCGCTCTCGCGTCTCGAACTCGACGCGCCCGTGCGCTTGCCGCGCCGCGACGTGGCGGTCGTCGTGTTCGACAATGGCGAAGGGCTCGCCGAACGCGCCGCACACCGTTTGAGCGAGCTGGGCTATACCGATGTCGCGCTGCTCGAGGGTGGTTTGCAAGGCTGGCGCAAGGCGGGCGGCGAGCTGTTCCAGGACGTCAACGTGCCGAGCAAGGCATTTGGCGAACTGGTGGAAAGCGAGCGTCATACGCCCTCGCTGGCAGCGCCGCAAGTGCTGGCGCTGCTCGATCATGAAGCCGACGTGGTGGTGCTCGACGCACGCCGCTTCGACGAATACCACACCATGAATATTCCCGGCAGCATCAGCGTGCCGGGCGCGGAACTGGCGCTGCGCGCACGGCAGCTCGCACCGAATCCTGCTACACGGATCATCGTCAATTGCGCGGGACGGACACGCAGCATCATCGGTGCGCAGTCCCTGATCAATGCGGGCGTGCCGAATCCGGTTGCGGCGCTGCGCAATGGCACCATCGGCTGGACGCTTGCCGGTCAGGCGCTTGCGCATGGCAGTTCGCGCCGTTTCGATCCGCTTGTCGATGACAAACTTCGTCTCGCCGCCGCTGATTCCGCACGGGACGTGGCGGATCGCGCAAGGGTCGGCCGCACGTCGCGTGACGAAGCGCGCCGTTGGGCCAACGAAGCGGTACGCACTGTCTATCGTTTCGACGTGCGTACGCCGGAAGAGTACGAAGCAGGCCACGTACCCGGTTTTCGCAACGCGCCCGGCGGTCAACTGGTGCAGGAGACCGATATGTTCGCGCCGGTGCGCGGCGCGCGCGTGATCCTCGCCGACAGCGACGGTGTGCGCGCGAACATGACGGCGTCGTGGCTCGCGCAGATGAACGTCGAGGTGTATGTGGTGGATGGACTGGGCAACGCGGACTTCGCCGAAAAAGGCGCAGCGCCTGCCGTGCGCGATGCGCCCACGCCGCCTGCCGTCGATGAGATCACGCCGGCAGGCCTCGTGACGCTGCTGCAATCTCCCGGCACCGTCGTGCTGGATTTCACGACCAGCGCGAACTATGTGAAGCGCCATATCCCGGGCGCGTGGTTCGCGATTCGCGGGCAACTCGAGGAAGCGTTGCGCAAGCTGCCGGATGCGCAAGGTTATGTGGTGACCTGTGGCAGCAGTCTGCTTGCGCGCTTCGCCGCGCCTGAGTTGGCGGCGTTGACGGGCAAGCCGGTGCAGGTGCTAAGCGGCGGCACGGGCGCGTGGATCGAAGCGGGTTTGGCCGTTGAAAGCGGCGAGACGCGTCTGGCATCGCCGCGCATCGATCGTTATCGTCGTCCGTATGAGGGCACCGATAACGCGCGCGAAGCGATGAACGCATATCTGGAGTGGGAGTATGGCCTCGTTGCTCAACTTGGGCGCGATGGGACGCACGGCTTTCGCGTGATCTGAGGTGCGTATCTGGGCAAAGCAGATGAAGCGGGGGAATGAGCCGAATCGGCCGAAGCAGGCAGTGTGCAGCGTGCAGCTCAGGCCGCGCGCTGCACGCGCACTTCCTTGAATTGCCGCTCGATTGCCGCGCCGAACCGCTCGACCGGCTGTTGCAACTTACCCAGGACGCGTGGATGCACGAGCCAGATATCGATGAGCGGTTTGAAGTCGCTCATCGAGACAATATCGAGTGCGTCCGCGTGAGCGCTAGCCTGCAACAGCGGTAACGGCACGAGGCCCAGACCGTTGCCGTCAGCGACCAGTTGCAATTGCAATTCGGTGCCGAGCGTTTCCAGATTGAGCTTGAGCGCGAGCCCGAGACCCGTCAGCGTGCGCTGCAGGCCGTCGCGAAAGCCACATCCATCCGGATTCAATACCCACCCGATCGACTGGCATTCCGCCAGCGTATGGGCGCGCTTTTTCAGCATGCCTTTCTGCGCGACCACCGCCAGTTTGATGCGGCCGAGCGAGCGCGCCGACAAGGTCTCGCCGAAGGTCTTGTTGGTGGGCAGCAGGATCGCGGCTGCGTCGAGCTCGCCCTGTTCGACGCGTTGCAGGAGCTGGCTGCCCCAACCGGTTGACGCACGTGCCTGCAGATCGGGGTAGGCCGCTTTGAGACCACGCATTGCATCGGTCAGCGCGATATCGGCAATGGTCTGCGCGACGCCGAGACGCAGCGTGCCGACCGGCGGCGTGTCGGTGGCGACGATCTCACGCAGCACGTCCAGCTCGCGCTGGATCACGCGGCACTGTTCGTAGACGATACGGCCCGTTGCCGTGGCCTTGAGCGGACGCGTATGACGGTCGAGCAGTTCGACGCCGAGCGCCTCTTCGAAATTCTGCAGACGGCGCGTAATGGCCGGTTGCGTGAGCCCGAGCGAGAGCGCCGCCTGTTGCAGTGACTGACAGCGAATGACGGTGACGTATGCGTCGATTTCGTCGATCTTCATGATGAGCGGTGATTAAATGAGCGCGCGGCAGGGCGCAAGATTCGTGCGTTCGATGATACCCGCATCGATGTGCGCGAATGCTTCGTTGCTCAAGAAAATTCGCATATTTGCTTAGCAGAATAATGCGTTTGTCTTATACAGATGTGTGCCTTATCGTCGATGGCACATCACCAGGATGCCACGACGTAACCGCCGCCATGACGACTTCCCGTTCTTCTTTCTCCGCCCCGTCCGTTTTGCAACGTGCGTTGCTCAAGCCGCTCGGCGCGGCAATGCTCGCACTGTGCGCGACCGTTTGCGCAACGCAGTCCTTTGCCGCGGATTTGTCCGTGCTCAAAGTCGGTGACCAGTCCTTGCAAACACGCGGCATTCTCGAAGCATCCGGTCAGCTGAAAGACCTCCCGTACAAGATCGAGTGGTTTAACTTTCCCGCCGCGCAACCGCTCGGTGAGGCCTTGAATGCGGGCGCCGTGGATGTTGGCGGCCTGGGCGATGCGCCGCTGGTGTTCGCGCTCGCAGCCGGTGCCCGGGTACGCGCGGTCGCGGCAACCCGGTCGAATCCCCTGGATCTCGCGATCGTCGTCGGCGCGCATTCGCCGTTGAACGATGCCGCGAGCCTGAAGGGTAAGCGCATCGCTACCACCCGCGGTTCGATCGGCCACTATCTCGCGCTCGCCGCATTGAAGAAGGCCAATGTGCCGCTGACCGAGGTCTCGTTCGTGTTCCTCGCACCGGCCGATGCAAAGGCGGCGCTTGCGTCGGGCAGCGTCGATGCATGGTCGGTGCGGGACCCGTATACCGCACTCGGCGAAGCGCGCGATCACGATCGCATCATCGCCAACGGTGTCGGCCTGTCGGAAGGGCTCAGCTATCAGGTCGCGACCGAACGCGCGATCGCGGACAAGCGCGTGCAACTCGCCGATTTCCTGCGCCGTGTGGCGATCGGCCAGCGTTGGGCGCTTTCGCATCCCGACGAAGTGGCGGCGATGCAATCAAAAGTCACGGGCCTGCCGACCGATGTGCTGAAAACCGTCTATCAGCGTGGCCAGGTGCATCCGGTGGCGATCGACGACAGCGTGGTCGCCGCGCAGCAGCGCACCGCCGATACCTACGAAGCCGCCAATGTGATCCGTGCGCATCTCGACGTGCGCACGAGTTTCGATCGCAGCTTCCCACTGCCTTGACGCGGCCCGCCGGAGTCCTGATATGAACGCCCCGATTGCCGAAAGCGCGGTGACGCGCCGTCATCCACCGCTCGATAGCGATGCGTTCGACGCACTGCTCGCGCGGCTGACCCGCGAGTTTGCTGCCGGTGCGGCGCACTACGACCGCACGGCGGAATTTCCACACGCCAATCTGGCGCGTCTGCACGAATTCGATCTGCTCTCGTTGACGGTGCCCGCAACGCTTGGCGGCGCGGGTGCGTGCTTGCCGCAGGCCTTGAACGTGGTGCGCGCGGTGGCACGCGGTGAGCCGTCCACGGCACTCGTGCTGGTGATGCAATACCTGTTTCATCATCGTTTGCAGGGCAACCTGCATTGGCCGGTCGGACTGCGTGAACGTGTGGCGCGCGACGCGGTCTGCGACGGCGCGCTGATCAACTCGCTGCGCGTCGAACCCGAGCTGGGTACGCCGGCACGCGGCGGTTTGCCGTCGACTATCGCGAAGCGCAGCGCCGACGGCTGGATCATCGACGGCAGCAAGCTGTATTCGACCGGCAGTCCTGGCCTCACCTGGCTCGCGGTGTGGGCGCGCAGCGACGAGACGCCGCCGCGCGTCGGCGTCTGGCTGGTGCGTCGCGACGCACCCGGGGTGCGGGTTGGCAGTGAATGGAATCATCTCGGCATGCGCGCTACCGGCAGTCATGAGCTCGTGTTTGACAACGTGTTTGTGCCGGCCGATCATGCCGTGGATGTGCACCTGCCTGGCGAGCCGAGCGCCGGGCCCGATGCGCTCGGCTTCGCGTGGATGAGCGTGCTGTTGTCGGCGGTGTACGACGGCGTCGCGCGGGCCGCGCGTGACTGGTTCGCGCAATGGGCCGCTGAGCGCACACCCGGCAATCTCGGCGCGCCGCTCGCGAGCCTGCCCGCGTTTCAGGAGACGCTCGGCCGCATCGACGCATTGCTCTTCAGCAATCGCGTATTGCTCGACGCCAGCGCGCATGCCGAACGCGTGACGCTCGACGAAGCGCCGCTCGTCAAATATACGGTGACGAATCAGGCAATCGAGGTGGTGCAGCTGGCCGTTGAGGTGAGCGGCAATCCCGGTTTGAGTCGCGACAATCCGCTCGAGCGTCACTTTCGCGACGTGCTGTGCGCGCGGATTCATACGCCGCAGAACGATTCGGTGCTGCAGGGGGCGGGGCGGGCGGGTTTTGCTGCGGTTGGCCGCGCATAAGGCGAGTAGTGCGGCTGCCGCTGCGGGCAATGGCGGTGCCGCGGACCGCGAATCATCTGTCGATTCGGTGTAAACGCGCTCTCGTTTAAATTCGTCAATCCGTTTAGATTGGCTGAACTTGGAAGGCTTATCGAGGGACCAGGGCGGCCAAACAAGCAGCGGTCTGGTATTCCGGCGATGGCATAAGGTTAGGGGTTAAGGTCTCTGACCGCTTCGTTTGGAGCAGGCCGCTGCGCGTCGTCCGTGGTGTTGCGGTTTTCTGGTGGTTTTTTCTGGCCGCTTTTTGTTTCTCAGTTTCTCAGTTTCTCGGCTTTGACCGTATCGGCCGACTTGGCGACGCTTTGCACAGCGTCGCTTTTTTGCTTCTGGTGATTGGGTTTCTCGTTCTTCTTGCTGTGGCTTTTCACGATTACTTAGTGGTCTATTCGTGTTGCCCCTGTGCGGGGCGGCACTTACTTTCTTTGCCGCCGCAAAGAAAGATAAGCAAAGAAAGCGGCTCACACCGCCAGCTCATAAACAAGTCCCCTGGCTTGGAGGGCGCAGTGGTGCATCTGGAATCTGTGTTCCCGCACACTCAGCGTTAGTGACCAGGCAGTCATAGTTCCGGCGGCGCTGCGCGCGCCGAAAGGCACTTCACTAAACCGACCACTACGTTTTCAGTCTCGCGCCCTACACAGCACCGTAGCCGGCCGTTGGACGGCAGCGGCAACCTCGGCTGCCCATGGCTCATGGCCCATGGCCACGGTCCACGGCTTACGGCCCACCGCTCACTGCTCACCGCCCACCGCCCACCGCCCACCGCCGCCTTGCCGGGCTCGCTCGCGGTTTTTTCCGTGCGCGGTTATCCTGTCGTACGCCCCGAGGACGTCCGCTTGGGGACACCCTACACAACGGGATGCGGGCGGATTGCCGCTTCGCATCCGTACAGGAACTCGCTGTGAGCCCGAAACTGCTTACCGTCGCGATACTGGCCGCGTGCATCGCGCTGACCGGTTGCGACGACCAACAGAGCGACCGCGCCGTGCAAAAACTCAAGGAATTCTTTAACGCGGTCAAGCCGGATGCGTTATTGCTCAAGAATATGACGCCGGGTATTACCACCGAGGCGCAGATCCGCGATCAGATGGGCAAGCCGGAAACCGAACGCACATTTACCGACGGCTCGAAGCGCTTCGAATATCCGCGCGGCCCGCAAGGACTCAACACGTATATGGTCGATATCGACCGTGACGGTAAATTGCAAGCGATCACGCAGGTGCTGACCGCTGACAACTTCGGGAAGATTCGCGTCGGCATGAGCGAGGACGAGGTGCGTCGCCTGCTCGGCAAGCCCGGCCAGATCGCCGTGTTTCCGCTCAAGCCGGAAACCGTATGGAGCTGGAAATGGCGCGAAGGCGGCGTGACAGAAGAGGGCATTTTCAACGTGCACTTCGACCAGTTTCAAAAGGTGTACACGACATCGCGCTCAGACGTGATACGCGGGCGATAGACGATAAAAGGCAGGCAAAAAATGATACATCGACGTCGATACAGCCGGATCGGGCTGGTGTTGGGTGGCGGCGCCGCGCGTGGCTGGGCGCATATTGGCGCGATTCGCGCGTTGCTCGATGCGGGCATCAAGCCGGATGTGGTGTGCGGCACATCGATTGGCGCGCTGGTCGGCGCCGTGTATGCAAACGGTGATCTCGACTGGCTCGAAGAATGGGTTTCGAAACTCACCTGGCAAACGGTAGTGCGGTTGCTCGATCTGCGTTTTTCGGGCGGCTTGCTCGGCGGGCGCAAGGTGATCCAGATATTCGCGGACAAGTTCGACGGCCGCTCGATCGCGCAGTTGAACATACCGTTCGCGGCGGTGGCCACTGAACTCGATTCGGGCCGCGAGAGCTGGTTGCAGGACGGCAGTGTCGTCGACGCGGTGCGTGCCTCGATCGCGATTCCCGGGATTTTCACGCCGGTGTTTCACAACGGGGTGTGGCTGGTGGACGGCGGCTTGAGCAATCCGGTGCCGGTTTCGGTGGCGCGCGGCATGCGCGCGGACTGCGTGATTGCTGTCGATCTGAACAACGATATTCTGAATGGCCGCGATTTCGGCGGCGCGGCGGTCGACACGCCGGCGCTCGATCCGGACGCGCCGCCGCCGGTCGCGCTGCGTCGTAACGGCAAGCCTTGGCCGCGCTGGCTTGCACCCGTGGAAGGGCGCGCGTCCGATGATGTCCGTGTGCCGCCGGCGCCGAGCGCGCGCGTGCCGTCGATGCTGAGTTCGATCGCGCAGAGCATCGACATCATGCAGGTGCGGATTTCGCGCAGCCGGCTGGCCGGTGAGCCGGCGGATATTCTGATTCAGCCACGTCTGGGCGGGATGGGGATTTTTGATTTTCATCGCGCCGGGCCGGCGATTGAGGAAGGGCGCGCGGCAGTGGAGGTTATGTTGCCGGCTATCCGGGCTAGATTAGGGATTGGTTAAGGTTTTTTTGCCTGCGGCGTTGGGCTTTCCTTGAGCTGGTTGCCTGCGCGGCGCTTTCTTGTCTGTGTTTTTATGGCTTTGGCCTTTCCTTGAATTGTTATTGGTTTATTAGCGTTCGCCCCTGTGCGGGGCAGGCACTTACTTTCTTTGCCGCCGCAAAGAAAGATAAGCAAAGAAAGCGGCTCACACCGCTAATGCTTAAGCGGGTCCCCTGGCTCGGAGAGGGTAGTGGTGCATCTGGAATCCGCTCCATCGCACCTTCAGCGTCAGTGACAAGGCCGTCATACTTCCGGCAGCGCTGAGCGCGCCGAACGGTACTTCTAAAACCGCCCGCTGCGATTCAACCCTTGCGCGTTGCGCAGGCCACCGCCACCGCGAGTGCCACTGCCACTGCGCCGTACTGGCGTGTTGGTCGGCCTGAGTTATGGGGCTTTCATTTGCTGGCGCAAATGTGTTTTGGATATTTGGGCACCTTGCCGAGGCGAAGCCGATGGTTCCCACCGTGCGCAAACGAAGCCCCACGGGTTCCGGGGCAGGCCCGTCCGCGACGCACGGAGTGCGGAGTGGGAGTTGATGACACCTTTGTCACTAGTGCGGAGTGTGCGGGGGCACGGATTCCAGATGCACCACTACCGCAACTGTGCGGGGGACCCGCTTAAGCATTAGCGGTGTGAGCCGCTTTCTTTGCTTATCTTTCTTTGCGGCGGCAAAGAAAGTAAGTGCCTGCCCCGCACAGGGGCGAACGCTAATAAACCAATAACAATTCAAGGAAAGGCCAAAGCCATAAAAGCCCAGACAAGAAAGCGCCGCGCAGGCAAAACAGACAAAACAGACAAAACAACCCCACCGCAGGCTATCAAAAAAGCGACCCAAAACTTGCTAAATCGCGGCAGCGCTCAAAGCGTGTCACGTACCTTACAAACCCATACCCCCCACAAAACCAAGCCCTGCCAGCGCCCAGCCGTAGCAAACGACCAATTGCTGCATCGCAGCACACACTCGTCCTCCGTTTGAGAAATTAATTTCCGCTTGCGAGACTCGGTGCCATGCTGGATGAGTCGGGCAGGCATAACCCGCCCCCATCCATGACATCCTCAATAAATCCTGGATGGAGACACGCGTGTTCCTTTACGGCTTTGGTCCGGTGTTGCTGGCCGGCACGATCCAGACGATCGAGCTGTCCGTCCTGTCGCTGGCAGCCGCCGTGCTGCTCGGCCTCGCGGGCGCGGCGGCGAAACTCTCCTTTAACCGCCCGCTACGGGCCATCGCAACCGGCTATACGACGCTGATCCGCTCGGTGCCCGACCTCGTGCTGATGCTGCTGCTGTTCTACAGCATCCAGATCGCGGTCAACAATCTCACCGATGCGCTCAATCTGCCCCAGTTCGATATCGATCCGTTCGTGGCCGGCGTGCTGACGCTCGGCTTCATCTACGGCGCGTACTTCACCGAAACCTTCCGCGGCGCGTTTCTCGCGGTGCCGCGCGGTCAGCTCGAAGCGGGCAGTGCATACGGTATGAGCGGCGCACGCGTGTTCACGCGCATCCTGTTTCCGCAGATGATGCGCTTCGCGCTGCCAGGCATCGGCAACAACTGGCAGGTGCTGGTCAAGGCCACGGCGCTGGTGTCGATCATCGGTCTCGCCGATGTCGTCAAAGCCGCTCAGGACGCAGGCAAGAGCACTTTCAACATGTTCTTCTTCATTCTGATCGCCGCGCTGATCTATCTGGCGATCACCACCATGTCGAATCTCGTGCTGATCTGGCTGGAAAGGCGCTATTCAATCGGCGTGCGCCACGCGGAGCTCTAAGACCATGATCGACATTCTCAATCAATTCTGGCGCGCGTTCCTGTACTGGGACGGTCAGCGTATGTCCGGTCTGGCCGTCACGCTGTGGCTGCTGGTGGCCTCGATCGGGATCGGCTTTTTCGTGTCGATTCCGCTTGCGGTGGCGCGCGTTTCGAAGAAGCGCTGGCTGTCGACGCCGGTGCGTCTCTACACGTACGTGTTTCGCGGCACACCGTTGTACGTGCAACTGCTGCTGATTTACACCGGCATGTACAGCCTCGAATTCGTGCGCTCGCATCAACTGCTCGACGCATTTTTTCGCAGCGGTTTTCACTGTGCGATCCTCGCCTTTGCGCTGAACACCTGCGCATACACCACCGAGATTTTCGCCGGCGCGATCCGTTCGACTTCGCACGGTGAAGTGGAAGCGGCCCGTGCTTACGGGATGAGCTGGTTCACGATGTACCGCCGCATTGTGATACCGTCCGCGCTGCGCCGGGCGCTCCCGTTGTACAGTAACGAAGTGATCCTGATGCTGCATGCCACCACGGTCGCGTTTACAGCCACGGTGCCGGACATCCTGAAGGTGGCGCGCGACGCGAATTCCGCCACGTATCAGTCGTTCGATGCGTTCGGCCTCGCGGCGCTGATTTACCTCGTGGTGTCGTTCGCGCTGGTGGCACTGTTTCGCCGCGCCGAGCGTCACTGGCTGGGTTACCTGGCGGTGCGCACGCACTGAGCCGGCATGTTTCGATAGAGCGGACGCGGCTGGCCCGCGCTGTCACGTAGATTGATCCGTATTTTCAAAGGGAGAGCATCTTGCTCCACACGACTCAAACCGAAGCTTGCAAGCTCGCCGTTCAGGATATCCACAAGCGCTACGGCGACAATGAAGTGCTCAAGGGCGTATCGCTGAACGCGAACAAGGGTGACGTGATCAGCATCATCGGCGCGAGCGGGTCGGGGAAGAGTACCTTCCTGCGCTGCATCAATTTTCTGGAGCGGCCGAACGCGGGACAGATCGTCGTCGACGGCGAAATGGTTAAAACCAAAGCCGACCGCGCCGGCAATCTGGAAGTGGCCGATCACAAGCAGCTGCAACGCATCCGCACGAAACTCGCGATGGTGTTCCAGCACTTCAACTTGTGGGCGCACATGAACGTGATCGAGAACATCGTCGAAGCGCCGATTCACGTGCTCGGCATGTCGCGTCGCGAAGCGGAAGAACGTGCGCGCGAATATCTCGAGAAGGTGGGGCTCGCGCCGCGCCTGGAAAAGCAGTATCCGTCGCATCTGTCGGGCGGTCAGCAGCAACGCGTCGCCATTGCGCGTGCGCTGGCGATGAACCCCGACGTGATGCTGTTCGACGAACCCACTTCCGCGCTCGATCCCGAACTGGTCGGCGAAGTGCTGAAGGTGATGCAGAAGCTCGCCGAAGAAGGCCGCACGATGATCGTCGTCACGCACGAAATGGGTTTCGCGCGCAACGTGTCGAACCACGTGATGTTCCTGCACCAGGGTCGCACCGAAGAAGAGGGCTTGCCCGCCGAAGTGCTGACCACGCCGCGCAGCGAACGGCTCAAGCAGTTCCTGTCGGGCAGCCTGAAGTAACGCGCGGTTCGCGCTTTACTCATCAGCGATGGCTCGCACGTCCAACCCGGCTCGCACCACGCAGGTCGCAATCGTCGCCTTGCCGCCGGTGTCGATGACGGGCGTC
This sequence comes from Paraburkholderia sediminicola, assembly GCF_046030555.1. Lineage (GTDB taxonomy): Bacteria > Pseudomonadota > Gammaproteobacteria > Burkholderiales > Burkholderiaceae > Paraburkholderia > Paraburkholderia sediminicola_E. The sequence goes on along the minus strand of NZ_JAQQCH010000033.1, from coordinate 12,198 downwards.
GGGCCGATTGTCGACGCGCTCAATCTCGCCAACGAAATCGACGGCCGGGCGCTGTACCGCGTGCAGGTGTGTTCGTGGGACGGCCGCGCCGTGCCCTTGTCGGGCGGCGCGCAATGGCCGGCCGACGCCGCCTTCGGCGATGCAATTTCGTGCGACTGGTTGATCATCGTCAGCGAACGGTTCCAGCAATTCGCCGACTATCGGCTCTTTCTCGCGAGTCTTTCGCGCGTCGGGCAGCGCACGCCGCTCGTCACCGGCATTCATCACGGCGTCTGGTGGCTGGCGATGGCGGGGCAGTTGTCCGGCTATCGCGTGAGTGTCAATTGGGAAACCTATCAGCAGTTCTCCGAGCAGTTCGAACGCTCGATCGTCACCCAGCAAATTTTCGAAATCGACCGCGATCGCGCAACTTGCGCGGGCGGTCAGGCAACCGTCGACTTCATGCTGGCGATGATCGGCCGCGATCACGGCCCAGAGTTGGCGGACCGGATTGCCGATACGCTCGGCGTCGGCGTGTTGCGCGCGGGCGAGGAGCGTCAGCGCATTCCGTACGTGACCGCGCCGGGCGAGCGCCATCCGCGCCTGAACGATGCGCTGATGCTGATGGAAGCGAATATCGAAGATCCGCTGACCACCGATGAAATCGCCGGTCTCGTCGGCGTCTCGCGGCGCCAGCTGGAACGTCTGTTTCGTCAGTATCTCGGCTCGATGCCGTCCAAATACTATCTTGGCCTGCGGCTTTCGAAAGCGCGCACGCAGTTGCAGCGCACCAGCAAATCGGTGGTGCAGATCAGTCTTGCTTGCGGATTTTCGTCGGCGGCGCACTTTTCGAATGCTTATCGCGAACGCTTTGGTGTCACACCGCGCGAGGATCGTCGTAACTGGATCGACAAGCAGACTGGCGCGACGGGCGCCGAGGCCAGTGAGCCGCGACCGGCTGCGTTGATCGAACGGCCCGACCAGGCGGAATAAGCCGGCCAGATAAGCAAGCTGAACAAGCGGCGGGATGAGCAGCCGAACCGGTAAGCCAGATTGGCAAGCCGAGCAGGCGAAATAAACGGCCGGGAAGCGTGCTGTTTGCGATCTGCCAGTGACTTACCCGCGACATATCCGCCCGGAAGCTCATAGAAAGCGTCGCGTATGCGCAAGACGTATCGCCCGCGGTTTCCTACACTACGTGTATTACCTCTCACCTGTAACGAGGATTCGCCATGAACGACCTGACTGTGACACGCCAGACCTTCGACGAAGTGATGGTGCCGGTGTTTTCGCCCGCCGCCTTCGTGCCGGATCGCGGTCTCGGCTCACGCGTCTGGGATACGCAAGGCCGCGACTATATCGACTTCGCCGGCGGTATTGCCGTGACGGCGCTCGGTCACGCACATCCTGAACTGCTGAATGTGCTGCACGAGCAAGGTGGCAAGCTGTGGCACATCGGTAACGGTTACACCAATGAACCGGTGCTTCGTCTCGCCAAACGCCTCGAAGACCTGACCTTCGCCGACCGCGCGTTCTTCGCCAACTCGGGCGCGGAAGCGAACGAAGCGGCGCTGAAGCTGGCGCGCCGTGTCGCGTTCGAGCGTCATGGCGCCGATAAAGTCGAAATCATCTCGTTCACGCAGTCGTTTCATGGCCGCACGTTCTTTACCGTGAGCGTCGGCGGCCAGCCGAAGTACTCGGAAGGCTTCGGCCCGGTGCCGGCCGGCATCATCCACTTGCCGTACAACGATATCGAAGCGGCGAAGAAAGCGATCGGCGCGAAGACTTGTGCGGTGATCGTCGAGCCGATCCAGGGCGAGGGCGGTGTGATCCCGGCCGATCCGGCATTCCTGAAGGCGCTGCGCGAAGCCTGCGACCAGCACGGCGCACTGCTGATTTTTGACGAGGTACAAACGGGTGTGGGCCGCAGCGGCTATTTCTACGCGTACCAGGACACGGGCGTGACGCCGGACATCCTGACCACAGCGAAGGCGCTCGGCAACGGTTTCCCGATCGGCGCGATGCTGACCACCCACTCGCTGGCCGCGCACTTCAAGGTCGGCGTGCATGGCACGACCTACGGCGGCAATCCGTTGGGCGCGGCGATCGCGGAGAAGGTGGTCGAGCTGGTCAGCGATCCGAAGCTGCTCGAAGGCGTGCGCACTCGCAGCGAAGCATTGAAGGGTCATCTCGCGAAGCTGAACGAACGCTTCGCTCTGTTCAAGGAAGTGCGTGGCAAGGGTCTGTTGATCGGTGCTGAATTGACCGATGCGTTCAAGGGCCGCGCAAAAGATTTCGTCACCGCTGCGGGTCAGCACGGCGTGATCATGTTGATGGCGGGTCCGGACGTGCTGCGGTTCGTGCCGTCGTTGATCATGCCGCTCGACGATATGAACGAAGGCTTCGCGCGTCTGGCGAAGGCCGTCGAAGAGATCGTCGGCGCGAAAGCCGAAACGGCGTCGCACTGATCGCCGGCACTGACTTGCTGCATTGATCATGCGTCACATTCAACAGGAACGATGATGCTCTTCGTACGCCCAAGCCGCCTCGCGGATCTCGATGCGCTCGAACATATGGCGCGCACCGCGCAACCGGTGCTGCATTCGCTGCCGCACGACCGGCATGCGCTCGAAGCGCGCGTCGCGCTGTCGGAAGACTCGTTTCGCGCGGAAGTCGATTTTCCGGGCGAGGAGTTCTATCTGTTCGTGCTCGAGGACGCGGAGAGCGGCAAGCTGATGGGCACGGCGAGCATCGTCGCCGCAGCCGGTTATTCGGACCCGTTCTACGCGTTTCGCAACGACGCGCTGATTCATGCGTCGCGCGAATTGCACGTGAATCGCAAGATTCATGCGCTGACCATGTCGCATGAATTGACCGGCAAGAGCCGGCTTGCGGGCTATTACATCGACCCGTCGCTGCGCGGCGATGCGGCCGCGCATCTGATGTCGCGTGCACGGATGATGTACATCGCCGCCAATCGCAAACGCTTCACGCCCGAGGTGTTCTCGCTGCTGCTCGGCGTGACCGACGATTCGGGCGTGTCGCCATTCTGGGAGGCAGTGGGGCGCAAGTTCTTCGGCCGCAACTTCGCCGACATCGAAATCGAATCGGGCGGCCGTAGCCGCACTTTTATCGCTGAAGTGATGCCGACCTATCCGATCTATGTGCCGTTGCTGCCGGAAGCGGCGCAACGCGTGCTCGGCGAGCCGGACTCGAAGGCGCTGCTCGCGTATGAGATTCACCTCGAAGAAGGCTTCGAGACGGATCGCTTTATCGACATTTTCGATGCGGGTCCGGTGTTGACCGCACAAGTGGATCGTAGCGCCTGCGTGAAACGCAATGAAACGCGCGTCGTGCACGAAGCTGGCGCGGTTGCCGGCGGTTCGACGTATCTGATCGCGCATAACGGTGCGGACGGCGAGTTCCGTTGCGTACTCGCTGAATTGCCGGGCGGTAAGGCAAACGGCGCATCGTTGTCGCATGCGGCGCGCGCCGCGCTCGGCGTGCAGGAGGGCGACGCGGTACGCTGCGTGCCGCTGCATGAGCCGCTTCAGGAAGCATTGACGGGAGACGCACAATGATCGTCGTTCGCGTTGTGCAACGAGGTGATGTGGACGCGCTCATGCGGCTCGCGCAGGAGACCGGCCCCGGTCTCACCACTTTCAAGCCGGATCGCGATGCGCTCGCGGCGCGCGTTGAACGTGCCCGCCGCACGATGGAAGACAAGGCCGAGCCGCACGAAGCCGGTTACTTCTTCGTCATGGAAGATACCGACACCGGCGACGTGGCCGGTGTATGCGGCATCGAAACGTCAGTCGGTCTGCAGCAACCGTTCTACAACTACCGCGTGAGCACGGTTGTGCACGCGAGCCAGGACCTCGGCATCTGGACGCGTATGCGCGCGCTGAACATTTCGCATGACCTGACGGGTTACGCCGAGGTGTGTTCGCTGTTCCTGAGCCCGCGTTACCGCACGAGCGGCGTCGGCGGTTTGCTGTCGCGTTCGCGCTTCATGTTTCTCGCGCAGTTCCGCGAGCGCTTTCCGCAGCGTTTGTGTGCGGAATTGCGCGGCCATTTCGACGCGGAAGGCACCTCGCCGTTCTGGCGCGCGGTCGGCTCGCATTTCTACCAGATCGATTTCAACGCGGCGGACTATCTGAGCTCACACGGCCGCAAGGCGTTTCTCGCTGAGCTGATGCCGCGTTATCCGGTGTATGTCGAACTGCTGCCGGAAGAAGCGCAGGAATGCGTCGGCCTCACGCATAGCGACACGATTCCGGCGCGCCGCATGCTCGAATCGGAAGGGCTGCGCTACGAGAATCACGTCGATATTTTCGATGCGGGCCCGGTGCTCGAATGCCATATCGCCGACTTGCGCACCGTGCGCGAAAGCGTGGTGGTGCCGGTCGAGATCGCCGATGTGCCGGCGGGCGCTCCGCAGGACGCACCGCGTTCGCTGGTATCGAATACGTCGCTGGGCGATTTTCGCGTGGGCGCGGCTGCTGGCGTGCCGCAAGACGGCGTGTTCCGCATGAGCGCCACCGAGGCGGCCGCACTCGACGTCAAGGCAGGCGACCCGGTGCGGGTGCTGCCGCTGAAACACAAACAAGGATGATCATGAGCGAGCTTTTCATCGACGGCGAATGGGCCGCCGGAACAGGACCCGCATTCGCGTCGCGCAACCCGGGTACGGGCGCGACGGTTTGGGAAGGCAACAGCGCATCGGAGGACGACGTCGATCGTGCGGTACGCAGCGCTCGCCGCGCATTCGCGGCGTGGTCGGCCTTGAGCCTCGACGAGCGTTGCGGCGTGGTGCGCCGCTTCGCCGCGCTCGTGACCGAACGCAAGGAAGCGCTCGCCGAAGCGATCGGCCGGGAGACTGGCAAGCCGCTGTGGGAAGCGCGTACTGAAGCGGCTTCGATGGCGGCGAAGGTCGAGATTTCGATTCAGGCCTATAACGAGCGCACCGGTGAAAAGCGTTCGCCGATGGCTGACGGCACTGCCGTGCTTCGGCATCGTCCGCATGGCGTGGTCGCGGTGTTCGGGCCGTATAACTTCCCCGGCCATTTGCCGAATGGGCATATCGTGCCGGCGCTGATCGCAGGCAACGCTGTTGTGTTCAAGCCATCAGAACTGGCGCCCGGTGTCGCGCGTCTGACCGTGCAGATCTGGCGCGATGCGGGCTTGCCTGCCGGCGTGCTGAACCTCGTGCAAGGCGAGAAGGAGACGGGCATTGCGCTCGCTAACCATCGGCAGATCGACGGCCTGTTCTTCACCGGGAGTTCGGATACCGGAACATTGCTGCACAAGCAGTTCGGCGGCCGTCCGGAAATCGTCCTCGCGCTGGAAATGGGCGGCAACAATCCGCTCGTGATCGGGCCCGTGGCGGATGTCGATGCAGCCGTGCATCACACGATTCAATCGGCGTTTCTGTCGGCCGGGCAGCGTTGTACGTGTGCGCGCCGTATCTTCGTGCCGAACGACGCATTCGGTGACCGCTTTGTAGAACGCCTGACCGAAGTGACGGCGCGCATCAGTGTCGGTGAATACAATGCCGAGCCGCAGCCGTTCATGGGTGCGGTAATTTCCGCGCGTGCGGCTTCGCGCCTCGTCGCGGCACAAGAGCGTCTGCTGGCCGATGGCGCGAAAGCACTGCTGAAGATGGAGCAGCGCGATCCGGCACTCGGCTTCGTCACGCCTGCGATTCTCGACGTGACCGCCGTGAAGGACTTGCCGGACGAAGAACATTTCGGACCGCTGGCGCAGATCATTCGCTACGGCACTTTCGACGAAGCGCTCGACAAAGCCAACGATACCGAATTCGGCCTCTCCGCTGGCCTGCTTGCAGACGACGAAGCCCTGTGGACGCATTTCCAGCGCACCATTCGCGCGGGCATCGTCAACTGGAACCGGCCGACCAATGGTGCGTCGTCGGGTGCGCCATTCGGTGGTCCGGGGCGTTCGGGCAATCACCGGCCGAGCGCGTTCTACGCGGCCGACTACTGCGCGTATCCGATGGCTTCCGTCGAAAGTGCGCAACTGCAAATGCCCGCGAGCGTCTCGCCGGGTCTTCAATTCTAAGGATCGACGATGCAAGCCACTGAAGCCAATTTCGACGGTCTCGTCGGCCCGACCCACAACTATGCGGGGCTCTCGTTCGGCAACGTCGCGTCACAGAACAATGAGAAGTCGGTTGCGAATCCTAAGGCGGCCGCCAGACAGGGGCTGCGCAAGATGAAGCAGTTGGCCGACCTCGGTTTTCATCAGGGCGTGCTGCCGCCGCAGGAGCGTCCTTCGATGCGTCTCCTGCGTGAACTCGGTTTTTCGGGCGACGACGCAACGGTGATCGCACGCGTGGCCAAAGACGCGCCCGAGTTGCTGGCCGCGGCGAGTTCGGCTTCGGCAATGTGGACCGCGAATGCGGCGACGGTGAGTCCGTCGGCCGACACGCACGACGGTCGCGTGCATTTCACGCCGGCTAATCTGTGCAGCAAGCTGCATCGTGCGATCGAGCACGAATCGACACGCCGCACCTTGCGCGCGATCTTCAGCGACGCCGATCGTTTCGCGGTGCATGAGGCACTGACTGGCACGCCGGCACTTGGCGACGAAGGCGCGGCGAACCACACACGTTTTTGCTCGGAATACGGCACACGTGGCGTCGAATTCTTCGTGTACGGCCGCAGCGAGTATCGCCGCGGACCGGAGCCGAAGCGTTTTCCCGCACGTCAGACGTTCGAGGCGAGCCGCGCGGTCGCGCATCGTCACGGTCTGGCGGAAGCGGCCACCGTGTACGCACAGCAGAACCCCGACGTGATCGACGCGGGCGTGTTCCATAACGACGTGATCGCGGTCGGCAATCGCACGACACTGTTCTGCCATCAACTCGCCTTTGTCGAACAGAACGCGGTGTACGACGAACTGCGCACCAAGCTCTCAGGGCTGAAAGCCGGGTTCAACGTGATCGAAGTGCCGGACGCGCAAGTGAGCGTCTCCGACGCGGTCACGTCGTACCTGTTCAACAGCCAGTTGCTGACACGCCCGGACGGCAAGCAGGTGCTGGTAGTGCCGCAGGAATGCCGCGAGAACGAGCGTGTGGGCGCCTATCTGGACGATCTGACCTCGCACACCGGGCCCATCGACGACGTGCTTGTATTCGATCTGCGCGAAAGCATGAAGAACGGTGGCGGTCCGGCATGTCTGCGTCTGCGCGTGGCATTGAACGATACGGAGCGCGCGGCGGTGACGCCTGGTGTGTGGATCGACGACAAGCTGTTCGGCCGCCTCGATACGTGGATCGAAAAGCATTACCGCGATCGTCTGGCACCGTCCGATCTGACCGATCCGCACCTGCTCGCCGAGTCGCGCACCGCGCTCGATGAGCTGACGCAGATTCTCGGTCTGGGGTCGCTGTATGACTTCCAGCGCTGAGCACGGCATGCCGGTTCCGATGCTCGACGATTTTCTTGCCTACACGTTGGCGGGGACGCGGCCCGGCGCGCTGGAAGCGCAGGGTGTGGGTGGCAACAACGACAACGACAACGGCGTGCGCTGGTCATGGCTCGACGACGGCGTGCTGCTCATGGAGCCCGCAGTGCGGGAGGAAGGCATCCGCAGTGTGCTCGTCTCTGCCGGCGTGCATGGCGACGAGACCGCGCCAATCGAACTGCTGTCGCGTCTCGTGCGCGATATCGCGCGAGGCGATGCCGCCTTGTCGTGCCGCCTGCTGGTGATCCTCGGCAACGTCGACGCCATGCGCGACGCATGCCGTTATCGCGACGACGATCTGAACCGCCTCTTCAGCGGACGGCACGAGCAGGTACCGCACAGCCACGAAGCGCCGCGCGCGGTGGCGTTGGAGCGCGCGGCAACGCAGTTCTTTGCCGCGGCGTCGCAGGAGGCGGGCGTCCGTTGGCACATCGACATGCATACGGCGATCCGCCCCTCGGCGTTCGAGCAATTCGCCTTGTTGCCGCACACCGGCAAGCCATTTTCGCGCGCCATGTTCGAGTGGCTCGGCGAAGCGCGCATCAGCGCCGTCCTGCTGCACACCACCAAGGGCAACACGTACTCGCACTTCACCGCGCAGGCATGTGGCGCCGAAGCGTGCACGCTCGAACTCGGCAAGGTGCGCCCGTTCGGTCAGAACGATCTGACGCGGTTCGCCGGTGCGGACGAAGCGTTGCGTCATCTGCTGGCCGGTACAAAGAATGGCAACGTGCCCGCGGCCATGCCGCGCGTGTTCACCGTGATCGACCAGCTGACCAAGCAAAGCGACGCATTCGAATTGCTGGTGGCCGCGGATGTGCCGAATTTCACGCCCTTCGTGAAAGACACCGTGCTCGCACGCGACGGCGATTATCGCTACACCGTGCGTCACGATGAGGAGCGTCTCGTGTTTCCGAACGCAACCGTCAAGCCGGGCTTGCGTGCGGGTCTGCTGGTCGTGGAGACCACTCAGGAAACGCTTTCGAAGCTCGTTTAGCCCGCCGCTGCATCTCCTTCAGACCATCTCTTGCCGGAACGCGACACGAATTTGCACCTTTGCCGTGCATCGATTCGAGGTCGCGAGAGGGCGGCGGGTGCCGGCGCCCGCCAGGCGTGCTTTGCGAAGCCTGTACAATCCCGCCCTCGCGGCTGTTGCGCTGCATCACACCGGTCGCACGAGTTTGAATCGCATTTTTGGCACGGCAATCATGCTTGCCTGGATTCGGCTCCGTTTTATTCAATACCGTAGAGGAACACCCGTAATGAAGATGAATTGGCGAAACATGGCCGCGCTCGCGCTGTTCGCGACGGCAACGGTAGCGGCAGGCTCCGCGTCGGCTGCGGATATCAAGGAAGTGCGGTTCGGCGTCGAGGCGTCGTATGCGCCGTTCGAATCGAAGTCGCCGTCGGGCGAGCTGCAAGGTTTCGATATCGATATCGGCAATGCCGTGTGTGCGAAGCTGAAGGCGAAATGCGTGTGGGTCGAGAATTCGTTCGACGGCCTGATTCCGGCATTGGAAGCGCGCAAGTTCAACGCGATCAACTCGGACATGACGATCACGGAACAGCGCCGTCAGGCTATCGATTTCACCGATCCGATCTACACGATCCCGAATCAGATGATCGCGAAGAAGGGCAGCGGTCTGCTGCCCACGCCGGCTTCGCTCAAGGGTAAGCATGTCGGCGTGCTGCAAGGCACGATTCAGGAAGCGTACGCGAAGGCGCGCTGGGCGTCGGCTGGCGTCGACGTCGTGCCGTATCAGACGCAGGACCAGATCTACGCCGACCTCGCATCGGGCCGTCTGGACGCCGCGTTTCAGGACGCGGAAGCGGCTTCGAAGGGTTTCCTGAAGAAGCCGCAAGGCGCAGGCTTCGAATTCGCCGGGCCGCCCGTCACCGACGAGAAGCTGCTCGGCGCGGGCGTGGGCTACGGCGTCCGCAAGAGCGACAAGGCGTTGAAGGACGCCTTGAACCAGGCGCTCAAGGAACTGAAGGCCGACGGTACGATCGACCGCTTCGCCGCGAAGTACTTCGACGTGAAGGTCGTGTTGAAGTAAGGCGTTGTGCGTCTTGCCTGATGGATTTTGCCTGATGCAAACGGCCGCTGATGCGGCCGTTTGCATTTTGGGCGAGGCTTGAAGCGTCGTCTGCCTGACGCGTGTCTGGCAGCAGTGCTTCATGCGCTTCACATGTACTTCATATGCGCGTCATGCGCGTCGTGTACGCCGAACCGCGACGGTCGATCAGCGAACGTTGGCTTCGGGCTGGTCCAGATAATCGAACACCACTTCACCGAGTCCAAGCGTCAGGTCGGCAACCAGATGCCGTGCCTCGACGATTTCGAGCACCGGCAGGTCCGCCACCGGCGCCAGCGCGTGCGGCGCCAGGTCCAGCGCGGCGGGGCCCGTCCATGCGCCTTTGAGGGTGATGTCCTGCAGGTAGTAGCGCACCAGTTCGCAAATGCGCGGCGTGCCGTCCACGTGGGGAATCACCTTCAGCAGGAAGTTCGGCGTTTCCAGGCGTTTCTGCTGCTGCGCGAGATCCAGTTGCCGATGTTTGTAGCCCATCGTGCCGGTGGCGATACGCACCGGGCCGTAATCGAGTGTGCCGACGAGTGTGTCCGTGTGGACTTCGAGCACGGGCTTGGCGAGCTTCTTCGGGAATCCCCATAATTCGCGGCCGCCGGCAATCGGCGGATGGTCGTCCAGATACATGGCCAGTGTGTACCCGCCGGCCACGCCGTTATACGACACCGGGATCACCTGACCGCTTTCCGTGTAGTCGCCGAAACCGGTCGAATCCGGCATGCGAATGAATTCGTAATGCACCAGCGGCTCACCGATCTCGAGCGGCTCGGGCACGGCGGCGCGCAGTTTGTTCGGATCGGTGCGGTAAGTGATGATCAGGAATTCCCGGTCGATGAAACGATACGGGCCCATCGGAAACGCCGGGCTCGTGATCGGCATCGCGAAGGCATTTGACAGCACGCTTTTGACGTCCATGATTTTCCTTGGTGGTTAAAGGCGGAGTAGCACGAGGGGTGCAACGCTTCTGCACTGCACAAGAGTATCGTCGATTCTTTCCAGGCCTTCAGCGAGACGGGTAACCAATTATTTCGAGATATTGCGGCGTTGGCATGTCCGCGCGTAGCAGCCTGAGCTAAAATCGCCGGGCGCATCGCAGACGCCACGGGCCTCAGAGTCCTGGGCGCACGTTATCGGTGCAGCCAAAACCAAAATACAGCAGTGAGCGCCGGGGCGGCGCTTAGCGGGGGAATGGAATGACCACCATCGCAATCGAGAATCCGGGCCACACGGGTGCTGCGGACGATGCGCAACTGAATGCCAGCTTCGCGCGTCAGCCGATTCTGAATCGGGACGGCATGCTGTGCGGCTATGAGATCAAAGTGCGCGCGCCAGATTTGCCTGCAGGCGCCGAACCTGACGCGGTCCCGGTTGCGGGGCGTGGCACTGATTCGAGTGCAGATGCCGATGCCTTGCCGGGCCACGCGCCCGAGCCGGCGCAACGGGTGGCGCGAGCCGTGATTCGCGGTCTGGTGCAGAGCAATGTGCGCAGCGCGCTCACCGGGCATCCCGCTTACGTCGATGTCAGCCGCGAGATGCTGTTCGACGACTCGATCCTGCGGCTGCCCACTGAGCGCTTCATGTTCGAATTGTCGCCGACGATCGAGGTGGACGACGCCCTGATCGCGCGTATCGTTCAATTGCACGGCCGGCGCTATCGCTTCGTACTCGACGAAGTGACCCAGCCCGACGAGACGTTCGCCAGGCTGTTGCCCTACGCGGACGTCGTCAAGATCGATTTCACGCGTACCCCGAGTGCGCTGTTGCCCAAGCTGACGAGCGTGCTCAAGTCGGCCGGCAAGCTGCTGATCGCGCTGGGCCTCGATGCGCAGGCCGATTTCGATGCGGCGCATGCGCTCGGCTTCGATCGTTTTCAGGGCTACTACTTCGCGCGAGCGCAGACCTCGACGACACGGCGTGTCAGCGCGCCGCGGCACGCGTTGCTGAACCTGCTGCAACTGTTGTCAGGCGAGCCGACCGTCGCGCAACTCGAAGCCGAACTCAAACTGAATCCCGTGCTCGTCATGCATCTGATGAAGCTCGCGAATTCGAGCGGCTTGGCCGTTGGTCACAAGGTTACGACGCTGCGAGAAGCGATCAACGCGACGGGCACGAACCGGATTGCTCGCTGGACGCAGTTGCTGCTGTACGCGGACGGCCGCAAGGTCGCGCTCGAGGACGATCCTCTGCTGCAACTCGCGGCGAGCCGGGCGCGTTTTATGGAGCTGGCGATCGAGCGCTTGCCCGAAGCCGGGCGCGACGAATCCGATGCAGCGTTTTTGACCGGCGTGTTTTCGTTCGTCGATGCGGTGTTCGGCGGTTCGCTTGAGAGCACGTTGAATGTGCTGACGCTGTCGCGGCCGATCCAGGCGGGCATCCTGCATCGGCAGGGTGTGCTGGGACTGTTGCTGACGGCGGTCGAAGCGTTGGAGTGCGGCGCGTGGGACGAGCTCGATGCCTTGTGTGCGCGCTTGCAGCCTTTGACGGTGGAAGAGATTGCGCAGCTGGGGTTGGCGGCGGGGGCGTGGGCCGGGGTTGCGGATCGGAGTGCGGAGGGGTTGGAAAGGATTGAGGATTGAGGTTTGTGGTTTGAATCGGAAAGGCCGGCATGCGTTGCATGCCCGCCGTTGCCAATACCGGGTTCAGG
>NZ_JAQQCH010000032.1:0-67689 GCF_046030555.1 Paraburkholderia sediminicola | reverse complement strand
ACCCCCCCCCCCCCCCCCCCCCCCCCCCCCCCCCCCCCCCCGAACCCGCATGTCCGTCAGGCCGTCTTGTTTTCCTGCACCTTCAACTCGCTGATCATCCGTTCGCGCATGACGAATTTCTGCACTTTGCCGGTCACCGTCATTGGCAATTCGTCGACGAAGCGAATGTACTTCGGCACCTTGTAGTGCGCGATCTGGCCCTGGCAGAACTGCTGGATTTCCTCAGCTGTGGCCTGCTCTCCTGAGCGCAATACGATCCACGCGCACACTTCCTCGCCGTACTTCGAATCGGGCACGCCAAACACCTGCACGCTCTGGATTTTCGGATGGCGGAACAGGAACTCCTCGATCTCGCGCGGGTAGATGTTTTCACCGCCGCGAATCAGCATGTCCTTCAGGCGGCCGACGATGTTGCAGTAGCCGTGGGCATCGAGCGTCGCCAGATCGCCAGTATGCATCCAGCCGTCAACGATACTTTCCTGCGTCTTCGCTTCGTCGCCCCAGTAGCCTTGCATCACCGAATAGCCCTTGGTACACAGTTCGCCCGTCTCGCCCACCGGCACAATCTCGCCGAGGGGATCGACGATCTTCACTTCCAGATGCGGCTGGATCCGGCCGACCGTCGTCGTGCGCTTGTCGAGTGGATCGGTGGTCGAACTCTGGAAAGACACCGGGCTCGTTTCAGTCATGCCGTAGGCGATGGTGATCTCGTTCAGATGCATCCTCGAGACAACCTTTTTCATCGTCTCGATCGGGCATGGAGAGCCGGCCATGATGCCGGTGCGCAGACGCGAGAAGTCGTACGTGGCGAAGTTCGGATGATCAAGTTCGGCGATGAACATCGTCGGCACGCCATGCAGCGCGGTGCACTGCTCTTCGGCGACGGCTGCCAGGGTCGCGGCCGGGTCGAAGCCCTCGCCCGGGAACACCATGTTCGCGCCGGCCGATACGCATGCCAGAACCGCCAACACCATGCCGAAGCAGTGATAGAGCGGGACGGGAATGCACAGGGCGTCCTGCTCCGTTAGACGCATCGCCATCGCGATATAGCGCGCGTTGTTGACGACGTTGCTGTGGGTGAGCGTCGCGCCCTTCGGATTGCCCGTCGTGCCACTGGTGAACTGAATGTTGATGGGCTCGTGGCAGGACAGCGTCGCGCCGATGGCGTCGAGCTTCGCGACATCGAGCGTCGCGCGGCCCTGTTCGATCACGTCGGAGAAAGTCAGCATGCCGGGTGTTTCCGTGTCGCACATGCGAATCACGTAGCGCAGTTCCGGCAAACGAGCGGCGCGCAGTGCGCCCGGAGCTTGCGTCGCCAATTCCGGTGCGAGCTCCTGGAGCATTTCGAGATACATCGACGTCTTGAACCGCTCGGCAGCGATGATCGCCTTGCAGCCGACCTTGTTCAACGCATATTCGAGTTCGGCGAGCCGATAGGCTGGATTGATGTTGACGAGCACTGCGCCGATGCGCGCGGTCGCAAACTGCGTGAGCAGCCATTCCACGCGGTTCGGCGACCAGATACCCACCCGGTCGCCCTTCTCGATACCAAGCGCGAGCAGCCCCGACGCCAGCACGTCCACTTCTTCGGCGAACTCCTTCCATGTCCAGCGGATTCCTTGCTCACGAAACACCACGGCCGGGCGATCAGGGAAGCGCGCGGCGGTGTCGCGCAGAAATTGCCCGACCGGCGCTTCGCTCAACGGAATCTCGGTCGATCCGCGAACATACGACAGATTGTCTTTGGGTTCGATGAGTGCGCCTTCGCCTGACATGTGCGTTGCCATGGTGTTGTCTCCGTGAGCGGAAGCTCGCCCAGTCGATTGAAATGAATTTGAAACCGATTGTGCCACCGGCAGATGTCGGGACGGCATCAAGTCTTACCCGCAGCGCATGGATGGACGCCGTCAGCGGCAGGCTGCAAGCTGGATGGCGCCCGCGGATCGTCGCGGTTGCATCTGCTCCTGCCACTTCCAAATTCGGCTGCAACCTGCGATCTCCGAACAGATCACTACGGATCTGTTACGGGCAAAAACCGAATTTCTCTTACCTTTCCGTAAACGTCAAGTAGAGGTTAAAAAAAAGCAGCCACAAAGGCTGCTTTTTCTCTGGTACGTAATGCCTAGTTCTGACCGCGCAGCTTGCGCAGACGCTGGATCGCAGCGAGCTGAGCCGTCGCATACGCCAGTTCCGCTTGCGCGGTTGCGTATTCGAGGTTCGAACCCGTGTTCTGCAGCGCTTCTTCCGCGCGCTTGCGTGCATCTTCGGCCTTGGCTTCGTCGAGATCCTTACCGCGGATCGCCGTGTCGGCGAGAACCGTCACAGCGCCAGGTTGGATTTCGAGAATACCGCCGGCGACGAACACAAACTCTTCTTCGCCGTTTTCAGCTTCGATGCGCACCGCACCCGGACGAATCCGCGTAATGAGCGGCGTGTGGCCCGGCAGAATACCGAGTTCACCCGCTTCGCCCGGCAGCGCGACAAACTTCGCCTGGCCCGAGAAGATCTGCTCTTCCGCGCTGACGACGTCTACTTTGATAGTTGCCATATGTCGACTCCTGTGGCGGCCAGAGTTGGCGCTTTAGCGCTTACTCCGGTTCCATGCGAGGCTGTTGAGCGTAGTAAGAGGCGCCGGCTCTGCGTGCCGGTACAGTTAAGTACCGATCCGCGCGAGGCCGGCGCCCGCTTCGTTACACCCGACCTTTACTGGATCTTCTTGGCCTTTTCGAAGGCTTCGTCGATCGTGCCGACCATGTAGAACGCTTGTTCCGGCAGGTGGTCACACTCGCCGTCAACGATCATCTTGAAGCCACGAATCGTTTCCTTGAGCGGCACGTACTTGCCCGGCGAGCCCGTGAACACTTCAGCGACGTGGAACGGCTGCGACAGGAAACGCTGGATCTTACGAGCGCGCGCCACGGCAAGCTTGTCTTCCGGCGCCAGTTCGTCCATACCCAGAATCGCGATAATGTCGCGCAATTCCTTGTAGCGCTGCAGCGTTTGCTGCACGCCGCGCGTGATCGCGTAGTGCTCTTCGCCGATCACGTTCGGGTCGATCTGACGCGAGGTCGAGTCGAGCGGGTCCACTGCCGGGTAGATACCCAGCGAAGCGATGTCACGCGACAACACGACCGTTGCGTCCAGGTGGCCGAAGGTCGTAGCCGGCGACGGGTCGGTCAAGTCATCCGCAGGGACGTACACGGCCTGAACCGACGTAATCGAGCCGGTCTTGGTCGACGTAATACGCTCTTGCAGCTTGCCCATTTCTTCAGCCAGCGTCGGCTGATAGCCCACTGCCGACGGCATACGGCCGAGCAGTGCCGACACTTCCGTGCCTGCCAGCGTGAAACGGTAGATGTTGTCGACGAAGAACAGCACGTCGAGGCCTTCGTCACGGAAGTGCTCAGCCATCGTCAGACCGGTCAGCGCCACGCGCAGACGGTTGCCCGGCGGCTCGTTCATCTGACCGTACACCAGCGCGACCTTGTCGAGAACGTTCGAGTCCTTCATTTCGTGATAGAAGTCGTTCCCTTCACGGGTACGCTCGCCAACACCGGCGAACACGGAGTAACCACCGTGTTCCTTCGCGATGTTGTTGATCAGTTCCATCATGTTCACGGTCTTGCCCACACCGGCGCCACCGAACAGGCCAACCTTGCCGCCCTTGGCGAACGGGCAGATCAGGTCGATAACCTTGATGCCGGTTTCGAGCAGTTCCGTGGACGGCGACAGTTCGTCGAACTTCGGCGCCTTCTGGTGAATACCGCGAACCACGTCCGAGTTGATCGGGCCGGCTTCGTCGATCGGGCGACCCAGCACGTCCATGATCCGGCCGAGGGTCGGCTTGCCAACCGGCACGCTGATCGGCTTGCCGGTGTTCTTCACCGTCGTACCGCGGCGCAGACCATCCGAGGCACCCAGACAGATGGTACGGACAACGCCGTCGCCCAGCTGCTGCTGGACTTCGAGGGTCAGTTCCGAACCGTCGAGAATGAGCGCGTCGTAAATCTTCGGCATGTGGTCACGCGGGAATTCCACGTCGATCACCGCGCCGATGCACTGTACGATCTTGCCTTCTACCAAAGCAGTAGTACTCATCGCTTTTCCTTTAGATACTCAATTCTTCACTCGCGCAAAGGCGCAATTTCGATGGGTCGCCGGGACGGGGCGCGCCTCACGGGCGCGCACGAAGCGGCTCGCCTGACCATTAGGGTCAGACTGCCGCTGCGCCACCGACGATTTCCGACAGTTCTTTCGTGATCGCGGCCTGACGGCTCTTGTTGTACACGAGCTGCAGTTCGTTGATGACCGTCTTCGCATTGTCCGAAGCGGCCTTCATTGCGACCATTCGTGCCGACTGCTCCGATGCCATGTTTTCCGCGACGGCCTGATAGACCAGCGCTTCGACATAACGCACCAGCAGTTCGTCCACCACTGCCTGTGCATCCGGCTCGTAGATGTAGTCCCACTGCGTGCTCGGCGTCGTGCCGTCTTCGTCCTTGCGCTCGAACTGATCTGCCGACAGCGGCAGCAGTTGCTCGATCACCGGCTCCTGCTTCATCGTGTTGACGAAGCGCGTGTACGCGAGGTACACCGCCGAAACCTTGCCTTCCGAGTACAGGTCGAGCTGCACCTTCACCGCGCCGATCAGCTTTTCCAGATGCGGCGTGTCGCCCAGATGCACGACATTCGACACCACCTTGGCGCGCAGACGATTCAGGAAACCCAGACCCTTGGTGCCGATCGCAGTTGCTTCGATCGTCTTGCCCTGGCCTTCCAGTTCCTTGAACTTCTGTAGCGACGCACGCAGCACATTGGTGTTCATACCGCCGCACAGACCTTTATCGGTCGTGACGAGGATGATGCCGGCCGTCTTGGCGCCTTCGTTCGACACCATGAATGGGTGACGATACTCCGGGTTCGCACGGCTCATGTGCGCAGCGATATCGCGGACCTTGTCGGCATACGGGCGAGCAGCGCGCATGCGCTCCTGAGCGCGGCGCATCTTCGATGCGGCCACCATCTCCATCGCTTTCGTGATCTTGCGCGTGTTTTGCACGCTCTTGATCTTGCCGCGAATTTCCTTCATTCCAGCCATTGCTTGCTCCTTGTCGGCCCGAGTTAGCGCTTTAGCGCCCACTCGGGTCCCATCGAAGCAGCGCGGGTTCAGTTGCCTGCGGCCCGCGCCGCTTCAAGGTCCGTTTATGCCTTGCGGATCACTCGCGGATCAATAAGCGCCGGACTTCTTGAAGTCTTTGAGAGCCGTATGCAGCAGGGCTTCGTCGTCCTTCGAGAGTTCCTTGGTATCTTCGATGCGCTTGACCAGGTCAGCGTGGCTCGACTTCAGGTAATCGCGCAGGCCCTTTTCGAACGGCAGCACTTGCGCAACTTCCAGATCGTCGAGGTAACCGTTGTTCGCGGCGAACAGCGCGATCGCCAGTTCCCACACTTGCAGCGGTTGATATTGCGGCTGCTTCAGCAGTTCCGTCACGCGGCGGCCGCGCTCCAGTTGCTTGCGGGTCGCTTCGTCGAGGTCCGATGCGAACTGCGCGAACGCTGCGAGTTCACGGTACTGTGCGAGGTCGGTACGAATACCGCCCGACAGCTTCTTCACAACCTTGGTTTGAGCCGCACCACCCACTCGCGAGACCGACACGCCGGCGTTAATTGCCGGGCGGATACCTGCGTTGAAGAGGTCGGTTTCCAGGAAGATCTGACCGTCGGTAATCGAGATCACGTTCGTCGGAACGAATGCGGTCACGTCGCCTGCTTGCGTTTCAATGACCGGCAGTGCCGTCAGCGAACCGCTCTTGCCCTTCACTTCGCCGTTCGTGAACTTCTCAACGTACTCTTCCGAGACGCGAGCAGCACGTTCCAGGAGACGCGAGTGCAGATAGAACACGTCACCCGGGTATGCTTCGCGGCCCGGCGGGCGGCGCAGCAACAGCGAGATCTGGCGGTATGCCCAAGCTTGCTTGGTCAAATCGTCATACACAATCAGCGCATCTTGACCGCGGTCGCGGAAGTATTCGCCCATCGTGCAGCCGGCGTACGGTGCGAGGTATTGCATCGCAGCCGATTCCGAAGCCGAAGCCGCCACGACGATCGTGTATTCCAGCGCGCCGGTTTCTTCCAGCTTGCGCACCACGTTCATGATCGACGAAGCCTTCTGGCCGATCGCGACGTAGATACAGAAGAGGTTCTTGCCCTTCTGGTTGATGATCGCGTCGACTGCGACTGCGGTCTTGCCGCACTGGCGGTCGCCAATGATCAGCTCACGCTGGCCACGGCCAACCGGCACCATCGCGTCGATCGACTTCAAACCGGTCTGGACCGGTTCCGAAACCGACTTACGCCAGATCACGCCCGGAGCAATCTTTTCGATCGCGTCGGTTTTCTTCGCGTTGACCGGACCCTTGCCGTCGATCGGGTTGCCGAGTGCATCGACCACGCGGCCGAGCAGTTCCGGACCCACCGGCACTTCGAGAATGCGACCTGTCGTCTTGACGACGTCGCCTTCCGAAATGTGTTCGTACTCACCCAGAATCACGGCGCCGACCGAGTCGCGCTCGAGGTTCAGCGCGAGACCGAAGGTGTTGCCCGGGAATTCGAGCATTTCGCCCTGCATCACTTCCGACAGGCCGTGAATACGCACGATACCGTCGGTCACGGAGATCACGGTGCCCTGGTTGCGAACGTCTGCGCTCGCTTCAAGGCCCTGGATCCTGCTCTTGATCAGCTCGCTGATCTCAGAGGGATTGAGTTGCATTATTCGCTCCTGATAGTCAATTCTGTTGCGTGCCAGCCGCTTCAGCGCTTTAGGCGCTTCAGGCCGTCAGAGCCGTCTGCATGCTGGCAAGCCGCGCGCGGACCGAGGTATCGAGCACTTCGTCACCAATCGTCACGCGCACGCCGCCGATGAGCGACGAGTCGACTTCGACCGTCGGCTTCAGCTTGCGCTTGAATTTGCGTTCGAGACTTGCGACGAGTTCGTTCAACTGCGCGCCTTCGAGCGGGAATGCGCTGACGATCAGCACATCTGCCGCCCCTTCGCGGGCATTCTTCAACTCTTCGAACTGCGTAGCGATTTCCGGCAGCAATTGCAGGCGATGGTTGTCCACCAGCATTTGCACCAGATTCTTCGCTTGCGCGTTGTCCTTGAGCGGCGACTTGACCGCAGCCAGCAGCAGTTCGCTGACCTGGGCGCGGCTTACTTTCGGGCTCGAGGCGATCGACAGCACTTCGGGCAGACGCGCAACCTGTGCCAGCTCGTGCACGAGCGTGGACCAGGCGGCGATGTCACCAGCTTCGGCCACGCCAAACAGCGCTTCTGCGTACGGACGGGCGATGGTTGCAAGTTCGGCCATGATCAGAGCTCAGCTTTCAGTTGATTCAGCAGGTCAGCATGAGCTGCCTGGTCGACTTCGCGCTTCAGGATCTGTTCGGCGCCCTTCACGGCGAGTGCAGCGACTTCGCCGCGCAGCGTTTCGCGTGCTTTCACGACTTGCTGGTCCGCGTCCGCCTTCGCTTGCGCGATGATGCGAGCGGCTTCAGCTTGTGCTTGAGCCTTGATTTCGTCAGCGACTGTCACAGCGCGCTTTTCTGCGTCAGCAATACGTTGCTGACCGTCGTTGCGTGCCTGAGCGAGTTCCTGGTCGACGCGCTTGTGAGCGGCTTCGAGTTCAGCCTTGCCCTTTTCAGCGGCAGACAAACCGTCAGCAATCTTCTTCGAGCGCTCGTCGAGGGCGTTGATCAACGGCGGCCACACGAACTTCATCGTGAACCACGCGAGGATCAGGAACACGACCATTTGCGCAAACAGGGTTGCGTTGAGATTCACGGTGTTTCCTTAAACGTTGCTAGTTCGGAAAGTGAAACGGCAAGGCGCTCATCGATTCTGTATTCGATCAGCGCCCAAGTGCCCGTTCCGCCCTGCGCCTTTACCAGTTATAGCTCAGGCGCAAACTTCCGAGGAACCTCAGCCTGCCAGCTTCGACAGCAGCGGGTTCGCGAACGCAAACAGCATTGCCACACCAACACCAATCAGGAAAGCCGCATCGATCAGACCAGCCAGCAGGAACATCTTGGTTTGCAGCGGGTTCATCAATTCCGGCTGACGAGCACATGCTTCGATGTACTTGCCGCCCATCAGGCCGATACCGATACAGGCGCCGATTGCACCCAGGCCGATGATGATGCCGATACCGATGGCGGTCAGACCCTGGATGTTGGCGATGAAAGCTTGCATGATCACTCCTTTGTGAAAAGTCTTTTGGAACTGGTTGGAACTGGGATTTAATAAAACAAAACTAAAACAATTCGTCGTTCAACAAGCCGTGATTAGTGGCTGTCGTGTGCCTGTCCGATGTACACCAGCGTCAGCATCATGAAAATGAATGCTTGCAGCAGAACGATCAGGATGTGGAAGATCGCCCAAACCGTGCCTGCGATGACGTGGCCGATAAAGCCGAGCACTGACGCGTCCGCGCCGAAACCCCACATGCTGCCGAGCAGGGCAATCAGCAGGAACAACAGCTCGCCCGCGTACATGTTGCCGAATAGCCGCATGCCGAGCGAAACCGTCTTTGCGACGAACTCGATGATGTTCAATGCAAGGTTCGGAATCCACAGCAGCGGATGCGCGCCGAACGGAGCCGACAGCAGTTCATGCACGAAGCCGCCTACGCCCTTGATCTTGAAGTTGTAGTAAATCATCAGCGCGAACACGCCGAGTGCGATACCGAGCGTACCGTTCAGGTCAGCCGTCGGCACGATGCGGTGATGGGGGATGACTTCCGAGAGGCCCAGCCAGCCGATCACGCGGCCCGGCAAATCGACGGGGATGAAGTCGAGCGAGTTCATCAAGGCGACCCAGACGAACACGGTCAGTGCCAACGGGGCGATGAAGGTGCGCGAGCCGTGGATCATCGACTTCGATTGATCTTCGACCATCTCGACCAGCATTTCGATCGCGCACTGAAAACGGCCCGGCACGCCGGACGTCGCCTTGCGGGCCGCCAGATGCAGGATGGCGATCGTGGCCAGACCACAAACGATCGACCAGAAAAGGGTGTCCAGATTCCACACATGAATGTCGAAAATCGACGTCTGGTGCGCGGTGGAAAAGTTCTGCAAGTGGTGCGCGATGTACTCGGACGGATCCAGAGCGCGCGTGCCTTCGCTAGCTGCCATATCGTTAATGCCACCCAAATTGTCGAAAATCGTCTTAGGCCGTTCCCGCCGCAATTCTGTATTGCGGGAACACGCCGGGTGCGGATCGTGTCATATCCGCACTCCTTACGCCAGCGCTACGCGCCAGCCTGAATTTTGTGTTGCTACTCTTGCTACTACCTTAGCGCCACGCGAGGGCGATCCAGTAAGTCTTGAGCGCGATGAGGTAAGTCACGAGCAGCGGCACCCAGCGTACGTCGTGATACCAGAAAGCGATGGCTACAAACATCGCGATCGTTGTCCCCATCTTGAGCGCTTCGCCGATCATCCAGCTCATCGCTGTTTCGGCGCCGCTCAGCGTTCTAAGACGTGCCGCGAACAGCGCGCTCGGCACCCAGCAGATCGCTCCCCCCAGGAACGCGGACAGCGCAGCAGCGCCCGGCGGCTTGTAGAACAGCCACCACACCAGCGTCGCACCCAGGGACAAAACCATTTGCGCCGCCACGACCTTGAAAGGCGTGACACGCGATGGACGACTCACATTCGGGCCAAACAGCTTTTCAGCCTCGACCCGCGTGAGCGGAACGATATTGTTATCTTGTTGCTCGACATCCCACGCATCGTCAGTTGTAACGTGCTGACCGGTAGACGCAACGGAATCGGTGCGTTCAGCGCGGTGTTCGTCGTGCCCATTCTGTGGCGCCTGATTCGACGTTTTAACCGCCATCGCAGTGTTCCGAAAGTCTTGTTCCAGCCCGCGAGCTTACGCTGCGCTTACGGGGTTGCCGTGCAATTAAATCCGGGCGATTGTAAGCGATAGTTGCAGGCAATTCAAGACTTTAGGCCGTTCAATAACCCGCGTGAAAACCGCCTTCACCATGCGGGAGCGTGATTCCGACCGCTCCGTAGACGGCAAATGTAAGGCGGCCGGGGAGTGGCAAAACATGCGCCTTGAATCGAGGAGGCTGAAGTGCGTGGATGCGTCGTTTCGACGCTGCTGCGGACGTCTCAAAAATGCAACAGACGGCGATTTTTGCCCACTTTGGTAGACATGCAGGACGGCGCCGGGTAGGGGCGCACGGCGCTTGTACGGGGAGTTCTTCAATGGCGAATAACAGCCGCCCGTGTCAGGCTGTGTTTTCTAACCAGGCGGCCAATTTCGAGCACGGTCGGTTTGCCCGGCTTCGTTCCGACGTCCACCCTGCTCCGTCTGGCCGATCCACACGCGGCGCCGACCGTTTCATCGCGGCCCGGATTGGGAACAAAAACGGCGACGTGCGCTTTATCGCCGACGCGACCTGACCAATCTGTGCCCAGTCAAATCCCACGCAACACGATCAACGCAGCCTCATTGCAAAAGTGGCCGAGCAGACACATCAGTATTCCTGACTATCTTGCGTTGAATTTAATCAGGAATCCACCCAGTATTAATACGGTATGCCGATCAATCAGGGGAAATCATCAAACCGCCCCTTGAACGTAACGCCGGCAAACCCGATAAAACCAAACCCATCGTCGAAAGTGCGCCAAACAGCTTGCCAGCGACCATCCAGGCAATTCACAAGCATGTCCAGCGCCCTTCTCCGTTCAACTTGTCACGATTACGCCGTGGCGTTACCGCGCAAGCGGACAAGAATGCCTTCCAGTGCGTCCAGATCACCGAAGTCCACCAGCACCTGGCCACGGCCGCGTCGGCCGAGCTTGATTTTCACCGTTGCGGCAAGCAGATCGGACAACTCCTCTTCGAGTCGCCGCGTGTCGCGGCCACCGTCCTGATTCGCACGCGCCTTTACTGTCGGCGCAGCCTTGGTGGTCGCCGTCACCAGCTTTTCGGTCTCCCGCACCGACATGCGCTTGTTGACGACCTGATTGGCCAGCGTGATCTGCGTCGCAGCGTCGACGGCCAATAGCGCACGTGCATGACCCATGTCCAGATCACCGGCCAGCAACATCGTCTGCACCGGCGTCGCCAGGTTAAGCAAACGCAGCAGATTCGATACAGCGCTGCGCGAGCGACCCACCGATTCCGCCGCCTGCTCATGCGTGAAATTAAACTCGTCGAGCAAGCGCTGAATACCCTGCGCTTCTTCTAGCGGATTCAGATCTTCGCGCTGGATATTCTCGATCAGCGCCATCGCTGCGGCGGCCTGATCCGGCACGTCCCTCACCAGCACCGGCACTTCGTCGAGGCCGGCAAGGCGCGCGGCGCGGAAACGCCGCTCGCCGGCAATGATCTCGTACCTATCCGCGGAAACCGGCCGCACGAGGATCGGCTGCATCACCCCTTGGGCACGAATGCTGGCCGCCAACTCCTGCAACGCGCCTTCGTCCATGCGCGTACGCGGCTGGTACTTGCCGGCCTGCAGCTTGCTGAGCGGCAGCACGTTCGGCGCACCCTCGATCGCCACGGCATCTGTAATGTTCGCACTGCCGCCAAGCAATGCTTCCAGACCACGGCCCAACCCCTTCTTTCTTGCCACTGCGTTCATCGTGCTTCCTCGATCCGCTTAGGACGCCTGGGGCGCGTCATTCAATGTGCGCACCCGCTCAATCATCTCTGCACCGAACTGCACATACGCCTGCGCGCCGCGCGATGCCTTATCGAACACAACGCCGGGCAGCCCATAGCTAGGCGCCTCGGCAAGGCGCACGTTGCGTGGGATCACCACATCGAACACCTTGTCGCCAAAGTGCTCTTTCAGCTGATCAGAGACTTGCTGTTGCAATGTGATGCGCGGATCGAACATCACGCGCAGCAGGCCGATCACTTTCAAATCGCGATTCAGGTTTGCGTGCACCTGCTTGATCGTGTTGACCAGGTCAGACAGCCCCTCGAGCGCGAAGTACTCGCACTGCATCGGAATCACCACGCCATGCGCGGCGCACAAACCATTGAGCGTCAGCAGCGACAAAGCCGGTGGGCAGTCGATCAGCACAAAGTCGTATTCACTTTCGACCGCCGCCAAGGCGGCCTTCAATTGGCGCTCACGGTTCTGCACGCTGACCAGTTCAACCTCGGCACCCGCCAGTTCACGGTTCGCGGGCAGTACGTCGTAGCCAACGGCTTCCGGACGTACCCGCGCATCTGCCACCGACACGCCATCTACAAGCACTTCATAGACGGTGTTCGCGCATGCCGCCTTGTCGATGCCACTGCCCATCGTGGCGTTGCCCTGCGGGTCCAGATCGATGAGAAGGACTCGCTGTCCCTGCGCTGCCAAGCTCGCGGCCAGATTGACTGCCGTCGTCGTCTTGCCGACGCCGCCCTTCTGGTTCGCAACGCAGAAGATTTTTGCCATCGTTGGTGTGTCCCTTTTGCTGCTTGAATAAAGTGGAAAGCGCGTCTGCTATGCGGTACGTGCCTTGAGCCTACCGATGGCCGTCAGTTATCGGCGTCCACCAGCACCTTGATCAGATGCCGCTCCGCGTCGAGTGACGGCACGTTCAGCCGAATGATCTGTTCCACGTGGGCGCCCGCCGGCAGGCGCTCGATCTCGCCGTCTGGCCGCACGCCCTTCATCGCCCAGATCGCACCCTGCTCCGCAACCAGATGACGGGCCAGTGTAACGAAATCCGAGAGCTCTGCGAATGCGCGCGACACGATTACGTCGAACTTTGCCGGTACTTCGACGCCAGGCTGCAAAGTCTCGACACGGCCCGTGACAACCGACAGATTCGCAAGGCCGAGCTCAGCTTTGGCCTGCGCCTGAAACGCCGTCTTCTTGTGAACGATGTCGTTCACGGTGACGCTCCAGTCAGGCAGTACGATAGCGAGCACGATACCAGGCAAGCCACCACCGGAGCCCACGTCCAGCACCGAGGATGCACCGCGCGTAGCGAGATGCGGCACGATCGAAAGCGAATCCAGAATGTGCTGGATAAGCATTTGCCGCGGATCGCGGATCGCCGTCAGGTTGTAGACGGCATTCCACTTGGACAGCAACGCTACATAGTCGAGCAGTTTGCCGAGTTGCGCGTCGCTCAAATCGAGGCCGAGTTCGCGGACGCCTTCCACCAAGCGCGGCGCCAATGCCTCGCTACCACATCCCTTCTGACTCACCGTCATTGCGTCACCGGTGTGCTGTCGGCGCCAGGTTCGGCGGGTTTCGTCGAATGGCGCCCCAACCCACGCTTCAGGTGGACCATCAGCAAGGAGATTGCCGCCGGGGTAATGCCGGAGATACGCGACGCCTGCCCGATAGTTTCAGGGCGGAATTGCGTCAACTTCTGACGTGCCTCGAACGATAGCCCCCGTACTTCGGCGTAGTCCAAACCTTCCGGCAGACGCGTACTTTCGTGCGACTCATTGCGCTCGATCTCATCAGCTTGTCGGTCGATATAACCTTGGTACTTGATACCGATTTCGATCTGCTCCTTGATCTGCGCGAGCAGCACGTCGTCTTCGGCCAGCGTTTCGGGTGCAGCACAGGCACCCGCGCGCAAGCCGCAAACGCCGTCGTATGTCACGCCCGGGCGGCGCAGCAGATCGGCCAAACTGTATTCGTGGTCGATCGGCTTGCCGAGCAATACGGTCGCTTCTTCTGCCGGTAACGTCTTAGGATTGACCCACGTCGTGCGAAGGCGCTCTGTTTCACGTGAAACAGCGTCGCGCTTGCGGCTGAATGCGTCCCAACGCACGTCGTCGACGACACCCAGTTCGCGGCCCATCTCCGTCAGGCGCATGTCGGCGTTGTCTTCGCGCAGGCTTAAACGGTACTCAGCGCGGCTCGTGAACATGCGATACGGCTCGGAGACACCACGCGTCACGAGATCGTCGACCAAAACACCCAGATATGCCTGATCGCGGCGCGGGCACCATGCATCCTTACCCTGCACTTGCAGGCCGGCGTTAATCCCCGCCAGCAAACCTTGCGCAGCTGCTTCTTCGTAGCCGGTTGTGCCATTGATCTGGCCCGCGAAGAATAGCCCGTTGATGACTTTAGTTTCCAGCGATGCCTTCAGCCCACGCGGATCGAAGTAGTCGTATTCGATCGCGTAACCCGGTCGCAGAATATGCGCATGCTCCAAACCACGCATCGAGCGCACGAGTTCCAGTTGCACGTCGAACGGCAGGCTGGTGGAAATCCCATTGGGATAGAACTCGTTGGTCGTCAGCCCTTCCGGTTCGAGGAAGATCTGGTGCGATTCCTTCGACGCGAAGCGGTGAATCTTGTCCTCGATCGACGGGCAGTACCGTGGCCCCACCCCCTCGATCACGCCCGTGTACATCGGCGAGCGGTCGAGACCGCCACGGATGATGTCGTGCGTACGCTCGTTCGTATGCGTCACCCAGCACGGCACTTGCCGCGGATGCTGCTCGACACGCCCAAGAAACGAGAAAACCGGCACCGGGTCCAGATCACCCGGCTGCTCTTCAAGGTTCGAGAAATCGATCGTCCGACCGTCGATGCGCGGCGGCGTCCCGGTCTTGAGGCGGCCCTGCGGCAACTTCAATTCCTTGAGGCGCGCTGACAGCGACACCGCCGCCGGATCGCCGGCGCGGCCGCCAGTGTAGTTGTTCAAACCCACGTGAATCTTGCCGTCGAGGAACGTCCCAGCCGTCAGTACAACAGCGCGCGAACGGAAGCGAATCCCCACCTGCGTCACGGCACCGACAACACGGTCGCCTTCCACCATCAGATCATCGACGGCCTGCTGGAACAGCCACAGGTTTGGCTGATTCTCCAGCCGATGCCGGATCGCCTGCTTGTACAGCAGACGGTCCGCCTGCGCGCGCGTCGCTCGAACAGCCGGCCCCTTCGACGAATTGAGGATGCGGAACTGGATTCCGCCCTCGTCAGTCGCAGCGGCCATCGCACCGCCGAGCGCATCGACTTCCTTCACCAGATGGCCCTTACCAATCCCGCCGATGGACGGGTTGCAGCTCATCTGACCGAGGGTTTCGATGTTATGCGTCAACAGTAGGGTCGTATTGCCCATGCGTGCCGAAGCCAATGCGGCCTCGGTGCCAGCATGACCGCCGCCGACGACGATTACGTCAAATTCTGTGGGAAAAAGCATCGCGGATCTCACGCCAGATCGTCGCGTGAGCCTTTCAGAGGAAAATGTATGGGCGAATTATAACGGGTTCGGTTTAGGCCCGAATTTCGTCCGAACGGCCAGGCAACAAAAAAGCGGTGTGTTTCACGTGAAACACACCGCTTTGAACCACGGCAAACTGGACGAAACTGGAGAGCTAAGCCACCTTCTTGGCCAGCCCCAGATACGTTTCAATCACACGTGGATTCTGCGCCAGATCAGTCGCGGGCCCTTCCAGCGCCAGTTCACCAGTTTCAAGCACATAACCGTAGTCGGATATCTGCAGCGCAGCGCGTGCGTTCTGCTCGATCAGCAGCGTTGCGACGCCGGTCTGCCGCAGCGCGCTAATGATGTGGAAAATTTCCTTCACGATCAGTGGCGCGAGACCCAAGCTCGGTTCGTCGAGCATGAGCAGATCCGGTTTGCCCATCAATGCACGGCCGACAGCAAGCATCTGCCGCTCGCCACCCGACAGCGTCCCGGCCGCCTGCTTCCGGCGTTCCTTCAAACGCGGGAAAAGCGTAAAGACGGGTTCGAGTTGATCGAGAAAGTTGCGCTCCCCTGCCCGCTTGCGTCGATACGCGCCGAGGACCAGATTGTCTTCAACGGTCATCGACGCGAACAGCTCGCGCTTTTCCGGCACCAGGCACATGCCGCGCGCGACTCGCTTTTCAACCGGCACCGCGCTGACGTCTTCGCCCTGATATAGGACCGAGCCTTTCGCATGACCTGTGGTCGGCAATGCACCCATGATCGCGTTCAGCAACGTAGATTTACCAGCGCCGTTCGGACCAATCACCGAGACGATCTGCCCGGGGCGCACTTTGATTGCCGCACCGTGCAGCGCTTCGACCTTGCCATAGCGGACCGACAAACCGTTCACGTCAAGAATCGGTGCAGTTGCATTCATCGTGTTCTCCATCACTCCACCCCGCCCAGATAAGCCTCAAGCACGGCAGGATCTTGCTGAACATCCTGCGGTAAGCCTTCCGCGATCCGCGTGCCGAACTCCATCACCACCAGACGATCGGTGAGATTCATCACGAAATCCATATCGTGCTCGACCAGCAACACGCTCATGCCTTCGGCTTTGAGGCGGCGCAGCAAGTCCGCCAGTTGCAGCTTTTCCTGATACCGCAGCCCGGCGGCAGGTTCATCCAGCAGCAGCAAGGTCGGGTCACAGCACAGCGCGCGAGCGATTTCGAGAATTCGCTGCTGTCCCAACGCCAAGCTACCCGCCTCGTCGTACATATGCTGTTCGAGCCCGACACGACGAATCTGGCGAGCCGCTTCGGCCATCAAGCGCGCTTCTTCCACGCCGTTCAGGCGCGCCACACTGCGCCACACCCCGGCCTGGCCACGCAGATGCGCACCGATCGCAACGTTCTCCAGTACCGTCATCCCGGGCAGCAGCTTGACGTGCTGGAAGGTGCGGCCAATGCCGCGCTTGACGATTTCACGTGAACTCAGCGAATCGATACGCTCGCCGCGAAACGTAATTTCGCCGCTCGTTGCCTGCAACACGCCTGTGACCAGATTAAAGGTGGTCGATTTGCCGGCGCCGTTCGGGCCGATCAACCCGATGATCTGCCCTGCTTTCACCTCGAAGCTGACGTCGTTCACTGCGACCAGGCCGCCGAACTGCTTGCGTGCCTTATTCACCGTCAACAGGTTTTCGCCCGCGGCCGGCTTGCTGCGCTGCGGCAAAGGCTCGGCGTGATCCGACACATGCGCGCGCGGCCCTTTCGGGAAAAACCGCGCGACAAACGGCCAGACACCTTGCCGAGCGTATTGCAGCAGCAACACCATCAGAATGCCGAACACGATCACTTCGAAGTTACCGTTCTCGCCAAGCAGCTTCGGCAGCAGCGTTTGCAGATAGTCCTGCAGGATGGTCAGGATCGCTGCACCAAGCACCGCGCCCCAGACGTGCGAGACGCCACCCACCACCGCCATGAACAGAAACTCGATGCCATGGTTCAGACCAAACGGCGTCGGGTTTACCGCGCGTTGCAAGTGCGCGTAAAGGAACCCCGAAATCGATGCCAACACCGCCGCATAGACAAAGATCACCACGCGCATCCACGCCGTGTTGACGCCCATCGCCTCGGCCATCATGCCGCCGCCGCGCAATGCGCGAATCGCCCGCCCCGGGCGGCTATTAAGCAGATTCTGAACAGAAATCACGGCGCCGAGCACCACCACCCAGATCAGGTAATAGATATGGCGACCGGACTCGAGGTTGATGCCAAAAACATTCAGCACTGGAATTCCGTTAATGCCGTCGTACTTGCCGAGCATCTCCAGGTTGCCGAACAGATAGAACAGCGCAAGCCCCCACGCGATCGTGCCGAGCGGCAGAAAGTGGCCCGATAGTCGCATCGTCACGAGTCCCAGCATCAGCGCAATCAATGCCGTCACCACCACACCCGCGATCAGCGCGAGCCACGGCGACACGCCGTACGTCGTCGTCAGATACGCAGTCGCATACGCGCCGATGCCGACGAACGCCGCCTGGCCGAAGCTCGTCATCCCGCCGATACCCGTCAGTAGCACGAGACCGATCGCAACGATCGAATACAGGCCGATGTAGTTGAGCAGCGTCACCCAGTACTCCGGCACATGAATCGGATGCGGCAACACCGGCAATGCGAACAGCACCACGAGGAACAACCAGAAGAACTTGTTTTGCATGATCCGTTTCATCGTGTCACTCCTCTTCCTCTTCCGAGTGCGGGCTGGCCAGACTCCGCCATAGCAGCACCGGGATAATCAGTGTGAACACGATCACTTCCTTATAAGCACTCGCCCAGAACGACGAATACGACTCCAGCAGACCGACCAGAAGCGCGCCCGCCGCCGCCAGCGGATAGCTGACCAGGCCGCCGATAATCGCGCCGACGAAGCCCTTCAAACCCATCAGGAAGCCCGAGTCGTAGTAGATGGTGGTCAAGGGTGCGACGAGGATGCCGCACAGCGCACCGAGGCCCGCAGCGAGCGTGAACGCGAGGCGCCCTGCCTGCGTCGTGCCGATGCCGACGAGCCGCGCGCCGAGCCGGTTCACCGACGTCGCGCGCAAAGCCTTGCCGGAAATCGAGCGATCAAAGTACAGATATAACGCGCCGATCAGCACCACCGCCGTGCCCAGCACCCACAGGCTTTGTCCGGAAATCGACAACGTGCCGAGGTTGAAGGTCGCATCGGAGAACGCCGTGGTGCGTGAACCCTCCGCACCGAACATCACGAGCCCGAGGCCGACCATGGCGAAGTGCACCGCCACTGCCACGATCAGCAGCAGCAACGTCGTCGCCTCCGCGATCGGCTCATACGCGAGCCGATAGACGAACGGTCCCATTGGAATCACGATCAGCAGCGTCAGCGCGATTTGCGCGAGCATGGGCAGCGGTTGTAGGAAAACACCCCGCGTGAGCGCGTAAACCGCGATCGGAAACAGCAGATATTTGCCGACTAGTATCACCAGCGTACGCGCCGCGTGCCGGCGCCTTTCGGGATGCCGCACCAGCCCCGCAATCTCGACGACAAAACAGGCCGCACCCATCGCCATCAGCAACCAGCATGTCGCGGGAAATTTCTGTGTCTGCAATGCGGCGAGCGTCAGCGCGCCGTACGAAACAAACTCGCCCTGCGGGATAAAGATCACCCGCGTCACGGAGAACACCAGCACCAGCGCGAGCGCGAGTAGCGCGTAGATGGCGCCGGTGGTAATGCCGTCCTGCGCGAGGATCGCCGCAATTGATAGATCCATACTTCCTCGTCCTGAAGCGTCAAAATCGAAACCGGGAAACAGTCGTGGCGGCAAAAAGCGCGGCCGGTCACTGACGTGCAATGCCAGAAAGGGCGACCGCCGCGCCGGAACACGGCGCGGCGGTCGTTGCCATTGTCATCGAACAGAATGGCAATGCGGCATGACGTGCCGCAGGTTGCGCGAGAGGCGCGTACCGCTTTTGTTGTTAGTCGTTCTGCAACTTCCACTTGCCGTCGACGATCTGCACAATCACGCGTGCGCGCTTGTCGAGGCCGTTGTGGTCGGTCGTCGTGGTGTTCATGATGCCGTGCGAGACCGGCAGCTCCTTGATGTTTTCAAGCGCGCCACGCAGCGCCTCGCGGAACGCGGGCGTGCCCGGCTGAGCGGTCTTCAGCGCGACCGGGATCGCAGCCTGCAGCATCTGGCCGGCATCCCATGCGTGACCGCCGAAGGTCGCCACCGAGCCCGCGCCATACGCTTTCTCATACGCTGCCTTGTACGCTTCCGATGACTTCTTCACCGGATTCGATTCCGGCAACTGATCCGCCACGAGGATCGGGCCAGCCGGCAGGAACTCGCCTTCGCAATCCTTGCCGCAGACGCGCAGGAAGTCGTTATTGGCGACGCCGTGCGTCTGATAGACCTTGCCTTTGTAGCCGCGCTCCTTGAGCGTCTTGGCCGGCAGCGCCGAGGGCGTACCCGCGCCCGCGATCAGCACTGCATCCGGGTTCGCGCTCATCGTCTTCAACACCTGGCCGGTCACCGACGCATCGGTGCGGTTAAAGCGTTCGTTGGAGACGATCTTCAGATGGTGTGCCGCGGCCGCAGCGGTAAAGACGTTGTTCCAGCCGTCGCCATACGCATCGGCGAAGCCGATGAAGCCGACCGTCTTCACGCCGTGACGCTCCATGTAATCGGCGATTGCGTCAGCCATCAGGCTGTCGTTTTGCGGCGGTTTGAAGGCCCATGCGCGCTTGGCGTCCATCGGTGAAATAATCGCCGCCGATGCTGCCAGCGAGATCACCGGCGTCTTGCCTTCGGCTGCGGGGTCGAGCATCGCCAGCGAATTCGGCGTGACGGTCGAGCCAATGATTGCGTCGACGTGGTCTTCGTCGATCAGCTTGCGCGTGTTCTGAACGGCCTTGCCGGTGTCCGATGCATCATCGAGGATGATGTATTGCACGGTCTTGCCGCCAATCTCTTTCGGCAGCAACGCGATCGTGTTCTTCTCAGGAATCCCGAGCGATGCAGCCGGCCCCGTGGTGGATAGCGTGACGCCGATTTTCACCTGTGCGAAGGCAGCGCCCGCGCCGCACATCAACGCCATCGCGATACCGGTGCGTACCCATTGCTTTGTCTTTTTCATTGCAAGTCTCCAAACGCTTTGAAGCGCGTATCTGAATCCGGCTCACGGGCCGGGTGTCTGAATCTAGTTATAGGGTTCAGGCATGCCAAGCATGGTTTTCCCTGCTCAGCGCCAATGCCTTCTCCGTTCTGGTGCTACTCCCTGCTGCGAACCATTGCTGCGATTTCCATATGCGAAACACTAATATGTTAGTAGTATTGCGTTCTGCATCATCCATGGTCAATAGACTGTCGCCCGAATGCGGGTTTGTCCTGAAACCGGCCGCTTTCGCGGCGCTTTGACCGCCCAACCTTCACTCGTCCAACGCACTTCATGCACCGCCTTTCAGCAAACGCGGGCAATAAAAAAGACGCGTCAACTGCACGCGTCTTTTTAATGGGGTTCCGTATCGCTTCGTCTCCGCTCAGTCGCCAGACAGCTTCCACTTACCGCCAACGATCCCCACCATCGCACGCGCCCGCTGGTCGAGGCCAGCATAGTCGTTCGTGCTCATGTTGAAGATGCCGTGGGAAGCAGGCATGTTTTTAATGCTTTCGGCGGCGACCCATACGGCGCTCATCCAACGCAATGCCGACTTCATCCCGCTCCCCTGTCTACCCCGTTATTCATTTGAATTCAAACCCGCAGATTCGATTCGCCGACCAAGCGGTCGGTGAATGGCAAGTTTAGCGGACAAAAGCCCCGCGCTGCAAGCAATTTGCAGGGTGGTAACGAGTGAAATCGGGAGGGGTTCGGTGAATAAAAAAGGGGCACCGATTTAGCGGAAGATTTGAATGGGGAATTACGAAAAGCACAAATAAAAAGCGCTGTTGGATATCAATCCAACAGCGCTTTCGTCTGGGCACTGAGTGCCTCATTGTCTCCTCGTTCTCCACCTGCAAAATTCGTGGTGCATCAGAACTGCATGAAGATTAAACGAGCACCTGGGTGACTACAACTAGCAATTACCCTAGTGGTGCACTGCGGCACAAATTTGGGGCACGTTTGGTGCAGCTTGGGTCGCAGGGATCAGGTCCGCACAATACAGGACCCGGCTCAGCCGACTTCAAGGCCGTCGAATTATATCGGATGCCAAAGCAATTTAAAATCCGGCGCCGTTTCAGGCTCGCAATGGCCGCACACGCGCGACGATCTCACCGACAATGCCGCGTCTGAATGCCAGCACACAGGCAATGAAAATCAGGCCCGTGACGATGGTTACCGATTCACCCAGCGATCGGAACCATTCAACGCCCGTCGACGCAGCCAGCGCCGTGCCAATATCGCCGAGCCGGTCTTCGAGCGCAACAATCAGCGCCGCGCCGAGCAGCGGCCCAAACAGGGTGCCCATGCCGCCGACGAGCGTCATCAGGATGACGAGGCCCGACATGGTCCAGTAGGCGTCACTCAGTGTCTCGAAGCCCTGCACCAGCACCTTGAGCGAGCCCGCCAGGCCGGCGAGCCCCGCGGACAGGATAAAAGCCAGCAGCTTGAAGCGATCGGTGTCGTAACCGAGCGACACGGCGCGCGGCTCGTTCTCCTTGATAGCCACCAGCACCTGCCCAAACGGCGAATGCACGATTCGCACGATCAGCAGGAATGCCAGGACCATCACGGCCAACACGACAAAGTACAGCGTCATGTCTGACGACAGATCCAGCAAGCCGAACAGTTTGCCGCGCGGCACGCCTTGCAGGCCATCCTCACCGTGCGTGAACGGCGCCTGCAAGAATACGAAGTAGACCATCTGCGCGAGCGCCAGCGTCACCATCGCGAAGTAGATGCCCTGCCGGCGAATTGCGAACAGGCCGACCACTAACCCGAGCAGCGTTGCCGCAGCGGTGCCGGCCAGCACGCCGAGTTCCGGAGAGAAGCCGAGCGTCTGCATCGCGTAGCCGGTAACGTAGCCGGCCGAAGCGAGAAACATCGCGTGGCCGAACGAAAGCAGGCCCGTGTAGCCGATCAGCAGATTGAAGGCCGCGGCGAACAACGCGAAGCACAGAACCTTCATCACAAATAGCGGATAGATGCCGAGCACAGGCACCGCGAGAAGCGCGATCAGCAGCAGACCGTAGAGCACTTTTCTCTGCATCATTTTTCCTTGCCGA
The DNA here is from genome assembly GCF_046030555.1 of Paraburkholderia sediminicola. Classification (GTDB taxonomy): domain Bacteria; phylum Pseudomonadota; class Gammaproteobacteria; order Burkholderiales; family Burkholderiaceae; genus Paraburkholderia; species Paraburkholderia sediminicola_E. The sequence continues at coordinate 45,260 of NZ_JAQQCH010000032.1, read as the reverse complement.
AGAGACCCGCCGGGCGCACCAGCAACACGAGCGCCATGATCACGAAGACGACGGTCGCCGACGCTTCCGGGTAAAACACGCGCGTCAGCCCTTCGATCACGCCTAACATCAGGCCGGTAAGAATCGAGCCCATGATCGAACCCATGCCACCAATCACGACCACGGCAAACACGGTGATGATCATCGGCTGGCCCATCAACGGCGAGACCTGAATCACTGGCGCGGCAAGCACGCCGGCGAACGCCGCCAGTGCAACGCCGAAGCCGTATGTGAGCGTGATCATCAATGGCACGTTGACACCGAACGCCTCGACCAGCTTCGGGTTTTCGGTGCCCGCGCGCAGGTAAGCGCCGAGGCGTGTCTTCTCGATCACGAACCACGTCGCAAAGCAGACCACGAGCGACGCCACCACGACCCACGCGCGATAGTTCGGCAAATACATGAAGCCGAGATCGGTTGCGCCGGCGAGTGCCGACGGCACGTCGTACGGCTGGCCGGACGAACCGTAGACCGATCGGAACACGCCTTCGACAACCAGCGTGAGTCCAAAGGTGAGCAGCAGCCCATACAGATGATCGAGCTTGTACAGCCAGCGCAGCATCGAGCGTTCGATCGCCATGCCGAACACGCCGACGATCAGCGGTGCGAGCACCAGCATCACCCAGTACGGCAGACCGAAATACGACAGGCCCATCCACGCGAGCATCGCGCCGAGCATGAACAATGCGCCATGCGCGAAATTGATCACGTTGAGCAAGCCGAAGATCACGGCCAGACCCAGGCTCAGAATCGCGTAGAACGAGCCGTTCACGAGCCCCAGCAGCAGTTGGCTCAGCATTGCCGGTAGCGGAACGCCAAAGATTTCCATTGAAGCCTTAATCCCTTAAGCCATCGCCCAGGTGAGATCGGTTACGCACGACCCGGCCGGCGTGCGATCGGCCAGCCATTCACCAATCGCACGCGGCAGATGAAACGGTTTGTCGCCAGACCGTGTACCATCCAGCCGTTCAGAATCGTCCGTCAGGACTGGCACACAGACGGTTTGCTGGTTATCAATCCGCGCTTATTTCCACAAGGCGCAGCGTGTCTGCGCCTTGGTCGTGAACGCCTGCTCGCCCGGGATCGTCGCCATGATCTTGTAGTAGTCCCACGGCTCTTTGGATTCGGCCGGCGTCTTCACCTGCATCAGGTACATGTCGTGGACCATGCTGCCGTCCTGACGGATGTAGCCCTTCGCATAGAAGTCGTCGATCTTTGTTTTCCGCAGCTGCGCCATCACCTTGTCGGTGTCTGTCGAGCCGACCGCTTTAACTGCGTTCAGATAGGTCATGGTCGCCGAGTAGTCTGCCGCTTGCAGGCTTGACGGCATCTTCTTCATCTTGTCGAAGTAGCGCTGTGCCCACTTGCGCGTGGTGGCGTCCTTGTTCCAGTACCAGCTGTCCGTCAGCACGAGACCTTGCGTGGTTTCCAGACCCAGACTGTGCACGTCGTCGATAAACATCAGCAGCGCCGCCAGCTTCATCGTCTTGGTCAGGCCGAATTCCTTCGCGGCCTTAATCGAGTTGACCGTGTCGCCGCCGGCATTCGCGAGGCCGAGAATCTGCGCCTTCGAAGCCTGCGCCTGCAACAGGAACGACGAGAAATCCGAGGCCGACAGCGGCGCCCGCACGGCGCCCAGCACCTGACCGCCATTCGCCTTCACGACATCTGACGTCGCCTTTTCCAGCGCCTTGCCGAAAGCGTAGTCAGCCGTCAGGAAATACCACGTCTTGCCACCCTGCTTCGTCACCGCCGAACCGGTACCGTTGGCGAGCGCCGTGGTGTCGTACGCGTAGTGAATCGTGTATGGCGTGCATTGCTCGTTGGTCAGCGTGTCGGCGCCGGCGCCAACGTTGATGTAGACCTTGTGCTTCTCGCCCGCCACCGTGTTCATCGCCAGACCGGTCGCCGAATTCGTGCCGCCGATCAGCATATCGACGCCGTCACGGTCGAACCATTCACGCGCCCGCGAGGAGGCAATATCCGCCTTGTTCTGGTGATCCGCATAGACGAGAGAAATCGGCTTGCCGTTGACCTTGCCACCGAAGTCGGCGATTGCCATGCGGATTGCTTCGAGGCCGCCCTGCCCGTCGATGTCCGCGTACAGACCCGACAGATCGGTGATGAAGCCGATCTTCACCGCATCGTCAGCCGCTTGCGCGCTGCTCATCGTCAACGCGGCGCCGGCCGCAACCGCGAAACATAGTGTGGCAAACCGCGCGAGTGGGTTCTTTTTCATTCCTGTCTCCTTGTTTCTTCGCTTGTGGTTATCAGAGGCAATCGGACGTTTTTATACGCCCAGTAGGTCGTGCAGTACTGGCATCTTGCTTTCGAGCTCGGCGGCCCCGAAGTGCTCCACGATCGCACCGTGCTCCATCACGTAGAAGCGATCGGCGAGCGGTGCGGCAAAGCGGAAATTCTGTTCGACCATCACGACCGTGTAGCCGCGCGCCTTGAGCGTCATGATCATGCGGGCGAGCGCCTGCACGATCACGGGCGCGAGACCTTCCGAGATTTCGTCGAGCAGCAGCAGACTCGCGCCGGTGCGCAAAATGCGCGCAACCGCCAGCATCTGCTGCTCACCACCCGAGAGGCGCGTGCCTTGGCTCGTGCGACGTTCCTGCAGATTCGGAAACATCGAATAGATTTCTTCGAGCGACATCATGTGCGCCTTGTCGCCAACGGGCGGCGGCAACAGCAGATTTTCCTCACATGAGAGGCTCGAAAAAATCCCGCGCTCCTCCGGGCAATAACCGATGCCGCAATGGGCGATGCGATGCGTCGGCAGATTGATGGTTTCGCGTCCGTCAATACGGATCGAACCGGTGCGGCGACCGGTCAGGCCCATGATCGCGCGCAGCGTCGTGGTACGGCCCGCGCCGTTGCGGCCGAGCAGCGTCACGACTTCACCGCGGTTCACCGTCAGATCGACACCATGCAGAATATGGGATTCCCCGTACCAGGCCTGCAAGCCCGCAATCTCCAGCGCAGGTGCAGCGCCGGCCATGCCGCTCACTTCGAGGCTTTCGCGCTCTGCAATTGTGTTCATGCGTGCGCTCCGGCCAACGCGCCGTCTGCGCTGCCCACATAGGCTTGCATCACGCCCGGGGCCTTTGACATTTCTGCGATTGTGTTCATGCGTGTGCTCCGGCGAGCGCCGCGTCTGCGCTACCCATATAGGCTTGCATCACGAGCGGGTTCTTTGACACCTCGGCGTAGCTGCCTTCGGCGAGCACTTCGCCCCGTTGCAGCACAGTGATGGTGTCGGAGATGCCGGCAATCACGTTCATGTTGTGCTCGACCATCAGGATCGTGCGGCCGCTCGATACTTTCTTGATCAAGGCAGTGACGCGATCGACGTCTTCATGGCCCATGCCTTGCGTCGGCTCGTCGAGCAGCATCAACTCGGGCTCCATCGCGAGCGTGGTGGCGATTTCCAGCGCGCGCTTGCGGCCGTAGGACAGTTCTACCGTGAGCACATCGGCGAAATCGGTCAGTCCGACCTGGGTGAGCAAGTCCATCGCCCGATCGTCGAGCTGACGCAGCGTGCGTTCGCTCTTCCAGAAATGGAATGCCGTGCCGAGCACGCGCTGCAAGCCAATACGCACGTTCTGCAATGCCGTCAGATGCGGAAATACCGCGGAGATCTGAAACGACCGGATGATGCCGCGACGGGCGATTTGCGCCGGACGCTCATTGGTGATGTCGATCCCGTTAAAGACGATCTGGCCCGCTGTCGGTTCGAGGAATTTGGTGAGCAGGTTAAAGCAGGTGGTCTTGCCTGCCCCATTGGGGCCGATGAGCGCATGGATCGAGCCACGGCGCACGCGCAGGTTCACCCCGTTCACGGCGATAAAGCCTTTGAACTCGCGGGTGAGGCCGCGCGTTTCGAGAATCGTATCGCCGAGAATCATGTTCCCTTCCATACGGAGTAAGGCGAAGCATTACGATCTTCCGCGCGAATGGCTGCGCGGCTTTGGACGACGAGGGCACCCCGTGCCGCTCGTTGGCGTGCTGCACCAATCCGGACGGTAATCCATGGGGCGGCACGCAGCATGGCTGCCATTGTCGCGCCAATGATGCAGCGCATTCATCGGGATTTGCACTTAGTGGATGACGACTGCCTTAGGCGGACCCAAAGCAGACCCAAGGCAAGCTCGAGCGGTGCTCGAGTGGTACTTGACCCTTGCTCGGGAAGGGCCTGGGGAATACTCGAACGGCGCTTCGCTCCTGCTCGAAGCATGCCGGAGGAAAGCCGAGGCACGCCCCGCGTGCCTCGGCTCCCGTTGTCACACTGTGTGTCACATAGCGGACATGGACGGCGCAGCGCTCGACTGAGCCGCAACGCTGCCGGCCACGCGTGCGCGGCGGTCTTCCCGGATCATGTCGCTGGCGCGTTCGGCGATCATCAGCGTCGGCGAATTGGTGTTGCCTGAGGTGATGAACGGCATGACCGACGCATCGACCACACGCAAACCGTCAACCCCGATAACGCGTAGGCGGTTATCGACTACCGCGCCAGGATCGTCAGAGGTACCCATACGGCAGGTGCCGACCGGATGAAAGATGGTGGTGCCGACCGCGCCCGCGGCCTGCCGAAGTTCTTCTTCGGTCTGGTACTGGATGCCGGGCAGAATCTCTTGCGGCCGATAGGGTGCGAGCGCCGGTGCCGCGGCAATGCGGCGCGTAAGACGCAATGCGTTGGCGGCGACGTGCCGGTCGTAATCGGTGGACAGATAATTCGGTGCGATCAACGGCGGTGCTGAAGCATCGGCTGATTCAATGTGAATGCTGCCGCGCGAGGTCGGCCGCAACTGGCACACCGACGCGGTGAACGCATTAAAGCGATGCAGCGGTTCACCGAAGCGATCAAGCGAGAGCGGCTGCACGTGATACTCGAGGTCGGGGCGCGTGAGGGAGCGATCGTCCGGATCGGATTTGGCGAACGCACCGAGTTGCGACGGCGACATCGACATGGGACCGCTTTGAAAGAGCGCGTACTGCATGCCGATCATCAGCTTGCCCCACCAATGCGCAGAGGCAGTATTGAGCGTGCGCACGCCGTCGACTTTATATGCCATCCGCAATTGCAGATGGTCCTGCAGATTTTCACCGACGCCGCGCAGATCCTTCACAACCTCAATGCCGAGATTCTGCAGACGTGCGCCATTGCCGATGCCGGAGAGTTCGAGCAATTGCGGCGAGTTGACTGCGCCCGAACTGAGGATCACTTCACAACGGGCTTTGGCGATAAAGTCGGTGTTGTCGCCGCGATATTCGACGCCGGTGCAGCGGCGCCCTTCGAACACCACGCGCTGGGTGTGCGCACCGGTGATGACGGTGAGATTCGGGCGCCTGAGCGCCGGGCGCAAGAATGCCTTCGACGCATTCCAACGGATACCGCGTTTCTGATTGACGTCGAAGTAACCGACGCCGGTGTTGTCACCGCGATTGAAGTCGTCGGTGGCGGGTATGCCGGCTTGTTGCGCGGCGTGTGAAAACTCTTCGAGGATCTTCCATTTCAGGCGTTGCTTTTCAACGCGCCATGGACCGCCTGCTCCATGCGATTCGGACACGCCGGCGTGGTGATCTTCGCTGCGTTTGAAGATGGGCAGGACGGCGTTCCAGGACCAGGAGGCGTCGTTGGTGACGCGGGCCCATTCGTCGTAGTCCTCGCGCTGACCGCGCATGTAGATCATGCCGTTGATCGATGAGCTCCCGCCTAATACTCTGCCTCGTGGGTACGAGAGGGAGCGGCCGTTCAGGCCAGGTTCTGATTGGGTTTTGTAGAGCCAGTCCGTGCGGGGATTGCCGATGCAGTAGAGGTAGCCTACCGGTACGTGGATCCAGTGGTAGTCGTCTTTGCCGCCGGCTTCTAGTAGGAGGACTTGTATTTCTGGATCTTCGGTCAGACGGTTGGCCAGCACGCAACCTGCTGTGCCGGCGCCTACTATGATGTAGTCGAATTCGCCTTCCAGGCGAGGAGGTGATGGTGGCGTTTTTTCAGCGTTGCTCATTGTTTCGTCTCCTAAGCTTTCTTGCCTGCGCGGCGCTTGTTCCGGCTGTACGCCTGCGGCGTTGGACTTTGCCTGGTTTTTTTGCCTTCGCGGCGCTCGGTTTTTTGTTTGCCTATTGCGTTGGCCTTTCCTTGATCTGACTTTTGGCCTTTCCTTGTTTTCTTATTGGTCTATTAGTGCCGCCCCTGTGCGGGGCAGGCACCTACTTTTCTTTGCCTGCTGCAAAGAAAAGTAGGCAAAAGAAAGCAGGGCGGCTTTCTTTGCTTATCTTTCTTTGCGGCGGCAAAGAAAGTAAGTGCCGCCCCGCACAGGGGCAAACGCTAATAAACCACTAAGAAAACAAGGAAAGGCCAACCCCATAGGCACACAACAAAAAGTGCCGCGCGGGCAAACAAATCAAGCAAAGTCCACCGAAGCCAGATCAAGAAAAATCCACCACTGTAGGCAATCAGACACTAAGCGCCGCACAGGCAAAAAACAAACCTACTTCGCCACCGGCATAGTGAACTCAGCCCCCTTCCCAATACTATCGGGCCACCGCTGCATAATGCTCTTGTAGCGAGTGTAGAACCGCACACCCTCTTCCCCATAGGCATGGTGATCACCAAAAAGCGACCGCTTCCACCCACCAAAAGAATGCCACGCCATCGGCACAGGAATCGGCACATTAATCCCCACCATCCCAATCTCGATCCGCCGCGCAAAAGCCCGAGCCACACCGCCATCGGAGGTAAACAACGACACCCCATTAGCAAACTCGTTAGCGTTAATCAGTTCAACAGCAGAAGCAAAATCCGGCACCCGCACAACACACAGCACCGGACCGAAAATCTCTTCACGGTAAATCTTCATATCGGTCGAGACATCATCGAACAAGGTGCCGCCGAGAAAGAACCCCTTCTCATGTCCGGCCACCTGATGGCCACGCCCATCGACCACCAGCTTCGCACCCGCAGCAACGCCGGCATCAATATAGCCAGTCACTTTCTCGCGATGCACCGCCGTCACCAACGGCCCCATCTCGGCTTCCGGTTCCATGCCGTTCAGAATCTTCAGGCTCTTCACGCGCGGCGTCAGTCGCTCGATCAGTTCGTCGGCGATATGCCCCACCGCAACAGCCACCGAAATCGCCATGCAGCGCTCACCCGCCGACCCATATGCCGCACCGATCAACGCATCGACAGCCTGATCGAGATCCGCGTCCGGCATCACCACCAGGTGATTCTTCGCACCGCCCAAAGCCTGCACGCGCTTGCCGTGCTTCGTGCCTTCCGTATAGATGTACTCGGCAATCGGCGTCGAACCGACAAACGACAACGCGCTCACCTCGGGATGCACGAGCAGCGCATCGACCGCCACCTTGTCACCTTGCACGACGTTGAACACGCCATCCGGCAAGCCCGCCTCTTTGAACAGTTCAGCCAATCGAATCGAGGCGGACGGATCACGCTCTGACGGCTTGAGCACGAACGTGTTGCCGCATGCAATCGCCACCGGAAACATCCAGCACGGCACCATCATCGGGAAATTGAACGGCGTAATGCCGGCGACCACGCCCAGCGGTTGACGCAAATTCCAGTTGTCGATGCCGCCGCCGATCTGGTCGGTGAAATCGGTCTTCAGCAAATTCGGAATGCCGCACGCGAATTCGACGATCTCGATGCCACGCATCACCTCGCCCTTCGCATCCGAAAACACCTTGCCGTGCTCGCGGGTAATCAACTCCGCCAGTTCGTCATGGTGACGGTCGAGCAATTCCTTGAACTTGAACAGCACGCGCGCCCGCTTGATCGGCGCGGTTTCGCTCCATGCAGGAAACGCGGCGTTGGCGGCGGCGACCGCCGCGTCGACTTCAGCGACGCTTGCCAGCGGCACGCGCGCACTCACGCTGCCGAGCGCGGGATTGAAGACGTCGCCGAAGCGGCCGCTCGTGCCGTCGACAGTCTTGCCGTTGATGAAATGGGTCAGCACGCGTGCACCCGTCTCGCTCCGGACGGTCTCGTCCTGATATGTCTCGCTCATCTTCGTGTCCTCTTCCTATGAATGTCTTCCGCCCATCGCAACCGGCGTGATGAACGCAAGCGTACGGCGCTTCGAGGTGACAAATCCAATGAGTAATGCTCAACTGCGCTATAAGCCGGGCTAATATCAGGATATGGATCTGACTCTGCTACGGGCGTTCGTCACCGTCGCACGCGAGGGCAACCTCACGCGTGCCGCGGTGCAGCTTCACCTGACCCAACCTGCCGTCAGCCTGCAAATCAAGCATTTGCAGGAGACGCTCGGCGTGACCTTGTTCACGCGGACCTCGCACGGGCTTTCGCTGACACGCGACGGCCAGGCCCTGCTGCCCCATGCGGAACGTGCGCTGGGCGCCGCGAGCGACGTGCAGCGCGCGGCGGCGTCGCTGCGCCACGAAGTGCGCGGTCGATTGCGGATCGGCACGATTCTCGATCCGGCCTTTCTGCGCCTCGGCGGCTTTCTCAAGCAACTGGTCGAAACCTGGCCGCGCATCGAGACGGCTTTACGCCACGGCATGTCGGGCTGGGTGCTGGAGCAGGTTCGCGTGGGGGAACTGGATGTGGGCTACTACATTGGCCTGCCGTCCGATGACGATACCCGCGACGGCGCTGCCTTTCACGCCGTCACGCTCACGCATTTCCAGTACCGCGTGCTGGCCCCGGCGGGCTGGAAAGATCGCGTGAAAGGTGCGCGCGACTGGCGTTCGCTCGCCGCATTGCCGTGGATCTGGACGCCACCCGCGTCCGCGCACAACAGATTGTTGACGCGCTGCTTTGATGAGGCTGGCGTAAAACCGGTTAAGGTGGCCGAAGTAGATCAGGAGCCGTCGATGCTCGACCTGGTCAAGTCAGGCGTCGGTCTGACGCTCGCGCGCGACGCCACCGCGATCGCCGAAGCCCATGCGCACGCGCTAACCATCGTCGAAGGCGTCACTGTGCCGACCCAGCTCAGCTTTATCACGCTGGCGGAGCGCAAGGACGAACCGGCGATTGCCGCCGCGTTGAAGCTGATCGAGCAGCAATGGGCGACTTGAGTGCGGCAAGAAGGCGCACCTGAGGGTAAGACGAGAGCGATATGAGCCACTCTCATGACAGCTGTATGGCGTCGGCCCGGCCGATAGGTACGTCGCTGACTGCCTCTGAGGGCGACATCTCTGGCGGCCCCTGCCGATCGCCGTCGCTGATCGCCGTGCGTTGGCAGTCAGCGCCGGTCGCTCTCGCAAGTCACATTGGCAGGCCATCCTCTTCGATCCCCTCATCTGAAACGACACCGTCACGCGCTTTTTGTTAGATTGGGGGTTCGCGCTCACGCGCCGGCCCCGCCTCGTTTTTTGTTCCATCTGACTTTGTCCTTCCCGGCAGCTTCACCCCGGCAACACCGGAAGCTGCCGACCACGCCATCCTTCGACAGGAGCCCTGACATGGCACGCAACATTGAAATCAAAGCCCGCGCCCAGCATTTCGAGCAACTGCGTGAACGCGCCGCGAAGCTCGCACCGGACGCGCCACTGATCTTTCGCCAGCAGGACTTTTTCTACGACGTGCCGCGCGGCCGCCTGAAGCTGCGCCAGTTCGACGACGGCACGCCGGCCGAACTGATCTTCTATCAGCGCGACGACCGCGACGGCCCGAAGGCGTCGTATTACACGCGCAGCCCGGTGACCAACCCTGAAGCAATGCACGCGCTGCTTGCCACGGCGCTGACCACACGTGGGATCGTCACGAAGGAACGTCACGTCTATCTGACGGGCCGTACGCGGATTCATCTGGATCGGGTCGATGGTCTCGGCGACTTCGTCGAGCTCGAAGTCCTGCTGGCTCAGGACGACGACGAAGAGAGCGGTCACGCCGAAGCACACGCGATGTTCGCGACCCTCGGCGTGCCGGAATCGGATCTGGTGGCGGTGGCTTACGTCGATTTGCTGAGTCCGGACAGCGAGCCGAAGCAGGCTGCATAAAACTTAGGCATCGTGGGGTCGCGGCGACGTCAATCTGGCACCAGCGGCCCTAAAACCCCGGAACATCGGAAAGGCCGGGAAAGCGCCGCATCAAGCGGCGCCCGTTCCCGGCGACAGATGCCCGAGCGGAAGCGGCCCATTGCGCTTGAACGTGGTCAACACGATATTGGAGCGCACGCTGTCGACGCCCGGTACACGCATCAGCTTCTTCATCACGAACGTCGAGAGATAATTCAGATCGGGTGCGACGATGCGCAACAGATAATCGGCGTCGCCAACCACCGCGTGGCACTCCAGTACTTCCGGCAGCACCTCGATCTGTTGCTGGAATTGCTCGATGATCGAATCGCCGTGATGCTTCAATTTCAGACTGGTAAACGCCGTCACGCCAAGCCCGAGTTTTTCCGGCCGCAACACGACGCGATAACCGTCCACGACACCGATCTGCTCCAAGCGCTGCAAACGCCGCCCAATCTGCGACGGTGACAACGGCACCTGCTCAGCCAATTGCTGATGCGTGGCCCGGCCGAAGCGCTGAAGAACGTCCAGCAGCGCGAGATCGAAGTGATCGAGTTCTAACATGATCGATATCCGCATTAAATCTGTCATTGATGCACGATTATTGCATATCGACGTATCATAACGCCATCATTGCGCCCTTTCCGCACGCCTGCCGCTCTACACTTGCATCACCGTTTCAACCCGCAGTCACCGTAGAGCGCGCAGTACATGTCCACACCCAACACCGCCAAACTCAAGGAACAATTCGACGCCGGCCTCGAAACCCGCGCCGATTTCACGATCGACCAGCCGACCGAACGATATGGCGCCGTCGACCACGCAGTATGGCAACAGCTTTATGCACGCCAAACCGCGTTGCTCAAGGGCCGTGTGTGCGATGAGTTTCTGGCAGGCGTCGACCGTATCGGCATGCCGCCCGGTCGCGTGCCGGCCTTCGACGAAATCAATGCGAAGCTGACGCCCGCGACGGGCTGGCAAATCGTCGCCGTGCCCGGACTGGTGCCGGACCAGGTGTTCTTCGAGCATCTGGCAAACCGCCGCTTCCCTGTGACATGGTGGATGCGCCGTCCGGACCAGCTCGATTATCTGCAGGAGCCGGACTGTTTTCACGATCTGTTCGGCCACGTGCCGTTGCTGATCAATCCCGTGTTCGCGGACTACATGCACGCTTACGGCCGCGCCGCGCTCGCCGCCAATGATGCCGGCGCCCTGCCGCTGCTCGCGCGGCTCTATTGGTACACAGTCGAGTTCGGCCTGATCCGCGACGCGGCGAGTCCGAACGGCGTGAAGATCTACGGCGCGGGCATTGTGTCGAGCAAAGGCGAGACGCTCTACAGTCAGCAGAGCGCGGCGCCGAACCGGCTCGGCTTCGACCTCGAACGCGTGATGCGCACGCGCTATCGCATCGACACGTTCCAGAAAACCTACTTCGTGATCGACGACTTCGCGCAATTGTTCGGCGTCGCGCAAACCGATTTCGCGCCGCTGCTGGCGAAGCTCGCTGCAGAACCGGCATTCGCCGCTGGCGACGTGCTCGAGCACGATCGCGTCGTCACGCACGGTTCGCAGGAAGGCTGGCAAGCCGACGGTGATATCTGACTACACAGCCTGGGCAGGCCGGCAGCAGGCTGACGGCATCCGTGAAAAAATAGCGGATGCGCACGCCCACTGGCGCGCCTGTTCAGATTAACGAGGTAGCACCATGATTCATAAACTGACTTCTGAAGAACGCGCTACGCAAATTGCGGAACTGCACGGCTGGCAAGCCGTAGCGGGACGCGACGCGATCCAGCGCCACATCAAATTCGCCGACTTTAACGAAGCATTCGGCTTCATGACGCGCGTGGCGATCAAGGCACAGGAGATGGACCACCACCCGGAATGGTTCAACGTGTACAACAAGGTGGAGATCACGCTGTCGACGCACGAGGCCAATGGCGTCACTGAGCGGGACATCAAATTGGCTCAATTTATCGACAGTATTACTGCTTAATACAGACGATCAGGTGCCTTGATGCGCCCTGAATCGAACGATCTCGCGGTAATGAAAGGGCATTGCAGGCAATCTGGCGCTCAAACCTTCAGTTCTACAGGCTATTATTAAGGCGCACGTAAGAATCCCAGGCTTGCTTGGCAATCCCGTCTAAACGATCCGGCGATAGCGTGTGCTGACGCTGTACAATCATCAGCGCATACGGCTTGGAGAGCGCGCTTGCCTCCTTGCACAGAACGAGTTCGTCGCCGCTTGAAGGTGAGCGGGCGCGCCAGAAGTTGATCGCGGCTTCCAGTTCGTGAATCGTTATCTCGGACATGACTTCGTGATCGCTCGGTGGCCGCTTTATGGCTACTTCATGGCTGCTCGATACCTGCTTCGTGGCCGCTTTGTGCCAGTTCGGCACGGCCACGCCGCACGTTACCTGTGCAGCAGGCGCCCCGGCGAACCGCTTGCCCAAACGCCTAAAACCATTGTACTTGAGCGAAATCCATGCGACTCCTTCTGATCGAAGATGACCGCCCCATCGCACGCGGCATCCAAAGCAGTCTCGAACAAGCCGGCTTCACCGTCGACATGGTCCATGACGGCATTTTCGCCGAACAGGCCCTGACCCAAAACCGCCATGAGCTGGTGATCCTCGATCTGGGCCTGCCCGGAATCGACGGGATGACGCTGCTCGCGCGCTTCCGTCAGAGCAATCGTCATACGCCGGTGATCATCCTCACCGCGCGCGACGAGTTGAACGACCGCGTGCAGGGCCTGAATTCCGGCGCGGACGACTACATGCTGAAGCCGTTCGAACCCACCGAACTCGAAGCGCGCATCCGCGCCGTGATGCGTCGCAGTGGCCCGCACGGCGATATGCCGCGTCCGGAAGTGTCGCTGGGCGGTGTGCGTCTGTCGGGCGTCGATCGCCGCATTTTCAACGACGACAAGCCGCTCGAACTGTCGCCGCGCGAATTCGCCGTGCTCGAAATGCTGCTGCTGCGCCACGGTCGCGTAGTCAGCAAGGCCCAGCTGCAAGACCATCTGACGCACTTCGGCGGTGATCTCGGCGATACCGCGATCGAAGTGTATGTGCACCGGGTGCGCAAAAAGCTCGAAAACTGCCGTGTCGAAATCGTCACGGTGCGCGGCTTCGGTTACCTGTTGCAGGAAATCCGCCAGGCCGCATAATCGTCGCAAGGGCCGCAATCTGTGTTGCGGCCTGACAGCGCCGGGCCGGCGCCGCGCACTCGGTGCGCAATTCGCCGGCATCCGGCGAATTTTCACGGCACCACGGTGTTTTATGCCGTTGCCTCTTTCCGCGCGTTCGATCATGCCCCAGCCGGCCGCCAATAGTCTGCGCCGCACGCTGCTGCGGCGCCTCGCTGCTCCCCTTTCGCTGCTCGCGCTGATGAGCGGCCTGATCGCTTACTGGCTGGCATGGCAGTACACGCAGCATGTGGTCGACCGCTCGCTCGCCGACCTCGCCACTGCGATCTCCAAACAGATCCAGATTGCCGGACCGAATGCGCGCGTCACCGTGCCGCCGCTCGCGCAGGCCATGTTCTCCGATCCGGTCGAACATCTCGTCTATCGAATCAGCAATGGCGAAACCGAAATGGCCGGCGACCCCAATTTGCCGCTGCAAGGCACCAGCGTACGGCGTATGCACTATGCGTACGTCTTCGAGGCGCAACACGAAGGCGTCACGGTACGCGTGGCACAGGTGCGCGTCGATCAGCCCAGCGGCAATCCGATCGTCGTCGAAGTGGGTCAGCCGGTGCATCACCGTTTTCGCATCGCCGCCGAGTTTCTGGTCGCGATCATGATGCCGCTGCTGCTGCTGCTGCTGGCGGGCTGGGTAATCGTGTGGCGCGTGGTCAACCAACAGCTCAATCCGCTGACCGATCTCGCAGACTCACTGAACCGGCAAACCCACACGTCGCTCGAACCGGTGGACGAAACCTATGTGCCGGTTGAAATCCGACCGCTCACTGGCGCGCTGAACGCGCTGCTCGGCCGTCTGAAAACCGCGCTCGACGGCCAGCGCAAATTCATCGCTGACGCCGCGCATCAGCTGCGCACCCCGCTCACCGCCGTCAAGCTGCATGCGGAACAGGCAGCGGTCGCGCGTGACCCGCAGCAGACCCTTGCCGCGGTCCGCGAGCTGCGCGCAGCGGCTGATCGCGCCGTGCGGCTGTCCAACCAGTTGCTTTCGCTTGCACGCGCGGAGCCGGGCGAACAGGCGGCACGTTTCGTCAACGTGGATATGTCCGCACTCGCTTTCGATACGGGTGCGGAATGGGTGCCGCGCGCGTTGACTTTCCACGTCGACCTCGGCTTCCAGCGCCTCGACGACCCCGCCAACAGTCACCCGCTGATGGCACGCGGCAATCCGGTGCTGCTGCACGAAGTGATCGCCAATCTGCTGGATAACGCGCTCAAGTACGTGCCGCCGTCGCGCTTCGATGGCGGTCGCATTACCGTGACGGTGTCGCAAACTGTGATCGACGATCTGCGCATGGCCGAGATCATCGTCGAAGATAATGGGCCGGGCGTGCCGCCGACTCAGCAAGCCGATCTGTTCAAACGGTTCTTCCGCGGCGACGGTCAGAGCGACGCCGGTGTGGATAGCGGTGCCGGTCTCGGTCTCGCGATCGTTCACGACATCATGGTGCTGCATCACGGCAGCGTGCATTATGAAGACGCGCCGGAAGGCGGTGCGCGCTTCATCGTGCGTATTCCGCTTGTGCCGAGCAGCGTTCAGTATGACGTCGAGCCCGAGGTGCTGCGCCCGGCAAAAAAATCGGCGCACTCGGCGCCGATCGATATGTGACTCTGCGGTGGGTCAATGCACTACTGCGGGCTGCCTTGAGTTTGCTTACGTATAACTCAGGCAGCCTGCTTCATTTCTTCTTCGCCTTTTTCGCCTTCTTCACCGTCTTGTCGGATCTGGACGCGCCCTTCTCTTTCTCTTTTTCCGGCGGAGCCAGCATCGTGCCGCGGCACTTGCGTGCGCCGCAACGGCATTCGTATTCCTTCTTGAGCTTCTTGGTCTGGCGCTCGTCGATGACGAGGCCGTAGTCATAAAAGACTTCCTCGCCCTCGGCGATGTCGCGCAGCGCGTGCACGAACACATGGCCATCGATCTCTTCGGCTTCGCAGTTCGGCGCGCAAGAATGGTTGATCCAGCGCGCGCTGTTGCCGTCCACTTTCCCGTCGATCACCTTGCCGCTGTCGAGCGCGAAATAGAACGTGTGATTCGGATCGTCCGGATTGTGCGGATGACGACGCAATGCTTCTTTCCAGGAGATCCGCTCACCCTTGTATTCGATCAGCCGCTCGCCGGCCGCAATCGGCTCGATGGCAAACACGCCTTTGCCGTGCACACCCGAACGGAGCACGGCGATCCTGCGTGAACTCATTGAATGAATCCTTTGAAGAACTAGGGGTGAAGATCCGGCAGCCGCCAGAAATGCCCGCGTGTAACGCGTTGCTTTTCTGACGCGGATAGCAAACGCGGCGCCTTGCGAGCGCCGCGTCGACTTGTGACGCTCATGCGCCACATCCGGCATCCTACACGCTCAAGACGGCTTCGTTCAACCGTCAAAAAGACATGTGCGCACACGGCGCATGGGCAAGTTCACCGTTGTCCGAACGAAATCTCGCCGAAGAGTGCCTTTTGCTCGCGCGGTTGTGAACGCCAGTATTGCGGCGGCGCTTCGACCGTCGCGCCGAGTTGCGCCGCGGCGTGCCACGGCCAACGCGGGTTGTACAGCAACGCACGGGCCAGCGCGATGAGATCGGCATCGCCCGCTTCGATGAGTTGTTCGGCATGCAGCGGATCGGTAATCAGGCCCACGCCGATGGTCACAAGGCCGGTTGCCTGTTTGACGGCCCTCGCGAACGGAATCTGGTAACCTGGCTCAAGCGGAATCCGCTGCAACGGCGAGACACCGCCGGACGACACATCGATCCAGTCGCAGCCGCGCTTTTTCAACTCCTGCGCGAACGTGATCGTGTCCTCCAGCGTCCAGCCGCCTTCGACCCAGTCGGTCGCGAGACACGCACGCCGACCGGTTTGTCGGCGGGAAACGCGGCGCGCACGATGTCGAAGATTTCGAGCGGAAAGCGCATGCGGTTCTCGAGCGAACCGCCGTAGTCGTCGCTACGTTGATTGGCGATCGGCGACAGGAACTGATGCAGCAGATAACCGTGTGCTGCGTGCACTTCCAGTGCATCGATGCCGAGCCGCGCGGCGCGACGCGCGGAAGCCGCGAACGCTTCGCGAATCCGGTTCAGTGCGGGCGTATCAAGGGCCAAAGGCGGCTCTTCGCCCGCCTTGTGCGGCAACGCCGACGGCGCATGCGGTAGCCAGCCCCCTTGCGACACCGGAATCAGCTGACCGCCTTCCCAAGGCGTCTGACTCGACGCCTTGCGCCCCGCATGCGACAGCTGCATCGCCACACGAGTATGCGAATGCTTGCGAATCGCGGCCAGGACGGGCTCAAGTGCGGCTTCGGTAGCGTCGTCCCACAGTCCGAGATCGCCCGGCGTGATGCGGCCATCCGGTTCGACCGAGGTCGCCTCGATGCACAACATGCCGGCGCCGGATAACGCGAGACTGCCGAGATGGATCATGTGCCACGCCGTAGCCTCGCCACGGTCGGCGGAATACTGGCACATCGGGGACACAACGATACGGTTGGGAAGCGTCACGCTACGCAGCGTGAGCGGGGAAAAAAGCGCGCTCATGGATTACGCCCAGTGAAAACCCGAGAGCGAACGAGCATAGCACCGCAGGTGATTGTCTGCAGGCGCACCCAGATCAGGGTTTCGGCTCGACCTGATCGAGCCACTCTCCGAACATCCGGCGCGCGGCGGCTTCCAGTGCCGGACCGAACTGCGCGGTCTCGGCCCGCAACTGACGCGCATCGATACCGTGACCGGCAATCTCACCGGCGTTGCCGATCAGCCAGGGTTCGAAACGGTCAGCGCGAATCTCCGGATGACATTGCAGACCCAGCACATGACCGCCCCAGGCGAACGCCTGGTTTTCGCACGCAGGCGTCGAAGCAAGACGTGTGGCGTTATCGGGCAGATCGAAAGTGTCGCCATGCCAATGCAGCATCGACGTGTATGCGCCGTCCAGATGACGCATCGGCGAAGCACGGCCCGCCTCGGTGAGCGTAAGCGGTGTCCAGCCGAGTTCGGTATGGCCTGCGGGATAGACGCGCGCGCCGAGCGCTCGTGCGATCAATTGCGCGCCGAGGCAGATGCCGAGCGTCGGCAAACCCGCGGCGATACGCTTTTCGATCATGGAGAGCAATGGGACGAG
The DNA here is from genome assembly GCF_046030555.1 of Paraburkholderia sediminicola. GTDB lineage: Bacteria > Pseudomonadota > Gammaproteobacteria > Burkholderiales > Burkholderiaceae > Paraburkholderia > Paraburkholderia sediminicola_E. The sequence continues at coordinate 27,885 of NZ_JAQQCH010000032.1, read as the reverse complement.
CGTTGGGTAAAGGGCGTCGTCGGTTGCACTGATCGGGCCGCCGAGTACGACCATGAGCGATGCGGCTACCGGGTCCGGCGCTTCGATCCGGGCAAAGCCGACATCGAGATAACGCACCGGGCGGCCACGTTCGCCGAGCTCCAGTTCAAGACTGCCCAGATCCTCGAAGTGCACATGGCGAATAGCCAGAACTTCGTGATTCATCAGCCTGTCCCACCTTCAGGTTGACTAAAGACTTGCCGCTACACGGCGCGAACCGGCCAGCAGACGGCAATCACCGCCCGCCGGAACACGGCATGGCAGTGTAGCGGATAGTCCCAGGAGAAGCCGCCTTACTGGGCGAAGATCTTCCAGGTCTTCTTTTGGGTGGCGACGTCAGCCGCTTCGTACACCGAGCAATCGAGACGCAAATCCGTGTCCGACATATTCATGTCGAGCAGCCCGCAGTGATGCGGCGTCTTCTTCGGATTCTTGCTCGGCTCGAAGTGTGTGCAGCTCAGGCACATGCGGTGCGGCGGAATCGTGCCTTGCGCTTCCAGCTGGTGGATGGTCTTGAGCAACGTGCGATAGAACAACGCCTGTTCTTCGTCGCGCAGCGTGCCAACCGCTTTGGCCAGGAAGTCCGGCCATTGCGCAGCGCGCTTCGCGGCGGTTCGGCCACGCGCCGTCAGACGGACGGCAAGGGCGCGACCGTCGTCGAGGGCACGGCGTTTTTCGACCAGGCCTTTGGTCTCGAGCGTGCTCACGGCATCGCTGGTAGTCGCGGCGGTCAGGGCCGTTTCACGGGCAATTTCGCCGAGACGCATCGGGCCTTTGCGTTGCATCAGCAAGACCAGGATTTCGCCCTGGGTCGGCGTAAGGCCTGCGCCTTCCGCCCATTCCCAAGCCTGGCTCCGCATGGCCGTGCTCAATCGCAATAGGCTGTGGGTCACTCGCCCGGATGCCTGTTCTCCGTATACGCCTTCGCTCATAATCTTCGTTTGGTTTATTAAAGCTTGCGTGCGATGCCGACGAACCGCCGCCGAACACGCCCGTAGCCTGTGTGGGGTAGCCTCGTCCAAAAGCAGACGAGACGGAATCTACTATCTCAAAAATTTACCGCCCTGCAAGCCAAAGCGGCGCAAACGACATTCTATGCGAGAGCGGCGAATCGTACAGCTAAGTTATCCAACGCAAGCTGTGGATAACCATGGGAAAACACAGGGGATGGCATGTGTGTCGATTCTTGATAAGCAATCTGACCACCCCCGCCTTACAGAAGTTGTCCTCGTTTCCCCGTGCCGATGCACCTCTGGCCAGCCTAGTTATAGTTTACGTAGAACTTTGACTTTGCAGGGAATTATTCAGTTGTCCACAGGCAGATGCAATGCTTGTTAACTACTACTACGTTTGTATACGTAAACTTTAGAAAAACTTAAGGCTCCGCGAGCTGGAAATTATTTACGAAAAAAAACCCGCACGTAGCGGGTCTTCCTTACGGTTTGACGTACGCAATCCTGTATCTGGCTAGGCTCGCCACTGCAGACATTGCTGCCTTACGGCCTCGTGCAAGGACTTTTCCCGCTCGAAGACGCCACGCAACCACGTCGCATCATTGACCTGACCGCGCGCAATCGCACCGATTTCGGCGAGCGCGTTGCCCGAACCCAATGCTTCGGCGTGCGGTGCAATCAGATCCAGTGTTTCGAGGATATCTTCGGAAATGGTCTTGCGTTCGCTCGTTTGCGGATTGATGCAGTTGCCAGCCAGACCGAATCGGCATGCCTCGAAACGGTTGAATGTGTAGACAAGGTAATCGTCTTCTTTCGGCGTGATCGGCTTGTCGAGCAAGAGATGCCGTGCAAGCGTCTGGATGTAGCAGGCGATCGCCGCGGCGCGATCCACTGACATCGGCGTATCCATCACGCGTACTTCGATCGTGCCGAAACCCGGCTTCGGCCGGATGTCCCAGTAAAAATCCTTCATGCTGTTGACCACACCTGTGTGAACCATCTTCGAGAAATATTCTTCGAAGCTGTCCCACGTCAGCACAAACGGCGCGCGGCCCGACAACGGAAATGCGAACACGGAATTCAGTCGTGCCGAATGAAAACCGGTATCGACACCTTGCACGAACGGCGATGAAGCGGACAATGCGATGAAATGCGGAATGAAGCGCGACATCGAATGCAGCAGATACAGCGCGCTGTTCGGATCCGGACAACCGATGTGCACGTGCTGGCCGAACACCGTGAATTGTTTGGCCAGGTAGCCGTACAACTCGGAAAGATATTGGAAGCGTGGTGTGTCGACGATCTGCCTTTCGCTCCATTGCTGGAACGCATGGGTACCGCCGCCGCACAAGCCGACGTTCAGGTGGTCGGCTGCGGAAACCAGTGTGTCGCGAATCTTGCGCAAATCGGTGACGGCCTGTTCATGCGTCGTGCAGATACCGGTCGACAACTCGATCATGCTTTCGGTGATTTCCGGCGTAATGTTGCCGGGGATTTTTTCATCCTTGATGAGACGCATCAGATCCGAGCCGGCTTTGGTCAGATCATAGTCGTGCGTATTGACGATCTGCATTTCGAGTTCGACACCGAAAGTAAACGGTTTCGAATCGATGAAGGGTTCGAGTGACATGGCGTCCCCTGGGTCAGGTCGGCCGGGTATTTGTCACATGCCCGGCCGTTTTTGAAGCGAATAAGTTGGATAAAGCGCGTACAACGTCGAGAAGCGCTGTGCGCTTACTCTTCGCGCCGTTCACCTACCAGCGCGAGGCTGCGATACACGAGCCACGGCCCGAGAATCTGCAGCACGAAAATCGAGCACATCACGATAGCCCGCAACTGCGGGTCGAAATTCGGATAGAGGTTGTACGTATCGTCGACGAGCAGATACGCGAGCGCCGACATGGGTGATAACGACAAACCTAACGCCATGCCCTGCTTCCAGTTCAGGCCGCTCGGTTTGGCAAAGGCCAGCACGCCGACCAGTTTCGCAACCAGGCGCGCAATAATCAGACCCAGCGCAGCAACACCGCCGAGCGCGATATCTTTCCATTCGAACGAAGTCAGCGTCAGCACGAACAGAATCACGGTCAACAACCAGCCGGCCGTGCCGAAATGTTCCGGCCACAATTGCGGACGCGCTTCAAGATTCTTCACGATGATGCCTGCGGCCAGCAACGCAAGAATGGTGGAAAGCTTAAACAGGTGCGCCACCGCAATCGCCAGCAGCACGAGGCCGAACAGCGCGACGAAAGAATGCTCGTCCTGCATGTTCAGGCGGCGATAGAAAAACGTGCACGTGCGTGCCAGCAGATACGCCAGCACGAGCGAGCCGACCAGCAGATACAGCGGCTGCAGAATCGTGGCATAGACGTTGCCGTAAATCTCCTGATGCAACCAGCTCGATACCAGCTTTTCGATCACGACCGCATACATGCTGTTCAACGCGGTAAGGGTCAACAAACGTTGGGTGACCTGACCTTCCGCGCGCAACTCGGTTTTGAGCTGGATCACCATTGCCGGCGAAGTCGCCATGGCAATCGCGGCAAGCACAGTCGCTACCATCAGCGGCACTTTCAGGAACAACAAAACCGGCAAAACCAGCGCGAACGTCAGCGTGGCTTCGGCGACGCTCGACAGAATCAGCCAGGGATTGCGGCGAATCCAGCGCAGATCGAGTCGGCTGCCAAGTTCGAATAACAACAAACCGAGCGCTACATCGAGCAACGGCCGTGCGGCGCTGGCGGAATCCGCATCAATCACGCCGGAACCGGCGGCGCCTGCTATCAGGCCGATGACCGCATACCCGGAAATGCGCGGCAAACGCCACGCGCGATAGCAAAGTTCACCGCACAGACCCGCGGCGAGCAATGCGAGACCAGCCCAAAAAATGGCGTCGGGTGTGAGGGGCCAGGCTGGAAAAAATGAAAACGCCGATTTCATCGTAATGGGTTCTCCTTTGCAGCAACGGCGGACGACACGAACCGGCGCAAATACCGGCGAGCGGGTGGGCGCATGAGGCGCTCACTGTCGCGATCGTTTCGCGTGACCAGCGTTGCGAGTTTTCAACGATCGGATGATCTGAATGCGCAGCAGCCGCAGGGAGCGCGGCGCATTCCGGGGTGCGGCCGTAGCATCCGGCCCGGCACGGTGAAAGAACGCCGTCGACTTTGAATCAGATTCTGATTGAGCGGCACCGTTCCGTTGCAGCGTGTGCCGCCAGAGGCGAGGCACGACGCGGAAAAGAACGGCGATTGTGCCATAGCTTTTTCAGACTTGACCGAAAAGACAGGAACATGCAGGCAAAACGGTAAAAACGTGCGTTATCTACAGAGATGAGGAAAAAGCGACCGTTTGAAAGGCGAGTCTACTGTTCATAGCGTACCGATTCAACGTGGCCGATGTATTTTTCAGTGCATCGCGGGGCGGTGTTTTTCATCGATTGCTGACGGTTCTGATCCGACGATCGCGTTCCATCTCGAGACGGTTCTTCTGTTTACAGGTTTACCGTATGTATACGTAGTAATAGTTAACAAGGTGCCTCGTTTTCTGTGGATAACCTTGGTTTACCGAATCAATTCATTGGGTTGCCGCTCGTATAACAGGAGGCACAGCGTGTGCTGCAGTGACGGGTATACAAGGGTAACTTTTCGCGATTCTCGACCCCAGCCAAGTTACCCCGTTTACGTCCACAACGGTTCCACATGAGTTGCGCGGGTAAACGGCGCGGTTATCCACATGTTTCGGTGGATAACTTTTTTGTCGTCAATGTTCAGCGCGCGCAGTTAACGCACCGTGCCCTGGCGCAACGCGCGTAAGAGGAAGCGAGCAGGATCGATGTCTTCGGCCAACTCCCGTTCGATCGGCCATGGCTCGCCTTCGATCTGCGAGGCGATCAACTCGGCGCCTAACGCCGCCCAGACCAGACCGCGAGAGCCGTAAGCGAATGCGCTGTACAAGCCGTCGACGCGCGGCAAATCGAGCGGCCATGCGCCACGCAGACGCTCGGCGTCGCGCGTCGAGGCGGCTTCATCGGCGACGTTGCCGATCATCGGCATGCGGTCGCTCGTGACGCAGCGAAACGCAACGCGTCCCGCGAGTGCTGCCGCCTGTGACGGATCGACGATGCCGTCAAAGGCCGGCAGCATCTGTGCGACGCGCTCGAGGTTCTCCAGATGCCCATCCGGTCGCAGTGAGGTGTCGGGGTCGTCGAGCTCATAGGTAGCGCCAGTGAGGGTGACGCCGTCGGCTAGTGGGACTGCGTAGCCTTCGCCGATCACTGGCATTCCGAGCGAAGGTACGGCGCCCGGTGGCAGCAAGGTCAACTGGCCGCGGATGCTGCGGGTCGGCGCGTGCCGCAAGCCGGCGATGCGCGCGGCGTCGTGTGCGCTTGCGACAATGACCACCGGCGCACGCGCGACGGCCTGCCCTTCTGCATCGAAGACGGTCCATTGATTGCCGGACCGCTCGAGGCGCGCCACGTCCACGCCGAAGCGGCGTTCGAGCAGATCGCCTGCCGCTGCGCACTGTGCGGCGCAAAGGGATGCCGGGTCGATCCAGCCACCATGAGGAAAGAGCCAACCGCTTCGTGCGAGCGGTATGCCAGCAAGTTTTTGTGCTTCGCTGAGCGATACGGGCGTCACGTATTCAGACGGGTAGCCGAACGCCGCGATTGCCTGGCTCATCGAGCGTGCTTCTTCGTCGTCCGCGGCGATCTGCAACAGGCCGGGACCGCTGCGTAACACACGGTGGCCACGCCGTTCAAGCGCTGCCCAGCGCCTCAGTGTGTAGAGAAAGCCCGCACGCGTGACACGCGACGCGACGCTGTCGTCGCGCGAGATCATCGGATGGAACACGCCGGCCGGATTACCCGAGGCGTCCTGCGCCACCGCCGCGTGACGCTCCAGCGAGGTGACGCGCCAGCCCCGTGCAGCCAGGCGCTCGATCACGGCGCAACCGGCAAGCCCGGCGCCGATCACAATGGCGTGCCGCTCGTCGACCTCGAGCGGCGCTGGCGGCTCGTAGCGCCGCACGCGCCAGCGCGGCGCGAAGTGGCCGACCAGCATCGCCCGTTTCCAGCCGAAGCCGTCGACCTTGCGGTACTCGAAACCACACTGCGTCAACGCGCGTTTGATGTCGCCGGCGCTGGTGTAGGTCGAGAATGTGGCGCCCTCGCCGGCCATCCGGGCGAGCGCCTTGAAGATCGCCGGTGTCCAGATTTCAGGGTTTTTGGCCGGCGCGAAGCCGTCCAGGTAGAACGCATCGGCACGCAGCCTCAAGTTCGGCAAGGTTTCCCCTGCGTCACCGAACACGAGTGTCAGGACGATCCGCCCGTCTTCGAACTCCAGCCGATGGGTGCCGGGCACGAGCATCGGCCATGCGCTAGCCAGCGTTTGCGCGAGCGCGGCAATTGCCGGATCGGAAATCGTCGCGGCATAGACGTTTTGCAAATCGGCTTGGGTAAAGGGATGTTTCTCGGTCGAGACGAAGTGCAGCCGCTCGCAGCGCGCCGGATCGTCACGCCAGGCAGACCAGGTCATCAGGAAGTTGATGCCCATGCCGAAGCCGGTTTCGAGCACGGTGAACACGCGACGGCCCTGCCATCGGTCCGGTAGCGCATTGCCGCGCAGGAAGACGTATTGGGCCTGCTCGAGACTGCCGACGGCACTGTGATAGATGTCGTCGTAGAGCGGCGAAAAAGGCGTGCCGTTGTCGCGAAACGCGAGGACGGCGGGGATCAACGGATCGGTCATGCGCGGCGGAAAATGACGCTCGAAAGAGCGGGTCAGACGTTACCGCCAGCGCGCGCAGCTCGCCGGGCGGCGAAAAAGACGCGCTGCGACGTTGGCAAAAACCAACGCTAAGCCCCGTCCATACTGGGTTTGAGCCTCCAAAAGAGGCCCGGGAAGCAAAAAACGAAGGGTTTCCCCTCGATATCGGCTCCGGAACCGCTTAATTTCTTCGAAACCCTTATCCTGATTGGGTTTGCGCTGCGCTATCATAGCAAGCGCCGCGAAGGGAGCGGCAGCACGGCCGACGGGTAGTCAAATCGCCCGGCGCTATTGTCCGGAGGGGATCCGGCCCGCAGCTGCTCGACGGCGTGGCCCGCGCACGTATAATCGGCGCGTTCGCGCTGTTCGTGTCAACCTAAACTCAGAAAGGAACCTTAATGAACAAACAGGAACTGATCGACGCCGTCGCAGGACAGACCGGCGCCAGCAAGGCTCAAACCGGTGAGACGCTGGACACGTTGCTTGAAGTGATCAAGAAGTCTGTGTCGAAGGGTGACGCGGTCCAGTTGATCGGCTTCGGCAGCTTCGGTTCGGGCAAGCGCGCAGCACGTACGGGTCGTAACCCCAAGACCGGCGAGACTATCAAGATCCCGGCCGCCAAGACCGTCAAGTTCACGGCTGGTAAGGCATTCAAGGATGCAGTCAACAAGCGCTAAGCAGATTACTGCCTGGCAGTTGACACCCGCCAATGGCGGGTTTTTTTTCGCCTGCGATTTTGTGTTTTGGCCGCAACCGTAACGGGCGTCGCGGCCAAACAATCTGCGCCAGGCGCAAGGGCGGACTAATCGTGGCGATGCACGATTTCGCCATGACCATGGCCGTCGTGATCATGATCGTCTTCGTCGAAGTCCCATGCCGGGAACGGATCGACGAATTGTTGCCACGCTTGCGGTCCCGCTTCGTATTCCTCGTCGGTCACGAGGCACGCGTCGAACTTCGCCCTCCAGGCAGCCGGGTCGATGCCGACGCCGATCATCACCAGTTCCTGGCGACGGTCGCCGATGCTCAGGTCGTCGGGATCGCCGTACCAGTCGGCGGCAATTTCGGCGGCCAGCTCGTCATCGCCATCCGGCCATTCGCTGCGATCCTGGGCGGCCCACCACATGCCCGCCGGACCATGCCGGCAAGCGCCACCCGCCTGCGACAGCGAACCGGCGATGTCGTTACGTGTTGCGAGCCAGAAGAAGCCCTTGCTGCGCAAGACACCCTTCCACTCCTCATGCAGCAGCGCCCACAGGCGCTCCGGGTGAAACGGCCGCCGCGCGCGGTAAATGAAATTGCCGATGCCGAACTCGTCAGCTTCACCGTGATGAGCATGGCCGTGTTCATGGCCATGATCATGCTCATTTTCGTGATTGAGCGACGCCAGCCAACCCGGTGCGCTCGATGCCTCGTCGAAATCGAAGCGCCCGGTGTTGAGCACTTCGGCAAGCGGCACTTCGCCGAAACGGCTCACCACCTGCACGGCGCGCGGATTGATGCGGGCAAGGATGCGCTGCAAACGCGTGAGTTCGTCCGCGCTCACCAGATCGGCTTTGTTCACCACCAGTACGTCGCAGAATTCAATCTGCTCGATCAGCAATTCGACCAGCGTCCGGTCGTCCTCGTCGGTCGCGGCGATGCCCCGTTCGGAGAGCGCGTCGGCTGAACCGTAGTCGCGCAGGAAGTTGAAGGCATCCACCACCGTCACCATCGTGTCGAGCTGGGCGACGTCGGACAGCGACACGCCGTCGTCGTCGACGAAGGTGAAGGTTTCGGCAATCGGCATCGGCTCGGCCACGCCGGTGGACTCGATCAGGATTGCATCGAAGCGCTTTTCGCCGGCAAGCCGCTTGATCTCGACCAGCAAATCGTCGCGCAACGTGCAGCAGATGCAGCCGTTCGACAGCTCGACGAGCTGTTCTTCGACATGCGAAAGCGCGGCGGCATCGCGCACGAGCGTTGCATCGATATTGATGGCGGCCAGATCGTTGACGATCACGGCGACGCGCAAACCGGCGCGATTCGCGAGGATATGGTTCAGGAGCGTGGTCTTGCCGGCGCCCAGAAAACCGGAGAGCACGGTGACTGGCAATAGCGGCTGGTTCATCGCAGTACGGAAAGACAAGAGGATTGGAAGGCGTGCCGGGCTTGGGCTTGCATGACTCCGGGACCCGGAAGATGGCCGAACAGCGACGGCAGCACGAAGCCGCATTGTGCATCAAACGGGGAGGGGCCGCGTGACGGGCCGGATCAGAAAGCCTGAGCAGTCACGCTGACAAGTGCCGGCTGGAAAGCCGCACCGGCATGAGCGCGGGCAAAACCGCCTGACAACGAATCTACGAAAGTACCCACGAAGATGCCGCTCAGTGGGCAGCGGGCATCAAGTTCCACTTGCGCAGGATCGCGGCGATCTGCTGTGCATATTTATCGCGCAGTGCCGGCGTCTCGGAGTGATACGCGCCGACCGCCTGCCAGGTATTGCCGTATTTGTTCATCTGACGGCGCAGATGCCATGCCGCGATATAGACGTTCTTGCAAGGCTCCATCAGCGTGCCTTGCGAGATGCCGTACTGCGCGAGCGTGGGCAGATGAACCGAGTTGATCTGCATCACGCCGTAGTCGGTCGAGCCGTTGGCGTTCTTATGCAGCGCGTCCGGCCGATTGTGTGATTCTTGCCATGCAATTGCCCGCAGAATCAAGGGGTTGACCTTCTGATACCCCGCAGCCGCGTCAAAGCAATCGGCGCGCGCGGACCCTGCTGCGATCAGCATGGCAAGTCCTGCGGCGACAGTGACGAAGGTTCGTTTCATCAGTCAAGATGACTAAACAAATCGCAAGGGTAAGGTTTGGTAAGGCAATGCATCGGCCATACTTCAGCCGCTGGAAGCCGCTGAGGCTCACTGGCTGGGCCTTCGTCGGACATCGGGGAAAACCCGCGTCGGCAAGTCGCAACCAGTACCTCGAACGGCTCGTATCATACCGGCAGACTTAGACGCGTCAAGTTGGCTAACCGACATAATCGAGCGTAAAACGAAGGGCTTCTGCGGTTTGGCGCACGGAAGCTCATTTGCTTTCAATTGCTTGACGGTTCGTGGCGGTCTTTAGAGTAATCGCACGGTGCCGTTTGTTTTGTGACAAATCCGACATGAAAAACTGTTACTGTTCATTTTTTTCGGACATTGGATGTCCGGCATCCAGGGCGCTGATCGCCTGTGAGGCCGGCTGGCAGACCGACAGGGCGGCGGCCTGCTCAAATGTTCGCACTGCATGACCGTCGACGGCTACGGCCGTTGGCATCGATCCCACATTCCATGAGAAGAAATCGTATGGCATTGCGTCGCGTCGCAACGGCGCTGCTGGTGGCTGGATTGATCACCGCGCAGACAGCACAGGCACAGGTGACACTCAACTTCGTGAACGCCGATATCGACCAGGTGGCCAAGGCGATTGGCGCGGCAACTGGCAAAACGATCATCGTCGACCCGCGCGTGAAGGGGCAGCTGAACCTCGTTTCGGAAAACGCGGTACCCGAAGACCAGGCGCTCAAGACCTTGCAATCCGCTTTGCGGATGCAGGGCTTCGCGCTGGTTCAGGACCACGGCGTCCTGAAGGTCGTGCCCGAGGCCGACGCCAAGCTGCAAGGTGTGCCGACCTACGTCGGCAATGCACCGGTTGCGCGAGGCGATCAGGTGGTCACGCAGGTATTCGTGCTGAAGAACGAATCGGCCAACAACCTGTTACCGGTCCTGCGTCCGCTGATCTCGCCGAACAATACCGTGGCGGCCTACCCGGCCAACAACACGATTGTCGTGACCGATTACGCTGACAACGTGCGGCGTATCGCGCAGATCATCGCGGGTGTCGATACGGCCGCGGGCCAGTCGGTGTCGGTGGTGCAGTTGAAGAACGCCAACGCGATCGACATCGCCACGCAGTTGACCAAGATGCTTGACCCCGGCGCGATCGGCAGCACCGACGCTACGCTGAAGGTGTCGATCACGGCTGACTCGCGCACCAACTCCCTGCTGATCCGCGCGTCGAACGGCGCACGTCTCGCGGCGGCGAAGCAGCTGGCGAAGGAACTGGATACGCCGACCACCATGCCTGGCAACATGCACGTCGTGGCGCTGCGCAACGCGGACGCGACGAAGCTCGCGAAGACCTTGCGCGGGATGCTCGGCAAGGGCGGCGACAGCGGCTCGTCAGGCGGTTCGAACGAAGCGAATTCGTTCAACCAGAACGGCGGTGGCGGGTTGGGCGGCAATTCGACAGGCACGTCAGGCACACCGCCGCTGCCGTCGGGCGGACTCAACGGTAGCTCGGGGGCGTCGCCGTTGGGCGGTAGCGGGGGTGGCTACGGCCAGAACGGCGGTGCCGGTTCCAGCGGCCTGCTAGGCGGCGACAAGGACAAGAACGACGACAATCAGCCAGGCGGCATGATCCAGGCGGACTCGGCAAGCAACTCGCTGATCATCACGGCGTCCGAGCCGGTGTACCGCAACCTGCGGGCGGTGATCGACCAGCTCGACGCGCGGCGCGCGCAGGTCTATATCGAGGCGCTGATCGTCGAACTGAACTCGAACACGAATGCCAATCTCGGCATTCAGTGGCAGGTTGCGAACAATTCGCTGTTTGCCGGCACCAACCTGTCGACTGGCAACAGCAACAGCATCATTAACCTGACGGCCGCCGCCGCCGCGGGCGCGGCCACCGGCGGTCTCGCCGGGGCGCTCGGAAGCGCGAGCGGGGGGCTCCAGCAAGGGCTCAACGTCGGTTGGGTGCACAACATTTTCGGTGTGCAGGGACTCGGCGCGCTGTTACAGGCGCTGTCGCAAACCGCCGACGCAAACGTGCTGTCGACGCCTAACCTCATTACGCTCGACAACGAGGAAGCCAAGATTGTCGTCGGTACGAATGTGCCGATCCAGACGGGTTCATATTCGAATCTCACGAGCAGTACGGCGACCTCGGCATTCAATACCTACGACCGTGTCGACGTCGGTCTGACGTTGCACGTCAAGCCGCAGATCACCGACGGCGGGATTCTCAAGCTGCAGCTTTACACGGAAGACTCGGCGATCGTGAACGGCACGACCAACGCGACAACCAACCCGGCCGGCCCCGAGTTCACCAAGCGTTCGATCCAGTCGACGGTGCTGGCCGATAACGGCGAGATCATCGTTCTGGGTGGCCTGATGCAGGACAACTATCAGGTCAGTAACAGCAAGGTGCCGTTGCTGGGCGATATTCCGTGGATCGGCCAGCTGTTCCGCTCGGAACAGAAGACCCGCAACAAGACCAACCTGATGGTGTTCCTGCGTCCCGTGATCATCACCGACCGCGCTACCGCGCAGGCCGTGACCTCGAACCGCTACGATTACATCCAGGGCGTACAGGGTGCGTACAAGTCGGACAACAACCTGATCAAGGACAACGACGATCCGGTGGTTCCGCCAATGCCGATCGGCCCGAGCCAGGGCGGCTCGCCCGCGATGAACCTGTTCGATCTCGACAGGATGCGTCGTCAGCAGCTGGCGCCGCCGCCAGTTTCTGCTCCGGCGCCGGTCACGAATGGCGGGGCTGTGACGACGAATCCGGTCATGAATAATGGTGGAACCGTGCAGCAGACGTACCCCGCCACGAATGGCGCCGCTGTGCAGACGAACCCGGGAACGGTGACGCCTTCCACCGCGTCGCCCGGAGTGCAGCCGTGAGCACGCCGTCCACGCCGCCGTCAGCTTCCGCGTCGCCGGCAGCGGCGCGAGCCGGTGCATCGACGCAAGCAGCGGCACAAGCCTCGGCAATGCCGCCCGCGGTCGTGGCGGAGCATGCCGAACGCATTGCGCCGTCAGGCGTCGCCGCGCGCCTCGTGCCCTACGGCTTTGCCCGCAGCGGCCAGATTCTGGTCGCGCATCAACACGCCGACAGCCTCGAAATCTGGATCAGCGAGCGCACCAGTGATGCAGCGCTTGCCGAAGTCGCGCGTAACTTTGGCGCGGTGTCCATTGTGCGTTTGCCGGCTGACGAACTCGCCCAGGCGATCAACCAGGCCTACGCGCGCCAGGACGGCAGCGCGGCGCAGGTGGTCGGCGAAGTGGAAGGCGAAGTCGATCTGTCGCGTTTGATGCAGGACATTCCCGAGGTCGAGGATCTGCTCGAGTCGGAGGACGACGCGCCGATCATCCGCATGATCAACGCGCTGCTCACGCAAGCCGCACGCGAACAGGCTTCGGATATTCACATCGAGCCGTTCGAGACTTCGTCCGTGGTGCGCTTCCGCGTCGACGGCACGTTGCGCGATGTCGTGCGGCCGAAGAAAGCGTTGCACGGCGCGCTGATCTCGCGGATCAAGATCATGGCGCAGCTCGATATTGCCGAGAAGCGTCTGCCGCAGGACGGCCGTATCACGCTGCGCGTCGGCGGACGCCCGGTCGATGTGCGCGTCTCGACGCTGCCTACCGGTCACGGCGAACGCGCGGTGCTGCGTCTGCTGGAAAAGGACGCGTCGCGCCTGAATCTCGAAGCCCTCGGCATGGCGCCCGATACGCTCGTCAAATTCGACAAGCTGATCGGCAAGCCGCACGGCATCGTACTGGTGACCGGCCCAACCGGCTCGGGGAAGACGACCACGCTGTATGCATCGATGTCGCGGCTTGAGACCGCGACCACCAACATCATGACGGTCGAAGACCCGATCGAATACGACCTGTCCGGCATCGGCCAGACGCAGGTCAACGAGCGGATCGGCATGACCTTCGCGCGGGCGCTGCGTTCGATTCTGCGGCAGGACCCGGACGTCATCATGATTGGTGAAATCCGCGACCTGGAAACCGCGCAGATCGCGGTGCAGGCATCGCTGACAGGTCACCTTGTGCTGGCCACGTTGCACACGAACGACGCGGCATCCGCCGTGACGCGTTTGACTGACATGGGCGTTGAGCCGTATCTGCTGGCGTCGTCGCTGCTTGGCGTGCTGGCGCAGCGGCTGGTGCGGCGTTTGTGTTCGGTGTGCCGCGAAGAACGCGTCGAAGAGGATGGCAGCGTGCGCTGGCATCCGGTCGGCTGCGACAAGTGCGGCCAGTCCGGCTACGCAGGCCGGCGCGGCGTGTACGAATTGCTTCTGATCGACGACGAAATCCGCACGCTGGTTCACCGCAATGCAGCGGACGCCGAGATTCTCATCGCCGGCCGCGCACAAGGCATGCGTACGCTGCGCGAAGACGCGGACCGCTGGCTCGCATCCGGGCTGACGTCGCTCGAAGAAGTGATCCGCGTAACGGGCGGAGCGTAAGCGCATGCCGGCATTTCGTTTTGAAGCGATCGATGCGGCGGGCAAAGCACAAAAAGGTGTGCTCGACGCGGACAGCGCGCGCGGCGCGCGGACCAATCTGCGTTCGCAGGGGCTGACGCCACTCGTCGTCGAACCGGCTGCGACGCGCACGCGCGGCGAGCGCAATCAGCGCTTGTCGATGGGACGGCGTTTGTCGCAGCGCGAGCAGGCCATTCTCACGCGTCAACTGGCCAGTCTGCTGATCGCCGGTTTGCCGCTCGACGAAGCGCTCTCGGTGCTGACCGAGCAATCGGAGCGGGATTACATCCGCGAACTGATGGCATCGATTCGCGCCGAAGTGCTCGGGGGCCATTCGCTCGCGAATGCGCTGACACAGCATCCGAAAGACTTCCCCGAGATCTATCGGGCGCTGGTCGCCGCCGGCGAACATACCGGCAAACTCGGTCTCGTGCTCTCGCGTCTGGCCGACTATATCGAGCAACGCAACGCACTCAAGCAGAAGATCGTGCTCGCGTTCACGTACCCGGCGATCGTGACCCTCATCGCGTTCGGCATCGTCACGTTTCTGTTGAGCTACGTGGTGCCGCAAGTGGTGAACGTGTTCGCCAGCACCAAACAGCAACTGCCGATTCTCACCATCATGATGATGGCGCTATCCGGTTTCGTGCGGCACTGGTGGTGGGCAATGCTGATCGGCGTGGTCGTACTGATGTATCTGGTGCGCTCGATCCTGAAGCAGCCCGGCCCGCGCCTCGCCTTCGACCGGTGGTTGTTGACCGCGCCGCTGCTCGGCAAACTCGTGCGCGGCTACAACACGGTGCGCTTTGCCAGCACGCTAGGCATTCTGACGGCCGCGGGCGTGCCGATTCTGCGCGCGCTGCAAGCCGCCGCCGAAACGCTTAGCAACAACGCCATGCGCGAGAACATTGACGATGCGATCGTGCGGGTGCGCGAAGGCACGTCCCTGTCGCGCGCGCTCGGCAATACGAAGACTTTCCCGCCGGTGCTGGTTCACCTGATCCGGTCGGGCGAGGCGACCGGCGATGTGACGACCATGCTCGACCGCGCGGCCGACGGCGAAGCACGCGAGCTGGAGCGTCGCACGATGTTCCTGACGAGCCTGCTCGAGCCGTTGCTGATTCTGGCGATGGGGGGCGTGGTGCTCGTGATCGTGTTGGCGGTGATGCTACCGATCATCGAGTTGAACAACCTGGTGCAGTAAGAGCAGTTGCAGCCAGGCGAAACGCCTGATTGCAACTGACTCAGCGCACGTAGATCGTAGGACCTGCTGGATTAGCCGGCAGGAATACTTCGGAATGCGCGCCATTGCGGTCGATGATGATCGAGCGGGGGCGGACTTCGGAGAGTTTGGCGCCTTGCATGAGCGTGCTGCCGAGCGACACCGCATGCGGCGGTTCGCCACCGACGCTGACGATGGCCGCGGCGCCTTCACGCAAAGCGAGGATGCCGAACAGATGCACGTCCTGGTTGGCGCTGCGAGTGAGCTGGCCGCCGAACAGCGTGGCGGCCTGGTCGGTCGAGACCTGTGCATGCGCGGCGGCTGCCGGCAACGGCGCGCCCGATGTCGTGGAGATCGTGATGACCCAGTAGGTCAGCGTCGCGCAAAACACGGCGAACAGCGCGAGCGACAGAAGGCGGATTTGGATGGCGTTCATGTGCATATTGTACGGACTATTGTGAAAATTGCGTTGGGGGAAACTGCACTAACCAGGCGCTTCGCGCCAGACCCCCGAGGGGTCGCGAGAAACTTGGGGCGGCCCTGCGTTTTCTCGCAACCCTTCAACACCATGACATTAAAATGACCGGCCGGGCGTGTTCAATGGCACCCTGATTGTCTGACACGCGAATCCCGCCCGATCGAAAATTTCACCTGAGAAGAGGTAGCAAGCTATGCAACTGTCGACCACTCGCCGTACTGAAATCGCGGGTCCGCGCAGCCGTCGTCAACGCGGTTTCACGCTGATTGAAATCATGGTCGTGATCGCGATTCTGGGCATTCTGGCCGCATTGATCGTGCCGAAAATTATGAGCCGTCCGGACGAAGCGCGGCGCGTGGCTGCCAAGCAGGACATCGGCACCGTGATGCAGGCGCTGAAACTCTATCGTCTCGACAACGGCCGTTATCCGACTCAGGAGCAAGGCCTGCGCGCGCTGGTCGAAAAGCCGAGCACGGACCCGGTTCCGAACAACTGGAAGGACGGCGGCTACCTCGAACGTCTGCCGAACGATCCGTGGGGCAATAGCTATCAGTATCTGAACCCGGGCGTGCACGGCGAAATCGATGTATTCAGCTATGGCGCGGACGGTAAAGCCGGCGGCGAAGGCAACGACGCCGACATAGGTTCGTGGCAGTAGTCCGGTAGTCCGGTAGTCCAGTAGCTCAGCAAGCGCCGTTGATTTTCAGGCGCGCCGGATCGCCCTGCTCTTCTGGCGATCCACCGCGCGTCTTATCGACTCATTGTTTTTCTGATCTTTAGTTGATCGTTTGTGGCCGGCACTATGCGACTGTCCGCTTGCAAGTCCCGTGTGGACACTCCGTGTACGGCGTCGCTGCCGGGCATGGCGTGCGCCGGCGCGCGCGTGCATGAGCCGCGTGGTTCATGTGGCTCACGTGGCTTACGCGGCGCAGGTGGCCCGAAGCGCGCGGCGGGTTTCACGCTGCTCGAAATGATGGTGGTGCTACTGATCGCGGGCATTCTGGTATCGCTGACCGCGCTGACGATGACCCGCAACCCGCGCACCGATCTGAACGAAGAAGCGCAGCGCCTCGCGCTGCTGTTCGAGTCGGCCGGCGACGAGGCGCAAGTGCGTGCACGACCAATCGCCTGGCAACCGCTCGACGGCGGCTTCCGCTTCGATCAGCGTACCGAAGACGGCTGGCGTCCGCTGCGTGACGATCTGCTTGGACCGCGCAACTGGGAAGGTGGCGTGACCGGCGTAACGATCAATTACCCGGGGTCGGATTCGCACCCGAGCCGCATCGTGTTCGGCACCGAAGCGATCGACGTGCCGGTACAGATCACGCTGTTTTCGGCGGTGGGGCGCGCGACGATCGTCGGCACCGGCAATGGCCGCTATGAGGTGCACTGAGATGCGTCGTTGCAGGGACAGGGGCGCGCGCGTAGCGCAGCGCGGTTTTACGATGATCGAAGTGCTGGTGGCGCTGGCGATTATCGCGATTGCATTGGCGGCGTCGTTGCGCGCGGTGGGGAGTCTTGCGAATGGCGAGGCCGATTTGCATCGTCGTCTGCTTGCAGGATGGAGCGCGGACAATACGCTGGCGCAATTGCATTTGACGCATGGCTGGCCGAACGTCGGCTCGACGAGTTTCGACTGTTCGCAGGGCAATTTGCAGTTGATGTGTACCGAGCATGTGACGGCGACGCCGAACCCGGTGTTTCGTCGAGTGGAAGTGATGGTGACGATGCCTGGGCGTTCCGGCAATCTTGCCCAGATGGTGACGGTGGTCGCGAATGAAAACAACCGTTCGCTCTAAGCGCCGTAGCCGATCGGGCGCGCGTGGTTTCACGCTGATCGAGTTGCTGGTCGCGATCGCGATCATGGCGGTGATTGCCGTGTTGTCGTGGCGCGGGCTCGATCAGATCATTCGTGGCCGCCAGACGATTACGAGCGCGATGGAAGACGAGCGCGTCTTTGCGCAGCTATTCGACCAGATGCGGATCGATGCACGGCAGGCGGCGTCGGATGATGAATCCGGTCAGGCGGCGGTGTCGGTTTCTGGCAGCGTGCTGCAGATTGTGCGGGAGACGTTATTGCCGGGGACCGCGCCGCGTTTGCAGGTCGTGAGGTATCGCGTGTCCGAGGGGCGCGTGGTTCGGTATGCGTCGCCGCCGTTGGGGAATGTGGGTGAGTTGCGGCGCGCGTTGCGCGGTGGCGAGGGAGATGGCTGGACGGCGGTGCCTTTGATGGGTGGGGTCGGTGCTATTTCTGCCCGTCTTTATGTGCCGAAGGTTGGCTGGACCACGCAGATGAAGGATGTGCAGAGTGCTATCACGGAGAACGATAATAATTTGAAGGTGCCCCAATTGGGGAATGCGCCGCTGCCGCGGTCGGTGACTGGGCTGGAAGTGAGTGTTGGGGCTAAGTCGTTGGCGCGGCCTGTTACGCGGGTTTTTCTCGTCGGAGAATGAATATGAAGTTCTCTTTTTTGTCTCCGCGACGCTTTGGGGTTTTGGTGTCTTTGTTGTCTCCGCGACGCTCTGGGTTTGGGCGCGTGCGGCCGTGCCGTTTCTTCGATTCTTTGCCTGCTCGGCGTGTTTGTCTTTGTCTGCGCTCTTATGGCGTTGGCCTTTCCTTGTTTTCTTATCGGTCTATTCGCGTCGCCCCTGTGCGGGGCAGGCACCTACTTTTCTTTGCAGCCGCAAAGAAAAGTAGGCAAAAGAAAGCGGCTCAAACCGCTAATGCTAAGCGGGCCCCCCGCACAGCTAACGGTAGTGGCACATCTGGAATCGGTGCCCCTGCACACTCCGTGCGTGTGACAAGGCCATCATCCGTTCCGGCGGCGCTGCGCGCGCCGAGCGGTACATCACGAAAAACACGGGGTGCTTCTGAAGCCTGTGCACCGAGCACCGCCTTTGGCATTTCCGACACTCACGCCTCGATGGGCACTGCGTTTGGTGTTTTTGGCACTTGTGTCCCGGTGGCTATCGCCTTTGCACGCGGGGAGGCACGGCTACTCCCATCAGCGCCTCCGCTCACATCCGATCGCTCCGACGTGGCAGGCCATTCGGCTGTACGCACTTGGCCTCACGCACAAGCATCTGCAGAAAAAGTGGATAGGCGCCCCGCCGAGGCGAAGCCGACGGCCCCCACCCACCTCAAGCGAAGCCACTGGTTTTCCAGGCAAGCCCTTCCGGCGAGCGCGCAGCGCGAGGCGGGAAGTATGACTGCCTTGTCACTACGGGTTGAGGGTATGGGGGCACAGATTCCAAATGCACCACTGTCCCCTCCAAGCCAGGGGACCCGCTTCAGAATTAGCGGTTTGAGCTGCTTTCTTTTGCCTACTTTTCTTTGCAGCAGGCAAAGAAAAGTAGGTGCCCCCCCGCACAGGGGGAAAGCTAATAAACCAATAACAAAACAAGGAAAGGCCAACGCCATAGGCACACAGCCAGGAAAGCGGCCGCAGGCAAACCGAGGAAAGGCCAACGCCGCAGGCGCACAGCTAAGAAAGCAGCCGCAGGCAAAACAACAAGGCGTAGCAATCATCAGCGCCCTACTAGTAGTCGCGCTATCAGCGATATTAGTATCGGGCATGCTCTGGCGCCAGCAAGTCCAAATCCGCAGGATAGAAAACCAGCGCCTCCTATCCCAGGCCCAATGGGTCGCCCGAGGCGCACTCGACTGGACGCGCCTGATCCTCCGCTCGGAGGGCGACACCTCAGCAGGCATCACCTATCTGGGTGGTCTTTGGGGCGTCCCCATCGCCAAAACACGCCTGTCGGATTTCCTTGGGCAAATAGGTGAAGTCAGAGCCGAGCAAGGTCAGGCAACCTACCTCTCAGGTTCAATCGAAGACGCCCAGGCGAAATTCAACCTCCGCAATCTGGTCTCGAGCCCAGCGCCTGGCGTCATGCAACTGAACACGGAACAGATAGGCGCCTACCAGCGTTTGCTCGTGTCCCTCGGCGTGAACAGCCAACTGGCAAAAAACACCGCCGTGCAGGTCCGCGCGAGCCTCGCCCAATCGGCGACACGCTTCCAGACCGTCACGTCCACCACCGGAACAACAGCGACGCCGACTCCGCAGGGCGGCGCTACCGGTGGCAGCTTCACCGACAAACCCGGTATGGAAGACGGCGACGACAACGCGGCGCTCGCACCGCTGCAAATGATCAGCGTCGATTCGCTGCTCGACATCCCTGGCTATACGCCGGAAATGGTCGCGCGTTTGCGGCCGTTCGTCACCGTGCTGCCGACGGTATCGGCAGTCAACATGAATACGGCCTCCGCCGAAGTCATCGCGGCGATCGTGCCGGGAATGAATCTGTCGTCCGCACAAGCCTTCGTCGCGCGCCGGCAGACGGTGTTTTTCCATAACGTGAGCGATGTGCAACTCGCCTTGACCGGCGCTGGCGTACAGCAGATCGGGATCGATCCGAGCGAAATGGACGTCAACACGAATTACTTTCTGATCCACGGCCGTGTGCAGCACGAACGCGCGGAAGTGGACCGCACGACCCTCGTCTATCGTGACGCATTGACTCACACTACGCGTATCGTGCGGGTACAAGACCAACTATGAATAACGCCTTTCCCAGAGAGAGTGGCCTTTGAGCACGCTGATCGTTCTATTGCCGCCGCGTGATCCGGCGGTGCCATCGCAGGAATGGCAACTGCCGGACCTGCCGTTCGTGCTGCTCGACAAGTCGGGCCGCACCCAACGCGCGGGCCGCTCGGCGCTCGCGCTGCTGCCGCGCGCTTCGTCGACGGTGCTGATGGTCGCCGCCCGCGACCTGCTGATGATGCCCGCGAAGCTGCCGCCGTTGCGCGGCCCACGGCTGCGTCAGGCGTTGCCGAATATCGTCGAGGATCAGCTGATCCAGGACCCGCAAACCTGCCACATCGCTGTCGACCCGCAGCCGGTCGCGGGCGGCCGGCAATTGCTCGCGATCATCGACCGGGGCTGGTTCCGCTTCATCTGCGAGGGCTTTGCCGCAGCCGGCCACCGCAGCGTGCGCGCCGTGCCGGTCACGCGCTGCCTGCCGCAAGCAGTCGCGCTCGATGCCCCCGCCGAAGTCGCGGAAACGGTCAATGCGGGCGAGCCGGTCATGGCGGGCTCGGCTAGCGTGGCGACGTCGCTGCCGGGCGTGGCGCCGGTGGTGGCGCCCGGCGTCGCGTCGGCGGTGCCGATGGTGGCGGCCGTGCTCGGCGCCGTTGTCCAGACCGCGCCCGCGTTGCTGCTCGAAAGCGCGATTGAAAGCGCGGTGGTCAGCGGTGCGCCGCGCGTCGAACTGGCTATTGCACGCGGCGTGCAAGGCGAAGGACTGGCGGTGCCGGCTAATGCCGTGAACGCGACGCTCGCGGCGCTGGCCGGCGTAGCGCCAGTTTCGCTGTACATGCTGACCGAGGTGCCTGGCAACGAACCGAGTCTCGCTGCAACCGGCCCCGCAAGGCTCGCTGCCCATATCCATGGGGCGAGCCCACTGCCGTTCGAGCAACTCGCGCGGCGCGCGCTGGAGTGCCGCTTCGATCTGTGTCAGTTCGAGTTCGCTTCGCAGCCGTGGCGGCTCGACCGTGCGACGCTGCGGCGTCTGCGCCTGCCGGTCATGCTGGCGATTGGCGCGCTGGTGATCGCGATCATCGGTGCGAATGTGCAGTGGCTGATGCTCGCGCGCCAGCGCGACGCGATCAACACGCAGATGACCGAGCTGTTCCTCAATACCTTCCCCAAGACGACGGTCGTGCTCGATGCGCCCGATCAGATGTCGCGCCAATTGCAGCAGTTGCGGGTGGCGGCGGGTGAGCTGTCGCCGGACGACTTTCTGTCGCTTGCCGATGGTCTCGCGCGTTCGCTGGCGCCGGTACCGGTCAACGGCATCGCCGCGCTCGACTATCACGACCGGCGGCTCGATGTGACCTTCAAGCCCGAGGTGAAACTCGATACCGATTTCGCCAAGCGCCTCGCGCGCAACGGGTTGACCGGCGCGATCGATAGCAACACCGGCAAGTGGACCATCAGGAACGGACAATGAAAGCTGAACTCGCCCAAAGCTGGGCTGGATTCTGGGACCAGCGCACCGAGCGCGAAAAAACGCTGCTGGCATGGGGCGGTGGCGCGCTGGCCGTGGTAATCGCTTGGTCGGTGCTGTGGGCGCCGGCGCAGGATGGCCGCGCGCATCTGCGTGAATCGCTGCCCACCTTGCAGCGTCAGCTGGCGCAGATGACTGCGCAGTCGAATGAAGCGCGCCAGCTCTCCGCAGCGGCTCAAGGTGTCGCGCCAACCGGCGTTGCGCTGAAGGATGCGCTCACTGCCTCGCTCAGCGATCACGGTCTTGCTGCGACCCAGGTGCAGGTGATCGGCAACGCGGTGCAGATCCAGATGAAGAACGCGTCGTTCCCCGCGTGGACGAGCTGGGTCGACGATGCGCGCAAGCAGTTCAAGGTCCAGGTCGCCGAGGCGCACGTGACCGCGCTCAAGGAAGACGGTCAGGTGGATCTGACGGCGTCGTTACAGCCGTCTACCGCGAAATGACCGCGCCGCTACAGGATCTCGCATGAATTACTGGATGCGGCGCCTGCGCGTCGCGCTACCTTGGCTGGCGGTCGCGATACTGGCGAGCGCAGCCGTGATGCTCACCTTGTTGCCGGCCGCCTGGGTCACACCGCAGTTCGCCAAACAGACCCGTGGCCACATCAATCTCGTCGACCCGGCCGGCTCGTTGTGGCACGGCTCAGCCACACTGATGCTCGCCGCCGGTTCCGACATGAGCGCAGCGACCCTGCTGCCAGGGCGGATCGAATGGCGCACCGCGTTCTGGCCGCTTTTCACTGGCCGGGTGCGCATGATCATGCGGCACAGCGAAGCGATGCCCGACCCGATCACCGTCGACGTCACCCCGCGCAGCGCCATCGTCACGCCGGGTGCGATGGCGGTGCCGGCTTCGTTGCTGAGCGGTCTCGGCGCACCTTTCAATACGCTCGATCTGCAAGGCGACGTGCGTCTGGCATGGTCCGATTGGCGCAGCTTCAATCAGGAAGCGTTCGGCCAACTGACTGTGACCCTGAACGATGTCAGTTCGCGCGTCTCGCTGGTTAAGCCGCTGGGTTCATACCGGCTGCTGTTCCAGGCGCAGGGCGCGTCGTCCACGCTGGATCTGACGACCATCAAGGGGCCGCTGATGCTGACCGGTAATGGCAGCGTGTCGCCGGCCTCGACGTCGTTTCATGGGACCGCCGGCGCCGCCCCAGAAGCGCGCGACAACCTGGCGGGACTGCTGAATCTGTTGGGACGGCCAAGTGGGCCAGATACGGTCGCGTTGACGTTCGTGCACTAAGGCGTGGGTTAGCGCGAGTGTCACGCCTAGTTGCTCTGCGCCGGTTGCGACGCGGCTCCGTTTTGTGCTACAGGCATTGACGCCGCCGGCAGCGGCGCGGGCGCCGCCACATCGCCCGTTTCGCGATTCATTTGCGCGGTATCCCAGCCACCGCCGAGCGCCTTCACCAGACCCACTGACGACACCATCCGCTGTCCGGCGATGCTCTGCAGTTTCTGCTCCGCCGTGAAGGCGGTGGTTTGCGCGGTCAGCACGTTGATGTAGCCGACCGTACCCGCCTTGTACTCGTTCGTGACAATGGCCAGCGCCTGTTTGGCCGAATCCACCGCTTGTCGCTGCACGACGATTTCCTGTTCGAGGATGCGCTGCGAGGCAAGATTGTCCTCGACGTCCTGGAACGCCGTCAGAATCGTTTGGCGGTATGTCGCGACGTCCTGATCGTAGGCAGCGCGAGCGGCTTCGGTCTTTGCCTGGCGCAAGCCGGCGTCGAAGATGGTCGCGGCAAGTTGCGGGCCGAGCGTCCAGAAGCGCGACGGCGCGGTCAGCAATTGCGAGAACACCGAATTTTCGAAGCCGCCGGTGGCCGACAGTGTCAACGACGGGAAGAACGCGGCGATTGCGACGCCGATCTGTTCATTCGCTGCCGCCGCCTTGCGCTCAGCCGATGCGATATCCGGGCGCCGCTCGAGCAGAGCCGACGGCATCTGCGCGGGCACGGTAGGCGGCGTGGCGGTGAGCGGCATCGGCGGAATCGAGAAAATCGAGGCCGGTTCGCCGACAAGGACGGCGATCGCGTGCTCGTCCTGCGCGCGTTGCACACCATTGTCGATCGCGGCCGCTTGTGCCGATTGCAACTGCGTTTGCGCCTGAATCACGTCGGAGCGCGCGGCGACGCCCGCTGCGTACTGGTTCTGCGTGAGCTGCAGCGAGCGCTGATAAGCCGCGAAGGTGTCGTCGAGCAGCTTCTGGGCGGAGTCGAGCGCGCGCAGCGAGAAATAGGTTTGAGCCAGCGTGGCCTGGGCGGACAAGCGGGCATTCGCCAGATCGGCGGCGGCACCTTGCTGGCCGGCTTTCTGCGCATTCACCGAGCGCGTGACCGAACCCCACAGATCCGGCTCCCAGCTTGCATCGAGTTGCACATTGAAGCTGTTGCTGACACCGGAGCGACTCGATGCGGTGGTGGAGTTGCCGCTGGACGACGAACCGTTGCCGGAGCGCGTGGCGCCTGCCGATGCACCGACCGTCGGGAAATACGCCGCGCGCGCTTCGCCGACCAGCGCGCGTGCTTGCCGGTAGGCGGCGGCAAATTGGGCGATGGTCTGGTTCGACGCGTTCAGCTTGTCTTCGAGAGCGTTGAGTTGCGGGTCTTCGTAAATGGTCCACCAGTCGCCGCGATCTTGCCGATCGGCCGGCTGGGCGACTTTCCAGCCGGGGGCGGCTTCCTTGTAGGAAGCGGGGATTTCAGCCCCGGGCGTTTTGTAGTCGGGGCCGACTGCACAGCCGGCCAGCAGGGTAGCGAGGGCCGCTGCTACCGCGATAGTCAGGACGCGGGGCGTAATCGTCCGCGCGCGCGAGATTCGATCAAACTGCATGCAATGGATTCCTTCTGGACGCCGCAGTGCGGCCGTTGGCGGCACTGCCGGCCAAGATCATGGCTCTGCCGGGATGTTAGCGTATGGAGCCGCGCGGGCGCGGAAAACTGAAAGGGTAATGCGGGGGGAGAAAGAGGTGTGTTACTTAGGGTGTCGGGATGGTTACATGCTATTACCGGCTGCGTTGCCCTTGGCGGCGGCAAAAACACCACGTGGGCAACGAAGGCCGGCTTTTGTCCGACAGGATTAAACCCGCGAATCCGATGAAGTAGTCTGCCGGGCCAGCTTTCCAGCCGCAGCCCGACACGGCGCACCTAAACGCGCCTGGCAAGCGCCCCCAGAGCTTGTCGCAGCACTCGTGGCTACAACGACATTCGCCGCCGCGACGGAGGACACTACCGATTCCTCTGGCGCGGCCTTAGCGCCCTTCTGACCCCGGCGATGCTCCAGCCACGCAAGCACCGCGACCCCCACAGATCCACCGGGCAGCACGAACAGCACGGCGAACAACGCCAGTTTCCACCAGCGATGCGGCCCTTGAAAGGTGCTTAGCGCGGAATCGGTCAGGGAGCGGCTCAAGCCGCCAAGGGTGTTTTTGAGGTACAGCATCGGGAAAATCCTTTCGCACGGCGCCAGCGCAGCGTGCAGACAATCGGTCAGAACATGGTCTCGGGTGGCGCGGATCGCGCGTAACTCGTTGCCTACAATAATATTGACTATGCAATTAAATTTCAAGATACTTTGCTTCGCGCGGCGTGGGGTGTTGTTTTTTGCGCCGTCCGCACTGCGTGAAACGAAATTTGACTTGTCTGCTTAGGCAGCTAAAATCTGTTCTGCTAGACGATGTTCCCGGATACACGATGACCGATGGGCCCTACAACGCGGACGAGATTCACCTCGAATCGAGTCTTGGCTATTACCTGACGAAAGCGCGAAACGTGCTGGTCGAGCGGATGGACCGCGCGGTCAAACCGTTAGGCCTGACCGCCCAGCAAATCGGCGTGATTCTGCTGTTGTCTGCGCAACGCGCGAGCACGCCGTTCGAGTTGTCGCGCGTCATGTCATACGACAGCGGATCGATGACGCGTTTGCTCGATCGCCTTGAAAAGAAAGGCTTTGTGGTGCGCTCGCGCAGTGACGCCGACCGCCGGATGGTCAAGCTGGAGCTGACGCCCCAGGGTCACGACGCCGCGCAGCAATTGCCCGCTCTGGGGGCCGCCGTGTTGAACGAGCAATTGCGCGGATTTTCCGCTGCGGATCACTCCGCCTTGCTTGACCTGCTCGGCCGTTTCATTGCGAACGGCATCGGTGAGGGAGCCAGCGCGTGTTGCGGCCTCGGAGCGTCGCAGGAATCGCTTGAAGACTCACCCGAAGAACCGTCGTCAGATCACGGCGGGCAGTAACCAGGAGGCGTTTTTTGCAAGCGCCATCGTTTGAAAATGTCTGTCTGGGCAGAGGGTGATGCAGCATGTAAGCGTGCCGTTCGGTGGACGCGATAAAGCTGCCGCGACAAGCTTTCCCAGTTGAGGAGAAACACATGGCTGCTACGGCTCCCGCCGAAGCCCTACCCGCCGCCGCTCTCACCCCGCTCAAAGGCGGGGCGCTGGCGCTGCTCACTGTTGGCCTCGCGCTCGGCACGTTCATGGAGGTACTCGACACGTCGATCGCGAACGTCGCTGTGCCGACCATTTCCGGCAGCCTTGGCGTGGCGACCAGCCAGGGTACATGGGTTATCTCATCGTATTCCGTGGCCTCGGCGATCGCGGTGCCGCTGACCGGCTGGCTCGCGCGGCGCGTCGGCGAAGTGCGGCTGTTCACGCTGTCCGTTCTGCTTTTCACGATCGCCTCGGCGTTGTGCGGCTTTGCGCACAACTTCGAGTCGCTGATCGGGTTCCGGCTCCTGCAAGGGCTCGTCTCCGGGCCGATGGTTCCGCTGTCGCAGACGATTCTCATGCGCTCATACCCACCGGAAAAGCGCGGACTCGCGCTTGGCCTCTGGGCGATGACCGTGATTTGCGCGCCGATTTTCGGGCCTGTGATGGGCGGCTACATTACTGACAACTACACATGGCCGTGGATCTTCTACATCAACGTGCCAATCGGGTTGTTCTCGGCGGTGTGCGCGTTCCTGCTGCTGCGCGGCCGCGAGACCAAGGTCACCAAACAGCGTATCGACGCGGTCGGACTGGCGTTGCTCGTGATCGGCGTGTCGTGCCTGCAGATGGTGCTCGATCTGGGCAAGGATCGCGACTGGTTCAACTCGACGTTCATCGTCACGCTGGCGATTATCGCGGTGGTGTCGATCGCGTTCCTGTTGGTGTGGGAGATGACGGACAAAGAACCCGTCGTCGATCTCTCGCTATTCAAGGATCGTAACTTCGCGCTCGGCGTGGTGATTATTTCGTTCGGGTTTATGGCGTTCTTTGGATCGGTGGTGATTTTCCCGCTCTGGTTGCAGACGGTGATGGGTTACACCGCTGGACTTGCCGGTTTAGCGACCGCGCCGGTCGGTATTCTTGCGTTGTTTTTGTCGCCGATGATCGGCAAGAACATGCACCGGCTGAACCTGCGCATGGTGGCGAGTTTTGCGTTCATCGTGTTTGCGTTCGTGTCGTTCTGGAATTCGACTTTTACGCTCGATGTGCCGTTCAATCATGTGATCTGGCCACGCTTGGTGCAAGGCATTGGCGTTGCTTGCTTCTTCGTGCCGATGACTACGATTACGCTGTCCAGCGTGTCTGATGATCGGCTCGCTAGTGCTTCTGGTTTGTCGAACTTTTTTCGGACTTTGTCCGGGGCAATTGGGACGGCTATCAGTACGACGTACTGGGAGAATGACACGATCTACCATCATGCGATGTTGACCGATTCGGTGAATGTTTATTCGGCTAATACGAATGCTTTTACCAGTGCGCTGGGGAGTCTTGGGCTTTCTGGTGACGGCGTCACCGCGCAGTTGAATCAGATTGTTACTGCGCAGGCTTATATGATGGCCACTAATGATTTCTTTCGGATTTCTTGTGCAGGGTTTCTTGTGCTTGCTGTGCTGGTTTGGGTGACTAAACCCAGGAAGGGGGTTGGGCCTTCTATGGGGCATTGAGGTTTTTTTTGCCTGTGCGGCGTTTGTTGTTTGTTGTTTGTGGTTTATGCCGCTGGCCTTTCCTTGGTCTGGCTTCTTTGGCCTCTCCTTGATTTCTTGTCGGT
>NZ_JAQQCH010000031.1:0-71329 GCF_046030555.1 Paraburkholderia sediminicola | reverse complement strand
CTGGCAGAAACGCTGGGTGTTGCAACGACCGGTTGAATCCGCCGCTCACACCGCTAGCTTATAAGCGGGTCCCCCGCACAGTTACGGTAGTGGTGCATCTGGAATCTGTGTCTTCGCACATTCCACGTTGGTGACACGGCGTTCATTTGCTCCCGCTCCGTGCACCGCCGATAACAACCCGCGGCGTGAACTTACGCCAAGCTTCGCGAAGGCGCGCTTGGCATAAGTCTCAACCGTCGATTCTTTTA
Source organism: Paraburkholderia sediminicola (assembly GCF_046030555.1). Taxonomy (GTDB): domain Bacteria; phylum Pseudomonadota; class Gammaproteobacteria; order Burkholderiales; family Burkholderiaceae; genus Paraburkholderia; species Paraburkholderia sediminicola_E. The sequence goes on along the minus strand of NZ_JAQQCH010000031.1, from coordinate 71,081 downwards.
CGCCCATTGCCTCTGCCGTCGATAGTGTTGTCATGCCCTTGACGAAGGACGAACACACACTGGCTTCCCGCGACGAAAGCAGGATCGAGCGGCGTGTCAGATAGGCCTGGAGCACGTCCGCGGGCGCGATCCGGTTGATGTTGTCGTCGAGCGGCACGCCGACCATGCGCGTATGCAGTTCCGCCAGCGGCAATAGCACCTGGCCGAGGTGCTTGAGTACGCTCAACTCGTAGAGCGAGAACGCCGGCAAACGCCGTGCGCGACAGGTGGACAGCGAATAGGCGATGCCGTTGGACGGCCGCACCACGATGCACTCGTCGTGAATATTCGCAACGTCGTAGATCAGACAGCGCATCTCGGTATCTTCGATTGTCTGTGCCGACCGGTGAATCAGTTCGGCCTGCCGGGCATCGGAAACGCGGTCGTTGAGCGGATCGCGGTCGGCGAAACTGCCGAAGTACGTTTCCATGGTCCGCTGCAAGTGTTCGTGGTCGGGCGCATAGCTGCCGATCCACTCGATGCGCCGGGCGCGTGTTTCCTGCGACGTCATGCGCGCCCGTTGCAGATGCAACGAATCGCAATCGACGAATTGCTTCACGCAATCGAATAGTTGCCCCAGAAAACGCGATGAACCGGCCGAATCGACCACCGGACCCATGGCGTTCGACAGCGCGGCCAATTGCCCGATAGACAGCGGTGTGGTGGAGGAAGAGGCGTTCATAACCTGATATTTTTCAACGACGGGTCGTGGCAACCTCCACTGATAACACGAAAAAATCGGCGCGCCCACTGCGGCTTACCCCTCCACATACCGGCGGCAAGCGCCAGGGCCCCGAAAACCCAAGGCAGGACGTTTATATTCTGCGTGTCCCCCCTCAGTCGGGACAGACGCCGTAATTTCGCCTCCCTAGACTCTGCCCATCGTTGCATCATCATGAACCGGGGATGGAGGTCGAGGATGGAAATCAGCGGGTGGAGTAAGAGACTGGCGCGGCCGATGCGGGCACTATCGGTATGTTTGCTGACCGCGGCGGCGCATGCGGACCCGGCGGTCGTGAACATCTACAACTGGGGCAATTCTATCGGCAAGGATACGGTCGCCAACTTCGAGAAGGCGACCGGTATCCACGTGGTGTATCAGGAGTTCGACAGCAATGAGACCTTGCAGGCCAAACTGCTCTCCGGCAGCTCCGGCTACGACGTGGTGGTGCCGTCTGACGCTTTCTGGGCGAAGCAGTTGGCCGCCGGCATCTACCAGCCGCTCGACAAAACCAGGCTGCCTAACTACGCGCTGCTGGACCCCAGGCTGATGGCGCTACTCGCTGCAGACGACCCCGGACATCAATACGGCGTGCCATGGAGTTGGGGGACGGACGGTTTCGGGATCAACGTCGAGAAAGTGCAGGCTGCGCTCGGCAAGGACGCAAAGCTCGACGGCCTCGATCTGCTGTTCGATCCCAGGAACGCGGCGAAACTGAAAAGCTGTGGCATTTCACTGATCGATTCCCCACGCGATGTATTCGGCAGCGTGCTGCTGTATATGAAGCGCGATCCGAATAGCGCCAATCCCAGGGACTACCAGGATGCAATGACCGTGTTGAAGGGTATTCGGCCGTATATCGCGCAGTTCAGTACCGGCAGCTACATCGGTGACCTGGCGAACGGCGATATCTGTCTCGCGCTCGGCTGGTCGGGCGACGTGAACACTGCGCGACGCTCCGCGCTCGATGCGCATCGCTCGTATCACATCAAATACATTCTGCCGAACGAAGGTGGCCCGATCTGGTTCGACGTAATGGCCGTGCCGAAGGATGCGCCGCATCCCGATGCCGCGCTGAAGTGGATCAACTTCGTGCTGTCCGAGAAGGAAAGTGCGAACCTGACGAACGACACCTCCTATCCCACCGGGGTCCCGAGCGCGTCGAAACTGGTGCATGCGGACGTGCTGGCCGATCCCGCGGTGTTCCCGCCGCCTGCGGACTTCAACAAGCTATTCGCGGTCAAGCCTTTGCCGACCGAGATCAACCGGCTCGTGACGCGTTTGTGGCAACAGTACAAGACGGACTAGCGACCTGAACGGGTTATCTGAAGAAGCTGCGCAACCTGGTGACATCAGTGCGTTTGATACGTAACTGAGTTCCGCAGCGACCCCGCGCTCCTACAACAAGCACGCTTTCTGCCGCCGCGTTTCGCGACGCGGTGCGGATCAACTCGTCTCTTCGATATCTTCCACCATGAAACTGAAAGTCATTGTTCTGGTGAGCGCACTCGCGTTCCAGTTGACTGCTCTTGCCGCACAGACGGACGCTGCGGCGAATCCGTCTGTCGCCGCGCAACTTGATGCATTGCAGGCACAAATCACTTCGCTGCAAGCGGAGATTCATAGCCTGCAGGCTCAGGCCAAGGTTAGGACGACGCCGCAGATAACGGCCGCATCGGCACCAGCGTCTGCCACAGCCGCCGCTTCTGCTTCCGCACAGGACTCCGCAACATTGGCGCGTGATTTTCAGTCGATGCACGAGCAGGTCAACAATCTCACGCTGAAAACGGACTCGCTTGAAGATGCGGCCACCACCGGCCCGCTCGCCGGCCTGAGCGTGACAGGCTATATCGACCCGCTGTACCTGTACAACCGAGCGCGGCGTTCAGGTGGTTTCCAGTTCCTGAATCATGACCCGGGCGTCTACGACTACTTCGAAAGTCAGATCGGCGATGTCTATCTCGACATCAAGAAGACCTTCGGCGTCGGACCGCTCGCGCCGGCGGCGGAGATCGTGATCCAGCCCAACCGCGGCGTGGGTTCGACCTTGAGCAGCGGGCACGGCAGCGTCGGCAACAACATTCTGACGCAGGCCGATGTGACGGTGCCGCTGAGTTCGCTCACCACCTTCACGGCGGGTTTGTTGCAAAGTCCGATTGGCTATGAGGCACTGCCGTCGAATCAGATGCTGACACTGACGCACAATCTGCTGTATGACTTCAGCGAACCGGCGGGCATGGTCGGCATTGGCCTGAAGGGAAACAACGCGATCTTCACGCATTTCTGGCAGGTGTACATCGCGAATGAACAGTTGCGCACAGCGGGGGCGATCGTCAACGGTCCCAACAACACTTCGCAGAGCAACTGGGTGCCGTCGATCAGCGCGCGCTTCGACGATGCATTGTCGACCGCGCTCGACATCGGCGTGGCCGGCATGATCGGTCGCTCGACGCTGTTCTCACCGTGCGCGAATCCGGGCGGCTATGGTTACCAATGCAATGCATCGACGCCCTTCGGCATGATGCGCTACGTCGAAACCGATCTGACCTACACACGCGACAAGCTGCAACTGAACGCGCAACTCGACTACGGCGAACAGCAGAAGGGCGCTTACGACGGCGGCACCGCGCGCTGGTACGGCATTTCATTACAGGGCCACAAGAAGTGGACTTCCACGTGGCTCGGCCACATGGGCGCGACGCTGCGCTTTGACTATCTGAACGACACCGCCAACGGCGGCGGCGCGCCGAACATTCTGTATGGACTCTCCGGCGGTAATCCATCGGTGAATGCGACGAGCGGCTTCGGCATCGACCCTGCATGCTTCTCCGCTTCGACGCGCAATGGCGCCGAGTGCAAAGGCGCGACGCACTACGACATCACGGCCGACCTGCTGTTCTTCCCGACCCAGCAGATCACGCTCAAGTTCGAGTACCGCCACGACCAGGCCAACCATCCGGTGTTCCTGATGAACGACGGCACCTATTCACGTGCCAACGACATTCTGGCGACCCAATTCATCTATTCATTCTGACGACTATCATGGCTAACTTCTCACACGACGCCACACGCAACGCGCTGCGCTACCGCAACTGCACCTTCGTCAACGGTGCGATCTACACCGGTGGCCCGACGCCCACCTTTGCAGAATGTCTCGCCGTGCGCGACGGGTTGATCGCATACGTTGGCAGCCGCGCGGGTTTGCCGGAGGCGCTTCACCAGGCGGAGGAAATCGATTTGCGTGGTCGCATGATCGTGCCTGGCTTTACGGATTCGCACGCGCATCCCGTCGAAGGATTTCAGCTGACGTGTGACGGCGATCTCGGCGACGCACATTCATTCGACGCAATTGCCCACCAGGTCCGCGAATGCGCTGCTTTGCATCCGCGGCGAAGCTGGGTGATGGCGGGCAACGTTGCACTCGAAGCGCTCGGCGCGCGGCTTAATCGTACGGCACTCGACGCGATGGTGCGTGACCGTCCACTGCTCCTGATTGGTCACGACGTACATTCCGGCTGCCTGAATACAGCTGCATTGCGTGCTCTCGGCGTGAGCGCAACGACTCCGGACCCCGAAGGCGGAATTTATGAACGCGACGAGCATGGCGAGCCCACGGGCGTCGTACATGAAGCCGCGCTATACGGGCTGTTTCGCCATCTCCCGCAAATGGGCGCTGATGAATCCGCGCTGGCGTTGCAGAAGGCGCAACGCCAGGCCCATGAAAACGGCCTCACGGGGTGGTTCGAAGCGATGGTGGGGCAACGTCTCGTCGATGCCTACGTGCGCGCGCGGGACAACGGCGAATTGAAGGCGAACGTGAGCCTGGGGTTGCTGGTGTCGCCGAATATGTCGCTTGCGCCGCAGATTACCAAATTGATTGACTGGCGCCACCAGTACAACGGCGGCCGCGTACGTTTGCACACGGCAAAGATCTTCATCGACGGCGTACTTGAGAGCCACACAGGCGCATTGTTGGACAACTACGAAGACGCCGACCACAACGGTGCTGCGCATTGGGATCCTGCGCAACTGCGCGAGGCTGTATTTGCCGCTGACGCTGCTGGCTTCGACCTGCATTTCCACACGATCGGCGACCGGGCGGTACGCATGGCATTGGACGCACTCGAAGCGCTGAACCACGAACGCGGCCGCCGCGACCGCCGAGCGCAACTAGCGCACGTACAACTGATTGATCCACAGGACGTACCGCGTTTCGCGCAGACCGGTGCCATCGCATCGATTCAGGCCGTATGGGGCAGTGTCGCACCGGATTTGCGGGACCTGTACACGCAATTGCTGGGAGAACGGCGAATGAGTCGCCACTATGCGTTTGGCGATTTGCAGCGCAATGGTGCGATGTTATCGGGCGGCTCCGACTGGCCGGTATCGACACAAAACCCGCTGGTAGCAATAGAAACAGCGTTGCGCCGCGCGAGACCGGGCGATATCGAAAGCACCCCGTTCCTTCCGGAGCAAAGCGTCGATCTCGCGACGATGATGCAGGCGTACACGCACAATTCCGCGTACAGCTTACGCTTCGATGACCGGGCCGGCCAACTGAGCGCGGGCCGTCCGGTATCACTCGCGGTACTGAGTGAGGACATACGCGAAGTGGCGCCACATCGAATAGCGGAAGTGGCGACGACGATGACGTTGTTCGAAGGCGAGGCGGTATACGGAAAAATTGATTAATGAGGCGAGAAAAGGCGGGGCAAGCGGAGAATACGCGCCACGCCCATCATGCCTACGTACCCCACTGGTTCCCGTCGCATACCCATCCGCGACGCACGTAGTGCGGAGTGGGAGCGGATGAGTGCCTGGTCAGCAGCGCGGAGTGTGCGAGGGCACGGATTCCAGATGCACCACTACCGCAACTGCACGAGGGGGCCCGCTTAAGAATTAGCGGTGCAAAGCCGCTTTCTTTGCTTATCCTTCTTTGCGGCGGCAAAGAAAGTAAGTGCCGCCCCGCACAGGGGCGACACTAACAAACCAATAAGAAACCAAGGAAAGGCCAACGCCACAGGCAACCAGACAACAAGCGCCCGCACCCAAACACCAAAGAAAATGCACGCAGATGCAACAAGGACACTACAAAGACGCTACAAAGACACGGCTAACATGCGACAAGTACACAACAGGTAGCGAGTCTACCCACATGCTACGATACCTCGCACGTTGTAAAGACCGCCGGAGACATAGATGCGCCCAGAAACTGCTATCCGTTTCGATGAACAGTTTGCGCCTCGCATCGCCGAGGCGATCGCCGCATGTTTCGCCACCACTGTCCATACCGAAGTGCTGCCTTACGGCGGCCACGGCCATCCCACACGCGTGCGGATTCACGCAGTGCCGATCGAAAGCGTGGGCCACTACCCCCATCCCTTGAATCTGTTTCTCACCTGGGACAACGACGAGATCGAGCGCCTGATGGGCGCGGAAGGGCCGGTGCGCTTCGCGGGCTATCTGGCCGCGCTGCCGCGCAAGCTCGAAGCCTGGCGCCATGTTCGCGAACTGGATTTTCTCTCGCACACACAGGCCGACCCGGTGGTATTGATCGGCGGCCTCGATTTCGGGTCTTAAGACGCCGCCAGGCCGATCCGGAAGAAACTCACACTTTGCACCAGGCTTGATGCCTTGCTCTGCACCGCATCGGCCGCCGCGGCCGCCTGCTCGACCAAAGCCGCATTGCTCTGCGTCACCTGATCCATCTGCGTGACCGCATCGTTCACTTCCGCAATGCCCGCTGCCTGATCGACGCTAGCCGTCGCGATCGCCTCGACGATGCGCGTCACGCTGCCCGCGCTTTGCACCACGCCGTCCATCGTGTTACTTGCGTGGTTGATCAACTGCGTGCCGGTGTCGATCGTGGTAACCGACTCGCGAATCAGCGCCTTGATCTCACGCGCGGCATCGGCCGAACGTTGGGCGAGACTGCGCACTTCGCTCGCGACCACCGCGAAGCCGCGCCCTTGCAGGCCGGCCCGCGCGGCTTCAACCGCGGCGTTGAGCGCCAGAATATTGGTCTGCGCCGCAATGGCCTCGACCACCGCGATGATATCGACGATGCGCCTGGACGCTGCGTCGATCTGGCCCATCGTGCGCACCGCATCGGTCATCACGACGCCGCCGTCGCGCGCGGCTTGTGCTGCTGTTTGCGCAAGTGAAGTGGCTTCGCGTGCATTGGCCGCGTTGCGCTGAACCGAGTCGGTGAAATGCTGCATCGACGCGGCGGTTTCTTCGAGGGAAGCGGCCTGTTGTTCAGTGCGCGCCGACAGATCGAGATTGCCCGCGGCGATCTCCTGTGTCGCCGACGAGATCGTGTTCGCGCCTTCACGAATTTCGCTGACGATATGCCGCAAGCGCTGATTCATTTCGTTGAGCGCGACCAGCAACTGACCGGTTTCGTCGCGGCTCACCACGACGACGTCGGCGCGTAGATCGCCCGCCGCGACGGCTTGCGCGACCCCCACCGCCTGCCTGACCGGCAGCGTAATGCTGCGGCTGAGGAACCAGACCGCGAAAGTGCCCACGCCGAGCGAGCAGATCACGACCGAGAGCAGCAGCACGCAGGCGAGCGTGTACGCGTGTTCTGCGGCGTCGCCCGTGCGCACGGTGGAGTCTTGCGCCTGTTGCATCACCGAAGCGACGATGTCGTCGATGGCCGCGGTCGGTGCGCGGTCGATGCCTTTGACCAGGCCGTCGACGACGTGCGCGGTATTCGGGTCGGCCGCGTCGTAATGCTTGAGCGCATCGCGGTAGCTGTCCTGCAACGAGGCGTGCGTGGCAAGTGCTTTGTCGACACCGTCGGTGTTGGCGCCCAAGACGCTCAGTTGATCCTTCAACCGCAGCAGGGCTGCGTGCGTCGTGCCGCTTTCCTTGCTGAAGGCGTCGCGGTACTTGGCGAACGCGGCCGAATCGGCACCGCGCAGCAGCAAGTCCTTCCATTCCTGCACCTGTTTCTTGAATTCGACTTGCGCGACACGCGCGGTGTCGGCGGCCTGCGCATACTGGCTGAGTGTTTGCGCGGACCGGATTTGCAACGCATGCGTATTCGACAATGCATGCCAGCCTTCCAGACCCACCACCGTCGTGGCGGCGAGCAGCACGGCGCCGAGCAGCGCCAATTTAACGGCGATCTTCAGATTTCTATAGAACGTCACTGCGATTTCCTTGGTCAGACCTTAGTCCAGCTTGAATTGCGTCACAGCACTTGCTAAGCAGTGAGTCGTAGTCGATGAGGCGGGGTGTCATACGCGGTATACGGCTTGGGCAGCGGGGACTTGAGCGGGGAATGCTTTCAGTTTCCGACGATTGCCGGGGGGCCGCTTGTGGCGGCACGCCGCGATGCTGCATACTTTTTCGTGCGACGCGGATTTTTCAATAGATGCCTAAGCACCGCCACAGCAAGCGTCTGCGAGGCGCTGTATTTGTATGACAATAATGATCAATGCGACGCGCTGTGCCGATGCAGGCAGATGGTTTCACATCATCGGAGAATGCAGATGATGCGGATAGTCGAGCGTCTTGCCTACTATGCGGAGTTCGTTGTGCAAGCGATTCGCGAGAAGATGCGCGAGTGTGCGTCGGGAGGGCGGCTGTAGCGGCTTGAGCCTACGGCTTAAGCGTTACGATGCGAACGCATGAAAAAGCGGCCATTGCTTTCTATCGCAGCGGCCGCTTCTTTGGTAAGGGCTTGGTGGAAACCTAGCTGCCTAGCGCCGGATCGCTCATGCTGCTCTTGCCGGTTTCCACGTGTCCGGCGAAGCGCCGCGCGAACGACGGATCCGTGTCGACGGTAATCGCCAGGTCGTACCAGCCATAGGCGTTGCGCAGATCGAGGTACAGCTGTTCAGTATCGCCGCCGCGCACCGAATGCTTGACCACATTGCCCGCGTCATAGGCATTGACGATGGTGAACTGGCAGCGTGCGCTACCCACGTTCTCCAGCCGTAATTGCAGGTTGCCGTTCGCGACGTCGTAGCCTTCGGCCACTTCCGGTCGCGCGATATCGGAGCCGTGCCACCAGCTTCTTGCGACCGGTTTGCCCGCGAAGCGGCGCAGAAAACCGTTCGGGCCGTAGACGGTGTAATCGTAAGTACCGTCGACATTCAACGGCAACTGATCCTGCAGCCGCTTGCCGGCTTCCACCGTATACGTCAGCGGCGCGGCGAGGCCATTCGCCGCATAGACGAGAAACACGGCACCCGTGCGGCCCGAATTGACGAAACGCATCGTCAGCTTGTTGGCCGACCCTTCACCATGCACGCGCACGAACAGCTCGTACGGCAGGGCGCGAGCCGGGCGTACGCCGGGTTCCTGCTTCGGCACAGCCTGCATGAGCGGCGGCAGCGGGACATAGTCCGGATGACGATTCTGGTCCGGCGGCACATAGCCGCTCGTGCTCGGCAGCGTCGGAAAGGCGTCGTTCGGGGTGCTGAAGTTGAACGCCGACATCAGATCGCCGCACACCGCGCGGCGCCAAGGCGTGATGTTCGATTCGCCGAGATTGTGCTGTTCGCCGAAGCGCTTTTCGATAAAGCGGATCACCGACGTATGGTCGAACAGTTCTGAGCACACGTAGCCGCCTTTCGACCACGGCGAGACCACCAGCATCGGCACGCGCGGGCCGAGTCCATACGGGCCAGCCGGTGTACTACCGTTGCCCGCGTAGTTTTCATTGCTGGTGTCCACGGTCGACAAACCATTTGCACTCGATGCCGGCGCGAACGGCGGCGCCATGTGATCGAAGAAGCCGTCGTTTTCGTCGTAATTGATCAGCAGCACGGTCTTGCTCCATACCTCCGGATTCGACGTGAGAATCTGCAAGACCTGATCGACGTACCACGCACCGTAGTTGGACGGCCAGTTCGGGTGCTCGGAGTACGCTTCCGGCGCGACAATCCACGAGACTTGCGGCAGGGCGTTGTTCTGCACGTCGCGTTTGAGGATGTCGAAGTAGCCGTCGCCATTGGCCGCGTTCGTGCCGGTGCGCGCATTGTCGTAGAGCGGGTTGCCCGGCTGCGCGTTGCGATACTGGTTGAAGTAGAGCAGCGAGTTGTCGCCGTAGTTGCCAATATACGGGTTCTGCGTCCAGCCCCACGAGCCGCTGGCGTTGAGTCCTGTGCCGATGTCCTGATAGATCTTCCAGGTGATCCCGCCGTTCTGCAGCACTTCCGGATACGTGGACCAGCCGTAGCCGAGTTCCGAGTTGTCGATCACGGGGCCGCCGCCGTTGCCGTCGTTGCCGACCCATCCGCTCCACATGTAGTAGCGGTTCGGGTCAGTCGGGCCCATCAGCGAGCAGTGGTACGCGTCGCAGATCGTGAACGCATCGGCAAGTTGATAGTGGAACGGAATGTCGTCGCGCGTGAGGTAGGCCATCGTCGTGGTGCCCTTGGAAGGCACCCATTGATCGTAGCGGCCGCCGTTCCATGCTGCGTGCGTGCTGGTCCAGTCGTGCGCGAGGTCTTGCAGGAATTGCAGGCCGAGGTTCGGCGCGCTGGGACGGAACGGCAACACATAACCGACATCCGCGGCGAGCGGTTGATACCACACCGGCTTCCCGTTGGGCAGGTTGATCGCGCGCGTGTCGCCGAAACCGCGTACGCCCTTGAGCGTGCCGAAGTAGTGGTCGAACGAGCGGTTTTCCTGCATCAGCACGATGATGTGCTCGACATCGCGAATGCTACCGGTCTTGTTGTTGGCGGGAATCGCGAGCGCGTTGCGAATGCCCAGCGGCAACATGCTCAACGCGGTGGCGGATCCGGCGGCGTGCGCGGCGGAGCGCAGAAAATCACGGCGATTTTTTGAAGTCATGGTTTTGGCTTTCGATCTTCATAAGAGGAACGAACCACGCGGCGCGCGAACATGAGCCGCGCATCGCGTGGGGCGCGGAACTCAATCTACGGTGTGGATGACGGGTGTGGCGAGCCGCGTCGATGCGGCAGCGGACTGAGCCGTGTCGGCGTTTGATGCGGGCAGTGCTGGGGTTTGAATCGTGAGTGCAGGTAACGCTGGTGAGGCGGACAACGGATTTGCCGACAGGACCTGCGAAGCGCCGCCGTTATCGCCGGCACCGTCGGTAGAACTCGTGGCGCTCGTGTCCGGTGCCCGGTCGTCGTTGCCGCAGGCGCCAAGCAGGCCGCATAAGGACACGGCAATCAGCGCAACTGCCAAACGTTTGCGATGTAAGGCAGCAGTCGGCTTCGACATAACGGACATGGCAATGTCTCCGGCACGGGGAGGATGCGCCAAGGCATCCACGTGCCCAGGTCAGCGATGCGCAAGAATAGTCGCTGACCTGTGTAACTTTTGTGAAGATGTGGAAATTTGGGTATTTGTTGAGAATTGGGCGACCGTCAATCCTGGATTGCGACGATCGCTTCGATCTCGACCGTGATATTGCCCGGCAGGGAACCCACGCCGACCGCCGAGCGTGAATGGCGACCGGCATCGCCGAATACATCGACGAATAGATCCGAGCAGCCGTTGATCACGCGCGGGTGCTCAGTGAAGTCCGGCGCCGCGTTGACCATGCCCAGCAGCTTGACGACGCGCTTCACGCGCCGCAGATCGCCCAGTTCGTTGTGCAGCACGGCGAGCAGATTCAGGCCGACCATCTGCGCGTGCCGGTACGCTTCGTCCGCGCTGACGGTGGCGCCGACCTTGCCGGTCATCAGCGAACCGTTTTCGTCTAGCGGACCCTGGCCGGACAGAAACAGCAGATTCCCCTCGCGTGTGCAGTGAGTGAAATTGCCGATCGGCGTCGGCACTTGCGGGAGCTTGAGGCCGCGCGTGTGCAGCCGGTCGTAGCAGTTCATCGATGAGGAAGTGATGGTGAGCGGTCTTTAAGGAGTAAGCGTTGCGCGCAGGGTGGGATTTAAGGCTTCGTGCTGGGGGCTTTGGGCGGCGTTACGCCGCCGGCTCCTGCTCGCGATGCCGCCAGCCGAGGCGCGCTTCGATGCGGGCGGCCACTGCTTGCACGGCGAGCGCGAAACGTTCGGTGCCAAGGGCGGCTTTCGCCTCGGGCATCACGATCGAAATCGTGAACACACACGTACCGGTGTTATCGAGCACGGGCGCCGCGAGGCACGCCACGGACGCATCCGATTCGCCGATCTGAATCGACAGCCGCGCTTCCAACGCTTCGCGGGCAACCTGTGCGAGCACCTGCGGCCGCGTTTCCGCACGACCGGTGGGCGAGCTTTGCGCATGCTGCGCAAAAAACGCGACCCGTTCGGCATCCGGCAGATGCCCCACGAGCAACCGGCCGGATGCGGTCCAGTTGAGCGGCACGCGACTGCCCACGCGCGAAGTCACACGAAAATGCCGCGGCCCTTCGGCCATTTGCTGTACCACCATCATGCCGTCTTCAAGTCCGCAGACCTGCACGGTCTCTTCGACTTCGGCGGAGAGACGCTGCATTTCCTCATGCGCGACCGCGAGGTAGTCGAGCGAGCTGGCGTACGTCAAACCGTAACCATACAGACGCGAGCCGAGCCAGATCGTACCGTCCATGCGCCGCGCCAACAGGTTCTTCTCAACCAGATCGTTGATGATCGAATACACGGTGGACAACGGCGCGCCGACCATGCGCGCGACCTCGTACGCAGTGGCGGGACGGTTCGCGTGCTGGAGCGCGTCGAGAATCTGTACAGCGCGATCGATCGCGCTGGTGCGCGTGCGTGGCGCGGCAGCTTCAACCTGCGCTTTCGCGCCGGCGGGTGCCGAAGCAGGGACTGATTCAGATGCGGAAGATCGGGACGTGCGAGCCATCGTGCTCCTCTGACGCGGGTTGTTTTTGTCCAGTTGACGCAGGGTGATTGTATGCTAGACTAATCCGCAATTACAACATATATTCCATAATTAAGAAATACCGAGTTGGAGGCGCTTCATGGACATTCGCTCTCGCTTTGGCTTACGCCCTGTCATCAATGCTTCGGGCACGATGACGAGTCTGGGCGCGTCCACTGTTAGCGCACCGGTAATCGACCTGGTGGCGCAAGTGCTGCCGCAATTCGTCGAGATCGACGATCTGCAACGCAGAGCCTCGGCGGCGATCGCCGAAGCGTGCTGCAGCGAAGCCGGGTACATCACTGCATCGTGTTCGGCAGCGATCACGCTTTCCATCGCCGCCGCCATGACAGGCGACGATCACGGCCTGATCGAACGGCTTCCCGACACGGCCGCCATGCCGCGCAATGAAGTCGTGATTCAAACCGGCCACCTCGTCAATTATGGCGCACCGGTGGACCAGGCGATCCGTCTGTCGGGCGCGCGCGTCGTGCCGGTAGGCGCGGCGACCGAAGCGCACGGCTATCAACTGAATACCGCCATCACCGAACGCACGGCTGCGGCGCTTTACGTGGTTTCGCATCATACGGTGCAATTCGGCATGATCCCGCTCGAAGAATTCATTGCGCTCGCGCATGCGAAGGGCGTGCCCGTGATTGTCGATGCGGCTTCCGAATACGACCTCAAACGCTTCATTGCAGCCGGCGCCGATCTCGCGCTCTACTCGGCGCACAAATTTCTCGGCGGGCTGACCGCCGGCATTGTCGCGGGTAAGAAAGCACTGGTACGTGCCGCGTATTTCCAGAACGGCGGCATTGGCCGTTGCATGAAAGTCGGCAAGGAAGGCGTTGTCGGCGCGATCGCCGCGCTTGAACAATGGCAGCAGCGCGACCATGCTGCGGTTCGCGCTCGCGAGCGTGGCTACCTCACGCTGTGGCGCGAGACCCTGAGCCGATGCGACGGTGTACGGGCGGAGATTGATGCCGACCCGACCGGCAATCCGCTCGAGCGTCTGAAACTGCATATCGATCCAAAGCAGGCTCGGATCACTGCGTGGGATCTTGCCGATGCGCTCGCGCGGCCGCCCGAAGGCGAGGCGCCGGTGATCGTGCGCGATCATGAAGCGGAACTGCATTTCTTTTTCCTCGACCCGTGCAACCTGCATCCGGGCGAAGAACAGATCGTCCTGGCTCGACTCATTGCTGAGTTGGAGTGCGCGCGACAGTTGCCCGAACCCATCGTAACGCCGTTTTATCAGCGAGACGCGCGCCGTATTGCCGCGCGTCGGAATTGGCCTGATTGATTTTCTCCTGCTTCATATCGATTCACCGATGACTGTTGTTTGACCGTAGCACCGGACTTCGTTTCGGTGCCGTTTTGACTTGCCCGCTTAGTACTACTTATATCGCCGGAACATCACCGTGTAACCGGCGTTCATTTCTCTATCGACTTGAGGAAACCATGATGCACAAGCAGATTCTTCGTACGGCTATCGCATTCGCTGCCGCCGGACTCGCCGCGCAGGCCGCCCACGCGCAAAGCAGCGTGACGCTATACGGCATTGTGGATGCCGGCTTTACGTTCACCAATAACCAGAAGGGTGAAAAGGCGTATCAGGCGACGCAGGGCAATGTGCAGGGTTCGCGCTGGGGTCTGCTCGGCACCGAAGATCTGGGCGGCGGCAACAAGGTCATGTTCAAGCTCGAAAATGGCTTCAGCCTCGAGAGCGGTGCATCCGGTCAGGGTGGTCGCATATTTGGCCGTAGTGCATGGATCGCGCTCTCCAACAACACGGCGGGCACGATTACGCTCGGTCGTCAGTACAACAGCGTGCAGGACTATCTGTCGAACATGCAGATCAATGGCGTCGGCGCAATGAGCCAGTACGGCAACGCGATCTACGACAACGACGATATCAACAACACGTATCGCACCAACAACGCGGTCAAGTACACCACGCCGACGTATGCAGGGTTCACCGCGAACGCAATGTACGCGTTCTCGAACACCGCGGGCGAGTTCGCCAACAACCGCGCATGGAGCGTCGGCGCAGATTACGTAAACGGCCCGCTCCACCTGGACGCTGCTTACTCGCTGGTCAATCAGCCGGCCACCGGCACTGCGGGCGCGGCACCGTCTGACAACTACTACAGCACCAGTTCGTCGATCATCAGCGGCGTGAAGCGCAACCAGGTGTGGGGCGCGGGCGGTTCGTACGTGTTTGGCCCAGCCACCGTCGCGCTGCTGTACACGAACTCGCAATTCCAGTTGCTCAGCGGCGGCAGCCTGCGTTTCGCCAACTATGAAGCCAGCCTGAAGTATCAGTTCACGCCGGCTACGCTGCTCGCGCTTGGCTACATCTACACGACGCAGAACACCAGCGGCACCACGGCCACCAATGCTCACTACAACCAGTTGAGCGTCGGCGGCGAATACTTCCTGTCGAAGACCACCGACCTCTACTTGAACGGGATCTACCAGCGCGCCTCCGGTTCGCACGCATGGGTCGAAGGCATTTCGAATCCGTCGAGCAACAACGGCCAGTTCGTGACCGTCGCCGGCATCCGCCACAAGTTCTAAGTACGCCGCCCGCGCCGCTGCTCGTACAACATTCCGCTTAACGGAAGCTGCGGCGCGGATCTTTCTCTTCAGGAGCACCTATGGCGACCGTTCAAGGAAGTCTGTTACTCGTCTATGCATTGATTGCCATCATCGCGCTGGTCGTACTGATCGCGCGCTTCAAGATGAATCCCTTCATCACGTTGATGATGGTGTCGGTGGCGTTGGCGCTGGCCGTCGGTATGCCGGCGACGTCGATTCTCAAGTCCTTCGAAACCGGCGTGGGGGGCACGCTCGGTCACATTGCCATCGTCGTCGGTCTCGGCACGATGCTCGGCAAGATGATGGCAGAGTCGGGCGGCGCCGAACGTATCGCGCGCACGCTGATCAGCCTGTTCGGGCCGAAGAACGTGCATTGGGCGATGATGTGCATCGCGTTTCTCGTCGGCTTGCCGGTGTTCTTTGAAGTCGGTTTCGTGCTGCTGATTCCGATCGCGTTCAATGTCGCCCAGCGAACGGGTACGTCGATGATTCGCGTCGGCATTCCGATGGTGGCGGGCTTGTCTGTCGTACACGGTCTGATTCCGCCGCATCCGGCTGCGTTGCTCGCGGTCACTGCGTACAACGCGGATATCGGTCACACGATTTTCTACGCGCTGATCGTCGGCATTCCGACGGCGGCCATTGCGGGTCCGCTGTTTTCCAAGCTGATCGCTCGCTTTGTCGTGCTCGACGGTTTCAACCCGATGGCGCAGCAGTTCATCGAACAGGACGCAAAGCGCTCGCATCAGGAACTGCCGGGCTTCGGCATCACGTTGTTGACGGTGCTGTTGCCAGTGTTGTTGATGCTGGTCGGCAGCTGGGCCGATGCGATCGTGCCGGCCAAATCGTCGCTGAACAGCGCGCTGCGCCTGATTGGACATCCGGACATGGCTTTGCTGCTGGCCGTGCTGTTGAGCTTCTACACGTTCGGCAAGTCGCGCGGCTTTAACCGCGAGCAGATCCTCAAGTTTACCAACGAGTGTCTTGCGCCGACTGCGAGTATCACGCTGGTGGTCGGGGCGGGCGCGGGTTTCGGGCGCATTCTGATCGATAGCGGTGCGTCGAAGGCCATCGTCGATGTCGCGACGGGCGCGCATGTGCCTCTGTTGATTCTCGCGTGGCTGGTGGCGGCTTTGATCCGTGTGGCGACCGGTTCCGCGACGGTAGCGATGGCGACGGCGGCCGGCATCATTGCACCGATCGCGGCAGCGGCGGCAGGCACGGTGGGCGGTGTGCGACCCGAGTTGCTGGTGCTGGCCACCGGTGCGGGTTCGCTCATTCTGTCGCACGTGAACGACGGCGGCTTCTGGTTGGTGAAAGAGTACCTCGGCATGACCGTGCCGCAGACCTTCAAGACGTGGACCGTTTGCGAAACGATTATTTCGGTCACGGCGCTGGTGTTGACGTTGGGGCTTTCTACCGTGATTTGAGCGGGAGGAGGTCTGATCGCGGCGTGTCTTGAGGATGCGCCGCGATGGGGTCATATATAAAACGTTCGATGCTCATTATCGCGCGACGTGCAGGAAGGCGCGCCGCTGTCCGTTGCTCCGGCAGCGGCAAAGGCGGGGCCTTACTATGCCGCATAAAAAAACTGCGCCGAGGCTGCGCAGTTGCACGGTGTTCCAATGCAGTCGTTCTCGGCTAGCGCTGTTTCGCAACGAAAGCCGCAATTGCCTCATTCAACACATCCGGTGCATCGCGATGCGGCGAGTGTCCGCAAGCGTCGAGTTTGACCAGTTGCGCATGCGGCACGTGCTCGGCAATCGTATCGATCTGCGCCATCGTGCCGTAGTTGTCGTCGTGACCTTGCACCGCGAGTAGAGGTTGCTTGATAGCGGCTAGTTCGTCGGCGATGCTCCATTCCCTGAACGCCGGATTCAACCAGATATCGTTCCAGCCATAAAACGCGGAATCGACGTCGGCGTGATAGCGGCTGAGTTTGCTGCGCAGATCCGTGGTTTCGTAGAGATCTTTGGTCTGCGCAATGCTTTCCACCGAGATATCTTCGACGAATACGTGGGGTGCAATCGCCACGGCTCCGGCCAATGCGTCCGGATGCAGCGCTGCATACAACAGCGCGATCGAACCGCCGTCGCTATGGCCGACGACCCACATGCGCTTGCGTTCTTGCATGTCGATATCGAGTGCGTCGAGCAACGCGGGCAGGATATCGCATGCTTGTTCCGTCATGAAATCCACCGGCCATTTGACCTCATGCGCACGCGGTGTCGAGAATCCGTAACCGGGCCGCGAATAGACGAGGCCACGCATGCCGAGCCGATCGCACAATGCTTGTGGCCAGTCACGCCACATTGCAATCGAGCCGAGTCCTTCGTGCAGGAAGACGGCGATGGGCGCATTGCCTGCTGCCTCATTCACCCGACGATATTCGATGCGCAACGGCCCACGCGACGCCGTGGCAGGCAACTCAGCGAAGTCGCTAACGAAGGTTGAGGTTGTGGGGTTCTGCATGGATCACCTTATGACTGCTCGCGCAGTTTGAAGCGTTGAATCTTGCCGGTAGCCGTTTTTGGCAAATCGTCGACGAATAAAATATCGCGCGGATACTTATGCGGCGCGAGCCGCTCCTTGACGAAAGCTTTCAACTCATCCACGAGTATCTCAGACGGCGCGAATTCGCGCTTCAACACCACGAATGCGCGGGTCTTCACAAGGCCGCCATGATCTACGCCGACCACCGCCGCTTCCAGCACCGCATCGTGCTGCACCAGGACCATTTCCACTTCGACGGGCGATACGTACTGGCCGCTCACTTTCAGCATGTCGTCGCTGCGGCCCGCGTACACGTAGCAACCGTTCGCCAGGCGGCAGTATTTGTCGCCACTGCGAATCCACTCGCCGAGGAACGTCGCACGCGACTTCTCGCGATTACTCCAATACATGAGCGCAGCACTCGGCCCTTTGATATACAGATCGCCGACTTCGCCGTCAGGCACCGCGTGACCGGCTTCGTCGCGCAGTTCGATTTCATAGCCGGGCACGGGGCGGCCCGTGGTGCCGTATTCGACCGCGCCCGCGCGATTCGACAGGAAGATATGCAGCATCTCGGTCGAGCCGATACCGTCGAGAATCTCGCAGCCGAAGTGTGCTGTAAAGCGCTCGCCAATTTCGCGCGGCAGTGCTTCGCCCGCCGACGTGCACACGCGCATCGCGACATCGGCGCGCGCGGGCAGGTTAGGGCACACGAGCATACTCGCGTACAGCGTCGGCACGCCGTAGAAAATGGTCGGACGGTGCCGCACAAGGCGCGTGAAAATGGCCTCGGCGGTGGGGCGCTCGGCCATCAATACAGCCGTAGCACCGACCGAAAGCGGGAACGTCAGACCGTTGCCCAGACCATACGCAAAGAACAATTTGGCCGCCGAGAAAACCACATCGCTTTCGACAATGCCAAGAATCGGCTTCGCGTACAGCTCAGCAGTCCAGTACAGATTTGCATGCGTGTGAACAGTGCCTTTCGGTTTGCCGGTCGATCCTGACGAATACAGCCAGAACGCAATATCATCGCAACCTGTCGTGGGCGCTTTAATGGCCGGCGTGGCCGCGTCGATCAGATCCTTGAGTAGCGGCGCGATTAACGGCTCGTTTTCGGGCGGCTGTGAAACGATCAGCTGGCAACCGTCATGTTCCGCCGTATCCATCGCCTGCGTCACATTCGACAGCAAGGCACCCGATGCGATCACGGCGCGCGCGTGGCTGTGCGTCAGCATGTACACATAGTCGGCCGCGGTGAGCAGCGTGTTCGCGACTACTGGCACGACGCCCGCATAGAGTGCACCGAGAAAGGCGATCGGCAGTTCGACGGTATCGAGCATCACCAGCAGCACGCGTTCTTCCGGATGGACGCCCAGGGTGCGCAATGCGCTTGCGAAACGCCGGGCCCGTTCTTCTAGTTCGCCGTAGGTGGTGGTGCCGGTGTCGTCGATATAAGCGGCCTTGGCCGCGCGCGATTCATTCAGTCGAAACAGGTAGGCTGCGAAATTAAATACCGCGGGCGGCGGTTCGACTGTCGCGGCGGGCTGACTCGCAGCCGGTTCCAGCAGGGCTTCCATATGTCTCCTCCATCGGGTGGGGGCGGTCCGGCGGTTATGTGCTCATGATCCGCTCGATGCTTGCTACCTCATTGCTTGCTGCTTATCTTGTGCGGCTACGCTGCGGGCAAATGCGTGGTTTGCGTCAATGCGGCGATTGCCACGCTCGATGCCTGAACGGCCGAGCGCCTGTGATAGAAACCCAGCGCACGCAGGCCGCCGAGCTCTTCGCCGCCGCCCGCGCGGCCCGGTCCGCCATGCAGCGACATCGGCATCACGTTGCCGTGGCCGGTTTGACTCTGCTGGACCGAAGGCGAAATCGCGTGCACGCGCCCATGCGAATCGGCGAGTTCCAGTGCGAGTTTGCCGAGATGCGCGTCGTCGTTCGAATAGATCGATGCGACGAGTGAACCCTGGCCGCGTCGCGCCAGTGCGATGGCGTGCGCTTCTGGGAGGGTGCCGTGTGCTGCTGGGGCAACGCGATAGGGCGCCACGCTTGCCACAGGTCCAAACACTTCGACGTCGTGCAGCAGCGTCGCGCTATCGGGGTCGTTGACCACGAACAGATGCGGCGCCATGCAAGCCGCGATCGTTGCGTCCGCATCGATAAGGGGTGCACCCGAGCCGTCATACGCGAGCACGGCTTCTTCGCGCAACGCGGCGATGCCGGCCAGCACGTTCTCGTACTGCTCGCGGCTCACGAGTGAGCCCATCCGTACCGCGTCGTTGCGCGGATTGCCGACGGTTATTTTCGCGAGCTTTGCTTTGAGTGCATCGAGCACTGCTTCGAGCGATGCTTCCGGCACGAACGCGCGCCGGATCGCCGTGCATTTCTGTCCGGACTTCACGGTCATTTCCCGCACCACCTCCTTGATGAACAGTTCGAAGGCTGGCGTACCGGGCGTTGCGTCGGCACAGAGAATGGCGCTGTTGAGGCTGTCGGCTTCGACATTCAGACGCGCACCGCGCTCGACGAAAGCCGGATGCGCGCGCAACATTGCGGCGGTTTCCGCGGAGCCGGTGAATGACACCACGTCGAATGCCTGAATCTGATCGAGCAGGCCCACTGAACTACCGCAGATGACGGACAACGCGCCAGGCGGAAGAATGCCTGCGTCGATCACATCGGCCACCATTCGTTGCGTGAGCCATGCCGTCGCGGTGGCGGGCTTGATGATGACAGGCACGCCGGATAACAACGCGGGCGCTGCTTTCTCCCACAAGCCCCACGACGGAAAATTGAACGCGTTGATGAAGAGCGCGACACCGCGTGTCGGCGTGAGCACATGCTGCACGCTGAACGATTGATCTTTGCTCAACGATACGGCGCTGCCGTCGCGCAGCGCATGGACGTCGCCGAGCGACGCACCGAGTTTCGCGTAGTACGACAGCGTGAAGATGCCACCGTCGATGTCGACCGCCGAATCATTGCGCGTGGTGCCCGAGTTCGCGGTCGCGATCGCATAGTAGTCGTCGCGCTTCGCTTGCAACAGTTTGACGATCTCAGCGAGACGGGTGGCGCGCTGCGCATAGGTCAACTCACGTAAAGCTGCGCCGCCGTCTTCTCGAGCGAAGCCAAATGCATGAGCGAGATCCAGGCCCTGGCTCGACACGCGCACGAGCGCTTCGCCGGTGATCGGGTCGGTTAGCGTCACACCTTCACCGCCTCCCGCGACCCATTGGCCAGCAACGTAGTTTTTCAATAGTTCGGTCATGGCGAGTCTCAGGCGGAAGGTGAGGCGGTGAATTCAATCGCGCCTTGCGGCAGCAGATACAGCACCAGCGCCTGCCCATTCGTAACGGTCGGACGATGCGCGCTGCCAGGGCCGTACACGCACCAGCCGGCCGGATGACCGTCGAAGGTGGCGCCCTCGGTGAGCGGCATGATCAGATCGATTTCGCCGTTAGGGTGAACGTGATGCGGACCGGCAATATCCTTCATATCGACTACGTCGACGGAAAAGCCGTGGGTATCCGGCAGCGCCTTGAAGATCCGGCCATAGCGAATGCCGCCGCCTTCGCGGTTGCACAGCCAGCCGTCGGCTACGCCGGTGCGGCAGGCATCGGCGAAATCGCGGAAGGTCGCGCTATCCGCGGGATAGGTATCGTTGAGCCACGTAGCCAGCGCGCCGTCGAGCGGCCGGCTGGCGAGTTGCTCTGTCACGCCAGCAATCAGGCGCTGGAACTCATGTGGGGACATGTGAGCCTCCAGATCAGCGCGCGCACGCACCTTAATTCATGCGTGTTGCCGCGCCTTCTCCGTGATGCCGTCGAAAAACCTCGACAGCGTTTGTTATTGGATCGATATTTGGCGAAAATTAACCGTTCACTCAGTGCGTGTCAAGCACTATAGTACATGTAACGCAGTCAAGAGGTAGTTAAACATGAATCAAAATTACTCTCCCGCGCCGCTGGACGACCCTGCCGATGAGGACGCAAGCCGAGCGGGCCGGACCAACCCCGGGGCCGACGGCGGGGCGGAACGTGTCGGCGAGCGTGAGGAGCGCGATCCTTTCCTGACGGCGATGGGAGATCGCGTGCGGCTGCTGCGGGCGCGCCGCGGCATGACGCGCAAGACGCTGGCGACTGAAACCGGCTTGTCGGAGCGTCATCTGGCGAATCTGGAATCGGGCGTGGGGAATGCGTCGGTACTGGTGTTGCGACAGATCGCGGCGACGCTGAACTGTCCGCTGGCCGAGGTGATCGGCGACGAAACCACCGCTTCCGCTGAATGGCTGCTGATCCGCGAACTGCTGCAAGGACGCGACCAGGCGGCCTTACAACGCGCACGCGTGGCGCTGGCCGACATGTTCGCGCAGGCGCCGCGCGACCCGCATCGCAAGGACCGGATCGCGCTGATCGGGCTGCGCGGGGCCGGCAAGTCGACTTTCGGACGGATGCTGGCGCAGGAGCGCAAGGTGCCGTTCGTCGAACTCACGCGCGTGATCGAGCAACTCGCGGGCTGTCCGCCGTCGGAGATTCATTCCCTTTACGGCGCGAGCGCATACCGGCGCTATGAGCACCGGGCGCTCGACGCGGTGATTCAGGAGCATGAGCGCGCGGTGATCGCGTCGCCAGGTGGGCTGGTGTCGGAGTCGGGCACCTTCAACGCGCTGCTGTCGCACTGTTTCACCGTATGGCTGCAAGCCACGCCGGAAGAGCATATGCGCCGCGTCGTCGCGCAAGGCGACCTGCGGCCGATGTCCGGCAACAAGGAAGCGATGGACGACCTCAAGCGCATCCTGGCGGGGCGCAGCGAGCTGTACGGCCGTGCTGACATGACCTTCGACACCAGCGAGAAAACCTTGGCCGACGCCTATTTGCAGCTGCGTGACAGGCTTGCTGCAAGGCTCGCAGCGGAATCACCGGACGAAGTACGGGTGAGCTGAAATGCAGTGCAATGTCAGGGTTTACTAGCGAACATGCATTAAAGTGCTTTACATGGGTTTGATGATGCACTATTGTTCAAAAAACAAGTTTTGCATCGTCCAGTCAGGAGACGTCCCATGTCCACAGCAGAAACCGCAATCGCGCCGGTTGACTACCGCACCGATCCCTCGCAGTACAAGCACTGGAAGCTGAGTTTCAACGGTCCCGTCGCGACCCTCGGCATCGATATCGCTGAAGACGGCGGGATCCGTGACGGCTACAAGCTGAAGCTGAATTCGTACGACCTCGGCGTCGACATCGAACTGCACGACGCAATACAGCGCATCCGTTTCGAGCATCCTGAAGTCAAAACGGTGGTGCTGACGAGCCTGAAGGACCGCGTGTTCTGCTCGGGCGCGAACATCTTCATGCTGGGTCTGTCGACACATGCGTGGAAGGTCAATTTCTGCAAGTTCACTAACGAAACACGCAACGGTCTCGAAGACTCGTCGCGTCATTCCGGTCTGAAGTTTCTCGCTGCCGTGAACGGTGCGTGCGCCGGTGGTGGTTACGAACTTGCGCTCGCTTGCGACGAAATCTATCTGGTGGATGACCGTTCGTCGTCCGTGTCGCTGCCGGAAGTGCCCCTGCTGGGTGTGCTGCCGGGCACGGGCGGCCTGACGCGCGTCACCGATAAACGCAAGGTGCGGCACGATCGTGCGGACATCTTCTGCACGGTGGTCGAAGGCATTCGCGGTGAACGCGCGAAGGCATGGCGTCTGGTGGATGAAGTCGTGAAGCCAAATCAGTTCGACCAGACGATTCAGGCCCGTGCGCTCGAGCTCGCCGAACAAAGCGATCGTCCTGCGGACGCACAAGGCGTGGTGCTCACGCGTATTGAACGCACCGACCGCGAAGACGGCCTGACCTATAAAACGCTCGACATCACGATCGATCGTGCGAAGCGCATCGCCACCTTCACCGCGAAAACCCCGCAAGCCGAACAACCCACGGATATCGACGCCATCGTCGCCGCCGGCACGAGCTGGTGGCCGCTGCAGTTCGCCCGCGAACTCGACGACGCGATCCTCTCGATGCGCACCAACGAGCTCGAAGTCGGCACTTGGGTCTTCAAGACCGAAGGCGACGTCCGTAATCTGCTCGCCGCCGACGCCACCCTGATGCAGCACAAGGACCACTGGTTCGTGCGCGAGACCATCGGCCTCCTGCGCCGCACGCTGGCACGTATCGACGTGTCGTCGCGTTCGCTGTTCGCGCTGATCGAACCGGGCTCATGCTTTGCGGGCACCTTCGCGGAACTCGCGTTCGCCTGCGACCGCAGCTATATGGCGGCGTTGCCGAGCAATGAAGACGAAGAGCCGGCGATCACGCTTTCGGAAGTCAACTTCGGCCTTTATCCAATGGTCACGCATCAATCGCGCCTCGCTCGCCGCTTCTATGAAGAAGTCGAACCGCTTGACGCGGTGCGCTCGAAGATTGGCCAGGCGATCAAGCCCGTTGAAGCCGAGCGCCTGGGTCTCGTGACCGCGTCGCCCGACGATATCGATTGGGCCGACGAAATCCGCATCGCGCTCGAAGAACGCGCGGCGATGTCGCCGGATGCATTGACCGGCCTGGAAGCGAATCTGCGCTTCAACGGCCCGGAAACGATGGAGACGCGTATTTTCGGGCGTCTCACTGCCTGGCAGAACTGGATCTTCAACCGGCCGAACGCAGTGGGCGAGAAGGGTGCGCTCAAGGTGTACGGCAAGGGCAGCAAGGCGCAATTCGACGTCTCGCGCGTTTGATCCCTTTCGACGCGCCGCAACTGAAAGCGACGCCGCCTGCCTGATACGCGCCTCTCATACTCAAGCACTGCAGTTTCCGACCAAGGAACCGACCATGTCAACGATCAACTACAGCGAAAAGATTCCGAACAACGTCAATCTCGCCGACGACCGTGCATTGCAACGCGCGCTCGAACAATGGCAGCCGAATTTTCTGTCGTGGTGGGGCGATATGGGCCCGGAAGGTTCACACGGCTATGACGTGTATCTGCGCACTGCGGTGAGCGTCGACGCGGGCGGTTGGGCGCATTTCGATCACGTGAAGATGCCGGACTATCGCTGGGGCATCTTCCTCACGCCGGGCGAGCAGGACCGCAAGATTCATTTCGGCGAGCACAAGGGTGAGGCTGCGTGGCAGGACGTGCCCGGCGAGCATCGTGCGAATCTGCGCCGCATCATTGTGACGCAAGGCGATACGGAACCGGCTTCGGTCGAGCAGCAACGGCATCTGGGTTTGACCGCACCGTCGATGTACGACCTGCGCAACCTGTTTCAGGTGAACGTGGAAGAAGGCCGGCACTTGTGGGCGATGGTGTATCTATTGCACCGCTACTTCGGCCGCGATGGACGTGAGGAAGCCGAAGCACTGCTCGGCCGCCGCTCGGGCGACGAAGACAACCCGCGCATTCTCGGCGCCTTCAACGAGAAAACGCCGGACTGGCTCGCGTTCTACATGTTCACGTACTTTACCGACCGTGACGGTAAGTTCCAGTTGTCGGCGCTCGCCGAGTCGGGTTTCGATCCGCTGGCACGCACCACGAAGTTCATGTTGACCGAAGAAGCGCATCACATGTTCGTCGGCGAATCGGGTGTGTCGCGCGTCGTGCAACGCACCGCGCAGGTGATGAACGAACTGGGCACGGACGACGTCGCAAAGATTCGCGCGGCCGGCGTGATCGATCTGCCGACCATTCAGCGTTATCTGAACTTCCATTATTCGGTGACGATCGACCTGTTCGGCGCCGATCATTCCTCGAATGCGGCCACGTTCTATAGCTCAGGTCTGAAGGGGCGCTATGAAGAGAACAAGCGCGACGACGACCATCAATTGAACGGTCAAAGCTACAAACTGCTCGACGTGCAGGACGGTAAGCTGGTCGAACGTGAAGTGCCGATGCTCAATGCCATGAACGAAGTGCTGCGCGACGACTATATTAAAGATTCGGTGGCGGGTGTTGGCCGCTGGAACAAGGTGCTCGAAAAGGCGGGTATCGATTTCCGCATGACAGTGCCGCATAAAGCATTCAACCGGCAAATCGGCACGTTCGCGAACACCCGTGTATCGCCGGATGGCCGTGTGATCAGCGAGACCGAATGGGCCGCGAACGAAGCGAAGTGGCTCGCCACGCCGGAAGACCGTGCGTATGTCGCTTCGCTGATGGGCCCCGTCACCGAACCCGGCAAGTTCGCGAACTGGATTGCGCCGCCGGCAATGGGTGTGAATCGTCAGCCGGTCGATTTTGAGTACGTGCGCTTTAACTGAGTACGGCGATTAAAAACGTGTGCGTCGTATTCACACGAATATAGGGTGGAGGAAGTCATGAACGGCCCAGTATCGATCGAAGTTCTCAGGCAGCATCTGATCGATCCGGAAATCTGCATTCGCTGTAATACCTGCGAAGAGACTTGCCCGGTCGATGCGATCACGCACGACGAGAACAATTATGTGGTCAAGGCGGATGTCTGCAACGGTTGCATGGCGTGTGTGCCGCCGTGTCCGACCGGCGCGATCGATAACTGGCGCACGGTGCTGAAAGCCGATGCGTATCCCATCGACGAGCAGTTCAAATGGGACGTGTTGCCTGAGCAGAACACAATAGCCGTGCCGGCCGCGGAAGATGCGGCGACGGGATCATCGGGCGATACACCGGCGGACGCGAGCGGTATTGACGTCGATACCGTGCGCGGGTCGGTCGTGCCGCCGTGGTCCGCGGCAAAGCCGTACGTGAATCTCTATACGCATAAGGAGCCCACTACGGCGACGGTGGTCGGCAATTACCGGCTCACCGACGGCTCGACCGATAGCGACATCCATCACATCGTGCTCGATTTCGGGTCGATGCCTTTTCCTGTGCTGGAGGGGCAGTCGATCGGCATTCTGCCGCCGGGAGCGACCGCGGATGGCCGCACCCATCACGCACGGCAGTATTCGATTGCGAGCCCGCGCGACGGCGAACGGCCCGGCTATAACAACGTTTCGCTTACCGTGAAGCGCGTTTCCCAGCAGCACGGCGACGCGCTCGATGGGGTCTGCTCGAATTATCTGTGCGATCTGAAGAAGGGCGACGTGGTGAGCGTGATCGGCCCGTTCGGCGGCACCTTCCTGATGCCGAATCATCCGAACTCGCATCTGCTGATGATTTGCACGGGCACGGGTTCAGCGCCGATGCGCGCGATGACCGAGTATCGCAGGCGGCGTCGTCTGAAAGGCGCGACCGGCAAGCTGATGCTGTTCTTCGGCGCACGCACGAAAGAAGAATTGCCGTACTTTGGGCCGCTGACGAATCTGCCGAAGGATTTCATCGATACGAATCTGGCGTTTTCGCGCACGCCGGATCAGGCCAAACGCTACGTGCAGGACGCGATGCGCGAGCGTGCGGTTGACGTCGCGCACATGCTCAAGGACGACAACACGCATATCTACGTGTGCGGGTTGAAGGGTATGGAAGACGGTGTGTTGCAGGCGCTCAAGGAAATCGGTGAACAGCATCAACTCGACTGGGACGCGTTATGGATGAAGCTGAAGCGTGAAGGGCGGCTGCATCTGGAGACGTATTGAACCGCTAAGCTTCGAGTGTGGTTCACGTTTCACGCAATAGGGCAAAGGCCCGGCTACAGTAAAAAAGCAGCCGGGCTTTTGCTTTTTATCTCGACGGGTCCGCGCCGTCTTCATGTTGCGCCGGCGACACCGCTCCACACGCCCGGATCACCAACTGCACAACCTCCTCAGTCGTTGCTTCGAACGCCTTCTGCGTCAGTGCGCGCTTGCCTCTCAGCGCGCGAATCTGCGCATCGAAGTCGGCGTAATGCTGAGTGGTTGCCCAGATCATGTACATCAGCGTTTGCGCATTCACCGGCGCCAGCAGCCCGCGCGCGATCCAGTCGTCGATGACCTTCACTCTGCTGTCCAGCCAGGGCTTTACGCGTCCGGTGAGAATGTCCTCCATATGCTCCGCGCCGTGGATGATCTCGCTCGCCCACACCTTCGAGCCCAAAGGCCGGCGGCGCGACAGTTCCATTTTTGCGCGTACGTATCCGCCGATTGCTTCGACTGGATCGTCGCTGCATTCGAACGTATCGGCCGCGCGATGCCAGTCTTCGAACAGGTCTTCCAGGACACGCCGGTACAACGCGAGCTTTGTCGGGAAGTAGTAATGCAGGTTAGCTTTAGGTAAGCCTGCGCGTTCGGCGATCATCGCTGTACTGGTTCCGTCGAGTCCTCGCTCCGCGAAAACCGCTTCGGCACACGCCAATAAATGCGCTTCATTCGACTCGCGAATGTGCGCCTTGCGCCGCCGCAAAGGTGGGCGAGTTTCGTCCCTCGTCTCTTCGTTTTCCGTGATGTCGGCAGCCACGTTGTCGTCTCTCATGTTGGCCTTCATCGGCATGTGTGCCGCGTCGCGCTTCATTCTAGTCGTTTGAGCGGCAATGGACACGCGCATTCACGGCAGCCGGCAAATGCGTGCTGCAGTGCAATGGCACGCTTCTCGCTATGTTTGTCACCGTACGAAAGGTATTGATCTGGCGGGCTTAATCGTCTACAACCTGTCCAACTGGACAGGATTGAGAGAGCGGGAGATGCCCCAGGGTTTGCCCTCTGTCTAAGAGGCGATCGAAGGTATCGAGCGTGCACCGCCGCCGTGCGGCCACGCCCCAAAACTTGCCGCCAATGCACCAGTTTCATGTCGGTTCACCGAAAGGAGCGAGACGAATGAACGCGGTATCCGAAGCGCTGAAACAAGCGGCGCCCGCTACATCGATCAAGGTCGATGGTAAGCGGCTGTGGGACAGCCTGATGACGATGGCGAAGATCGGTGCAACGCCCAAAGGCGGTGTATGCCGGCTGGCGCTGACCGACCTCGATAAACAGGGCCGCGACCTGATCGTCAGTTGGGCGAAGGAAGCGGGTTGCACGGTCACGGTCGATCAGATGGGCAATGTATTCATGCGGCGCGCCGGGCGTAATCCCGCTGCGTTGCCGGTCATGACCGGTTCGCATGCTGACTCGCAGCCGACCGGCGGCCGCTTCGACGGCATCTACGGTGTGCTCGGCGGACTCGAGGTCATCCGCAGTCTGAACGATCACGGTATCGAGACCGAGCATCCGGTTGAAGTGGTGATCTGGACCAATGAGGAAGGCTCGCGCTTCGCGCCCGCCATGGTCGCCTCGGGCGTATTCGCCGGTGTCTTTACACTGGACTACGGCCTGTCGCGCAAGGACGTGGACGGCAAAACCATCGGCGAGGAACTCAAACGCATCGGCTATGCGGGCGATGTTCCTTGCGGCGGCCGTCCCTTGCATGCGGCGTTCGAATTGCATATCGAACAAGGGCCGATTCTCGAAGCTGAGCAGAAAACTATTGGTGTGGTGACCGATGCGCAGGGTCAGCGCTGGTACGAGATCACGCTGACGGGGCAGGAGGCGCATGCGGGTCCGACGCCGATGCCGCACCGTCGCGATGCGTTGCTCGGCGCCGCGCGCGTGGTTGATCTGGTCAATCGCATCGGGCTGGACAACGCGCCGTTCGGCTGCGCGACGGTCGGCATGATGCAGGTCTATCCTAACTCACGCAATGTGATTCCGGGACGTGTGTTCTTCACGGTCGATTTCCGTCATCCGGATGACGCCGTGCTCGCGAAGATGGATGCCGCATTGCGCGAGGGCGTGGCGAAGATCACGAGCACGATTGGTCTGGAAACCGAACTTGAGCAGATCTTTTACTACGCGCCGGTCGCTTTCGACGAGGCGTGTGTGAAGTCGGTACGCGCCGCGGCCGAACGCTTTGGCTACCCGCATCGCAACATGGTGTCCGGTGCGGGACATGACGCCTGCTATCTCTCGCAAGTGGCGCCGACTTCGATGGTGTTCGTGCCGTGCGTCGACGGGATCAGTCACAACGAGATCGAGGACGCAACCTTCGAATGGATCGAAGCGGGCGCGAACGTCTTGCTGCACGCCATGCTCGAGCGAGCGTGCGAGCCGGTTTCATAACGCTATAGCGGTAGTGATAGCGGTTGCGCTTGATGCACCCGCCTCACCGTAGTGCCCATAAACATGCCGTCCCGGCTCCGCTTCTGCGCAGCCGGCAGGAACGGCTACGTCCTCACATTGAAGAAGGAACGTGTATGGCCATCAAGCAAACCGGCGATATTGCGCCTCAGCGCCTATCGGCCGATCAACTCTCGTGCGAGTTCTCCGATATCGCGCCGTTGCTCGACGCAAGTGCCGCAGCCGCTGCGGCAAGCCGCTGTCACTACTGTTACGACGCGCCGTGCGTGAACGCGTGTCCGACGCAGATCGATATTCCGAGTTTCATTCGCAAGATCAGCAACGGCAATCTGAAGGGCGCGGCGGTCGACATTCTGTCGGCGAATCCGCTGGGCGGCATGTGCGCGCGCGTTTGTCCGACGGAGATCCTGTGCGAGGGTGCTTGCGTTCGCAACCATCAGGATGCGAAGCCAGTCGCAATCGGCGCGCTGCAACGTCATGCGACCGATTGGGCGATGGCGCGGGGTGAACCGCTGTTCAAGCGCGCCGCTGAAACGGGGCGCCATGTCGCGGTGGTGGGCGCGGGGCCGGCTGGACTCGCATGCGCGCACCGTCTCGCGCTAGCCGGCCATGACGTCACCGTTTACGACGCCCACGAGAAAGCGGGTGGTCTGAACGAGTACGGTATTGCTGCCTATAAAACCGTCGACGATTTTGCGCAGCGCGAAGTGGAGTGGCTGTGTTCGATCGGCGGCATCGAGATCAAACATGGCGTGGCGCTTGGGCGTGACGTGGACCTCGAGGCGCTGCGCAAGCAGCACGATGCGGTGTTCCTCGCGATCGGTCTCACGGGCGTGCGCGCATTGGCGATGGAAGGCGAGGACCTGAGCGGCGTGATGAACGCCGTGGATTTCATCGAACAGGTGCGCACCGCGCGTGACTTCGGCACTGTGCCGGTGGGCCGCCGGGTCGTCGTGATCGGCGGCGGCAATACGGCAGTGGATGCCGCCGTACAAAGCCGCAAGCTCGGCGCGACGTCGGTGACGATGGTGTATCGACGCGGCGTCGAATCGATGAGTGCGACGTGGGCCGAGCGCGATTTCGCGCAGACCAATGGTGTCACGCTCATCACGCACGCAACGCCGATGCGTTTGATCGGAGCAGGCGGCGTGGTCACAGGAGTCGAATTCGAACGCACGTCGAGCGATGGCAATCAGGAGCGCTTCGTGGTCGACGCCGACATGGTGCTCAAGGCAATCGGGCAGACGCTGGTGCCTGTGGGCGTCGAGCGCGAATTGTTGACGCTCGACGGTAGCCGCATCGCGGTCGATGCAAGCGGACAAACCTCGCTGCCAGGTGTGTGGGCAGGGGGCGATTGCGCGGCGACAGGCGGGATCGATCTGACGGTACAAGCGGTGCAGGACGGCAAGATTGCCGCCGCCGCGATTGACGCTCAGTTCGCGCGCAGCGCCGTCAAAGCCGCGTGAGATCGCTGAAGCCGCCGAGACCACTCAAGCCACTCAAGCGACTTAAACCACGCATCACACCAAGATAAAACAGCAGTCCCCAAGGAGCCGAACATGGCCGATCTGCGCTGTACGATTGCCGGCATTACGTCGCCGAATCCTTTCTGGCTCGCCTCCGCGCCGCCGACCGACAAAGCCTATAACGTGAACCGCGCGTTCGAAGCGGGCTGGGGCGGCGTCGTGTGGAAGACGTTGGGCCTCGACCCGCATGTAGTGAACGTCAGCTCGCGCTATGGCGCGGTGCAATGGAACGGCCAGCGCATCGCGGGCCTGAACAACATCGAACTGATCACCGACCGTCCGCTCGACGTCAATCTTAAGGAAATCGCCCAGGTCAAACGCGACTGGCCGGACCGCGCGATGATCGTCTCGCTGATGGTGCCGTGCAACGAGCGCGACTGGAAGTGGATTTTGCCGCTCGTCGAAGACACCGGCGCCGATGCGGTCGAATTGAATTTCGGCTGCCCGCACGGCATGAGCGAGCGCGGCATGGGCGCGGCCGTGGGCCAGGTGCCCGAGTATGTGGAGATGGTCACGCGCTGGGTCAAGGAAGGCACCAAGCTGCCATGCCTCGTCAAGCTCACGCCGAATATTAGCGACATTCGCACCAGTTCACGCGCGGCTTATAAAGGCGGCGCGGACGGCGTGTCGCTGATCAACACCATCAACTCGATCGTCGCGGTGGATCTCGACGCGATGTCGCCGTTGCCGATGGTCGATGGCAAGGGCACGCATGGCGGCTACTGCGGTCCGGCAGTGAAGCCGATCGCGCTGAACATGGTGGCTGAAATCGCGCGTGACGTGGAAACGCCGAATCTGCCGATCTCCGGTATCGGCGGTATTTCGACGTGGCGCGACGCGGCCGAATTCATGGTGCTTGGCGCGGGCAGCGTGCAGGTCTGCACGGCGGCGATGCACTATGGATTCCGTATCGTCTCCGACCTCGCGGATGGTCTCTCGAACTGGATGGACGAAAAAGGCTACGCGACGCTCGACGACATTCGCGGCCGCGCCGTGCCGAACGTCACCGACTGGAAGTACCTGAACCTCAAATACGACATCAAGGCGCGTATCGATCAGGACAAGTGCATACAGTGCGGCCTTTGCCATATCGCGTGCGAAGACACCGCTCACCAGGCGATCATGAAAGAAAAAGCTGGCGTCCGGCATTTTGAAGTGATCGACTCCGAATGTGTCGGCTGCAATCTGTGCATGCATGTGTGCCCGGTCGAACAGTGCATCACGATGGAACGTGTGGACAACGGTGAGTACGCTAACTGGACGACGCATCCGAACAACCCGGCGCGTGTGGATGCCGGTGAAGGCGACAAGTCAGACGCGGCTGAAACCACCGAGCATGCCCACGCGGCAAAAGCAGCCTGAAACATGAGCGACCTGCAGGAAAAGGAACGGAAACGAAACGAAGCGCTTGTACTGAACCTGTAATTTTCCCTCAAGGCCTGACGCGCCATTAGAAGCCGCGCGGGCCTCAACGATCAGTGGAGATCTTTCGATGAAGCAGACAGCGCAACCCGTCGATCCGCAGTTTGCGGCCGGCGCGCAGGGCAGCAGTCTTTATAACGATGACCTTGCGCCGACCGGCGTCGCACAGCGCACGTGGAGGTGGTATCACTTCGCCGCGCTCTGGGTGGGGATGGTGATGAACATCGCCTCGTACATGCTCGCGGCCGGTTTGACGGAAGAGGGCATGTCGCCGTGGCAAGCGGTGGCGACTGTGCTGCTTGGCAATCTGATTGTGCTGGTGCCGATGCTGCTGATCGGGCATGCGGGGGCGAAGCACGGTATTCCGTATGCCGTGCTGGTGCGTTCCTCCTTTGGCACGCAAGGCGCGAAACTGCCGGCGATGCTGCGAGCGATCGTCGCGTGTGGCTGGTATGGCATTCAGACATGGCTTGGCGGCAGCGCGATCTATACGTTGCTGAATATTCTGACCGGCAACGCGCTGCACGGCGCGGCCTTGCCATTCCTCGACATCTCGCTCGCGCAACTCGCGTGTTTCCTCGTGTTCTGGGCGCTGCAGATCTACTTCATCATCCACGGCACCGATTCGATTCGCTGGCTCGAAAGCTGGTCCGCGCCGATCAAGATCGTGATGTGTATCGCGCTGGTGTGGTGGGCCACGTCGAAGGCGGGCGGCCTCGGCTCGATGCTGTCGGCACCATCGCAGTTCGTGCAGGGCGGCAAGAAGGAGGGCCTGTTCTGGGTCACCTTCTGGCCTGGCCTCACGGCGATGGTGGGCTTCTGGGCGACGCTCGCGCTGAATATTCCCGACTTCACACGGTTTGCGAAAACGCAGCGCGATCAGATCATCGGCCAGTCGGTTGGACTGCCGATTCCAATGGCGCTGCTCTCGGTGATCTCCGTGGTGGTGACATCGGCGACCGTGGTGATCTACGGCAAGGCGATCTGGGACCCGATCGACCTGACGAGCCGCATGACCGGGATCGGCGTCGGCCTCGCGCTGATCATCCTGACGCTGGATACGATGTGCTGCAATCTCGCGGCGAATCTCGTCGGCCCGGCGTATGACTTTTCGAGCCTGTGGCCCAAGGGTATTTCATATCGCGTCGGCGGCATGATTACCGCGACCATCGCCATTGTGATGATGCCGTGGAAGATTCTCGCCACCACGCAGGGCTACATCTTTACCTGGCTGGTCGGGTACTCGGCCTTGCTCGGTCCGGTGGCGGGCATTCTGATGGTCGACTATTTTCTGATTCGCGGCACACGGCTGGACCCGCGTGAACTGTTCGACGAGCACGGCGAGTACAGCTACACCGGCGGCTGGAATATCGGCGCGGTGGTGGCGCTCGCGGTCGGCGTGCTGCCGAACCTGCCGGGCTTTTTGCATACCGCGTTTCCGGCGTCGTTCCCGAATGTGCCGGCGATTTTCAACACGCTCTATACGTATGCATGGTTTGTCGGACTCGCGTTAGCGTCGATCGTATATAGCGCATGGATGAAGCTGAGCAAGGGAACAAGCGCCGGCGTGGTGCGTGCATAGACCGCACAAGAAGCGAATGAAGTACGTAGCACCGAAACCAGCAGTTCATAAGGAGGCGGCAACATGACGACCCTGATTCGCGGCGGCACGATTATCGACGCGGAGAACACGTATCGTGCGGACGTGTTGTGTGCGGACCCGGAGGATGGCGGTACGATCCTGCAGATCGGAGCGGACCTGGAGCCGCCGGCCGGTGCCACGATCGTCGATGCGGGCGGGCAGTATGTGATGCCCGGCGGCATCGATCCGCATACGCACATGGAATTGCCGTTCATGGGCACTACCGCGAGCGACGATTTCTATACCGGTACGGCTGCGGGTTTATCCGGCGGCACGACCAGTATCATTGACTTTGTAATTCCCAGTCCGAAGCAACCGTTGATGGAGGCCTTCAAGGAATGGCGCGGTTGGGCTGAAAAGGCTTCGTCGGACTATGGCTTTCACGTTGCGGTGACGTGGTGGGACGATTCGGTCTATCGCGACATGGGCACGCTGGTGCATGAACACGGCGTATCGAGTTTCAAGCACTTCATGGCCTACAAGAACGCGATCATGGCCGACGACGAAGTGCTCGTGAACAGCTTCTCGCGCTCGCTCGAACTCGGTGCGCTGCCCACCGTGCATGCGGAAAACGGTGAACTGGTGTTTCAGTTGCAGCGTCAGTTGCTTGCAAAAGGCTTTACGGGCCCGGAGGCGCATCCGTTGTCACGGCCGCCTGAAGTGGAGGGCGAGGCCGCCAACCGGGCGATTCGCATCGCACAGGTGCTGGGCGTGCCGGTATATATCGTCCACGTGTCCTCGAAAGATGCGGTCGATGCGATCGCGCGTGCCCGCAGCGAGGGCCTTCGGGTGTTCGGCGAAGTGCTGCCGGGCCATCTTGTGATCGACGAAGCGGTGTATCGCGATCCCGACTGGACGCGTGCGGCAGCGCACGTGATGAGCCCGCCATTCCGCTCCGCGGAGCATCGTGAGGCATTGTGGCATGGTCTGCAAGCGGGCCAATTGCACACCACGGCGACCGATCACTGTGTGTTCTGCGCGTCACAGAAGGCCATGGGACGCGAAGACTTTACGAAGATCCCGAATGGCTGTGGCGGCGTTGAAGATCGTATGGCAGTGCTCTGGCATCACGGCGTGAATTCAGGGCGTCTCACACCGAATGAGTTCGTGCGCATCACGTCCACCAACGCCGCGCAGATTTTCAATCTGTATCCGCGCAAGGGCGCGGTACAGGTGGGCGCGGATGCGGACCTGGTTGTGTGGGATCCTGAGGCAAGCAAAACGATTTCGGTGAAGACGCATCATCAGAAGGTCGATTTCAACGTGTTCGAAGGGATGACGGTGCAGGGCGTGGCGATGCATACGCTCACGCGTGGCGCGCTGGCATGGACCGACGGTGAGCTGCGGGCCGTGCGTGGCGCGGGGCGTTACCTGAAGCGCCCGCCGAATCCGGCTTACTTCGATGCGATCCGGGTGGCCAATAAACGGAAGGAGCCGCATCCGGTGGAGCGGTAAGCGGTTTGCAATCTGGCGGGCGGCCTCGCAGTGCCGCCCGTGCCGGTTATTTTTCACCGCTGCGCGTTCGCCGCGGCGACTCCCTCCCGCGTTTTCCCCGATGGCGCTCGACAGGCGTTCCGTGGTGCGATGCATGCCGCGTCTGTCATATCTGCTGTAAAGTCGAATTCACCGTTGTATGAGACACCTTGGCTGTCCGCTTAGCACTCAAGCGCATATTGATCGGAAACCTGATCCTTTGTAAAAACGCAGACCGTTTGCTACAGTCCGCCCACTCTGCCGGGTCTGACCGCTGGCGGAATGCCGCACACAAAACCATGCAACTGACGTAGCAAACTTTACGGAGCCACCTGATGAAGTCGATTCGTTCCATTCTGCTGATCGCGCTGCTGCAAGCGGTGACCCTGAGCCCGGCATTCGCCGCCGACGAGCTTGCGCAGATCAAGTCCGCGGGCGTGTTCAAGATTGGCACCGAAGGCACTTACGCACCATTCACGTACCACGACGAGTCCGGCAAGCTGACCGGCTTTGACGTCGAGATCGGCACGGCGATCGCGCAACGCCTGGGCGTCAAGCCGCAATTCGTCGAAGGAAAATGGGACGGGCTGATCGCCGGTCTCGATGTGAACCGCTACGACGCGGTGATCAATGAAGTCGCTGTGACCGACGCGCGCAAAGCGAAATACGATTTCTCGGACCCGTACATCACCTCGCACGCGGCGCTGATCGTGGCCTCGAACAACACCACGATCAAGAGCTTTGACGACCTGAAGGGCAAGAAGTCGGCCAATACACTGACCAGCAACTTCGGCAAGATCGCGGCCGCGCATGGCGCGGAAGTGATTCCCGTGCAGGGCTTCAACGAATCGATCGATCTGCTGACTTCGGGTCGCGTCGACGCCACCGTTAACGATTCGCTGTCGTTCCTCGACTTCAAGAAGCACAAGCCGGACGCGAAAGTGAAGATCGCCACGCTCGATACGTCGGCCGACAGCAGCGACAAGTCCGCGGTGCTGATCCGCAAGGGCAGCCCGGAGTTGCAGGCAGCCATCAACAAGGCGCTCGCCGACATCAAGAAAGATGGCACTTACGCGAAGATCTCGCAGAAGTACTTCGGTAAAGACGTCTCCCAATAAGCGCCACCTGCGAGTCTGAATCATGCCGGCATGGTTGCATTTGATGGCGCAGTCGCTGTGGCCCCTGTTGTATGCGGGGCTCGTATTCACCGTGCCGCTCACATTGGTATCGTTCGCGATCGGGCTTGCGCTGGCGTTCATCGTCGCGCTGGTGCGGCTGTTCGGGCCAGGATGGGCGGTGGCGGTCGTACGCTTCTACGTATGGCTGTTTCGCGGCTCGCCACTACTCGTGCAACTGTTTGTGATTTTCTACGGATTGCCGAATATCGGCATCGTCCTCGATCCATTGACAGCGGCGATTATCGGTTTTTCGCTGAATGTCGGCGCGTATAACTCGGAAGTGATACGCGGCGTGATCGAGTCGATACCGAAGGGGCAATGGGAAGCGGCGTATTCGATGGGAATGACGCGTTCACAGGCACTGCGCCGAGCGATCTTGCCGCAGGCGGCGCGCGTCGCGTTGCCGCCGCTGTCGAATTCGTTCATTGCATTGGTGAAGGACACTTCGCTCGCTGCGGTACTGACCGTGCCCGAAGTGTTCCAGGCGGCGCAGCGGATCGCGTCGGTGACATATGAACCGTTGATTCTGTACACCGAAGCGGCGCTGGTTTATCTCGTGTTCAGTTCGGTGTTGTCGTCGGCACAAGTGCGGCTTGAGCGCAAGTTCGGCCGTCATGCACTTTTCCAGGTGGGCAACTGATGATTCGACTGGAAAAGATCGACAAGTACTTCGGCGAGAATCGGGTCCTGAATTCGGTGGACTTGCAACTCGCGTCAGGCAACGTTACCGCGCTGATCGGCCCGTCCGGCAGCGGCAAGAGTACGCTTTTGCGCTGCGTGAATCTGTTGGAAATTCCCGAGGCTGGATCACTTGAACTTGGCGACCAGCGCCTCGAATTCAGCCGCGATCACAAACCATCGCGCGAAGCGGTGCTGACGATTCGCCGCCGCACTGGCATGGTGTTCCAGAATTTTCAGTTGTTTCCGCATCTGACGGTGCGGCAGAACGTCATGGAAGGCCTGCTGACCGTACAGAAGTGGGACAAGGAAAGAGCGCGTGTACGTGCGGACGAATTACTCGAGAAAGTAGGCATCGCGCACAAAGCGGACGCATGGCCCTCAACGCTTTCCGGGGGCCAGCAACAACGCGTAGCGATTGCGAGGGCGTTGGCGCCATCGCCGGAAGTATTGTTGTGCGACGAGCCCACATCGGCACTCGATCCCGGATTGGCCGCGGAGGTGGTGGAAGTACTCAAGCAGCTCGCCACGGAAGGCATGACCATGTTGATGGCGACACATGATTTGCGTCTTGCCGCGACGATTGCGCGAGACGTAGTCTTCCTGAACAACGGCGTAGTGGTCGAGCAGGGCCCATCGCGCGACATTTTTATGCAACCGCGCGAACGGGAGACCGAACGCTTCGTGTCGACGCTGACGCACAGCTTGCCGGACGCGTGGACGGAGCGGGGCTGACCCGAGAGAGGGCATGACGGGGAATAAAAGGAACGACGGACCACAGACCTGTCCGTCCCCAAACAGCGGCGCAGCAAAAAAGAAGAGGGGCGCAGAAGCGCCCCTCAAAAAATTCACGACAAAAAAACATACCGCTGGCTTGCTAGCAGATCCTTCCGGCGAGCACACAGTGCGAGTCGGGAAGCATGACTCCTTTGTCACTCACGCGGAATGTGCGAAAACACAGATTCCAGATGTACCACTATCCCCTCCAAGCCGGGGGACCCGCTTAAGAACTAGCGGTGTGAGCCGCTTTCTCTTGCTTACTTCTCTTTGCGGCGGCAAAGAGAAGTAAGTGCCGCCCCGCACAGGGGCGACGCTAATAAACCAATAAGAATTCAAGGAAAGGCCAAAAGCCAAAAGCCAAAAGCCAAAAGCCAAAAGCCAAAAGCCAAAAGCCAAAAGCCAAAAGCCAAAAGCCAAAAGCCAAAAGCCAAAAGCCAAAAGCCAAAAGCCAAAGAATCCAGATCAAGAAATGACCAAAAACCTCATACAGCCACCCGCTCCGCATCATCACTCAGTGCAACTTCAAAAAACCGCCCTTGGGCATCAACATTAACCCGCGCATAGGCTCGATTAACCCCACTAATCACAGCCCGAATAGAAGCCGTCACCAGATTGGCATCAATGCCAACCCCAAACGCGCTCCCGGCCACATCAGCCCCAGCCATCTCAGCCACAGCCACAGCACGAGCATCGGCACCCTGGGTCAAAGCCCGCTCTTCATAGTGCTGAATCCGCACCGGCACACCAATAGCATGCATCAGCGCATCAAGCGGCCCATTCCCTTCACCGTTCAGGACGCGCCGCGAGCCATTAATCTCGACCGTGAGCTTGATATGTTCACGCCCGTCGCGCTCAGAAAGACTATGTCCGACGTAGTGAATCGGCGCAGCACTATGCACATACTCCTGCTGGAACAATTCCCAGATCTGCGAAGGCGTAACTTCCTGACCGCTAGCGTCAGTAAATCGCTGCACAGCAGAGCTGAAATCGACCTGCAAGCGCCGCGGCAACACCACCCCATAAGTCTGCTCGAGCAAGTAAGCAATCCCACCCTTACCGGACTGGCTATTCACACGAATGACGGAATCGTAGGTGCGCCCGAGATCGCTCGGATCGATCGGCATATAAGGCACTTCCCAGACCGCATCCGGTTTCTGCACAGCAAACCCCTTCTTGATCGCATCCTGATGCGAGCCGGAGAACGCGGTAAACACCAGATCGCCGACATACGGATGACGCGGATGCACCGGCAACTGCGTGCATTCCTCAGCGGTACGTGCGACTTCGTTGATATTCGAGAAGTCGAGTTCAGGATCGACACCCTGCGTGTACAGATTCAACGCAAGCGTCACGAGATCGACATTGCCGGTACGTTCGCCATTGCCGAACAAACACCCTTCGATCCGATCCGCTCCCGCCATCACTGCCAATTCCGCAGCAGCTACGGCAGTGCCCCGATCGTTATGCGGATGCACGGAAACAATCAATGAATCGCGACGCGCGAGATTGCGGTGCATCCACTCGATCTGATCCGCGTAGACATTCGGCGTGGCCATTTCAACGGTGGCGGGCAGGTTGACGATGGCTTTGTGCTCGGGCGTCGGTTGCCAGATGTCGAACACGGCGTCGCACACTTCCTTGGCGAATTCGAGTTCGGTGCCGCTGAATACTTCCGGGCTGTATTGCAGCGTGAAGTGTGTTTCCGGTGCGGCGTCGGCGAGACGCTTCATCGTACGCGCGGCGTTTTGCGCGAGTTCTTTGACACCGCTCTTTTCGAGGCCGAACACAATGCGGCGGAATTCCGGCGCAGTAGCGTTGTACAAATGGACGATGGCGCGGGGCGCACCACGCAAGGATTCGAAGGTGCGTTCGATCAGATCGTCGCGGGCCTGCGTCAACACTTCGATCGTGACGTCGTCGGGGATATGACCACCTTCGATCAACTCGCGCACGAAATTGAAGTCGGTCTGCGACGCGGACGGAAATGCGACTTCGATTTCCTTGAAGCCGATTTGCACCAGCGTCTTGAACATGCGCATCTTGCGTTGCGCGTTCATCGGCTCGAACAGCGCCTGGTTGCCGTCACGAAGGTCGGTGCTCATCCAGATCGGCGCGCGCGTGATGGTGCGCGACGGCCACTGGCGATCCGTCAAATTGATGGGCTTGAACGAGTGATATTTGGTAGCAGGGTTCTTCAACATTTTCATCATCCTTGGGTTCGATCAACCTGGGTGTCGACCGGACGACGAAAACGCAAAGCATGGCCGCCGGTCGGAAACCGGGGCTGGGTCAGTTACTGGGGAATTGAGCGGTGCTTCGGGTGTATCAGATAGAAGCGCGCAGCAGCAGACCTAGCCCGGTAGAGCGGGCTAGTAGTAGCGATAGGATGGTCTGGGCGCGGTACATAGTGCGCAATAGGAACATATTATTAGGACGACGTCAAGCGCGGTGCGGATAAGAACCTGCCGACCGGGACTTATCCTGCCCAGGGCGCGCTGCGACCCGGGCCGGTCATGCCTGTCACCTGGGTTTCACGAAACGCAACGTCATGCGATCCGATTCGCCGATCGCCGCGTATTTCGCCCGATCGACGTCATGGCCTTCATACGTGGGCGGCAGGGACCACACGCCGTGCGGATAGTTTTTCGTGTCGCGAGGGTTGCTGTTCACCTCGCTTTGGCCGGCCAATTCGAAACCTGCCGCGCGCGCATGTTCGATGACATAGGCTTCGGTCACATAGCCGGTGTCGATGGTCTGTTGCAGAGAGGTGCCCGGCGCCGCGCGATGCTCCTCGACACCGAGGATGCCGCCCAGCTTAAGCGCCGCATAAAAGGCGCGCAGGTTCGCGTCGATCTGGCCGTCCTTGATCCAGTTGTGGATATTGCGGAAGGTCAGCACCTCGTCGACGCTGCCATCGGCCGGAAAGCCGCTGAACTGGCCCGCTCGCAGCGTACCGACCACCACATTGCCATAGACCGCCGGCGTGGCCGCGAGCTTGCGCGCGAAAGGCGCCTGGCCAGCCTG
Organism: Paraburkholderia sediminicola; assembly: GCF_046030555.1. Classification (GTDB taxonomy): domain Bacteria; phylum Pseudomonadota; class Gammaproteobacteria; order Burkholderiales; family Burkholderiaceae; genus Paraburkholderia; species Paraburkholderia sediminicola_E. Next base: position 29,706 of record NZ_JAQQCH010000031.1, on the reverse strand, counting down.
CTCCTCTGCTGCCGACGCCGGTTCCGGGCTCTCGTATTGCGCCTCGTACAGCTTGCCGCGGTCGTGCAGATAGGGCGCGAGTATTTCCGTGTACCAACCGCCACCGGGGGCGATCTCCAGCACGGTTTGCGACGGCGCCACGCCGAAGAATTGCAGCGTTTCCTTCGGATGGCGATAGACGTCGCGTGCGCGGCTCTTGTCGCTGCGCTGCGGCCCGGAGATTGCGGCGTCGAGCGAGGCAGAATCAGCCGCGGCGGAATAGGTCGATGCCGTCGGGGCGGCGCAAGCGGCCAGCAGCAGTGCCGCGCTGAGTGCCGCGAACGTGGAACGCAGCGCGCGGGCTTGGGGAGTGGGGTGCGTATTCATGGCGCCCATTATCGGCCGCGATCCGCCTGAAAATAAACCGTCAATCGCCATATTCATATGCGCCTGCGGTATTTGCCACGTCCTGGGGATGGATCACCCCACGATGTGCGCCTGTTTTCAGCGCGACCGCCGCATTACCGGGCGACTGGATCGGTGGCTCCGCGTTTGACTCCGCGTTTGACTCATTTGGCTCACATACCGAACACGATCCGCAGCGTATCGTTCTGCACGATCACGGAGATGCCGATTACCAGCAGGATCAGCGGTAGCAGCGCAGTACCGTAGCGCCGGATCGGCGCGCCCAGCAGCGGATGCTCCACCAGCCACACCGCGCCGGCGCACCACAGCCCGATCATCACGACGAACACCAGCGAGATGAAGATGCCCTCACTGTGCGAATGACTCGCGTACAGGGGCACGTAGACGGCGAGATTGTCCGAGCCGTTGGCGACCGCCACGCACGCGACTGTCCACCATGACGAGCCTGCGCCGGCCGTAGTCGATGTGCCCGGTACATTCGTGTGTGCTGTGGCCTGCGCCTCTTCGTCCGGATCCACGTTGCCGGGGCGAAAGCGTGTCCATGCCTTGGTCAGGCCCACGGCGATCGGCAGAATGCCGAGCAAACCGACATAGCCGGCGGGTAACCGCGTCAACAACGCGGCAAGCAGAATCGACCCAACGATCAAGGCCAGCGAACCGGCAAACTGCCCGGCAATTACGCGACGCCGCTGGCCGCCCGCTTCGGCAAGGAAGGCGAGCAGCACGAAAAGGTTGTCGATATTGGTGGCGGCGTAAGCTGCGACGGCGAGCAGGGCAAGGCTGAACATGCGGGAAAGCCGGTCAATGCACAGTGGAGAAACAGACCTGCGCCCGTGAAGTGGGCCCAGTTGAAGAGGCGGCAGCGCATAAGCGGCATAGCGGCCGGTCAACACGATGCCGACGTGAGGCGTTGCGGTCAAGTTGTCTTTTTGCCTTGCGCTATCGATGCGCCGGGCAGTTCAGTATGTTTACGCTCATGTGCTGTGCTGTGCTGTGCTGTGCTGTGCTGTGCTGTGCTGTGCTGTGCTGGCCCGGCCCGTGCCTGTGCCGACTCCCGTGAGCGCCGCGGCGCCGATCCGTCAGCCCGTAAGCTACAATTGCCGACAGCTTGAAAAACGGAACATCAATGAAGATTCGGATTCTCCCTATCGCCTGCATCATGACCGCTGCCGCGCTGCTGGCGGCCTGCACGGCCGTCTACAAGAACTCGGATGCATGCGAGCAGTTGATGCGAAGCAAGCTGGCTGAAACGTCGCCGGATACGCTGAAAGTCGCTCATAAGGGTGTCGGTATCGACGGCTCGCGGGTGGTCGTCGAAGGCTCGATCGAGCATGTGGTGACGGCTTCGGAGGCTGCGGCCGCCTCGGCGGCATCCGCGGCGGCTTCCGCCGCGCAGCTCGCGAATGCACCCCGCGCGGCTTCGGGTGCGCGCGCAGCGTCCGCGGTATCGGTGGCTTCCCCGGCTTCAGGCGCTGCGGCAGCCTCCGGCGTGACGGCTGGCGTGGCTTCTGCTGCTACGGCCGCCTCCGCGAGTCTTGCTGCGTCAGGGGGCGAAGCAGCTCCGCTCAAACCGGCCAAGCCGAAGAAGACCACCACGGCAGCTGCGGCTGAGTGCACGTTCCATGGTTCGGCGCTGGACGCATTCAGCTGGTTGGCGCCGGCAAAGCTCGCCACGCCGCCCAGCGGCGCTGCCAGCGAAGCTGCGGAGTAAAAACCGCATTCCCAACGAGGGCAGTCGGCTTTCGCTAGCGTTACCTCAATCTCGAACCGGCAACGAAACCGCAAACTTCAAGCCGCAAGCCGCAAGCCGCAAGCCGCAAGCCGCAAGCCGCAAGCCTCAAGCCGCCCCGTCCACGTGGCGGCTTTTGTTTTCGCGCATCAATTTCAGCACGCTTTCACCGAACGCCTCCGGCCGCCCTTCGAAGCAGCGCTGCACCGCCTGTGTATCGATCAGGCGTTGCCGCAGCGCGGTGCGCTCGTCTTGCTGGTCGATCATTCGGACGGCCGCAGCGATATAAGCCTCAATGCTGTCCGTGGTGGTCCACGACGGCATGTCCACGCGCTCGAACAGCGCGCCGTCGATCTGTTCGAATACTTCCGGCCCGCGTTTGCATACGCCGGGCAAGCCGAGCGTCAATGCATCGACGATACCGTTGGTATTGCCGAACGGAAACGGACTGAGGAACAGGTCGGACTGGTTGACGCGCGCCAGATACGCGGCGTAGTCGTGAAAGTCGTGTACGACGGCGCCCGGCACTGCACGCGTGACAACGGCGCGCAGTCGGTAGAGCGGTAGCCCCAGCGGCACACCAGTCATGAAATGAAACTCAACGGGTGTCGCGGCACGTTCGCCGATCGCGCGGCAAGCATCGAGAAAACCAGGATTGAGCTTCATCGCGCTGGCCGTGATGACGATCTGCAGCGTCTCGCGCGGCGGCGGAATCTGCGCGACGATGTCCGGCAGCGCGACGGACGGCCGATAGGGTTGCCCGTCTTTTGGCAGTTTCATCAGGCGTTCGCTGAAGCAGGCCGGGTCGCCGACATAATCTTCCTCGACGCTGATGTAATCGATCTTGTCTGAGTGCGTGGTGGCGGGGTGGCCGAGCGCGGCGATCTGCAACGGCGCGATGCGTAGATTGGACATGAACACCGTCAGCACGAACATGCCGACGCTCGGCATGTACAACACGTCTGGCTGTTCGGCCTCGGCAAAGTCGCGAATCGTTTTCATGCATTCGCCGATGTAGTCCGGCTGCTCCAGTTCGATGAAGCGATCGAAGATGTTCCGCCCCACTTCGTCAATCGCGTAACCGAAACCGAAGCCCACCACCTCGAAATGTTCGCGCGCAGCTTCGAGCGTACGCGAATGCGTGCGGTAGATCGAATGGGCGCCGCTGAACCACTCAAGCACGACCACCATCAAGGGCTTCTTGCCGCGCCGCGATTTGCCTTTGGCAGGTGTGCGCTTTGGCGCGGGCAGGTCGGTCAGGCCGAGTTGTTCGAGCTTGCGGCGCACCAGCACATTGATGTCCTGCTTGATCGCATGCCGCCGCGGTGTGTCGGCATAGCTGCAGAACATATAGGCGTTGTGCAGCACGGCCGACGGCAGATCGTCGAGGTCGTTGATCTGCTGCAGCTTGCCGGGCAGCCATTCCAGCAACGCTTCGCGCTTGCCGTGCGCGTTCGCCGAGCCTTTGAATACAGGCGCCAGCAAAGTCAGGGCGAGACAGGCGGCGATGGTTTTGTCGTATGTCCAGAGCGCGGCAAAGTCGAGTTCCAGTTCGGATTCAGTCGAATAGAGCACGCAGAGCTTTTCAACGAAAGTGTCGCCGGGCAGAAACTGTGTGTCCGCGGGGCCGCGAGGATTCAGGTGAAGGGTGACATGGTCGGTATTGCCGAACGCTGTGGTCGAGAACAGTATGCCTATCCATTCATGCAGCGTGAAGAACAGCCTGAAACACTCGGTGACAGGCTGAAAATCCGGGTTGGCGAACAACGTTGACGCTGCGCTCGCCAGGCGCGTGCAGAAACGCTGACGTTGTTCGCAGGGAGACAGATCGACCATGCCGGAGGCTTTGAAGCTGCCGTCCAGCTCGCCACGATTATGTTGAAGCAGCGCCAGCGCGGTGACAAGCTGGACCGAAGCTTGTGCGTGTTGTTGCGTATAGACGAGTTGCTCGAAGTGGTCGAGCGAAAAGGTGATTTCCATCAATAGCTATTTTAAGATATGCATGACTAACTATATTGAAGGGGAGTTAGCCGGGGCGCCGATTATCGCAGGCAGGGCGTATCAAATAATCTTGGAATGGGAATTTGGGAATTTTCTGTGCGGGAATATCTGATCGGCGCGTGGGATTTATTCTGTTTCGGCGCGAGGGCACGTGATGGCGGGGAGCTGTTAGGACACTCAGTCGAACCCGGCCAACGCAGCCGTCTGCGCCAGGCGGGCCCCGACATCGAGCCCCGGAATGCAAATCAGAACGCGTAATACGGACCCGGCCCGGCCGACGTTGCGCGCGACGCGATCGCCGTATAGACGCGCCGGCCGAAAAAGAACGGCAGGCCCCAGCCGAAGCTGTTGCCGGCGATGCCGGCCAGGTTGTTGAAGGCATTGTTCGGCGACGCGAACAGCGTGGTCGAATTGCCGATCGCAAACGACACGGTGGTCGATGCACCGTCGGTACCTACAATCGAGGCGCTCGCCGTTTGCGTCGAACTTGGGCAGTACCAGTAACCGCATTGCGGCAATTGGCTATTGCCGAAGAACAGGCCGTTCGAGCCGCTGTCGAGGTAACTCTGCGCATAAGTCTGGCCGGCGCTGCTGGTGGCCACATACCCTGTGACCTGATTCGCCTTGACCACACTTGCGCCGCCGAGTGTGTTGTTCGCCTGAGTGCCGATGCCGAAGATCATCGAGCCTGACACGCTGACCGCGCCGGCGTCGGCGATCGCCGGCAGGTCGATGACTACGCCGTTGTTGTCGAGCGCGAACTTGCTGACCGGATTGGTCACCTGCTGCGCAAGCGCTTGTGTGCGGGCGAGACAGTTGCCTCCGGCGTCGCAACCGTAATACCAGCGCGGTAGCGCGGCATTGACGCAGCCGCTGCCGCAGTCGGCCGCGAACAAGCCGACGCCAAGAATGCCGTTGGCGCGCAGGCTGGAGACGGTCAGCATTGCCGGGCCCGAACCGGCGCAGTCGGTGGGTACGTTGGGCAGGGCGGGATCCGAGATCACCTGGATCGGAATGGCTGCGGCCAATTGACCTGCCATGCGCACATCCGCGCTGCGCACAGCGCCCCACGCATAGCCGCCGCCGAATACCGCGCACTCGCCGGTGGCCCCGCTGCCTGAGCCCACCGCCGCCAGCGTGAGGCCGGCCGGCAGCGTGGACGCGAGAATTCGCAAGCCGTGCGAGCCGGTGTCGACCTGAATATTGTTGATCGTCGCGCAATTGCTGGTGCCGGGCTGGCAGACGGTGACACTCGTCGTCAGCATGTTGCGCGTCAGGCCCGGCGCGGTGGTGACCGTGATCGGCTGGACATTCGGCGTGCTCGACTGTGGCACGGAGGTGGCCGTGCTCGAAACGGCGGCTCCGGACGGCGCGCTGGCTGCCGACGGGTTTGCCGTGTTCGGGCTGCTGGCCGGGCTAGCTGAACTTGCCTGGGACGAGTCCGCCGATGTGCCACCGCCGCCGCCGCAACCGGCGAGTGCCGTGCAGACGAGGAGCAGGGCATGGAGACGAGAAGAGGGTTTCATGATGTCGGGGGCAATCGCCGAGGTGTTTTTTGTCGATTTGTGCGCGTCAGTGAAAATCGTCGGCTGTGACGCCGGACGGCAAGGCTGCGGGTAGCCACGCGCGCCCTGCGTAGCCGCGCATCGGGCCGCCGGACTCCACGATTACGTCCGGGCGAACGACCCGCGAGGCATGCAGGTTGCCGTCCGGCACCGACGCCGCGGCACCCGTTCTGTAGGAGTCGGCGTACTTTCCCAGCAGCGCGCGCAGATCCGGCATGGTCGGGCCTTGCCACGTGTAAGCGATGATCTGGCCGGTATTCGTCGCGTACTCGTTGATCATGGTATTGCCCGCATCGGTTAGCGTGCGCAGGCGTAAGGCGCCGTTCAGCAGGAGTTGGGGCGCCGCGGCCGTCGAATTTGTCTGGGTGGGCATCGTGCCGCCCAATTCGGCATGCGCGTCGGTGCTGGCACAGAGCACCGCAACCACGATCGCCGGGACGGCGAGGGCAGGTAAGAAAGAAGGATTTGGCATGGCAACCTGTCTCGCAATTGGAGCGCTCAATCTTTTATTGAGACGTCCAATTCAAGATAACACCGCGGTTTCCTGATCCTTGTCAGGAGCGGCGCGCGGCGCTTGAGGTAATCTCGAAAATGGCGCGTGACAAGAGCGGAAAGTGTCTTTTAAAACAATGATCTGACGATGAGCCAGAACCTATCTGACAGGCGATTGGGAAGTGTTGTGAACTGTTAAATCTGCTGTCTGAGGAGATGATTGCTGTCGCGAAACGAAGTACTTTTCTGCAACGTGAAGCTCGCGCCAGGCAGCGACTCATCCGTGTCCAGACCGCCTGCCGCAACCTGCGTTTTTGGCGGCCGCGCGCCGCGCAATTCGCGGGCAAACCCGGGTTTTTGCACATGTCTCGCTGGGATCGGTAAAATGTTGGGTTGATCCACGGAAACTTGCCGTGGCGTAGCGGAAGGATTCCCTGAACATGACTGATCTTCGTCTTACCAAGCGGTTTGCAGTAATGCTGATGGCAGGCGGTCTGGTCGCCGGCTGCGGCACCTCGTCGCCGACCAAAATTGACTACAAAAGCGACTCGAAATCGAAGCAGGTGTCGCTCGCCGTACCGCCGAACATGATCGATGAGACGTCCGATCAGCGTTCGTTGCCCCCGCAAGGCGGCGAAACCTCGCTGTCCACGCTCAAGCAGGTCCAGGCGCAAGCACCGGCCACCAGCACCCTGACGGTGGTGCCACAGGTCACCGGCATGCATATCCAGCGCGACGGCACGGAAAGCTGGCTCGTGATCGACAACAAGGCGCCCGACCAGGCCTGGCCGCAAATCCGCCGTTTCTGGCAGGAACAGGGTTTCCTGCTGGTGGTCGACCAGCGCGACAAGGGCGTGATGGAAACCGACTGGAACGAAACGCACGCACAGATCAACGACGGCCTGATCCGCGACACGCTGTCCAAGGCAATGGGCAACAGCTATGTGAGTTCTGAGCGCAACAAGTACCGCACGCGTCTCGAAACGGCGCCGAACGGCGGCACCTATGTGTTCATCAGCCAGAAGGGCATGCGCGAGGCGATCACCGGCACGAACAACGATTCGACCAAGTGGGAAGCCAAGCCGAACGATCCGGGCCTCGAACAGGAATATCTGAAGCGGCTGATGGCAGCGCTGGCGCTGACCGATTCACGCACGAAGTCGGCTGATACGCAGAGCGCCGAACTCTCGCCGGCGGGCGCGCAAACGGCGCCGAACGCGGCTGCGGCGGGTGCGAAGTCGGCGGCTGCGGCCACGGCTGCGCAGAACGTGGCGCTGTCGGCACAACCGCCCATGCCGGATGACGCGGCGAACAGCACGGCGGCACAGTTCTCGTCCACCGAACTCACTCTTGGCGAGCCGTATGACCGTGCGTGGCTGCGTGTGGGCCTCGCGCTCGACCGTAGCAACTTCACGGTCGACGATCGCGATGCGAGCCGCGGTTTGTACTTCGTGCGCTATGTCGATCCGAAGGATATGACCTCGGCGGAGCAGGGCTTCTGGAGCCAGGTGTTCCACGGCAAGAAGGAAAAGGTCGCCAAGCAGTATCTCGTGAACGTGCGCGCGGTGACGCCTAACCAGACCCGTGTGGCCGTGGTCGACGACAAGGGGGGTATCGATCAGAGCCCGCAAGCCAAGCAGATCATGGGTCTGATGGTCGACCAGTTGCACTGAACGAAGTCGCAGCACGCAGCGAACGCTGTTTGAAAACCCGCCCGGCGTGCAGCCCGGGCGGGTTTTTTTATGTCCGCTTCATCCTTCGAACCGCGAGACCGCGAGACCGCGAGACCGCGAGACCGCGAGACCGCGAGACCGCGAGACCGCGAGACCGCCAGCATGGCGCGCACGCGTTTTGCTTCTGTCCAGGAACACCGGTATAAACCGGCGCTCAACGGGAGATGGCCATGTTCGACGTGATTCCTTACTGGATGTGGGCGGCGAGCTTGCTCGTCCTGGCACTTGTATGCGGTGCGGCCTTGTCGCCGCGCGAGACGCGGCGGCCGGCCGTTCTGCGTGTCCGACATACGGCCGCACAGCGCACGAAATGGCCGATGTCCTGATGTTCGGCCTCGCTTCAAACGCAAGAAGCGAGGCACTGCGGCCGCCCTGTGCGGCCGCATGTTACGTGACGTTACCCCGGTGACGTAACTCGCAGAACCCTTTCCGCCGACCTCCTCAGCATGTTTTCATCGCAAAACAATCCAATAACAATCAATGGTTTGCGAACAATTTCTTGTGAATCTCCATAACTGGCACGCAAGCTGCTTTTAAAGACTCATGGGGCCGGATTCGTAACATCCGCCGTGAGCTTGCGGTGAATCTCGAATCGGCAATTCCCAGACCCTTTCGGCATCGGCGAACGAACCGATGCTTAGCCTGATGATGGCCTGCGCGCGTGGCGCGCGGCCTCGGTGGCCCCGTCGCCTATCCTCGTAGGGCGACGGTTTCGCCCGCACTCCAATGGAGTGCGGGCTATTTTTTTGGGTACTCGGGATGGGTTGCGCCGGACGTACTGCGCGCGGCGATTTTCAGGTGTCGGCGCGGCGCGGACCGCTCCAGGGCAGGCGCTTGATTACGCCGGTGGCAAGCGCGGTGCCGACGAGAATCACACCGCAGCCTTCCAGCATGCCCGGCGATACCGTTTCGCTGAGAAATAACGCGCCCCACAGAATGCCGAAGATCGGAATCACGAAGGTCACCGTAATCGCACGTGCCGGCCCAACCACCGCGATCAGGTGGAAGAACAGCATGTACGCGACGCCGGTACACGCGATACCCAGTGCGATGACCGCGCCCCAGGCGTGCAGCGAGATCGGCGCTGCCGGCCAGTAGATTGCGGCAAGCGGCAGCAGCACGATGGTGGCGCCGGTCATCGTGCCGGTCGCGACGGTCAATGCGTCGACACCGGTCAGGTGGCGCTTCGTGTAATTGGCAGCGATGCCGTAAAGCAGCGTAGCGCCGAGCGCGGCGGCGGCCGCGAGCGCAGTGCTCAACGGCGTGGCGGCCGAACCGTTCGGCGCAGCGATCTGATCCCACACCAGCATCAGTACACCGAGAAAGCCGATCACGAGACCGAGCGTGCGCAGCGCACTCAGGCGGTCACGCAGCCACAGAAAGCCGACGAGTGCGCCCCACAGCGGCGTGCTTGCATTGATGACGGACGTCACGCCCGCCGACAGCGTCAGCTCGGCATACGCGAACAGGCAGAACGGCGCCGCCGAATTCAGAATGCCGACCACGAGAAGCGGAAAGGCGCGCGTGCGCAGGATCGTTGCGGACTGACGCAACGGCCGCCGCGCGACCAGCACGACTGCAAGGAAGATCGCACCGATGCCGACTCGCAACGCCATCAGCGGTGCGACACCGAAGTCCGCGACACCGACACGTATAAACAGAAACGAGGCGCCCCATAGGGCGGCCAGGATCAGTAACTGCAACAGGTTTTTGGTATTCATTGTCGTGGCGCCGCGCGCGGTTGAGTCGAGACGCCAGCGCATCGTAGCAGCGCGATCGCGCGAAACGTTTCAGGCTGGAATGAAACGGCAAGATTCGCGAGATGAAGGGCATCTGATAGCCATCATCGTAAGGGCAGCCGAGCGCGCTGCAAAACGAGCAATTCTCACGCTAATGTGAGAAAAATTGCGATGACATTGGAGTGACGAAGGGAGCGGATGCAGGCGTGACGGGGTGGTTGCCCTGGAAGCGTGAGTTATTTTGCGGCAGTGGTATCAGTCGTATGGACTTTGGCAGCGGTGCCGCCGGCACGAACAAGCACCGTCGGCACACGGTTGAGAAGCACGAGCGGCACTGGCCGCTGACGCGGCCCCAGGGCGTGTCGAATGCATATTGTTAAAAAACGGACGTGCCCAAAAGAGCACGTCCGCCGATTTACCCCTTCGTTCGTCAACTAGCTGAGCGGACCCATCGCGCAAGCTACAGTCCCGGGAAACTGGCAAGCGCCTTCCGTTACAGCCACGATCAGGCAAACCTCAGTGCGGAATCATCCCCTGCAGGAAGTTCTGCTGCACCCACACCAGCACGCCGAGGATCACCGTCAATAGAATCGAGTGCTTGAAGGTCTTGGCGAATACGACGCCTTCCTTGCCTTTGAGTTCGGTCGTCGCCACGCCGGTCGAGATGTTTTGCGGGGAGATCATCTTGCCCATCACGCCACCCGACGAGTTGGTCGCCGCCATCAGGATCGGGTTCAGGTTCAACTGATGGGCCGCCACCACCTGCAGGTTGCCGAACAGCGCGTTGCCCGAGGTATCGCTGCCGGACAGGAATACCGCGACCCAGCCGAGGAACGCCGATACCAGCGGAAAGAACGGTCCGACGGACGCAGCACCGAGCCCGAGCGTGTAGGTGAGCCCTGAGTAGTTCATCAGATAGGCGAGCGCGACGATGGTCGCCACCGTCAGAATGGCGATGCGCGTCTGGACCCACGTATCGACAACGGCTTTGCCAAATTCGCGCACCCCCAGACCCGTCACGAACGACGTGATGATGGCGGCGACCAGAATCGCCGTGCCGGTGGCGAGCGGCTGGAAGTCCCACACCGCGCCGTATGGCGTGTTGTACAGGGTGATGTACACGGCCTTGTCGAGGCCCGGCCACGGCACCTTGACGTCGCCGATCAGGAAGATCTTGGCGACGGTCCAGACGATCACCACCGCCGAGACGATGATCCACGGATACCAGCCCTTGCCGCCGCTGATCTTGCCGCGCACCTCGCCCACGCGATCGATGTTGATCGCGAACTTTGGATCGACGGCGGGCTTCCATACACGCAGGAACGCGATCGTCACGATCAGCGAGACCATCGACGACAACACGTCGGTCAAGCTGTAGTTCACGTAGTTCGATGCGACGAACTGCGTCAGCGCGAAACTCGCGCCCGATACCAGCAGGACTGGCCACACGCGCAGCATGTTACGAAAGCCCGCATACACCCCGATCACGTAGAACGGCAGCAGCAAGGCGAAGAATGGCAATTGCCGTCCCACCATTTTGGCGAGCGTGTCGGCAGGCAGGTGCGTGACCGCGCCGAGTACCGTGATCGGTACGCCCAGCGCGCCGAACGCGACCGGGGCGGTATTGAAGATCAGTGTAAAGGTGAGCGCTTCGAGGGTGGGGAAGCCGAGCAGGATCAGCAGCGAACTGGTGATCGCGACCGGCGTGCCGAAGCCGGAAATCCCTTCGAGCAGCGCGCCGAACGAAAAGCCGATCACGACCAGCACGACGCGTCGGTCGTTCGGCAGGTTGTCGATCATCCACATACGGAAGGCCGCGAAACGGCCCGAGCGCTGCGAGATGTTGTAGAGCAGGATCGCCGCGAACACGATCCACATCACCGGCCAGCAGGCGAAGACCGCGCCATTGGCGACCGAAGCGAGCGCGAGTCCGACCGGGAACTGCCATACGAAAACCGCCACGATCAGGCCGACGATCAGTCCCGCGAGTGAAGCCTGCCAAGCCGGGCGGCGCGCCCAGCCAAGCAGTAACAGGACGACGATGATCGGCAGCGCGGCAACCAGAAACGACGGCAATAGCGCATTGCCGACGGGAGTGAGTAGTTGGTGAAACATCACGTCTCCTTCGTTGTTGTTCGAACTCGACGCGGGACTACGCACTACGGGCGCGTCGCTGTGGCAGGACGGATGGGCGTCGGCGGCGCGTGCGGGACGCGCCGGGTCGCTTATTTAAACGAGTACTGCGTGTGGCTTCCCCAAGCATAGGGCCCGATTGGAGCGCGTCAAGAAGGGAAAGTACGGGCGAAGGACAGAAGGGGCGCCGTGTCTTGCGTGGCGGGATCGTCGCGCATGGTGCGCGGGAGGCCTGCCCGGCGCGGCATGGCGCGTCCTGGCGGGCGGCATGCACCCTTTCAGGCAAAGGCGTGCGCACGACGTCGTGAGGCATGCGTCCATCCCGTGCCGCGATCGTTGCGGGCACGGGACAGTCAAAGCAGATCAGCGAGATCCGGCTGCGAGATTCAGTGCCAGTGACCGTGGCCACCCCAGCCACCATGGCCTCCCCAATAGCCGCCGAAACCGAAGCCGATCGAAACCGACGGACCATACCAGCCCGGATAGCCGTAATAAGCCGGATAGACCGGCGGTGGATAGTAGGCGGGATAGGGAGGATAGGCGGGATAGGGAGGCGCAACGTACACGGGTGGCTGGGCCACCGCGTAGGTGGGCGGCTGGGTTTGCGCGTTGGCCCGCGCCTGCTGCGCGGCTTGAGCCTGTTGTTGTTGCTGTTGCTGCGAGCTTGCCGAATCGCCGGCAGTGCCGACGTTTACTTCCTGCTGGACGCCATTGGCTGGGACCGTGCCATAACCGTAATACGGGTAGTAGCCCGGATAGTAGCCGTACGGGTAGTAGCAGCCGGACAGCGTCAGCACACAGGCCACGCCGGCCAGCGCGATGCCAGTTTGCGAAAGACGGGGCAAGCCGCGCGGCAGCCGCTGGCTGATCGCGTAAAGAGACTTGATGACGGGGGACTTCATGACGTGCTCCTGGTGACATCGGACGCCGCCATCCGGGGCGTAGTGGCTTGAGCTTACGCCGCCGCAGCGCCAACAGGATTGCAAAACCGTAACGGCTTATTTCACGTCATTGCAAAGCAATTCGCGAAGCACCCAGCATGGCGCAGGTCGCGTACGCTGTGTGCCCGCACGCTCGTTGGTGCGGGCAAGTTCGTTGCTTGCCGTTGATACGGTTGATGTCCGCGCGGGCTTCCCCTGAACGCGTCGCCGACGCTTACTTGCCGACCTGATTACCGATGATGCCGCCCGCTGCCGCACCGCCAATCGTCGATAGTGCATTGCCGCCGATCAGCCCGCCTGCGGCGCCGCCCACACCCGCGCCGATCACCGTATCGCGTTGCCGCGTGGTCATGTTGTCACACGCGGAAAGACTTGCGATAACCGCGACGATCGCAGCGAACGTACTGAGTTGACGAATCGATTTCATGATGCTGACTCCATTCATGGTGTCCGGACAATGTCAGCATGCTGCGTGCCCGCCCGCACAGAAGCGCAAAAGCCCGCCAGTGGCGGGCTTCGGTGCTGCAATACCGTGACGCAGAAGGTTCGAACGGCGGGCGCGCGCTCATGCGCCCGCGATCCCTACCTTACTGCCGCTGATAAATCTCAGCGCCCTTCTTCATGAACTCGATCGACTTCACTTCCATGCCTTTCTTCAGCGCGTCGTCGTCGGAGAGACCCTGTTGCGCGGCGAATTCGCGCACGTCCTGCGTGATCTTCATCGAGCAGAAATGCGGGCCGCACATCGAACAGAAGTGCGCGACCTTGGCCGAATCCTTCGGCAGCGTTTCGTCGTGGAATTCGCGTGCCTTGTCCGGATCAAGACCGAGATTGAACTGGTCTTCCCAACGGAATTCGAAGCGTGCCTTCGACAACGCATTGTCCCGCACCTGCGCGCCCGGATGGCCCTTCGCCAGATCGGCGGCGTGCGCGGCGAGCTTGTACGTGATGATGCCGGTCTTGACGTCGTCCTTGTTCGGCAGCCCAAGGTGTTCCTTCGGCGTGACGTAGCAGAGCATCGCGGTGCCGAACCAGCCGATCATCGCGGCGCCGATGCCCGACGTGATGTGGTCGTAGCCCGGTGCGATGTCGGTCGTCAACGGTCCGAGCGTGTAGAACGGCGCTTCGTCACACCATTCCAGTTGCAGGTCCATGTTCTCCTTGATCAGCTGCATCGGCACGTGGCCCGGGCCTTCGATCATGGTCTGCACGTCGTGTTTCCACGCGATCTGCGTGAGTTCGCCGAGCGTCTTCAACTCGCCGAGTTGCGCTTCGTCGTTGGCGTCATAGATCGAGCCGGGACGCAGGCCGTCGCCGAGCGAGAAGGCCACGTCGTACGCCTTCATGATTTCGCAGATGTCTTCGAAGTGCTCGTACAGGAAGCTTTCCTTGTGGTGAGCCAGGCACCACTTCGCCATGATCGAGCCGCCGCGCGAGACGATACCCGTCATGCGCTTCGCCGTCAGCGGCACGTATTGCAGACGCACGCCCGCATGAATCGTGAAGTAGTCGACGCCTTGTTCGGCCTGTTCGATCAGCGTGTCGCGGAAGATTTCCCACGTCAGGTCTTCGGCCTTGCCGTTGACCTTTTCCAAAGCCTGATAGATCGGCACCGTGCCGATCGGCACCGGCGAATTACGGATGATCCACTCGCGCGTTTCGTGGATGTGCTTGCCGGTGGACAGATCCATCACCGTGTCGCCGCCCCAGCGGATCGCCCAGGTCATCTTGTCGACTTCTTCGCCGATCGACGAGGTCACCGCCGAGTTGCCGATGTTCGCATTCACCTTCACGAGGAAGTTACGGCCGATGATCATCGGCTCGCTTTCCGGGTGGTTGATGTTGTTCGGAATGATCGCGCGGCCGCGGGCGACTTCTTCGCGCACGAATTCCGCGGTGATTTCCTTCAGGCCGTCGGGACCGAATGCGCTTGCGCCGAACGCCTGGCCCGGATGCTGGCGGCCCATCATGGCCGCGAGCTTTTCGCCGTTCGGGCCGCTCGTCTTCAGGCTTTCCAGATAGGCGGCGCGTTGCTGGTTCTCGCGAATCGCGATGTATTCCATTTCCGGCGTGACGATGCCCTGACGCGCGTAGTGCATCTGCGAGACGTTTTTACCGGCGACGGCGCGGCGCGGCGTGCGGTGCAGACCCTGAAAGCGGAGTTCGGCGGTTGCCGTGTCGGCGGCGCGTTCCCGGCTGAAATCGCTCGACAGACCCGTCAGCGCTTCGGTGTCGCCGCGCTCTTCGATCCAGGTTTGACGCAGCGCGGGCAGACCGGCGCGGATGTCGATTTTGGCTTCCGGATCGGAGTAGGGGCCCGACGTATCGTAGACATACACCGGCGGATTCTTCTCGCCGCCGAAGCTATCCGGCGTGTCGGCCTGGGAGATTTGGCGCATCGGCACGCGGATATCGGCTCGCGAGCCGGTGACGTAGATCTTGCGCGAATTCGGCAGCGGGGCGACAGCGGCGGCATCGACGTGGGCGTCGGCGGAAAGAAACTTCGGGTTGGCGTTCATGCGTATCTCCTCGCAAAGCAATGTGGGCCGCTAAGCAGGAGACGAGATGGAAGTTGTCGGAAATCGCGAGAGATGAAACGGTAGACCAGGTGCGAAATCCGTACGCTTCCCTGCGCTGGCATTATCCAGATCAGGTTCAAAGGGTATTTCTCACCCACGCAGCACGGACCTCCAACCTCCGCGCTACGCAGGACCCCCGCGTTAGCAGCGCACACAATACACCGCCCGGGCGGTGCTTGGCAACCCGTCTTGAAAAAGTCAGATGTCGGAGATAACGCCGGCCAGCCACGCACTATTCTTGTTGTGATAGGGCTGCCGGGAATGATGCGGCGCAGCGGTTCTGCGTCGCGAGTGCGCTTGGCTTACAGCGTGAAATCGTCGGCGGCTTCGGGCTGAAACAGGATTTTTTCGAGCTTTAGGACTTTCTCCGTGCCGCTCGGCGGCGTGAAGCGGATGCGTTCGCCGCGTTTGGCACCGAGCAAGGCGAGGCCGACTGGCGAAAACACGTTCAGGCGGCCTTGGGCGAAATCCGCATTGGGCGGATAAACGACCGTCCAGGTCATCTGCTCGCCGCTGGTTTCGTCGACCAGCGTGGCTTGCGAATTCATCGTGACGATGTTCGCGGGAATGTCGCGCGATTCGACGATCACGGCGCGTTCCAGGACGTCGTCGAGCATGTCCTGCAGTTTGGCGTCAGCGCCGGGCGCGGCCGCGTGTTTTTCAAGACGGGCGACGTCGAGTTCGGTGAGGTAACAGGTTTTCGTCTTTTTCATGACGGGTTCTCCAATTGATCTGCATATAGGGGAATTGCGTGCGAATGAGATCAGCCCGGAGCCCGACGACGTGGCTCCGGCAATGGAGGAAGCAACGTCAGATCGGGCGCCGGGCGGCGAGAAGCGGGAGCGTTCGGGACGGCTGGCCGGCGTGAGGCGCGGCTGCGTCCGCGCGCGCCCAACCGGTTGCGCGGCGGGGGCGCAAGCGGGTGAGGGCACGGGAGAACGGAGGACGCATGGGGGTAGCCGGCAGAGAGCGAAAAGTATTGGGATGAGCGCCGGAAAGAAACTTAATCGACGCAATCGAAAGGGGAATGTTAGCACGGGCCGGGCGTCCCCTTAATCGCCGCCGAGCGGTGTCGTGTGCGTAGGGTGCGGCGCGTCTATTTCACACAGGGTCGTTCAAGGCCGCCGCGGCGCTGCCGTTAATCCGCCTGTAGGGGCGGCCGTTGCCCAGCCGTGCGACCGGCGGTGGGTGGCGCGTCAATAGCGCGTCAATGGCGTGACGCGGATCGAGACGGCTTAAGGAGATGGGCTCATGAAAACGGGACTGATGCGGTTTGGGGCGCTCGGCGCCATAGTGGCGATGGCAGCGCTGGGTGCATCGCCAATGCCGGCGGTGGCGGCGAGTGGTGGAACGGTCAGTTTTTCGGGCGCGATCGTGGCGCCGCAACTGGCGATTTCGGCGGCGCCGGCCGGAGCACGCGTCGACGCAGGCGGCGGGCGGCTCGCGCAGACGGGTTCGGCGGTCACGCTAACCTTTAGCACTGCGCCGGGCGTGGCGACGGGTGCCGATGTCGCTCTTCAGGTGAACAACGGCGCGCCGGCGCGTGATGCGGTGGTCGAGCGTTTTGTCGATAGCGGTGGCCATGCGTCTCGCGCCGCTAGTGATGGACACTACCGGGTTAGCCGCGATGGCGGGGTGCTGTCGCTTGCCCCGAAGAATGCGGCGTCGGATACCCGGGTGACGATTGTCGTTAGTTACGATTGAGGCGCCTTCGCGGGGCCGGGGTATTGGGGCCGTTTGCCCTCAAGCGTACAGACACACCGCCCCCGCGGGAGTAAACCAGCATGGAACGGTCGCGACCGTAGTCGAACAACCCAGACAAAATAAAAATCAGAACTGGCTGTCATAAGCGGGCTCGTGGATCGACAAACGTGCAGATCCTGATGAGAGCACGCCATGCAAACCGCACGAACCCGCCGAGCCAACCGGCATGTCGCCCGCGCAATCGCTCTGGCCGTCGCGCTGACAACCCTGTCAGCCAGCGGCCTCGCCACCGCCGCCGGCGCCGTATGCGCGTCGCACAGCCCATCCCACCGTGTAGCGCTGGTGGAGCTCTACAGTAGCGAAGGCTGCAACAGTTGCCCGCCCGCGGACAACTGGCTGAGCCAGTGGAAAAACAGCGGCGCAACCCAAAGCATCGTGCCATTGGCCTTGCACGTGGACTACTGGAATAGCCTCGGCTGGACCGACCGCTTTTCACAGCACCGCTTTACCGAACGTCAGCAAACCCTCACTGACCTCGCCGGCGGCCACACCATCTACACACCTGAGATCTTCGTGTCCGGCCGTGAGCTGCGCAGCTGGTCGCAGCGCGACAGTTTCCAGAGCCGCATCGGCCAGGTCGTCGCCGAACCGGCGCAGGCAAACGTGGCGCTTGAACTGAAGCCGCAGGCTAAGGGCGCCTTCAATGTCGATGCGCAATTCACCAGCAAGGCGGCAGACGCAACAGGCCAGCTAAATGCTTACGTCGCGGTCTACCAGAACGCGTTGAACTCGCAGGTCAGAGCCGGGGAAAACAGCGGCGCGACGCTGCATCACGAACGCGTCGTGCGGCAATGGATTGGCCCCGTGCCACTGGTTGCCGGTCACGCGCAAATCCGCCGCGATATCCGCATCGACGATGCCGATGCCAACGCCCCGGCCGACAATTTCGGCGTAGTCGCGTTCGTCGAAAATGCCGCGACCGGCGACGTGCTGCAAGTGGGCGAACTGGCCGCCTGCAATTGATCGCGCGACGCCCCCTCAGCGCCCCCATTTCACCGGAGATTCTCATGGCAACGCCTCATGCTCTTAGCGAAATCGCTCCGCCCGTCACGCCGAAGCACGGCGCGATTCATCCGGTGTGGGTGCGCGTCACGCATTGGCTCAATGCGCTCGCGGCCATTCTGATGATGCTGTCCGGCTGGCGCATCTATGACGCATCGCCGATCTTCAAGGGTTTTACGTTTCCCACCGGGATCACGCTCGGCGGCTGGCTCGGCGGCGCGCTGCAATGGCACTTCGCGGCGATGTGGCTGCTGGTTTTCAACGGTCTGCTGTATCTCGCGCTGAACCTGGCTAGCGGGCGTTTCGTGCGCAAGTTCCTGCCGGTCTCGCCGCGCGCCGTGCTGCACGACTTCGTCGCCGCGCTGACCGGCAAGCTCTCGCACGCCGATCTGCGCGTCTACAACGCGGTGCAGAAATTCGCTTACCTGTTTGTCGTCTGCGATCTGATCGTGCTGGTGCTCTCGGGTCTCGCGATCTGGAAATCGGTGCAGTTTCCGCTGCTGCGTGAGCTGATGGGTGGCTACGACAACGCGCGCATCGTCCACTTCTGCGCCATGTCGCTGATGGCCGCGTTCATCGTTGTGCATCTGGCGATGGTGGCGCTCGTGCCGCGCTCGCTGCTGGCCATGCTGCGCGGACGCTAAGCCATTGATACCCGGATACGCAAAGCTTAAGGACATCGAATCATGAACAAGCCCGATACCAAGCCCGATCGAAAACTTGCCCTGATGGCTGGCAATAAGCTCGACCGCGAGTCGATCCTGATCGACGCCCGACGCGAACTCGCGATGCCGTCGCGGCGCCTGTTCGGCAAACGGCTTCTGACGCTCGGCGGCCTGTCGATGTTGACCGGCTGCTCGTTGACCGACAACGATTCGGTCAACGCGTTCCTGACGGCCGTGTCGCGCCTGAACGACCGCGCGCAAGCCGCACTGTTCGATCCGAAGCAGCTCGCGCCGACCTACACCGAAGCGCAGATCACGCGGCCATTCCCGTTCAACGCGTTCTACGGAATCGACGACGTCCCCGAGGTCGACGGCTCCGACTACAAGCTGAAAATCAGCGGCCTCGTGACCGGTCAGCGTGCCTGGACCTTGCCCGAGTTGTACGCGCTGCCGCATGCCGAGCAGATCACGCGGCATATCTGCGTGGAAGGGTGGAGCGCGATCGGCCGCTGGGGCGGCACGCCGTTTGCCGATTTTCTGCGGCGCATCGGCGCGGACACGAGCGCGAAGTACGTCGGCTTCAAATGCGCCGACGACTACTTCGAAAGCATCGACATGCCGACCGCGCTGCATCCGCAAACGCTGCTCACGTTTTCCTATGACGGCGAACGTCTGCCCGCGAAATACGGCTTCCCAATGAAGCTGCGCATGCCGACCAAGCTCGGCTACAAGAATCCGAAGCACATCGTCGAGATGTTTGTCACTAACACGTTCCCCGGCGGCTATTGGGTCGACCAGGGCTACAACTGGTTCGGAGGCTCCTGACGCGCGGGTCGGCGCGTGCAGGACCCAACGCGCGACCCCGGGCGGCAGAAGCTTCGGAAGTACCCCGGCACAAGGTAAAGGCCAGAAGCCGGTTCAGGTTCATCCATCACAAAACGGAGTTATCCCATGAAAAAGTTCGCAATCGCAGCAATGGCCGTCGCCCTCCTGACCAGCGGCGGCGCCGCGTTCGCACAGGCAAGCGGCGCAATGTCCAACGACGCGATGTCCAAAGACACGATGTCGAAGGATTCGATGTCCAAAGACACCATGTCGAAGGACAGCATGAAGAAGGACACGATGAAGCACGACAAGATGAAAAAGAGCGGCGACGCGATGGGCATGAAGCACGAAGCGTCGGGCGCGATGGCCAACTGAACGTTGCCGGCGATGCCGCTTGCATAGCTTCAACGTCGGTATCACGGGCGCAACAAAAGCCGGGGAAATGTCCCCGGCTTTTTTGTTGCAAGTACGCAAAAAAGTTACGATTCTTTCAGGCGACGCGGTGGGCGCTTACTGCATAATGCGATGCGCGCCAAACTTTGGGCGCGTGTCAGCCGTGGATCGATTTTTATCGACCGCCGCGGCGTTGTGGCCCCATTGGCCATCTATCGTCTTTCTGTTCCACCGACATGTCCGCCAGCCTCGCCCTTCAGACCGCATCGCCGATGCGGTGTCCGCCATCCCGACACTGGGTTTTCAGCGGGGGCGCAGCACCTCGAGCGGCATGGGCGGGTTGAACGCATGTCGCCGCAACTCCCCAGCCGTTTTCCGCGTGGTTTTCCCATCCGTTTGCCGCAGTCCCGCAACGGACAGATCGCGCTCGCGCTCGCCGTCGTCTATCTCGTGTGGGGCTCGACCTATCTCGCCGTGCACGTCGCGCTCGGGTCGTTTCCGCCGCTGCTGCTCTCGGGACTGCGCAATCTGTTTGCCGGCATAGGGCTCTTCATTTTCGCGGCGCGCCGCAATCCGGTCTGGCCGAGCGCGGGCGAAATCCGCAATGCCGGTCTTGTCGGCACGATGCTGGTCGGTTTGTCGAGCGGCATGCTGGCATACGGCATGCGCACCGTCGGTACCGGCACCGCGGCCGTGATGGTCGCGACCGTGCCGCTATTCGCGACGGTCATCGCGGCGGTGGCGGGGCGCAAGATTGGCAGAGGCGAGTGGTTCGCGGTCGGCCTCGGGCTGGTGGGCATCGCGATCCTGAGTCACGGCGACAGCGCGCCGGGATCGGCCGGCGGCAGCCTGGCGATCCTGTGCGGTGCGCTTTTCTGGGCCGGCGGCGCGCATCTGGCTGGCCGGCTGAAATTGCCGTCGGACCTGTTTCTATCGACGTCGTTGCAGATTGGACTGGGCGGCGCGATGTCGACGCTGGTCGCCTGGGTATCGGGCGAGCGAATGATGGAGGTGCATTTTCTGCCGGTGCTGGCCTTCGTCTACCTGATGCTGATCGGGACCATGACCGCCTACGTCGCGTACGGTTTTCTGATCCGGCATACGAGTCCGATCATCGCCAGCAGTTGCATGTACGTGAATCCGGTCGTCGCGGTGGCGCTCGGCGCGTTGTTGCTCGGCGAGCCGGTCACGCATTCGACAGTGATCGCGACGATCGTGATTCTGGCCAGCGTGGGTCTGTCTTTCTGGCTCGATTACCGGAAGAAGGGCCTCGCCTGAGGAGGGCGGCGGGCAGCCGTCTGCTGCCGGCCACCCGCTCCGCTGTCCGTTCTTCGCGTTCCGCTGCTGCGGAGCGCGGCGATCACTCCGCTTGCCACTGAGTCAAAGCGCCGCCGCCACTTCCGCGCCCTCGCGAATCGCGCGCTTCGCATCCAGTTCGGTCGCCACCTTCGCGCCGCCGATCACGTGATAGCGCGGACCATTCGCGCCATTCGAACTTTTAACGCTGTTTGCGCTGCCGGTCCCATTCGCGGCGTTTGACCTGTCCGCAGTTCGTGCCGCCGTCTCCGGATGCAGATCGCGCAACGATTCCTGCCCCGCGCACACGACGATCGTGTCCACCTCGAGCCATTCTTCGACACCTTCGCGCGCAATCTTCAAACCGCGCTCGCCGATCTCCAGATACGACACGCCACCGAGCATCTTCACGCCGTTTCGCGCCAACGTCGCGCGATGCACCCAGCCCGAAGTTTTGCCAAGCCCCATGCCGAGCTTGCCAGCCTTGCGCTGCAGCAACCAGATCTCGCGGAATGGCTGCGCCGGCGCCGGCGTTTTCAAGCCGCCGCGCTCCCGCACCGTGAGATCGACACCCCATTCGTCGAGCCATGCATCGCGCGGCATCGGCAGCGGATCGCCGGAACGATGCAGCAAAAACTCGCTGACGTCGAAGCCGATCCCGCCCGCACCGATCACCGCGACGCGGCGTCCCACCGGCGCACCGCGCAGCACGTCCACATAAGACAACACGTTCGTTCCGTCGATGCCCGCAATCGCGGGGCTCCGCGGCACGATGCCCGTGGCGATGATCACATCGTCGTAACCGCCTGCTGCGAGCAGGGCAGGATCGACGCGCGTATCGAGCCGCACGTCGACGCGATGGCGCTGCAACTGGCTCTGGAAATAGCGGATCGTTTCGCTGAACTCTTCCTTGCCCGGTACGCGCATCGCCAGATTGAACTGACCGCCGATCGTTGCGCTCGCATCGAACAACGTCACGCGATGCCCGCGCGACGCCGCAACAGTCGCCGCGGAAAGCCCCGCCGGGCCCGCCCCGACTACCGCAACCGAACGCACCGCCTGCGGGCTTGGAACCGGCTGGTAGATCAACTCGGTCTCACGTCCCGCACGCGGATTCACGAGACAGCTCGCGCGCTGGTTCTTGAACGTGTGATCGAGGCAGGCCTGATTGCAGGCGATACAGGTGTTGATTTCGTGCGAACGTCCCTCGGCGGTCTTCAGCACGAACTCGGGGTCGGCAAGCAGTGGCCTCGCCATCGAAACCAGATCACCCGCTCCCTGAGCGAGCAGTTCTTCCGCGACCTCGGGTGTATTGATGCGGTTCGACACGATCACAGGAACCTTGACGGCGGCCTTCAGCCGCGCACTCAGCGCTGCGAAGGCCGCTCGCGGCACGGAGGTGACGATGGTCGGCACTCGTGCTTCATGCCAGCCGATTCCTGTGTTGAACATCGTGACGCCGGCGGCTTCGAGCGCCTGGGCGACCTGTACGGTCTCCTCCCAGGTGTTGCCGCCTTCAACCAGGTCGATCAGCGAGAGCCGGTACACCACAATAAAGCGTTCGCCGCACGCCGCGCGCACGTGTTCGACAATCGCGCGCGCGAGCCGCATGCGGTTCTCGATGCTGCCGCCATAGCGGTCGCTACGATGGTTCGTGCGTGGACACAGGAACTGGTTGAGCAGATAGCCTTCGCTGCCCATGATCTCGATGCCGTCGTACCCGGCGCGCTGGGCGAGGCGCGCACAGCGCGCATAGTCGCGCACGGTCCGCGCAATACCAGCTTCCGTAAGCGCGCGCGGTTTGAACTTCGAGATCGGCGATTTGAGCGCCGACGCCGACACGACGAACGGCTGGTACCCATAGCGACCCGCATGCAGGATCTGCAATGCGATCTTGCCGCCTTCGGCATGCACGGCCTCGGTCAGCAAGCGGTGATTGCGCAGATCGAACACCGAATTCAGCGTACCGCCAAAGGGCAGCAACCAGCCTTGCCGGTTCGGCGAGATTCCACCCGTGACGATCAGGCCGACGCCACCTTTCGCGCGCTCGCGGAAATACGCGGCCAGTTTCGGGTAATTCCAGAAACGGTCCTCCATGCCGGTGTGCATCGAACCCATCACCACGCGGTTGCGCAAGCGGGTGAAGCCAAGGTCGAGTTCGGCGAGTAAGTGTTGGTAAGACATGCAGGGGGGCCGTGTAAGTATTGGGTGCGCACGAACAATACACTGCTCACCGATCCAATCTTCCGAGGAAAAATTCTAATCCCTGCAACTCGTTGCTCCGTAAGACATTCATCTGGTGCCAGAAGCCATATTGGACCCTGCGGCACACGCATTGCTGAGTTCGAGCGTCCATCGACACGGACCGCGCCGCCCACCAGAACAGGCGCGATGTGCAGCAGGGAGGGGGTGCTTCCTTTCGGAGAGCCGGCCTGAAACCGTTCCACTAACCAACGAACAAGGTTTCCAGCCGGCGCGATGCCCGAAGTGGCGCGCTCGCAAATCAACGGGTCGTGGGCCCAATATAGATAGAGGTGAGCACAATGAAAATGATCCGAACCATGACGGCTGTGGTCGCTGCGGCGTCCTTTCTGAGCGCATGCGGTGGCGGCGGCTCCAGCGACGTAGGCAAGGAGCTCGGCCTGACGAATCCGGAGATCCATTTCATCAACGCAATTCCGGGCGGCCCGGCAGTCGACTTTCTCGTGAACGGTACCGCGCCCTCGGGACAGACGAACATCAGCTATAAGGGTGTGACGAACTTGACCAATATCAACACGGGCGCAACCACGGTCGCGTACTCGAACACGGGCACGACGACCGCATTGGCGAGCGGTAGCTTCCCCGATGTTGCGAAGGGTCACGATTACACCGTGCTGGCTTTACCGGGCCTGACAGCGCCGGATATCGGCCTGATCGACGACCCGTTCGACAAGGGTCTGCTGTCCAATAGCGCGCGCCTGCGTGGATTCAACGCGTCGGCCAATGCGACCAACCTCGATCTGTATCTGGTTCAGGCAACCAGCACCGACATCACCAACGCCAGTCCGACGATGGCGGGTGTGGCGTTCAAGAACGCAGTCCCGGCAAGCGGTCAGGATTCGATCTACGTATCGGGCGGCCAATATGTGCTGATCGCGACGGTGGCAGGCAGCAAGACACCGATCTTCCAGTCGCAATCTTTCTCGCTGTCGAACAACGCCGACTGGCTGGTGACGTCGGTGCCGATCGCCGGTGCGCTGAGTCAACTCGTGCCGGGTCAGATCCATCTGCTGGTCGCGCAGAACGGCAACACCAGCACACCGAGCGTCGAGTTGACGAACACGCTGACGGGTCAATAAGCCCGCAAGCGAGCATGCGTGCATAGCATGCGGCACATACGATAAGCGACAGTCCTTGGGAGGACGGAGCGGCGATCCACGCGAGTGGATCGCCGTTTTGTTTGTGGGCCGGCTTGTGGGTCCGTTTGTGGCCGATATCCGCGCCCATAAAAAAAGCCCGTCGCGGTTTCCCGCGACGGGCTGTGGAGATCCTGCTTGGCAAGGCGCCGCGAGGCGCCAGGCAGTCGCCTGGATCTCGCTAGCTTACTTGGCCTGGTCGGCCGAATTCGTGATGGCGTTGCCACCCTTCGAAATATCCTGCCCAGCGCCCGCCATCGTGTTGCAACCCGCGAGTGCCGCCGTCCCTGCAATGAGAAGCAAAGCGATCAGTCGATTCATGAAAGTTCTCCTTGTCGAGAATGCATCGGTTGACGTGCCCATGTTGACGGCACGCGCTAGCCGGGCTAGCTGTCGTCCGACCGGGGCCTACACCAGTCGATCCGGTCTGATTGCATGTTAAAAAAAGGGCAGAGGCAGCGCTGTCAGTTGCGTTGCGATTTTGTTGTAGGCGTGCTCCGGTGTTGGCGTCGGCGCACTCCTACACGGCTTTTTGCAATGGGCCGCAAAGCCTTGCTAGACAGACGTTCGCAACGGCGTGGACGGCGGCAGATCGACTGACGGCGTTGCCGTGCTGACACTTGGCATCACCACATGGATGTCGGTGCCGCTTGGCGCGCCGCGCTG
Source organism: Paraburkholderia sediminicola (assembly GCF_046030555.1). Classification (GTDB taxonomy): domain Bacteria; phylum Pseudomonadota; class Gammaproteobacteria; order Burkholderiales; family Burkholderiaceae; genus Paraburkholderia; species Paraburkholderia sediminicola_E. The sequence goes on along the minus strand of NZ_JAQQCH010000031.1, from coordinate 4,380 downwards.
GATATCGAAGCGCCCGCCGTGCGCGGCGACGCGCTGGCGCATGCCGAGCAGCCCATGGGTGTGCGTGCGCTTCAGATCGGCGGGCGTGATGCCGACGCCGTTGTCCGCGATGTGCAGCGCCACCTGGCCGTCGCCGATCCGCAGGGCGATCGATACCTTCGAGGCCCGTGCGTACTTCGCCGCGTTCGTCAACGACTCCTGCGCGACACGGAAGAGGGCGATCTCGGTTTGCTCGTCGAGCTGGATATCGTCGGCGGGCAGGTGCGATTCGAGCATCCAGTTGTTGCGCTGCGCGGCTTCGTCGGCGAGCGTGCGCAGCGCCGTGACCAGCCCGAAATTCGTCAGCACGGTGGGCCGCATGTCTTCGATGATGCGACGCTTCAGCGCGATGCCCTGGTCGAGATTAGCGAGCGCGCGCCTGAGTTTTTCGGAGATGTCGGGGTCGCTGTCCTTCAGCTTGCGATTGGCCCAGGCCACATCCATTTTGCTCGCGGTCAGGATTGCGCCGAGTTCGTCATGCAGTTCGCGCGCGAGCTGCGTCTTTTCGTTTTCGCTGACGGCCTGCAAGTGCCAGCCCAGCGCTTCGAGCTGGCGTGTGCGTTCATTGACGAGCTGATCGAGTTCTTCCTGCTGCGTGATCAGTTGACGCTGTACGCGCGCCTGCCGATCCATCTGGATGCCGATATTGCGAAACAGCAGGATGAACAGCACGATGTTCAGCGCGGACAGCCCAGCCGCGCACAGTGTGGAGATACGCTGGTCGGCGCGGCTTGCATCGAGGGCGTGCTGCGCGCGGCGTTCTTCGTTGTCGCGCAGCAGCGTGAGCGTGCTGTCGACCAAGGTGGCATCGGCGGGACTGGCCTCGCTCGCACTGCCGCAGGTGGAGAGATCGAGCGGATGCGCTGCCACGCGTTGCAATGCAGCAGCGCCTGCGCCGATGCGCGCTTCGATCAGCGCGACGATCTGCATGAAACTCGCGACCTCGGCGCTGTCCGGTTTGCCGCTACGGTAGAACCTGCCCAATTGCTGTTCGTTCTGCCGTATCTGTCCCGCAGTCGCGCAAAAACCCTGCGCGGATGCATCCTGCTTCGTCAGAAGAAAACCGCTTTGATGCGCGCTCAGGCGGGATAGCTGGCTTGCGAGCATGCTCAGTTGCACGGTGACGTCGCGCGCTTCGAGCGCCGTTTCGTATTCCGCGGCAATCCGCTCGCGCGCGGTTTCGAGAATCACGAGTCCGCCCACGGTGATGACGATCGCGACGGTCATCGCGATCGCCCAACTGCGATTGCGCATCCAGTCGCTCAGCCGCGCTGCAGCCCCTGGATTCTGCGGGTTCGACACGTTCGGCACATTCGGCTCCTAGGATGGAACATCAGTGTAACTTCCGCCGGGCTCGGGGATGGAGTGAGTGTGTTGCCCTTCGAATCGCAACCTCCGTACACCTGGGCAACCGATGCAAGCTGCACGACGCAAGCGGCGTAACGCTGCCGTAATCCAATGTAAGCGGATTCTCACACGAAAAACGGAATGCGTCGGAATGCGCCCACCGACGCCGGTCGATAGGATGGACCTGATCGTTCATTGATTGATTCTGGAGGAAGCCATCATGCTGAAATGGGCGCTATTTTTTGCCGTTATCGCGGTAATTGCCGGCCTTCTCGGCTTTACCGGTGTCGCTGCGGGCGCGGCGGCAATTGCGAAGTTCCTGTTTATCGTGTTCGTGATTCTGTGCGTGGTATTCCTCGTGCTCGGCTTTGTGGTGACGAAGAAAATCGTCGATTAGCGCCGCTCGATGAGGCGTTTGTGTACCGTTCCCGCCGATTGCGAGGGAGCGATTCGCCTCAGGTTGCCTTCAGGTTCGCTGCAGGTCCGTCTCACGCAGACCAACAATAGGGAGAGTTGCCATGCTTCACTATGCCATCGTCTTTTTTGTCATTGCGATCATTGCCGCCGTGTTCGGTTTTACCGGTATCGCAGCGGGCGCGGCGGAAATCGCGAAGATCCTGTTCTATATCTTCCTTGTCGTGTTTGTCGTCACATTGCTGCTCGGCGTATTCCGAACATAGACGAATACCCATCCTTAAACCGGCGTATCAGGCGCGATTCGTGCGGGATACGCAATTCCCCCAATACCGGATAAAGGAGAAATTCAATGGCGAAGTCTTCTGGCGCCCAAGGCGCAGCAGCTCAATCCAGCGATCCGTTCGTGATGGACGTAAAAAAGATCCGCGACGATGCGCGCAAGCACATGTCGGATGGCGCGGTGACGCAAACTTACGGTGCGGATCGCGAGACGGTACTGAAGTTGCTCAACGACTCGCTGGCCACTGAAATCGTCTGCGTGCTGCGCTATAAACGACATCATTTCATGGCCAAGGGCATCAACTCCGAGGCCGTGGCAGCGGAATTCGCGGAGCATGCAACCGAAGAACAGGAACACGCCGACCGTATCGCCGAGCGTATCGTGCAGCTTGGCGGCGAGCCGGATTTCGCACCGGACGGCCTGAAGACACGTTCGCATTCGGAATACAAGGAAGGCGACAATCTGACCGACATGATCCGCGAAAATCTGATCGCAGAGCGTATTGCGATTGACACGTATCGCGAGATCGTGCGCTATCTTGGCGAGAAGGACGTGACGACGCGCCGGATGTTCGAAGAAATCCTCGCTGTTGAGGAAGAGCATGCTGATGATATGGCAGATCTGCTCGAAGGCCGCGAGTAACAAGGTTGAAAAGCGGGACGTCGGCGAGCGGGTATTGTCAGGCAGGCGTTGATAGGCAGACGTCTGCAAGCGGATGCGGATAAGCAGATTTAGGCAAGCGGATGTTGCCAGGCGGGCATTGATAGGCTATGTCGGCAGGCGGATCTTGCCAGGCAGACGTCGACAAGCGGATGTTACCAGGCGGATGTTGATAAGCGCTGGATGGCTTGGGCGTGAATGGTCGCTTCCGCTGCCGCGCCTGTTCGGGCGTGGCGGCCGGCGCGGGAAGGTCTGGATGATTTCCCGCACCGGCGATGTCCGCGGCTTTTGCCGCTGTGACTCTCCGTCTTCGGCCGAAACTGGGCCAGATCATTACAATGTCTGCTTTGGAGCAATCCTGTTGCACGGACACCAGACTGATGATTCGAGTGTTGATAGCTGACGACCATGCGATCGTCCGAGGCGGCTTCAGGCAGTTCGTCGCTGACGAGCCGGATATGTGCGTCGCGGCCGAAGCTGCGACCGGCGATGAAACCATTAGTCTCGTGCGGGAGCAGGCATTCGATGTGGTGCTGCTCGACATCGCGATGCCGGACAAGAACGGCATCGACACGTTGCGTGTGATCAAGCAGATTCGGCCGGAGCAGGGCGTGCTGATTCTGTCGGGCTATCCGGAGAGCCAATACGCCATCAACCTGCTGCGAGCGGGCGCCAACGGTTACCTCAACAAAGACTGCGAGCCTGAGGAGATCGTGCGGGCGATCCGCGCGGTGGCGCGTGGACATCGTTACCTGTCGGAGGCGGTGGCCGATACGCTGGCCGACAACCTCGACAAGCCGGCGGCGGGGCGGCCGCACGAAGCGCTATCCGAGCGTGAGTTCCAGGTATTCTGCAAGCTCGCGGCGGGACGGATTCCGACTGACATTGCAGAGGAATTGCATTTGTCCGTGAAGACCGTGAGTACTTACCGGGCGCGCGTGTTGGAGAAAATGCGGTTGGCGAACAATGCCGATCTGACTTATTACGCGATCAAGAATGGCTTGATCGAATAATGGACGATCGAGACACACCGATGAACAGCGAATCGAACACTGTTGAGCCAGCCAGTCGCGCGCCGTTGCGCGTGCTGCTGATCGAGGATTCGCCGCTGATCCGCAGGAGCCTTGTCGAAGCGATTGACGCATCCGGTTTGCTGCAGGTGGCCGCGTATGCGGATTCCGCCGATCAGGCGATTGCTTTGTTGAGCGACGAGACGTTTGATGCGGTGATTGTGGACTTGCAGTTGAAGCAGGGGTCAGGGGTGCCTGTACTTGCTTACTTGCAGCGCGAGGGGATGATTGATTCGATTTTTGCTGCAGTGCTGACGAATCATGCGTTGCCGGCTTATCGGGAACGGTGTGAGCAGTATGGTGTGCGGCACTTTTACGATAAGTCGTTTGAGTTTGATCGGGTTATTGATGCGTTACATGAGTATGCGTTTGCGCGGGGCGCTGGGGGGTAAGGGTTTTTGTTCGTCTGTTCGTTTTTTTGTTTGTTTGCCTAAGGTGTTGGCTTTTCTTGATTTGGTTGCTTGCGCGGCGCTTGTTGTTGTGTGCCTACGGGGTTGGCCTTTCCTTGATTTCTTATTGGTCTATTAGCGTCGCCCCTGTGCGGGGCAGGCACTTACTTCTCTTTGC
>NZ_JAQQCH010000030.1:0-83969 GCF_046030555.1 Paraburkholderia sediminicola | reverse complement strand
CGGACAGCGCCACCAGCAGTCTCGGACGGGCTATCACGAAGCAAGGATGTTGCGACCCGAGGCCACCCCACATGCGGCGGGATTTCATCGCCCTCGATCTTCTCCAGATACGTACAGATCGCCTGTTTCATCAGCCAGTGCGGGCTGCGCTGTATGCGTTGGGCTGCCACGCGTACCCGCTGGCGCAGCGCTCCGTCGATCTTCACCCCTACAGTCGTGCTTTTTGGAAATTCGTAGTCCACTTGATCTCTTTCCTTCCATATCCCGGGATGCCGACCACCTCCACCGGCAGAACCGATTCGTCTTCCACGTGTGCGGCAACTGTGTGCCGCCTCTCGCATTCGGAAGACCTTCGCTTGATGTCGCGGAAACATCCACGAAGGTCTCGTTGAGAAGCAGGAGACGAACCGTCCAGACAAGCCGGACGGCCTGCCCTATCATGCGAGGTCTTTTCCTTCCGTCTCTGGCAGAAGCAGCGCGAGAAGTACGGTAGCGACCATAAACAGGTTGATGAAGGTGGTCGTGAGATTGAACGACGAGCCGCCCGCCACCAGCATGCCAATGGTGATCGGCGCGGCAATATTGGCGAGACGTTGCGCGAAAATCGCCCAGCTGTAGCCAATCGTTCGCGTCCGCGTCGGGTACATTTCACCCACCCACGTGTCCCACACGCCCCATGCGCCGAGGCTGAAAAATGCCAGGGCGAAGTTGCTCGCATAGAGGCCGCCAATCGTCTGCGTGTTGGCGAATGCGTATCCCGCGACAGCCGACAGCGCCACGTACGCGATCATCACTTTCTTGCGCCCCAGCTTGCCGGTCAGATACGACGCTGTCATATAGCCGGGAATCATGCAGAGCGCCGAGAACGCGATAAAGCCGTAACTTTGCGGCAGGCTCAAGCCGCGTTGTTGCAGCAAGGTGGGTAACCAGGTTTGCAATCCCCAGTAGCCCCAGGCAAACGTAAAGTTGATCGTGACCTGCAGCAGCGTCACCACTAACATCCGCCCGGAAAAAAGATCGCGCCACATGCTGCGCGTCACGCTCTCAACGTGCAGACGCTGTTGCGGCGGAACGACTGTCGCACCGCGACTCAGTCGGGCAATCGCCGCGCGTGCCTCTTCCTCACGTCCGGCTGCTGCGAGCCAGTACGGCGACTCCGGCACCCAGAACGCAACCACCAACGCCCACAACGCGGCTGCCGAACTCGCCCCAATGACCCACCGCCATCCCATCGGCATCAGCCACACGGTGGCGCCCAATGCCACCAACATGCCGATGGGCCACCCGGCGGCCAGATAAACCGTAAATGGCCCGCGTGAGCGAACCGGCAGCAATTCCTCGAAGTACGGGAACGTGACCACCAGCATGCCAGCAGCCACGACGCCGGACGCGAGTCGCAGTGCGTAAAGCGTCGAGTAGTCAGGTGAAAATGCGCTTAGCGTGGAAACCACGCCGTACAGCACCATGCTGTAAATGATCGATTTCTTGCGCCCGAGCTTCTCCGAAATCGGCCCCCAAATGATGGACCCAATCCCCATGCCCACAAAAATTGCACCGATCAGATTACCGATTGCAACCGGGCCCAGCTTGAAGTCTTTCGAAATCAGCGGAGATGTGTAGACGATGATCATCATCTCCCACGCTTCGATCACAAGTACAAAGAACAGTGCGAGACAACTCTTCAGATGTTCGATGGTCAGTGGAAGGTGTTCGAAGACCTGCCCGACCGACACGAAAGCATCGCTGGGAGCGCGGGCGCCGCGCTGTGAATGCACGGAATCAGGTGCTAGACCTGCCGCGTAGGATGTCTTGAGCGGCGCTCGCGCATCGTGTGAGGATTGGTTCATGAAATGCCCTTGCTGTGAGGGTTACAGCGCGATTCCGTGTGTCAGTACAGTCGGGTTGCGCGTGCGGTCAAAATGTTACGGTGTGGCCAATGGGAACCGGTCCTCGGAATAGTCCAAAATCATCCAGCTCGCTTTCGGTCGGCGGCTCGCAACTCCAGACCCGGCTCGGCGCCCAGCCAAACTGTTTTTTGAGCCGGGCAAACGACTCGGCCATCTTGAACGCTGCAACAACGGGATCGATGACCGGAACGCCAACGGCTTGCTGGACGGCGTCGAAAAAGCCGAATTCAATGGTGCATCCAAGAATGACCGCCTCGGCCTTATCTTCATCCACGGCGCGCCGGGCTTCCTCGATGATCCGGCGACGGGTGACCTCCGGCTGTGCCTGGAAGTCGTTGACGCCCATGCCGAGCGAACGCATCGACGCCAGCCGATCGATCTGTCCATAGCCACGAATACGGTCTTTCATCTGCTCGATCCACTTCTCGCGCCCAACTACGACCGAAAACCGGTTCGCCAGTTGGGTGGCGATCTGCACGCTGGCCTGACACGGCCCGATCACCACCGTCCGCCCCGATATCTCGCGTGCAGCTTCGATAGCTGGGTCATAGAAGCAGCCCACGACCAGCGCATCAATATTCTTTTGGCCCGAATCCCGCGCAACCGCCACCGTCCTTTCGTCGATGAGCGCCTCATACGTCCGGTATTCGAGGTGCGTCGGAGAAGGGTTCATGTCGAACGACACGACTTCGATCTCGGTCGATGGTTGCTTGATCGCATGGAGCAACTGCCCAATCGGCTCGTTCCACGTCGGATAGCCAACCGGGTTGAGCCAGCGAACTGAAACCGGAATATCCACCGGATGACCACTGAATTGATGATTCATTTCGACACCTCCATTTATCAGCGAACTGAGAGTTAAAAGCTTTGCCAGTGGCCCGCTAGGTGCAAGCCGTGTTCGCAATGGCACATCACAAGTACTTGACGAGCGCCATGGTGAAAGACACGGAACGCCTCAGATTCGATGACGTGTAGTAGTCGAAGTTGAGATTGCCAGAGATGTACACGCCGTATTTGGCCAGACCGTAGTAGCTGATTGCCGGGCCGATTTTCCCTTCGCGCTGCTCTTCAAAATCCGACCCCGCCATACTGTAGATGCTGTACGCGTGATGCAGACCAATAAACAGATCGTCGCGCACCTGATAGCCGCCTGCTATGTCCATCAGCGTCATACTCAGCCCGCCGCGCAGGTGCTCCATCTGACCGTTGCCGATATCAGTCGCATTCAGGTTTCGCGACGCGTATGTCAGTTCAACCGGATTGATCGTGACGCCCACTCGACCAATCTGGATGTAGTTATTCACATTGAAGCCGTATGAAAACTGGTTGGCACCCGCACCGAAGCCCGCGCCTTTCGTACTACCATTGGGAAACACAACCGTGAGCGTCGGACTTGTCCAGAACGTCCGGTAACCAGGCGTTCCCACGGGTTGATCCGGCACGACGACGTTGTAGTAGTACTCGATTCCAAGGTTCGGATACGCGAAGCCTGCACCATTCGCACCCGGCGCGCCATGAGGATTCGAATAGCCCAGCGATCCGTTGATCCAGAATTCGAACTGATCCCGGTGCGTTCCGGTAAAGCCAGTTTTTGTGAAGTACGCCGGGTTGAATGACGAATAGATTGAATTCGAGTTCGGCCCCGTATGCTGGAAAACCGGAAACGCCTCAAGCGCCCATGACCCCGGCGCGCCCGCCTGACCGTAGCCGATGAACTCGTCGGCGCAGGCAGGCAACGATGCCGAACCCAAAGCGAGTACCGTCAGACCGGTTGCGCCGATCCCCAAAGCCTTTCGATATTGCATACCACTCTCCAAACAGTATGTTATTTCGCTATCCTACTTATATTGAATTTGTAAAATTTCATACAAATCAAACAGATGCCTTCGGGACCTTCGCGAGACCCGCAAAATCGGGCCTTTCGTCGCGCCGGATTGTCGCGTTGTGATTGGACAAATTGCGAACCAATCCGGCGTTCTTAGCGACATCAGTCGCTCAACAGTTCTTCCAGTTCGATTACCGTTTTGGGCGTTCCTGGTCCCATCACACGTGAACCGGTTGACGTGATCAGTATTTCGTCCTCGACGCGCATACCGCCGTAGCCGATGTGTTTGTTGAATTTTGGGTAGTCGATGAACTGCGCATGGCGTTTCTCTTCTGCCCAGCGCTGGATAAGCGGCGGGACAAAATAAATCCCAGGCTCGACGGTCATGACCATTCCTGCCTTTAACGGCTTCGCCATTCTGAGACTGCGCAGTCCGAACAGGTCGCTGCGGGAGAACTGTTCGTCATAGCCGACGTGATCCTCGCCAAAAGACTCCATGTCATGCACGTCAAGCCCGAGCTGGTGTCCGAGGCCGTGCGGAAAGCAGATCGCGTACGCGCCTGACGACATCACGTCCTGAGGATTTCCCTTGAAGAAACCCATCACCGTCAACCCTTCGATGAAATGCAGCACCGCGGCGCGGTGCGCATTCGCGAAAGGAACGCCTGGCCGCGACGTCGCAATGCCCACCTCCTGTGCTTGCACAAGCAGTTCATACAACTCACGTTGACGCGAATCGAAGCGTCCGCCTACAGGCAGCGTTCGCGTGACGTCGCTTGCATAGCCAAGCGCACTCGATGCCCCCGAATCGTTCACCACGAGGTCGCCCGCTTCCAGACGAAGGTCATAGTTGAAGTTGTGGAGGATTTCGCCGCGCTTCGTCAACACCGACTGATACGCCTCCTGCAACCCGTGACGCATCAGCACGCGATGCATCTCCGCAACGACCTTGCATTCCAGCACGCCAGGTCGCGCGGCCCGCATCGCGGCACGATGCATCTCGTCGGTAACAGCGAGCGCCTTTTCGATTTCATCGATTTCGACGTCGCTCTTGATTTCCCGCAGAGCCACCACCGTCTGGATTAGCGCCAGGGACGCCCGCTCCCGCGCGTTATCCGGCGTGCAGCGCAGAAGCCGCGAGAGTTCGACGACAGTGTCCGCTCGATAGGGCGGCAAGAAATGCACATCGCGCCCTTGCCGGATCGCATGAGCGATCACATCCGCCAGCGCGGCGTACGGTTTCACGGCCGGGCAGCCGGCTTGTGCGCACTGTGCCGCCAGACGCGGCGTCTTGCCGAGCCAGATTTCGTCGTCAAGGCTGGCGTCGTCGCCGAAGACCGTCTCGTCGCCGCTATCGATGTCGACAATAGCCGCAATGTGTGGCCGATTCACGCCGAAAAAGTACAGGAAGGTCGAATCCTGCCGGAACACATGGACGTTGTGCGGAAAATTGATCGGTGCGTCGACGTTGCCGGGAAGCAATACGATGCCCGAGCGTAGCCGCTTGCGTAGTGCCGCGCGCCGTTCGATGTACACGCTACCTGCAAACATGATGACTATCCTTAAGCTTGGGTGGACGTTTCAGCGTACTCACACGCTGACGCCGTAGATTTCCTTGGCAAGATCGGCATTCAGATAGCCGTTCCTGACGTCGTCCACAACCGCGGCGCGCGTACGCGCGGCGGGATTGCCATACCCACCGCCCGACGCGGTCCTGATGCGGATTACGTCGTCGCGATTCAGAGGCAGCGCGCTGACCATTGAATAGCGCTCGCACTCTCCGCTCTTCCGCACCACCTCGATATAGTTGAGCGAGCCATCCGCCCCGCCTTCCAGCCCCCACGGCGGCACCTTGGAGCGTGTATAGCCGCACGTCAGCAGTGTTTTGTCGGCGCGGACCCGGTATTCCACGTGAACGCCCCGGCCGCCGCGATATTGACCGTGTCCACCTGGTTCGTCATTAAGCGACATACGATCGACGTACAGGCCATACCGTGCTTCACAGATCTCGGCGGGGCAGTTATAGGTTTCACCATGCATGCCGGAATAAACCGCGCTATTGCCGTCGCGACCGTTTTCCGCGCCCCAGCCACCGATTTCCGGCTCGACCAGCGTGAACGCACGCCCCGTATCCGGGTGCACGCCGCTGATGAACGTGCCGCAAATCGACGCAAAATTGCCAGCCGGCAGCCGGTCGGACAAGTGTGGGGCGAGGCAACGCAAGATGAGATCGTGAGCGCGAATCAGGTTCTCGAAGTAGAACCCTTCTGCTGCGGGACTGCGTGCATCGAACATCGTGCCCGGATTGGTCAGCACGGTAAGCGGACGGAACGTACCGCCGTTCGTTGCCGCACGCGGGTCGGTGACCGCCTTGAACGCCATCTGCGCGGCGACGACCGTGCCGTCGCGGCTGAGGTTATGTGGCCCCGCCGACTGGGCCGGATTGTCACGCAGGTCGACAATCATGCCCGCGTCCGTGATTTCCACCGTTACGCGCAGCAATTGCCCGTCGTCCTGCGGCTCTTCAGCCGAGAAACGTCCTCGCGGCGCATCGTCGAGCGCTCTCAGCGAGACCTTCTCACCGAGACTCATGAAATCCGCCACCGCTTCGAGGAACAGATCCGCGCCGTACTTGTTGGCCAACTCGATGATACGTGTCGCGCCGCCGCGTACTGCGGCGATGCCCGCCCAAAGATCACCCTCCATGAAATCGGGCAAGCGTGTGTTGGCGCGCAAGATCTGCATGACCGATCGGATTGGTTTGCCCTTCGAGATCAGCTTCACGCACGTCAGGCGCAATCCTTCCTGAAAAATATCCGTCGCGTTAGTGGAAAGCGATCCCGGCACCGTGCCGCCCACGTCGTTCCAATGCGCGATATTCGCGGTCCACGCAATCAGCTTGCCGTTCGCGAATACCGGCATCGCGAGAATGACGTCATTCAAATGGGTCACGCCACCGCCGCTGTGCGGATCGTTGGTGATGAAAACGTCACCCGGTTCGATGTCGCCAGGCTGCGCATGCTGGGCCAGGATACGCTTCACCGCCTTGTCAAGCACGGCAATGAAACCGGGCGCCCCGGATCCGGAACTGGCAATCTCGCCGTGTGCGTCGGTGATGCCAGTGCCCATATCGAGCACCTCGTAGATGATCGGGCTCATTGCGGTCTTGATGATCGCAGCGAACATTTCGTCCGCGATCGCCGTCAATGAGTTCTGGATGATTTCCAGCGTGAAGATGTCAACTTTGCTCATGGTAATTCTCCGTCATCTCAGAGAGTGATATGGATGTTCCCGAGGCGATCGACACTCACGCCATTATTCGGGTGAACGACGATCGTCGTTCCGGCATCTTCGATGATCGCGGGCCCATTGAACGACATGCCCGGCTCGAGCTTCGCGTTGTCGTAGATCGTGGCTTCGTGAATGCCTTCCATTGCGTAGTCGACAGCGCGATGTCCCTTCACGGCTTCACTCACATCGGTACCCGTGACCGGCATTTCGCCCAGATTCAGCTTGCCGATTTCCGAGGTCGTGACGATATGAAAGCCGACGATCTCGAGCGGTGCGTCGAGCCGATACGTATATTGCCGTTCGTAGATGGTATGGAACCGCCCGGCAATCGCGCTCCAGTGCGTGGCAATCCGTTCGTCCGGCTGAAGCGGAACCTCGACGGAATGTTCCTGGTTCTGATAGCGAAGTTTGCAGTGGATGGCGAGCGTGAGACGATCCCGCCCGACGCCTTCATCGGCAAACTGGGCAACCGCTGCTTCAGCCAGTTCGTCGAGCGTGGACTGCGCCTCGGCAATGGTCTGTTCATGCGTCGTTTCGAAGAATCGGTTAACGAACAGATCGCGACGCAGATCTGACATCGTCATGCCCCATGCGGAGAACACCGACGCGGCACGCGGAATCACCACTTTCTTTACGCCAAGTTCCTCGCCAAGCGCCACCGCATGCATCGCGCCGCCGCCGCCGAACGCAACCAGCGTGAAATCGCGCGGATCGCGACCGCGATTAAGCGACACTAGTTTCAGCGCATTCACCATGTTGTCATTGGCGATACGGATGATTCCGCGCGCGATTTCTTCTCGCGACATGTTGAGTTTCTCAGCGAGCGGATCAAGCGCGCGATTCACCGCATCCATATCCGCGACGAGTTCGCCGCCGCAAAAATAATCCTTGTTGATCCGTCCGAGCGTAAGGTTTGCGTCCGTTGTCGTGGCGTGGGTGCCGCCCTGGCCGTAGGCCGCCGGCCCTGGCAGCGCGCCGGCCGACTGGGGCCCGACGTGCAGTTTGCTGAAGCCATCGATCCACGCGATCGACCCGCCGCCGTTGCCGATTTCAACCAGGTCGACAACCGGCACCATGATCGGATACCCCGCGCTCACGCGATCACGTTCGATCCAGTAATCGGTCTTAATGGTGACCTGCCCGTTCTCGATCAACGAGCATTTCGCCGTCGTGCCGCCGATATCGAGCGCCAGCACGTTCGGCTCGCCGATCAGGCGGCCCAGTTCCGCAGCCCCCCAGAAGCCGCTCGCCGGACCGGACTCGACCATCGTGATCGAAATCTCACGTGCATGCGCGACAGTATCGACGCCGCAATTGGACTGCATCACGTACAACGGCGCGGCATAGCCATTCGCGCGCAGACTTTCTTCCAGGCGGTTCAAATAACGCGATGCATTCGGCTGCACGTACGCAGACAGAACCGTCGTGTTGGTGCGTTCATATTCACGCCATTCACGCGTGATCTGGTGCGACGCGACGACGGACACCTCCGGCCACAAGCGCCGCACTTCGGCGAGTACGGCCTGTTCGTGCGCCGGATTGGCATACGCATGCAGCAGGCAAATCGCGACCGCCTCCACTTCCGCGCGACGGAAGTCATTCAGAATCTGCGGCAGACCGCTCAGATCCAGCGACTCACGTTCGCGCCCGTCGAAGCTGACGCGTTCGCGCACCTCGCGGCGCAGATGACGTGGCACGAACGGCGTGGGTTTCACCCATTTCAGATTGAAAAAGTCCGGACGGTTGGCACGCGCGATCTCCAGCACGTCGCGAAAGCCCTCGGTCGTAATCAGGCCCGTGCGTACGCCACGGCGCTCCGTCAACGCGTTGATGACCACCGTCGTGCCATGCGCAAGGAAGCTCACTTCCTCCAGCTTGACGTCGCTCTTGCGTAGCACGTTGATGATGCCTTGCTCGAAGTTCGGCGGTGTGGTGTCCGCCTTCGCCGTCCGTATGGTCTGTTTTCCGGTTGCCGTGTCGACCTCGAAATAGACGAGGTCAGTGAATGTGCCCCCGACGTCGGTCGCCACTCGGACAGTCTTTCCACTCGTTGCCATTGCACTTCTCCTTGCATCATGGGTTCCGGCGCATCGAGCATGAACCATGAGTTATAAATCGTTGATATCTAACCTTTATGCTAAGGTATACTAATTTAAATATTACGTTCGGCACGTCTTTCCACGTATCAACTTGCGACGATCCAGCGCAATAAACTCTGGGCCGGGCCGCTGTTGGAGTGGACTTTATGAATCCAATAAGGTCGAAGCAACGTCGGCGACGAGTAGGGTCCGCGGTACCGGACCCACCTACCTACCCAGACGGGTAGGTTAGTAAGGGTTGTCGCTAAAGCGGCGCGGCCGGGGGTTCTGGGCGCATGCCACGTTGACTGGCCGATGAGGGACGTCCAGCTGCCGGCTATCGTCGCGGCAGCGCGGACACAGGATCAAACCGGGGTGGCTACGAACCCCAATTGAAGCGCTGCGGTGATGGCGGCCGCGCGATTGTCCACCCCGAGTTTCTGGAAGATCTGCTTGAGGTGGAATTTCACGGTGTTCTCTGAAATGTCCAGCGCGCGTGCAATCGCCTTGTTGGTCTGGCCAATTACCAGCAGCCCGAGCACCTGCGTTTCTTTCGCACTGAAAAGCGCGCGCGGACGGACCGGATGAGCCTGCCACCCGCGAAGCTGCGTGATCGCGGGCAACAGGGCGGGCGAAAACGCGCTGCCCATGCGCTGCACGAGCGGCAGGATGCCCGGCCCCGCATCGAGCAGCAGACCGGGAATCGAATGTTCGATCACCGGCGCGAGGGCGTGCGCGACTTCGTCCGGATTCGCCGCCTCCCCTTCGCGAGCCTTGCGCCCCGCGATCAGCGCAAGCAGGCGCAAGCGCCAGACGGGCAACAGGATGCCCTCGCGTTCCAGTAGGCCGGCATCGTGTTCCAGCCGCGCAAGTGCCGCGGCAGCGGCGCCAGTCGAGATCCGCATCCGTGCGTACGCGAGTGCGCTCGCTTCACAGAAGCGCCAGTCGAGACCGTCACCTTGCGCTGGTCGAACAAGGTTCTCCAGCCCCAAGTCCTGCGCCTCCTGCTGCGCTTGAGCGCCTAAACCGCATTGTGCAAGCAGATCGACACGCCAGACATGCACCAGCCGCGCAAGGCGTTGCAGACGCCGGTCAAATGCGATCTGTGCGACGTGATCCAGAACGGCGAGCGCATGTTGCATACCTTGTTGCCGCAGCACCGCACGCCACGACACTTCGGCGGCGGTCGCGAAGAGGTCCATCCAGCCATCGGTGTGCTCCAGCGTCTCCTGCCCCTCGCGTATCCAGGGCAGCGTTTCAAACCAGAGGCCTTCCCAGTAAAGATGTTGCGCCTTCAGACAACCGACCACAGCCTTCAGCGAACTGTCAGTACCAAAGTTCGCTTCCGCTAGCTTCAGCGCTTCGTCGACCCGCTGCCGTGAAGCTGAAATCTGGCCGGTCGTCGCGAGGGCGAGCGCCTCGTGCATGAGACAAAAATTCTCGCCCAGCGGACTGGCGACAAGCCGCATCTGCACACGCGCCGCACGCGCCGCCTGTATCGCGTCCTGCATTTTCCCGCGCGCCATCGATCCCACGGCGCCGACGCACAGCAGCGTGGCCTGACCCAAAGGATCGTCGGGAAGGCGGTGGCTCGCGTCTTCACTGCTGACAGGGAAACTCACGGCGCCATCGAACATATCGAAGTAGCTGTGCAACAGCGCCTGGATGATCGTGAAGTCGCGTTCGAGCCGCACGTCTCCTTTGACGGATATCTCGGCCAGACGCAGCAGTTCGATTGCTAACGGGGGGTTGCCGAGTTTAGCCTGCAGATAGGCCTGCATCAGCAGCAGTTCCGGATCGCTGCGGCGCGCCTGATCGTCGAACTGTTGCAACAGACCCTGCGTGTACTGGATGCCATGCCGCAGCACCAGCTCCCAACCGCCCGCCTGCTGCACGAGCTGCACGCCAAGCTCTGTATCGTCGGCACGTAACGCGTGCGACACGGCGAGAACCCAGTCACCGCGCTTCGCGAGCCATGCGGCAGCCGCGCGATGAATCTGGTGCGCACGCCGGGCGTCGAGGCGTGGCCGTAGAAAATCTGCGAGCAGCAGGTGATAGCGAAACCAGCTGCAATTTGCGTCCAGTGGAACGAGCAGCGCATTGAACGCCCTCAACCGGGACAGGAGTTCGCCGCTGTCGTGACGGCCGCGCGCGACATCGGCGAGGTCCGCGTTGAAGCGCTCCAGCAGCGATGTTTCGATCAGGAAGTCCCGGCAATCGTCAGGCATGTTATCGAGAATCTGCTCGGCCATGTACTCGGCCATCTCCGCTGCCCGGCCGGAAAATGACGGCAGCCCGAAAGCGGATTCGGTGCCACGGGCAAGCCATAAGCGCGCCAACTGAACGGCAACGGCCCAGCCTTCCGTCTTCGAATGCAGCGTGGCTAGCACCGTTGGGCCAAGATCCGCGCCCAATATCTGCGACGCCTCCGCGAGCGAGAGCACCAGGTCCGCTGCGTCGACTTCATGCACGAGACCGCGTGCCTTGAGCGTGGCGATCGGCCACGACGGCCGGGTTCGACCGGCAACGACCAGATGGAGCCACTGCGTTCCGTGCTCCATCAACGTCAACACGATTTCGTCGACGGCGCTGGAGGCAGCCCGATGATAATCGTCCAGCATGAGCGTAAAGCAGCGGCTATCCCGAGCCAGCGCCTGGAGGAGGGCCGTGACCGTGCGCCGGGGGCGCGCGTCCAGCGCTTGGGAGTGCGCAAGCGGCGACAGACTGCCGAGATCGAGGCCCGCGTCCTCCAGCGCCAACAGGAGATACACCAGGAAGCGGTTTGCTTCGACATCGGCTTCGTCGAGCGAAAGCCAGGCGACAGGCGGCCTATCTGCCCCTTCTGCCAAGGCCGCTCGCCATTGCGAGAGCAACGTTGTCTTGCCGAAACCGGGAGCGGACACAACGAGCGTCAGCGGTTTATTCGCATGACACCGCAACCTCGCCAGCAACGCATCGCGAGGCACCGTTTCGAGCTGGGTTCGTGGCGGAGCGAGCTTGCCGACCCACATCCACGCGTCGGAAGAGTCGAGCCCTTCGGTATGATCGTCGCTCATGCCATTGCAACGTGTTGGAGTCGGGAAACCGTAGAGACGGCGACCGTGCATCGCCTCGCGCAAAAGCTACCCACACCACCACGCAGAACGCTCGCCGGTGCGACCAACGCAAATTGTCGCGCACCGATCGGCGCAATACAGGCGGCGCAAGAGAAAGACAGCCTTGTACATAGATAGATATTCATGTTCCAGAAAGCAAATAGGAGGAGTGCTCTTTCTTCGTACAAGAGAATGGCTGCCTGGTTCGGTGCGAGAACGAGAGTAACTTCAGTTTACCGCAGCCTGGCGTTGTCAATTTGCCGGGAACCCGGTGAGCAAAGCGCACAGCGCAACGGATGACGTTCACTGGAAAATGGTGACTGTGATAGAGCGATTTCGGCTTCTTCACATGCCATCTTACGCGACCGACGCAACCGGGGCGACGGGTGGCAAGGTTCGGTGATGGTGATCAGTCTGGAAGACGGTGTTGTGCAGTTGAATACCAGTTAACCCATTCCAGGGTTACGCGAGCACGCCGTGTCGCCGGGTTGGCCCAACGAACGCGTCCACGTCCACGTCGTCGACATTGACCTTGCCTATCCGGCACAGGTGCTGAACAGCGGGGCGGCTGTCAGCAGCGAGTTGGAGTTCGTCGACGACGGAGACGGAATCGAATTCTGACGCGAAAATCGATGAACTGTGCTTGGGCTATAAAAGCCGCGGCGTCCCGACCCACAAAAGAACCGCATCCGTCGTCGCCGGGTTGAGCCAACTATGGGACTTCGTTGACTTGTAGTGGGCGCTGTCTCCAGCAACAAGCCTGAATGATTCCGTTTCGACGCAGATGAGCAGTTCGCCCTCAAGAACGTAGATGAACTCCTCCCCTGCATGCGTTGTCACTTCTGTACTTGTTCGGCCCGGCGGTATACGCGTGAGTAGCGCCTCAAGCTGGCAATCCAGAAGCGGGCAGGACACGCTGGAATACATGTCAGCCGAGTCGCCGAAGGTGAAGAAGCGAGCATTGCGTGCGCGTCGCACGTTTTTTTCTTCACTCGGGATGTCGACAAAGTATTGCACGGCGACTCCCATTGATTTTGCGATTCCCATCAGAGATGTCATCGAGGGAGTAGCGTGACCGCGCTCGACCTGAGACAGGAAAGGCTTGGAGATTCCTGCTGTTGTGGCGACTCCATCCAGCGTTAGCCCGAGCCGACGGCGCAGCGATCTTATCTTCTCTCCGAGTTCTGCCATACGTAATCCACCTTTTTTGCTACATCGCCGCGGCCGTTATGGAATCAGTCCCGGCACCTTCATCTGTCGGTCAGGGCGACGACGATTTTTCCACACGGCGAGTTTCCCAACATGCAGCGGTATGCGTCGATGGTTTCAAGCAGCGAAAATACCCGGTCAATCCTGGGAATGTATTTCCCGGCGCGAATCTGCGTCATGACAAATTCGATGTCCCGCGTTCGCTGATCGTCAAACTGCACATGGTTGAACATCGAAAACGGATGAATCGACGCATTTGACCGGACAGCGGCCAAGATCGGGATGCTGATGTCGGGTCCCATCCGGCATGGACCGCTTGTCGAAGGCGACTCTATGAAGCCGTTATGCTCGGGGCAACATTGACGTAGGGTAGTTTTGCCACTCGCCGCAGTTTTTCCTACCCATTCGGGTAGATTGACGAGGGTTAACGCTGAAGCTTTGGCTGCGAAACTTGTACGAACCCACGGGGACAATGTCGTCGATCGTTACTGGAAGCAGCAAGCACGTCGTTACCCATGAATCGCTTTTAAATCAGCGATCTACAGGACGTCCAAGGAAAATATCGGAACGGCCGGGAAGCCTTGCCCGGCGAAAGGCAGCCGATTCCAACAATTGCCCGCAAAACCGCGCCAGGTTTGACTCCCGCTCTGCCTGAACACAGGCTCTACCCATACTGCAAGAACAATAGCGACAACAGATCAGAAAAAGCCGTGTGTGGTGCTTCCGATCGGATCGCAGCGTGGAAATTCAAGGTGAGTGTGGATTTTGCACAGTCAACGACCGACTGGCGCTAATTCGGCCTCGACGACAGATGGCAACAAACCATCGCCCGCCTCGCTGCCGTTACCTCAGCGCGCGCTTTCTCGCGCTCCGTTTCCTCCGGTTTCGCAGCAGCAACCCAAGCACCGCGCTGAACACGAGTGTCGCAGCGTATCCGGTCAATCGCTCCGCGCTTTCCCCGTATCCACTGGAAATCGACGTAACGAGAGCCGTCATTCCGAAGAACGCAAATAGTACGAGCATCCATTTCATTCAGGGTCACCTCTACAGTCAGGTTCAAGGCCGTGTCGCCGCACCATGGCGTAGCGAATACATCAGCGCCGCCGCACCCACGATCGCGCCCTGCAGCATCAGGTGTCCCGCTGCGCCAAGTCCGAAGCTGGTGAGGAGGTTGAACAGGAACACGATCATGAAAGCAGCGACTGCCGGTCCGGCCATTCCACCCCGCCCGCTGCCGAAGGTCACGCCGCCCAGCACGGCGGCGGCCAGCGAATTCAGTGCAAGGTCCTCGCCGAGCGTCACATCGCCGACGCCGACGAAACTCAACAGCAGAAATGCGCCACACGCCGACATCACGCCCGAGACTACGTGCGCAATGAACAGCACGCGCAAATGCGGCAAGCCGGATAATTCGGCCGCACGCGGATTGGCCCCAATCGCATCCATCAGACGGCCGAACGCGCTCAATCTGAGAAACAACACGATCGGTACCAGCACGGCCAGCCACACGAGCGGCGCCAATGGCACCCCGCCAATTCGCGCACTGCCGAACCCGGTCAGCACGACAGGCGCGTCGCCCGGTGCGTGAAACTGGCTCAGCGCAATCACGACGCCCGACAGGATCATCGACACCGCCAGCGTCACGATGACCGACGAAGCGCGGATCCTCACGATCAGCACGCCATTGAGCGCACCGACACCCGCCCCCAGCAACAGGCACAGCAGCAGCGCGAGCGGAGCGGGCACGCTCAGCACGCCGCTCGTCAGCAGATACGAGACGGCTGGCACCACGCCGCCCACCGACAGGTCCAGCGAACGGCAACGCATCGTCAGCGACTGGCCGATCGCAACCATGCCGAGCGGCGCGGCTTGCCGCAAGATCAGCAACAACAGCATCGGCGACACCAGGTTCGCGCGCGTGAGCGCCGCACACACGAGCAACAGCACGCTGCCCGCATAGGCGGGCGGCAACCCCGCACACCACGCAGCCATTCGGTGAATCGGTGTCATCGTCGGCGCACGGCGCAAAGCAAGTGTTTTCATGGTCATAGGCCTACGACACGGCGTCGTTGCATGCTCACCGCCGCCAACAATAAGAAACCAGTGACGACGCCGCGCATGAACGGCGAAACGCCGAACAGATTCAGTCCATTGGTGAGCAAGCCGAGACTTAGCGCGCCAGCCAGTACACCGCCGGCACTCCCGATACCGCCAGTCAGTTGCACGCCACCCAACGCCACGGCGGCCACCGATTCCAGCCCAAATTCCGCGCCGAGTCCCGGATCGCCGGCCGCTACGCGCGCGGCCAGATAGATGCCCGCAGCGACGGCCATCAGACTGCACAGAACATAAGCCGTAATCACCGTCGCCATGACGCGCACGCCATTCAGATGAGCGCTGCGCGGATGACTGCCGACCGCAAACAGATGCAGGCCGAAGCGGCTACGCCCGATGCCGGCCGCGACCGCTCCCACCGCGACGGCGCACCAAACGAACGACAGCGGCACGCCCATCGCGGTACCGGTCGCCAGCCACGTCAGAGCCGGCGCAACGTGGCCGCCGGGAATCGGCAGCACCAGATAGCTCAAGCCTTGCAGAAAGGTCGCCGTGCTCAGCGTCATCACCAGCGGATGCACGTTCGCGTACGCCACGCCCAGACCGTTCACGAGGCCGACCATCGCACCCACTGCCAACGCCAGTGCCACACCAGCGAACGGATCGGGCTGGGTCGCGACAATGCAGCTCGCAAGATTCACCACTGAGCCGACCGACAGATCGATACCGGCTGTCAACGTGACGAACATCTGTCCAAGTGAGACGATCAACAATGCGGCGATCTGGCCGCCGAAGTTGATCAGGTTCTGCGGCTGACGAAAATCCGCAGTCGTCGCCAACAGCGTCACGCAGAGGATCACCGGCAGACCAACCGTATAGCGGGTCAAGCCAGAGCGCATCAGATTCATCGCAGGTCTCCCAGATGGTGTGCGCCGCCTTCATCGACGGCCGTCGATTCGCGCAACGCCAGATTCAGCAGACTCTCTTCCGTGGCGTTGGCCGCTTGCACGTCCGCGACGATCGCGCCGTCCCGAACCACGAAGATGCGATCGCACAAGCCAATCAGTTCGGGCAGATCGCCCGATACCGCCAGAACAGCGCCGCCGTCCGCCGTAAACTGCCTCAGCAAACTGTAGATTTCGGTCTTCGCGCCGATGTCGACGCCACGTGTCGGCTGCTCGACCAGCAGGACCTGTACGCCAGCCGCAAACCAGCGTCCCAGCATGACCTTCTGCTGATTGCCGCCGGACAGCGATCCCACCCGGTCGGTAGGCCGGCTGCGCAGATGCATCCTCGCGGCCAATTGGCGAATCAACTGCACGTCACGCCGCGCCCGCCGCCAGAGGGCGACGTTGCGCAACGGGCCGAGCCAGATGTTGTCCTGGATCGGCAAATCCAGATACAAGCCCTCGGACTTGCGATCCTCCGGCATCAGTGCCACGCCGTGCCGCACCGCAGCCGCTGGCCCCTGCTTCGGATCGAAGCGCCGCAATGCACCACTGCGATCCGCGCAGCGCATGTCGCTACTCGACGGCGGTTCGACGCCCGCCAGCGCGCGCACGATCTGCCGTTGCCCATGCCCTTCCAGCCCCGCGATACCGACAATTTCCCCGCGCCTCAGCGCGAATGAAACGGCGGGGCCATTCGGCTTCACCGTCAATGCCTTGACGTCGAGCGCTATGTCGCCAGCGGCGCTGTCGCGCCGCGGTGGAAATAGCTTTTGCAGTTCGCGTCCAACCATCAATTGCACGAGGCGATCTTCCGATAACCCAGCCGTCGGTTGCGTCGTCACATGCTGGCCGTCCTTCAGCACCGATACGGTGTCGCAGAAGCGAAAGATCTCCTCAAGCCGGTGACTGATGTAAAACACCAGCTTGCCGCTCGCCTTCAAACGCGCGAGCAGCGCCTCGAGCTTGTCGACCTCGGCCCGATTGAGCGGCGCGGTCGGCTCGTCAAAGATAAAAACCCGTGCGTCGCCCATTAGACCCTTGGCGATCTCGAGCAACTGCTGCTCGGCGATCGTCAGGTTGCCGCACGGCCGCTGCGGATCAAGCTCGATGCCGGTGCGTTCCAGCAACGCGCCGGCCGCACGCCGGATGCCGGTCCGATCCAGTACGCCGCAACGGCCGGGCTCGCGTCCGAGGCAGAGATTTTCAACGACGCTCAGGTTCGGCAACACAGTCAGTTCCTGGAACACGGTGGACACGCCCGCGCGCCGCGCTTGCGCCGGGGTCGCGAGGCGCATGCATTGCCCATCGAGCCAAATCTCGCCCTCGTCCGGCAAGTGCACCCCCGCCAGCAGCTTCATCAGCGTGGATTTGCCCGCGCCGTTCTCGCCAGTGATCGCGTGCACCGAGCCGGCCCGTCCGGACAGCGTCACGCCGGACAGCGCCTGAGTAGAGCCGAATGCTTTCGACACGCCGCGCAGCGCGACGCGTTGCGCGGTTACCGCTTGGTCAGAGAGGGAGTCCATCGCCAGCCTCAACGGTGGAACATCTGCGTGAGCATCGCGTTCGGCAGCGTCGACGGGAACCAGTAAGCGTCGTTCAGATCCGCGCGGTAGTACTTGTCGAGCTGATCGCGCGTGATCGGCGTGGGGGCCGAAAAGTATGACCGGTAGACCGGCTCGCCACGCAGCAGCGCCACCGACGCCCGCACCACCGCCGCGCCCAGACCCGGCGTGAACATCGGCGCGACGCTCTTCACGCCCGAGCTTTTCCATGCCCGCAAGAAGCCGTTATTGGCCTCGCCGGTCATCGGCACCAGCGGTTTGCCGGTTTCCTTGAACACGTCGATACAGGCACGCGTCATCTCCGCGCCGGAAAACCAGATACCGTCGACCGGTTGTCCCGACAGCAGGAGGTTCTCGCACAGTTGCTTGCCCTTCGCGTAACTCCAGTCGCCGAAGACCTCGTTGGTGATCGTCAGACCGCACCCATCGACTGCCTTGCGAAAGCCGTCGTAGCGCAACTGTTCCTCATCGACACCGGGCACGCCACGAAACGCCCAGATCTTGCCCTTGCCCTTCAGTTCCTGACAAAGGAATTCGCCGCCCTGCTGACCGAAGACGCGACCGCCAGCCATGATCTCGGTTGTGGACTGTGTTCCGCGACCGTACGCGCCGAACGTCACGACCGGGATGCCGCGTTGCGCGGCCTTTGCGATCAGCGGCGCGCCGATCGCTTCCGAAATCGGCCCGATGATCAGCAAATCGACTTTCTTCGTCAGCAGGTCTTCTACGTCGGCCACCTGCTTGGCCGGTTTCCAGTCTGCCTCGGTAAAAATGAATTGCCCGATGTCGGGATTCTGCGCCGCCGCCTGGCGCATCTCCTGGATCATCTGGACGATCCAGCTATTGCCGACACCGGCAAACGAGACGCCGATGCGCCAGGGCGGCGCTTTCTTGAAAGCGTCCGGTTTGGTCTGCTCGGTGGAGGTGGGGGACAGCAAGCCGTCGGGCAACAACTGCACATCGGCGGCTTGCACGCACATGGCGGCGCACGACAGCGCAAGGGCAAGCAACGGGGCTTTGAGTTTCTTCACGACAGACATCACGATTGTCTCCATTCTCTTTTTCTGGACAGCGCTACACCCGGCTGGGATCAACGGAACGGGACACTAGAACCTGTGGCGAATCCCGACGGTGACGCCGGTGGTCGACCCGGGGCCTTCATACAACGCGCCATTGAGAGAAAGTCCCGTGTTCATCTTGCCGTGGTTGTCGACGAAGGCGACTTGACCGTAGAGCGCTGTCCGTTTAGATAGGGAATAGTCCACGCCGGCGCCGGCCAGAATCGAATGGTTGCCCGTATCGTTACCATCGCTGGTGTACCAGGCGCCGACATTGGCGAGCAGCGACGGCGTAATCTGATAGCCAAGTCCGCCGCCATAGACGCGACTGTCGAACGAGCCCGCGAACTTGTAGTTGACGAACACAGCCTTGATCGTGAGCGACTCGAACGTGTAACCCGCGCCGATCGTTCGCCCCGTGAACGCGACCGTGGTCGGAATCGGTGTCGACGCTGCCGTCCCACCCGCATTGCCGCTGTAGAGCGCCGCATCAATCAACAGTCCGCCGATCTCATACTTCAGGCGGCCGCTGTACTGCCGACCTGCTTGGAAATCGCCAGCCTGACCGCCGAGGGCCATCATCGCGCTACCCTGAAAACCAGCGATCACCGGACTCGTATACGAAATGGCGTTCGGGTTGAACAGCCCGGTATCCAGCACGCTGCCAACATAGATTGCGGCGCCACTACCGAAATAGGATACGTTGCGAGCATCGGTACTGATAAGAGAAAGGACGAACGGCGAGTATTGCAGGCCGGCCTGCACCGTACCGAATCCGCCAGTCAGACCGATCCACGCCTGTCTTCCGAAGAAGTTTCCATTGGAATTGCCGTAGCCACCATTGGCCATGCTGATGCCGCTTTCGAGAGCGAAAATTGCACTCAGGCCACCGCCGAGGTCTTCGCTACCCCGCATGCCAAAGTTCGATCCTGCCGAACCGCCGTCGATCAACGAGAACTGATGGCCCGCGTTGGCGCCGGTCGCGCTCACCGTCCGGCTCGTATACAACAGGCCGGCATCGAGTGTGCCGTACAGCGTGACGCTGCTCTGTGCATGCGAAGCGCCTGCCGCCAGCAGACTGGCCGCGGCTGCGGCGAGTTTTATAGTCCTGTTATTCCGCTTTTTCATATCGCGTCTCCTGAACCATGTTTCAATTGATTTTTATTTTGTATACCTAATTACACTGAAGACTTATCTATCCAGCTTCTCGGTGTCCCTCCCTGTGTTCAGATTCAGCAGATGCAAGGCGCAAGAATCCCTGCGGTGACGGCATACGTCATCGCGTCTTTCGCGGGATACGTCGGATTTGTCGCCCGGCGTGGTGAACCGCGCGGATCTTGCGGTCCGCGACGGTGTTCAGGCGCTTAAGCGGTCACACGATTCACCCAGGCAATCAGGTTCGAGATCACTTCTTCGCGGTTCGTCTCGTTGAGCACTTCGTGGCGTGCGCCGCCGTAGACGTGCGTTGACAGATCGCGACAGCCCACGCGGCGCAACCGCTCGACCAGCGGATCGAACCAGGCGAGGTAGCCATTCACCGAATCCTGATCGCCGGTGAACAGATAAAGCGGTAGATCCTTGCGGAGCTTCTCGAACTGCGTCATGTCCGAGGTGCGCAGACCGTGATCGAAGATGGAGAACAACGATGCTTCGGTGAGCGTAAATCCGCAGAGCGGGTCCGCGATGTACGCGGCGGGCACGGTCGGGTCCCGGCTCAACCAGTCGACCACGGTGAGCGGTTCGGCAATCGCCGCGTTGGCCGTCTCGAGTGTCCAGCCGGAACGGCGTGGATCGAGAAGCTCAAGCGCGGTCGTGCCCGACAATGCGACCGCATCGATCAATGCGGCGTGATCGAGCAGATAGATTTGTGCGGCAAACGATCCCATGCTGTGCGCCAGCATCACGAGCGGCACGGACGGGTGGCGCTCGCGCAAATGCCGGCTCACCGTGGCCATGTCATCGACCAGCGCGTTGAATCCTTTGGCACCAAAGTCGCCGAGCGTGCCGTTGTCCATGGCGGATTGTCCATGGCCTCGGTGTTCGCTCGCATAGACGAGATAACCCGCCTGCGCCAGCGCTTGCGCCACATGACGATATCGACGTGAATGCTCGGCCATGCCGTGCACGATCTGCACGATGCCACGCACCGGCTTCTCGCCGGCCCAGTGGAACGCTTCGATGCGATGGCCGTCCGGCGCGTTGATCGTGAGTCCGGTTTCGGTAACGGTCATGCTGTCTCCTGCAAGTATTGTTCGAATCAAAAAAGGACCCAGCTACAGCGGGCGTTCAGCATTCAACTCAGGCCGACTGCAACGAGTCGAGCAGCATGTCGCCAAAAGGTTGCGAGCCGAGGTTCGACTGGCCGCCGTCGATCGTCACGACCGTGCCATTGATGTAACTCGCCGCACCACTGCACAGGAACAAGGCGAGATCGGCGATTTCATCGCGCTCAGCGGCACGGCGCATTGGAATGCCGGCCAACAAACGGGTCCAGCTCGAATCGCCACCCGGCGCGAGGCGCTTCATCCCCTCCGTGTCGGCGACCGGACCCGGTGCGATTGCGTTGCACCGCACACCGCGCGCCGCCCATTCAATCGAAAGCGTGCGCACCAGCATCTCGATGCCGGCCTTTGCCGCGCAGACATGCGCTTGCGCCGCGGTCGGCATGGAGGACTGCACGGCGGACACCGCGAGCAGGTTGGCGCGTGCCGTCCTCAACAACGGCAGCGCTGCGCGAAACGTATTGAACGTGCCGATCAGATCGATATCGATCACCGTGCGAAAGGCGTTGGCGGACATTGCCGCCGCCTCGGCGACGAAATTGCCGGCCGCGCCCGCGATGCAGATGTCGACGGGGCCGAAGCGTTCGCACGCGGCTTCAAACGCTGCGGCCAGCGCGTCGGCCTCGCGCACGTCAGCGGCAAATCCGTCGGCCTCGCCGCCCAGCGCGCGGATTTCCGCCGCGGCCGCCGCACACTTGTCCGCGTTGCGGCCAATGATCGAGATGCGTGCGCCCTGCATCGCGAACCGCTCGGCGATGCGTTTATTGATGCCGCTTCCCGCACCGGTGATGATGGCATGCTGGCCAGCCAGCAGATTGGCTCTGAAAACCGAACTCACGAACAATCCTCCGTGGAATGCTTCTGGTCATTGAATCGGTAAGCCGCGTACCGCTCGCGCAAGCGCGCCTTGAGCAGCTTGCCGGTGGCGCCGTGTGGCAGTTCGTCCACGAATTCGACAGCGTCGGGCAGCCACCAGCGGGCAACGCGTTCGCCAAGCCACGCCAGCAATTCGCCGCTCGACAGACCGTGCCCGGGCCGCAGCACGCACAGCATCAGTGGCCGCTCGACCCACTTCGGATGGGGCCGCCCGATCACGGCGGCTTCCTGGATCGCCGGGTGCCCCATCGCTGCGTTCTCCAGTTCGATCGAACTGATCCACTCACCGCCAGACTTGATGACGTCCTTGCTGCGATCGACAACGCTCATGTAGCCTTCGGCGTCGATCGTCGCAACATCGCCTGTGTCGAACCAACCGTCCTGCCTCGCAGCCGCCACATCGCCGACATACGTATCGACCACCCAGGGGCCTTTCACCGGCAGCCGACCGTGTGTCTTGCCGTCACGTGCGATGGGCTCGCCGGTCTCTGCTTCAATACGCATCTCGACACCAAACAGTTCACGCCCCTGACGCGTCTGCAAGCGATAACGCGCGTCTCTGTCCAGCGTGTCATGCACCGGTTTGAACTGATTGACCGCACCGACGGGGCTGGTCTCGGTCATGCCCCACGCGTGCAGCACGCGCACGTGGTGCACCTCTTCGAACTCGCGAATCATCGCTTCGCTTGCCGCCGAGCCACCGATGACCGTGCGGTTCAGCGAACTGAACGACAAGCCATGCGTGCGCAGATGATCGAGTAAGCCGAGCCAGATGGTCGGCACACCCGCGGCCATCGTCACCTGTTCGGCTTCGCACAGCTCGTAGAGGCTTTTGCCATCGAGCGCCGGACCGGGCAGCACCAGCTTGCCGCCGACCATCGGCATGATGTAGGGCAAGCCCCAGGCATTGACATGGAACATCGGAACAACCGGCATCACGACGTCACGTGCCGACAATCCCAGCGAGTCGGGCAATGCGCTCGCATAGGCATGCAATACCGTCGAGCGATTCGAATAACAGACCCCTTTCGGGTCCCCGGTCGTGCCGGACGTGTAGCACAGGCCGCATGCCTGGTTCTCGTCGAAGATCGGCCAGTCGAGTTCGTCGGCGAGTTCACCGCTGATCAGGTCTTCGTAGAAAAGCAGATCGGGAATGCGCGCCGCCGCGTCGGCACCTACGGCGCTATCGCACTGGCCCAGCAGAACGACATGCCGCACGCCGGTCAGTTGATCCCGAATACCCTCGACAAGCGTCACAAAGCTCGCGTCGAAGAACAGGATCTCGTCGGCTGCGTGCTGACCGATCCACGCGATCTGCTGCGGCAGCAGGCGCGGGTTCAACGTATGGCAGACCGCGCCGAGCCCGGCGCTTGCAAAGTAAAGTTCGACATGCCGGTAGCCATTCCAGGCTAGGGTACCGACCCGCGCATCCTGGGCGATGCCTAGCCTGTCCAGTGCGCGGGCCAGTTGGCAGACGCGCTTGTAAGCGTCCGCATAGGTGTAGCGGTGGATGTCGCCCTCGGCACGACGGCTGACAATTTCCCCCCGCGGATGGTTGCGGTTCGCATGCCGCAGCAGGTCGATAACCCGCAGCGGCGTTCGCATCATTTGCCCGGACATGTCCCCTCGTTGATATGTAAAACTGTTGTAGTGGATCATAGACAGACCGTCATCGCGACGCTATTCGGATTCCGCTCCGCCCGGCTCTCAGGCGCGCTGGCTGGGGCCGACGCCGTTGTCGGCCTGAATTGCGCGCGTCATTCGGATATGCCGTTTGAAACCGGACGACCGGTTTCGGCTGGCCCATGACCACAGCTACAATTGCACGCCAATCGTCGACCGATTGGCGACCGGGTGCCCTACCCGATCGCACTGTCATTCAACAGGAGGGGGAAGCCGTGACGTTCAGCAGAAAGACGAGAGCGATTGCGCCAATCGCAGTGCGGCGCCGACCCCGTCAGGAGCGCTCGTTGATGACCGTCGACGCGATTCTGGAGGCCGCCCGCAAACTGCTAGCACGCGATGGATTCGACGCCACCAGCACCACGCGCATCGCGGAGGCCGCGGGGGTCAGCGTCGGCTCGCTCTATGAGTACTTCACCAGTAAAGACGCACTGGTGGCGAAGCTCATCAAGCGCCACTGCGATTATCTGTTTGAGCAGTATGCGCACGCGTTCAAGGCTGTCGAAGGGCAAGGTATCGAGCGCGTTGTCGAGGCCTGGGTCGACTCCACAGTAGACGCGTATGCGCTGGATGTCGCGCTGCAGCGTGTGCTTCTGGAACAGATGGGCAGAGTGAGCAAGCTGCGCCATCTCAGCCGCGTGTCGCTTGCGATAACCGACCTTCTTGAGCAGGCTTTAGTGACGTGTGGAGAACCGGTTCAACGCCCGAATATCCACCTCGCGGCCTTTATCGTCGAATCGGCCGTTGAAGCGCTCACGCATCGGTCGATTCTGTACGCGCCGTCCCTGTTTGGGTTTGAACTGCGTCGTGAACTGAAAGTCATGATGACGCGATATCTGCGCACGCCCAATATCGAGTTGAAATCTCTCCTTCCGTAGAGGACTTAGCGCAAACTGGACATCCCCAGCCCCCCACACGCGATCTCAGAAGAAGTGAGTAAAGCCTGTTTCGAATACAGCCTGCCGCGATGTTCTTGACGGTGCTTGATCATTCAGCATAGCGAACTACCCGGCACCGGCGACTTGAAGAAAGCCGAGGCTGGGCCGCCCGGATAGCGGTAGTTACTCGCGACAAAGCAGCCCTCCACGTTGATCCAGAATTCGGGTGATAGCGTTTGATCGGCCGTGGGCAGCCGATTCCAACAGTTGCCTGCAAAAGCCTGCCAAGTTTGACACCCGCTTCGCCCGATCACGGCGTACCATCATCCCGCCCATACTGCAAGCTCAATGGCGGCTACAGACCAGAACCTCGCGCGCATGGCGCTTCCGATCCGGTCGTTGTGGCGCAATCCCGAATCCGCGCTCGATCGTCAATTGTCGATCGGGACCCTTGTGAAGACGGCCTTTCCGCCCGGTCGGGTAGCGACCATACCGTCAGCCATACCGAAAATTCCAGTCGGCAGTTATCAGCTTTAGACAGACTGCGTCGGAGAATCAACGTGAGCTTTCGTTCAAACGTCGTGAACACTGGGCATCCGAATACCACTTCTGCGGGGATACCGTCATCGATACCGTCAACCACTTTCCAACGCGATCCTGGCAAAGCTTGAAGAAGCCATGATCCCAACTGCGGTCGCGCCTCCGCTCAGAAAGCATACAACGCGCGTCGCAACCGTGGTGAGCGAAACGCAGTAGCCGCTCGACCGGCAGATGCTGCGCAACAACGCCCGACAAGTGTCTCAAGATTCAGCCGGCGCGATCAAGCCCATGTCAGGAGCAATCGTGCATCGACACTCCCAAATGCCTTTTTCTACCATGCGATCCTCGCGAAGCACCGCATCGGGGAACTCGCGCTATTCGCGCAGCGGATCAGGACATGCTCGCACGCGTCCGGCCGAGTTCGAGGGCTCGCTCACAAAGCGGCACGCGAAGCGGTCGTCCACTTTTCGTGCGGTCGCCGGGAATTGACCACACAGGTGTCAAGATCGAATTCCTCTGGCCGCGCAAAGCGCACCTCGTTCGTGCGGGTTGCTGTGAGGATGAGCAGGTGGAGGATCCGTGCCGCACGTCGGGGACGTTGCTCCAGTTCGCGCACGAAACCCGGGATATATTCCCAAGGCAACGCCGGATGGTGTCTCACTTGCGACCGCTTCTTCGACCGCGGCAAGACGAGTTGCAGATGGTCAACGTACCGCGCCGGGTTGCTGCCGGTGCGATGGCCCAGCACAGTCTCGGCATCGAGGATGGCCTTGATGCGGCCGCGCACGCGGCGCGCGGTCTCCGCCTTTTTCGTCCAGATCGGCTGGAGAATCCGTACGATCATCGAGGTATCGATGTCACGCACCCGGATTTCGCCGATCATCGGATATGCGTACGTCCTAAGCGTGTTGCCCCACTGCTGGACATGCTTGCGGTTGCGCCACTGAGGTTCCTGTACGCGGATATAAACGCTTCGGCTGCCTCACGGAAAGTTACATTGGTATCCGAAGAGATATCGAGCAACTGTCGGCGCTGCTGCTCACTCCGGGCGAGGATGGGATCAATCAGGTCTCTGACCATGTCACGCTATCCGGTGGCCAATTTCCGCACCTCGCCAAGCGAGACTCGCGAAAGCGGACCGAGACTCATCTTGCTACCCATACCTCGTGCGGAAATTGCGCGGGACCTTGATGGAAGCAGCAAGCACGTCGTTACCCATAAACTGCTTTGAAATCAGCGATCTAGAGGACGTTTTCGGAAGACATTGGAATTGCCAGGAAGCCATGTCTGGCGGAAGGCAGCCTATTCCAACAGTGGCCCGCAAAGTCGCGCCAGGTTTGGCTCCCACATCTTGAGGCCACGCCCTACCCATCATCCTACCCATACTGCAATATCAGCAGCGCCGACAGCCCAGAAAATGGCGCAAATGGCACGTCCGATCAAGGTCCTTTCGGCGCAGTGTGGTCCCGCATTCAGCTATCCCCACTCAATCGTCAATTGGCGGTGAACCCCTTGTGCAGTCGGCGTTTCTCCCGGTCGGTTACCCAGCAATCGTCTTTCCAAGCCGCACATCCGCCAACTCGGTAATGGGAATACCGTTACGCCGCGCCGTGACATCGGCGACGATGGATAGCGCAATCTCAGGAGGCGAGTTTCCGCCAAGGTAGAGCCCTATCGGACAGCGCAAATTTGCCAGCGCGGCGTCACTATTTCTGCGTGAAGCAATAGCACTGACGTAGAACGCGCGTGTCTTAAGTGCCTCTATCAAAGCAAGGTCGTCAAGCTTTGGGTCATGGGTAAGCGCAACCACCGCGCTGCGCGCATCCAGTTTCATCTCGATCACCGCGTCGTCGGGCATCGTCCGCACAACTTTGACCCCGGGAATCTCCAATTCAGCTGCATATTCCGGTCGCGGGTCGCATAGCGTCACTGCATAGCCTAGCGGTATCGCCATCATTGAGACATAGACGCTGAGGTTGCCGCCACCTATCAACAACATGCGCCAGGTCGGCCCATGAACCGTTGACAGCGTTGCCTTGTCGAATCGAATGGCGCCCGGCTCGTTTGAGGCGTCTGCCACATGCGCCTCACCTGTGGAAAGTCTCAAAGTCCCGCGGACGATCTGGCCTTCTCTTAGCGCGCGAAGCAAAGTGTCGAGTCCACTTTTAGGGCCGAGCCTTTCCTGCACCAATTGCAAGGTCCCGCCACATGGCAGCCCAAATCTATGAGCTTCGTCTGCGTTCAACCCATACTCGACTATCGAAGGCCTGGTCTCGCCAGGTGGGCCTTTCGCCTGCAGCTGGTGAATGAGGTCACGAACATCGGGAATAGCATTCGAAATAGCTCGCAGTCCGCGGCGGCGTTGAGACGCTGAACGCGCACTACGTCAGCCTGTCGGCACGACGTTGCGCCATGGACTGCTTGCAAAGAACTGCGGGGGTTAGAGGCGTCGTCACGGCCAGCGGGTGATCGGAAATTGCGATATTTTCAAGCTCATCGTGAGGTGGCTTCTTTACCGAAAAGCCGCCCTCTGCTGCGTCGGTCGGGAACCTCAAACAAATGCAAAAAACGATACTGTTCCGAGTCGGACAAGCACCAGCGGCATTGTCACGTTGGCTGATCGGCGGCGCAAATCTGCAGAGGACGCGTATTGGCTCAGACGGCTGACGGATTCTGGGTGAGTTCGGTGAAACAATGCCATGCGTCAAAACGCTGGGCGAGCTGTTTGCGGTAGAGAGAAGCGCGCAGCAAATGTCGCTTGAGCGCGAAGTGCTACCGGATCGGTCCGAAGCCCGAAAGAAACACCTGGGTGCGCTTTGGGTCGCGAAACCCGCGCAAGCGCCGCTCACGTTCACGCGTAGGTTGATGGCTATTCTCGGCCCGATTGTTCACGCGGGCTGCAGCCCTGACGAACACATGTTTGACGTTTGCCAGTTCGGGGATCCTGGACTTCGCGGCCGGATAACTGCGCAGTTGGTTGGTGACGATCTTGTGCGGCACCGGGCACGAACGAAGCACGCGCTTGAAGAATCGTTCGGCTGCGGCCGTGTCGCGCCGCTTCTGCAGCAGGATATCGAGTTCGGCGCCGTGCTCGTCGACGGCTCGCCACAGCACATAAGGTTCACCACGCAGCATCACGAACAACTCATCGAGATGCCAGGTACTGACCGGTTTGCGCCGGACAGCCTTGACGCGATGCGCGAACTCCGTGCCAAATTTATCGCACCAGCGACGCACGGTTTCGTAACTCACCACGATGCCTCGCTCGAACAGTAGCTCTTCAATGTCGCGCAAGCTCAACTGAAACCGGAAATACCAGCGAACGGCACAACTGATCACCACCGCCGGGAAGCGATGGCCGTGATAGAGAGATTTCGTCTTTTTCATCTCCCGATTTACGCGGCCACCTCGGCAACGTGACAAAGCACGTCCGGCCCCTGACGCGCAGCGCAGTGGCCCAGCGCCTGGGCGATGTGGGAAGTATTGAGCGCAGATGCAACCGCAAGGGCAAAAAGATTGCGTTTGTTCATCTGCTACTTCCAATTTGAAAAAGACAGCCGCGAGTCCTTGGGCACGCGATCTCGAGGGGAAAGCCGCGAAACTATGGGAGGTCCAAGGTCAAAGCACCACCCGCCAACCGCGACACGCACGAGCAGAGAAACTCGCCTTTTTTTCTTTCGCGATCACTGAAGAAAACGTCGCGGTGGTCGATCTCGGCCGAATGGCCGAGTACCTTGACCGCGCACAGGCCGCACTCACCCTTGCGGCAGTTGTAAAGCGGCTCGGCTCCGGCCTGTTCCAGCGCCTCCAGCAGCGTCTGATCGTGTCGGACCACAAACGATTTATTGAGCCGCGGAACCTCCACGCTGAATGCCTGCATGGGCTTGCTACCGCTCGCTGCAAAGGTCTCGAACCGCAAGTGATGGAGTTCCCGTCCGCCCTCCGTCCAGACCCTTCTGGCATGCTCCAGCATCGTCACTGGACCGCACACGTAGGCTTCGGAGCCATTCGTCAAGCCTTTGAACAGATCGCCAAGGTTCAGTCGCCCGTCCGCCGTATCGTCGTGCACCACCAACCTCTGGCCCAGGGCATCCCGCAATTGCTCGACGAAGGGCATGCTCCCAAGGCTGCGGCCCGCATAAACAAGCTTGAACTTCTTTTTCTTCTCCAGCAGGACCTGCGCCATGCCAACGAGCGGCGTAATTCCAATTCCTCCGCCCAGCAAAAGGTACTCATTCGACGCGTAGCTCAGATGGAAGTTGTTCTTGGGACCGGAAATGCCGATTGCTTGACCAGGGTGCAACCCATGCATGAACCGAGAGCCGCCACGTCCACCGGAATCCAGCCGAACAGCGATGACGTAACCATCTCGACCGGGCGTCCCGATCAACGAGTAGGACCTCGACGACGACCCACTGCCAACGTCGACCGTCACGTCGATATGGCTTCCAGGGTCGAATCCAACGACCCCGCCCTCAGGGCGAAGATGAATCTCCTTCACCCCCTCGGCGACATCTGCTGCGCTAAGGACATGGGCTTTCTGAAAGGGACCGCTCATAACGACACCTTGACAGGAATGACGCGCTGCGATTGCGCCGACGAACCCAACTCCTGTTCGATCTTCTTCTGAATCAAACGTCTGGCCCACATGGCCCCGCCGTCGATGTTCAAATAATAGAACTCACGGCCAGGATGTTCGTCCACGGCAACCTGCTGCGCTTCCAGAATATCCTTGTCTTCACCAAAAATGCTTCGTGCTGCCTCTCGCCACTCGGTCGTCAATCGCTGGCTGCCGAGGTCATAGTTGCGCAGGAACGCCCAGAAATAATGGGTTGTCCTGTCAGTCTCCGGCGTACTCGTGTGAATCACGAATCCCGTCAATCCCTTGCTTCGGTCTCCTTCCGGGGCTCCTGTTCCGGTGGGAGCCACGCCAACATCAATGGTCACGGTGCTCGGCGGGTAGCAGGTGACAACCTGCCACCGATCCACTTTTGTGGCCTCCTTGAGTTGCGCACGGAAGAACGGGGGCGGGTCGATATCGATCATCCACCGTGTGACGCGCGCATGGTCCTCCGTGTGGCTGACGGTGAACGGAGCCTCTGCAACAGCGCGATTACCGATGGAGGAACTATGGACGAACGTCTCGTGCGTCAGGTCCATCAGGTTATCGACCAGCAATCGATAGTCGCACTTCAAATAAGTGACGCCACCATCGCCGGCCCAGGCGCTGTCCGAATTTTGGAACAGGTCCGGGATCAAATCTGTGTCAGCAAGTGCAGGATTCCCCATCCAGATCCAGACAAACCGGTCCCTTTCGCAGACCGGAAAGCTCCTTACGCATGCCGATGGATTGAGGGTTTCCTGAGAAGGCATCTCGGTGCAACGCCCTTGCGCGTTGAAGACAAGACCGTGATAGCCGCAGACGACCTCCTCGTCTCTCAAATATCCTTTCGATAGCGGCAGAAGGCGGTGCCAACAAGCATCCTCAAGGGCGGCCACGCCTCCGTCATTCCTGCGGTACATGACGATCGCAACTTCGCAGATCCGACGAGGAAGCAATTGATGCTTGACTTCGTGGTCCCAAGCAGCCACATACCAGGCGTTTAGCGGAAAAGACTTAGCTTCATTCATAGACTTCTAAACCGTATCGAGTTCGTCTAGGGCCGACGAGGGTGACCATCGCCGGCCAGCGACTCACCGACTAGGCCTCCTCCACAGGGTTAGTTAGCACACCAATTCTGGAGATCTCCATGGAAACAACATCGCCGTTATTCAAGAACACGGGCGGCGTGAAGCTAATCCCAACGCCGGAGGGCGTACCCGTGGCGATAATGTCTCCCGGCTCGAGAGTGACTGCGCGACTTAGATCCGCGATGATCCCGGCGACGCTGAATATCATGCGTTCGGTACGGTCGGCCTGACGCTGAACGCCATTGACGCTCAAGGTGACAAAGAGGTCCTGCGGATCGCTGATTTCGTCAGCGGTCACAATGCACGGCCCCATGGGCGCAGAACCATCCAGCGACTTCGCTAGAAACCATTGATGTTCACGGCGACAGTCGCGGGCGCTGATGTCGTTCAGACATGTGTACCCAAACACGTGATCCAGGGCAACTTCCTGGGAAATCCCCTTGCCGCCGCGCCCGATGATGACCGCAAGTTCTGCTTCCCAATCGAGTTGCCCGGTGACGCCGCTGTGATTCAAAATAGCTTGGCCAGGCCCGACCACGGCAAGCGATGGTTTGGTGAAATAGACCGGTGCGGCCGGAAGCGCTTTTGAAGTACCCATGGAGGTGTGCGCTTCATCGACGTGCGCCTTGTAGTTCATCCCAACGCCGAAAATACTGTTCCGGGGACGCGGAATCGGAGCGAGAACATTCGCTTGCTCGAGCGGGATGTATTCGAGGCTGTACTCGTTGATCCGCCCGATCAGCTTACGCAACAGGGGCACGACCCGTTGGCCCTCTTCGATGAGCTCCTGCATCGATGATGGAAGGTACACGCCAGCGGCCTTCGCCAGCCGCTTCAAAGGCAGCACCTTGTCGTCGAGGACGACGCCCACTAGCTGCTCGGATTCAGATTTGATGGTTACAAGCTTCATACTGTCTCAATCGTTTGGTGACCGTTGTTTTCGAGGTAGGGCTTCTCGAGCCATAGCCCAAGTTTGCGTATGACTGGAAAATCATTGAACGAGAACAGGCATGCGTCGTCACTCGCATCACCGTTCGCGTGTTCATGCATTGCCCATGCGGGCACGCAGAAGATGTCCTTCTCCTTCCACGAATATTTGGTTCCGTTGATGACCGAGAAACCCTGGCCTTTTGCCACCTGGTAGATGGAGTTTCCGGTGTGCTGATGTGCCTTGGTATGCTCGCCCGGGCGAAGGAGCTGTATGCAGGCACCCATCGTCGGCATGACCGATCCACCGGTCATCGGGTTTACATATTCCATGATCACGCCGTCGAAAGGGCATCCGGCAGAGACCGACGCGTAATTGTTCAAAGCCTCATACGTTCGATCCCATGGGAAATGGCAGAGCGGCGAATAGGGCTTGTCCCAGCTCAGCTTGGCAGGAATCAATCCGCCCGTACCGAATGTTGCCTGTGAAGAATTGGCGGCGCCGGTCGCCTTCTGTTTCAATTCCGGGTGGACCGCATAATAATTGGCCTCCAGCGCATTAACCAAGGCGATGTCCAAGCCGTCTTGCCAAATGACATTCTGCGATTCGCTGTGATTGCCGTGGTCGTGCCACGCACCACTGGGTGTGATTATGAAATCACGCGGTTTCACATGGATCAGGCTACCGTCGACAACCGTAAAGCCTCCTTCGCCTTCCATGACAAAGCGGAGCGCTGCAGCGCCGTGCCGATGGGCCGAGGTGATTTCGCCGGGCTTGACTATCTGCAGACCTGAGTACAGCCAGCCCACGGTGGCCGTCACGTCGCGACGTTTCGGGTTGAGCAGCATCACGACTCTTCGTCCCGCGTCCTCGGCGCTGACCAATTCGGCCGACTTCAGCACCAGCGGACGCATCACCTCGTAGGGCCAGAGGACCGGGACTGAGATCGCCCGCGGCTCCCAGGGCTCGATGTCGTTGGCGACCGTCCACAGCGCACCTGCCTCATACTTCGACAGGCGCCGGTAATAATCAGCCAGCTCGGGTGTCTCGACAACCCTCGCCCTGCCAATCACGTCGTCTTCCATTTGAATTGTCCTTCCGTTTGACCAAACTCAACCAGCGGTCCGCTGCTCGATCCTGTCGTCTTCGTCTGCAACTGCAGGGAAGCCATCAAGATTGACCGCTTGGTGCGGGCGAGTATTGAGCCGAAGATCAAAAATATCGAAGCGGTTGTAGTGACCAATGATGTCCTGGTACTGTTTGGGCTCGATCGATTTTTCCAGATCGATTTCGGCGAAAACAATGCCTTCTTTATCGATCAGACCGTCGCCGATTAGCCGCCCGTCCGGACCAAAAATGCCGGAAAACGCATTAGGACTTCCGGAAAGCAAGTTTCTATAGGCGACATCCTCAGCGAGCGCGCTGACAATCTCTTCGGACATCGCCGAGCAGGCAACAACCGTGAAAACCTTGCCCTCGAACGAATGCGCGCCCGCACGGATCCTGATGGCATCTGGCATGTCGTAATCAGCCGTGAAGGGGAAGGCGATGTAATTGGCAACATGCACCTGTTCGCCTTGTGCTAATAGGGAAAATCGAGCCAATGTGTTGGTATTCTCGCCGCATGCGAGGGTTCCAATACGTCCGACCGCAGTCTCATACACCTTGATTGAACTGCCATCCCCACTACCCCACGTCAATTTCTCCGCGAAGGTGGGCACGATTTTCCGGTGCCTTCCCAGAATCGAGCCATCAGGACCGATGATCACATTCGTGTTGTAGATCGTCCCCATGCTGGTAGGGCTCCGCTCGTTGACGCCGATGACAACCGATGCCTTGATCTCCGCCGCAGCCTGCCGGACCAGTTGCAGCTCCGGGCCATCGATATCAATCGATGACAGATAGAGCTTCTTGAACCATGGGCTTCCTTCCAGCGGGCTCATCATCCAGTTCCAATAAGGATAACCAGCGATGAACACTTCAGGAAAGGCGATCAATTGAGCGCCCTTACGCCCTGCCTCGCGCACCAATCCGGCTGCTTTTTCTGCAGTGGCGACGGGATTCAGAAAGACCGGACTTGCCTGGACGGCAGCTACAACAGATTTTGGATATTTTTTCATAATCAACGCTATTCCTCGACAACTTTATCCTTGATGAACCGAACCCTATCTCCAAGCGCATTCCGACTAATCCAGATTGTATTTATTATTAAGGATTACGAACTCAAATTGGGTGACGCCTGTTAGAAAAGAGCACGGAAACGACGACGATTCGCAGCCAGCCCGATGGCGTGTTTTACATGCCGTGCGCGATCCAGTTCGTTACGGCCGGTGCGCACGGGTGTGTGTCACTCGAGACGTGATCGCGAGCGACGGTGGGGCATTCGCCTCGGGTAGCGACCGCTTTCACTTGCCCGCCTCCGACGCACGCGCCGAATGTATTTTCGAAGCCGTCAGCAATGCGATAATTACAAAGCACGGCAGGCAGCTCGTCAGCACGATCTGCTGCGCCGTAAAGCCGAGTGAAAACAGCGCTCCGCCGGTTGCCGGACCGACGATCGCGCCGATCCGGCCGGCCGCGGCGGCGCAGCCAACCCCGGTCGTACGCAGGTGGGACGGGTACAACAGTACCGCTAACGCGGCTTGCCCGACGCAACCACTCATCGTGCCCGCGCCCACCCCGGCGATCAGCAACAACACGGCGCCTTGATCGACCCCGCCGAGGCCCAGCCAGGCGATACATGCGATGGCGAGGCACGCGAGGATCATCAACGACCGTTGCAGGCCACATCGCCCGACAAACAGCACCAACGCCAGGCTTCCTGCGATGCCGCCGATTGAACTGGCCGTGGATCCGAGTGAAGCGCTCGCTGCCGAGAAGCCGTATGAGACCAGCAGCGTCGGCACCCAGAAAACGAACTGATAGGTGACGAGAAAGCTCAGGAAGGCAATCGCCCAGATGAGCACCGTCGACAGCGCGAACCGGCGTTGAAACAGTGCGCCGATGCGAGGTCTGGCATCTCCGTGCGGTAACGCGTCGCACGCTGGGGGCATGACCGCCTCGCTAGCATCGCTGCCGCGCAATGCGGACCAGACGATTGGTACCAGCACAAGCGGCAGTGCGCCCCCCGTGATGAAGACCGACCGCCAGCCGTAGTGCGCAATCAACCATGACGCCAGTAAGCCACCTAGCGCGGCGCCAGCGGATAAGCCCATTCCGGCCACGATGGTTGCCGTGGCGCGACGGTGTTCGGGCGCGTGGTCGACCGTGCATGAAATCGTGGCTGGCGCGACGCAGCCGAGGCAGATGGACGTCATGAAGCGCATGACGGAGATCGCCATGATCGAGCCGGCGAACGCGGTGCCGGCCGAGAGCAGCGCGAACGCGATCATGGTGAGGACTATGACGTTGCGCCGCCGGTAGCGTGCCACGAGGCCGCCGCTCAGTAGATAGCCGATCACCGCGCCGACGCTCGTCATGACGAACGCGGGCGTTAGCGCCGCATGGGCAACTTTCCATTGCAGCGCGAGCGTTGGTGCGACGTAGGCGATTGAAGCCGTATCAAAGCCGTCGACTGCCATCACGCAGAAGCAGACGAGGCTGATCATCCACAGTCGCGCGTCGACCTTGGGTGTTGTCGAGAGGGTCTGCATGGCTGATTGAGGGTTCATGATTCCGTTTTCACGTGCTTTGAGAAGAGCCAATGCGATGCGCGCGTCCTGCTAGTCGTTGTCGAATGGCATGAGATAGGGCGAGGCTTCGGTAAAGGGGGGCCAGCCGTCGATGCCCGGATCGCCGGTGCGCACGAAATTCGCCATGCAGGTGCTGAAGCGCGAGGCGAGGGGTTGCAGTGCTCCGGGCTCGAAACCGTGCAGCATGGGCGCGTCGAACCAGCCGGACAGATTGTCGAAGAAAAACGGCAGATCGATACAGTGCGCCGCGTATAGATGTGGTTGTCGGGACTGGAGATCGAAGCGGTAGACGAACGCCCGCCGACGCTCGGCGTAGGCGCCGGCCAGTGCAAGCGTGGGCTGCCCGAAAGTCTGATCCTGCATGCCGTCGATCCATTGGGTATAGGGTGTTGCGCGCGGGCGGTGTAACGCCGCTTGCCGATAGGCGGTTGCCGCTCTTTCGCCGTGTACATGCTGATACCAGCCCAGCACGGTCTCGGGGGCGCTATTGATTGCATCGGCCTGTTCCCAGAAAAACGGTGCAAATTCTTCGCGCGTGAGGCCGATTACTATCTCGCGACAATGCGCGCGCCCGGCAGATGTTTGTGGATCGTCCATCCAGTCTTGAAGCAGCACGCCATCGGTGTAGGGGCGAAACAGTGGCATGACCGAACCCTGGACGGTTCGATCACGGGTGACCGTCATCACTGCATCGAGCAGCCGGTCAGGCGTTTTGCCAGCCAGGGCAACGACGTCGGAGGCATCGGCGAGTTCCATGACGCGGTTTGTCACGTCGGCCATCTCGGCGTGCGTGGCACCGATGTGTCCTGGGCAACTGAGTATGATGGCACGCTTGAACAGACCTTCCGCGTCACTGCACAGTGTCAGCAAACGGGTCAACGCCGCGCCCGCCGACTGGCCCGACAGTGTCACGTTACCTGCGTCGCCGCCGAAGGTGCCGATATTGGCGGCGATCCAGTGCAGCGCAGCCAGCACGTCGCGGACGGCATTGTTCGTCGGCGCTCCGGGGGCTGCGATATTGCCCCAGATGCCGAGCCGGTAATTGACCGTTACGACCACGATATTGCCGCTGCGCGCCAGTCTGCTACCATCGTACCAGCGAGTTCCGCCGCCCGTGCAGAAGGCGCCGCCGTGAACGAACACTAGCACCGGCAGCCCTTTGGCGCCGTGCGGTGCAAAGATGTTCACTGAGAACGCCTGATCCGATTGCGGATGCTCATCAATGGCCGGCCCCAGGACCGCCGAGAGGCGGGTGTGCGCTTGCGGAAACACAGCCGGCGTATCGGTGCAATCGAGGATGCCAGCCCAGTCCGGTACAGGACTGACCTCAGCGAAGGGGCCGAGGTCACCGACGGCCGCGCCATAAGGCACACCGAGATAGGCTTCGATGCCATCGGCCAGGACGCCGCGGATCTTGCCCGACAGAGTTTCAGTAACAAACGTGCGACGGTTGGATGTGTGTTCCATAGAGATTCAGTACCATGTAAATGAGAGTTGAGGAGTACGCGCGGTGAACTCAGGTGACAATCCGCCTAGAACACCGTCTGGACACCCACTGACGTCATGACCTGGGACGCAGAACTCGACGCACCCGGCGTGGCGTAGATCTGCGCCATCGCGCCCGGCCCGGACGCGCGCTGCGCGCTGACGTCCAGATAGACCGTCGTGCGTTTGGAAAAATTGTAGGTGACGATGCCCGCGAGTTGATTCGAGTGCTTGTCTTGCAGCACCTGATTCCCGTTCATATAGGTGTATGTGAGGCTGGCGCCCACCGCGGGTGTGAAGTCGTACCCGACTGAGGCGTCATACGCTGCAATCTGACCGCCCGTAGCCGTGTTCCTCGACCAGGTTGCCAAAGCCGCCAGCTTCCAGAACCCTGGCCGCCATGAGGCCCCAATGCCGATATTGCGAAAGCCGTCGTTGCCGCCGTTTAATTGCGGGTCCTTGGTCATCGTATAGGCCGCACCCAGGCCGAACGGTCCATTGGCATAGTTAGCGCCGAAGCTGCTCGCGGATGACGCGCCGAAGTTGCCGGCTTGCCCGCCGAAGCCGTACAGTGCGCCGAACGTCAGTCCTGCATGTTCCGCGGACGTGAATTTCACGCTATTGTCTATTTGCTCACCGTTGACGCGATCGAAGTCGCCCGACCCGCCTCCCGAGTACGGAGTGCCGAAGTTGGCAAAAGGTCCTTGGTGGCCACCGACGCGGCCTGCGAAATATAAACCCGAATAGCCGTGCGTGGACAGGTCAAACATGAAATCTCGATGCTGCCCGGCAGTGAGTGTGCCCCACTGATTCGAGAGTCCCACGTAGGATTCGCGCGAGAACATCGAGCCCGGCCCGCCGGCATTGCCGCCGTTGGCGATGCTGAACAGCGAGGACAGTAGAAACACCGACTTCAAACCACCGCCGAGGTCTTCGGTGCCGCGAATGAAAA
Organism: Paraburkholderia sediminicola; assembly: GCF_046030555.1. Classification (GTDB taxonomy): domain Bacteria; phylum Pseudomonadota; class Gammaproteobacteria; order Burkholderiales; family Burkholderiaceae; genus Paraburkholderia; species Paraburkholderia sediminicola_E. Next base: position 45,932 of record NZ_JAQQCH010000030.1, on the reverse strand, counting down.
AGATATTCGGCCGCCATACGCCGGCGGGAGCCATGAACGTTGAAGCGCTGCCGCCGACATTCGTCGTGTAGTTCACGCCAGCGCTCACGAGGCCACCGATCTGGACGCTGCTTTGCGCGTGCACCTGCGTGATGCCCGCGGCGAACGTGACCGCAATCGCGGTCGCCCATCTGCCGTGTGGCCATTTCATTTCCATCGTTGCTCCGCTCGAAAAAAGGTTGTCTGGGACAGTGGCGCGCTGCCGATATAATCGGCTCGGGACTGGATCTATGTCGCCATGTGGGGCTTCGATGGAAGTCTGATGGCCTTTGAAACGCAAAAAAAGCGAATTAACTGGCGTGGGACATGACGTTTCGTCATGTCCGGGAGAGTACCGAATGCAAGACACCAAACAGCTCGTCGGCCGCCTCAAGTTGCGGCACCTTTCGGTCATCCACGCGATCGGGCGCGCGGGCAGCCTGCAGAAAGCCAGCGAACAGTTGGCACTTAGCCAGTCGGCGGTCTCCAAGACGTTGACAGAAGCGGAGGCGCTCCTGGGAGCGCAACTGTTCGAACGCACCCCGTTCGGCTCACGCGCCACGCTGCTCGGCGAGGTCCTCATACGTTACAGCGCGAGGGTCATGACAGACCTGGAGCGCGCCGGAGACGAATGCGACGCCCTGTTGAAAGGCGAAGCGGGCACGCTGACGATGGGTGTGTTTACGCCCGTGGGCATATGGGCCTCACTATCGCAGTGCGTCAACGATTTCCAGACACTGTCGCCACGAGTGCGGCTGACGTTGCGACAGGGGTCGATGGAGCAATTGCTACCCGCGCTCGTGGCTGAAGAGCTGGATCTGGTAATCGGGCGCTGGAAGAATGTCGACACGCATGAGTCTTTGCATTTCGAGCCGTTGTTCTACGACGGTGGGCCGGTATTCGTAGCGCGAGCCGAGCATCCCCTTGCTGGTAGGGCGGTCACGCTCGACGAAATGGTCGCCTTCCCCTGGTTTCTCCCCGAAGCCCCAAGCATGTTGCTGGCGACTTTGCGCAACATCCTGGACGCGATCGGACTGCCGCTGCCGAATCGCGTTACGTATTCCGATGTGCACTCGATCAACCTCGCAATTTGTGCGCAGACCGACATGATCACTTTTCAGCCCAGCCTTGCGATCAACGAGGTCGGGGCGTTGTATGGACTTCGCAAAATCAACTTCGCTCTGCCATTCGACACAGTTCCGTTGTCGGCCATTTGGCGCAAAGATCGACCAGTAGGAGCTGTCGCAGGAAAATTCGTCGCCCAATTGAAAACGATTTGTGAGGGCAGCGCGCGGAGCGGTCATGCCATGTCAGACTTGCAAACCGATCGAGAGAGCTAGGCCACCAGTTTGTGTGTGCCCAATCATGCAACTGGTGTTGGCGGAAGCCGTTAAAAACCTTGGAATGTTCTCTGCCAGGGCCACGTAACACGTCGCTGTCCAATCCACGGAAACTGTCGCCGTGCGAGTTCGTGGAGTTCTTGATTCAACAGCGCGACGCGCAGTTGTACGACACTGTGTGCGTCCACGCGACTCCAGCGCATATGCTGGCGTTGTCACGTTGGCTGATCGGCGGCGCAAATCTACAGAGGACGCGTATTGGCTCAGACGGCTGACGGATTCTGGGTGAGTTCGGTGAAACGATGCCATGCGTCAAAACGCTGGGCGAGCTGTTTGCGGTAGAGAGAAGCGCGCAGCAAATGTCGCTTGAGCGCGAAGTGCTACCGGATCGGTCCGAAGCCCGAAAGAAACACCTGGGTGCGCTTTGGGTCGCGAAACCCGCGCAAGCGCCGCTCACGTTCACGCGTAGGTTGATGGCTATTCTCGGCCCGATTGTTCACGCGGGCTGCAGCCCTGACGAACATATGTTTGACGTTTGCCAGTTCGGGGATCCTGGACTTCGCGGCCGGATAACTGCGCAGTTGGTTGGTGACGATCTTGTGCGGCACCGGGCACGAACGAAGCACGCGCTTGAAGAATCGTTCGGCTGCGGCCGTGTCGCGCCGCTTCTGCAGCAGGATATCGAGTTCGGCGCCGTGCTCGTCGACGGCTCGCCACAGCACATAAGGTTCACCACGCAGCATCACGAACAACTCATCGAGATGCCAGGTACTGCCCGGTTTGCGCCGGACAGCCTTGACGCGATGCGCGAACTCCGTGCCAAATTTATCGCACCAGCGACGCACGGTTTCGTAACTCACCACGATGCCTCGCTCGAACAGTAGCTCTTCAATGTCGCGCAAGCTCAACTGAAACCGGAAATACCAGCGAACGGCACAACTGATCACCACCGCCGGGAAGCGATGGCCGTGATAGAGAGATTTCGTCTTTTTCATCTCCCGATTTACGCGACCACCTCGGCAACGTGACAAAGCCCTTCAAGCGGATGCGCGCTTGTGGCCGAAGCAGCCGTTTGCACTCGCGCGACTGCAACGACACCCCTGCGAGTAACAAACGCACTATTCCCCCAGCGGCAACAGCGCCAAAAGCAGGCGCCGCAAGTCCAGACATTCGGTCGGTGTCAGTCTCGCAGTGAGAATGCGCTCGACCTCCTCGACACGTGGACGCAACGTCGCAAGCTGCTTCTTACCGGCGGGAGTAAGGAACAGCACATAGCTACGTTTGTCGACCGGATCGTCCGAGCGTTCGATCAAATTATTGCGGACCATGCGCGCGACTAGATCGGCGATTGTCGAGCGGTCCACGTCGAGTTCATCGCCGAGTTGTCTTTGATTGACGCCGGGCGTTAACTGCAAGATTGCGAGCGCCGCGTACTGAACGCTCGTGATCTCGGCGGAGACTTCGCTGAGCCATACCGCTACGTGGCGCTGCTGGGCGCGGCGTACCAGGCTGCCCGTGAATTTGGAAAGCGTTTCGGAGTCGTTGTGTTTGGTCGGCAATTTCTAAGCCCGTAGCGCAGAAGTGTTCGTTCGGAAAATGGGCCGCAAAAACGCATTCAATTCGGCATAGGCGTCCAGCGGAAATACATGCGCGACGTACTGGTCCGGACGGACCACGACGAGCGCGCCCCGTTCCCGCTCGATGCCACGCTCGTCGAAGATATCAGTCGCTGCGTCGCTCGTAAACGCTTTCTCGTAGTCAATGAGGCCGTAGCGTCCCTTGCGCGGCAGCAACAACGCATGCAGATCTTCGAGTCGTACTTCTCGATGAGGCTGCTGCAACACGGCGCGAAGATCGAAGACGCTATCCGCATCGGCATTTTCTGGCGTGACGAGACGCAAGATCGAATCTGGCGACTTGGCGAGATGTTCGCACAGTGCATTGAGCGCACTTCCGCTTGCGTCCGAAAAAGCGTACAAGCGCCAGCGACCATCGGCGCGTGCCGCATGGCCGAGTTGCATCGGCTTCGCGTCGGCGAGACGAACGACGAGCGACGAATGAAAGCGCGTGCCGATGGTGAAGCCGCTCGCGAGCGATTGAGATGTCGATTCACCCGTCAATGCGCCCGGCCGATATCGCGTCGCGACGCCCGCCGTATATCGGCCTGCGCGAACGAAATAGTCCTGCAGTTCCGTTGGGTCGACGCCGTCTGCTTCGGGGCGATTGGGATCTTTCGGCGGCGCGGCCATCATCGCGGACCATTCCTTGTCGAAGTCGATCAGCTCTTGCGCGATGGGCTGGCGTTCATCCGAATACGTGCGCAAGAGGTCAATGTCGCTAAGTCCTTGCAGCACTGCGCCGAGCTTCCAGCCGAGATTGAAGCCGTCCTGCATCGAAACGTTCATGCCCTGACCCGCTTTCGCGCTATGCGTATGACAAGCATCGCCGGCGATGAACACACGTGGCTCGCGAGATGTTCCGTCGGGCGCGATTGCGTCGTCGAAGCGATCGGTCAAACGCTGTCCCACTTCATAAACCGAGAACCACGCGATCTCTTTCACGTCGAGCGAATAGGGATGCAGAATCCGTTGCGCGGTCTGAATGATGCGCTCGACCGTGATCTGCTTGATGGTGTCGCGATTCTCAGGCGTGACTTCGCCAAGATCGACGTAAAAGCGCGCGAGATAGCCGCCTTCGCGCGGAATGATGAGCAGATTGCCCTTGCTCGCAGACTGAATCGCAGCCTTCAGCCGAATGTCCGGAAAATCGGTGACGGCGAGCGCATCCATCACGCCCCACGCATGATTGGCGGCATCGCCACGCAGCGTTTGGCCGATGGCCGTGCGCACGCGACTGCGCGCGCCATCGCAGCCCACGAGATAGCGCGCACGCACGACGACCTTTTCATCGCGTCGCGCTGCGTCCGTGCGGCGTAGCGTGACGCGCACCGGATACTCGCCCTCGCTATCGCGTTGCACGTCCACGACTTCGAGATCGTAATCCGGCTCGAGCCGTTGCGCGGAACGGCGCATCACATCGAGCAGATAGTCCTGAACGCGCGCCTGATTAACGATGACGTGCGGGAACTCCGACGTGCCTGTTTCGGTATCCTGAACACGTCCGGTACGCTTGATCGCGCCACGATCATTTGCATCGGGCCGCCAGAAGACCGTCTCATTGACCCAATAGGCTTCGCGCAACAAGCGGTCGCTCAGGCCGAATGCATTGAACATCTCGACCGTGCGGCACGCGACACCATCCGCCTGCCCCGTCAGCAACGGTCCCGAGCGACGCTCGACGATACGCGTCGTGATCGACGGAAACTGCGACAACTGAGCCGCAAGCACGAGCCCGGCCGGACCGCTTCCGGCGACGAGCACATCGACCGTATCGGGCATTTCGACGCGAGGCGCGCCATCGGCAACTGGCTCGATCATCGGATCCCCGACGCGCAAACCGTTGAGATGAAATTGCATGATGTCTTCCTCCAATCAGTCTTGATCACCTTGGTGACGAATATACTCCGCACACCAACTATTTAAAAGCACTTCGTGTCGTCATAAATGTTTACCCTGATCTCAGGATGCGCTTTGTGAATCGCCGTCTATCGGGATCATTTGCCCCGAAATGGAACGCCCGGCATCGGATGCCAGAAAAACAGCGAGCACCGCGATGTCCGCCGGATCGACAAAATGCTTGATGGACTGATTGGCGAGCGCAGCCGCTGGCGTTGTCAGGTTGAGGTCGATAGGCATTACCCGTAGCGGAGTAGTCGGGAAGCAGATGCAGGACAAAGCCGACGTTCGCCACTTTTAACGCAGCCCCGTCGGCATGCCATACGCTTGCTCCCGGCTGCGCCCTAAAATGGATAAATTATTGGCTTGTCGAGAGCGCTTACCCACTGCGTCTGCGTAAATTCGTGAAGGTTTGCTGGACCTCCGAATCGGCCACCATTTCCCGACGCACCCATACCGCCGAACGGCACATGGAATTCGTTGTTCACGGTTTGGTCGTTAACGTGCACCATGCCGGCTTTGATTCGAGATGACAGCGCGAGCCCGCGCGACAACGACCGCGTATGTAATGCCGCAGCCAGACCGTACGGCGACCCATTGACCAGTTGAACCGCCTCATCATCTGTATCGAACACAGTGATGGGTGCCACCGGCCCAAAGATTTCTTCCTGGAATGCTGGCATATCGGCGGTCACCCCCGTCAGCACAGTCGGCGAATAGAAAAGCTTCGTGAATTCACCTCCAGCGCGAAGGGTGGCCCCCGCCGCCACGCTCTTACGCACAATGTCGTCGATTCTGTCGAGTTGCTTCTTGTTGATGAGCGGCCCGAGGTGAACCTGTTCAGTATGTGGGTTGCCGACACGCAGATTTCTGGCGCGCTGAGCCAGCTTGTCTGCATACTCATCGGCGACCGACCGATGTACGAGATGTCTTCCTGTCTGCATGCAAATCTGTCCCTGGTGAAGAAACGAACCCCATGCTCCGTTCGAACTGGCGGCATCCAGGTCCGCGTCTTCCAGAATGATAATGGCATTGTTGCCGCCCAGCTCAAGTGCAGCCTTCTTGAGCATCTCGCCGCAGATGCGGCCAATTGAGCGTCCCACGGCTGTCGAGCCTGTGAACGAAATCATCCCGACCTGTGGATGACGCACGAGAGCATCCCCGGCTTCGGCGGCTCCCGGGATAACGTGCAAAACGCCCGAGGGCAAGCCAGCATCTTCAAAGACCTTCGCGAGTAGCAATCCCCCGCAAACCGCGCTTTGCGGGTCCGGCTTCAATACCACTGCGTTGCCAACGGCAAGCGCGGGAGCGACCGAACGCATCGAGAGCAGGATGGGGAAATTCCACGGGGCGATGACACCGACAACGCCAACTGGCACATGTCGGCAAATGTTCATGCGGCCGGGCATCGTTGAGGGATATAGAGTACCTTCAGGCTGCATGGGCATCGCTGCGGCCGCCAGTAACTGCTCGTAAGTTGCATGCAACTCCCACTGGGCCTTTGTCGGAGTGGACCCGCATTCCCTGACGTTCCACGCGTTAATCTCGGGCGCACGCTCCTTAAGCAGCCTTGCAGCCTCCCTGAGCACAGCAGCTCGCTGGTCAAACGATGTAGATGCCCATGCTTCCTGCGCTATCGCTGCAGACTTTGCGGCCCGGTCGATATCAGCCGGATTGCCTAGTCCGACACAGGCCAGCGTCTCCCCCGTCGCCGGTTCGACTACCGGCGAGACGCCGCCTGCAGCTCTAACCCAGCCGTCTGAATAGACATGACTTTCCCACACAGTTTTGTTTTCGATGGTGCTCATAATTACCTCCTTTGAAAGCGGTTTCAATTTCTCGTTTATTGGTGTCAATCCGCAGGCGTCAAGACAATTTTTGTGCTCTCTGCCAACGGCTTTTTCTTCCCAGAGGCGAGTGCAATGGCGATAGCCGCGATGACACCCAGGACCGCAAACACCATGAAGTTGAAAGTGATTGGAAGATTCGTGCTGACAAGGTAACCACCTAAGGCGGGACCGGCGACTGCGCCAAATCGGCGGGCCGCAGCAGCCCAGCCGATGCCGGTCGACCGGACGTTCGCCGGATAAAACTGGGCAGCAAATGCGTGCACGATGCACAAGGTGCCGATAGTCGTTGCACCAGCTAGCATGAGCAGAACATTAAGATTGAAGGTGTTCTGCCTGTAACCGAGGAGGCCGATTGACACTGAGGCAACCGCAAAGAACAGGATGAGCGTGCCTTTGCCACCCCATTGTCCGCGAGCCAGCCGCTTGCAAGGCCGCCCAGAATGGCGCCAGCGTTGAGTATGATAAGGAAGGTGAGACGCGAGCCGAGCGAATATCCATTGGCTGTCATCAACTTGGGAAGCCACGTATTCGTGGCCATAGACCATCAGCATGCACATGCCGAATGCAATCCAAAGAAACAGGGTATCTGCTGCCCGTCCTTCCTTGAAAATCTGAACCGTTCGCGACTGCGTCCGCTTCACCGATGTCGTAGACAACATAGAAGCGAGCGAATCGGCGCTACCTTGATACCCCGGAGCGAGTTTGCGCAAAATGCGGTCGGCTTCGACGAAACGCCGATTTGCCAGAAGGAAGGCAATCGACTCTGGCAACCAACGGAATAGAATCGGGAGCGCGAGCAACGGCGGACCGGCAATCAGAAAGTTGGCTCGCCATCCGAAGGTGGGTGTTATGACCTTGCCCAACACCGCAGCGATTACCCCGCCTACCGAGAAGAAACTCAACATCACGGTTACCATGATGTTGCACTTTGATTTCGGTGACATCTCGGTCACCAGGGCGACGATGTTTGGCACCATGCCGCCTAGACCGACCCCGGTAAAGAACCGGCAGATGACAAACTGCGTCGAGTTCTCGCAAAAGCCGTTTCCGAACGCGGCATCACCGAAGATGAGCAGGCACGTAAGAATCACCCGGCGGCGTCCGAATCTGTCCGACGAGCTTCCCAATGATAGGGCGCCTATCACCATCCCGAACAGGGCGCTGCTGCCAATGATGCCTGCCGTCACCGCCGGAAGCTTCCATTCGACCATCAGTTGCGGAAGGACCGAACCATAAATGACCAGGTCGTACCCGTCGAACAGCATAAGCATCGAGCACCAGAACATAATCATTACGTGAAACGAGTTGACGCGCGTGCCATCGACCATGTCGTCGATAATGTCGGTGCTCATGTTTGTCTCCAAATTTAGGCAAACAAAACCGCTCTACGTCGTCAAATATTTAGTATTACTTATATATAGCAACAGCGCCGCCCGATATGCGCGGCGCTTTGTTCCGCGTTTAAACCGAGAACCGCTCGATTTCCCGCTCTCGCCAGACGATGCCCGCACCAGGCAGCTCGCCGAAGTGCGCCTTACCGTCTTTAAACTTCAGTGTCGGCTCGAGGATTGGCCCGGCAAGGTCCATTCGCTCCAGCCAGTGACACGTAGGGCTGACCGCCAGAAGATGAGCGCTAAATTCCTGGAAGATGTGGCTCGACATGGGCAACCCGTGCTGTTCCGTAAGCGCACTTGCCCGGAGCCATCCGGTCACCCCGCCAATTTTCATCAGGTCCGGCATGCACAGGTCGCAGGCGCCCGCGCTAATCGCGAGACTCATTTCGTCAGGTCCGAACCAGTTCTCACCCATCTGAATCGGGACATTCAGTGCCGCGCGCACTTTTGCGTGTCCTTCGTAATTCTGCTGCAACGTCGGTTCCTCCACCCACGCCACGCCCTCCTGCTCCAGTACCAGGCCTCGCCGGATAGCTTCCGGAACGGTCCCTGGTTGCAATCGACCATGATTTGAACCTCATCGCCGACCGCGTCGCGGATGCTCCGAACAACTTTGATGTCGTCCTGAAGGGTCGGATAGCCGATTTTTGTCTTGATGGCGGTGAAGCCGGCCTCCGCTGCGCCCTCCGCGCGACGCGTCGCGAGTTCGACGCCATCCATGCTGTGGCTGTCATACGCGGGCAATGGCCGGGCGAGGCCGCCGAGCAGTTCAACAAGTGGCCGTCCGTGCACTTTGGCCTTCGCGTCCCACAGCGCCATATCAACGCCGGCCGTCGCCATCCGGACGAGGCCCGTACTTCCAAGAAGCCTGAATTTCGACTGCAGCAGCTGGTCGATGTGACGGGGCGCCAATGGTTGGCCTACGATGACGACCGCCAGCTCGCCCGCCATCTGTTTCGCTGGCTTTAAGGCTAGAGGCGTATAGGTGAAGAGGTAGGCATGCCCCGTAACACCACTATCCGTCTGCAGATCGAGCAGGACGAGCGGGGAACTTGCCACCGTACCGACAGCCGTCTTAACCGGATATTCCAAAGGAACATTCACTGCGCGGGTGCGCAGTCCAACGATTTTCGTGTCGCTCATCACTTCTCCATCACATCGGGTTCGTACCTCGGTGCTTCGGCCCGCGAAGATTCCAATGCGTTGCCAGTCCAGACATAGTCTTTGGAAAGCTTCGAAACGGAAGGGCAACCGATTTGGGCGAGCGTCCTGTCAATCTCGTCCTTCATGATTTCCAGCACCGCGTCTACGCCACGCGCTCCATCCGCAGCGAGTCCGTACAGGGTCGCGCGGCCGAGCAGCACAGCTTTCGCTCCCTTTGCGAGTGCCTTGACAACATCGGAGCCTCGTCGGATTCCGCTGTCGAGGAGAACGGGAGCATGAAGGCGAGCTGCGGTCGGCTCGAGTGCTTCCAGTGGCGCGATGGCGCTATCAAGCTGGCGTCCGCCATGGTTCGAGAGAATGACCCCGTCCGCACCGAACGCTATGCATCGCTCGGCATCGTCGGGACAGCTAATCCCCTTGATGAGGAGCTTGTGCGGCCACAGGCTTCGCAGCCACGACAGGCCGTCCCAGGAAAAGCTCGCATCCATCTGCCGGCTCATCAATGCTGCCTGCAGTTCAGTGTCCTGCACGTCATCGCTGGCAAAGTTCGCCAATTGCGGCACACCATGGCGTATCAGGTCAAATGACCAGCGAGGGTGAAGAGCGCCATCGAGAATAGTTTTGGGGCTGTAGCTCATCGGCAGCCCGAAACCGTTCCTGATATCGCGCTCACGCTTCCCGTTCACGCCAACGTCGGTCGTCAAAATCAGCGTGGTGTATCCAGCGCTCAAAGCTCGCTTGACCAGCAACTCGGCCAGCTTCCGGTGCACGACGTAGAGCTGAAACCAGAGCTCGCCTCCAGATGCCTTTGCCACGGCCTCGATTGAGGCTGTCGACGCGGTCGACAGTGCAAAGGGAATTCCAGACTTTTCCGCTGCGCGAGCCAGCACGAGGTCCCCCTCTGGCCAGAGAATGCCGTTCAGCCCGGTCGGGGCGATGACAAGCGGTGCGCTCAACGGCTTGCCGAAGAGCGTTGTCTCAATGCTCCGCTTGCTGACGTCGACCAGACGGCGCGGCTGGAACCGAACGCTTTCGAAGACTTGCCGGTTGTGCTTCAAACCGAGTTCATCTTCTGCGCCGCCTTCGAGATAATCAAACACCATTCGAGGCAGGCGCTTCTTCGCCAGGAGACGAAAGTCGGCTACGTTCACAGGCTTGCTCATTTCACTTTCCGTTGCTTGCTCACGCCGTGCGCGTATCGACTTCGATAAGCACCGGCTTCTTGCTGGCAAGCGCCTGCCGCAGCGCCGCGGTCAACGTTGCACTGGAGTCCGCGTGTAGGGCATCCACACCGTATCCACGAGCGAGAGCACAGAAGTCGAGGCCCGGCACATCAAGTCCAGGTACGTCTTCGACCTGAAGGACGCCGGCGAACCAGCGCAACGCACCATACGTGCCATTCTTCATGATGATGAAAATCGCCGGGATGTCGTATTGAGCAGCGGTCCAGAGTGCCTGGATGCCGTAGTTAGCCGAACCGTCGCCAATCACACCAATAACCTGCCGTTCGGGCTTTGCCAGTTGAATCCCGACGGCAGCGGGCAGCGCGAAGCCGAGACCGCCGGCTGCCGCGAAGTAATAGCTTCCCTGCTCGGTCATACGCAGCCGCTGCCACAGGATGTTTGTAGTCGAGGTCGACTCGTTCACGTAAATGACGTCACGCGGCGCCATCTCATCGAGGATATCGAACACGCGCTCGGGTGTCAGCGGACCGGGCACTTCGGGTGCTGGCTCCGGGCGACGCGTCGCGGCGGGAACCGGCCGGGTGCTCTGCGAAACCTTCTCACTCAGCGCGCGAAGCGTTAGTGCCACGTCCGCAATGATTGCATCACCCATCGGTGCGCGAGTCGCTTCATTGATGTCGCACGTGATAGCGATAAGGCGGGTGCCCTTCGGCAGGTAGTCGCCCGGTTCGTACTGGTGATACCGGAACACTGGCGCGCCGACGACGAGCACGAGGTCATGGCCGTCGAGAATACGGCTGATGCTCGCGATACCAGCCGGCAACAATCCACGGAAGCACGCATGAGTGGTAGGAAAAGCGCAGCGAGGCGCTGACGGAGCCATCCATACCGGCATCGAAAGCTTCTCGGCGAGCACGACTGCGAACGCGTTTGCATTGCTCGCATCAACGTCGGGACCGACAACCATAGCCGGGTTGCAGGCGCCTTCCAGCGATGCAACCAGCTCCGCTAGCGATTCCGCAGACGGCAGGCCCGCCAGCTCGACGCGCCGCTTCGCCAGATGTTCGACGCCCGGGCCTGCTTCCTGTTTCCAGTCATCGTATGGCACCGAGACGTACACCGGTCCTGCGGCCGGCGTAGCAGCCGTGTGAATAGCGCGGCTTAATGCGAGCGGAACCTCTTGGGCGCAGCTCGGCTCGCAGCTCCACTTCACCAGCGGACGAGGCAGCGTTGCTGCATCGACGTTTGCCAACAATGCTTCGACGCCGACCATTGCACGAACCTGTTGCCCGGCCGTTACGACCAGCGGCGTATGCGAGTTCCATGCGTTGGCGAGCGCGCCCATGGCGTTACCGGTGCCCGCCGCCGAGTGCAGATTCACGAAACCCGGGCGGCCGGTCGCCTGCGCGTAACCGTCGGCCATCCCCACTACGGCTGCCTCCTGAAGGCCCAGGATGTAGCGGAAGTCCTTCGGAAAATCCTTGAGGAACGGCAACTCGTTCGAACCCGGGTTACCGAAGAAAGTGGTCAATCCTTGCTCGCGAAGGATTTCATAGCATGCCTGGTGAACGGTGGTCATGAGATTTTTTCCTAGTCAATACATCGATGCTAGGACTCGATATAAAATAAATCAAATCGTCTATTTTTCTATCCGATAATAGATGTTGTCTATATATGGTAATCATCGTGACCACAACCGACCTGAACCTCATTCGTGCCTTCGTTGCTATATATGAGACGGGAAGTGTGAGCGCCGCCGCGAAGCGCCTGTTCATCACGCAGCCATCCGTGAGTTACGCCTTGAACCGGCTGCGCGACCTGTTACAGGATCCGCTCTTCACGCGTACGCGTGAAGGAATGATTCCGACGTTCAACGCCACCCAGCTGTTTCAAGCGTTCAAGAACGCGCTGGATAGCATCGAGACGGCCATCTCCGCCACGCGCGACTTCGACCCGACGCAGTCAACCCGGTGCTTCCGGCTTGCGCTATCCGACCTTGGAGAGCTCTATTTCCTCCCATTTCTTGTCAAAGAACTGCAGACAATCGCGCCTTCGGTGGGATTGGAAGTCGTGCAGCTCGACAGCGAACGGATTACCGAATGGCTGACTACCGGAAGCGTTGACGCGGCCGTCGGAAACCTGCAACTCACGGGCGGCCAGGCAAGAAAGCGGACGCTGTTCACGGAGACCTATTCCTGTTTGCTCAGCGCTGCGCATCCGGCGATCGGTGAGACGCTGAACCTGCAAGAATATGTGTCTGCGAACCATGCAGTGGTCGCTCCCTTCTCAGGACACCACCTGGTGGAGGACGTGATGACGGAGATGGGACTGTCCCGACGAATTGCGCTTCGCGTGCCGCACTTCACAAATATCGTTGCAGTCATTGCGTCGACTGACCTTATCCTGACGCTTCCCACTCGCGTCGCGCGTGCTTTTGCCAGCGACGGAAGGATGCGGACGCTGCCATTGCCGTTTCCGATATCGTCCTTCGATGTCAACCTCTATTGGCAGCCGCACGCAGAAGATTCGGCAGCTCAGCAATGGTTTTGCGACACGATTACACGCACGCTAAGCGGAGTTTGAAATTCAACAATCGCTACGCCCGCTTATCCACCTTGGGAAGCGCACTACGCACGATTTCGAGGGCTCACTCACAAAGCGGCACGCGAAGCGGCCGACCACTTTTCGTGCGGTCGCCAGGGATTGACCACCCACGGTTGTCCAAGTCGAATTCCTCTGGCCTCGCAAAGCGCACCTCGTTCGTGGGGGTTGCCGTGAGGATGAGCAGGTGGAGGATCCGTGCCGCACGTCGGGGACGTTGCTCCAGTTCGCGCACGAAACTCGGGATATCTTCCCAGGGCAACGCCGGATGGTGTCTCACTTGCGACCGCTTCTTCGACCGCGGTAAGACGAGTTGTAGATGGTCAACGTACCGCGCCGGGTTGCTGCCGGTGCGATGGCCCAGCACAGTCTCGGCATCGAGGATGGCCTTGATGCGGCCGCGCACGCGGCGCGCGGTCTCCGCCTTTTTCGTCCAGATCGGCTGGAGAATCCGTACGATCATCGAGGTATCGATGTCACGCACCCGGATTTCGCCGATCATCGGATATGCGTACGTCCTAAGCGTGTTGCCCCACTGCTGGACATGCTTGCGGTTGCGCCACTGAGGTTCCTGTACGCGGATATAAACGCTTCGGCTGCCTCACGGAAAGTTACATTGGTATCCGAAGAGATATCGAGCAACTGTCGGCGCTGCTGCTCACTCCGGGCGAGGATGGGATCAATCAGGTCTCTGACCATGTCACGCTATCCGGCGGCCAATTTCCGCACCTCGCCAAGCGAGACTCGCGAAAGCGGACCGAGACTCATCTTGCTACCCATACTTCATGCGGAAATTGTGCGGGACCTTGATGGAAGCAGCAAGCATGTCGTTACCCATAAACCGCTTTGAAATCAGCGATCTAGAGGATGTTTTCGGAAGATATTGGAATTGCCAGGAAGCCTTGACTGGCGGAAGGCAGCCGGAGTCGAACCGACCTGAGAGCGTCTGACGCCCTCAACTGGGTTTGAAGCCCAGCCGCGCCACCGGACACGAATGCCTTCCTACGGTGATTGAACTACCTGAACTACACATCACAACTCGAACGCTGAATCAAAACAGATCGAGCCAACGACTATCCGTGCGCATCAGATGCAGGCCACGGTGAAAGCGAGTATATCCAACCCGGTCGAAGAATTCCAAAAGCTGAATCGCGCGTTTTCGGCCAAGACCGGTGACATCGCGAAACGGTGCTGCCGCTACGGTACCCGCGTTCTTTTGCGCTTCCGAAGCCGCGACCAAAGCTAGCTCGCGAATCACCTCCTGGTGATAAAAGAGATCACGCACGACCTGAAAAATCTCGCCCTGCCGCGCGAGCTTGCGCAGCAGCTGCCGCACGCGATCTTCGGATACGCCATGCGCGTTGGCCAGATCGCGCACCCACGGCGGATCGAAACGTCCGTCCTTCAGTGTTGTCAGCAGCACCGGCGCGAGCGCGCGTTCGGCTTCGTCGAGCGTCACCGCGTGGTCCGGCAGATGCAACCACGGCCCACGTCTGACGATCTCGCCGCGCGCCGCCGCATCGTCGACTAACGCCCGCCACAAAGCGTCGTCAACGAGCGGTGCTGCGATCCGCCGCAAGCGCGAACCATCCGGGCCGAGTTCGTCCGGCGAGCGCTCGTGGTAGTGCTTAAGTGTCGTAGTCAGCCGCGTAGCCAAGGCTTGCCATGACGCATCTGCGATCAACAACGCATCGTTACCGGAAAGCGCCACGACGCGCGTGTTAGACGGCAACGCGAGCGCAGTCGCCTGCATGCCCGTCAGCCTTTCCAGCAACGAGCGAGACAACCCATGCGGCGCCCTTGCGAGGAGCGGACCCAGCGTGCCCGTGTCGAGCATGATCTGAATCGCGTCAAGCCACGCCAGCCGTTCGGGGGAACGACGCTTGCGTGAAGGCGCAAATGGATCGAGCACATGACCGCCGCCAACCGTGCGATTAGCCTGCGCATTACGCACAACAAAGCGATCGCCGGGAAGCGCACACACCGGCCGCTCGAACACGAGTTGCACACGCGCCCGCTGACCTGCGCCGAGCGTCTCACCATCGAGCAACGCGGCATGCGCCACCTGATGCTGCGTGCCCAGATGCACATGCAGCGGCGCCCAATGCTCCAGCGTCAACGGTGCATCAGCAAGCAGCGTCAGCATGACGTCAATACGTTCCGAGGCTTGCGACAGACGTGGATCGACGATCCAGTCGCCGCGGTCGATCGCGCTCTTGTCGATACCAGCAAGGTTCAACGCGCAGCGCTCGCCTGCCCGTCCGATCTCGGATGGGCGATTCTGCGCATGAATACCACGCACGCGCACCGGCTGATTTTTTGGCGCGAGCAGCATCGTATCGCCTACCGCTACGCGTCCCGATACCACAGTCCCAGTCACGATCGTGCCTTGACCCGCAAGCGTGAAGACCCGGTCGACCGCGAGACGGAACAGGCCGTCGTCGCGCTTCATGCGCCACGCTGCTGCCGCTGCGTGCAGGTGCGCCTTCAACGCGGCCACGCCAGGATCGTCGTCACGCGTTGCGCAGGTATCGAACACGGGTGCATCCTGCAGCACGCTGCCGCGCAGAAACGCCGCAATCTCGTCGTGCACTTCCTGCAGTCGCTGCGCGTCAACGCGGTCTATCTTGGTCAACGCTATCGCACCACGCTTGATGCCGAGCAGTTCCACAATCGCCAGATGTTCGCGCGTTTGCGGCATCACACCGTCATCGGCAGCGATCACGAGCAGCGCGAAATCGATTCCGCTCGCGCCCGCCGTCATGGTGTGGACGAGCTTTTCGTGGCCCGGCACGTCGATCAGGCCGAGCACGTCGCCGTTTTCTAGCGGCACGTACGCATAGCCCAGTTCGATCGAAATGCCGCGCGTTTTTTCTTCCTTGAGACGATCCGTATCGACACCCGACAGGGCCCTCACCAGACTCGTTTTGCCGTGGTCGATATGTCCGGCCGTACCTACGATCATGCGTGCATGCCCATCAGTTGCTCGACCAGTTGCGCTTCGTCGGCGGCTTCGAGACAGCGTAGGTCGAGGCGTAACGCGTCGTCCGCGATACGGCCGATGACGGGACGCGCCATCTCGCGCAAGCGCTTCTCGAGCGCGAGCAATTGGCGGCCACCGCGCTTGCCGTCGGCAATCCTGACGACGAGGCCGTAGCTCGGCAACACATCGACGGGCAATGCTCCGCTGCCGATCTGACTGAACATCGGCTCGGCCACCACAACATAGCGCTCTCCAGCCGCACGCTGCAACGCGGGCTGCACACGCTCGGCGGCGAGCCGGATGTCGTCGCTCGGACGCGTGAGCAAGCGCAGCGTAGTCAGCCGCTCAGCGAGCTTTTCCGGCGAACGGTACATCTGCAGCACGGGCTCCAGGGCCGCGAGCGTCAGCTTGCCGACTCGCAACGCGCGCTTGAGCGGATGCTTCTTGATCTTTGCGATCAAACCACACCGGCCGACGATCAACCCGGCTTGCGGGCCGCCCAGCAACTTGTCGCCGCTGAACGTGACAAGGTCGGCGCCGGCTTCAATGGTTTCGCGCACCGTCGTCTCACGCGGCAAGCCCCATTGCGTCAGATCGACCAGCGTGCCGCTGCCGAGGTCGACGGCAACCGCGATGCCGCGTGCGTGGGCCAGCGGCGCGATGGCCCCGACACCGACCTCTTTGGTGAATCCGTTGATCGCATAGTTGCTCGCGTGGACTTTCATCAGCAACGCGGTTTGCGGGCCAATGGCTTCGTCGTAATCCTTCAGATGCGTGCGATTGGTGGTGCCGACTTCGCGCAGCTTCGCGCCCGCGCGGCTCATGATGTCGGGAATGCGAAACGCGCCGCCGATTTCAACCAGCTCACCGCGCGACACGATCACTTCTTTCTTGGAGGCCAACGCGGATAGCGTGAGCAACACGGCGGCGGCATTGTTGTTGACCACAGTCGCCGCTTCAGCGCCGGTCAGTTCGCAGATGAGTTCGTCGATCAGATCGTCGCGGTCGCCGCGTTTGCCGGTGCCGAGATCGAACTCGAGATTAGCCGGCTGCGTGAGAGCTTTCATCACGGCCTGCACCGCTTCGTCCGGCAGCAAGGCGCGGCCGAGATTGGTATGCAGCACGGTGCCGGTCAGATTGAAGACGCTGCGCAAGCGCGCCGCGTTGCGGCGGCGTAGCGTGGCCTCGACCGACGCCTGCAGTTGTGCGACATCAAGCGCGCTCACCGACGCTGCGCCCAACTGCGCGCTGGCGCGCCAGGTGTCGAGCGCGTGACGCAAGGCACCCAACACCTGCGTGCGGCCGAACTCAGTCAGCAACGCCGCAAACTCGGCCGACGCCATCACTTTTTCCACCGACGGCACACGCGCCATCAGCGCGCGCAATTCGGAGCCGGTTACATCGCTCACAAGGCAATCCTTTTTCTCAGTCGCGCTTCAGCCCGATACGCCGGAAGACTCAGCCGCGCTGTCGGCCTGCTCTGGCCAAAGCCACGGATGCGGCGACGCGCGCCGATAGCCTTCCGCTCCCATCAGCAGGTCCAGCGTGAGACTGGCGAGATCGTCCGCGAACGGTTCGAAATCGTAGTCCTTCGACTGAATGCCGATCTTCCGGTAAGTATGGCATTCGTCGCACGACTCCGCCTTCAAAAACGCATTCCTCGAATCGGCTTCCCGGGTGACTTCGTCGGCGTCCTGCGAGCCGACGGCGTGATAGGCAATGCCCTTGGTCGAATCGCAGTTCGAGCATTTCGACCGGACCATGTGCCACTCTGTCGCGCACAGGCCGCATTGCAGGTAGCGGTAATTGTCATACGTGCCGCCCACACGCACCATGCTCGCTACCGGATGCGATCCGCATACGGGACACAGGCCGAGCGTCTCGATGTACGGCACTTCGCGCTTGTCAATATCGGCGGCGAGGTCGGTCCACACCACTTGCAGCGCGGCCATGATGAACGGTGCGCTCGCCGGATCGACCTCCCCGAAACGCTGCGCGAAGATCGCGTCAGCCTGTGTGTCGAGCGTGGCTTGATCGAGTGTGCGCAGCTTTTCAATGAGCGCTTCGAGCGGCGGCGTGAGCGGACCCGCGGCTTCCACCCTGTCGAGTAATTGACGCAGAACATCGTGCCATGCCGGATCGCGCACACCGGAAAGCGCCGGAATCAGCGGCATGGAATGCTGTTGCGCGCTCGCGATCAGTTCTGCGCTGGGCGGCTTCGCCTTGAAGCCGGTGATCACGGTTTGCTGCGCATCCGCCAGCACGGCCATCAGGCGCAAATAACCGGCGATCGGATTGCTGCGCGCCGCGAGCTGGCGCAGCCTCGCGGCGCGCGCCGAAAAGACCAGCAGCCGTTCCGGCGTGCGGATGCGGGGAATCGCGGTGTGATCCAGCGACTCGATATCGCCGGCTTCAAGAATGCGTTGAACCAAAGTATCAACCTCTAAAAACTGCACTGAGAACTGAAGAGCCGCCGCAGTTCATCGAACAAGGGCGGCGGCTCGGGATGCGGCGCGCGGCAAGCTGCGCGGCGCTTCTTACCAATCCTACTTGCCGATTATTTCCTTGAACCAGTTCGGATGATGCTTTCTCGCCCAGCCGTAGGTCACGGTACCACGCGTCATCGCCCCGATCGATCCCTTGATCCACAGCGCCGCATAAATGTGCACGACGATGCCGACGATCAGCACGAACGCAGCCGCGGCATGAACGAGTACCGCGAGGCGGATGATCTCGATCGGGAAATAGAACGAGAAATACCGCCGCCAGATCACGATGCCGCTCGCCAGCAACAGCAGCAGGCAGATCACCATCGTGAAAAATAGCAGCTTTTGACCGGCGTTGTACTTACCGATCGCGGGGAGCTTTTCCTCGCGATTGTTGAGCACGTCGTCGATCTGTCTCATCCACTGGATGTCGGCTTTGTCCAGATAGTTGTGATGCCAGAAGCGCAACGCAAGAATCAGGAACGACAGGAACATCACGCAGCCGACAAACGGATGCAAAATTCGCGTCCATTGGCCACCGCCGAAGATCGCGTAGAGCCACGACATTGCCGGATGAAACATGGCGAGGCCGGAGAGCGCCAGCAAGACGAACGTGATGGCGGTGATCCAGTGATTCGTCCGTTCATTCGGCGTATAGCGCTGGATCAGACTGTTGCCCTTCACGTCTTTCAACACGACGTGCTCGTGGTTTTCAGCGTGCTTCATCGGATGCCTCCCGCGAACGGCGTGCTTCATCGGCTTCGTGCTGTGCTTCGGCTTCATCCGCCTCCGTCACCTCGTTCGGGCCGACGCGCGTGTAGTGGAAGAAGCCGGCCAACGCTGCAAGCGCGATACCTGCCAGCGCCAGCGGCTTCGCCAGACCCTTCCACAGATAAACCATTGCGCTGATCTTCGGATTCTGCGGCAAGCCATGATACAGATTGGCTTTGTCGGCGTGATGCAGTACATACATCACGTGCGTGCCGCCCACGCCGGCAGGATCGTACAACCCCGCGTTCTGGAAACCGCGCTCCTTCAGATCGACGATCCGATCCGCCGCCTGCTGCTTCATGTCCTCCTTGGTGCCGAACATGATCGCGCCGGTCGGACAGGTTTTCACGCACGCCGGTTCCTGACCGACAGCCACGCGGTCCGAACACAACGTGCACTTGTACGCGCGATTGTCCTTCTTCGAAATGCGCGGCACGTTGAACGGGCAACCGGTCACGCAATACCCGCAACCGATGCAGTTTTCCTCGTGAAAATCCACGATGCCGTTCGTGTACTGCACGATCGCGCCCGGCGAAGGACACGCTTTCAGGCAGCCCGGATCCTCGCAGTGCATACAGCCGTCCTTGCGGATGAGCCACTCGAGATCACCCTCGGTATTTTCGTACTCCGAGAACCGCATGACGGTCCACGAATGCTCTGACAGATCGCGCGGGTTGTCATAGATGCCGGTCGTCGTGCCGATCTCGTCGCGCAGATCGTTCCACTCCATACAGGCTGTCTGACACGCCTTGCAGCCGATGCACTTCGATACATCGATGAGTTTGGCGACCGTGCCCGTGACCGGCACACGCACTTGCGGTTCTGGCAAGGTCGTGGCCGAGAGGCGTTTGATGTCCAATGATTGCAGTGCCATCTCTTTTCCTTATGCCTTTTCGACCTTGACGAGGAACGACTTGAATTCCGGTGTTTGCGAATTCCCGTCGCCCACGGAGGGCGTCAGCGTATTGACAAGATAGCCCGGCTTCGTGAGTCCCTTGAAGCCCCAATGCAACGGCAACCCGACTGTCTGTACCTTTTTCCCTTCGATCATCAGCGGTTTGATCCGCTTGGTGACGAGCGCCACGGCGATGATGTGCCCGCGATTGGACGACACCTTCACGCGATCCCCCGCGACCACGCCCACTTCCTTCGCCAGATCCTCGCCGATCTCCACGAACTGCTGCGGCTGCACGATCGCGTTCAAACGCGCGTGCTTGGTCCAGTAGTGGAAATGTTCGGTCAGACGATAGGTGGT
Organism: Paraburkholderia sediminicola; assembly: GCF_046030555.1. GTDB lineage: Bacteria > Pseudomonadota > Gammaproteobacteria > Burkholderiales > Burkholderiaceae > Paraburkholderia > Paraburkholderia sediminicola_E. Next base: position 25,371 of record NZ_JAQQCH010000030.1, on the reverse strand, counting down.
CGCCGTATGCGGGAAGTTCTCATGCGTGCCGAACGCGGCCCGATCGTCAGGAAACACGCGCGCCGCCGGATTGCTGACAACCGCCTTGTTATCCGGATGCAGGGGGTTGTAGCCGAGCGGTGTCTCAAATGGTTCGTAGTGCTCGGGGAACGGCCCCTCCACCAGACCGTCTCGCGCGAAGAAACGCGCGACACCTTCCGGGTTCATGATGAACGGATTCATGCCGTTTTCAGGCGGTTCGTCGACCTTGAAGTCAGGAATATCCGCTCCGGTCCACGCTTTGCCGTTCCAGGCGATCAGCTTGCGCGTGGGATCGAACGGCTTGCCGCTGACGTCGCACGAAGCACGGTTGTACAGAATCCGCCGGTTCGCAGGCCACGCCCACGCCCAGTTCAGCGTATTGCCGATGCCGGTCGGATCAGAGTTGTCGCGGCGGCCCATCTGGTTGCCCGCTTCGGTCCAGGAACCGCAGAAGATCCAGCAGCCGCTTGCCGTGCTGCCGTCGTCCCGAAGTTGCGCGAAGCCGGCCAATTGCTCGCCCTGTTTGGCGAGCACCTTGGTTTTGTCAGCGGGATCGGTCACGTCGGCGAGTGCCTTGCCATTGAACTCCATGGCGATTTCTTCAGGCGTTGGGCTTTCCGGGTCCGAATACGGCCAGCTCATGTTGAGAATCGGATCGGGATACTTGCCGCCGTTCTCCTTATAAGCCTTACGAATGCGCAGCCAGAGCCCTGACATGATCTCCAGGTCGCTCTTCGATTCACCCGGGCCGTCCGCGCCCTGCCAGTGCCACTGCAGCACGCGGCTGGAGCTGACCAGCGAGCCGCGCTCTTCCGCGAAACAGGTAGTCGGCAATCGGAACACTTCCGTCTGGATCGTGGCTGGATCGACGTCGTTGAACTCGCCGAAGTTCTTCCAGAACTCAGAAGTTTCAGTGGCGAGCGGATCCATGATGACGAGCCACTTCAGCTTGGCCAGACTGGCACCGATCTTCGCCTTGTTGGGCGCCGCGGCAAGCGGGTTGAAGCCCTGCGCGATGTAGCCGGTCATCTTGCCTTGATTCATCAGCTCGAAGACCTGCAGCATGTCGTATGACTTATCGAGCTTCGGCAGATAGTCGAAACCGAAGTTGTTCCCGGCAGTCGCGTTATCGCCCCACCACGACTTCATGAAGCTGACGTGGAACGCGCGGTAATTACGCCAGTAGCTGAGCTGGTTCGGGCGCAACGGCTGGGTTGCCCGTTTCATGATGTACGCGTCGAAGTCCTGCTCGGCTTCCATCGGCAAAGTCATGTAGCCTGGTAACAGGTTCGACATCAGGCCGAGGTCGGTCAAGCCCTGGATGTTCGAGTGACCGCGCAGCGCGTTCATGCCGCCGCCCGCAATGCCGATGTTGCCCAGCAGCAATTGCACCATTGCGCCGGTGCGGATGATCTGCGAGCCGACCGAGTGATGCGTCCAGCCGAGCGCATACAGGATCGTACCGGCGCGCCCAGGCACGGCCGTCGATGCCAGCATCTCGCACACCTTGAGGAATTTTTCCTTCGGCGTGCCGCAGATTTTTTCGACCTGCTCGGGCGTATAGCGCGAGTAGTGCTGCTTCATCAGGTTGTAGACGCAGCGCGGATGCTGAAGCGTGGGATCGATTTTGGCAAAGCCGTCGCCGCCGCGTTCGTAATCCCACGAACTCTGATCGTACTTGCGATTGTCAGCGTTGTAGCCTGAATAAAGCCCGTCTGTGAACGAGAAATCCTCGCGCACGATGAACGGCATATCCGTGTAGTTCTTGACGTACTCGTGCTGAATCTTGTCGTTGGTGAGCAAATAGTTGATCACCCCGCCCAGGAACACGATGTCCGAGCCGGTCCGAATCTGCGCGTAGTAGTCCGCGACCGATGCCGTACGCGTAAAGCGCGGATCGACCACGATCAATCTTGCCTTGCGATGCGCCTTCGCTTCCGTGACCCACTTGAAACCGCACGGGTGCGCCTCGGCCGCATTGCCGCCCATTACCAGAATCACGTCCGCGTTCTTGATGTCGACCCAATGGTTCGTCATCGCTCCACGGCCAAACGTCGGGGCAAGACCTGCCACCGTCGGGCCATGTCAGACACGTGCCTGATTATCGAATGCGAGCATGCCAAGACTGCGGACAGTCTTGTGCGTCAAATATCCCACTTCATTACTACCGGCCGATGCAGCGAGCATGCCGGTGGTCAGCCAGCGGTTGACCTTCTTGCCGTCCTCCGTCGTCTCGACGAAATTGGCATCGCGGTCTTCCTTCATCAGCTTCGCGATACGGTCGAGCGCGTCTTCCCACGAAATCCGCGTCCATTCATTCGATCCAGCCGCGCGGTACTCCGGATACTTCAGACGGCTCTCACTATGAATGAAGTCGATCAGGCTCGCGCCCTTCGGGCACAACGTGCCGCGATTCACCGGGTGATCGGGATCGCCTTCGATATGGATGATGCTGGACTTTGCGTTCTTGGCGTTGTCGCCAAGTCCATACATCAGGATGCCGCAGCCCACCGAACAGTACGGGCAAGTATTGCGGGTTTCAGTTGTGCGCGACAGTTTGTACTGACGGACTTCGGCTAGTGCGGGTGCCGGAGAGAAGCCCATGAGGGCCAAACTTGATCCGGCGAGCGTGCTGGCGGAGACCTTCAGAAACTGTCGCCGGGACATGTGGGTCATGTAATGGCCTCGGCTTTTTTGGGGATACTAAAATCGATTATAGAAGGCGATATGAAGTCCTGCAGCGAGACTGCGCACCTGATTAACATTGTTAAATATGAAGCGCCGCAGCCGATTTCAACGAAGCCGGTGGGTGCCCGCAGTCCTGCACCGCGTGCGAACAACCGCCATAATGCGGTCATTCGAAGCCCGAAATCCGCGCCATAATGACCGATACCCTCCCTGCCCCAAGCCATTCACCCCGCCTGACCAGCCTGTCTCACGGCGGCGGTTGCGGCTGCAAGATCGCCCCCGGACTGCTTGCCGATCTGCTCAAGCGGAGCGCACCGCTGCCGTTCTTTCCTGACCTGCTGGTGGGCAACGATACCGCCGACGACGCTGCCGTCTACCGGCTCAATGACGAGCAGGCGATCGTCGCCACCACCGACTTCTTCATGCCGATCGTCGACGACCCGTTCGACTTCGGCCGCATCGCCGCAACCAATGCGCTGTCCGACGTCTATGCCATGGGCGGCAAGCCTCTCATGGCGCTGGCGATTGTCGGCATGCCGATCAATGTATTGCCGCACGACGTAATCGCTGCGGTGCTGAAGGGTGGCGAGTCGGTCTGCGCCGAAGCAGGCATTCCGCTCGCCGGCGGCCACTCGATCGATTCGGTGGAACCCATTTACGGCCTGGTTGCGATCGGTGTGGTCGATCCGCGGCGGGTCAAACGCAATGCCGGTGCGCGAGCGGGCGATGTACTGATCCTCGGCAAGCCGCTGGGCGTGGGCGTGCTGTCGGCGGCGTTGAAAAAGGACCGGCTCGATTCAAACGGCTATGCCGCGATGATTGCGGCCACAACCAAGCTCAACCGGCCGGGCGCCGAGTTGGCCAGGCTCGATGGCGTGCATGCCCTGACGGACATCACCGGTTTTGGCTTGCTCGGTCATACACTGGAATTGGCCCGCGGTTCGAATCTGACTGCCCGCGTGCGCTATGCGGATTTGCCTTGGTTGCCGGACGTGGTCAGCTTCGTGGAGGCCGGCATTTTTACCGGTGCTTCGGGGCGAAACTGGGACGCTTACGGTAAAGACATCGTGTTGCCGACCTCATTGCCGTCGACTGCCCGCACCCTGCTCACGGATCCGCAAACCTCGGGCGGTCTGCTGGTTTCATGCGCGCAGGAAGCGGTCGACGAGGTGCTCGCCCTATTCCGCGCCGACGGTTTCGACGAGGCGCGCGTGATTGGCGAAATGGTCAGCGGAGAAAAGCAAGTCGAGGTGATCTGAGCAGCAAGCGGGGTTTATGCGTAAGCCGAAGCGCAGGGTCTGGAAGCGGGGCCGAACGGCCCGCCAGCCGGCATTCACGGCGCATGCGATAATTTCGCTCCTCCCGCCGGTTCGTTTCGTCCGTAACCCCTTGAAAAACCTACTCGTCTGCCTCGATCAAGCCGGTGATTTCGATGAAATCATCGATGTGCGCACGCCTCTCGAATTCGCCGAAGACCACATTCCCGGCGCGCTCAATGCGCCTGTGCTGAGCAACGAAGAGCGTGTTCTGGTCGGTACGACTTACAAACAGGTCTCGCCGTTCGAAGGCACGCGGATCGGCGCGGCACTCGTTGCGCGCAACATCGCGCATCACCTGGAAACGACTTTTGCCGACCGGCCACGCAACTGGCGGCCGCTGATCTATTGCTGGCGCGGTGGGAAGCGCTCAGGTTCGGTCACGACGCTCTTCAATATGATCGGCTGGCCGGCACGTCAGCTGGACGGCGGCTATAAAGGCTATCGGCGCGCAACGCTGGACACCCTCGACTCATTGCCGAAGGCATTCAACTACATCGCGCTGGTAGGCCCGACAGGCAGCGGCAAGACGCGCCTGCTCGAAGCACTGAATCAGGCGGGTGCGCAGACGCTGGATCTCGAAGCGCTGGCGGCCCATCGCGGCTCGCTGCTCGGCGCATGGGCAGGCGTTACGCAACCGTCGCAAAAGCGCTTCGACACGCTGCTGGTGACCGCCCTGCGCACGTTCGATCCCAACCGGCCGGTATTCGTCGAAGCGGAAAGCCGGCGGATTGGTTCGATTTCGCTGCCGCTCGCGCTCCTCGATACGTTTCATGAGGGCGCCTGCGTCGAAGTGTTGTCGAGCCACGAAGATCGGGCGGCGTTCCTGCTGCACGACTACGCTCATCTGTTCGACGATCCTGAATCGCTGAAAGCGCAGCTGCAGAAGATGATCGGTTTGCATAGCCGGGAGCGCGTCACGGGCTGGCAACACCTCGTCGATGAAAATAGGCGGGCCGAACTCGCCCGCGAGCTGATCGAACGGCACTATGATCCGGCATACGCGCGCAGCAGCCATCAGCATTTCGTCCACCTGCCGCGTGCGTTGCAAATGAATTTTCGGCCCAACGACGCCGATGTCGTCGAGCAGGCAAAGGCACTTCTCGCTCAGCTCGATAACAGCGCGCTCGCCGTCATCTGATCCAAAACTAAAGTCAAGACCATCCATCATGCAATCAACCCTTCGGCAGCCCCGTGTCGCCCTTGGCTGGATCGTATTTCTGCTGATCGCCGTCGTCGGCCTCTTCTATGTGAAGTGGTTCCCGTACTACAACCGCGCCTTCGTCGCCGCGAGCCAGCACTCCATCGGCAAGTCGATCCTGATGGGTACGTCGTCGAGCGCGCCAGCGGCGTCCTGGCAGGCGGCCATCGATTACGCGCTGGCCTACGGCAAGGCGATCTGGCAAGCCATGGTGCTGGGCCTTCTGCTGGGCTCGGCGGTGCAGGCGTTGATTCCGCCACAATGGGTCGCGCGTGCGCTCGGCCGGACCGACTTCAGCAGCGTGGTGAAAGGCGGCCTGATGTCGTTGCCGGGCATGATGTGCACGTGCTGCGCGGCGCCGGTCGTGGCCGGCTTGCGCGCCCGGCAGGCGGCACCGGGCGCGGCGATCGCGTTCTGGCTGGGTAACACGGCCCTCAATCCGGCCACCTTGATCTTCATGGGCTTCGTGCTCGGCTGGCAATGGATGGGCTTACGGCTCGCCCTAGGCCTCGTGATGGTGTTCGGACTCGGCTATCTGGTGAACCGCATGGTCACGCCGAAAGAAGCCGAAGCATCGCGCGAAGCCATGGCGCAACTGGTCACGACCGACGATCCGGGTACCGCGTTCACGCGCTGGGTGAAGATCCTCGGAACCATGACGCTGCGGCTGATTCCTGAATACATCGTGCTGGTGCTGATTCTCGGCGCGGCACGGGCATGGCTGTTTCCGCACATCGGACCCAGCATCGATAACAGCCTGCTGTGGATCATTGCTTTGTCGATCGCCGGCACGTTATTTGTGATTCCGACCGCGGGCGAAGTGCCGATCATTCAGGCCATGCTCTCCTTCGGCATGGCCGCCGGGCCGGCTGGCGCATTGCTGTTGACGTTGCCGCTGATCAGCGTGCCTTCAATGGCGATGCTCGGCCGCTCCTTTCACAGGCGCGTGCTGACGGTGGTGACGCTGGCGGTGGTGGCTTGCGGGGTGGTCAGTGGGTTATTGGCTGTCGCTTTGGGCTTCTAAACGATGAAACGTATCGCAGCATTCTGTCTAACGAGCTGGTCGGCCGCGGGCTTTCTCTACTTCGGACAGCATTCGGTGGCCCTGATCGTCGTCAGCGGGGTTGTCGCGCTGGCCGGCTTCGATCTGCTCCGTCCGTGACAAATCCGCCGCGCTTTCCGGGCGGCGGCGGACTCTTTCAAAACACCTGCTGACTGACCAGGCAGTCGGTCCTTGCGATCAGCTCTGCGCCAGCGCAGCCGAACGGGCTGCCTCGCGCGCGCCCTCCTGATGCATACGCGTGATCAATCCCAGCGCGCAGAACAGCGTAATCAGCACGTGCAGGATTCCCAGCGCGACGACCGAAAGAATCGATCCGGTCGCGCCCAGCAGATACTGCCCGAGAATCGGTGTGGTGCCGGCGAACACCATGCCGCAAATCTGATAGGAAAGCGAAATACCGGTGTAGCGCACCTGAACCGGAAACGACTTCGCCAGAATGCCGGCCATTGCAGCGTAGTACAGCGAGTGCGGAATCGAGGCGAGTGCCATACCCAGCATTGCCAGTTTCGTCGAGCCGGTGGCGATCAGCGAGAACATCAGCGGCAGCGCGACGATTTCAGGCACCAGCATGTAAATGACCGCCTTTTTCAGGTCCATTTTCGTGGCGAGCACCGCGCCGAACGGCTGCACGATGAGTTGCACGATGATCGCGCCGGTAATCACCGTGAGAAACTGCGTGCGATCGAAGCCGATGCTCGTTACGGCCCATGACAACGCAAAAGTCGTCTTGAAGTAAGTTGCCGACAGACCGATCACGCAAGCGCCCACGCCCATCGCCACCAGGCCTTTGTGGTTGCGCAAGACTTCGCCGATCGGCAGTTTCGCAACCTTGTTCTTGTCCTTCAATTCCTGCATGGCCGGCGACTCTTCGACGCTCATGCGGATGAACATGCCGACCACCACCAGCAACGCAGAGAACAGGAACGGAATGCGCCAGCCCCACGTCATGAACTGGTGATCGGGCAACATCGAAGTCAGCAGGAACGCCACGGTCGCCAGCAGGTTGCCCGCGGGCGAGCCTTGCTGCGCGAAAGCGGAATAGAGAATCTCCTTGCCCTTCGGCGCGTGTTCCGACGACAGCACCACGGCGCCGCCCCACTCGCCGCCCATCGCAATGCCCTGCATCAGACGGAGCAGAATCAGCAGCGCGGGCGCCACTAGCCCAACCTGGTTATAGGTGGGCAGCAGACCCATGCCGGTCGTGCAACACCCCATCAGCATCAGCGTGATGATCAGCGTCTTCTTGCGGCCGACTTTATCGCCGAGGTGGCCGAAGATGATCCCGCCGATCGGCCGCGCCAGAAAGCCGACCCAGAAAGTTGCGAATGCCGCGAGCGTACCGGCCAGTGCCGAGGTTGTCGGGAAGAAGATCTTGCCGAGCACCAGCGCCGCCGCCGTGCTGTACGCATAGAAGTCATACCATTCGATCGTTGTCCCAACGAATGATGCAATGCCCGCTTTGCGGGCATTCCGGTGTTGCGTTTCGAGCGTGAGCGCCATCGTGGTAAGTCTCCATTTTGTGTCGCGAATGCACGAGAGGGACCCAGCGCCCGCTCATCGCCATTGTTCGCATAAAGAACTTACTTTCCTTTAGCGAACAGAAGCGCGACTATAAGGATCGCTCGTAACAGGCGTCAATTAAGGGATTACCCTGCAGTCACTCCATAGCAGGACACCCATGGCATAGGTGTATACCCCGTACCCTATTGCCATCGGGTTGTCGAAATACCGATAATGTTCTCATGGATGTGAAAACTGCAGTACGCGTCTTCGACGTGATAAATCTCTTTGCCGAAGTGCGGCAACCCATGATCTATAGCGAGATCGCGCGTCGAACCGAGATCCCGCTGTCGAGTTGTCACGCGCTTTTGCAAACCATGGTGGCCAAGGGCTATCTCTACGCGCCCGGTGTGAAGGCCGGCTATTACCCAACGCAACGGCTGTTGCATGTCGCTCGCGACATTTGCAGCGAGGACCCGCTGACGCTGCTGTTCCAGCCGCTGCTCACCTCCCTGCGCGACGCCACCGGCGAGACCGCGGCGCTCGCCACGCTGGCCGGCAACCGCGTCGTCTATCTCGACGTGATGGAGTCGCGCCAGAAAATCCGCTATAGCGACGAGCCTGGCGGCTTCATGTACCTGCATGCCAGCGCCGCGGGCAAGGCTTTGCTCGGCGCCCTTTCCACAGACGCGCGGCGCAAGCTGCTCGACAGTTGCGAGCCCTTGACCGCATCGACCGATGGTTCGGTGATCGACCGAAAGACGCTGGAGGTCGAAGTGGAGCAAGGCGTGAAGAACGGCTGGCATCGCTCGACGGGCGAAAACGTCGAAGACGTGGCCGGACTGGCGCGCGGTTTCCTGATTCACGGCGAGGCGTTCGCGCTCGTGATTGGCGGCCCGAAGGCGCGACTGTTGAAAAACGAACCCCGCGCGATCGAAGCGCTGCTTGAAATTTACGGCCAGATCCCGCCCGCACTGCTCGCGTGACGGCGCGCTCCTCCGTTCAATGCCCGTTTGTGCGAGCCGTGCAGCGCTTAGGCCAGGTCAGCAAAGGAAGGTGAAATGCGCTGGAAGAACAAACCCGAAGGATCGAACTGGGGCGACTTCGGCCCCGACGACCAACTCGGCAGACCGAATCTGATCGGCACGGAACAGGTCCTCAAAGGCGCGCGTGAAATCCGTGCGGGATTGAGTTTCTGCCTGTCGTTGCCACTCGATTTTCCCGGCGACAGCAAGCTCAACGTGCGCCGTCATCCCCCCGTGCTACGGCCGACGTTCAAGGACGGCCTGCCCTACGTCAACTTCCCGTTCGCGCGCAACGAAGCAGGCGCGACCGACGTGGTCAGCGACGACCAGGTGCTGCTGAGCCTGCAGTACTCGACGCAATGGGACTCGCTCGCGCACGTGGGCGCACGCTTCGACGCAGACGGCGACGGCGTGCCGGAAAGCGTCTACTACAACGGCTATCGCGCCAATACAGATATCGTCGGGCCGATCGAGTATCGGGCGGACGAAGGCTTCGCGCCACATGTCTGCGGCGGCGAGCACAGTCACGCCGACGTGCTCGGCATCGAAAATCTCGCGGTGAAGGGCATGCAAGGCCGCGGCGTACTAGTCGATCTGGCGGCGCACTATGCGCGCGAACATCGAACGGTCGGCTACGACGATCTGATGTTTGCGATCGAAGCCGATCGCGTCGAGATCGCACGCGGCGACATGCTGGTGCTGCGTACCGGTTTCGCCGAGATGGTGCTGGAAATGAATCGCCAGCCCGACGAAAGCGTGCTCAACAGCCACTGCTGCGCACTCGACGGCCGCGACGAACGCCTGCTGCAATGGATCACCGACTCAGGCATCGCCGCGCTCGCCGCCGACAACTACGCCGTGGAACGCTATCCCGCACGCGCACCGGCCACGCCTGGCGAGCACCCGTTGATGCCGCTGCATCACCATTGCCTCTTCAAGCTCGGCTTGCCGCTTGGCGAACTCTGGTACTTGCGCGACCTCGCCGCGTGGCTGCGCGCAAACGGCCGCTCGCATTTCATGCTGACGGCGCCGCCGCTCAGATTGCCGGGCGCGATGGGTTCGCCGGTCACGCCAATCGCCACCGTTTGAGCCTTTCCTCTTTTATTACCCTGAATCCGAAACATGACCAAAGAACGAGTTTTGATTACCGGTGGGGCTGCCGGCATCGGCGCGGCATGCGCTGAGCGTTGCAAGGCGGATGGTTACGACGTGGTCGTGATCGATCGCGTCGGCAATGGATTGATCGCCGATCTGTCGGACCCGCAGGCAACCGCGGCGGCGCTCGAACGCGCACTCGAAGACGGTCCGATCACGCGTCTCGTGAATAACGTCGGCGTTGTAGTGCCAGCGAATGCGGAAGAGCAAACGCTCGAAGAACTCGAACGCGCTTGGGCGCTCAACGTGCGCTGTTCGCTGCAATGCATGCAGGCGTTGTTGCCGGGCATGAAGGCAGAGGGTTTCGGCCGGATCGTGAATATGTCGTCGCGGGCGGCGCTCGGCAAGGAATTGCGCACCGCCTATTCGGCAACCAAAGCCGCACTGATTGGCATGACGCGTGTGTGGGCGCTCGAGCTTGGCGCGTTCGGCGTCACCGCCAATGCGATCGGCCCGGGCCCGATCCGTACGGAGTTGTTCGATCGCGCGAATCCGCCGGATGCACCGCGCACGCGCGCGATCATCGACAGCGTGCCGGTCAAACGTGTGGGAACGCCGGAAGACGTCGCGCATGCCGCGTCGTACCTGCTCGATGCACGCAGCGGTTTCGTCACCGGCCAGGTGTTGTACGTGTGCGGTGGTATGACTGTCGGCGTCGCGGGAGTCTGAGCATGGACGCACGGGCTACGCGGCGTGTGGGAATCATCGGTGGTGGAAGCATCGGCATTGCCTTCGCCGTCGTCTTCGCGCGGGCCGGCTGGCAAGTGCGTCTATTCGATCCAGCGGCCGAGCGGCGTGAACTTGCGCCGGTGGAAGTCATGCAACGGCTTATCGAGTTGACGCGCTTCGGTCTGCTCGATGAATCCACCGACGATGTGGCCGCGCGCGTTGAAATCGCTGCGACTTTAGAAGCGGCGGCAGCTGACGCCGATCTCGTGCAGGAATGCGCACCCGAGCGTGAAGAGCTCAAACGTGACTTGTTCATCGAGCTCGATAGCGCTGCGCCGCCGCACGCGATTCTGGCGAGCGCGTCGTCGTTTCTTGCGGCTTCACGCTTTGTCGATGAAACGCTGCCGGGTCGTGGCCGGTGCCTCGTCGCTCATCCAGGCAATCCGCCGTATCTGATTCCTGTCATCGAAATCGTGCCCGCGCCCTTTACCGACAACGACGCCGTTACCCATGCAATCGACCTTTTCACCGAGGCCGGCCTCAAGCCGGTGCGCGTCGCGAAGGAAGTGGAAGGCTTCATCTTCAACCGGCTGCAAGGCGCGTTATTGCGCGAAGCGTATTGCCTCGTGCGCGACGGCGTTGCCTCAGTGGACGACGTCGATACCGTCGTACGCGAAGGGCTGGGATTGCGCTGGTCGGTGATCGGTCCGTTCGAAACCATCGATCTGAACACGCGCGGCGGTATCGCTTCACATGCGCAGAAGATGGGGCCGTCGTATGCGCGCATGGGCGCGGAGCGCGGCCAGAACGATCCGTGGACACCGGAACTCGTCGCCGGCGTGGCCGCTGCGCGCCGTAGTGCGCTGCCGCTAGAACAGTGGGAAGAACGCGTTGCGTGGCGCGACCGCGCATTGATGAGGCTGGCCCGCTATCGCAAGGACTCCGCTCAAAACGATTCATAAGTCATATCCGGCCTTGTCCGCTGTACCCGTTGTACCCGTCGTATTCGCAGTACCCGCCGCATGACCCGATAAATACTATTCGACCAAAGCTAGAGACAGTCACATGCAGAAAATCACCGCTTTCTTCACGGAGCTGATGCGCAAGTATCTGCCCGACCCGTTCGTCTTCGCTATCGGCCTCACCCTGCTCACGATGATTCTCGCCGTGCTGGTTCAGGGCCAGGCGGTGAGCGCGCTCACGCTGAGTTGGGGCAAGGGCTTCTGGGCGTTGCTCGCGTTCACGACGCAAATGGCTGTGATTCTCGCGATGGGCTATGTGCTCGCCACCGCGCCGCTCACCGAGCGCTTTCTCGATCGACTCGTCGCGCGGGTGCACGATCCGCGCATGGCGGTGATCGTCGCGACGCTGGTGGGCGGGATCGGCAGTTACCTGAACTGGGGCTTTGGCCTGGTGATCGGCGGGATCGTCGCGCGCAAGCTGGCGATGAGCATCAAGGGGGTACATTACCCATTGATCATCGCGTCGGCGTACAGCGGCTTTACGATGTACGGTCTTGGTTTATCGGCAAGTATTCCGGTGCTGATCTCCACCAAGGGGCACCCGATGGAAGCGCAGATGGGTGTGATTCCGCTGTCGGAAACGATTTTCTCGCCTGCGATGCTGATCACAAGCCTCGTTGTCATCATCACGCTGCCGCTGCTGAATGCCTGGCTGCATCCGAAGCCGGGCCAGCCGGTTACGGAGATCGACCGCACGCTGAACGACGCGCCAAAAACCACCGCACCGGCAGTGGATATCAGCGAAAGCAACACGATTGCCAGTCGCCTGAACAACAGCCGTCTGCTGAGCTACCTGATCGGCGCAATCGGCGTGGTCTACGTGGTGCTGTACTTCCACGGCGGCGGTTCGATGGACCTGAACCTGATCAACTTCATCATTCTGTTCCTCGGCATTATTCTGCTCGGCACGCCGATTCGCTATGTCGAGAAGCTGAACGAAGGCATTCGTACGATCAGCGGCATCATTCTGCAATACCCGTTCTATGCGGGCATTATGGCGATCATGGCATCGTCCGGTCTGGTCAATACGTTCTCACATTTCTTCGTCAAGATCGCGACGCCTGCGACGCTGCCGTTCTGGGGCTTGATCAGTTCGTTTTTCATCAATTTCTTCGCACCGTCGGGCGGCGGTCACTGGGTGATTCAGGGGCCGTTCATGATCGAGGCGGCCAAGTCGATCGGCGCATCGGTGGGACATACCGCGACCGCCGTGATGCTCGGCAATGCATGGAACGATCTGGTGCAGCCGTTCTGGATTCTGCCGGCGCTCGCGCTGTCGAAGCTGAAACTGAAGGACATCATGGGCTATACGGTCATCATGATGTTCTGGATCGGCATCGTGTACACCGTGGCGATTCTCGCCTGGGGTTGAGCAAACATGCGGCCGCCGCAAGGCGGTCTATTCATTCGATAGAGAGGTTTGAATGCTGTATCTCGTTCATATGCAGGTTCAGATTCCTGCCGACGCCGACAAGGCACTTATCGATCGCCTGAAGGCCGAAGAGAAAGTGTTCTCGCAGAAGCTGCAACATGAGGGCAAGTGGCGCCACCTGTGGCGCGTGGCCGGGCAGTACGCGAATTACAGCGTGTTCGACGTCGAGTCGAACGATGAACTGCATACGCTGCTCAGTTCGCTACCGCTATTTCCGTATCTGGTTGTCGACGTCACACCGCTCGCGCAGCATCCGTCCGCTATCGCCCCGAACTGAGAGGAGCACGCATGCCGTATATCATCGAAACGTTTGACAAGCCCGGTCACGCCGACGTCCGCACGCGCGAGCGCGAGACGCATCTGGCGTTTCTGGAAAAAAACAAGGCGCTGCTGCTCGCCTGCGGCGCAAAGCTGAACGACGACGGTACCGGCGCGGGCGGCGGCGTGTATGTCGTCGATCTGGAAACGCGCGAGGAGGCCGAAAAGTTTATTGCGGCCGATCCGTTCTCTCAGGTCGACTTGTTCGAGCGCGTGACGATCACGCGCTGGCGCAAGGCGTATTTCGATGGCGAGTGCTTTCTTTAAGCCAGGGGTGCAGGCGTGGGTGCGGCGTTAGTCGTATGGGCTTTTGCGTTGCGTTTCTGCAGTTCCCGGTTCTCGGTTCCCCGTTCACGAATTAGCCGCTCAATCAGCGAGCGCGGCGCGAATCGCAGCGAGCCACAACGCCACGGCATGTGCGCCAGGGTCCGCGTGACCGAGCGCGCGATCACCAACGTAACTCGACCGCCCGCGCCGTGGATGCATCGACGCGGTTCGCGCCGCGCCTTCAGTTGCTGCATCGACCGCGGCTTTCAGTGCCGCATCGAGCCCGCCGTCTGACTTGGCGAGCGCAGCTTGCAATGCATCGGCGGCAGGTTTCAGAGCATCGACCATTGTCCGATCGCCCGGATGCGCACCGCCTAACGCCATCAATCCAGCGACGCCCTCACTGAACGCCGCCGACCACGCCCTCGCCGACGATCCATCTGCCTGTTCGAGCGCAACCGCACCGCGCAACAACATCACAGCGTAAAGCGGGCCCGAGGTGCCGCCGACCACGCGCCGGACCGTTGCGGACATACTGCGCAACACGGCGCCCGGTGCTGTTTCCGCAGGATAGGTATCGAGTTCATGGAGAATGCCGCGCGCCCCGCGCGACAGGCTGATGCCGAGGTCGCCATCGCCGACGCGTTGATCCATGTCGGTCAAGGTCGGTTCGGCTTTGAACAGGCTCGCGCAAACCGCCTCGATCACGTGGCGCAACGTCGCCTCGCGCGTGAGCGTCGCGCCGGTTGAGCGATCGGGCGCAGCGGGTGCGGGCCGCACAGAAACCTGCGCGACGCGACCGCTCAGCGCGGGCCATGCACTGGTGTGCGCGGCGGCGTCGAGCCAGCCGAGCCGCTCGTCGTCCACGCGCAGCAGTGTCAACGAGACGCCCGACATCTCGAGTGCGCTCAGGAATGTACCGGCCCATGCACGTTCGACATGGATGCCGCCTGCCGCCAGATGACGAAGCGCGGACCCGGCAACGATGCTCAATTCGCTCGCAGGCGTGCCGCCGAGGTTATTCACCAGCAAAGCCACGCGCGCGCCAGGTCGCAACGATAAGTCACCGACAATCTTCGTCAGCAGTCTTTCGACGATCGCGTCGGCGGGTTCCATCGCGCCGCGCTCTACACCGGGTTCACCGTGAATGCCGAGGCCCCATTCGATTTCGCCATCGGCGAGCTCGAAGCCCGGCTTGCCGGCCGCCGGCACCGTGCATGGCGTGAGCGCGACGCCCATCGTGCCGAGCGAAGCGGCTACCTCGCGCGCAATCTGTGCAACCTCGGCCAATGGACGTCCCGCTGCGGCGGCCGCGCCGGCAATCTTGTGCACCAGCACGGTCCCCGCGAGCCCACGACGGCCCGCGTGGTCACCGCTCGCCGTCAAGGCGACGTCGTCGGCGACGATTACCATTTCTGTGGGGATGCCCTCCGCGCGTGCGATCTCGGCGGCGAGGCCGAAGTTGAAGCGGTCGCCCGTGTAGTTCTTCACGATCAGCAGAACACCCGCGGCGCCGGCAACTGCGCGGATCGCATCGAGCACGGCATCCGTGGAGGGTGACGTGAACACTTCGCCCGCTACCGCGGCACTTAGCATGCCATGACCTACGTAGCCACCATGCGCCGGTTCGTGGCCCGAGCCGCCGCCCGAGATCAGCGCGACTTCTCCACGCGCGGCAACAGCCTCGGCGTTGGCGCGCACGACAATCGTGCTGCCTTGCAACAACAAAAGATTGGGATTGAGCGCCGCGAGGCCGTCGAGCATGTCGGGGACGACTGCGGAGACGTCGTTGATGAGCTTCTTCATTGCGTCGGCTTCCTATTAAGCTGCCGGCCCTGTGTCGCGAGCTCACGGCAGTTTATGCAGTTGCGAGACCTGAAGACTCAACTGTACCAAGCATTGGAAGAATGCGACGTGAAGCGCCAACGGTACTCACGCAAATGCCCGCAGCACGTTGACCGCCACGCGCCGGCGCAAACGCATCGACATGCGGCGAACGCGAGCACGCGAGGACATCAGCGGATGAGTCAAGCTGTGGCGAAATATAGGCAATGCGGAAGGGAGAGACTAACAGGACAGTGCACACGATGACGATGTGCGTCCGGAACGCGAGAACATGACAGCAGAGGAAAGCGAAGCCGCTTTCCTCTGCGTCACCTATGCGTTGGTAGGCTCGATTGGATTCGAACCAACGACCCCCACCATGTCAAGGTGGTGCTCTAACCAACTGAGCTACGAGCCTTTAGAGGCGCGAATTATAGAGACTCCGAACGCGTCGCACAAGTCCCACACGGCAAGTATGTTCACGAGCGGGGATCCTTTGGTTCGTTGCGCAGTAAGTAGCGTAGGCGTTGTTCAACTCGCTTCAGTTCGTTGACGCCCATTCGGTCTGCGTATCCAGCGGAAAAACCGGCCGTCTCACGTGTTTGAACTTGAACAGCCCGTAATCCGAACTCGTCACGCCGCGGCTATCGCACTCCACCAACGCAGCGGCGATCGGCACAAAAACCGGCCGGCAGTACATACGCGATTTGAGCAAGAGGAAACGCGCTCGACGCGGATCGATGCCGACACTCTCGAATACGCCGAGGTCCCATGGTTCGTGCGTGCGCTCCGTCATCACGAGCTTGACCGTACCGGTGTCGAGCACCGCCGCGCGCCCCATGAACGCACGCTGACCTGTATAGGTCGGGCCGCTGATCACATACTCGCCATCGGTCAGCGCACGCACCACACCGGTCACGGCAACCGGCGGCTGCGGGGTCACCGCGCTGCCCGCGACCTTGTTGCCGATCGTCACTGTCACCGTGCTGCCTACGCCTGCCGCCATCAGCGCCGCGACGGCCCGCGGATCGCACAACGGCCCGCTCACGATCCCTTCGAGTTTCTGCTTGAGCGCTTCCTCCAGCAGATCCATCGTGTCGCACGTCCCACCGGACATGCAATTGTCGCCATGATCGAGCAACAGCACCGGTTTGTCCGCCCCCTGCGCGAGCGCTGCGGCCTGCGCCACCGAGTCCGCCAGCGGCGCGCTGCGATAGACGAAATCCTCGCGCTCGTTCCAGATCTGCCTCGCAATGCGCTCTGCTACCGCTTCCGCCTGCTCACGCTCGCCGTTGCCTACCACGACGATGCTGATACAGGGCGCCTCGATATCGGCTAGCGAGAAGCCGGACAACACCGACACCGCGAGCATGCCATCGGCCTCTGCTGCGCGTGCGGCATCCACGGCACGTTTCATCGCACCTTCGGCCGTCGCGCTGCGCAGCGTATGCGTGAGCAATGGCGGTTGGCGCCATGCGATCACCGGCTTCGACTTGCCGTGGACCAGATCGAACATCAGACGCGCCGCATGCGCGCCGGTCTCGTACATATCGACGTGCGGATAAGTTTTGAAGCTGACGATCACGTCGGCGTTGTCGATCATTTTCTGCGTGACGTTGCCATGCAGATCGAGAGCAACAGCAATCGGTGCAGTGGGCAATGCGGCGCGCACGCGTTCGAGCAGATCGCCCTCACCGTCGTTCGAATTCTCGGCGACCATCGCGCCATGCAGGTCGAGCATCACGGCATCGCAGCCGGTTGCGGCCACAACGATCGCATCGCAGATCGCGTCATAAGCGGCGGCCTCGACCCGCCCGCTCGGATTCGCCGATGCGGAAATGGGCGTTGCGATCATGGCACGCTCGCGCTCGGCTGCGTCGATGAACGCGGCCATTGCTGTCTGCATGCCCTTGTTTTCGTTGAACGCATCTTCGCCGTAGCTGGGGCCGTTGCGGCCGAACGCTGCAAGCGGAGTGACCACCGGCGAGAACGTGTTGGTCTCGTGGTTCATCCTTGCAATCAGGATCTTCATCCCTGGGTGCTCCCTGCCGTTTGAGCGGCGTTCAGCATGGCCTGCAACAGCACGTTGCAGCCAGCTTCCAGGTGATCCGGGCGCGCGTCTTCGATTTCGTTATGGCTGATGCCGTCCTTGCACGGCACAAAGATCATGGCGGCCGGCGCCACACGTGCGAGATAGACGGCATCGTGGCCGGCGCCGCTGATGACGTCCATCGACGAAAAGCCGAGCGTGTCCGCCCCCCGCCGAACTGCGGCGACCAGGTCCGCCGCGAACGGTTGGGGCGGGAAATACACCACCTGTTCGACGTCGACGGTGATGCCGGCTGGCTCACTCGCGGCAGCGCAAGCAGCGCGTAGCGCGGCATCCATCTCCGTGAGCGAGATATCATTCGCGGCACGCAGATCGACCGTGAGGGTGACGCGGCCTGGAATCACATTGCGCGAATTCGGATGCACGTCGAGCCAGCCGACCGTCCCGCGTCCATGCGGCGCGTGATCGAGGGCAATCCGATTCACCGCATGAATCAGATCCGCCGCGACGAGCAACGCGTCGCGGCGCAGCTCCATCGGCGTCGGGCCCGCATGCGCTTCCATGCCGTGCACCGTCACGTCGTACCAGCGTTGGCCTAACGCGCCTTGGACGACGCCGATCATCGTGTCATGTGCCTCCAGCACGGGCCCCTGTTCAATATGCGCTTCGAAATACGCACCGACTGCATGGGGCATGCCGTTTTCGCCCGCATAACCAATTGCGGCAAGCGCGTCGCGCACCGAAATGCCCTCGCGATCGCGCTGTTCAAGCGCATGCTCCAAGGTGAACGCCCCGGCGAACACGCCTGAACCCATCATCACCGGCACAAAACGCGAGCCCTCTTCGTTGGTCCATACAGCGACTTCCAGCGGCGCGAGCGTCCGTACGTTGGCATCGGCCAGCGTGCGCAATACTTCAAGGCCGGCGAGCACACCGTAGTTGCCGTCGAACTTGCCACCCGTAGGCTGCGTATCGATGTGGCTGCCTGTCATCACCGGGGGCAGGCCGTCATTCAAACCCGCGCGGCGCGCAAAGATATTGCCGATCGCGTCGACCCGCACGCTGCAGCCAATCTCCTTTGCCCACGCGATAAAGAGGTCGCGCGCCTTACGGTCCAGTTCGGTCAACGCGAGCCGGCAGACACCGCCTTTATTCGTCGCGCCGATTTGCGCGAGTTGCATGAGACTGTCCCAGAGCCGCGCACCGTCGATACGCAGATCAGCGAGCGTCCCGACGGTTGTTGATTCACGAGCTTGCATCGATGCTTCCTCATAGTCAAGACAGCGTGTGCGTCAGACGACGCCGACGCCCAGATAACGGTCCTTGATCGAATCGTCGGCGGCGAACGCAGCGTTGTCGCCTTCGTAGACGATCACGCCCTGTTCGATGATGTAATGACGATCCGCAAGTTGCGTGCAGACTTCCAGATTCTGCTCGACCAACAGGATCGCGACGCCCGCTTCACGGATCAACTTGAGTTGCGCGACGATCTCTTCGACGATCACCGGCGCGAGACCTTCAACCGGTTCGTCGAGCATCAACAGCCGCGGATGATTCATCAACGCGCGACCGATCGCGAGCATCTGCTGTTCGCCGCCGGAGAGTTGTCCACCACCGTTCGTGCGCCGTTCTTTCAGACGCGGGAAAATTCGGTAGATGTCGTCGAGTTGCCACGGCGAATCCTTGCGCGCGCCGAGCCGCAGATTTTCTTCGACGGTCAGCAGACGAAATACGCCGCGATGTTCGGGCACGAAGCACACGCCGCGCGAAGCGATCTTGTGCGACGGCATGCTGCCGATTGCAACGCCGTTAAACGTCACCGTACCTTGCTGCGGTGTCACGACACCCGCAATGGCTTTGAGCGTGGTCGACTTACCTGCGCCGTTACGGCCTAACAGCGTGACCGTCTCACCATCGTTGATTTGCAGGGACACACCTTGCAGAATGTGACTCTTGCCGTAGAAGCCGTGAATCTGCTGCACATCGAGAATCATGCACGGCCTCCGGTGATCATGTTGCCGAGATAGGCGCTGCGTACGCGCTCGTCGCCACGAATATCGTCTGGGCGTCCTTCCACCAGCACGCGTCCTTGTTGCATGACAGTGATCGTGTCGGAGATGTCCATCACGATGCCCATGTTGTGCTCGATCAGGACAACGGTGTAATCGTCGCGCAGGCCGCGGATCAGTTGCTTCATGTCGTCGAGGTCGTCGATGCCCATGCCGGAAGTCGGCTCATCCAGAAAGATCGCCTTAGGCCGCGCAGCGAGCGCCATACCGACTTCGAGCCGCCGCTGCTGACCGTGCGACAGCGCGCCCGCAGGCACCTCGCTGAAGCGCTGCAACGTGAGGCGTTCAAGCACACTGTCGACAGTGTCCGCATGGGTGAGTGCGCCATGCGGCGGCGTCCACGCATTCAACGCACGCACCGCGTCGACACCTTGCGCGGCGAGCCGCAGATTTTCCCGCACGCTCAGATTGGCGAACAGGCTCGTCACCTGAAACGACCGCGCGACGCCGCGGCGCACGCGTTTATAGTCGGGTTCGTGCGTCACGTCATGACCGTCGAAGATGATCTTCCCTTCGGTGATGGGCAACGTGCCCGTCAACACGTGAAACAGCGTCGTCTTACCCGCACCATTTGGGCCGATCACCGAATGCACGGTACGCGGCATGACGCACAGATTGACTTCGGAGAGCGCTGTGAATTTGCCATACCGCTTCACCACACCGCTCGCTTGCAGAATCGCTTCGCTCATACGCGCTCCCTGGCTGCGTGGTCGTCTGTACCGTTGCCAGCATCGGCGGATGGTTTGCGCCGCAGTGCTTGCCAGATTCGTTCGCCCAAACCCCATAGCCCGCGCTGCACGAAGAGGCTGACGGCGATCAGCACGATACCGAGTAGCAACAGCCAGCGCGGCCACAGCGTGGAAAGCCAATCGGCGAACAGCACATAGAACGCTGCGCCCAGCACCGACGCGAACAGATTGCCCGTTCCGCCGATCACGGTCATCACGAGGATCATCTCGCTCGTGTGGTAATCAATGTTGGACAGTGGCGCGATACCGGTCATCAGTGCATGCAACGCGCCAGCGAGGCCCGTCACCGCGCCAGAGATCACGAACGCCATAAGTTTGAAGCGTTTGACGTCGTAGCCGACGGCGGCCGCGCGCGCTTCATTGTCTCGAATCGCCAGCAACGTCCGGCCGAATACCGAGTGCGAGACACGCATCAGCAACCAGAACACCACGAGGAACAGCACAGCGACGAAACCATAGTACTGCCACGGCGAGGTCAATGGCACGAGTGCTTTGCCGAACAGACCCAGCGCAGGACGTGGGATGTCGAGCAAACCGTTGTCACCACCGGTCAGATCGGGCGTGGTGTAGGCGAGGAAGTAGAAGAGTTGCCCGAATGCGAGCGTCAACATCACGAAGTACGTGCCGCGCTGACGAATCGAAAACCAGCCCACCAGTGCGGCGGCAGCCGCGCCGGTCACGATCGCGGCAAGGAGTGCCACGGGTATCGGCATCGCCGTTTTAGTGAGGACCAGCCCCGCGCAATAGCTGCCGAGTCCGAAGAAAATCCCCTGTCCGAACGAGAGCAAGCCCGTATGGCCGAGCAGCAGATTGCAACCGAGTGCGGCGAGCGCGAACACCAGCACTTCCGTAGCAAGCGATCCGGAGCGCAGCGTGAGGGGCAACACGCATACGACCAGCAGCGCAAGCAACAGGAAGCGATAGCGATGCACCGCGTGCTTCCAGCTGCGGTGAGCCGGTCGGGAGGAAGCGGCTTGCACACCAGGCTTCGACGTGTCGATCATGCCGCTCTCCCGAGCAAGCCGTTCGGCCGTAGCAGCAACACTGCGGCCATCGCGACATAGATCATCAGCCGCGCGCCCTCCGGCCACAGCGTACTCATTACGCTCTGCACGACTCCAACCAGCAACCCGCCGACAAGCGCCCCCAGAAAATTGCCCATTCCGCCCACCACCACCACGACGAACGCGACGCTGAGCGCCTCACTGCCCATGAACGGGTCGACGCCACGAATCGGTGCGGCGAGCACACCCGCCAATGCGGCAGTGGCGGCGCCCAGCGCAAACACCAGGCTGAAGACGCGCGTCACGTTGATGCCCAGCAGCGACACCATTTCCGTCGATTCACTACCGGCGCGCACCGCACTACCGAGCCGTGTGCCTTCCAGCACCCACCACAACAGCGCAGCCAGTAAGGCTGTGAATCCGATCACGAACAGGCGGTACTTCGGATACACGAAGCTGCCCCAGATCACTACGCCGTTCAGCATGTCGGGAACCGGCACGTTGTCGCCGAGCGGACCCCAGATCAGAATCGCGCATTCCTGCACGACGAGAGCAAGACCGACCGTCGCGAGAATATGAAACTCATGCTGTTGCGCGTAGACGTGCCGCAAGACCAGCTTCTCGACAACCCACGCAAGCGCACCGACGACGAGCGGCACGACGACGAGTGCGGTCCAGAAATTCACCGACCACTGCATTGCCTGGTAGCAGAAATACGCGCCAAGCAGATAGAAGGCGCCGTGCGCGAAATTCACGAAGCGCAGCAGGCCGAACACGATCGACAAACCAACCGCGAGCAGGAAATACAGCATCCCCACTCCGATGCCGTTGACGATCTGCAGGAGATAAACGTTCATGGCGTCCGTCTAAAGGATGTAGCGATGGGGTATCGCTAATGGGCGTACTGCGCTCGCGCTCGCGCTCACGTGCGGCACTGCGGCACGGATACATCAGGCCATCTTGCAGCCGGTCTTGTCGAGCGGCAGGAACGACTGGCCGGAACTCACGATATCTGCGTAGTCATCGGCGTTTTTCATCTTGTTCTTCGCCTTGCCCTTCAACAGATAGTAGTTCTTTAGTACCTGATGGTCGCCCTTGCGGATTTCTTCCGGGCCGGTCAAGCCGTCATATTTCATGCCCTCAAGCGTCGCGACCACCTTCTTTGGATCGACCGTGCCCGCTTTCACGATGCCATCGAGCAAGATCTTCGTGCAGATGTAAGAACCCGCGAGACTGTAATTGGGATTCGCCTTGAACGCGGCATTGCTGCGTTTGACGAGATCGCGATTGAGCGGCGAGTCGATGTCGTGCCAATACTGTGCGCCGAAATAGACGCCTTCGCACAGGTCTGCCCCTAGCGATTCGAACTGCTCCAGGCCGGAGGCCCACGCAAGCAGAATCGTGCAATTGTTCTTCATACCGAAGCTCACGGCCTGGCGTAACGTATCGGACGATTGCGACCCAAAGTTAAGAATCAGCAGGACGTCAGGCTTCGCGGCGACTGCATTCGTCAGATAACCGCTGAATTCCTTCTCGTTGAGCGAGTGGTAGCTATTGCCCACATGCTCAATACCCTTCTCCTTGAAAATCGCCTTGGCCGCGGATAGCAAACCGTCGCCGAACACGTATTGCGGCGTGATGGTGTACCAGCGCTTTGCTTTGGGCATCGTCTGGATCAATGGGCGCACGGTCTGTTCGATCGCACCGTAGGTCGGCACGGACCAGCGAAAAGTCGCGTCGTTGCAGTCCTTGCCGGTGATTTCGTCTGCGCCTGCCGTGGTGATAAAGATGCCACCTGCTTTCTGGACTTCCTTGCCCATCGCCAAAGCTTCGGAGGACAAAATACCGCCGGCAAAGAAGCGCGCATTCTTCTGCTGTGCGATTTCCTGCACGCGACGCACGGCTGTCGCTGGCTTGCCTTCCGTATCGAGCACGGTATAAGCAAGCGGTTGGCCGAGTACCTTGCCGTACTGCTCGATAGCGAGCTTCATGCCGAGGTCCGCGTACTTGCCGTTCGCGGCGAACGGGCCCGACATCGGCACCGGACAGGCGAACTGCAGCGCCCCGGCCTGCGCGAACGCACTACGCGCGACCAGCGAGCCCAACGTCCCCGGAACGGCCGACAACGCGGCCAGCTTCAACATATTTCGGCGATTCAAAATGACGCTCCTTAAGAAAGAGACACGCACTGACCGACTGCGAAACTGAAAGACTGCGCGAACGACTACGAAGCTTGATGGCCGCCGAGAAGTTTTCCACCACACCGGCTTTGTTCTATTTATCATGATAAATAGGTTGGACTCGATCGTAGGTACAATAAATTCGAGTGTCAATAAGGCAAAATTCCTGGCCGCAAGGGCACGGCTTTCTGTGCCATGACGAGCCCGTTGAAAGAGCATGCAGGACAAAACAGGGAGTAACGAAAATGGCCATGGACCGCGCGAGAGCTGGCGCCGCGATAGAGATCAAGCAGCAAAAGCGCGGCGATCTGGTCGCCGAGGAGATCAAGCGGCTCATCACGGAGAAAGACCTGAAACCGGGTGACCGCCTGCCGCGCGAGGTGGAACTGCAGCAGCTCTTTTCGGTGAGCAAGAGTACGATTCGCGAGGCGCTGAAGTCGCTCGAGGTACAAGGTCTCATCAAGGTGACCACAGGTCCAAGCGGTGGCGGCATGGTGGTCGAAGTACCGCTCGACCGCACGTTACAGCTCTTGCAAAACTACCTGTTCTTCAAGGATGTATCGATCGACGACATTTACACCGTGCGTAAATTGCTAGAGCCGGAGTTGGCGGCAGGCGCAGTGCCACATCTGACGGAGCAGGATTTCGAGGCACTCGATGCAAGCATTGCGTGCTGCGATCGACCGGCTTCGTCGCGCGGCGGACAGGACATCGTGCGGCAACGTCAGGAAGACGTGAATTTTCACGACATTCTCGCGGCGGCAAATCCGAATCCGTTTCTGCGCTTCAGTTGCGAGCTGATTAACGAAATGATCCGACAGTTAATCGAGTTTCGTAACGACACACCGCAAATCGAACACGAACGCTTCGGCCTCGCCAACGTGAAGATTCACAAAGCGATCACGAAAGCGGCGCGCGAACGTGACGTGGAAAAGGTACGCGAGTTGATGGTGGTCCACATGACCGAAGCGCCACGCTATGTGAAGCGGATGAAGGGCAAGCTGCGCGGCCGGCTGATTCTCGACTCGGAGATTCGCCGGCGTGTGAGGGCGCGTAGCGTTGCGCCGGCAGATGAGACGGATCAGGAGTGACGTCGACAAGGAGAATCGAAAGGATCCGGCTGGGCAAAATGAAAGCCCGAACGCACCCCAGTCGACTGACTGGCGATTAGCTTGTGCGCAGCCGTCCTACTGCTGAAGACGGCCAATTGGACTACTGTAGTCGCGTGAGGGCTCAACCTTTTGCGATCCGCGCCGTTATTGCATCTGCAGAGGCATAACACTGGACCGTCATGGCACAACCTATTCCGTTTTCCCGCAACTCCGGCGCTTCACGTGCCCGGCATGACAAAGCCATGCTGCTGCCGATCGCCCGAAAAATCGCCGACGACCTTGCCCTGCGCGTGCATCTGGCGCTCGATGCCTTGCGCCGCGGCGCTGGCAGCACGAGCGATGCACAAACGCTCACGCAGGTCATGCTGTTGACGGGCTTTTTGGCTGAATCCGGCTTTGGTTCGATGACCGGCGATCAACTCGGTGCGGCGGAACGCACGGTGTCGACGATTTTTGATACCGGCCGCGAAACCGGCGAGTGGAGATTGGACAGCGCAGGCTTCGCGCTTTTCGCCGAAATCGCAACGAATTACGATCGACAACTGCACAGTGCCCCGCTTTGGGCGATCACCGATGCCAGCGAACGACTCGACCGTTTTACCGCAGGCATGTCATATCAGGCGCCGATGCGAAAACGGGCCTAGTCGGATCGCATAGCGTGGAACAGAATGCCGAGGCGAGCCGCGTCGGCGACTTCGTGGCAATA
>NZ_JAQQCH010000029.1:0-85360 GCF_046030555.1 Paraburkholderia sediminicola | reverse complement strand
ACGCTAATAGACCACTAAGAAAACAAGGAAAGGCCAACACCGCAAGCGAACAGACGAACAAGTCCCGCGTAGACCACTAAGAAAGCAAGGAAAGGCCAACACCGCAAACGAACAGACGAACAAGTCCCGCGGACGACCACTAAGAAAGCAGGGAAAGGCCAACGCCACAGGCCAACACAAAAACAAGCGCCGAGCAGGCAAAAAAAACAGAAAAAGGCCAACACCGCAAGCAAACAGACGAACAAGCCCCGCGCAGGGAACAAAAAAACCAAACCCACCTGCACGTCCCATGCCAAACCAAAAAAACTGAAACTCCCACATGATAAGTTCGTCTGACGCGAACAGACCCTCTACAATCGGAAACGACCGGGCATCACCCAGTAGCAACCGAAACTGAAAGTGAACGCAAAAGCGAACCCATAGGAGCGACCCTGATGCAGCAGCCAGAAGCCCTCGGCGGCCTGTCCCACTCGGGTGGAATCGACCACCACGAACCCGAGCCGGACGGCGCATTCATCCCGACGGAAAATCTCAACGTCGCGAGCGCCACCCAGCATGTGCTGAAGTCTGGCGACACCTTTATCGTCAACGACCCCCTCGGGGATATCACCGGCCATGACGACGGCCTGTTCGTCAACGACACACGCGTCCTCTCGCAACTACGCCTCACCTTCGGTGGCCGCGCACCGTCGCTGCTGTCGGGCAGCGTCAATAGCGACAACACGTCGTTCACCGCGCACCTGACCAACCGCCCGCTGCCACCACTCGGCGGCGACAGCACGCCCGAAGGCGTGATCCACGTCGAGCGTGTACGTGTGCTCTCAGGCACCGTCCTCAACGAAGCCATCGAACTCACCAACTACGGCACGAGCGACGCTGTCGTGCCGCTCTCGATCTCGTTCGCCAGCGACTTCCGCGACATGTTCGAAGTGCGCGGTCTCAAGCGCGACAAACAGGGCCGAGTCGAACCGGCACGTGTCGAGAACCGCGAAGTGCTACTCGGCTATATCGGTCTCGATGACGTGGCGCGCAATGTGCAGATCGCCTTCTCGCCAGAGCCGGACAAGCTCTTCGCCGATCGCGCCGACTACACCGTCAAGCTGCCGGCGCAAGCGTGCGTGTCGATCTATCTGTCGGTCGCGGTGAAAGTGGTCCCGCAAGCCAACAAGCCCGCCCCGGGCGTCGCACAACCCACTCACGCGGTGAGCGAAGCCCATCTATCGCAAATCGATGCGGAGCGTCCGCGCGTTGGCCGCGCCGCAGTGCGCGCCGCGCTGGTCGACGCCCACCTGGTGATGCGTGAGCGGCGCCGCGTCACCGCGCGGGTGCGTTCGAGCAATCCGCTTTTCAACGCGTGGATCGATCGCTCGCTCGCCGACCTGGGTCTGCTGACTACGGATCTCGCCACCGGTCCGTATCCCTACGCCGGCATCCCGTGGTTTTCAACGCCGTTCGGCCGCGATGCCGTTATCACGTCGTTGCAGACATTGTGGCTGCAACCGAATCTGGCTGCAGGTGTGCTGCGCTTTCTCGCCGAACATCAGGCACGCGAGAATTCGCCGTTTCGTGACGCCGCGCCCGGCAAGATCATGCATGAGATGCGCAAGGGCGAAATGGCCGCCACCGGCGAAGTGCCTTTCGCGTTGTACTACGGCGGCGTCGACACCACGCCGCTGTTCATCGTGCTGGCCGGCGCCTATGCGGCACGCACGGGCGATCTCGCTCTGATCGATGAATTGTGGCCGGCGCTGGAGCGCGCGGCGCAGTGGGTCGCGGGTGTCTGCGACAAGAACCGATACGGTCTGCTGGACTACCAGCGCGAATCCGATGGCGGTCTTGCGAATCAGGGCTGGAAAGACAGTCACGATTCGGTCTTCCATGCCGACGGCCGTTTTCCCGACGGTCCCATCGCACTCGTCGAAGTACAGGCGTATGCGAGCGCGGCATTCGACACCATGGCGCATTTCGCAACGCTGCGCGGTCTGCACGATCCGGCCAGGCAATACAGCGAGCGCGCGAAGAAAATCCGTCAGTGCGTCGAAGACAAGTATTGGATGGAAGAGTCCGGCTTCTACGGTATCGCGCTCGACGGCCACGGCGAACTGTGCCGCGTGATGGCGTCGAATGCGGGCCACTTGCTGGCCTTCGGTCTGCCCTCGCGTGAGCGTGGCGAAGCAGTCGTGCACGCGCTCGACTCCACGCTGTTCCATACCGGCTGGGGCGTGCGTACGCTGGCTGCGAGCCAGGCGCGCTTCAACCCGATGGCATATCACAACGGTTCGGTCTGGCCGCATGACAATGCGCTCTGTGCCCGCGGTCTGTCACGCTACGGCGGCAAGGCGGCGGCCGTGCGACTGTTGCAGGCGCTATTCCAGGCGGCAGTCAATTTCGACATGCGCCTGCCCGAGCTGTTCTGTGGTTTCCCGCGGCGGCGCGGCGAACCGCCTACCGCCTATCCGGTCGCCTGTCTGCCGCAAGCCTGGGCGGCGGGCTCGCCGTTCATGATGCTCGAAGCCTGTCTGGGCATGACGATCGACGCGGCCCGGGGCGAGGTCGTGATCGAACAACCCATGCTGCCCGAGGGCATCGACTGGCTCGAAGTCGGCGATCTCAAGGTGGGTGATTCGTCGGTGTCGATCACGTTCAGGCGAATCGGCGACAAGGTGGTCGCATCGGCGGCCGAGCAGGGCGATGTACGGGTGGTCGCGCTTCTCTAGGCGCCTGCTGCAAACACGCTGGAAGTTCTGTTGGATGCGATGCACCGGGTGGTAACATTTGTTGTCATCCTTATCGACCGTTCGCCCGGTATATCGCATGCCAGACAGTTTCGACCAGCTTGCCGCCCTGATCCGGGCGCGCTTCTCCGAACTGAGTCCACAGTTCCAGATGGGAGCAGGGTTCCTGCTCGATCATCCTGACGAAGTCGCGGTCTCATCGATGCGCAAAGTGGCCGAGCGCGCGCAGGTGCAACCCGCCTCGCTGGTACGCCTGTCGCAACAATTGGGTTTTCCCGGCTGGAACGAATTGCGCAACCTGTTCGTTGCACGCGTGCGCACGCGGCCCGAGCCGCTCACTAGCCGCGCCCGTTCGCTCGTCAAATCGAAAGATGCGCTGGCCAACGATCTGCTGGCCGCGCAACAACACAATCTGGAAGTCACTGCCGCGCACAACGGCCGCATGATCGTCGAAGCGGCGCGTCTGCTGCGGCGCGCGTCGCATGTGCACGTCGCGGGCTTTCGCTCCTGTTATGCGGTGGCGTTCGGGCTCATCTACGGCTATCGGCTGTTCCGTTCGTCCGTGTCGCTGCTCAACGGCGAAGCCGGCACGCTCGAGATGCAATTGCGCACGATCGAACGTGACAGCGCGACCATCGTCATCAGTTTTGCGCCGTATTCAGTCGAAGCGGCGCGCGTAGCCGAAGCGGCGCTGGAAAAGGGCAGCAAGCTGATCGCAATCACAGACAGCGCGGTGTCGCCGATCGCGTTGAACGCCGATAAGGTGTTGATTTTTTCGCACGAAAGCCCGTCGTTCTTTCCTTCACTGGTGGCGGCCACAGCGATTTCTGAATCGCTCGTCGCGCATCTGCTCGCGCTGGAAGGGGCGGCCGCCGTCGAGCAACTCGGTATCGCCGAACAATCGCTGCATGACAAGGGCGCGTACGTGCCTTGATGTGCTTCGTCTGAGCCAGGTAGATATCTGGCACGGAGCATAAACACGCCATCTGCTTCATCGCCACACCGCTTGACAACAAATGTTGTTTATAAGTATAAACACGTATCGATTGTTGAGTGAGTGTGCGTCGTGGCGTCGAAGCAGGATTTGAGTCTTTTTCAGGTGAGCGGTGAGCCGTATGACATCGGCTACAGGCTGGGCGAACTCGCCAGAGCGGTATTCACCGACTATATGGAACAGAGCAGCGCGTGGCGGGCGGTTCGGCGCTGGCGCGGCGATCCGTTCGTGCAGAAGCTGCGCGATGCGGCCGAAGCGCATTTCCCTGTGCTGCTGGCCGAGCTCGACGGCATGGCGGCAGGACTGGATTGGTCGGCGGAAGACATCTTTTTGTGGAATTGCCGCGGCGAGTTGATTCACAACGCGCCGGATGGTTGCACGACCTTGGCCGTCGTTGAAGGCGATGCGCGTTTCATTGCACACAATGAAGACGGCGATCCCTTTCTGCGCGAGCGTTGCGCTCTGGTAGACGTTCAGCCTGCCGGCAAACCCGGCTTCGTGAGCTTCTATTACCCCGGGTCGTTACCGGGTCATACCTTCGCTGCCAACCGCGCGGGTCTCGTGCAGGCCATCAACAATCTGCGTATTCGCGACCCCGCAACCGGCGTGCCGCGGATGATCCTTGCGCGGGCGGTACTCGATGCGGGGTCTCTCGACGAGGCGCTGCACATTCTGCGCGGCACACCGGCGGCGAGCGGTTTTCATCACACACTCGGTTGCGCAGGGGACGAGCGTATTCTGAGCATCGAAGCAAGTGCACAGCGATGTTCCGTGCAGACGGTGCCCACTATTGCCGGCCATGCGAACCATCTGATTCATCCCGGCTGCGAAGCCGAGGCGCAAATCGTCACCGACTCTTCGCGTGACCGTCAGGCGCGCGTCGGCCATCTGCTGAGCACGTTCGCCAACCCAATCAAGCCGGCTGCGTTGCTCGACGTGTTGCTGGATCGCGCGCCTTCAGGTTTGCCAATCTACCGCGACGACCCGCTCGATCCCGACGACGAAAACACGCTCGCTACGGCGCTTTTCGAAATCGATCGTGCGGGTGTCTCCATGAAAGTTTATCGACAGGGGCAATGCGCGTTCGACACCTTCATCGCACGCATGTCGCCTGCGCAGACCGGCGCCTGAGCAGCCGTCGCAAACAGAAAGGAAAGTGAAACCATGTCCACCGTATTCCATCGCTCGCCGAAGCAGTCGTTGCCAGTGGCTGTCGCCGGTGACGGCATCGAAATCATCGACTCCACGGGCAAGCGTTATATCGACGCCTCGGGTGGCGCAGCCGTCTCGTGCCTCGGCCACAGCAATCAGCGCGTGATCGACGCGATCAAACGGCAGTCGCAGCAATTGCCGTATGCGCACACGTCGTTCTTCACGACCCAGGTCGCCGAGGAACTTGCCGATCGTCTCGTGGCGAGCGCGCCGCAAGGGCTTGAACACGTGTACTTCGTGTCGGGCGGTTCGGAAGCGATCGAAGCCGCGCTGAAACTGGCGCGGCAGTATTTCGTCGAGAAGGGCGAGTTGCAGCGTCGTCATTTCATCGCGCGGCGCCAGAGCTATCACGGCAACACGCTGGGGGCGCTGGCGATCGGCGGCAATGCGTGGCGGCGCGAACCGTTTCTGCCGATCCTGATCGAAGCGCATCACGTGAGCCCGTGTTATGCGTATCGCGAGCAGCGCGCCGACGAAACCGAAGCGCAGTTTGCGCAGCGTCTCGCGGACGAACTCGAACAGAAGATTCTTGAACTCGGGGCTGACACGGTGGCCGCATTCGTTGCGGAAACGGTGGTGGGCGCAACGGCCGGCGCCGTGCCGCCGGTGCGCGAGTATTTCCGCAAGATTCGCGCGGTGTGCGATCGCTATGGCGTGCTGCTGATCCTCGACGAGATCATGTCGGGCATGGGCCGCACGGGCTATCTGTACGCATGCGAAGAAGACGGCATCGCTCCGGACATGCTGACCATCGCCAAGGGGCTCGGCGCCGGCTATCAGCCGATCGGCGCGACGCTGGTCAGCGACAGGATTTACCAGGCGATCGTCGGCGGCTCGGGTTTCTTTCAGCATGGGCATACGTATATCGGCCACGCCACCGCCTGTGCCGCGGCGCTCGAAGTGCAACGCGTGATTGCTGACGACCATCTGCTGCCGAACGTCCAGGCGCGCGGCGAGCAGTTGCGTGGCCGGCTGCGCGAGCACTATGCGCAGCATCCGCATATCGGCGACGTCCGCGGACGCGGCCTCTTTGTCGGCGTCGAACTGGTTCAGGATCGCGCCACCAAAACGCCGTTCGACGCGAAGCTGAAACTGCACGCGGCGATCCGCCGCGAAGCGTTCGCGCGGGGTTTGATGGTGTATCCGATGGGCGGCACCGTCGACGGCAATATCGGCGATCATGTGCTGCTGGCGCCGCCGTTCATCTGCACCACGCGCGACATCGACGAGATCGTCAGCCGGTTGACGGATGCGATCGAAGGCGCGCTAGCCGCTATCTGATGCCCGTTTCATTTCTGCGAGATTTGCGATGACCGAGCGTTTGCCTCACTTCGAACTGTCCGATGCCACGCCTGAACAAAGGGCCGTGCTCGACGAGATCCTGTCCGGCCCGCGCGGCAATCTGAACGGGCCGTTTCTGGGCTGGATTCATAGTCCGGAACTGGCGCAGCAGGCGCAGCGCCTTGGCGCGTTCTGCCGCTATCGCACCGGCTTGCCGTTACGCCTGTCGGAGCTGGCGATTCTGGTGACCGCGGCGCGCTGGCAGGCGCAGGCCGAGTGG
The DNA here is from genome assembly GCF_046030555.1 of Paraburkholderia sediminicola. Classification (GTDB taxonomy): domain Bacteria; phylum Pseudomonadota; class Gammaproteobacteria; order Burkholderiales; family Burkholderiaceae; genus Paraburkholderia; species Paraburkholderia sediminicola_E. The sequence goes on along the minus strand of NZ_JAQQCH010000029.1, from coordinate 78,858 downwards.
TATATCCACTATCCGATTGCTCTCGAAGCCGGTGTGGCCGAAGCGGACGCCGAGGGGATCCGCCAAGGGCAACGCCCGGACTTCACGGACCCCGACGACGCATTGATCCATGACTTCGCGAGCGAGTTGTACGACACCAAACGGGTGTCGGATGCCACCTATAGAAAGGCGGTTGAGCGCTTCGGCCACCAGGTTGTGATCAATCTGGTGGGCCTGCTCGGCTACTACGCCCTCGTGGCGATGACGCTGAACGTGTTCGATATGCGGGCAGTGGGGCAGGAGAGTTTGCCGTTCGCCGAGTAGCGGCCGCATTGCCCGGTTGAGTCTGCATGAGTCCGTACGCCGGCGTCGTCACGACACTGGCACACGGAAGGGCCTATGATGAAGTTCGGTCCACCCCGCGCCTGCAGCGCCGCGCGGCATGCCCCGAAGGAAATCCCTTGGGGGACTCACAACCGATGCCGATACCACGAAAATCCGGGCTGGACCGTTGCTGGCGGCATCACGTAGGGTTGAGGGGCGGTGCGAAGCAAGGCACAAACAGGAGAGAGCGATGAAGCGCAAGGCATCAGCGGTCTGGCAAGGCAACCTGCAAAACGGCAAAGGCTCGATTTCCACCGACAGCGGCGTTCTCAAGGAAACGCAATACTCGTTTGCCACACGCTTCGCGGATGGCATCGGCACGAATCCGGAAGAGCTGATTGCGGCTGCGCACGCGGGTTGTTTCTCGATGGCGCTATCGGCTGAACTGGGCAAGGCCGGCATCACGCCGGAACGTATCGGCACCACGGCAACCGTCACGCTCGACAAGGACGGCGGCGGCTTTTCGATCACCGCAGTGCATCTCGACGTAGCCGTCAAAATCCCCGGCGGCGACAAGGCCGCGTTCGAGAAGGCTACCGCGGACGCCAAGGCGGGCTGCCCAGTTTCCAAAGTACTGAACGCCACTATCACGATGGACGCGAAGCTCGAAACCTGAGCCCGCGGTTCATCCACTGCAGATACCTGCAGGGCCGGCTGGCAGTGGCGGCCAGGCGCCGCCGGCTGGCACTTTCCGTTGGTTTTCGCATTCGCAGTTCGTTTGCCGCGCACTTGCGACTTATTTGCCACGCATTTGCCATTTCACGAAACATAACGACGACCGGGAGCGCGCGGGCGCGGGAACGCCGGTCGTCGTCTTCAATGGAACTGTCGATGACAACGCAAACCGAAAAAGCACAGCAATTCCAGTCATACCACGCAGCGGGTGAGGCTTTCATCATCCCGAATCCGTGGGACATCGGCACCGCGCGATTGTTGGCGCTGGCCGGTTTCAAGGCGCTTGCCACCAGCAGCGCAGGCTATGCGTTTTCGCGTGGCTTGCCGGATAACGCCATCGGCCGCGCGCAGATGATGGTGCATCTCACCGAAATCGCGGGTGCGACCGATTTGCCGGTCAGCGCCGATCTGGAAAACGGTTTTGGCGACGCTCCGGAAGACTGCGCCGAAACGATCAGGCAGGCCGCGGCGGCAGGCGTGGTCGGCGGTTCGATCGAGGATGCGACCGGCCGCGCCGAGGAACCGATCTACCCGTTTGAAGCCGCTGTGGAGCGCGTGCGCGCGGCGGTCGTCGCGGCACGTGCCCTGCCGTTTCCATTCACGCTGACGGCGCGTGCCGAAAACTATCTGGTGGGCCGCCCCGATCTCGACGACACGATCCGGCGCCTGCAGGCCTATCAGGAGGTTGGCGCGGATGTCCTTTACGCGCCCGGCCTGAAGACGCGCGAAGAGATTGCTGCCGTAGTCGGCGCGCTCGACCGGCCGGTCAATGTGCTGATGGGGCTGCAAGGCGTCCTGCTCAGTTTCGACGACCTGCGCTCGCTGGGTGTGCGACGTGTCAGCGTGGGCGGTTCGCTCGCACGCGCGGCGCTGGGCGCGTTTCTTCGCGCGGCGCATGAAATGCACGATCACGGCACTTTTAACTATACGAAGGAAGCCGCTAGCGGCAATGAGATCAACCAGCTGTTCACAACCGCTGCGCAGAAGTGGGGCAAATAGGCGGCCGGGTGACAACTGCATGATGACGCGTGTGCCATAGGCGGCGCCTTGCAAGCCGCACTGCTGGCAAGTAAGCGTCTCAATTACCTTGCGTTATTGAACGCTTAGTCATAATATCCGTTGCATGACGCAATCAGGCAATTCGAAGCAATCCGAGAAAAAAGCGGGCGAGGTCTGCTCTCGGGGCAGGCCGCGCGAGTTCGATACGGATACCGTATTGGCGAGCGCGAGTCAGGTTTTCTGGAATCACGGCTACCACGCCACCTCGATCGACGACCTCTGCAAGGCTACCGGCCTGTTGCGGGGGAGTCTGTACGGCGTATTCGGCGACAAGCACGGCATCATGCTCGCCGCGCTCGATCACTACGCGGAAGGTTCCGTCGCGCGGCTGGCCGAGCGGCTGAACGCACCGGTGGCGCCGGAAGAGGCGCTGCGCAACGCTTTGCTGCATTACGCCCGGGTTGCTTGCGCGCTGATCGGCGAGCGCAGCTGCTTCATCACCAACACCACGCTTGAGATGCAACCCGGCGACGAGGAACTGCGCACCCGCGTCGCGGCAATCCAGCGCCGTATGGCGACTTTGCTGGCGGCGTCGGTGATTCGCGGCCAGGCGAGCGGCGCGTTCAATTCCACGCTCGACGAAAAAGCCGTCGGCGATTTCCTGCTGTGCGTGATGCAAGGGCTGCGCGTATTGGGGCGAGTCGCCCACCAGGAAGATGCGTTGATCGGAATCGTAGACGTCGCCATGCGCGCGCTCGTCTAATTTTTTTACCTAATTCTTGAACGAACAGTCATGAATATAGACGCTGTCAAGCCCGCTCCGGCGGCATTCGTTGGACCCGCGACGCGGCCGGCAGTCGGCGGTGTTGGCGCTGCTGTTTGCCCCGGCGTGGGTGCGGTGGCCGCCAGCGCCGTGGCGGCGGGCGCCGGGAAGGCGGCGTCCGGCTTCGAGCGCCAGGGGTTCGCGCTCGCCGTGCTGTTCGTCGGCGCCTTCCTTGCGCCACTCGACTATTTCATCGTCAACCTCGCGCTCCCGTCGATTCACAACGGCCTGAATGCCACGAATGCGCAACTGCAACTCGTGGTGTCCGCCTACGCGTCCGCGTATGCCGTGCTGCTGATCACGGGCGGACGATTCGGCGACCTGTTCGGCCGGCGCCGCATGTTCATGACGGGGATGGCGGCGTTCGTGGTCGCTTCCGCGCTGTGCGGCTTCGCCACCAGCGGCCACATGCTGGTGATCTCGCGGATCGTGCAGGGCATCGCGGCCGCGATCATGGCGCCGCAGGTGCTCGCGACCATTCGCGCGGTGGTGCCGCTGCATCGGCAGACCAAGGTCATGAGCCTCTACGGTTTCGTATTCGGGCTTTCTTCGATCGTCGGACAACTGGGCGGCGGCGCGCTGATCACCTATCACCCGTTCGGGCTCGACTGGCGCATCATTTTTCTGATCAACATTCCGATCGGCATCGTGGCCTTCGTTGGCACGTGGAAGTTCGTACCGGAAAATCAGCCGGCCACGAGTACCGGCATCGACCTGAAGGGCGTCGCACTACTTTCAACGGTGTTGCTGCTGGTCATCTATCCGATGACGCACGGCCGTGAAGCCGGCTGGCCGGCGTGGACCTTCGTGATGTTCGCGCTTGCCGTGCCCGCGTTCGCGTTTTTCGTGGCGACCGAGCGGCGCGTCGAGCGCGGCGGTGGCCATCCGCTGGTGGATCTGCAATTGTTCCGCAACCCGGCCTTCTCCTTGGGTCTGGTGCTCGCGTTTCTGTTCTACTGCAACAGCGCGTTTTTCCTGACCTACGGGATCTTCCTGCAAACCGGTTTGCACTGGACGCCGCTCGCCTCGGGTATGGCCATCATGCCGTTTGCGATCGGCTTCGTGATTGGGCCGCTGACGTCGCCCGCGGTGGTCAGGCGCATTGGCGGCCATGTGCTGGCGCTCGGCTTCTCGATGATGACAGTCGGCTTCACGGTGACGGGCTGGTCGGCGACCCATGCCGCTACGCCGGACCTGCTGTTCTATTGCGGACTGGTGTGCGCGGGTGTCGGTCACGGGCTGCTGCTGCCGTCGATTATGCGCATCGTGCTACTGGAAGTCGCGCCGGAGAAGGCGGGGCTCGCCTCAGGTGTAGTGTCGTCGACATTGCAGATCGGCTCGGCGTTCGGCACGGCAGCGATCAGCGGGGCGTTTTTCGGGGTGATCGGCAGCAACGAGACACCAGGCGCCTATGCGCACGCCTTTCAGCTCAGCCTCGCGATCAACGCGTGTCTGATGTTCGTCTGTATCGGTTTGAGCGTGCTGCTGGTGCGGCATCAGCAATTGGCATTGCGCCGGGCCGCTCAGCCGGTTTGAAAATGGCGGCTGGGAAATCGTTTTCAACGGTGGTCGCTAAAAACTATTATGCACTTTAAACAAAGCCGGTTTGGCGTGGGTGAATTTACCGGTGAGTTTTGCGTTCACAGGTAACTCCGTTTGCGGACAGTTGGAATAAACCCGAATTGGGGCTTGTCGGCAGCGCTTTAGATACGATAAATCGAGGCCGTATTTTCTACCTGCGGATCGGGTTTCCTGCTGTAAGTTTTGCGATCATGCGGTGCCGCACGGGTGGCGTCCAGGCGCCGTTCAGAAGGGTTTTCCCGGTTCGAATCGTCGACTGCCGGGTTGGAAAACCTATTCCAGTGCCAATGAAAACGGTATCAATAAAAAGCACTTGCCGCGGTTAATTTCGATTGTTAATCTGGGTACTCTTTTTAGAGTTTTCCTTCGGCAGGTTCAGTGTTGCAAAGCATGACGCAATGACTTAATTCCGCTCAACGGGTTCCGTAGGGGATTGAATATGCTGACCGCTACCATTGACGTATTCGAAACAGCACCAGCCGCACGCTTCACTGTCGGCGATGTTGTCACGCTGAAAGAAGGGGGCTTGCGCATGACCGTGACATACGCAGGTCCGGTCGCGCTCAATCCTGGTGACTGGCTGATTTGCGAGTGGTTCGACGAATATGGCGAACTGCGCCGCGAGATGTTCGCGCACGAGAGCGTGCGGGCTGAGCCGCGCTCGATCCCCGCCGGCTCGGTGACGTGGGGCAGGATGGGCCGCGCGGCCTGATTATTTGTCTACGCGGTCACGCGCCGTGGCGCGCCTTTGCACGCGCACCAGAAGCGCCGAAGAAAACGCCCGCATCCGTACGATTTTCCGCGTCTCTACAATTTCACCCGCCACGTTCTTCGGCGGGTTCGGCTGCAACGACCAGTAGAGCGCGAGTAGCCAGCCAAAACCTGTCCAGCCAAGGCACGCATTGAAGAGCGCCAGCGTTAGCACGTCATGACGCTTGCGTCGGTCCGCGAGAATGCTCGGCAGAAAATACAGCGCCAGCGCGAGCGCCGCGGCAATGGCCTGAACCACGACGTTTCCACCCATAGCCTGTCTCCCCAGACGCGACGTATGTCGCGATTGTCGCGCGATTGCCTGCTTTGCGCAGTGTTGACGCGAATGGAGCGCGCAGGGGTTCAGCCCGTCGAGCATCAGGACTATCATGGACGTTTCGACTGAACAGAGCCGCCACGGACCGCCACCATGATCTCCGACGATACGACCCAGCAGACCCAGCGCATCAATCAGGACACGCTACGCGAATTCGTAGACCGCAAATGGAACGACGAGATCGTCCCCGCGCTCACGGACTACATCGCCGTGCCGGCCAAGAGTCCGGCGTTCGATCCCGAGTGGGTCAAGCACGGTTATCTCGAGCGTGTGATTACCGACGCTGCGCAATGGGCCGAACAGCAACCCGTGCGCGGCCTGAAACTCGAAGTGATCCGTTTGCCGGGCCGCACGCCGGTGATCTTCTTCGAAACGGCCGCGACCCGCTCGGGCAGCGACGAAACCATCGTGCTGTATGGCCACCTCGACAAGCAGCCTGAATTCGACGGCTGGCGCAACGACCTCGGCCCCTGGACGCCGAAGCTCGAAAACGACAAGCTCTACGGTCGCGGCGGCGCCGACGACGGCTACGCGATCTACGCGAGCCTCACGGCACTGGCCGCGCTCGACGCGCAAGGCATCGAGCGTCCGCGTTGTGTCGGCCTGATCGAAACCTGCGAGGAATCGGGCAGCTACGACCTGCTGCCGTACGTCGACGCATTGCGCGAACGGCTCGGCAAAGTCGGTCTTGTCGTGTGTCTCGATTCGGGCGCGGGCAACTACGACCAGCTGTGGCTCACCACGTCGCTGCGCGGACTGGTCGCCGGTGACCTGGAAGTCGAGGTGCTCGACGAAGGGATTCACTCGGGCGGTTACGGTGGCATCGCGCCGTCCAGCTTCCGCATCATGCGGCAACTGTTCGACCGTCTCGAAGACTCCGCTAACGGCACCTTGTTGCCGAAGGGTTTCCACGTCTCGATCCCGGCGGACCGTTTGCGCGAAGTGGAAGCGACCGCCCAGATTCTCGGCGATGACGTCTGGAAGAAGCTGCCGTGGGCCTGCGGCCAGGACGGCCGTCAGGTGTTGCCCACCACCACTGATCCGCAAGAAGCCTTGCTGAACTCGACGTGGCGTCCGTCGCTGTCGGTGACCGGCGCGGCCGGCTTGCCCGCGCTCGCCGACGCCGGCAACGTGCTGCGTCCGCGCACGGCGTTCAAGCTGTCGCTGCGCCTGCCGCCGCTGATCGAGGCAGAGAAGGCCGTCGCCGAACTGAAGGCGCTGCTCGAATTCGATCCGCCGTACAACGCCAAGGTCACTTTCAAGCCGGACGCCGGCGCTGCGAGCGGCTGGAGCGCGCCCGATCTCGCACCGTGGCTTGCCACCGCGCTTAACGACGCGTCGCGCACGCATTACGGCGCGGACGTTGCCTATATGGGGCAGGGCGGCACGATTCCGTTGATGAACGTACTGAAGTCGGGTTTCCCGAAGTCGCAGTTCATGGTGTGCGGCGTGCTCGGGCCGAAGTCGAATGCACACGGACCGAACGAGTTCCTGCACGTGCCATACGGCAAAAAGCTGACGGCGGCCGTTGCCCAGGTGATCGCGGCCGCGCCTTGAGGCGCGTTTGCCTCGATTTTCACCTCGATCTTTCCACCCATGCCGACACTGTGAATGACCGATAACGCGACTGCTCATCCCGCCACGCTCCGGATTCCGGCCGATCAATTGCATGCCTACGTACGGGCGATCTGGGAGCAGGCGGGCAGTACGCCGCGCGAAGCAGAACTGGTCGCGGATCATCTGGTGGCGGCGAATCTGACCGGTCACGATTCGCATGGTGTGGGGATGATCCCGCGCTATGTGGCGTCGCTGGCCGACGCGCAACTGCAACTGAACCTGCATGCGAAAGTCGTGAAAGACGCGGGCGCGGTCCTGACCGTCGACGGCGCCAGGGGCTTCGGCCAGGTCGTCGCGTTCGAGGCGATGGAGCAGGGCATCGAGCGTGCCAAACGCCTCGGCATTTGCGCGGTCGGCTTGCACAACGCACACCACATCGGGCGCATCGGTCACTGGGCGGAACAATGCGCGCGTGCCGGTCTCGTATCGTTCCATTTTGTCAATGTGGCGGGCGATCCGCTCGTGGCGCCGTTCGGTGGGGCGGACCGCCGCATCGGCACGAATCCGTTTTGCGCCGCCTATCCGCGGCCCGGCAAGCCGCCGCTCGTGCTCGACTTCGCGACCAGCACGGTGGCTTATGGCAAAACGCGCGTCGCGTATAACCAGGGCAAGCAAGTGCCGCCTGGCGCGCTGATCGATCACGAGGGTTTTCCGACCCTCGACCCCAAAGTCATGCAGGAAGCGCCGTTCGGTTCGCTGACGCCGTTCGGCGGTCACAAGGGCTTTGGGCTCGCGGCAATGTGCGAGATTTTCGCGGGTGCGCTGTCGGGCGGCTTCACGACGCACAGAGACACGCTCGGCACGACCAACGCGATCATCAACTGCATGCTGTCGGTGATCGTCGATCCCGCCGCGTTCGACGCCCCCGCCGCGCAGGCCGAAGCCGATGCATTCATCGACTGGGTGAAGGCTTCGCCGCTCGCGGCCGGCGCGGACCGCATCTATGAGCCCGGCGGACCCGAGCGGGTGATGCGCGCGCAACGCGAGGCCGAAGGCATTCCGGTCGATGCTGCCACGTGGGCACAGATTCACGCGGCGGCGCTGGCCGTCGGTATGCGTCCGGAGCAGGCTGAGCGGTGGTCCGCGCGATTGCAATAACGATTGCTTGCGGCTCAACGGGCGCTTTGCGGCGCTCGCTTTGAAATATGCCAATCGGATATTCCGTCTGTTGGCCCACAAATAGAAAAACAAACACCTGAAAACCATATTTTCGATTGCATTACATAATCGAAAATTATTTCTTTTCCTTTCAAATCCGGCAAGAAATTCAAGCTTTGTTCGTTCACTAATTTATTGCGACCGGACGCTCATCCGCTGGCTAATTTCGCTCAACTCCGGTGCGCAAGCGTTTGCGCCTGCACCATCCTTTGGCATCCGATTTACCTCCCCGCCGCGCGCCGTCCGACGGGGCCTGGCACCCGTGTTGCATTCATCTGTTGGTTACCCCGCTCCCATCCCATTCCGGTCTGATTTAGGCTCGCATTGCAATGCCAGTGTTTAACCTTAAAAGGACCATTCAAAATGAATCTGCATAACCATCACGCCTGCCGCCCCTTCCTCGAAGCCGGCAATTTGTCGCAAGTCTCCGCTTACTACGAAGAAGGCCGCAACATCATGTGGATGATGCTGCGGGCGCAGCCGCGTCCCTGTTTTAATCTCGAACTGGTGCACGACATTCTGGGCCTCGCGCAGGCAGCGCGAGAGTCCGGCTTGCCGATCGATTTCTGGGTGACCGGCTCGTTAATTCCGACCATGTTCAACGTCGGGGGCGATCTCGATTTTTTTGCGGACACGATCCGCTCCGGTAAGCGCCAGGTTTTGATGGCCTACGCGCGAGCTTGCGTCGATTGCGTGCACGCGGCGGCGCGCGGTTTCGATACGGGGGCGATTTCGATCGCGATGGTGGAGGGCACGGCGCTTGGAGGGGGCTTCGAGGCCGCACTGGCACACCATTTCCTGCTGGCACAGAACGATGTGCGCATGGGCTTTCCGGAAATTGCGTTCAACCTGTTCCCGGGCATGGGCGGTTATTCGCTGGTCGCGCGCAAGGCGGGCATGCGTCTGGCAGAAGAGTTGATCGGCGTCGGCGAATCGCATACGGCTGAGTGGCACTTCGGCAAGGGGCTGGTGGACCAACTGTTCGAGCCGGGCGACGCTTATATGGCGACGCGTACCTTCATCGACACGCTCAGGCCGAAGATGAACGGCATCCGCGCAATGCTTCGGGCGCGCCAGCGCGTGCTGCAACTGTCGCGCGCCGAGTTGATGGAAATTACCGAGGATTGGGTGGATGCCGCTTTCATGATCGAGGAGAAGGACCTTGCCTTCATGGAGCGGCTGGTGATGCTGCAAAACCGCCGCAATTCGAACCTGCGCCAGACGGCCTCCAGTGCGGCCAATTTCGCCTGAATCGATCTGGGCCCGGCGAGATGGAGCGGTAACTGTGGCCTTGTCCCCCAGGGGACATTATTCGGCGCTCCCCCCATCCCGCCGCAAAGGGACTTTCTTCGGAGCGCCCTCCCGATCCCCCAAGGGGGACTTCTTTCGGGGCGGGGGACTTCTTCGGTCGGGTACGCGGAAGCTCAGGCAATCAGTCTGAGCTTCTGTCTATCCTGCAGCCAGCGTTCGAATTCCGCGGCCGGCATGGCCTGGCCGTACAGGAAGCCCTGTACGTAGTCGACGCCCAGCCCCTTCATGAACAGCTCTTCCGATTCGGTTTCGATGCCTTCCGCGACCACCTTGAAATTCAGTTCTTGCGCGACGACCACCATCGAGCGCACGAGCGCCTGCGCTTTGGTATCGGCATTGATGGAGCGGACGAAACTGCGGTCGAGCTTGATGACGTCGAGCGGAATACGGCCCAATTGCGACAGCGACGAATAGCCGGTGCCGAAGTCGTCCAGATGGACCTGCGCGCCAAGCTGGCGGAACTGCGTGATCAGATCGATCGCCGCTGCTTCGTCCTCGATCAGGCAGCTCTCGGTGAGTTCCAGGTCGATCAGGCAGGGATCGAGATCTGCGCGCTGCAGCGCCTCGCTGAAATGCCGCACCACGGCGGTATCGACCAGTTGGCGCGCCGATACGTTGATCGCGACGCGCAGGTTGTAGCCGTCCGCCTTCCATTTGGCGGCCTGTCTGGCGGCCGTTTCCATGACCCAGCGGCCGAGCACGCCGATTAGCCCGGATTCTTCAGCATAACGGATGAACTCGGCCGGCATGATCTGCCCGCGCTCGGGCGAATTCCAGCGCACCAGCGCCTCCGCGCCCTGCACCACGCCGGTGGCGAGCACGAGCTTGGGTTGATAGTGCAGCGTGAACTGCCCCTCTTCGAGACCGCGCCGCAGGTTGGTGTCGAGCCACATGTACTCGGCGACCTTGCGGTCCATGTCGGGCGAAAACACGCGGTAGGTGCGCTTGCCTTCGTCTTTGGCAACGTACATGGCCGTGTCCGCCGAACGGATCAGCGATTCGAGGTTGTCGCCATGTTCCGGACACACCGCGATGCCAATTGAGCAACCGGTATAGACCTCGACGAGCCCCAGGCTGAACGGCGTGCGCAGGCGTTCGAGAATGCGCTGCGCGGTGGCTTCGAGATCATGAGCGGTGCCTTTGGCGGCGAGCACGATGAACTCATCGCCGCCAAGGCGTGCGAGCGCATCGTCTTCGTTCAGGCAGGTGCGGATGGCCGCCGACACATCGCGGATCAGCCGGTCGCCGAAGACATGGCCGTAGTGGTCGTTGACCTTCTTGAAGTTGTCGAGATCGAGGAACAGTATGCCGACCGATTCGCCAGGACTGGCTTCTTCGATGGCAGTACGGATCTTGTCCTGGATCGCATTGCGATTGGGGAGGCCGGTGAGCGAATCGGTGTTCGCCAGTTCGGTGAGCCGTTCCTGCGCGAGCCGTTCCTCGGTGATGTCGGTACCCGAGCAGATCAGAAACTGTTCTTCGACGCCGCTGCCGCTGTGAACGAACTTATTGCGAAATAGAAAGAGCCGTTCGCCGTTGAGGGTTTTCACACGCCGCTCGACTTCGTACGAGACGCCGCGATTGAAGAACCCCGTGATGTTCTGGCTCGACGCCGCACCGGATTCGGAGGTCATGAACAGCGCCCACACATTGCGCCCGACGATGTCTTCTTCCTTCACACCGGTGAGTTCCTCGGCGAGCCGGTTGAAGCGCTGTATCCGGCCGTGCCTGTCGACGATAACCACGACCGAATTGACTTCGGAGACGACCTGTTCGGCGAAAGAGAGACCATGCACCAGATCGCGCGCGACGGATTCCGTGTCGTCATAGGCGGAGGCGGTGCCTGCCCACGTATTGCTGGCGAGTTTTTTACCGACGAGGTGCAGGCGCAGCGGTTCGCCGAACAGCCGCACGTCGAGGACGAGATGCGACGTGATGCCGGTGAGGCAACGGATTTGCGAAGCCTGTTGGGGATTCAGCGGAATGGCGACATTGGCTGGCACGTCACCGGTAACGGGCGTGAGTTCCAGCGCGTTGCTGTCGTTCGACAGACGCCAGCAGGGGCTGCTTGTGCCGAACTGCGCAAAAAGCACCTGATCGTGTTGGTCGTCGTTCATGAGATCCCCGGGCGGTGTGTGCCGGTGAGCCGCTCGTGAAGCCGGATTGGCGGCAGACAGTCTTCATCATACTTAAACACTGGCCCATTGTAGCGAAGCGGCTGCAGTTCGGGCTTATAAACCGGGCTTGTAAACATTAACGGTCGGAATGGCTCGCTTTTTTAGGCTTCTATAGGAGCCACGCGTGGGCGTTAAACCTCCAAACCGCATCAAACAGTGTCTCAGCACTGACTCAGAAGCGCCGGGCCAACAGGCTCCGGGCGTGCTCCCGTTCCGCGGGAATCGTTTCCACCGAGGGGTCAAACCAGAAAGCCCCCGCAACAAGCGTCGCGACCACGACTCCATCCCGATACAGAACCCGATTCCCCGCCACAGCCGGCACCCGCTCGCCGACCAGCAACGTACCCACAAGATTCAAAGGATCCGTTCCGGCGACGCACACAAAAGCACCATCGTTCGCATGCCTTCGAACCTCACGCAATAAGGGAATCGCTTCGGGTAGCGCAAACTGTTCACCCGCGAGCCCATTCACAAACCGCCCGCCACGAATGACGCCACGCGCTTCGAGCCGCTGAAACACGCGCAACAGATCCCGCCACGGCGGCAGCCATTCGGCCTCGCGTACGAGCAAACGCCAGAACACGACGCCATAGCGGCGCAGCAAAGTCATCGCGACATGCTCGAGTACGTCGGGGGCGAACGGCTGACGGTGCGCGGGCGAGGTCTCCGTTGCGGCGACAATGGGCCGCCGGCTGACCAGCGCCCAACGCCCTGCGTCGTCCATTCCTCCGATCAATGCGCTCGACCTGACACGCCGGCTACTCGAGTAAGCACTGCGTTTGGCGACGGGTTTCAACAGTGCCCGCAAGCCGGCGAAACTATCGGAATTCACCAGACCCGCTGCAACCAGCTCGCCCAACGCATTCTCCAGTTCAATACGCAAGCCGCTTACTTCGGTTAGCAGTTCGTCGAAGAACATCGCGCCATGTTGCGATAGCGTGTCATGGACGCGCTGCGCCCGGGCCGACAACTCCGGTTGTTTCGACGTGTCGATCAACGTACTCCAGACGCGCACCTGAGCACGCGGCAAAAGCACGATCGGCGTGCTGCGCACCGGTCCCGCCGCACTGCGTGCCCGCTCGGTCAGACGCGTCCAGACGATCTTGCCGGCGCGGCATAATTCGTCGAGCGAAACATTCGCGTAAGCCTTGACGCGGGCCGGCAGAATGTCCTCTTCCCATGCGGCCGCCGCGGCCTGAAAACCCTCCATCTGGTCGAGTACGGCGGCGAGGGCCTCACGTCCCTCGGCGCGCGTGTCCGGCGTCAGATGTTGCCACTCGAACAGAAAGCGCATGAAATCGTGCCGTTCCACCGGCTCGATTTCGCGTCGCAGGCGTTTCACCGTGTACCGGTGGATCCGCGCAAGCAAATGACGCTCGCACCATTCTTCTTCGCTTGCGCCTGGCGAGAAGCGGCCGCGCATCACGTAGCCTTCCGCTTCGAGACGCGTCAGCGTTTGTTCGACGGATGCCGCCGGCAACATCAGCGCCTGCGAAATCGCGCGTACCGGCAACGGGCCGAAGCCGGTCAGCCGGGCACGCAGCAGGTCGAGCAGTGCGTCGTCGGCGCGCCAGGTGTCGGTGTAGCCTTTCGGTGCGGTGAGCGGTGGGTCAAACGGGGCATCAGGGTAGAGCGCCTGGAAACAGGTCAGGCGCTCGGCGGGCAGCCAGAGCACGTTATCGGCGGCGATGCGCAGGCGGGTCGCGCGGCCGGATTCGGCAAGCGAGGCGAGCCATCCCGGCCAGCCTTCTTCATTGCGCGCTTCGGCCTCGCTGATGCAGGCGAGGCCGGTCAGCGCTTCGTGCATCTCGTCGGCGGTGCGCGCCTGTGGCCATGCTTCGCCGCGTACGCTGCCGATCGCGGCGGCATCGAGCGCGCCGAGGTCGTCGGTGCTGGACGGATCGGACCAGCGGCGATTCTGCACGGCTTGGGTGCGGCGTTCTTCGATCGGTGCGTCGTCGAGATAGGCGTACGGCTTGGCGGTGAGGATTTCGGCGGCAAGCGGCGAGGGCGCCGGCAAATCGCGGGCGATCAGTTGCACGTCGCCCTGTTCCATGCGACGCAGCAAGGCTATCCAGCTTTCGCTGTCCATCGCTTCGTGCAGACAATCGTCGACGGTTTGGTCGACTAAGGGATGACGTGGCAGTTCGCGTTCGCCGACGATGTTCTCCAGACACGCGGCCTGCTCGGGAAACACGCTCGCCAGCAGATCTTCGCTACGCATGCGCTGCAATTGCGGCGGGGTTTTGCGCCCGCCGGTATAACGCGGCAGGCCGAGCGAGGTGGTCGCGTTCCAGCGCCAGCGCACGCCGAACAGCGGCGCGTCGAGCAGCGCCTGGATCAGCAGATGCTCGGCGCTGTTCGAATGCAGGTAGCGCCACACTTCATCGAGTACGAACGAATGGCTGCCGGTCAGTGAGAGGACGATCGCGTCTTCGGTGGCGGCGGCTTGCAGTTCGAAATTGAAGTTCCGGCAAAAGCGCTTGCGCAGCGCGAGACCCCACGCGCGGTTCACACGGCTGCCAAACGGCGCATGGATCACGAGCTGCGTGCCGCCGGACTCGTCGAAGAAACGCTCCATCACGAGCGTGTTTTGCGACGGCAGTACGCCGAGCGCGGCGCGTGCACGGGCGAGATAGTCGACGATTTGCCGCGCAGCGGCTTCGTCGAGACCGAGCGTGTCGATGAGCCAGTCGATCGCGCGTTGGAGGCGCGCGGTCATGACTTCGGTGTCGTCCGGCGCTCCGTCGAGCAGGCGCCCAATCTCCTCGCGCAAGCGCGCAACGCCGAACGACAGTTCATCGCTGCGCCCCGGCGCCTCGCCGAGCCAGAACGGAATATTCGGCGGCTGCCCCTGTGCATCCTCGACTCGCACGCGGCCGCTTTCGATGCGCAGAATCCGGTACGACGCGTTGCCGAGCTGGAACACGTCGCCGGCCAGACTCTCGACGGCGAAATCTTCGTTGACGGTGCCGATATTGATCGCTTGCGGTTCGAGCACCACCGCGTAGTCGGCGTTCTCGGGAATGGTGCCGCCCGACGTCACGGCGACCAGTTTGCCGCCGCGCCGCCCGCGCAAGGTGCCGCTCACGGCGTCGCGATGAATATAGGCGCCGCGCGGACCGTTGCGGCTCGTATAGCCAACGGCCAGCATGTGCAGCACGGCGTCGTATTGCTCGCGTTCGAGATCGGCGTAGGGCGCCGCGCGCCGCATCATCTCGAACAACGCGTCCTCGCCCCATTCGGCGCTCGATACCTCGGCGACGATCTGTTGCGCGAGCACGTCGAGCGGCGCGCGCGGAATCCGCAACGCGTCGAGTTCGCCACGCCGCACGCAATCGAGCAGCGCCGCGCATTCGATCAGATCGTCGCGTGAAGCCGGAAAAAGCCGACCCTTCGGCATGCCGCCAACATGGTGGCCCGAGCGCCCCACACGTTGCAGGAACGGCGCGATCGCACGCGGCGAACCCATCTGGCAGACCAGATCGACGTCGCCGATATCGATGCCCAGTTCCAGTGAGGCGGTGGCGATCAGCACACGCAACTCGCCGCGTTTCAGGCGCTGTTCGGCGTCGAAACGATATTCCTTGGCGAGGCTGCCGTGATGCGCGGCCACCACGTCCTTGCCGAGCCGCTCGGTCAGATGACGCGCGGCGCGTTCGGCCATGCGGCGTGTGTTGACGAAAACCAGCGTGGTGCGATGCATCGCGACCAGTTCGGCGAGCCGGTCATAGACGCGCTCCCACACTTCATTGGGCATGACCGCTTCGAGCGGCACGGGCGGAATCTCCAGTGCGAGATCGCGCTCGCGGATGTGGCCCACGTCGATAATCGCGCAGTCAGCGGGAGTGCCGCTCTCGATGCCCGCGCCGCCCACCAGAAAGCGCGCAACGGCACTCACCGGCTTTTGCGTCGCCGACAGGCCGATGCGCGGTAAGCGCCGCTGACACAGCGAGTCGAGCCGTTCGAGGCTGAGCGCCAGATGACTGCCGCGCTTGCTGCCGGCGAGCGCATGAATTTCGTCGACGATCACCGTGCGCACCGTCGACAGCATGCGGCGGCCTGAATCCGAGCCGAGCAGCACGTACAGCGATTCCGGCGTGGTCACGAGAATATGCGGCGCGCGCTTTTTGAGCGCGTTGCGTTCCTGCTGCGTGGTGTCGCCGGTGCGCACGGCGGTGCGGATGTCGAGCGGCGGCAGGCCGCGTGCGTCGAGTTCCGCGGCGATGCCCTGCAACGGCACTTGCAGATTGATGCGGATGTCGTTGGAGAGCGCCTTCAGCGGCGAGACATAGACCACCAGGGTTTCGTCAGGCAGGACGCCGCCGTTGGCGAGGCCTTGCTGGACGAGTTCGTCGAGCGCGGACAGGAAGGCGGTGAGGGTTTTGCCCGAACCGGTCGGCGCGGCCACCAGAGTCGAGCGCCCGCTGCGAATCTGCGGCCAGGCGGCAGCCTGGGCGTCGGTGGGAGCGGGGAACGTCTTCAGGAACCAGCCGGCGACAGCGGGATGAAAGTCATCCAGCGCGCTCGCCGGGTTGGGGCCCAAAGCGGGGTTCAGAGCGGCCTCTGAAGCCGGCTCCAGAACTGGATCGAAAGCCGAAGAATCGGAAGGCGCCGCCAGGGCGGCGGATGTCGGGGCCGAAGTCATGCTTGCATAGATGGGGGCGCGCCGTGCCATATCCAGAGGACGGCAGACGCCGCCCTGTTTCGAGGATCAGGGATCAGTCTGGCAGGTTTTTAATGGCCTTGCCGACGGTTGTGCAGCACAGCTCGCGCGAAACTACCAGACCCAGCGCACCCCTGCATCGCCCGTCACCGTTCTCTGGTGCGCGCCACCCAGGTTCGTCACCCAGCCGAGCGTCGCGAACACTCTGCCCGACGTGCTGAATTTACCGATCACGCCCGCGCCGAGTTGCGCCGCAGTTTGCCCGACCGTGCCCGGAATCACGGTCCCGCCGCCGAAAGTCACTTTGTCGTCGGAGCCGAACTCGCGTAAGAGGCTGACCCGCACGTAAGGCCGCCAGGCGATCGCGAAGGCATCGAACTGACCTTGCAGGCGTGCACCGATTCGTCCGACGAAAGTATTGCCGCTGTTGAAGCCGACACTCGACACGCCATCGTTGAAGTCGGATAGCGAAAGGTGCTGCCACACAAGTTGCGCCTGGGGTTCGAGCGTGAGCCCCGCGCCGAGCGGAATCGGCAGGCCGCCTTCGAGCGAACCGGTCACCGCGTTGCCGTGCGTCGTCGTGTTGAGGCCGTCGCGCGAGGCCGGATCGACGGTCAACGAACTCCCCATTAGCACGGCGTCCGTGTACCAGCCGCTCGGGCCGATGTGCGTCCAGTAGCCGCCGAGGCTGTATGCGTTGATCGCCAGGTGGCCCACGGCGAGATTGGGCATGCCGAGCGCGAAGCCGTCGACGTCACCGGTCGCCCGCGCGAAGCCGACGAACAAACCGTAGTGATTGCGCTGGCCGCTCGCGCTGCGATCGGCATACAGATCCTGTCCGGCCTGGATGCCGTACACCGAGCCGTCGAATTGCGGGCTCGCTGCACCGTCCTGACTCAGTACGCTATGGCCGCCCCACACGCGGCCCCACGCGGCAGGCAGCTTGCCGCTGTCATCCAGCAAGGCCTGATCGCCTTGCCGGTCATGAAACGTATCGATCTGCATCAAGCCAAGTTCGCGCGCGACACTGGGCGCCGCGGCGTAGACCGGCACTTCGACGCGATACAGCGGCGTGGCGGCCGAACCCGCGGACGGCGCGGGCGGCAAGGGCGGCGTGCCCTCGGCCGCAAGCGGTACGCCGGGCTCCACAGCGGGCGGCTCGCCAGGTGTAGCGGGCGAGCCTGGCGTGGTGACGGGCGGCGGTGGCGTCACGCCCGGGGGCAGCGGCGCAACCGTGTTGCGCAGATACCAACTGTCCGTCGTCCCGCTGCTCACACCGCCTTTGGCGAGATAGTAGGAATAGGCTCCGGCCTTCACCGGCGCGGCCAGCGTGAACGCGCTCGGGTCGGTCGTGGCGCCGTTGGTTGCCTGAATCAGTTGAATGCCGTCCGCCACCGTTCGTGCGCCCTGGCCGCCCACGTTCGTGACTTGCAGGCGCGTTGAGCCGGTGGCCGTTCCGCCGCTCAGCACGAGGCGATCAGATGCCGCGCCGTCGCCGGCGACGACGGTGTTCAGTCCGATGGTGCCATTCTGTCCGGCATAGTTGCCCGTCACATTCAACAGGTTGCCCACGCCCCCGGCGGCAGGGCCACCGATCTGCACGAGTCCGGCATTCACCAGCGAGCCGTTGATCGAGAACGCCCCATTCCCCTCGCTTGCAAACGACGGCAGCGCATTCGCCACCGCGAGCGTGCCGTTGTTCGTTACGGCGCCCGTCACGCTGCCGTAGCCACCGAGCGTTGCGCCCCCGGCCACCGTAGTGGCGCCGCCGCCCGTCAGCGCAGCGTTGGCATGCGCCGCATCGCCGATCGCGAGGGTGCCCGCCGCGACCGTGGTGGGGCCGCTATAGGTGCTCACGCCCGTCATCAGCAAGCTGCCGCTGCCGGTTTTCGTCAAGGCGCCGGTTCCGCTCACGGCCTGGGCGAGCGTCGTATCGAACGATTGCGTATCGATCGTGCCGCCGCCCGCTGCCAGGGTGATGGCGCGCGTGCTGGCGAGGTCGAAGCTGGTCGTCAATTGCAGTGCGCCGCCGTTGAACGTGAGGCCACCGGTGTTCGCTCCGAGCGCATTGTCCGCGCCGACGGCGATCGTGCCTTGATCGATCGTCGTGCCGCCCGAGTAGGTGTTGCCGTTCGCCGCAGCCGGCGCGAGCGTCAACACGCCGGCGCCGGTTTTATCGACTGCGCCCGTGCCGCTGATCGATCCCGCATAGGTGCCAGCGTTGTCCTGGGCAAACCGCACGAGTCCGTTGTCGGTGACGGTGGCAGGCAGGTTCTGCGCATTCGCCTGCAAGGTCGCGCCGCTATCGACGAGCGCCGTCGCGCTCGCGCCGAGCGTACCGGTGAGATTGAGCGTGCCCGTTTGCACGTGCGCGAGGGTGAAGGTCCCGCTGCCGGTCCAGTTCCACAGCGCGCCTTGCATCTGCAGGGTCTGGAAGTTGGTAAACGCATTCGACGCCGTGCCCGAGCCTTGCAAGGTCACCGTATTCGTTCCTGCTCCGCCATCGGCCGTACCGTTGATCACGGAGCCGGTTTGCAGAATCAGCGCATCGTTGCCGTTGCCCATCGTGATGGCCGTGCCGATGCCGCTCTGCACGAGTCCCGCATTGATGATGGTGCTGTTGCCGTTGAGCGTACGGATGCCGGAGCCGTTCTGACTGATGATGCTGCCACCCGCGAGGTTCTGGATCGTCGCGACGAAGCTCGATCCCGCCGTGTTCGAAAACACCGCGTCCGACGCGCTGCCGCTCGCGCTGATCGTGCCGCTGTTGATCAACTGGTCGTTATTGCCTTGCAGATAAGCGGTTGGACTGGCCGAGCCGGTGGTGGACAGCGTGCCGCTGTTGGTGATGATGCCGCTGCCGCCCAGAATCGAAGCCGCGCGCGCGTTGCTGCCCGAGGTCGTCACCGTACCGCTGTTGATCAACTTGTTGTTCGACTGGCCGACGTTCGTTTGTCCCCATGCGGCCGTCATGCCATAGGCGTTGGGGCCGCTGGTGGTGATCGAGCCGTTGTTGGTCAAGGTGTTGCCGCTGCCGTTGGCCGCCATGCCATCGTTGAAGGCGCCGCTCGTGGTGATGACTCCGCCGCTCGCGTTGGTGATCTGATTGCCGTTGCCCACGCCGAGCAGCACGGCGCCGCGCACGGTGCCCGTACCCCCGCCACCTGTCAGCGAAAAGTTGCCGCTGCTGTTGATCGTGCTATTGGTGTCGACGCTGAAGACGACCGGATTGGCGCTGCGTACGAAATTGCCCGAGGCGGTGCTATCGGCATTGATCGCCACGCCGGTGCTGCCGGTTTGCGCAACGACGGCGGCGAGGCCGCTGCCCGTGCAGGCGACGGTGGTATTGCTCGGCGGCGCGGTATTGCTGCATGCGGCCATTGCGGAAGGGGTGAGTGCTTTGGAGAGCAGCACGACGCTGCCCAGGCCGATTCCAAACGTTTTCTTCTTCTTCATACGCGCGGTCCTTGCTAAGGCACTACACCATACGAGCGGAATGGTCCGACTTATACACGTCTTACCAAAACTTTCCAATTGCCTCCGGCATAACTTACGAATGTGTTGCGGATCACCGACGCTGGCTGGAGACCCGCATGGCGCCTTGCTAGTGGGGAGCAGGCGGCTGTTCGATCGGGGAGAGTGTCACCGTAGCGGCGGTGCGAACCGTAAGGAATTTGAAACAGGGTTTCGCCGGGGGGCTGGCCAGGACTCACGCCGGGTCCTGTCGAAATTGGCCAGGTGCAGTACTCTGTACGACCTACTCATCCACGAATCCACGATGGAGTCTCGACGATGCGATACAACCCGTTAGGCCGTACCGGTGTGTTTGTTTCAGAGCTATGTCTGGGCACGATGACCTTCGGTGGCGGCGAGGGCATATGGAAGCAGATCGGCGATCTGCAGCAGCAAGACGCGGAGCGGCTGGTCGGCCGGGCGCTCGACGCGGGTATCAATTTCATCGACACGGCCGACGTCTACGCTGACGGCCTGTCCGAGCAGATCACGGGCCAGGCGCTAAAGAGCCTCAAGGTGCCGCGCGACCAGGTTGTGGTCGCAACCAAAGTATTCGGCCAGACGGCAGCGTTTCCGAACGCGCGCGGGGCGTCGCGTTATCACATCATCGACGGGGTCAAGGCGAGCCTGAAGCGCCTGCAACTCGATCACATCGACCTGTATCAGATCCACGGTTTCGATCCGGCCACACCGATCGAAGAAACCATGCGCGCGCTCGATACGCTGGTTCAGCATGGTCATGTGCGCTATGTCGGCGTGTCGAACTGGGCCGCGTGGCAGATCGTGAAGGCGCTGGGCATTTCGGAGCGCCTCGGCCTCGCGCGCTTTGAAACGCTACAGGCGTATTACACGCTGGCGGGTCGCGACCTCGAACGCGAACTCGTACCGATGCTGCATAGCGAAGGTCTGGGCCTGATGGTGTGGAGTCCGCTCGCGGGCGGCTTGCTGAGCGGCAAATATGGGCGCGAGCAGCAGGGCGAAGCCGGCAGCCGTCGCACGACGTTCGACTTTCCGCCGGTCAATCGTGAGCGCGCGTATGACTGCATCGACGTGATGCGTGATATCGCCGAGGCGAAAAAAGTGTCGGTGGCGCAGATCGCGCTCGCGTGGTTGCTGCATCAACGCGTGGTGACCTCGGTGATCGTCGGTGCGAAGAAAATCGAGCAACTCGACGATAACATCGCCGCCACCGGCGTCGCGTTGACCGCCGACGAGCTTGCGAAGCTCAATCAGGTCAGCACGCTGCCGCCTGAGTACCCGGGCTGGATGCAGGAGCGCCAGGGTGAGCCGCGCCGCAAGCAGCTTGAAGAGGCGCGTTATCCGGTGCAGCGCTAGCTGGAAGCGGCGGCGTCCGCTGTGCCCATTGCGCGCCGGAAAGGTCGTGGCGGGGCAGTGAGCAGCGTGCCGGGCAGGTAGCGGGTAGCGGGTAGCCGGGTAGCGCGTTTGCCTCGCGCCCCGGCCTGGCATGCCGCCACACCGCTACATCGCGCGCCTCACGCCGCCCGGCTTGCTGTCCGCTTGATAAGCGGCAACGGCGTCCATTGTGCGTGCTGAATACACCATCGCGGCGCCCGCATTCACGGCAATCGCCACACCCAGCGCTTCGGCGATTTCTTCGCGTGTCGCGCCGTGTTTCAGCGCTTCGGCCGTGTGCACGGTGACACAGCCGTCGCATCGCAGGTGATGGACTTTCTCACGCAGGTCCGCATGACGATGGCGTGCGATCTGCTGCTGCGCACGCGGCGTAGCGCCGCGGAGATCGGTGAGGCAGTGGGGTATCAATCGGAAGCCGCTTTCGGCAAGGCGTTTCAACAGAGCGTCGGTGTGACGCCGGGACGTTACCGGCGTCAACCGCAAGAGGACGATCAGAAAGCCGGCTAGACCTTGTCGGTTTTACCGAGCCAGCGCCGCTCGATCCACGACATGATCCAGGTCACCAGCAGTGCGCAGACCGTGCCCAGCGTGACTTCGCCGAGGCGCAGCAGGGCCTTGTCCCACGGCGAACCGACGCCCGGCACCAGCAGCATGATGGTCGCGGTGATGCCGCCCAGACGCGCCGCGCTGCCCACATTCACGATCCAGCAAATTACGATCGCCACGGCAACCGTGGCCCCGTAGGCCGCGAGATTGCCGCCGCCGAGCGTTGCGCCGACGAGACCGCACACGCCCCCGACCATCGCGCCGATGAACTGATCGCGCGAGAGCTTGCGGGTGTCGATATAGCTATGCTGGCTGACCGCGATCGCTGTAATTGCAGCCCAGAAGGCTTGTTCGGTATGCAGCCAGCGGCCGATCGCGAAAGCAAGGCTGGCGCCGGCCACCGCCTGCGCGGCCATCACGCCGCCTTCGATCAGCCGGTCGCCCAGCGGCAGCGACTTGAGAAACGCGAACAGCGAGTCGGCGGCACTTGTCCGCGCTGCACGTCTTGAATCGTTGGGAGCGGTCATCGAATGGGGAAGAGCCCTGTTGCAGCATGAAGGACTCGTATTCTAGCGTTGGCCGCTGCGCAGCCTGTGATACCAGTTCATCAGAGGCGTAGCCGAGACACCATGAATGACGACCGAAGCCGCGACCACGGCTAGCACGAGCGGCACCAGTGGCACGACGTCGGACGCCGCGCCCTGTTCGAGCGCGTACGCCAGGTAGTAAAACGAGCCGATGCCGCGGATGCCGAACCAGCTCATCAAACGCCGCTGTGCTGGCGTCGCGCTCGACCCCAGCAGTGACAACTCCACCGATACCGGCCGCACGAAGACGAACAGCGCCACCGTGAGCGCCACTGTTTGCCACGTAATAAGGGGCGCGTGCAGCGTGGCGAGCACATTGCCGACCATCGCCATCACCGCGACCTCGGCGATGCGTTCGAGCTCGATCGTGAAGCCCATCACCGACTCTGTCATATACGCATGCGCTTTGCTCGGATTCGCCGCGGTGGCCTCGACGTCTTCGGAATCGACTGTGCCGATCGCTTTGCGCGCTGAAACGCCGCCGCTCGCGCGATGTTCGACGCGGCGCATTGCGACACCCGCCGCGAACACCGCCAGAAAGCCATAGGTATGCGCAAGTTGTGCGGTGCCGAACGAGAGTTCGATCAGTCCCAATGCGAAGAAGCCCTCGAGACCAAGCGCCTGCGCGTAGCGCGTACGCAACCAGGTGACCGCATGCGTCGTGACCCAGCCGAGCAGGCCGCCAATCGCGATCGCGCCGACCACGCCCCATACGATGCTGCCGGCGAGCCTGAAAGTCAGCACGTCGCCGGCTTGTGCGGCGGGCGCCGCGCAGATCGCGAGGCCGAGCAGCGCGAAGGGCAGCGCAATGCCGTCGTTCAGGCCGCCTTCGCCGGAGAGCGCGAAGCGCAGCAGGTCGTGATCGCCGGGGTTGTGCACCTGGACGTCATGCGCCAGCACCGGATCGGTGGGCGCGAGGATCGCCGCGAGCAGCAAGGCCGGCCCCCAGCCAAGATGTAATGCATACACGCCGAATAGCGTGAGCAGCGGAATGGTCGCCAGCATGGCGAGGAAGCCGAGCCGCAGTGGCACGGTCCAGAGCTTTTCGAGTACGCCGAGCCGCAAGCGCAGGCCGATAGCGAACAGGGAGACCAGCAGCGCGACTTCGGTGATGATTCGCAGCAGATGCGCATCGACGACGATATCGAGGCGCAACAGGTTCACACCGGATGGCCCGAGCGCGTAGCCGATCGCGAGGTAGAACATGGCGGCGCTAACGGGCAGGCGCCGGAATGTCGTCGCCGCCACGCCCATGAAAACGAGCACGGCGCCGACGATGAGAAACCAGAGAGTTTCGTGCATGAGCATCCGGTTGGGGCCGGCATGCGGACTGTGCATGCGCGGCTGGTTGAAGGGAACACGCCCGAACGCATCATCCACGTCACCTGGGTCACTTCAAGGCGCGCGGCCGAACGCCTCACGTAATTTGCGTTTGGCCTGTTGCAAGGTGTCGCGGCGCGTCTTCGGCAGATTCCTGCCGGCGCGATTGATATAGAAGTTCAGCATCGACATGGCCGACTGGAACGGCGAGCCTTTGCGACGGCGGCTATGCGTCGACGACTGTTTCAGCGATTTCGCGATCGACTCCGCACTGCCAGTTTTGAAAATATCGTGTTCGATATCCATCGCGTCGCTGGTTTCCATCACGTGATGCGACCACTTTTCTGGATGCTTTGCGCTGCTTCCGCCTGCGGTTTTCGCGCGATGCGCGGCATGCGCCTGGGCATGCCGCTGACGCGGTGGGCGTCCTGATTTGCCGCCCGCAACTGGGCGCTTCGATTTGGCGGCGGTTTTTCGGGTGGCCATGATGCCGCCTCCTTATCGCGTCGTGTTCGCGTGGATTACAACTTCACGCCACCGGCTTCCGGCGCATCCGAAGAACCCGGCGGAATGTCGCCGACGCCCAGATCGTCGCGTCGATCGTACCGGTCACGCCCCCAATAGGGCTCGCTGCCGTAGTACTGATGCACGGACGTGGCCCAGGTCTGGTCGGCCATCGCCGGCCAGTGATCCTTATCGAATCCCGGGGCGTTTTTCACGCGTTCGGCTGTCATGTCGAGGACGAAGCACTTCTGTTTTGTATCGAGTGTCAGTGCACTCCACGGAATCGCCAGCAATTTGTCGCCGATGCCAAGAAAGCCGCCGCTCGACAACACCACATACGCAATGCGACCCGAGCCGACGTCGAGCATGATGTCCTTGACCTTGCCGATGTCCTCACCGTCGCTGCTGATGACCTTGTTGCCGTCGAGGGTGGCTGCGGCCATCACGTCCGGGCCGGGACCGTCTGCGGTCATGCTGTCCTTGCCGACGATACGCGCGCCCTGGTCCTGGCGCATTCTGCCAGGGGTCTGTGTCTGGTTAAGCATGATGGTTCTCCCTTACTGGTTCGATGTACGCAGAACTGAGCAACCGGCGTTCCTCGGATCTGGTGGAGTCGCAAACGCTGTGGCGTGGCAGAACCGCAGTGCTTGCGCAGTGCTTCTTCTGGCCGTTCGCCCGAGCGGCACGTAAAGGGTGCTGGTCGTTTGAAACTATTTCATCTGCATGGAGAAATGCATCGCGAGGCATAGCCCTTGCTGCGCTATTTGGGTAGCAGCGAGCACGAGAAATCCGGGTTAGCCGGTCCGGGCGTGTCGATGAATTCCGGATTGCTCGATGGAGCGTGGCAATTTCACGCTGCGAGCGGCTTGCACAACCCATTCACCTGTGGAGATTTCTATGAAATATTCAAGAGCATTGCTGGTAACGGCACTCGTCGCCATGTCGGGCGCCGTGTTTGCGCAGTCGGGCGGTGGCAACGGTAACGGAGGCGGCAACGGATCCGGCGGCTCGGGCAACGCACATGGTGCGGCAACCGCGGGGCCGACGACGGGGGGCGATGCCGCGTCGGGGGCAATGACTGGTGGCTCGTCGACCATGCATCACACGTCGAAGTCGAAGACCAAGACGAAAAAACCGATGAGCGATACGACCAACATGCCGGGTGCGGACGCAAGCAGCGATACTAAGGGCAAATAGCAGCGGCGGTGAACACCACCACGATGAACACCAACGATGGCGGCGAATCCGCGCTCGCATGGATGCAGTCGCGGCTTCGCCTGACCGATGAGGGAGAAACGAGATGAAACAACTATCCAGACAAAGCGTGGGTAATCAGGCGCTAATCGCGGCGGCGGTGGTGTTATTGACCGCGGCCGCCGGTTGCAAACGCGCCGATAACAGCAGCACGGACACGTCCACGGCCGCCAGCTCCGCACTGGCCAGCAGTGGCGTGATGAACGGTAACGCGGCTACGGGTAGCACTGCAGATACGAGTAGTGGCGCGGCAGCTGCCGCCGACGCGGCGAGTACACCGGGTGCTGCCGCATCAGCCTCCGGCGCTAGCCAATAAGATCAAACGGTCGATCCGAACAATCGAGCAGGCATTTGCATGGCAGAAGGCAAGACAGCCGCACCAGGATTCCACCAACGGATGAATCCTGATGCGGCGACTTCAGGTCATCTCCTTCGGCGCCGCCAGTTTTGCCTGGCGAGTGGCCTGTTTGGCGCTACGCGATGCAGCGACCTCGCGTGATGTGACCGGGCGCCTGGAGGTCCGCGTACCCGCCTTGACATCCGTCTTTTCAGCGGCTTTTTTTCGCGCCACCCGGGATTTTTTTAGCAAGCTGGTCAGCGAGCCATTGATACTGTCCGTCACCACCGTCTCGCGCACCTTGCGGCCTTTGGCGCCGGCCTTGCGTGCCAGTTTCATCGCACGTTTCTCCGCATGCGCGAGCAACGCGGCAAATGCCACTTCATCCACTCTCAATCCACGGCGCGCCTGGCCGGCCGGGACGCTCTGCAGCTCATCGGCTTCGAACGCGCTGATGACTGCCGGATGGATGTAGCAGCGCCGGCAAACCGCCGGTGTATTGCGCAGTAATGCGGCCACATCCTTGACGGTTGCCACGATATGGCGGCGCGCTTCCGCCGCGTTGCTGCACATCAAGCGTCTGAGTGCGGCCAACGCAAAGACGCTGCCGGCCCAGGTTCGATAGTCCTTCGCGGTGAAATCGGCATCACTTGCACGGCGCAGGTAATCGTTGATGTCGGCCGAACCGACCGTGCGGCGCGTGCCGTCGTCATCGAGATACTGGAAAAGGTCATGGCCGGGCAGTTCGGCGCAGCGGCGCACGATGCGTTTGACACGCGGATTGTCCACAGTCACGTCATGCTCGATCCCGCTCTTGCCGCGAAACCTGAAGCGCAGTTGGCCGGCTTCGATCTTCATATGTTTCTTGCGCAGCGTCGTCAAACCGTACGACTGGTTATCGCGCGCATATTCCACGCTGCCGATGCGAATCAACGTGGTATCGAGCAACTGCACGATCGCGGCGAGGACCTTATCGTATGGCATGCCAGGCAATTTCAGATCACGTGCCACGCGTGCGCGGATCTTCGGCAGCGCACGGCCGAATTCGGCCATACGTTCGTACTTGTCGGCGTCGCGTGTCTCGCGCCAACGTGGGTGATACCGGTATTGCTTGCGACCGCGTGCATCGCGGCCCGTCGCCTGGATATGGCCACGTGCGTCGGGACAGATCCAGACGTCCTCATAAGCGGGCGGAATGGCGAGCGCATTGATGCGCTTGATTTCCTCTTTGTCGTCGATGCGCTTGCCGGTCTGGTCCACATAAATGAAACCGTCTTTTTCACGCTTGCGGGTGTAGCCGGGTTTGCTGTCGTCGGCGTGGCGCAAGCCCGGCGGCATGGCGGCAAGCGCGGCTGCTTGCGCGGCTTTGCTGTCAGCGCGCTCAGGTCGCTCAGTACCGCGTTTGGTGGAGTGAGTCGTGGCAGCCATCGTCGCAGGTAGAAGTTTCAAGCACGCCGCGCGGTTTGCGCCGGTGTTCGCCTGCAAGCAAAGGCAATGCCTGGCGCCGGGCGTGGCGTATTGCGTGAGACGTACTGCGTGAAGCGCGAGCGGAACGGTCCTTGCGAATGCTCATGGTGGGTACTGGATAAACCAAGGAGAGCACCATGAGTAGCACGCTGAACCCCGATGAAGAGCCGCAACAGATCGTCAAACAAACCTCAGGCACGACCGGTGCGCTCGGCCCGAGCGATTCGTCCGATAGCGGCAGCGACGTCGCCGGCGCGAAGCGTCACGAATTCGATGTCGATTCCGAACTGGACAACCACGCGCTCGAAACGGGCGATACCGAGCTCGGCAGCGATACCGATCGCGCTGGTACCGGCGAGCGGGCCGCCGCCGACGGCGACTCGACGCTGGTCGAGAGCGCTGATATTGAACCCGACCGAATCGTCGATCCGCTGGCCGCCGATGACGATGGTCTCGACGAAGATCCGGAGGGTCGCTAGGCGGCAGTCGCACATAGGCACGCCTTTTGCTATAAAGGGACATAGCAGGCGCAAGGCTGCCTCAGCGAACTCAACTGCCGAGGCGCGCAGGCGTTGTTCTGAAATGCTGTGCCTCGTTGTTCAGTTCGCTTCGATGGCTATGTTCACCAGGGAGAAAATGTATGAAATTCCGGTATTCCCTACACGTGATGACCGTTGCGTTGGGGCTTGGCGCAGCGTCGATCGGCCCTGCATACGCTCAAGCCAGTGACGCACCCGCGAGCGATGCACCGGTGAGCGGCACTCAACTCTCGCCTGCCGACCAGCAGTTCGTGCAGGACGCCTCACAGTCCGACGCCACTGAAATCGCGGCAAGCAAAGTTGCGCTCAAGAATTCGAGCGATCCGCACGTCAAGAAATTCGCGCAGCAAATGATCACGGACCATACGAAACTGTCGCGCGGAATGGCCGCACTCGCCGCGAAGAAGGGGCTTAACACGGCTCCGTCCGCCGATTCCGCGCTGGTCGGCAAACTGCAAACGCTCAAGGGCCGTGAATTCGATCAGGCCTACGTCGAGCAGATCGGTGTGGAAGCGCATCAGCGAGCGGTCGACCTGTTTCAGCAGGAAAGCCAGAGCGGCACCGATTCACAGCTGAAGGCGGCGGCCACGCATGCACTGCCGACCATCAAACATCACCTCGCAATGGCGCAGCAACTTGCCGGCTCAATGAAGGGTTCGTCATGAACGCGATCCTGCCGCGGCCGGCCTATGAGGATTCCCTTATGCACATCACTTTTTCCGACGACCAGCCTGCCTTCGACGGAGCGAATCTGACCGTGCGCTTCATGGCGCGTGTCGACGGCGAAGCGGTTGAGTGCGCGATCACGGCAGAGGCGCTGGAAGATCATTTCGGCGCCGATTCCGCGCTGGAATCGACCCTGATGGCCGCCTTCGACAAGGGCCGAAACCGCATCCGCTCGGTTTGCGCGGAAGCACTCGACCAGAACGGCGGCGATGGCGTAGTGTTGCATAGTGGACTGTTCAGAGTGGAAGGCATGGAGCCCGATCGCGGCACCACCGCGTAGTCCGGGCGCATGCCTGCCGCCTGCGCGCAACGTTCAGCGCGGCGCTGTTCGGCGGCACGATCCGCAAAACGCGATTCAACGATGCAAGGAGGCCTCATGTCACTCATCGTCGCAGCACGGTTTACGACTTTCCCCGCCGCTGAAGACGCGGCGAAAAAGCTCTTTAACGCAGGTTTCGTCGAAGAAGACGTCACGTTGTTCTTTGTCAATCCGCGCGGCCAGCACGCGCGTTATCCGATCGGCGGCGATGTCGGCACCGACGCGGGCGCGAGGGACGCGCCGAAAGGCGCAGGAATGGGCGTCACCATCGGCGCGGTAGTCGGTGCCGTGGTCGGCGTCGCGATATTTGCGGCGTTTTCGGCACCTATTCTCGTCTCGCTGATCGCGGCCGGCGTCGGCGCGTACGTCGGCTCATTGGTCGGGGCGATGGCGCGCACTCGCGAAGGCGCAAAAACCGGCCACCATTTGCCATTTCATCAGGAAGTGCGCGATTCCGGCGTACTGGTTGCCGTGCATGTGTGCCCCGACAATCAATTCGACGCTGCTCGCGTATTGCGCGAAGCAGGAGGGCTGGCGATTGAACGCGCGAGCGGGCGCTGGCAGCAGGGGCGCTGGGCCGACTTCGATCCGCTCAAAACGCCTGAACCGCTCAACGAATTCAGTGAGAAGCATGCTTAAGTAAGGTGAGCGCTTTCGTTTTTTCGTTTGAGCGTAGACGCGGTGAATAACAGAACGGCCCAACACATGTCGGGCCGTTTTGCATTCAGCCGGTCGAAACCAGGGCGGGCAACTTTTACGCGCGTCGGCAAGATTGCGGCCGCTTGTCCATGCTTGCCACCGCGGCCAGACAGGGTATCGACGAGGGTATCGACGGCCGGTGTGCCGGGCATGGCTCATGCGTATGGAAAGAGGAACCCTGTTGCTGCATGGAAGTGCGTAGCAACGGATTCCACAATCAACGAAACCCCTGGAGGTATTGAATGGCTACGAACGTTGTTTCCGTGCTGAACGATCTGGTCGAGACGTCGAAGGATGGCGAAAAGGGCTTTCGCAAAGCAGCAGAAGACGCGCATGACGCGCAGCTGAAGACGCTGTTTCTGACGCGAGCCGAAGACTGCACGCGTGGTGCGCGTGAATTGCAGGACGCGGTTCAAGCTTTGGGCGGTAAGCCCGAAACGGGCGGCAGCGTGAGCGGTGCGCTGCATCGTGGTTGGGTCGACGTGAAATCGGCCGTGACGGATCGCAGCGACCACGAGATCCTGGCCGAATGCGAAAAGGGCGAAGACGTCGCGAAGAAGCGCTATCACGATGCGCTCGAAAAGGAATTGCCGGCGGATGTACGCGTTATCGTCGAGCGTCAATATCAAGGCGTGCTGCAAAACCATGATCGCATACGCGATCTGCGCGATCAGTACGCTGCGACCGGGCGTTAATTGGCAGTAGGCTAGTAAGTATCCAGACGGCGCTCGTAAGAGCGCCGGTCTGGATTGTGGATTGCCCGGTCTTATTCTGCTGTGACCTTCAGGTGGTTCTTCACGCTCGAAACGCCATCGACACCCTTCACGACTTCTCCGGCGGCTGCCTTGTCGTCTGCAGAGGGCACCGAACCCGTGAGCCACACCACGCCCTTGCGGGTCTTCACGTGGATATGGGTCGACTTGACGTTCTTCGCGCTAAGCAATTCGGCTTTGGCTTTGGTGGTGATGGTGCCGTCGTCGACGTGCTGGCCGATGGTTTCGGACGCTGCCGACGGGGCCGAAGCGCTAGTTTGTGCCGTAGCGTTCAGTGCAAATGCGACGCAAGCGATGCTGCCCGCGGTCTTCAAGAGTTGGATGGTCTTCATGGTTTCTCCTTTCGGTGTTGATGAAAATTACTGCGTTGTTACCTCAAGATGATTGGTCCGCAAGTCGCGTGCCCGGCCCACCGTGCGGGTGTCCCCGACATCGGAAAAGCCGTTACGGCCCATGCATTTGGGCTGAAGAATAGAGGGGTGGGCAGGCGCGGCGTGCTGTCCGGCGGCCCGAAAGGTGTGCGACCGGAAATTGCCGGGTCCTTGTAAAAATGGGGCGCGCCCACTGTGCAATCGGCGGGCCTGAAAGAGCAAAACTTAGAAAAAACAGGGCATTGGGCGACCTGGTATGACAGTTGCTCTGTAGAGGTCACGAACCATTTCTCAGTGATTAACGGGACCTCTCTACAATGCCTTCAATTGAACTACGCACAAGGCAGTCTCTCGCCCTCACACCACGTCTGCAGCAATCGGTGCGTCTGTTGCAGTTGTCGTCTCTGGAGTTCCAGCAGGAGTTGCGTACCGCGCTCGACACCAATCCGTTCCTCGAGTACGACTCGTCGGACACGGAAGACGTCGCGCTCGCCACCGCTTCACCCGGCGACGATACAGGTGCGACGCCGGCCACTGACGCGGTCGCCACGGCCGAAGCCGAACCGGTGCAGTCCGAAGCCAGCGGCACGACGGAGAGCGCGGAGCAGGATGACATGCCCGGCGACTTTTCGGGCGACTACAGCAGCCGCAGTTCGACGCGCCAGAACGGCGACTCTGACGGCAGCGATCCCGCCGAATGGGCGCGTTCCCAACCCACGTTGCGCGAGCAGTTGCATGACTCGCTGCGGTTGTACCGACTCGACGACCGTGACCGCGCGGTGGCCCGCTTCATCGTCGAGGCCCTCGACGATGACGGCTATCTGCGTCAGGAACTCTCCGATCTTGCGGATAGCGTCGACCTCGAACCTGAATTGACCGAAGAAGAATTGCTGGTGGCGCTGCGTCTCGTGCAATCGCTTGATCGTCCGGGCCTTGGTGCGCGCACGCTGTCCGAGTGTCTGTCGCTGCAGGTCAACGCCTTGCCCGCGGACACGCCGGGACGCGAGGTGGCGCGGCAGATCGTCGACCATCATCTCGAACGCCTTGCACGCCGCGAACAGGCTGAGTTGCAAAAGCAGATCGGCTGCAGCGCCGAGGAATTGCGGGTGGCCTGCGCGCTGGTGCGCAAGCTCGACCCGAAGCCGGGCAACAGCTATGGCCGTACCGAAGACAACTACGTGGTGCCGGACGTGATCGTGCGTCAGGTGCGCAACAAGTGGGTCGTGACGATCAATCCGGCCGTGCAGCCGCGCGCTCGCATCCATCGCATGTATGCGGAGCTGTTCGCGCAGTCGGCCGGCACAAGCCGCTCGCCGCTCGCGCAACAATTGCAGGAAGCGCGCTGGCTGATCCGCAATGCGCAGCAGCGCTTCGATACGATTCAACGCGTGGCCGAATGCATCGTCGCGCATCAGAAGGCCTTTTTCCAGTACGGCGAAATTGCGCTCAAGCCGATGGTGCTGCGCGATGTGGCTGAAGAACTCGGTCTGCATGAATCCACCATTTCGCGTGCGACCGGCAACAAATATATGGCCACGCCGCGCGGCATCTTCGAGTTCAAGCACTTCTTCCCGCGAGAGCTCGGCACGGAAAGCGGCGGCACCTGTTCGGCCGCTGCCGTGCGCGCCTTGCTCAAGGAAATGATCGCGGCGGAAAACACGCGCGATCCACTGTCTGATGTGACGCTCGCGAAGATGCTCGCGGATCAGGGTGTGCTGGTGGCACGGCGCACGGTAGCGAAATACCGCCATCTGATGAAAGTGCCGCCGGCGGAGCTGCGCCGCCAGGTTTAAGCGTACTTCAACCGATCTGAACGAAGCTTTATCGAAGGGTCATGCGAGACTGAGTGCTCGCATGACCCTTTTTCGTATCTGGACGTTTCGCGCGCGCCCCATTACATTGGCGGCTCAAGTCGAAACGGGGTGAGTCAATGAAGTACTCGAATCTGGTCGAGCGTTTGCAAGGCAAGCGCACGTCGGCGTGGGAAATCCATCGTGTCGCGCAACAAGCGCTCGCCAATGGCGAAGACGTGATCGTGCTGAGCGTCGGCGACCCCGACTTCGCTACGCCCACGCCGATCGTCGAGCGCGCCATCGAGGCGTTACGCAGCGGCGATACACATTACAGTGCCGTGTCCGGGCGTGAGCCGCTGCGTGCGGCGATTGCCGAAGAACACACCCGCACCGCCGGCTGCGCCGCGAGCGCGGCTAACGTGATCCTGACGGCGGGTGCCCAGAACGGCGTGTTCGCCACGTCGCTATGCCTGCTGGAAGCGGGCGACGAAGTGATCGTTCCTGAGCCGATGTATCTCACGTACGAGGCCTGCGTGCGCGCTGCGGGCGCTACGCTCGTGCCTGTGCCGGTCGATTCTGCGCGGGCGTTTCACCTCGACTGCGACGCGCTCGAAGCGGCCGTCACGCCACGCACCCGGGCGATTTTTTTTGCTACCCCCTGTAATCCGACAGGCGTAGTGATGCCGCGTGCCGACCTCGAGCGCATCGCGCGGCTGGCCAACGAGCATGACCTATGGGTGCTGTCCGACGAAGTCTATGCGGATCTCACATTCGAACGCGAGCACGTGAGCATCGCGACGTTGCCTGGCATGGCGGAGCGCACGGTGACGCTCGGCAGTCTGTCGAAATCGCATGCAATGGCGGGTTGGCGTGTGGGCTGGGCGATTGGGCCCGCCATACTCATTGAGCATATGGGTCGGCTCGCGCTGGCCATGCTCTATGGCTTGCCGGGCTTCATCCAGCAGGCCGCATTAACGGCCTTGCAGAGCAAGGCACCGATCGTCGCTGAAATGCGCGAGATCTACCGGCGTCGCCGCGACGTCGTATTCGAGCGCCTGCACCGCGTGCCGGGTTTGCGTTGCCTGCTGCCGGAAGCCGGCATGTTCATGATGGTCGACGTCAGCGGAACGGGCCTCGATACGGTCGATTTCACCTGGCAACTGTTTCGCGCGCACGGTGTGTCGCTGCTCGACGCCAGCGCATTCGGCGAGACGGCGAATGGCTTCGTGCGGCTGGGCTTCGTGGTGGACGAAGCGAGCCTGATCGATGCGTGCGAACGGATTGCCACGTTCGTCGGCGGATTGCAGGTACGTAATCAGGCATTGCCGGCAGCCTAGCGCTTCGGCCTCAAACAGAGCCTTTACGCATTCCTCGCGCCCGGCTTCGAGCCGGCGCGAGGTGTCCACTCCCGGGTGTCCAATCACGCATCGGCACCTGAAATCAGGGTTGTAATTCACCTGCGCGTCTGATTTACTCAGAACATCCGGACTCCGTCAGGCCCTTGCCACACGGCTTCCGCGGCATTGTCACATCCATTGCAAGAGCGAATTTCACGTGTGAGAATACACGTGCGCTCGCAGCATACTAACTATTTAGTTAAAATAAGGCCCGCACCGTTGTTCGTAACGGAGTTTGTCCAAGGAGTTCGATATGTCGAGACGGAAATTCCTTTCGTCGATGCTGATGCTGGTCGCCGGTGTGGCAGTCGCGAAAGTGAAGGTGATTTTTGGCGGCATGCCATGGAGCAAAGACCCCGCGGTCTTGCCGCAGCCGGTCGTGGCAGGCGGCTGGACCTTCTTCACCGCGGAAGAGGCATCAACTGTCGAGGCGATTGCCGATCGTCTGATTCCCGCTGATGAACTGAGCATCGGCGGACGTGAAGCCGGTTGCGCCGTGTTTATCGACCGGCAATTGAGCGGCGACTTCGGCCGCGCGACGACGCAATACCGCAGCGGCCCGGTCACGCCCGGCACCCCGCAGCAAGGGCCGCAGTTCAGCCAGACCCCGGCCGAGCGCTATCGCGCCGGCCTGAACTCGCTCGCGCAGCATTGTCAGAGCGCGCAAGGCAAGCCGTTTCACGCGCTTGACGCCGCACAGCAGGACACCTTGCTTCAGCAGATCGAAGCCGGGCAGCTCAAGTTCGACAACGTCGACGGCGCAGCCTTCTTCAACATGATGCTGCAGAACGTCCGCGAAGGCTTCTTTGCCGATCCGGTCTACGGCGGCAACAAGGAGATGGCGGGCTGGAAAATGCTCGGCTTTCCCGGCGCGCAGTACGACTTTCGCGACGTGATCGGCCGGCGCGGTGAAGACCTCAAGGTGATTCCAATCAGCCTGATAGGCAGCAAGAGCTGATTCGCGGCAGAAGAATGCCCACGAGAACGCAATACTCAAACGCGTCGCAAACAGGCGGCGCGGTTCCCACAGCATGGCGCACGCCGTGCGTTGCGAGCGCGAACGGCAAGACCGCGCGCCCGCGCATTGATCATTGAAACCTGGAGAATCTGGATGGCACAGAAACGCGCCAAAGTGGACGCGGTCATCGTCGGACTCGGCTGGTCAGGTTCCCTGATGGCCAACGAATTGACCCAGGCGGGCCTGAACGTGGTGGCGATCGAACGTGGCGCGTGGCGCGACACGTCAAGTGACTTCCCGACCACCATCGACACCGATGAACTGCGTTTCGCGACACGCCGCTCGCTGATGCAGCCGCCGGCAATCGAAACGCTCACGTTTCGCAATACCGTCGAGCAAACGGCGCTGCCGCTGCGCGACTGGAACACCTACCAGTTCGGTATTGGCGTGGGCGGCGCGGGCACGCACTGGAACGGCATGACGTGGCGTTTTCTGCCCACCGACTTCATCACGAAGAGCCATACCGTTGAACGCTACGGCGCGAACAAGCTGCTCGACGGTTTGACCGTGCAGGACTGGGGGGTGACCTATGGCGACCTGGAGGCGTATTACGACAAGTTCGAACGGCTCGCCGGCACCTCGGGCCGCGCGGGCAACATTCAGGGCAAGATCCAGCCGGGCGGCAATCCATTTGAGGGTCCGCGTTCGCGCGACTATCCGCTGCCGCCGCTAGAACGCACGCAAGTCGCCATGATGTTCGACAAGGCCACCCGCGATCTCGGCCTGCATCCATTCGCGGTGCCCGCGGGCAACACCTCGGGTGCGTACGTGAATCCGCTCGGCGTGCATATGGCGCCGTGCACGTACTGCGGATATTGCGAGTTCTTCGGCTGTGGCAACTGGTCGAAGAGCAGTCCGCAGGCGTGCATCATGCCGGCGCTGATGCAGCGTAAGAACTTCAGCGTCATCCCGCAGGCGGAAGTGCTGCGCGTGAATCTGGCCGACGACAGGAAAACCGCCACGGGTGTGACCTTCGTCGACGAGAACAACAACGAGTGGGAACAGCCGGCGGACATCGTCGTGATCGCCGCGTATCAGATGGACAACGTACGCCTGATGCTGCTTTCGGGCATCGGCCAACCCTACGATCATGCTCGCGGCGAAGGGGTGGTGGGGCGCAATTACGCGTATCAGACGATTGCGGGCGCATCGATTTTCTTCGAAGGTCAGCGGCTGAATCCGTTCATCGGCGCGGGCGCGCTCGCGCAAGCCGTCGATGACTTCAACGGCGACAACTTCGATCACAGCAACCACGATTTCATCGGCGGTGGCGTGGCGCTCGTGCATTCCACCAACGGCCGCCCGATCGGTCTCGCCAATGGCGTGCCGCCCGGCACACCGCGTTGGGGCAGCGCCTGGAAGAAGGCCTACAAAGAGAGTTATCAGAACTACAACTCGATTTATTGCATGGGTAACAGCTACCCGCATCGCGACGTGTTCCTCGATCTCGATCCGACCTACAAGGATCGCTTTGGCCGGCCGCTGCTGCGCGTGACCTTCGACTGGAACGAGAACGACAAGCGCTCGGCGAAATTCATGGCTGACCGCTCCGAGGAAATCGGTCATGCGATGGGCGCGAAAACCGTGGTGCGCTCCGAGCCCACCGCGAAGCCGTTTTCGCCCATGGACAATCTGTCCTCGCACACCACTGGCGGCGCCGTGATGGGCGACGATCCGAAGACGAGCGCGTTGAACCGCTACTTGCAGAGCTGGGACGTGCACAACACCTTCGTGGTCGGCGCATCGGCATTCGCCAACAACGGCGGCTACAACCCGACCGGCACCGTCGCCGCGCTCACGCTGTGGGCCGCCGAGGCGATCAGAACGCAGTACCTGAAGTCACCTGGCCCGCTGGTGAGGACCTGAGCATGCGCACAAAATCTTTGTTGGGGATCGTGGCGCTTGCCTGTGCGAGCGCGGCCGCGTGGATCGGCGTGCAGCATCGCGCGGTGGCCCAGGATGCGCCGGCGCGGGCGGTGCATGGCGCTGCGGCGGCCGCTGGCCCGGCTGCCGAGGCGGTCGAGCGCGGCCGCTATCTGGCGCGTACCGGCGACTGTATTGCGTGTCACACAGCCCAGGGCGGCCAGCCGTTCGCGGGCGGCCTCGCGATCGACACACCGTTTGGCAAGATCGTCGCCAGCAATATCACGCCGGACAAGCAAACCGGTATCGGCGACTGGAGCGAGTCCGAGTTCATCCGCGCGGTGAAGCAGGGTGTCGGCAAGCACGGCGAATATCTCTATCCGGCGATGCCATACACCGCGTACGCGAAGGTGAGCGATCAGGATCTGCGTGACATCAAGGCCTATCTGGACACGGTGCCCGCGGTGAGCAACAAGGTCGACGCCAACCAGTTGCCGTTTCCGTTCAACATCCGCTTGCTGATGTTTGGCTGGAATCTGCTGTTCTTCGACAAAACCCCGTTCAAGGCCGATCCGAAGCAATCGGTAGAGTGGAATCGCGGTGCGTATCTGGTGCAAGGACTCGGGCACTGCGCGTCCTGCCATACGCCGAAGAACTTCCTGGGCGGCGACGGTGCTGCGTTGCAGGGCGGTGAGTTGCAAGGCTGGTATGCACCGGAGATCACCAGCAATGCGCATGTGGGGCTGGGTGGCTGGTCGGTTGACGATATCGCGGCCTATCTGAAGAACGGCGGCAATGATCGCTCGGTGGCGTCGGGGCCGATGGCCGAGGCCGTTACCAATTCGACGCAGTATTTGACGCAGGCGGATTTGCGGGCGATCGGCGTCTATCTGAAGAGCTTCCCGGGCTCGGATAAGGCTGCGCCTGCAGCGCTCGACGCCGGCGGTGAGTCGATGCGTCTGGGGCATCAGGTGTTCCTGAACAACTGTGCGGCTTGCCATCGATCGAACGGCGCGGGCGTGCCGGCGATGGTGTCGTCGCTGAGTGCAAGCGCCGGCGTTCAGCAGCCTAACCCTGCGAACCTGTTGCGGACAATCCTGATCGGCAGCCGTGGGGCGGTGACCGAAAGCAATCCGACTGGGGCGGCAATGCCCAACTTCAGCTGGAAGCTGTCCGATGCCGAGGTCGCGGCGGTGGCAACTTATGTGCGCAATAGCTGGGGCAATGCGGCGGACGCTGTTACGGCCGAACAGGCCGGCAAGGCGCGAGCGTCGCTCGGTGCCCGGCCGGTTGTGACGATGACCGCTACCGCGTCGGCTCACTAATTTTTCCAACGCGGGTTATACGACAAGGTAGTAAGAGTTGGGAGCGTACTTCGCGAGACCGTGCGCTCAGGTTGTGACGCGGCGCCTTCAAAGGGGTCTTTGACTGGCGCCGGCTTTCTTTAACGTTTCGGTTTGTTTTCGTTTCCCCCAATGAAACGATGCGGCGCGGGAGAGGCGCGCGTTGCAGCCAGTTTTCGGTTGACGTAGTCGATGCTTGCGTCAAGAATCGTTCGCCGAGTTCGTCTTAATCTGGACAATCGGATATCGACGTATATCGACTCGCAGCCGGGAACCACGCACATGGGCCTTCGCTTCTACCTCTCGTTGCGCCAATCACTGGTGGCAGGATCCATGGCGGCCGCCATGTTGGCGATGGCCTTGCTCCTCGCCATCGTCGCCACGTTCAGCCAGATGTGCGCGGCGGCCGAACTGGATGACTCATCCGCCGCATCCGCCAGCACGGATTGCCGCGGTAGATGAGATGCCACGATGACATTCGCATGCGAGATCGCCGGCGTACCGGCCGATGCAGCCGCGAACTTTGATATCATCACTGTATAAACATACAGGTTTCGTGATAACCCGTGGCGACAGATGCTTCGTCAGACATCCGCTCTGATGTCCCTTATTACCTGCTGAACTTCGAGCGTGCGCTGGCGTGGCTCGCCGAGCGTTACGACGATCTGCTGGACGCGCACGAGCACGGCTTCCTGCGCGATTTCGCCGCTTTGCCGCAGCCGTCGCGCGCCTTGCTGGTTCGCATGCTGATGCGCAAGGGCACGCTGTTCCGTGCCAGCCGTCTTTCTTATGACGAGATCGGTTGCCCCTTTGTGGCAGTTGCGCCTCTGGCGGCGCTCGGCTGGGTCGATGCCGAGCCGGGTCTGACGCTTGACGATCTGTTCGCGCTCACCACGCGCCCCGAGTTGCTGCTGATCTTTGCGGACGCGATCGCTTTGATCCCCGGCGCGAAGGGCTTACGCAAACCGGATCTGCTGGAAACGCTGCGGCCGTTTTACGAACGTGAAGGCGAGGGCGAGGGCGACGAACAAGCCCCCCTTGCGCATCCGTTGTCCACATGGCACAGCCAAACCACCGATCGCGTCTTTCACGTCGTCATCGCGCCGCTTTGCGAGCGTCTGCGGCTGATGTTCTTCGGCAATCTGCAGCAGGACTGGTCAGAGTTCGTGCTTGCCGATCTCGGCGTGTTCCAGTACGAGAAGGTCGCATTCGCTTCGTCGTCGCGCGCGTTTCAGCAGCGCGTGGACGTCGATGTCTACCTTGCGTTGCATGCGTGCCGCGACGCGCTCGACTGGTTGCCCACAGGAGACACAGAAGCGGAAGCTGAGGCGATCGACGCGCTTGTGGCCGCGATCGCTGCGATCGAAACCTCGAACCCCTGGCTCGAAACGCGTCGCGCGAAACTGCTGTTTCGTATCGGCCAGCATGGCGAGCGTCAACAGAACTGGCCGGCGGCGCTCGCCGTCTATGAGCGCTGCGCGTGGCCCGGTGCGCGCCATCGGCGCTTGCGTGTGCTGGAACGCAGCGAACGATTCGACGAAGCCTTCGCCCTTGCTTCGCAAGCCGCTGCCACGCCTGAAAGTGAAGAGGAAGCGCAGCGCGTCGCCCGCATGTTGCCTCGTTTGCAGCGCAAGCGTGGCGAGCCGGTGGCGCGTGTGCCTGCCGCACGGCCGGTCGCGCGCAGCACACTGGTGTTGCCGCGGCCTGAGGCGCCGCAATCAGTCGAATACGTCGCCCGCGACCATTTGACTTGCGACTCGGCGCCGGTTCATTACGTCGAAAACGCGCTGATCAACTCGCTGTTCGGCTTGCTGTGCTGGGAGCCGGTGTTCGCGGCGCTGCCAGGCGCGTTTTTCCACCCGTTCCAGCGCGGGCCGGCCGATCTGCATGCCCCGGATTTTCATGCGCGCCGCGCCGAACAATTCGCCGCATGTCTTGCGCAACTCGACAGCGGTGCCTATCGCGAGACGATTCTGCGGCATTTGCAAAGCAAGGAAGGTGTGCAATCGCCGTTCGTGTTCTGGGGCTTGCTGACGCCGGAACTCGTCGCCCTGGCACTCGATTGCCTGCCTGCCGCGCATCTGAAGCTATGGTTCGAGCGTCTGCTGCGCGACATCCGCGGCAACCGTTCGGGCCTGCCGGACCTGATCCGTTTCTGGCCGGCCGAGCGCGGTTACGAGTTGATCGAAGTAAAAGGTCCCGGCGACCGTTTGCAGGACAACCAGATCCGCTGGCTCGCATATTGCGCGCAGCACGGTATGCCGGTGCGCGTGCTCGACGTGCGATGGGCGGATGACGATGCCGACGTGTCTGACGTAGCGATGGTGGTGGCGGGAGGCACGAATGGGACGACGCCAGAGGCGGTGACAGATGTCACCACAGCGGCTCCGAATGAGACCGCAGAAAATGTCACCGCAGCGGCTCCGAAAGAGACCGCCGAAAATGTCACCACAGCGGCTCCGAATGAGACCGCAGAAAATGTCACCACAGCGGCTCCGAATGAGACCGCAGAAAAGGTCACCACAGTGGTTGTAAAAGAGGCCACCCCATGACCTACGTGGTCGCCGTGCGGGCGATGTGTGAATTCACCGCGCGACGCGGCGATCTGGATCTGCGCTTCACGCCCGCACCCACCTCGCTGGAGGGCATGGCCGGCCATGTGACGGTCGCCGGGCGGCGCGCGAACGGCTACGAAACCGAGATCACGCTGACGGGCACGCATCGCGGCTTGACCGTGCGTGGCCGGGCTGATGGCTACGACCCGGCCGCCAACCAGTTGGAAGAGGTCAAAACCCATCGTGGCGCGCTCGACCGGATGCCCGCCAATCACCGCGCGCTGCATTGGGCGCAGGCGCTCGTGTACGGCCATCTGCTATGCCGCGCCCGCGAGCTCGCCGAATTGACGGTCGCGCTGGTGTACTACGATATCGGCACTCAGAAGGAAACGGTGCTGACCGAAACGCACACCGCGCGTGAGCTGGGGATTTTCTTCGTCGAGCAATGCGAGTGCTTTCTCGATTGGGCCGTGCAGGAAGAGGCACATCGCGCCGCGCGTAATACCGCACTCAGTGCCTTGCAGTTTCCGCACGGCCAGTTCCGTAGTGGGCAGCGCGAACTGGCGGTGTCCGTGTATCGCGCGGCGCGTGACGGCAAGCCGTTGATGGCGCAGGCGCCCACTGGCATCGGCAAGACGCTGGCGACGATTTTTCCGCTGCTCAAGGCGTGCGCGTCGGATCAGATCGATCGCGTGTTCTTCCTCACCGCGAAAACGCCAGGCCGCGCGCTTGCCCTCGATGCAATCGAAACGCTTCATCAAAGCGCCGCGCCGTCGGTTGAACGACTGCCGGAAAGATTGCCGCTCAGAACGCTGGAACTGATCGCGCGCGACAAGGCCTGCGAGCATCCCGACAAGGCCTGCAACGGCGAATCCTGTCCGCTCGCGCGCGGCTTCTACGACCGGCTCGACGCGGCTCGCAGTGCGGCATTGGCCGGACCGAGGCTCGACCGCGCGTCGGTACGCGAAGCGGCCCTCGAACACGATGTCTGCCCGTACTACCTCGCGCAGGAACTGGCGCGCTGGTCCGACGTGGTGGTCGGCGACTACAACTACTACTACGACAGCAGCGCGATGCTGTACGCGCTCACGCAGATCAATCAGTGGCGCGTCGGCGTGCTGGTCGACGAGGCGCACAACCTGCTCGACCGGGCACGGCGCATGTACAGCGCGTCGCTCGATCAGTCGACGTTCCGGCTCGCCCGCAAAACCGCGCCGGCAACATTGAAGAAACCGCTTGAACGGCTTCAGCGCGAGTGGAACGCCGTTAGGCGCGCACAGACCGACACGTATCAGGTCTATGCCGACGTGCCGGCCAAGCTGCTTTCGGCCGCACAGAATCTGATTGGCGCGGTGACGGATCAACTCGCCGAAGCACCGCTTTCAATCGACGAAGCGTCGCTGCGATTTTTCTTCGATGCCATGCATTTCGTCGCGCTGGCTGAGCAATTCGGCGAGCATTCGATTTTCGACATCACACTCAGCGCAGACCGCTACGCGCCACGCGACAAGCGCAACGCCACCCTGTGCGTGCGCAACGTGATCCCGGCGCCATTCCTCGCGGGCCGCTATGCCGCCGCGCGCACCACGGTGTTGTTCTCCGGCACGCTCAATCCGCATCATTTCTATCGCGACACGCT
Organism: Paraburkholderia sediminicola; assembly: GCF_046030555.1. Lineage (GTDB taxonomy): Bacteria > Pseudomonadota > Gammaproteobacteria > Burkholderiales > Burkholderiaceae > Paraburkholderia > Paraburkholderia sediminicola_E. Next base: position 36,464 of record NZ_JAQQCH010000029.1, on the reverse strand, counting down.
CGGTCTGCCCGAGCAGACAACCTGGCTGGATGTCGAAGGGCCGTTCCGTGCCGAGCAGCTGGAGGTGCGTGTGGCCGGCAATGTATCGACGCGCTGGCGTGATCGCGAACGCTCGCTCGTGCCCATCGTCGATCTGATCGCGAGGCAGTACGCGGTGCAGCCGGGCAACTATCTCGGGTTCCTGAGCAGCTTCGAGTATCTGCAGCAGGTGGTGGCGCTGATGCGCGAGCGTCATCCGGGCCTGCCGGTATGGGCGCAGGAACAGGGTATGGACGAGGCGGCGCGCGACGCGTTCCTCGCGCGCTTTCGCACCATGAACCAGGGCGTGGGCTTCGCGGTGTTGGGCGGCGCATTCTCCGAGGGCATCGATCTGGTCGGTCAGCAGCTGATCGGTGCCTTTATCGCAACGCTCGGCTTGCCGCAAATGAACGACGTCAACGAGCAGATGCGTCGCACCATGGACGCGAAGTTCGGCAGCGGCTACGACTACATGTATCTGTATCCGGGCTTGCAGAAGGTCGTGCAGGCTGCGGGACGGGTCATTCGCACAGAGCAGGACCAGGGTGTGGTGCATCTGATCGACGACCGCTACCGGCGGCCGGAAGTGCAGCGGTTATTGCCGCGCTGGTGGCAGGTGCAATAAGCCGAAGCAATAAACCGAGGCAATAAGCCGAAGCGATAGACCGGCACGGTAAGCCGTTGCAATCGGCAAAAGCAAAAAAGCGGTTTATCGACAGATCGTCAGCCCAAATCTTTACCTCCCAGGTAATCGACCTGCCTACCACCGCCAGGCAAAGTGGCGGCACGGCACAACGATTTCGACCCAAGGTAAAGAGGCTCCCATGAACGCAACCGCACCGCATCTCACCGACGACCCCAACCTCATCCGTACCGCCGACCATACGCGCCTTTTCTACCGCGATTGGGGACACGGCGCACCGCTCGTATTCCTGTCCGGCTGGACGCTGAATTCCGACATGTGGGCCTATCAGATGGAGCCGCTGTCGCGCCTCGGCTACCGTTGCATCGCTTACGACCGTCGCGGCCACGGCCGTTCAAGCGATCCGGGGCGCGGCTACGACTTCGACACGCTCGCCGACGATCTCGACAGCGTGCTGAGCACGCTCGATCTCAGCAATGTGACGCTGGTCGCGCATTCGATCGCGAGCGGCGAAGCGGTGCGCTATCTGACGCGGCATGGGACAGAACGCGTGTCCCGGATTGCGTTCATCGCGCCCGCAGCCACACCGTATCTGCTGAAAACCGAAGACAACCCGAACGGGATCGACGCCGCCTTGTTCGAACAAGGCCGCCTCGCGCTGAGCCGGTCCTTCCCCGACTGGATCGAGGCGAATGCCGCTCCGTACTTCGGCCCGGGTGCATCGCGCGCGCCGCTCGACTGGACGATCCGCATGATGCTGCAAACCTCGTATCAGGCCATGCTCGAACTCGCCCGGGTCCAGACCGTCACGGATTTCCGCGCGGAACTGGCGCGTGTTCGGGTGCCGTCGCTGGTCGTGCATGGCGACCGCGACGCCTCTGCACCGCTCGAACTTACCGGGCGGCCAACGGCGGCGCTGATCGAAGGCGCTTCACTGAACGTCTACGAAGGCGCCGGCCACGGCCTGTACTTCACTCATGCGGAGAAGTTGAACCAGGATTTGCTGGCGTTCCTGGGCCACCGGCCGGCTTAGGGTCGACGGGCACCTGATCTTCAACCGGCGCGTCGGCCTTGCTGGCCGCCGCTTTCAGCGAGGCGTCGGCGGCCGGCGTTGAAGGCGTTGAAGGCGTTGAAGGCGGATTGTCCTTCGCCGTGGCCTCGGCGCCGTCGTTCGGTGCGCCGTTCGATTCGAGCCTGGCCGGTACGCTCTCCGGGTCCCACGTCAGCAAATGCCGTTGCGGGTTCGCGATTTCGATGCCGCGCGCGCTGAACTGGTCGAGAATGCGCCGGTTGAATTCGCGCTGCACGCCCCAGCGCGCGGTGTCGCGGCATTGGATCTGGCCGGCCAGCGTCACCGCCGAGCCATCCACGCCATCCACGCCCCAGAAGCTGAAGTCGGACAGAATGCCGTCCTTGAACTTGTCGTCCTCGCGCAGCGCGGCGCCGATTTCCTTCAGTGTGGCGATCGCCAGATCGACGTCCTCGCCGAACACGATATTTACCTTCACCGCCGCATTGCCGAGTCCGCGATTGGTGTTGTTCACCGTCGTGACCGAACTGAACGGCACGGTGTACAGCGAACCGTCGCTGCCGCGCAGCCGTACGGTGCGGATCGACAGATATTCAACCGTACCGGATACGCCCGCGAGCGTGACCCAGTCGCCGACCTGCATGGCGTTTTCCATCAACAGGAACATGCCGGTGATGAAATCCTGCACCAGCTTTTGCGAGCCGAAGCCGAGCGCCACGCCGAAGATACTCGCGCCCGCCAGCAGCGGCCCGATGTTCACACCGAGTTCGCTCAGGCCGGTGAGCACTACCACTAGCGCGATCACACAAAAGAGCGCGCTGCGCAGCATCGGCAGCAGGGTACGCAGACGTGCGGCGCGCACGAGGTCGCCGCTGGTGGTCCAGCGGTCCAGCCGCCGTTCGATCGACACGTTGGCGCCTTCCCACACCACCAGCGCGATCACCGCGGCGACGCCGATCGTGACCAGCGCGGAAGCCAGCCGATGGCCGATCGAACCGGCCCGGAACAGTTCGCCCACGTCGACGCCCCATACCTGCAGCAGCGCGAGCGCGGTGACGATGCCGATGATCCACGAGACGACCCGCCGCAGCAGCGGGTAGTAGCGATAGGCATGCTGATGCACGAGTGACTTCTCCGCGTCGCCCTGTACATGGAAAAGCCGCGCCATCGCACCGAAAATCACGATCGAGACGACCCGCGCGCCCACCAGGATCGCGAGCGTAATGCCGCCGAGATGCAGCAGGGTGTGATAGCCGTTCTGCACGTCGAGCGCCCAGATGAACCATAGCGCCATCACGATGAACGCCGCGAACCATGCCCATGCGTCGGCGAGTGCATTGCCGAACATTTGCAGCGACTCGCGCGCGGCGAAGCGCTTGCGGATCAATTCGCCGACCGGCTTCGAGCATCGCAGGATCAGGATCGAGATCATGATGTGACCCGCGAGCGCGACCACCTTCATCAGCGCGAGATGCGCCGCGTCGTTTAAACCGAGCGACTGCGCGATCTCCGCGATCGCCGAACCGGCGCCGACCACGGCGACGATCCGCACGATCCAGCGCTGCACGAAAACGGCCCACGCATCGCTCATGCGCAACAGGCGCAGGCGCGGTGCGGTGGGCTGCAGAAAGAAGCCACTGCCGATCACGATCACGCGGCACAGCACGTAGATGTCGATCAACGAGTCGAGCGCACGGTCCTGCGGCGTGCCGTCGTCGATGAGGATCGACATCAGCGCGCTCGCCGCGCCGACGAACACGGCGAGCGGCAAGAGGCGCAGCACCATCGTCAGCAGCGCGCGCGGCAGACGCTGCAGGAGCGTCCAGTGATGCACGGCCTTCTGTTTGCCTTTGGCTTCGCTGGCCTGGCCTGTGGCGGGCATGGGCGACGACGTGCCAGGCGGCTTCGCTGCCTGCGCCGACGCATCGGGAGCAACGGGCAGCGGCGGTGCGGCATTCGGCGTATCGGCCTGTTGCGGCACGACGTCGACGGGCAGGTCGGCTTGCGATGCGCTGTCTTCATCGCCACGTTCGCGGCGCGCGGCGAGGGCTGCGTATGCGCGGCGCAACAGGCGGCGCGCGAGCCATTCGAGCACCAACGCGGGCAGCAGCGCCGCCAGCAGCGACCACACGACCTGGCCGAGCACGCTGCGCGCTTGCGGGTTGGTCGACTGCCAATGCCACCAGGCACGCACCGACGTTACGTCGAGCAGGGCGGCGGCCGAACTGCGCAGTGACGTGCCAAGGTGCACGGCCCAATGCGCGCCCTGACGTGCCAGTTGCGAGGCGAGGCCATTGGACTTGAACGCGGCAGGAACGAGTGCGGCGGCGCTGCTGGCCGCGGAGGGCGCCGAAGCGGCCGCGGCCGACGAGGCGGGCGGTGCGCTGAGCGCGCCCGCTGCGGCGATCGCCTGGAGCGTATCGCTGACTTGCGCGCGGCGCTTGGGATCGTTGAGGACGCTGAGGGCCTGGCGGGCCTGCTCGGGCGTCAGGGTAAGCGCGGCGCCGGATGCCGCGGACGCGGCGGCGGGTTGCGCCGCGGCGGCGAAGGCCGGCGAGGCGCATAGGAGGAGAAAAAGGACAAACCAGGCGTGAAATATTTTGCGCATAGGGTGTAAGGCGGGGTACCGGGTGCGGGCGACGGTGCCGGGACGCGTGGATCGGTTCGGCGACGTGACCCTGAACCGACACGGGTTGGGTCGTACAAGTTCCATCCGCGGCGGCTTGCGGCGGTCAGGCGAGGATTCGGCCAGCCGGTTTGAATTGTAACGTCAGGCAGCAGAAAGCTTGCCTGACGGGCGGTATCTACCGTCATACTTCAGCCGCGAGGCGGACGCAGCCACGTGGGGCTGCGCCGTCAAGAGTGAAAGCGCCGGAACGCCGGACCACGGGAACACCCAGTCCCGGTGACGCCTATTCCGTCGCTTCCATCCCGCCCGTCGCCGGCACCCCAAGCGTGCCTTCGACGACTTCGGTGAAGGTGCGCTCCTCGCGCAGAATGAAGCGCCGGGTCTGCGCGAGTCTGAAATTTTCCCGCGCTTCGGGATCGGATCGCAGCCGCGCCCGGTACGTTTCATACGCGGCGAGGCTGTCGAATGCGATCAAGCCCCACGCAATGTCGTTGGTCCCTTCGTGGGGCAGAAAGTAGCCGATCAGATGACCGCCGCAGCGGGGAATAATGCGCCCCCAGTTGCGAGCGTACTCGTCAAAGGCATCGCGTTGGAAGGGGTCGATCTGGTAACGGATAAAGCAGGTAATTGTCATGGCGAGCTCTCAATCGGATAAGAAGGGTCCGAGGACCTGGGCACCAGTATGGCGGCAGGTTGATCGCGACGTTTCACTGCTTGATGAACTGTCGATGAGGCAGCGCGACAGCGCGATGGCGCCCGTTGCGAGCGGATCGTCAGAGGGGGATCCGGTAAGCGCTTGCGATGGCTGGCGCTCCGGACCGCGGCAATCGGTGCGGGTTCGCGGCGGTTGACCGCTTAGGCGGCCTGGAAGATCAAACAAGCGATGGTGCGTGCCGCTCCGCCTCGCCGTCCGCGCCGCCGTTTGTATTCGAGGCGCGCCCGGCCGCCGGCTCCTGATGCAGCCGGTTCGTATGCATCAGGCGATACAGCGTTGCCCGCGAAATGCCGAGTTCGGCTGCGGCCTCGGACAATTTGTAGCCGTGCCGCTGCAACGCATGCTCGATGGCGTCCTTTTCGGCCTTGCTGCGGATCTCCGCCAGTGTGACGGCCGGCCCGTTGTCGGTTTCCGGCAAGCCGAGGTCGCTTGCCGTGATAAAACGACCTTCACTCATCACCACGGCGCGGCGTACGCAGTTGATCAACTCGCGCACGTTGCCCGGCCACGGATAGTTCGACATGGCGACGATCGCGTCGCTCGACAGCCCGCGCAATTTACGCGCGCCGTCCTGCCGGTACATGCTGAGTGCGTAGTTGGCGAGCAGCTTGATGTCGCCGCCGCGCTCGCGCAACGGCGGCTCGACGAGACGCAGCACGCACAGGCGGTGATACAGGTCGGAGCGGAAGCGGCCGTCTTCGACTGCCTTGTCCAGATCGACGTGGGTCGCCGAAATCACCCGTGCGTCGACCTTGATCGACCCATTGCCGCCGAGCCGTTCGATGGTGCCTTCCTGCAAAAAGCGCAACAGGACTGCCTGGCATTCGTGCGGCATGTCGCCGATTTCATCCAGAAACAGGGTGCCCTCGTTAGCGCTTTCGATCCGGCCGATCTTGCGTTGCAACGCGCCGGTAAAAGCGCCGCGCTCGTGGCCGAACAATTCCGCTTGCAACAGGCTCGGCGGAATGGCCGCGCAATTGATTGCGATAAACGCGCGGCCGGCGCGCGGCGAGCGCTCATGAATCGCACGGGCGGTCAGTTCCTTGCCGGTGCCCGATTCGCCGGCGACGAACACCGGTGCATCGGTCACGCTGCATTTGTCGATGCGACGGTACAGCTGCTGCATCGCTTCGCATTGCCCGACCATGCCGTGCCGGCCGAGCGAGGGCGCCGGTGCGACCGGCGTGTGCCGCAGGCTCGACAGCCCATGCGCGTGACCAAGCGCGAACACGAGCCGCTCGTTCAACCACGGCCGGGTGACGAAATCGAAGCAATAGTCGAGGATAAAACGGCTGACGAGCTCGTTTTCCGCCTGGCCCGGCGCGATCTGCGCGACCCAATTGGTTTCGACGCGCCGCATGCAGGAGGCGAGGACGGACAAATGTTGGGACGTGCAGTCACCGGGCAATTCGACGAGCCCGACCTTGATATTGTCGCGCTCGATGATGCGCTCGGCGATTGCCGTGCTTCTGGCGTGCACCGCTTGCCAGCCCGATGCTGCCAGGAAGCTGGCGAGACCCTGATCGGGCGAGTTCGATACGTACAGAACCGTGCGTTCGGTATCGACAGGCGTGCAAGTCGTATTCATGTAACCCCCGGATCGTTGCTGCTCTCAGCGTTGCTTTTTCGAACTGGACAAACCGGTAAGGACAAAATCACGGTAGCGGCAATGACGAGGGCGTAGAGAGGCGGCGCGAGCCGCGAGGTGTTACACAATGGACCGGTGGCAGCGCAGCGCTCAACGCTGAAACCGCCGGACTATTTCATCCCCGCATCATAAAAACCGTTTTTTGCCTTGGTGGCCTGAGACAGGCGCTCTACGTGGCGCATGGCTTAACCATAAGCGAAAGTGCTTTCGAGCGCCATACAAACAAATATGGATTCAGAAACGTTTTTCGCGTCGCGAGGCGTTCGCCGGCGGTTCAAAAATAGCCGGTCAAGCCCGGTTATGCGCGGTGTCCCACATAACGTTGCAAACCGTATCGCTGCAGATGTGCGACAGATGTCGCGCCGCCGAGTTGCCGTGTCTCAAGCTTGCGACATGTTTGGCACCCCGCCGCCAGCGCTGTTTCGTGGCCCGAAGCATCGGCACATTTGACCTGTGCATGCCGCAAAGCACGGCCGGACGTGGTCCGGTGAAGCGTGCCGCCGGCTATACAAACAGGTAGATCCTTCCGCAAGGCTTTGGAAGGTGAACCGGCCGTGTGTCGAATTCGAATCAACGTGTGCCATCCGGCAGCGTCCGGCGAGGTGCGTTGCAGCAAAAATCACGCTGGAGCAAGGGATTGGCGGCGCATGGCACAGCCATTGCATTAGGAGACTCACAAGCGAATGCATTGCCGCCAGATTCCTGAAAGCCGGGGAAACAGCAGCCGGAGTCCGGTGGCAAACATTGTCTTCGTAAGCGCGGCCGGGGAAGCCAATGTGTCTTACGAGGGTGCGGCGGGGCCACTGAAAAACGGATGTCATAAAAAACGGGGTGAATGATCGATACGGCGTATCGATCATTCGTCACCGGACGACGTGAAGCGCTGACCACGCCACTTTTTCCGTCAAGCTGGACGGACTCGAAGTTGACGGCCGCCATTGATGGCCGGGAGCGACAGGTACCGCACTCGAGCAATTCGCGAGCGCGCGACGCACAGAACAGGGAAGGGCAGCGTACGGTCAGGACCGGCCGGCGCGAGGAAGCGGGGAGGAACGGCCTGAGTCTCCATAGAGAGGCACACGCTACGAGGTGAACCGGGCGCCATGCCCGCGTATTAGCGCGGGCATGGCTTACCTGGATATGGTCTTGAAATGGCCCATCATTCGGGGGTTGTCATGAAAACGATCAGCAAGCCGGCCGCAGCGCGGCTGGACCACCACACCACAGCGCACGGCGCCGGTCTCTGCTATCGGCGTCACTTTGCGCGGCAGCGTACATTGTTCGCCGCGCCGTCAGCCGATCTGCTCACGCTGGTGATCGCCGAGGCGATGAAACGCAAGGCTCAGCCCGAGATTCAGCGCGACGTGTTGCGCGACGCGGTGTATGAAATCCCGGTTTCGCCTGAACCATGCCACGATCGCGGCATGGACATCTACTCGTCCGATCCCGACGAATACGCCTGAACGTCGATTGTCAAGGGGGACTCGGCCGCCTGTTCGCAGCGCGGCCGAATACGCGTAAACATCGGGATTCAGAACACGATTGTTGGCGGATGCCCGTTTGCGTTGCAGGTTGGGCGCATGGTGCGGGAAGGGCGCCGCCGGGCAGTATCGGGCTCAGCGGGGTAAGGTGCGGTGTCGGCTGATGCCGGGCATGTTTTGCCGGTGTATGGTGTCGTTTTGCCTGCGGCGCAGGCGGCAAGACCCAGCCCACCCGATTACCCTTAAGAGAGCCGCACGAGCCCAGCATCATCCATGCAAAACGATACCAACCCGTTCAACGACATGGCGTCGATCCTGTCCAATCCGATCCTCAACACGGATTCGTATAAGGCGTCGCACTACCTGCAATATCCACCTGAAGCGTCAGCGATGTTTTCCTACATCGAGTCGCGTGGCGGGCGCTATGACCGCACGCTGTTCTTCGGCCTTCAGATGCTGCTGAAGGAATATCTGTGCCGTCCCGTCACCGTGGAGATGATCGGGCAGGCAAAGACGTTCTTCACGGCGCATGGCGAGCCGTTCAACGAAGCTGGCTGGCACTACATCGTCGAGCACCATGACGGCTATCTCCCCGTGCGGATTCGCGCCGTGCCGGAAGGCTCGGTAGTGCCCACGCACAACGTTCTGGTCACAGTCGAATGCGACGATCCCGAAGTGTTCTGGCTGGCCTCGTATCTGGAAACGATGCTGCTTCGCGTGTGGTATCCGATTACGGTCGCGACGCAAAGCTGGCATCTGCGCAAGACGATCCGCGCCTATCTGGAGAAGAGTAGCGACGACCTCACGCAACTGCCGTTCAAGCTGCACGATTTCGGCGCGCGCGGCGTGTCGAGTGCGGAGTCGGCGGCGATTGGCGGCTCGGCGCATCTCGTCAGCTTCATGGGCTCGGACACGGTGCTCGGCGTCGTGGCCGCGAACCATTTCTACAACGAACCGATGGCCGCGTTTTCGGTGCCGGCTGCTGAACACAGCACGATCACATCATGGGGGCGCGAGCGTGAAACGGATGCATTCCGCAACATGATCGCGAAGTTCGGCAAGCCGGGGGCGATCGTTTCGGTGGTATCCGATTCCTACGACCTGTTCGCCGCGCTCCAGGTATGGGGCACGGAGTTGAAGCAGGCGGTGCTCGATTCCGGCGGCACGCTGGTGATCCGGCCTGATTCAGGCGATCCGCTGACGATTGTCCTGCAGACCATGCGGGCGCTCGATGCATCGTTCGGTTCGACGGTGAACGGCAAGGGGCGGCGCGTGCTCAATAATGTCCGCGTGATTCAGGGTGACGGCGTGAATCCGGATTCAATCGAGGCGATCCTGGCCGGCATGGATGAGGCCGGCTTTGCAGCGGACAACATCGTGTTCGGCATGGGCGGTGCGTTGCTGCAGCAGATCAATCGCGATACGCAGCGGTTCGCCATGAAATGTTCGGCCATCCGGCTTGGGGATGAATGGCACGACGTCCATAAGGACCCGGTCACGGATGCCGGCAAGCGATCGATGAAAGGGCGGCTGACCTTGCTGGTGAATCGCCACACAGGCGAGTATCGGACGGTGACGCTGCCGGTGGCGTGGGATGACCGCACCGTAGAAAAGGATTGGGACGACGCGCTCGTCACTGTTTTCGATTCCGGCAAATTGCTGGTCGATGTTGCGTTTTCTGAAGTCAGGAAGCGGGCTCACGCGGGTGAGGGTTAGCGGGGTGTTCGGTGCAGGCAGGGGGTGGCGGCATGGCAGAGCCGCCACTGCTGCAAGCGCCAGAACAAACGTATTAGGTCACGTTCCAGACCGAAACCCCGGCGGCATCGACATCAATCCGGCAAGCACCGCCTTCCCGCAGCCCGGTATCTTCGTTCGCGATATCGAACCGCACGCCCGCGATATTCAGGCGGACATACCGCTCACCGCGCCGTAATTCCACCGCGTCGACCACGCCGGCATGAGCGCCATCGGGTGAAATCGTCACGGCGTGAGACGAGATGCGCCACATTACCCGTTGCCCGGCTGGAATGGCCAAGCCGGCCTCGCCCGTTGCGATCGCCAGGCCATTGCCAATCTCAACATGCCCAGGCACCGTCATCAAGCCTTCGCCGACATTGTGCAAGCCAAGCAGTTCGGCAACCCGCATCGAAGCCGGCCGTTCGAATACCGCATCGATGAAACCGGCCTGCAGCACGCGGCCCTGTTCCACGACCAGCACCTCGTCGGCGAGCAGCGCCGCTTCGTCGGGGTCGTGCGTGACGATAATCGTCACCGCCGCAATCTCGCGCTGCAGTGCCCGCAGCGACTGCTGCAAACGACGTCGCCGCGGTGTATCGAGTGCCGCGAACGGCTCGTCGAACAGCAACAATTCGCTATGACGCGTGAGCGCCCGCGCCAGCGCCACGCGTTGCCGCTGACCGAACGACAATTGATGCGGCAAGCGTGCAATCAGTTGCGCGAGGCCGAGATGATCGAGCCAGTAACGCGCGCTGGCCGCGTCGGCGTCGACGGGAAACGCGAGTTGCTGTGCGACCGTCATGTGCGGAAACAGCCCGAAGTCTTGCGGCATATAGCCGATCTGACGGCGCTCGGGCGGCAGTGCGCTCAAGTCGGTGGCGCCGAGCCGAACGGAACAGGATGCGTTGGATTCGAGCCCTGCAATCAGCCGCAATGCCAGCGATTTGCCCGAGCCCGACGGCCCGATGATCGCAAGCCGCCGCGTCGCCGGCGTCCACGCTATGTCGAGTTCGAACGCGCCCAGGCGGCGCTGCAGATGAAAGGCGAGACGAAGATCGGAAATCTCGCCGCGGCTTGCCGTTAGATCCGTGCCGGGTTCCAGCGCGTCATCGCCGTTTTCGGTTTGTTCGAGCGAAGCTTTCTGCCGAAGGCTATAAATCGACAGCGCCGCGCAGACAATCGCAATCGCGAGCGTCGGCAGAAGCAGGGGCATCATCGCCGGCAGCCCTTGGCCACCGAAGACGACGTACGTGTACACCGGCAGCGAATACGGGTGATAGGCCACCATCACGGTCGCGCCGAATTCGCCGAATGCACGCAACCACGCGAGCGCGAGTCCCGCGCGAATCGCCGGCCATGCAACGGGCAGCATGACGCGGAAAAAGCGGCTGCCCGCATGATGACCGAGCGTCGCGGCCACGTCGTCGAGCACGGGGTCCACGGCCGCAAACGCGGATTTCGCGGCGATGATCAGGAAGGGCGCGGCCACGAAGGTTTCCGCGAGCACGATGCCGGCAAACGAATCCGTCAGCGCCCCGCCGGTGAACCGGCCGACCCAGCTATAGGGGCCGAGCAGAAACAGCAGCAGCACGCCGCTGGTGAGCGGCGGCAAGGCGAGCGGCAACTGCACGACGAAGCCGAGCAGCGCCACCCTGCGCGAGTTCGAGCGCGCGAGAAAATAGCCGAGCGGCACGCCGCCCAGCAGAATCACCAGCGAGGCCACGCTGGCGCTTGCCGCCGATACGCCGACCGCCGACCACGTTGCGTGCCAGTCGACATTCGGCCAGTCGGCCGCGCCGAGTTGCGGCACGCTCGCGATAAACGGGGCGCACAGATAGACGGCAAGCAGCGCCGCCAGCCACAGCAGCGGTCGCGCGGTGGACCGTTTCACCGGCTGGTTCACCACCTTACTGCGCGGCGTCGATCACGGCTTGTACCGAAGGTGGCATCGCTTGCACGTTGCCGCTCACGGTGGGTTTGATCACGTCCACGCCGTGTTGCTTGAGAAGCGCGCGCCCTTGCGCGCTCAGCAGGAAGTCGACGAAGCTGCTCGCGCCCACACGATTCGGTGCGTCGTTGAGAATCGTCAGCGTGTAGCTCGCTTTGGCCTGCAATTCGGGCGCCGGACGGATCGCCGGAATCTTCAGGTCGGACGTTTCGGTCGAATAGAAAAAGCCGCCGTCGAGCTGGCCGGATTGCAGGCGGCCCACCAGCGTTTCTTCAGGCAAAACCTGCGCGGGATTTTCCGCGTCGCCCAGCGTCTTCTCGACGAGGTCCGGCTGCTGGTAAAGCGACGCGGCCTTCGTCACCATCTCGACGGTGAATGCGCCCTTCGGATCGAGCTTCGGATCGGTACGGCCGATCCGGATGCCCGGCTCCTGCAACACCTGGTCCCAGCGCTTGCTCTTGAAATCAGCCGCGAATTTGCTTTGCGGGTTGTAGCCGATCATCAGCGGCGATTCGGCGAAGCTCACATACCACGTGACATGGTCGCCGTTCGCCTCGCCCATCAGGCTGGTGTTCACCTTCGGGCTCGCGCTGATAAACACGTCGCCGCGGCGCAGCTTGCCCTTGATTTCGTTAGCGATCTTGTTCGAGCCTGCCGCATAGCCGCGGAACTGCTGGCCGGTGGCCTTTTCAAAAGCCGGCCCCACGCTGCGTTCCATCAGATTGACGAGCGAGCCTGCGTACAGCACGTTGACTGTGTTGTCCTGCGCGAAGGCGGGCGCGGCCGTCACCACGCCGGCGGCGACCACGAAAGAGGCAAGGAGCTTGCGAATCATGCGATTAACCCCGATACGTTATTAAGAGCGCTATATTACGACGTCATCGCATTGCGTTGTGCGTCGCTGCGCTCGCCATGTGGTCAATTGAGCGGGAAAATTCGCACGTAGCTGGTGCCGCTCGCACTGCCGGCGCGGTCGATGGCGTACAGCTGATGCCGCGGTGCGTCCACGGCCACACCGCGAGCGTCCTGAAAGTCGTTTGCAAGCACGCTGACCGTGCCGTCCGGCGCGATCCGGCAGAGGCCGGTGGCATTGCACTTGGCGTAGAGCGTGCCGCTCGCGTCGACTGCCATGAGGTCGGGGCTGTTGATCTGCGTGAGCGTTGCGCTCGGCGCCACCGCCTGCGATCCGCCGAGCAGCGCGCTCAGACTCGATTTGACGATGGTGTTGTTCGCCTGATCGGAGACGTACACGGTGTCGCCCGACACGGCAACGCCGACCGGCTTGCCAAGACCCGTCAACAGATCGCGCTCCACTGCCGTGTGGGCGTTCGGATCGTAGGTGATGAGGCTCAGGCCGCCTTGTGGCGGCGCGCTGCCGTTTTTGACAAACCACGTGGACAGCAAGCGATTCGAGCCGATCGAGATGAGCCCGAGGCGGCGTCGTGCCGGATTGGGACCGCTCAGCGGCGTAATCGCGTCCACGCCCGTGATGCCGAACACTGCGCTCGCGGTGCCGAAGCCGAAGCGTTCGATCATCAGCGTGCCGGCGTCGGCGAAGCTCAACTGGCTCAGGCTGTTCGCCTGGCCGGCCACGACCGGCACGGTGGCGTAATGCGAGAAGGCGTGACCGTCGGGTGAGGAAAGCACGCCGTTGGTTTGATCGTCGGTGATGAAGACGGCGCCATCCGCCGCACGCACCGCGATGCCGTTCGGCGAAGCGCTGACGGCGATGCGTTGTGGCACCGCCGTGACGTCATCGCCACCGCAGCCCGCCAGCAAGGCGATCAAACCACAACTGACGAGGGCGAGGCGGGTGGTGCGTAGCAGAGCAGGCGAGAGTGTGGTTGAAAAGCGCATGTGATCTCCTGAGCGGCCGGATTGAAGGCCGGCCGCGAAGCCGGCTTGTCGATGCGAGCCGTGAATTTTTTTAGGTGTGGATGATGTCGGCTCAGTGGTCGATATGCCTGGCGATATAGTGCGTATCGATGCATTTTCGCGCTGCGACGGCCATCGCAGCGTAATATACACACGGACATAACGTGTGAACAAGCCGCTCAGGCATGAATGCTGGAGATAAGCGCAGATGGATAGTGTGAATGTGATTGCCGCGCCTGCCGTCGATGGCGCGCTCGTCCTGAGCGGACGGTTCCAACGCCCGTTGTCTTTTGACCTCGCGCGGCTCAAGGGTTACGAAAGCGTGCTGGCCACGCCGTTTGATCTGCGCTGCTACACGACGAACCGTTTTATCCGCAGCGTCGAGCCGTATCGCGGCGTGCGGTTGACGACCCTGATTTCGGAAGCGGGCCTGCCGAACGAGATACCGGGTGAGTTCAAGCGCACCGTGTTCGTGGCGGTGGGGCACGATGGTTACGTCGTGACGTTCTCGTGGCATGAACTGTTCAATACGCCGATTGGCGACAATGTGCTGGTCGCGTACGAATGCGGTGGCCGTGCGCTCGATGCCGGGGACGGTGCTCCGATTCTGTTTTCTGGTTCGGACATCCTGCCCGCACCACGCCATGTCAAACGTCTCGCGCGTATCGAGGCGCATGTTTTGAAGCCTTTGGCGTAAGCGATTCGTGCGACAGGCGTAACATGGTTGACTGTTCATCATCGCGTTGCCGCCATGTCTGACGAACCGCTTTCGCCTGTTGCGGATGTTGCCGCGCCCGGCCCGGAGCCGTTGCTTGCGTCGCTCGATACGCAGGTTGCCGAGTGCACGGCAAAGTGGCTGGCCGCGGCCACGGATGCGGCGTCGCCCGATACTCAACTGTTCGCCAGACTGATTGCCGCGCGCGACGTGCGCCATGAACTCGCGCTATCCGGTTTGTCCCAGCAGGCGTGGCGCGCGCTACTGGAGCGGCATTTTGTGCTCGCGTCCGTGCCTGTGCCTTCGTCTTCAATGCCGCCCGTCGAGACCAGCGAACACGCGGAATTCGTCGAAACGTTACACGCGCTGCTGCTCACGTATTCCAGTCCGGCCGTCGCCCCGAACGACGCTCGCTGCCTCGCTTCGATCATCGCTCACGCATGCTTGCGGCCGGATCACCTGTGGCGCGACCTCGGTCTTGCGGGTCGCGAAGAAGTCACATGGATGCTGACGCGTTACTTCCCCTCGCTCGTCGTGCTGAATGTCGGCAATCTGCGCTGGAAGAAATTCCTCGCCCAGCAACGCGCGCTTTCATTAGGGCTTCAGCCCGGTCCGGCTCCAGGTTGCCCGGGCTGCGAAGACTACGGGCATTGCTTCCCGGACCACCCCTGAAGGCCATTCAGCCAGGGTGGCAGCGCGAGGCGGTTCGTGTATGCTTTCGCGCATGGCCGATACCGCGAAAACCAAACCAGCACCCGCGACAAAATCCGCGAAACCGCGGCCCGAAGTGCGCTTCAGACTGCGCATCCGTAGCGGCGATGCGGTCGCGCTTGGGCCGGGCAAAGTCGAACTGCTCGAAGCCGTGCGCGAATACGGCTCGATCTCCGCTGCGGCGCGCAGTCTCGGCATGTCGTACCGGCGCGCATGGCTGCTGATCGACGAGCTGAACCGCTCGCTCAAAGCACCTGCCACGCACTCGGAGCAGGGCGGTCAAAGCGGCGGCGGCTGTACGCTGACGGCGGTCGGCGAAAACATCATTCGTCTGTACCGCGATGTCGAAGTAGAGGCGCAACGAAGCTGCGCGAAACAGCTCGCCGAGTTGACCAGGATGATCCGCTCCTGAGCGCTTGAGTTTTAACCGTGGCGCAGGCAAAACGCCGATGGTGGCGGACTGCCCAACTGGGCAAGATGCTCAGGACGCAGGCGGTCCATCAATTCGACAAAGCTCGCCACGCTCGCCGTGCGCAACGGGTAATAGCCGATCTGATGGCGTTCGCAAACCCGCTTGAGCGTATTCATCGAATCGTGATCGACGCAGTCGACCGGGAACACGACGATATCCGCGCCCGGCAACGCAGCGGCAAGCAGACCTTTGCGATCTTCCACGCCGCCGTCGTGCACCACGAAATCGCCGCCGGCGGCCTCCACCAGCCGCTTGAGCGCGGCATTCGAACCGGGGCGGCCGCCCACATACATAATCCGTTTGCCGCGCACCCCGTCGAGGCTGGCTTGCCGCGTCCCCGCGCCATGGCTGTCCGTTGCATCCACTGTCGCGCGTTCCAGCGCATCGCATTCGCTTTGCACCAGCTTGAGAAGCGACAACGCCTGATCGTGGCTTTTGCGTAACGTGAGCGCCGCGCCTTGCTCCTGCAGCACGCGTTGTTCCGCGGCCTCACGGCGGCTCGTATGCAGCGCCACCCGCCGGTCGGTGTCGGCAAGCCTGTCACGCAGCCGTGCTACCTCGGCTTCGAGATCGGTGGGATCCGTCGGCGTCTGGCGCGCGGCCAGGGCGGTGAGTTGCGCGATCTGCTCGCTGAGCGCCGCGATCGATGCATCGCGCTGCGTGCTGATCTCCTGCAGGCGGCTTTGCTGACGCTCGACTTTCTCTTTCAGCACGGCGTTTTCCGCTTCGAGCGCAACCAGTCTGCGGATGTCCGCGCGATTCGCCGCGCCCACCAGATGCGACAGCATGTGCAATTCGCCGAACGCTTTCTGGCGCACGTGCAAGGTCGCGTACGGATGCGTCATCAAAGCCCAGTAGGCGGGTGGAATGTCACCGTTTTTCAGCGCTTCGTCCCAGAGCTTGAGCAACTCGACGTCGTCGGCGGCTTTGTCGAAGCGGCGGATCGCCAGCGCATAGTGCTCGTCGAGCAACTTGTGCAGGGCTTTGGCGCCCGCACCGCCATCGATCGCGAGTTCGACGGCGGAGTGATGAATCTCGAGATCACTCGCGTCCCGGCGATCGAGGCCCGTGAATTTAGGCACCAGCTTGCGCAATTCATGCGTGCTGAGACAGGTACCGATAATCGAACAGTGCAGTTGGCCATCGAGTTCCGCGAGGCGCGCGCGCCGTTTGGTATTCGGGACCGACGCCTGGGCTTGCGTGCAACACGGGTCGGCTGCACGCAAGCCGGTGCCGGCGACTTCGTCGCCAGACAGTTTGAGACGTTGGGGCTGGGCGAGACGAAACGGCGGCGTGTGCATGAGGACCTCGAATCCGGTTCTGGCGTCAGGCTGGCTGAATGTGCGTGTTGGACGCGCTCGCCGCGCAAGCGCTACCGGCGGTATATTCAAAAGGATATAGCGATAGGCAAAATAAAACGTTCATGTGCGGCCATGACGAATCAGTCGTTTGGACGGACGAGAACGGGCTTAGTGTGTGATTTGCTCCGGCCGGCAGCGGGCGCCGCAGCGATAGTGCGGCCGTTAGTGCGCCGGCCAGCGGCTGTCGCTGTATCGCCGGCTGCCCGTGCATGCTGCTCCAGAACGTGCCCAACGCACAGTCCAATAAATGCAGTGTCGAGCCGTTCGAGTTCCGCCACCACCTTGCGTAACGCGGTCAGATCGTTGCTGAATGCATCCGAAAAAATCGCGTCGCGAAGCTGCTCGGCCGAGCGCGCTTCTTCGATCGACGCTTTCAGATCGCGCAGTCGGACGAAAGCTGCCGCCTTGGCCTGCTCGGCCAGGATGGACAGCAACTGATTCAGTGAGTGCGAGCCCGAAGTGCCCACCGACGCGAAGTTCAACTGGTCGTCCGTCAACATCAGCACGAAGCGCTGCACGCTGCCGTAAAGGCGCCGGTAGGCATCGACAACATCGCGGATCAGCTCGGCGCGGCCGCGTTCGGACGCCGACTTCACCGCGACGATAGTCGACGACAGCCCTTTCGGGGCGCGTCCCGCCGGGTCGGACAATGTGGATCGCAATGTGGGTCGACTACGCACCGCTGCTGGCTCCTGCTTGCTTGTTTCGCTTCGTCGTGCGCGATCGGCGGGCGAGCCGCCGCGCTCCACGAGAGCATACCGTGATATTCGACAGGATATAACGAAAGGCGTCGCGAGGGTAGCGGAGGCCGCCCGACCGGGGCTTGGCACCCCGGCAGTGGCCTTGCCATCCGACCGGCCCTCGAAGTACAGGCAGCTGGTTTGCCGTCCGGCCAGCCCTGAGCGCCGCGGCAACGGGTTCGTCGTCCGGCCGGCCTCACCGCCCCGGCCGCCCCGTTTTCCGATATTGTGCTGCTCGTGCGCGCTCAAACCTCGGCGCGCTCCTTTCCGGGTCGTTTCCACAACCCGGCAACGCACAGCACAAGAAAATGAGCCATCCCAACACCGAACTGATCGAGCGTTTTTACACCGCATTCCAGCAGCGCGACGCCGAAACGATGGCCGCCTGCTATACCGACGATGCGGTCTTCAGCGATCCGGCATTTGGCGAGTTGCGCGGCGGCGAGGCGCGCGACATGTGGCGCATGCTGGTGGAACGCGCGCAGGACTTCTCGCTGACCTTCGACGGCATCGAAGCGGACGAACTCAACGGCCGTGCCCACTGGGTGGCCCGTTACACATTCAGTCAGACGGGCCGTACCGTGGTCAACCGCATCGATGCGCGTTTCGTGTTTCGCGAAGGCCGCATCGCTGAACATCGCGATACCTTCGACCTTTGGCGTTGGGCCCGCCAGGCTTTGGGGATCAAGGGCGCGCTGCTCGGCTGGACACCTTTCGTGCAGCGCGCAATCAGGGCGCAGGCGAGAAAAGGGCTCGACCTCTATCGACGCAGGCAGCGCCGCGCCTAACAGGCCAACCCGGGGCAATACACGAGTCTTGCTATCAGCCGGCCAGTTGATGCAGTATTTCGTGACATGGATAAGCGGGGAGCGGTATGCCGGTAGTGGATGCGTCATGGGAAGCATGGCTGAGCAGCAACGTCGCGCGCGGTTGCAGCATCGACTCGATGATCGACGCGATGGTGCAAGCCGGTTTCGCCACGGAAGCCGCGCGGGCGGAAGTGCACAAGGCGTTCGGTATGAACCCGGCGGACGCCGCGGTTTCGTCGCCGGCAGCGACCGAGGCGGCGCTGCCAAACACCGCGCCGCAAACGTATCAGTACGACGCGTCGCCTGTTGCGCGCGGCAATGTGATCCGTGCCCACGATCGCGACGTCCGCGTGTTGATGCGCTGCGAGCGGCCGCAAGTAATCGTGTTCGCGGATGTGCTGTCGCCTGACGAGTGCAACGAGATGATCGAACGCTCGCGCCATCGGCTGAAACGTTCCACCACGGTCAATCCCGTCACCGGCAAGGAAGACGTGATCCGCAACCGTACCAGCGAAGGCATCTGGTACCAGCGCGGCGAAGACGCGTTCATCGAGCAGATGGACCGCCGCATATCGAGCCTGATGAACTGGCCGGTTGAAAACGGCGAAGGGCTGCAGATTCTGCATTACGGCACGACTGGCGAATATCGTCCGCATTTCGACTACTTCCCGCCCGATCAGGCCGGCAGCGCGGTGCATACCGCCCAGGGCGGCCAGCGGGTGGCGACCCTCGTGATCTATCTGAACGACGTGTCTGACGGCGGCGAAACGATTTTCCCCGAAGCGGGCATGTCAGTCGCGGCGAGGCAAGGCGGCGCGGTGTATTTCCGCTATATGAACGGCCAGCGTCAACTCGATCCGCTGACCTTGCACGGCGGCGCGCCGGTGCTCGGCGGCGACAAATGGATCATGACGAAGTGGATGCGCGAGCGGGCCTACGGCTAAGGGTCGCGCTATTCGGCCGCGTGCCCTGCGGCGGTTTTTCCTGCCGTGCCGGCTGACAGTTGCTGGAATGCGCTGCGGGCGCTGACGCACCCCATGCGCATGATCATCAGGCCGATCGCCGCGCCAGCCACATGGTCGAGCATCGGCAGACCCGCCATGCTGCCGGCCACACCCAGGGTCGCGACCAGCGCGGACACCGCATCCATTCGCGCATGCCATGCACTTGCCAGCAGAATCGCAGAGCCGGTGCGCCGGCCTTCGGCGCGCATGTAGCGGAACAGCGTTTCCTTGGCGATCGTGACGAACCCGCTGACGGCGAGCGCGCAGATTTGCATCGTCGTGTTGCCGCTCAACGTGGCCGTTTGCCCGATGCTGTGCCAAAGCATTTCGGCTGCCGTGATGATTAACAGCGCAGCGATGAAGAGGGATGCCGCGGCTTGCGGGACGTTGCTGTCGCCGTCACGCGGCGTTGCGTTAGGGTGTTTCGCGCTGAGGAACAGCACGATGAGCACGATGCTGTCGGCGGCCAGGTCACTCAAGGTGTGGATGCCGTCCGCGAACAGCCCGTCCGAATGCGCGGTTAAGCCAATGGCGATCTGCATCGCCATGAGGAAGGCGTTGAGCAACGCGCTGGCGGAGGCGGCTTTAAGCAAAGCGGCCGCCTGCTGGGGTGCGGCTGTCGCGGTCGTTGTTGCGCACGGCAGGCTGTGGCATCGGATGGGGACGGGTTATGTTGTCGCAGAAAAGTACCCGTCCAACGTGGCGCGCCGATGACACTGTTGCAATGGTTGGCAGCGGTCAGGGAGACCGCGGCTGCATGAGGTGGACATGCCGGACGTTTTTGCGGCTAGCGCGTCAAACCTTTCAGAACTATCCGTATTGTGCTCATTGGCCGCCGCCCATTGATCTCCTGTCAGGTGCGTCGCCAATTTGCGGCCTGCTCACGCGTCGCCCGCGATTCGCTCAAGCCGTCTTATAGACGTCCGGGTTGTGCAGTTCCATATAGCGCTCCGGCGTCGTCAGTTCCTTGAAACCGTGAGGTTTGTAGACGTGGTGAGCGTCTGTCGTTACCAGCACGATTCTGCGCAAGCCTGTCAGAGATGGGCTGGCGAATACGTGCGTCATCAGCGCTGACGCGTATCCCTTGCCGCGGTACGCCGGCAGCACGAATACATCGCACAGGTAGGCGAATGTCGCCTGGTCCGTTATCAGGCGGGCAAACGCGATCTGCCTGCCGTCGATATACGCGCCGAAGCATAGCGACCCCGCTATCGCCCGGTCGAACGTCTCGCGCGGCATGCCCTTTGCCCATGCTGTTTCCTGCGACAGGAATGTGTAGATCATCTCTATGTCGAGGTTAGCCTTGTCGCTCGAAATTATCAGTTCGTTAGCTGGCACCGCGTGTCTCCGCCTGTTCTGGTTAAGCAATTAAAGGATGCGGCACCGGTTCGGCGCCGCTGCTCCAACTCCAGCGTCAAACTCCAGCGTCAAACTCTTCCATCCCGCCCGCTTTGCACTCAACTCTTCGCCGGGTCCTCGACGCTCCGCGAACCGCCACCGATGCTCTGTCCGGCGTCGTGCGCGAGACCCAGGTAGCCGATCACGGACACCAGTGTCAGCAGACCGGCAAACAGAAACGCGAGGCGAAAATCGTCCAGCGTGAAAACATGGCCGGTCGTCTCGCCATTGAAGACCGCTGCCGCGCGCAGCGAGACGGCGCCGAAGGCAATGCCCAAACCGATCGTCATCTGGGCGGCGGCGCTCCACAGCGTGCTCGCCGCGCTCATCTGCGGCTGTGCGACATCGGCGTAAGCGAGGGTGGCAAGCGTCGAGAATTGCATCGAGCGCGCTACGCCGTAAATGAACACGACGAACAGAACCAGCGCGAGCGGGACATTCGGCGTCAACAGCCCGCAGGCAATGATGAATACGCCGGCGACCGCCACGTCGATAATCGACACCATCCGGAAACCGTAGCGTTGCAAGATGCGCGTAGTCAGCGCCTTCATGCCGAGATTGCCCAGCGCGCTCGCCAGTAACAAAAGCCCCGACTTGAACGCCGACAACCCGAAGCCGACCTGGAACAGCAGCGGCATCAGATACGGCACCGCGCCAATGCCGATACGGGTGAACGAGCCGGTTACCACCGTCACGGAAAAAGTCGGGATTTTCAGCGTGGAGACATCGATCAGCGGATGCGGGTGACGCTTCGCATGCTGGAAGGCCACCACGCCCATCAGCAATCCGCCGACGATGAATGCGCCAGCCACCCAGGGATTCTCACCGGGCTGGCTCGCCAGTTCCGCGCCGTACAGGATCGCCGTCAACGTCGTGGCGCTCAGCAGGAGGCCGACGACGTCAAGCGGCTTGCGTTCGGTGCCGCGCAGGTTCGGCACCAGCGCGAGCGCAACGGCCATTGCAGCGAGACCGAACGGCACGTTCAGCAGAAAGATCCAGCGCCAGGACGCATAGGTGGTGATGAAGCCGCCCACCGGCGGCCCGACTACCGGCGCGGCAATGGCCGGCCATGTGATGGTCGAGATCGCCTGCATCATCCGGCTTTTCTCGGTGTTGCGGACCACGATCAAACGGCCCACCGGCACCATCATCGCGCCGCCCATGCCTTGCAGCAATCGCGCGGCCGTAAACTCGGTGACGTTCTGCGACAAGCCGCACAAGACGGAAGCCACCGTGAACACGCCGATTGCGCTGAAGAACACTGTGCGTGATCCGCAGCGGTCGGCGACCCAGCCGCTCACCGGAATGAAAATCGCCAGCGCCAGCATGTAAGCCGTCATGCCGAGGCTCAGACTGTTTGGCCCGACGCCGAATGAGTGCGCCATCTGCGGCAAGGCAGTGGCGATCACCGTAGTGTCGAGATACTCCATGAAAAAGGTGGCTGCGACGATATACGGCAGCCAGCCGACATGCGAGTTGCGTGCGTCGCCGGTCATTGCACTGTCCTCGCCACTTTGCCATTGCGTGTGGATTCGATGACGCCTTTGGCGTGTTGGCCTATCGCGCGCGATTGTTCTGACTTCATGTTCTTGCGACTACCTTTCGAAAGCGTGTTTCCGGCGCCCCTCCGTAGACGAGCAACGAGGTCGCGGCTGTTTGGCGTCAGCATGAGCCGTGCGCGAAAGGCCCACTGATGACCGTTATGCCTGGGCTATTCCGCGTAGCCACTACGCGCTCAAGCCAGCACCGCTGGCCGCCAACCCTGCATCGTAACGCAACAATTCGTCGCAGGCAGCGGGGCGCGCCAACGCACGGTGGCGGGCAGCGGCATAGGACGGTAAGCGGCAAAGTACGGCGGCGACAGCGACCGTACCCAGCCACACGCAGCTAAGCACGCCCGCATACGGGGCACGCTCAGAGGCACGCGACGGCACTCAGCGACACCAGTGCCACGTGCCGTAGCGGAAACACTGCCCGTCCCGCCGCTCAGTCCTTCGCCGCGTACTCGCGATCGAGCTTGTCGTACAAAGGTTTGTTGACGAGCCGCTGGCGTTCGCTGAACGGGGCGACCAGGGTGGCGTCTTCATCGAGGCGGCCATCGCTCTTCAATGTGCCGAGCGCGCGTTGCATACCGAGCACCGCGCCTTGCAGCGCCGCGTTCGCGTACAGGACGATGCCGTAGCCAAGCTTGGCGAGCGCTTCACGCGATTGCACCGGCGTTTTGCCGCCGATCACGATGTTGATCAATTGCGGCTTGTTGAACAGCGAGGGCAAACGCTCGATGTCGGCAAGCGATTCGGTCGCTTCGATAAACAGAATGTCGGCGCCGGCCTCGATGAAGCGATGGCCGCGCTCGATCGCGTCTTCGATACCGTGAACCGCAGCCGAATCGGTGCGCGCCATGATCTGCAGGTTGCCGTCTTCGCGAGCGTCGACCGCCGCGCGGATCTTGCCGACCATCTCGCTCGCGCTGACCACTTCCTTGCCGGCGAAGTGGCCGCATTTCTTCGGCATGACCTGGTCTTCGAACTGGATCACGTCGGCGCCGCTGCGCTCGAGCACGCGCACGGTCTGGCGCACGTTTAGCGCGTTGCCGAAGCCGGTGTCGGCGTCGACGATCAGCGGCAGCGCGACCGCGTCGCGAATCCGCGCGCAATGCTCGGCGACTTCGGCGAGTCCGATGAAGCCGAGATCAGGCAGGCCGAGCGACATGTTGGTGACGCCGGCGCCCGTGATGTAGATCGCCTCGAAGCCGGCGTCTTCAATCACACGCGCGCTCATCGCGTTGAAGGCGCCCGGCACGAGCAGGCCCTGGCGTTGATTGACCCTGGCGCGGAATGCGGCGCGGCGGTTAGCGGAAGTGCTCATGGTGATGTGTCTCCAGATCGGTGAAGTAGGCGATAGAACGCTGACCTGAATCGCAGGAAGCATGCCATTCGCCGACTCTCAAATTTGTGCCAAAAAATCAACAGCTTAACTGGAAAAGGCGTCGCGGCGCGGTTCCCGGAGGAATGCTGGAACGTTCCATAAAGCGTTCCATGAAACGTTTCATGGGACGTTCCTGCCATGGTATTTCCCTCTCAACCTGCTTCAGATAGAATTGCCGCCGCTACGCGTGCGGGCCTTGGGAATCGGCCGCACAATCTCGGCGGCTCATTGGGGGACGATCCGGTGCAATAGCTGCCGGCAGAGCTTTAAATAGCGATAGACTATCACTATCATTAAAACAATCCGCTTTACCTATTAAGCGTCGTCTGACATACTGACTCCACTTTCCAACCACTCCGAAAGAGGACTCAGTAAATGCCGATCATCAATAGTCAAGTCAAACCGTTCAAGGCACAGGCTTATCACAATGGCGATTTCGTGACCGTCACTGAAGAAAGCCTGAAGGGCAAGTGGTCGGTTTTCGTTTTCTACCCGGCTGACTTTACGTTTGTTTGCCCGACCGAGCTGGGTGACCTGGCCGACCGTTACGACGAATTCAAGAAGCTTGGCGTCGAAATCTACAGCGTGTCGACCGATACGCACTTCACGCACAAGGCATGGCACGACACGTCGGACACGATCCAGAAGATCAAGTATCCGATGATTGCTGACCCGACCCTGGCGATCTCGCGCAACTTCGACGTGCTGATCGAAGAAGAAGGCCTGGCACTGCGTGGCACGTTCGTGATCAACCCGGAAGGCGAGATCAAGCTGAGCGAAGTGCACGACAACGGTATTGGCCGTGACGCCGGCGAACTGCTGCGCAAGGTGCAAGCTGCGCAATACGTCGCGTCGCACCCGGGTGAAGTTTGCCCCGCCAAGTGGACGCCGGGCGCAGAAACGCTGACCCCGTCGCTCGACCTGATCGGCAAGATCTAAGGTCTAAACGACCCTCGCAGTAAGCGCCTTACGGCGCACCGCGGTGCGGACCGCTTCTTACAGCGGTTCGCACGCCCCCGGGCTGTGCGCTTCCTATCCGGATGCGTGCGGCACCTGGGACCCAACACCCTCGTCACGGAATCGAAAGCCATGCTGGACGCCAATCTCAAGACTCAGTTGAAATCCTACCTCGAAAAGGTTAGCAGGCCTATCGAGATCGTCGCGTCGCTCGACGACAGTGCGAAATCGCAAGAGCTGCTGGCATTGCTGAACGATATCGCGACGTTGTCGGAACGCGTTACCGTGATCGAGCGTCGGGGCGACGAAGAGCGCAAGCCGTCGTTTTCGATTGGCGAGCCGGGCAAGGAGACGGGCATCCGTTTCGCCGGGATTCCGATGGGGCATGAATTCACGTCGCTCGTCCTCGCGCTTTTGCAGGTCGGCGGCCATCCAGTCAAACTCGACGATGCGGTGATCGAACAGATCCGCAGTCTCGACGGCGACTATCAATTCGAAACGTATTTTTCGCTGTCATGCCAGAACTGCCCGGAAGTTGTCCAGGCGCTGAACGTGATGGCGCTGATCAATCCGCGCATCCGCCACGTGGCGATCGACGGTGCGCTGTTCCAGAACGAAGTCGAAGCGCGCCAGATCATGGCGGTACCCACCATGTTCATGAACGGCGAAGTGTTCGGCCAGGGCCGCAGCGGCGTGAAGGAGATCCTCGCGAAGCTCGACACCAACGCCGGTGCGCGTGCGGCTAAGGAACTGGAAAATAAGCCGGTCTTCGACACGCTGATCGTCGGCGGCGGCCCAGCTGGTGCGGCTGCGGCGATTTACTCGGCGCGCAAGGGTATTGCCACGGGTGTCGTGGCCGAACGCTTCGGCGGCCAGGTGCTGGATACGCTGGCGATCGAGAACTTCGTCTCCGTGACTGAAACGGAAGGCCCGAAGTTCGCCACCGCGCTCGAACAGCACGTGAAGAGCTACGAAGTCGACATCATGGACGTGCAGCGCGCTGAAGCACTGATCCCGGGGCGCATCAACGAAGTGCGTCTGGCAAATGGCGCGGTGCTGAAGGCAAAAACGATCATTCTGGCGACAGGCGCCCGCTGGCGCGAAATCAACGTGCCGGGCGAGCGCGAGTACCGTAACCACGGCGTGGCGTACTGCCCGCACTGCGACGGTCCGCTGTTCAAGGGTAAGCGCGTTGCGGTGATCGGCGGTGGCAACTCGGGCGTCGAAGCGGCGATCGATCTCGCGGGTATTGTGCGTGAAGTGACGCTGTTCGAATTCGGTGCGCAACTGCGTGCTGACGAAGTGCTGCAACGCAAGCTGCGCAGCCTCGCCAACGTGACGATCGTCACGCAGGCACAGACCACGGAAATCACCGGCGATGGCAAGAAGGTCAACGGTCTGGTCTACAAGGACCTGCGTTCGGGTGAAACGAAGAACATCGAACTGGAAGGCGTGTTCGTGCAGATCGGTCTTGTGCCGAACACCGAATGGCTGAAGGGCACGGTCGAATTGTCGAAGCACGGCGAGATCGTCGTCGATGCACGCGGCGCGACCTCGGTGCCCGGCGTGTTCGCTGCCGGCGACGTGACCACGGTCCCGTTCAAGCAGATCGTGATTGCGGTGGGCGAGGGCGCGAAGGCATCGCTCTCCGCATTTGATCACCTGATCCGTCACGGCGATGAGGTTGAAGTGTTGAACGAAGCGGAAGCGGAGTTGGCGGCTAGCTGATCTTTGGTTCCGGTGGTGAAAGCGAACGGCGGCCTTCGGGCCGCCGTTTTTGTTTGTGGTGGGACCGGGCCCGGCGTCAATGCGGGCTTTACCACCTGGTGATTTCGACCGACCGCGAAGTGCACTGCAGCAACGTGGCAAACACCCGTTTCATTCACCCGCTCGAAGCCCACCCCGAATGCCACGTCGAGGGCCCCTTTGTTTGGAGCCTCCCACCTAGGCCAAATCCTTGGCTATCACGCCCGTCAGGCCATATAAATCTGGGAGTCGGGCAAGGTCCCGCCGACATGCGTACTGACTGGCAAGCGCATAGCTTGCTGACGCCAGGCGACATAAAAAAGGAGGGAGACAATGGCAACATCGCAAGTGGCCCCGGCTCGGTGGGTCGACGGAAAACGCTATTTGTGGCTACTCGGTGCGCTCACCATCACCTTGCCGCTGCATGCGGCCAATCTGGCGTTGCAGACCGGCTGGCATATTTTCTGGTGGTTCGGGCCGATTTTCGTGTTCGGCATTATTCCCGTGCTCGACTATCTGATCGGCGACGACCCGAGCAATCCACCCGAGGACGTCGTCGCCACGCTGGAAAGAGAGCGCTATTACCGCCGCGTGGTCTATCTCGCCACCTTCATCGAATACGTGTCGTTCGTCGGCGCGCTGTGGATCGTCGGCACGCACTCGCTCACGTGGTACGACTATCTCGGCTTTGCGCTCTCGCTCGGCGCGGCCACCGGCGTATCGATCAATACCGCGCACGAGCTCGGCCATAAGACCGATGGTTTCGAACGATGGCTCGCCAAGATCACGCTGGCGCCGGTCGCCTACGGTCATTTCTTCGTCGAACACAATCGTGGACATCATGTGCGCGTAGCGACACCACCCGACCCCGCGAGCGCGCGCTACGGCGAATCGTTCTGGCGTTTTCTGCCGCGCACGGTGTTCGGCAGCATCGCGTCAGCGTGGCGCCTCGAGAAGCATCGGCTCGAACGGCTCGGCAAATCGCCCTGGACGTGGCGCAATGAAGTGCTGCACTCGTGGGCCATGACGGTGGTGCTGTGGGGCGCGATGATCGCGCTGTTCGGCAAAACGGTGATTCCGTTTCTGCTGATTCAGGCGGCGTACGGCGCGTCGCTGCTCGAAGTGGTCAATTATCTGGAGCACTACGGACTCGGCCGCAAGCAACTCGCGAGCGGCCGTTATGAGCGTTGCCAGCCGCAGCACTCATGGAACAGCAATCGCATCGTGACGAATCTGTTTCTGTACCAGTTGCAGCGTCACGCCGATCATCATGCGAATCCGACGCGCTCCTATCAGGCGCTGCGTCATTTCGACGGCGCGCCGCAATTGCCCTCCGGCTACGCGACGATGATCATGTTCGCGTATGTGCCGCCACTGTGGTTTTACGTGATGAACCCACGCGTGGTCGCGCATTATCAGGGCAATATGGCGCAGTCGAATATCCGCCCGGCAATTCGTGAGCGCGTGTTGGCGCAGTTTGCCGGTTAGCGTGGATGGCCTGGCTTGACGCAAAGAAAAGCCGCCTGGCCAATGGCGGGCGGCTTCTTTGTCGGCCTTATCGAAGAGCGGGGGCGCAGCCTTAACGCCGGTCAATCGAATACTTGCCGGCGCCGGTCACGCACAACAGTAACAGTCCGCCCATGATGCTGATGTTCTTATAGAAGTTGATCATGTTCTCGTACTGCATCGCACCCGTCATGTTCCAGTAGTGGTGGCCGATGATCGCCGTACCCAGCGTATAGAGCGCCAGCAGCAGTGCGAGCGGCCGCGTATAGAAGCCCACCACCAGCGCAATACCGACAACAAACTCCATGACGACGGCTATGATCGCCGACAACTCCGGTACCGGTACACCGGTTGACGTCATATAAGCGACGGTGCCGGAAAAGCCGATCAGCTTCGACCAGCCGAACATCACGAACAGCACCATCAACAGGATGCGTGCCACGAGAATGACTGCGTCTTTCTGGTTTTCAAATAGCGTATAGCGCATGATTTTTCTCTATAGGTAAGGAAGGGAGCGGCTCGCCGCAAAGTTCGCCGCGCTCAAGCCGGCCAGGGCTATCGACAGGATTAAGCCGCTTAAGCCCACAACTCCGACATTTCGATGTTACGCAAATCGAACACCAGCACTTCCGCGTCGTGACCCTGCGTCAAGGTGAGGGCTTCTTCGCCGCGGACCCGTGCGCCGTCGCCTTCGCCAAGTTCGACGCCATTCACCGTGACGCTGCCGCGCGCCACATGGATATAAGCGTAGCGATTGCTGGCCAGTTCCAAGCGTGCGGTTTCGTCACCGTCGAAAAGACCAGCATAGACCCGCGCATCCTGTTGCAGCAACAACGAATCTTCCGCACCGTCCGGTGACATGACGAGGCGCAACCCGCCGCGCTTCTGGTCCGCGCCAAAGTGACGTTGCTGATAGCGCGGCGCGGTGCCTTTCTGCGCCGGTGCAATCCAGATTTGCATGAAGTGCACGGGCTCGCTCTTCGAATGGTTGTATTCGCTATGTGCGACGCCAGTTCCCGCACTCATCAACTGGATGTCACCGGGCACGATCACTGAACCGGTGCCCATCGTGTCCTTATGTTCCAGCGCGCCTTCCAGCACGTACGAAAAAATTTCCATATCGCGGTGCGGGTGCTTGCCGAAACCTTGTGCCGGTGCGACACGGTCGTCGTTGATCACGAGCAGGTCGGAAAAACCGTTCTGCTTCGGGTCATGATAGTTCGCGAAGGAAAACGTATGACGCGAGCTAAGCCAGCCGTGCTCCGCGCGGCCGCGTTGATTGGCATGTCTGATTTCAAGCATCGTCTTTCTCCTGGTTCTGGTTGTGCGATCCGGCCAACTGTTTGTCCGCGATCCATGAATGACAGTTTAGGTCAATCAGGATGGTTATAATCGGATAGGAATAGGAAACACTGTCGCTGTCAGGTGGACAATAAAATGCAACTCGATGACATGCGGATCTTCGTCGCCACGGTCGACGCCCATAACTTCACCGCGGCGGCAAAGCGGCTGGCGCTGTCGAAGCAGTTCGTCAGCCGGCGCGTGATGGCGCTCGAGGAGGCGCTCGGCGTGCAGCTGCTGATCCGCAATACGCGCAAGCTGGCCGTGACCGACCTCGGTCAGGAGTTTTACGAGCGTGCCAGGCGCATCCTGGGCGAGGTGGAAGACGCCGAGCAGGCAATGTCGCTGCGCCGAGCCGGGCCGCGTGGGCTGTTGCGGGTCAGTGCGCCGATGTCGTTCGGGATGACGCATCTGTCGCCGTTGGTGGCGAATTTCCTGCGCGAGCATGGGGATGTGCGCTTCGATATGGAGTTGAGTGATCGGACCGTCGACGTGGTTGGTGAGGGGTTCGATATGGCAATCCGGATCGGTACGTTGCCGGATTCGTCGCTGATCGCGCAGAAGCTCGCCGATGTCAGGATGGTGGCGTGTTGTAGTCCGGGGTATGTGCGGCGGCGTGGGGCGCCGCTGCATCCTGCCGATCTGGTGCGGCATTCATGTCTGTTGTACGGGCATGGCGGGGCGGTGAGTTGGGATTTTGTTGTTGATGGTGTGTCGAAAGGGTTTGAAGTGCATGGGCCGCTGCGGGCTAACAATGGGGAGTTGATTCGCGATGCGGCCGTGGCGGGGCTGGGGATTGTTCGGCTTCCTGATTTTATTGTTGCTGATGCGGTTCGGGATGGGTTTTTGGTGGCTGTTCTGGAAGAGTTTTTGCCTGCGGCGGCTACTGTTTATGCTGTTTATCCGCAGCATCGGCAGAGTTCGGCTACGGTTCGGGGTTTTGTTGAGTTTTTGAGGAGGGGGTTGGGGGGGTGATTTTTTTTTGCCTGTGTGGCGGCTTGTTTGTCTGTGCTTTTATGGTTTTGGCCTTTCCTTGTTTTGTTATTGGTCTATTAGCGTCGTCCCTGTGCGGGGCAGGCACCTACTTTTCTTTGCCTGCTGCAAATAAAAGTAGGCAAAAGAAAGCAGCTCAAACCGCTAATTCTTAAGCGGAGCCCTCGCGCAGTGGCGGTAGTGGTGCATCTGGAATCCGTGTTCTCGCACATTCGGCGTCAGTGACAAGGGCGTCATGCTTCCGGCGGCGCTTCGCGCGCCGAAGGGTACCTGCTAACACCAGCGCGCTTTAGTCGTTTTTCGTTGGTTTCGTCGGTTCCGCTCGCCGTTGTGCATCGTGTGGATCACGCCGTGCATCGATTTTCCCTCGCACACCAGATCGGTCGGTACGCCCTCAAGTCGCGTGCGTGACTGGAAATTGGCGTGCAAAGGAATTCTGTTGGGCATACTTTTCACAATCATTGATAGTCAATGACCTAATAAAGAGCCCAATAAATACCTATGTGCGCAACAAAAGTTCGTCGTGCCCCAGTCACCGAGGCCGCAGCGGCGGCCGCAATTTCCTCCGCGGAAGCCGGGTCTCTTCATGCGCTCGATCGCATCGATCGCGCGATTTTGCGTCAACTGCAGACCGATGCGTCGATTTCGAATGTGGCGCTTGCGGCCAAAGTCAAATTGAGTGCGCCAGCGTGTTTGCGGCGCGTCGAGCGGCTCAAGGAATCGGGGCTGATTCGGGGCGTCGTCGCGTTGATCGATCCGAAGGCGGTCGGGGCGGGTATGGTGGTCATCATCGGCGTGGTGCTCGATCGGTCTACGCCGGAGTCCTTTGCCGAGTTCGAGAAGGCGGCGCAGAAGGTGGCAGGGTGCATGGAATGCCACGTCGTGACCGGTGAGCTCGACTATTTCATGATGATCCGCACGCGCGATAGCGATAGCTTCAATCGTCTGCACGCGGAGCAGTTGCTTTATCTGCCCGGCGTCCGGCAAATCCGCTCGTTCATGGTGCTCAAAGAAATCCTGTCCACCACGAAATTTCCGCTGTAAGCGCCGCCGTCACCCAAAAAGACGCGCATGCTGTCATAAATCCCCTTGTCGCCCGACTAAGTGGCAAGACCACTCGCGGGCGGCGCCATCAGCGCCTCAACGGGTGAACGGTACGGACTTTCCGGGACGATCATCATGGCTTGCAGCAGACGGAGTTTCTTCAGGTTAATCGGCGCAGCGTCGCTCGCCGGTGGAACCGCGGCATGGCGCACGGCAGGCGCGGCGGAGCTGGGCACAGCGGCGGCCTACGAGGTCGCGCACAGCGACGCCGAATGGCACAAGCTGCTTTCGGACGCGCAGTACCGCGTGCTGCGCGAAGCCGGCACGGAGCGGCCGTTCAGCAGCCCGCTGAACGACGAGCACCGAGCCGGCACATTCGCGTGCGCGGGTTGTGCATTGCCGCTGTTTGCGTCGAAGACGAAATTCGATAGCGGCACCGGCTGGCCGAGTTTCTGGCAGCCGCTGGACCACGCGGTCATCACGCATACCGACAAATCGTTCGGCATGACGCGCGACGAAGTGGTGTGCCGGCGCTGTGGCAGCCATCTGGGTCACGTATTTGACGACGGCCCCAAGCCGACCGGCCTGCGCTATTGCATGAATGGCCTCGCTTTAACGTTCGCACCCGCCGCGCGCGGCACGAGTTGATCGAATCAGGACGGACATCATGAACATCGAGAAACGCATCATCGGCAAGCCGGCCCGCTCGCGCGGGGCCGCCGTCGCGCTTTCGCTCGGGCTCGGCGCTCTGGCGCTGCTGCTGGCGCAGCGCGTGGCGTTCTCGTCGGAAGCCGCGGTTGTCATTGCGCCGCCCGCACTCGACGAGCCGATCTCTGCCTCGACCGCGCACGAAGAAACCGCGGTGTTCGCAGGCGGCTGCTTCTGGGGCGTGCAGGGCGTGTTCCAGCACGTCAAGGGCGTCACGAAGGCGGTGTCGGGTTATTCGGGCGGCCAGCGCGACACCGCGCAGTACGAGACTGTCAGTGGCGGCGAAACGGGCCACGCAGAATCCGTGCAGGTCACGTTCGACCCGACCAAAGTCACTTACGGGCAACTGTTGCAGGTCTACTTCTCGGTGATACAGGATCCGACCGAGTTGAACCGCCAGGGACCGGACAGCGGCACACAATACCGTTCGGCGGTATTCCCGCTGAACGACACGCAGCGGCACGTCGCGCAAAGTTACATCGCGCAACTCGAGAAGGCGCATGCCTTCCCGGCGCCGATCGTCACGAAGACAGAGCCGTTCAAGGGCTTCTATCCTGCCGAGTCCTACCATCAGAACTACCTGACGCTGCATCCGAACTCCGCGTATATCGCGATCAACGATATGCCGAAGGTCGCAAACCTGAAGCGTCTGTTCCCGAATCTCTACCGCGACAAGGCTGTGCTGGTCGAAGCGGCGCAGTAAAACCGCGAGCGCCGCGAGGCGGCGATCTTCCTTTGCCGGCGTCGCATCGCGCGACGCCGGTTGCCATTTTGGGGTTGTATTCTCCTGTCTGTCACCATCGCCACGGGGCGCTTGCCGGCGTCCGTCAGTCTATTCTTCCGTTTTTCTGACCTGCACCACGCCGGTTCGAGTCGGCCCTCACGCGACCAGGCCCGCATTTTGCACAGAGGCATGCGTCGGCAAATCTTTCGCACGTGTCTGTTCGTGTGAATGGCCAATTTACGGGGAGGCATCAAGTTCGAACGATGCGTTTCGCCGGGAAAATGCGTGCGGGCTGCTGAAAAATTTACTTGGCGTGTGTTGCAATGCAGCGGTCACCCGGATGTTTTCTAATCCGTTGTGGACATCGGGCAAGAATATGAACCCCTTCGCGATACGCGAGAAACGGAGGTTTCGGTGTTGAATAGCCGTAGAAAGCGGATCGGCAAGATTCGCAATAAACAAACAGGCATCGCGGCATCCTCTCTGGTCGCCGTGACCATCGGCGGTATCGGCATTTTGCCGGGGTCGGCCTTGGCCCAAACACCTTCGCCGTTGGGCGAATGGCAGTACTCCGTGGGCATTCCGCTGCAGAAGATGTGGCAGCCGGAGATTCCGGACTGGCAGGTGCGCATTGGCGCGGCGACGTCGTTCCAGCCACGTTATGAGGGCTCCGACCGATATCACGTGATGGCCGGTCCGAGCGTCGACGTGCGCTACAAGGACCTGTTTTTCTTTTCGAGCGGCGAAGGCCTTGGCGTCAACTTCGCACAAGGGCAGAACTGGCGTGCGAGTCTCGCGGCCGTCTACGATCTCGGGCGTCGCGGTCACGACGATCCGGAGGAGTTGAATGGCCTCGGCAACATCAATCCGGCGCCGGGCCTCAAACTCTCCGGTGAATACGTCGTGTCGAAGGATTTCCCGCTCGTGCTGCGCGCTGACGTACGACGCTATTTCGGCGGCTCGAACGGCTGGACCGGTGACCTGGGCGCCTATATGCCGATGCCGGGCAGCACCAAAAAATTCTTCTGGTTCGCCGGTCCGAACGTGACGCTCGCGGACTCCACCTACATGAACAGCTGGTACGGTGTGAATCAGAATCAGGCGGCGCACTCGCAATACTCGCAGTATCACGCGAGCGCGGGCTTCAAGTCGGTGGGCTTCGGCATCAGCATGGTGTGGCTGTTCGACAAGCACTGGTTTGCCACTGCCGACGGCGCATTCGAACAACTGGTCGGCAGTGCGGGGAACAGTCCGATTACGCACAGCAGGGCCACGGGTGTGGCCGATATCTCCATCAACTATCGCTTCTGATGAGGCGACGCTCTATCTGACGGTATAGACGCCGGCGCGCGATTCTGGCCACGTTGCTTCTGCTTCAGCGGAACTGGCCGGTGTGAAGCGGCCAGTTTTTTCGCGCCGAGACGATGAAGGCGTTGGTTACGGATTCACCTGTGTGCCATGGAGCCGATGCGTATTCTTCGGCGCCACGGCGGCGGAAGCGGCCGCCGCCGACACGCCTGCAGGACCTTCGGGAATATCGCTTGGGCGTGAACTCTGCACTGTCTGCGGATAAAGCACGAGCAGGGCGCGCAGCACGCCGTTGGTCCAACCGAAGCCATCCTGCAACGGATATTCACCCCCGCCCGCGGAGACGGCGGGCACCGCGGCATCGACGTCATATTTCTCGACGAGTTTGCCGGTGTGCTGATAGTAGGATACGTTGGTCCTGATCCAGCGCGTCGCGATGGTTTGCGCGAGCGCCGGTTCGCTATAGCGGCGCAAGCCGATCACCGCCAGATACTGCAATGGCGCCCAGCCGTTCGGCGCATCCCACTGCTGGCCGCTATTCACTTGCGTCGTGGCGAGACCGCCGGGTCGCAGCAGTTCGCGTTGCAGGCTGGCGGCGACGGTCTTCGCCTGCTGACGGCTGGCTACACCCGTATACAACGGGTAGACCGTGGCGGCGGTCAGCCGGTGCGTGAGCGTGCGATGCACGAAGTCGTAGTCGCCGAACGCTTTCAATTGCGGGTCCCACAGCACGCGCCGAATGGCGTCCGCGCGCGTGGCGGCACGCTGCTCCATATTTTCCGCCCGTGTGACGTCGCCGCGCAGACGGTACGCCTTCGCCAACGTGCGTTCCAGATCGACCAGCAGGCAATTCAGATCCACGGGCACGAGCGAGGTCACGTCGACGGTTGCGAGCGTCTTGCCGTCCGCGAACCATCGCGAGCTGAAATCCCAGCCGGTTTCGCCGCCCGCGCGCAGATTGCGCCACAGGTCGGCGGAATCGCGTTGAGGTGTTTGTTGTGCGGTGACGACGTCTTCGCGATACGACTCGTCGCGGGGGGCTGCGCGTTCGTCCCAGTAGCGATTGAGCAGCGTCCCGTCCGCGAGGCGCACCACATGCCGGCTCGCCTCGCCTGCGGGGAGACCCTCGCTGCCATTCATCCAGTAGGCGTATTCGCGCTGCAATTCAGGCAGGTACTGCGTATAGACGCTGTCGCCGTCCTTCTCGGCGACGAGGCGCACCATTTGCGCGAAGAAAGGTGGCTGCGAGCGGCTCAGATAGTAGGTGCGATTACCGTTCGGGATGTGTCCGTAACGATCGATCAAGGTCGCGAAGTTCTTCAGTTCGTCGACGACCAGTGCATGCTGCCCGCTGTGTTCCAGGCCGAGCATGATGAAGTACGAATCCCAGTAGTAGATTTCATCGAAGCGATCGCCCGGCACGATGTACGCATACGGCAGAGGCAACAGCGACGACCACGGGTTTGCCGTTGCGTCCGGCTCACGGCGCAGGACATTCCAGAGCGTATCGATATGACCGACCACATCCTGATTCGGATCGGAGACGTATGCTTTCGTCGTGCGCGTGGGCAGGATGAAGTTACGCTTCACGAAGTCGCCGAGACTGAAATTGGGATGCTGCTTTGCGGCCTCATAAGCGGCGGCGATTTGCGCAGGCGGTGAAAGCGGCACCATATCCGCGAAGGTTTTGCTGTCCGGATAGAGATGCGCGAGTTCGACATCGCGATACAGCGTCGGGTACTGCTCCGACGGCGGCACGGCCACAACGGGCGACGCCTGCGTGGGTGGCGCCACGCGCACGGCAGCGGTCGGGACGCCACCGTCGACGGCAGGCACGTCAAGCGGCTGAACTGCTCCCGCGAAAGACGCGTGCCAGAGCAGTGCGGCGACGAGGGTAGTGCGAGAAAGAGTGCGAGAGAGCGCGCAGAGAGGGGGATAGGTCATCGGCTATGGGCAAGAGCGGGGGGCAAGAAAGAGGCAGGGCAGTTGTATTCCTCTCAGGATTGACTCGCACTAGCCAGCCAAAGTTGCGCGCGATCGCACGCCGCAAGCAAACTACGAGCAGATTAAGCGACCCGCATACCCGACCAGGGCCCAACAAATGTTTTATGAAATACCGCCACGGCGACTTTTTGAAGTACCGCATCGGCGCGCGCAGCGCCGCCGGAAGCATGACGCCCTTGTCACCAGGGCTGAATGTGCGAGGGCACAGATTCCAGATGCACCACTACCGCAACTGCGCGGGGGACCCGCTTAAGAATTAGCGGTGTAAAGC
>NZ_JAQQCH010000028.1:0-88435 GCF_046030555.1 Paraburkholderia sediminicola | reverse complement strand
GATACGCATGGATTGCGCCAGAAATGGCGCGAGAATTGAAAACGAGTGGCACAACACGCTCATCCGAAGACCAGCCGAAAACCGCCTTGTTCAGGCGGCCGCGCGCTTCTGCATCACGCGCTCGACGATGCTCAAATAGTGATCGAGACCCGGCGTCGCGCGGCTCTCTTCTTTTGCGCAATCGTCCCATTTGCGCAGGCGCAATGCGTCTTCCGCGTAGGGCTTCTGCAGGAACGCCTCAGCCTCTTCCTTACTGAAGATGCCACCTTGCAGTTCCAGGCTCCGTACCGAATCGGCGGAAAGCTGACCAAAATACGCATCGTCGATTGCACATAGGCAGCGCTTGGCGTCGACGTGCAACCGGATCGGCTCCAACACCGCGTCCGACAACACCGGCCGCAAGAACGGCAGCGCGAAATACTGATGCAGATCGTCGATGCCCCGCTCCGTCGGCGTTTCGCCTTGCAGATTCAGCAGATGGCCGAGGTCGTGCAAAAACGCGGCCGCGACGAGTTCATCGTGAACGCCCGCCTCTTCCGCCAACGCACCACTCTGCAGCGCATGTTCAAGCTGCGTCACCGGCTCGCCGCTGTAGGCAAGATTGCCGTATTGCTCGAATAACGAACGGATGTCGCACAGACTCAATGCCACGCTCTTACTCCCACGGTAATGAAAAGGTCTTCAGGTTGGTGAAGCTCTTCATCGCTTCCTGAACGCCTTCCTTATAGCCAAGCCCAGAATCCTTGATGCCACCGAACGGCGTCAGCTCGATCCGGTACCCCGGCACTTCCCACACGTTGACCGTCCCCACGCGTAATTCGTTGATGAAACGCGTGATCGCGTCCTGCCGGTTCGTGCACACACCGGACGACAACCCGAACGGTGTCCCGTTACTGATACGGATAGCGTCGTCGAGCGTATCGAAGGTGATGATCGGCGACACCGGGCCGAAGGTTTCCTCGCGCACCAGCGTCATCGATGGGTCGACGCCGTCCAGCACGGTCGGCGAGTAAAGCGCGCCGTCGCGCTGGTTGCCGATGCGCAAGCGCGCGCCGCTCGCCACCGCCTCGTTGACACGCGCCTCGAATAGGTGCGCGGCGGCGACGTCGATCACGGTGCCCATCTGGTTCGACGCGTCGAACGGATCGCCGCAGGTCCATGCGCGCGTCTTCTCCACGACCAGATCGGTGAAATCCGCGGCGATACTCTTCTGCACCAGCATCCGCTTGACCGCGGTACACCGCTGGCCGGAGTTCTTATACGAACCCTGCACGGCAAGCGTCGCCGCGCGATCGAGATCAGCGTCTTCGAGCACGATCAGCGGATCGTTGCCACCCAGTTCCAGCACGACGCGCCGGTAGCCCGCCTTCCCCGCAATGTATTTGCCGATCGCCACGCCGCCCGTGAAGGTGACGAGCTCCGCCAACGGATGCGTGATCAGTTCGTCGGCGATTTCGCGCGGATCGCCGGTCAGCACCTGCAGCATCGGCGCCGGCAAACCGGCTTCATAGAGAATGTCCGCCAGATAGAACGCCGACAGAGGCACCTTCTCCGACGGCTTCAGCACAACGCGATTATTCGTTGCAATAGCGGGCGCAATCTTGTGCGCGACCTGGTTCATCGGATGGTTAAACGGCGTAATCGCGACGATCACACCCTCCAGCGGCTCGCGCTGCGAAAACACGCGGCGCTTCTTGCCATGCGGCGTCAGATCGCAGGAAAAACTCTGGCCGTCGTCGCGCAAGGCTTCGATCGAGGCGAACTTGAACACATCGGCAACACGACCGATCTCGTAGCGCGAATCCTGCTTCGACAAACCCGACTCGAGCGAAATCAGGTCCGAGGCCTCCTCGGTCCGCTCTCGCAGAAGTGCCGCAGCGCGTTCGAGAATCTGCGAACGCTCGTAGCGTGTGAGCTTCGCCTGATACGCGGCGGCATATTCGAACGCGGCGCGCACGTCGTCGATGCTCGCCAACGGGACCGTGCCCACGCGCGTCCCCGTGAAAGGATCGAGCACGTCGAGCGTGCGCGAGCGCATCGCGCGCTCCCCTTTGAGCCGCAGCGCTTCTGCCCGAAATGCCGGATGGTCCCGCAGCACGGCGTTCATGATGCCGACACGTGATTCAACGCGACGTCGAAGATATCGAAGTTGCGCAACCGCTTATCGGTGGGCAGGCCCGCGACGTGGCGATTGAACAGTAGCGGCACTTCCTGCTCAGAGATGCCGCCGTGCGAGCGCAACGGCACAGTCAGTCCAGACAGATCATGTTCATCGCGACGCGTGCCGAGCACCACGTGTTGGGTGCTGACCACGACGATATCGCCCACGCGGTCATTCGGCAGCTCAAAGCGCTCGCATGCGGCGCGATTGTCGAGCACGACTTCAATGCCCTGCAAACCGCCGATCCGTTCGATCACCTGCGCAACACTCACATCGCGCGGCAGGTAAATCGTTGCGAACGAGCCGAGCGCACCGTGATGGACGACATACGGGTCAGTGATCGGCAG
This sequence comes from Paraburkholderia sediminicola, assembly GCF_046030555.1. Taxonomy (GTDB): domain Bacteria; phylum Pseudomonadota; class Gammaproteobacteria; order Burkholderiales; family Burkholderiaceae; genus Paraburkholderia; species Paraburkholderia sediminicola_E. The sequence goes on along the minus strand of NZ_JAQQCH010000028.1, from coordinate 85,927 downwards.
AATCACGCGCGCTTTCCCGTGCCCAAGCCAATCGTCCAGCACGTCCTGCAGATAGATCACGTTCGGCTCGCCGGTCTTCGGATCGTGCTTGGCGTTCATGCCGTGGTCGGCGGTCAGGCCGATCACCCAGCCGAGGGCGTCGAGCTTCGCGAGATAGCCGTCCATCATCGCGTAAAAGTCGTTCGCGCCCTGGGTGCCCGGCGCCCATTTGTGCTGAATGTAGTCGGTGGTCGACAGATACATCACGTCGAGCTTGCGGGTTTCAGCAAGCCGCACGCCGGCGGCGAACACGAACTCGGACAAACCCGCGCTATACACATCAGGCACCGGCAAACCGACCAGATCGAGTACGTCGTCGATGCCGTTTTCTTCGCGCGTCACCTTGTCGGCTTTTTCCGCCGAGAAACAGATGCCCTTCAGTTGCCAGCCGAGCAAGCGGCGCAGCTTGTCTTTCGCGGTGACCACGGCAACCGCGGCGCCTGCTTCCGCCGCGGCTGCCAGCAAGGTGCCGGCGCGCAGATAGGCGGGATCGTTCATCATGACTTCCGCGCCCTCGCCGCCGTTCGCGTCCGGGTCCCAGAAGTAGTTGCCGCAAATGCCGTGCACCGAGGGCGGCACGCCGCACACGATCGAGAGGTTATTCGGGTTGGTGAACGAAGGAATCACGCAGTCGCCCTTGAAGGCCGCGCCGTCTTTGAGCATCTTGCCGATGAACGGCGCGACGCCCGCGGCGACCGCAGCTTCGAGGTAATCGTATTCGCAGCCGTCGACGCACACCACAACCGTGGGTTGCGAGGGCAGCCGGTAGCTGCGGCCATTGACTTCGATCGTACGTTCGCTTGCGTTTGCCATCATTACCTTCCATGCGTGAAGAGCACGCGTGCTCTAGTCAATCCGTTGCAACCAGTCTTAATCATTCGATGCCGCCGACATCCGCACCGCGCCGAACGGCCCCGCCGGCTCGCACGCCTCACGCACGCGCTGCAGGCCGCCGTTCACATGCGCATGCATCAGCGCGGCGGCATGCTCGGCGTCGCGCGAGGCCAGCGCCGTCAGAATCGCGCGATGCTCGGCGAGCGAGCGCTCCATCGCGTCGGCGTGTACCACGAGCGCGGCGCGGCGAAACAGGCTCAACTCGCTCACCAGCCTTCGATACGTCTCGTACAGCTTGACGTTGCCCGATGCCGCCACGATCGCGTCGTGAAACGCGACATTGGCGCGCGTGTAGGCATCGTGATCCCGCGCATCGAGCGCCGCGCGCATCGCGTCGAGCCATTCGCGCAGAACGGCAAGCTTCTGCGCATCGATGCTCGCAGCCAGCAACCGGCAGGCCGCCTCTTCGAGCACCGCACGCACCGCGTAAATCTCGTCCGCTTCCGCCAGCGACACCGTCCGCACGAACACGCCGCGGTTTTTCTCGGTGCGCACGAGGCCCACTTGTTCCAGCGCACGAAACGCCTCGCGCACCGGCCCGCGCGAAACCTGCAGACGCGCGGCCCAATCGGCTTCGTTGAGTTTGTCGCCGGGCGCGAGCGCCCCTTCGATGATGTGCCGTTCGATTTCGTCGCGGACCAGCGCCGTCAGCGAATGCCTGCGCACAACCTCAATCGGATCGACGGAAGCAGTTTGCATATATTCGGTCATTTTGACAATTTTTGCCACATCGATATGTGTTTGCGCGCCTGCCATGCGCACGCAAACACAACAATCAGAAGACGACTCGTCAGTCCACCCGACGGCGCGGAACGCGCGCCGCGATCAGCAGCAGCGCAGCAAGCGAGACCATCAGCAGAATCAGTGACAGCGCGGAGGCCGGCAGGTAATAACCGCGCTCCACCTGCCCAACCACGACGATCGGCACCGTCGCGAAGCCCGGCGGGTACACAGTGAGCGTGGCGCCGAGTTCGCCCAGCGAGAGCGCGAAGCCCAGCGCAAGACTTGCGCGGATTGCCGGAACCAGTTGGGGCAGCACGACGCGGCGCAGCACCATCGACGGCGGCGCACCCAGACTCGCCGCCGCTTCACGCAGAATGGTCAGCTCCGGACGCAACGCGGCGGCCGCACAGCGATAGCAGAATGGCAGCACCAGCGCGAGCTGCACGAACACGACGATCGCCGCCGAGCTCGACAGATCAAACGGACGTTTGTGGTACGCGATCAGCACGGCAAGCCCGAGCACCACGCTCGGCACGCCGTTGGGCATCATCGCGATGGTGTCGACGAACGCGCCGAGACCGCGCCGGTCGCGCCCTTCGAGCGCCAACGCCAGCCACAGCCCGAGAATCGTGCCGAGCACGGCGACGCCCATGCCGATTTCGAGGCTCGTAGCCAGTGCGTCGAAATCGCTGGAACCCAGCCGTTCAAACCAGCGCATGCTGAGGCTGTCCGGCAGGATCGTGCCCGACCAGTGCCCGGCCACGCTCGATAGCGCGACCACCAGCACTGGCAAGACGAACAGCCAGAAGCACAGCAACGCGGCAAAACCGAGAAACAGGCCGCCGAGCATGCGCATCGGCAGACTGCGGCGCACCGGCCGCGCCTTCTTGTGCATGACCGGCAAAACAGTCGGATCGAGTTCAACGGCCATGGCCCGCTCCTTTCACCTTGCGACGGTTGACCTGGCGATACAACGCGTACAGCGACAACGACATGATGAGCATCACCACGGCACCGGCGGCGGCGGTCGGCAGATCCAGGTCGACAGTTGCGGAACTGTAGATGGCGACAGGCAACGTGATCAGGTGCGCGCTGCCGAGCACCAGCAGAATGCCGAACTCATTGAGCGTCAGCAGAAAACACAGGATCGTACCCGCGGCGATGCCCGGCCATGCGAGCGGCAGGATCACCTTGAATGCGACCATCCAGCCGCTCGCGCCGAGACTGCGGGCAGCTTCGATCAGACGCATGTCGAGCGTGGCGAACGACGCCAGCGTCGGACGCACGACGAACGGCGCGTAGAAGACCACCTCCGCGAGAATCACGCCGCCCACACCGAACAGAAAATTGAGCGGCGGCGCTTCGAGATGAAACAGCCGCTGCAAGCCGATGCTGACGGAGCCTTGCGAGCCGTACAGAAAGATCAGCGTGAAGGCGACCAGAAAGGACGGGAACGCGACGAACAGTTCGAGGAAACGCGTGATCATCCGCGCGCCGGGAAATGGTTTGAAAAACAGCATCGACGCCAAGGCCACGCCTAGCAACGAGGCAAGGCCGGCGCTGGCAAACAGGATCCAAAGGGTCGTGCCGACCACGCCGCTCGTCTCCGGGTTGCCGAAGAACGCCGAGTAAGCCTGCAAGCTCAAACCATGCGGCCCGGTGAGACTCAGCAGCACGAGGCGCACGAGCGGATAGATAACCAGCGGACCCAGCACGACCACCGCAAGAAACAGCAGGTGCCATTGCGCCACGCGTTCGCGTCGCTTCACCGCCGCCGTGTGCGAGGCCGCGCTCGCGCTGCGGCGGGCATCGGCGGCAGCACCAGCCGCGTTGAGCGGATTCGGAACCTCAGGGGTTGATAAGGACGACATCGTCAGCCTCATAACGCAGGGAAACACGCGCGCCCTTCTCCGGCATCATGCCGTGGGCACGCTGCATGGTGACGAGCACAGGCTCATTGGGCATCGCGTCCAACACAACCGATACCGACAGCACAGCGCCATACCACTCCACCGACGTAATCGCGCCATGCAACTGCCCTTCGCCGAGCGGCACGATGCGCAGCGCTTCCGGACGCAGACAGGCCACGCGGTCGCGTTCGTTGTAACGCACGTCGTCCATGCTGAATGCGACCTGCGGCGGCAACAGATTGGCCGCGCCCAGATAGCGCGCGACGAAACCGTCATTCGGCGTGTCGTACAACTGTTGCGGCGTGCCGAGTTGCGCGATGCTGCCTTCACGCATCAGCAGGGTGCGGTCGGACAGCACCAGCGCGTCGTCCTGATCGTGCGTCACGCAGACGATCGTCAGATTCGGCAGACGCTCATGCAACGCCTTCAGTTCGGAGCGCACCGAGGCGCGCAGATTGGCGTCGAGTGCGGAAAGCGGCTCGTCGAGCAACAGCACATCGGGCTCGATCACGAGCGCGCGCGCCAGCGCCACGCGCTGCTGCATACCGCCCGATAATTGCGCGGGCATGTGATGCCCGGCATCGCCCAGTTGCACGAGCTTCAACGCATCGGCAACACGTCGCGCGACATCCTTCGACGGCGTGCGGCGCGCGCGCAATCCGAAAGCCACGTTGTCGAACACCGACAGATGCGGGAACAGCGCATAGCTCTGAAACAGCAAGCCGAGATTGCGCTTGTGCGGCGGCACATGTGTCAGGTCGTGTCCGGCAACCGTCAAGGTGCCGGCGAGGCCATCCGCTTCGATGAACCCGGCGATGAAACGCAACAACGTGGTCTTGCCACAACCGCTGCGGCCAAGCACGGTGAGCAATTCGCCGCGCTGAATGGTCAGCGACAGATCGTCAAGCACGGTGCGCGTTCCGAAGCGCACCGTCAGATGGTCGATCTGCACGCCGCCCGGCGTGTTCGAACGCGCGGCGTCGAGCGCGTCCGGTGAGGCGCCGAGCGCGCCTGGGTGAGCAAGACTGGCCGTATTCACCGGGTTCATCCTCCAACTGGATTAATGCTGATGCGACGCCCTTGCGAAAAGCTGGGGGCGCCGCCTGATTCCACAACGAACCGCGGCTTACTTCGGCTTGACCACTTCGAGCTGCTTGCCCGACGAACCGATCACGTCGTTCTTCCAGCGTGCCGTCCAGTCAGCCTTCTTCGCCATCACTTGCGTCCAGTCCACCGGGATCAGCGTCACGCCGGCGATCGCTTTCTTGACTGCTTCGCCGTTCTTGCCGGCGAGCGGCACGTCGGTGCGGCCCGGGATACCGAAGATGTCCGGCACCTTGGCTTGCACGTCGGTCGACATCAGGTAGTCGATCAGCTTCTTGCCTTCTGCCTGGTTCGGGCCGCTCTTGATCAGGCCGATCGCGTACGGCAGCTGGAAGGTAGTCGGCTTGCCGCCGGCGCTGGCTGCGAGGAAGATCGGCTTGAGCGACAGACCGCCGTTGGCCGCATCGTCCAGATCCATCTGCAGGTCGCCGTTGGCAAAGGCGATTTCGTTGCGCGAGAGCAGCACGTCGAGGTAGCCGGTGCCCTTGGTATGGAACTTGGCGCTCTCTTCGAGCTTCTTCAGGTAGTCGAACGCCTTGTCTTCACCCATCAGCGACGTGGTCAGGATGATCACGGCCATACCGTCGCCCGCCGTGGCCGGGTTCGAGTAAGCAACCTTGCCGGTGTAGTCCGGGTGCAGCAGATCGGCGAATGTCTTCGGCTGGTTCTTGGTGACGTCCGGGTTGATCGCGAACGAGAAGTAATTGTTCACGAAGGTCGCCCATGCACCGTTCGGCGCCTTGGCGATGGCCGGCACATTCTTGTAATTGGCGCTCTGATAAGCCTGCAGCAGGCCGGCCTGGTCGGCTTGCTGGATGAACGGCGGCAGCGTGACGATTACGTCGGCCTTCGGCTGATCCTTCTCGATGGTGGCGCGGTTCACCACTTCGCCGCTACCTGCCGTGACGATGTTGACCTTCACACCTTCCTTCTTTTCGAAGGCCGGCAGCACATCCTTATAGAGGTTTTCGAGGCCGTCGGCGGTGTACAGCACCACTGCGTCAGCCGCATGGGCCTGCATCGCCGTGCCGCCCAACGCTGCCGCAGCGATCAGCGCCGGCAATAGTTTGCGTGCGAGGCCAGCCGTGGCGTGAAGGGAATTCGTCTTTGTCATGTCGCTCTCTCCGAAAGGCAAAAAACCAGACGGTCGGGATAACCCGATACCTGTTGTGATTGAACGGCGGTAGCGCCGTGCCGCTTGCGTGTTGCCCGCAGCCAGCTGTCGTGCAGATTGCAGATTGCCGACAACTTTGCCGCTTCTTCTCCAGCCTGACTTACAGCTCACCTACGCGTTGCGCTGCCGGCCATGCCTGAACGGGCACGGCAAGAATCACAGGTTTCCATGACAACGCCATGACTATTCTGGCGATTTCCAAAAAATGACACAATTCGCCAATAATATCCAAACCAATCTTTTCGTCACCCTGGCCGGGTGGCGAACATTCATCTGATGACGGAGGCTATGTGATTCCTGGAAACGACCCAATCCTGCTGACCCCGGGCCCACTCTCCACCTCGCCGCAAACCCGCGAGGCGATGCTGCGCGACTGGGGATCGTGGGACGCCGCGTTCAACCGTATGACCCATAGCGTGTGCGCCGACCTCGTGAAAATCGTACATGGCGAAAATGACTATGTATGCGTGCCGCTTCAAGGCAGTGGCACATTCGCGGTCGAAGCGGCGCTCGGCACGCTGGTGCCGCGTCAAGGCTGTGTACTGGTTCCGAACAACGGCGCATATTGTGCCCGTCTGATCAGGATATTGCAGCGAATGGGCATCGCTTATGTCGAACTGGCGTTGCGCGACGACGAACCGGTCAGCGCCGCCGCCATTGAAGACGCTTTCAATAACGACTCGCGTATCAGCCATGTCGCGCAAGTTCATCTGGAAACCAGCGCCGGCCTGCTCAATCCGCTCGACGATATCGCCGCGGTGTGTCAGCGGCACGGCAAGAGCCTGATCGTCGACGCCATGAGTTCGTTCGGCGCCCTGCCGATCGATTTACGGCGCGGCGGCATCGACGCGCTGATCTCGGCGAGCGGCAAGTGCCTCGAAGGCGTGCCGGGGATGGGATTCGTGATTGTGCGGCGCAGCGTGCTGGAGCAAAGCGAAGGACGCTCGCCGTCGCTCGCGCTGGATCTGCACGATCAATATGTCTATATGCAGAAGACGACGCAGTGGCGCTTCACGCCGCCGACTCACGTGGTCGCGGCTTTGCGCCAGGCACTCGATCAGTTCATCGCGGAAGGGGGGCAAGCGGCGCGCGGCGCCCGTTACAGCCAGAACTGCGCGGCGTTGGTGAACGGCATGAAAGCGCTCGGTTTCGAGCCGTTTCTGAAGCCCGAAGTGCAGGCGCCGGTGATCGTCACATTCCACGCGCCGCGCGACCCCGCGTGGAATTTCGCCAACTTTTATGCTGCGGTGCGCGAGGCGGGCTACGTGCTCTATCCGGGCAAGCTCACGCAAGTGGACACATTCCGCGTGGGTTGCATCGGCGCGATCGATGCGAACGAACTGCACAACGCGGTGGCGGCAATCGACCGTACGCTGAAACAGCTTGGGATTCGTGTGAAGTGATAGGGGCGCCGCGGAGTACCCGTGGCGCACGGGGGACGCAAGGTGCGCGAGGCACTCGCTCATGCACGCTGCCCGTCAGCCGCCCCGGTGCCGAGGTATCCGGGCACTTAGCCACTCAGGCGATCAGGATTTCCAGCCCATGCGCCGTGATCGCCTTGCCGAGCGCCTTCTCCGGCGCCAGTTCGGTGACCAGATAACGCACCGACTCGATACCGTTGATGCGCACTGGCGTCACGCGCCCGAACTTTGAGTGGTCGGCGACGACCACCACCATGTCGGCGGCGGCGATCATGCGGCTACGCACTTCTGCCGCCATGCGGCTGTAGTCGGTCAGATAGCCGTCCGGCGAAATGCCGCCCGCGCCGATGAAGGCGAAGTCCGCGTGGTACTGCGTCAACTGATGGACCGTGTCGAGGCCGAACGTGGCGTCTTCGATAGCCGACAGTTCACCGCCGAGCAGCGTCACCCGATTATCGTTGCGACGGCCGAGCAGCAGCGCGATACGCCAGTCGTTCGTATAGACCGACAGGCGATGCCGGTCGAGCAGCGCCCGGGCCACCGCTTGCGTGGTGCTGCCCGAATCGATGACCAGCGAGGCGCCGTCCGGCACGAATTCGGCCGCGCGTTCGCCGATCGCCCGCTTGGCGCCGGTGTTGGCGGCTTCGCGCGTATCCAGGTCGGGTTCGCGCCGGTCGCTGGACAGCGCGCCGCCGTGGGTCGTGACTAGCAGGCCCCGCCCGGCCAGCGCGTTCAGGTCACGGCGGATCGTCTCGCGCGACACATTCAGTTCGCGCACCAGTTCAGCAACCGAGAGCGCGCCGGTTTTGGCGACTTGCGCCAGGATGTATTGGTGACGTTGTTCTGCGAGCATCTGTTGAGGGCCGGAAGCCGGCACGCTTGAGTTTCACCACGGTGGAAGGCCGGCGTATTGTATTACGCGTGACGCGGGGATGCTCCTCCTCGCGCGCTTACCTGCTAACCTGAATACCCTTGGCCGCGCGCCGACGCCTGTCGATGCCGCGTCATCCGTCAACCGAACTGCCGATGCCGCCACTGTTTCGCCGTTTACTGCTGCTGTTCCACGCGTTGCGTTATGGCTCGCGCCTGATCTGGCTTGCCGCCCCGCCCGATCACAAACTGCACTGGATGATCGAGCTGATCGGCCGCGTGCACGCTTCCGGGCGCAGCGGCGAGAGCCTGCACGGTGTGCTGCCCGCGCTCGGGCCGCTCGCGACCCGCTTCGCGCAGACGCTGGCGGAACGGCCAGAACTCGCGACCGGCACCTTGCACGATGCCATCGACGCGATCGACCATCTCGAAGCCCCGCTGCCGCCGCAGGAATCCGAACGGGCTTTGGCACGCGCATTCGGCCGGCCGCTCGCGACCCTCTTCAGCGCTGTCGATCTGGTGCCGGTGCGCGGCGGCTTCGCCGAGCAGACGCACTTCGCGCGGCTCAGCGTGCCGGTCAACGGCCATAGCGAAGTCGCCATCAAGCTGGTGCGCGCCGATCAACTGCAACAGATCGGCGACGAACTCGCGCTTCTACGCTGGGTCGCACGCTGGCTGGAGAAGCTTTCCGGCTCTGCCCGCCGTCTGCAACTGCGTACGCTCGCGCAGACCTTCACCGACGACGTCCTGCGCCGCTTCGATCTACGCGCCGAAGCGGCCAATCTGAGCCAGACCGGTCATCATTTCGACGGCGACCGGCGTATCGTCATACCGGACGTGATCTGGGACCTCTGCACCAACCACACGCTGACGATGCAGCGCGTCAGCACCTTGGCTGCCAGCGACCTGCCCGGCCTGCATGCGCATCACATCAAGCTCGCGCCGCTCGCCGCGCATATCGTCGAGGTGGTGACCGAACAGGCATTCGAACACGGCTTCTTTCACGCCACGCTCGATGCGCGCCGGGTGCGCGTGAGCGTCGAACCGGACACGCTGGGGCGCCTCGTGCTGGCGGAGTTTTCGATCATGTCGACTCTGTCGACCGGCGAGCGCGAATTTTTCGTGCACGGTGCGACCGCGCTGTTCGACCAGGACTACGGCCGGCTTGCCGAGCTGCATCGCGATGCCGGGCATGTGCCGCACGACACCCGCACGGAAATGCTCGAAGCCGAGTTACGCACACGCGCCGAAGCGCACTTCGCGGCCGAGCCGGAAGACCGGTCGGCGGGTTCGCTATTTCATCATCTACTGCATGCGGTCCATCCCTTCGACGGCGCTGTGCCCGGCCGGCTCGCCACGGCGCAGCGCTCGTTTCAGCAAGCGGAAATGCTGGCGCGCGCGCTGCATCCGGGCGTCGATACGTGGAATGTCACGCGCAAAGTGCTGGCTGGTATTGCGCGGCGCGACATGGATCATCGCGGCTGGATCAAACGCATCTCGCACGAGTTGCCACATTTGGCGCACATGCTGCCGCGCGTGCCGCAACTGGCCGTGCGCTACCTGCAGCATGAGCACGATCTCGCCCGCACGCCGCGGCAGAATGCACAGCTGATGCTGGATATCGGCCGTGAATATCGGCGTACGCGTGTGCTGCTGTGGGCTTGCGCGGTATGCGGCGGGATGCTCGGCGCGGGGACGGTATTGTTGATGTGGTGACGCTCCCGGGGTGGCTGCAAACGCCCCGGCGCTCTACCAAGGCAATCCGCCTCTGATCCCGCACCCGCGATTGCAGCTTCGAACAAGACGTGCTTCGAGTGCCCCGGCAAGATGGCGGCTTTTCACGTCACCCGACTCAGATGCTCGCTTCCTCAATCGCCGCCGTATTCGTGGTGCTGTGGTCGACCGGTTTCGTGGTCGCCCGGGCGATCACGCCCTATGCCGATCCCAATCTGTTCCTGCTCGCGCGCTTTGGCGGCACCGCGCTGATATTCGCGCTTGCCGCGCTCGGCGCCCGCGCCGCGTGGCCGACCGGCCGCGATCTTGGCAAGCACCTGCTGGCGGGCGCGCTGCTGCAAGGTGTCTATCTCGGCGCGGGCTACTGGGCTGTCGCGCAGGGCTTGAGTGCCGGTGTGATGGCCCTGCTCGGCGCGCTGCAACCGCTCGCGACCGCTGCCGTCGCGGCGCCGTTATTCGGCGAGCGGCTTTCGCGACGTGGCTGGGCCGGCATGGCGCTCGGGCTGGCGGGCGTCGTACTGGTCCTCGAACCGAAACTCGCCGCGGCTGCACCGCCCAGCCATCACGGCAACGCGCCGCCGTGGCTGGTCGTGCTCATCTCGATCCTCGCAATCGGTGCGATCACCGCGGGCACGCTGTTTCAGAAGACTTCGCTGGCGAAGGCCGACATCCGCAGCGCAAGTGCCGTGCAGAATTTCGGCGCGGCGGTCGTTGCGTCGATTCTTGCGCTAGCACTCGGCGAGCATCGCTGGATTGCTTCGGCGACTTTGTGGGGATCGCTTGCGTGGGGCATCGTGATGCTGTCTGGAATCAGCGTCACCTTACTGGTATGGATGGTCAGGCGCGGCGATGCTGCGCGCGCCACGGCGCTCATGTTCCTCGCACCGCCGCTCGCCGCGCTCGAAGGGTATGTCGGCTTCGGCGAAACACTGCTGCCGGTGCAGATCGCTGGATTTGCCGTGGCGTTGGTCGGCGTAATACTGGCGCGGTCGTGAGGATGTGATCGACGCACGCCAGTCTGCGCCGTTCGATGCGCGTTCTTCCCTCGCGCTGGGCGGCATGGTCGGGCGCACATTATCCATTCGATATCCTCTCAGCACCCCCACCTGCCGGTCAACTCGCGAGTCAATCCGCGGTATCGGCGCCGGCCGGCACCTTTGCACGCGCCTTGCTGCCCGGGGCCGGCGACCAGGCCGGGCGGCTCTTGCGCTCTGAATCCACCACGACGATGTAACGTCCCGCCCACGGGGTCACCTGGCGATCGCTTTTCAACACCCACAGCGATTTGCCGGACTCCACGAGCGCGGCATATTCGGCGTCGAGAATGCCGTAGTGGTCGATAAATGCATTGAGCGACGCGGGAATCCGCACGCAGCCCTTTGAATGGCGAATACCGAGGAGCGGTTCGAGCCGGTCCGGGTCGGTGGCATGCATCTGGAAACGCATCTGTGACATGCCGCCCTTGCCCCAACCCCGCTCGCCCTGGGCCCAACCGAGGTCGAAGATCCGCATGTCGCGCTTGCCGTAGCCGCGGATGCGATTCTCGTTCAGCGTGCCTTCGGAGCGGAAATCCATATTGGACGGCGTATGGTCGAACACGCCGAGCGGCGTGATGAAGTGGTCGTACTCGCCAGGCCGGCCCGTTGAAACCGGCGATGCGCCGATCATCTGCCAGCTATCGGCCGGGGTCGCCCGGAAATAGATGAACAGCGCCTGCACGTTGGCGTTCCGGTCGACCACCACGACATACTCGCCCGACAGGTTGCCGAGCATGTGCTCGCCGAGCGCCGTTTGCAGGCGGTCGGCATAGGCGCGTTGCTCCGCGGCCGGCACTTTCAACCGGCGTGTCACGTCCTGCGCGAACACGTCCCGCAGCAGGAATGCGCGGCGCGGGTCGACCACCCCCGCCGCATCGGGCGCGGCAACCGTCGAAGCCTTGACGGCCAGCGCCGGACGCTTTGCCGCTACGGCTGCCGATGACGATGCCCGGACGGGTGGAGTACCCGAAGCCGATGCCGATGTCCGGGCGAACGCGGTCCCCGAAGCCGGGGCCATGCCCGATGCCGCTATAGCGACGCTACATGACACCGCACAAAAAACGGTTCCTAACGCGCGCGTCAGGTAGCGCACTGAAAAAACTGCGCCGGTGGAACACGGCGCATAGCGTAAATCCGACATACCCACCACTTCGCTTTGACGATCTACCGATGCGGAAGGACTGCGGTCCGGTGCAGGCTGGCCTGGCCGATTGGGGTAGTTCATCGCGCATTTGAGCAAACCTGATTATTATTGACAGCTCGCCGGCCCATGCGGCGCTCGGAGCAAGGATGTTACTAAGCACATTGATATCTGTCGATGAAGAATCGGCCAGTTCACCCGTATCACTGTGTTGACGGTCAATATTTAACTTTCCGCACAGCGGTTTAAAAGCGGTGCAAAAGCGAATTTGAAGCCAATATCCGCGCTAAAACCACGAAACTGATTCGTCATACCATGCCCGCTGAACCGGCTCCGTCCATGGGCCCGCCGCTCGCGTAATCGGTGCGAGCGTTCATGGTCGACACTCGCAGCACCGCACACGGAGAAGAGAGGAACATGACGCAACAGGACCCAGCCGCCCGCCAGGCAAGCATCGCAGCGGAAATGCACGTCAGCGCCGAGTTCGACGCCACACAGGAAATCGAGCGCCGGGTCGCTTTTCTGGCGAACTATCTGCGTAGTAGCGGCCTGAAAACCTACGTGCTCGGCATCAGCGGCGGCGTCGATTCAACGACCGCCGGGCGGCTTGCACAACTTGCTGTCGAACGCCTGCGCGCCGAACACTACGACGCGCGCTTCGTCGCGATCCGTTTGCCCTACGGCACGCAAAAAGATGAAGCCGACGCGCAGCAGGCCTTGAGTTTCATTCGCGCGGACGAAAATCTCACCATTGATATCAAACCCGCCGCCGATACGATGCTCGCCGCGCTGGATAACAGCGGGGTGCGATTTAACGACGACTCACAGCAGGATTTCATCCACGGCAATATCAAGGCACGGCAGCGAATGATCGCGCAATACGCGGTAGCCGGCGCGCGGGCCGGTGTGGTGATCGGCACGGACCACGCCGCTGAATCGGTGATGGGATTTTTCACGAAGTTCGGCGACGGCGGCGCCGATGTGCTGCCGCTCACCGGTCTGAACAAGCGTCGTGTGCGGGCGCTGTCCAAAGCCCTGGGTGCGCCCGAAGCGCTGGCGCACAAGGTACCGACCGCCGACCTCGAAATGTTGCGCCCACAACGGCCGGACGAAGACGCGTACGGCATCCGTTACGACGATATCGATGACTTTCTGGAAAACAAACCTGTGAGCGACGCCACGCGCGAGACAGTCTTGCGCTTCTACGATGTCACGCGACACAAGCGGGCGCTGCCCTGCACACCGTTCGATTGGCCGGCCAAAGAAAGCGGGGATTGAAAGAAGAATGTAACAACGAGAAGATGCGGAGAGGATGAGCGTCAGGAATGCGTCAACCGTAGCGCACGCCACCCCTTACTCACTCGACGCAGCGGCACACGCGGCTGCGACAGGCTCAATGAGCGGGAGGCGACTCGTCGTCGCTGAACAGATCGGCGCTCGCCTCGAGCGCCTGGCCACCTAAATGCTTGCCGTGAATCTGCCGCGCGATTACGTCGCCGACATACGGCACATCCGCGTCCAACTCGACCGTGGCGTACGCGCTGGGTTTCCCGGCATCGGTCACCTCAACGCTTTTCGCATAATGCCCAAGCTCACGTTCGAGAAATTCCCGCACTTCCTGCTCGCTGCACGATTCCGCGATATTGCGCACGATCAGGTTCATGCTGCCTACCCTCGGCGCGTGCTGCGATCTGTTACATGTACGCGCACCGGCCGCAGCGCGGCACGCTGCTTCGCCTCGGCAGCCGCGAGTTGGCGGATCAATGCAGCGCCGGCGGCACCCAAAGCAGCCAATGACAGATAGAAGGCAATCATTTAAATCTCCCCTTCGAATTTCGTCCTGTTTTCAGGATAGCCACAATCGACAACAAAAGCGATGCGACACAATGTCGTAAAAGACGGACTTTAAAACTTCCGTTAATGCACTGTACCTGAATAAGCAGCGGTAAAAACAGCAAAACACATGTTCATTCAGTGACGCAGGCCCGGCACACGCGCCAGACGCGGACGCTGGACGCAAAAACCGGGCCGCGATACGCATCGCCGATGGCATCCTGCGGGGGACGTGAGCAAAGGGCGGGCTGATCGTCGGGATCAGTCCGCCGCTTGCACGTTGGCCGCACTCACCCACCACGCATTCTTGCCCTGCGGCACGTGAACCAGCACGGCGGAGGGATCGTCGACACCGTCGTCGGCAACTTCGCATACCGCCAAACCGTCCGGCAGGCGTTTCACCTCGCCGGCCGCCTGGAACAGCGCGACGCGCTGCGCGCTCAAGGGTCGCAGCTGCCGGTACACGTCGAAACTGATTGCGGCGGGCACATCGCCGCGAATCTGCAGCGAGTCGGCGCTGCCACAGCGGACGGGGTCCGCGGCAAACGCCGCAGCGCTGCCGAACAGACAGCCGACAGTGAGCGCCAGTGCGGCAAGGCGTGAATGGGTCATGATGATTCTCCGGGAATAGGTTGGGGCAGCGCGCCACGTGCGGCGCGCCTGAATGCACGCGATTGAACAAAGAGGGCAGCGCAGGCAAAAACAGGTGGCTTCATGGCGCGCTGTCGCGACCGTCGCCTCGCCCGTTGCTGTCGCCGGTCGCGACATCGAGACGGCTCACGTCGCAAGACGTCTGGCTAAAGCCCGAATAGACCACTGACCAGTTGCCGACAATCGCGGCCTGCGCCTCCGCGAGGCTCAGTTTCCCTTCGCAAACGCAGCGCTTGAGCATGACCGCGGCGCGCGCCTTACGACGCTCGCCCTGCTGGCCTGCCCATGGCAGAAGATCGAGATTGGAGGGGGCATCAGGCGAGCCGCCGAGCACAATGGGCACGCGCCTGTCCAGCGCGAACGCGGGACCGTTGCCAGCATTGATACCGCGCGCGGCAAGCATGCGGTCCCTGTGGGCCATCAGCTCGTCGAACGGCGGTGCGACCGTGTCCGCATAGCCTGGCCGGCAAATCGTTTCGCCGACCGACTCCTGCGTGACGCGCTCGTCGAGCATCGACGAATCCTGAGCCCTGGCTCCGCCGACGCGCAATGTGAGTATCGCGGCAAAGCCGAGCAGGAACGCCATGCGCATCTTGCGGGAAGCACGCGCACCGCCGCACCGGCGCGCGAGCGTCGGCGGAATCGTCGGATATGAGCTGCTGGTTACGTCGCTGTTATGGATGATGCGACGCCTGTCTGCAATGCCTGCGTTCATTCGTCGGCGCGCCGGCAGCGGCGCGCAATAGTTCAATTCGCAGACTAATTAAAACACATTCAAAATGCATGCGTGAAAAAGGCGCACTTGCGCAGCCTGGTACTGACGCGTCCAGATACGCTCGCAGGTGAACACCGGCGCGGCCTTGCCGCGCATGAAGCCACGTTGCAAGACCGCGCCGAACCGCAAGATGAAGGCAAATGCCGCCCGGTCTGGTACCGCTCACGCAGGCGCCGACCGCACGCTACGTCAACCTGGTTTTGCCACCACCCGGGCCTGCAAGGCGCGGATGCGCCCGAGCGCCTGCGTATTGGACACCGTCGACTCATACATCTTGGCGAGATCCGCCTTGAGCGCGGTACGCGAGCCGGCGTCGAGATAGACCATATGGCCCGACGGATAAAAACGCGCCGACAGATTCTGCCGGACCTGCTGGCTGACAAGCGGCATTTGCTGGAGGTCGAGTACGGTCTGATAGAACGGCGTGACATAGTCAAAGAAACCGTTCGCCGACAGCACCTTCAGGTCGGGATTGAGCGCCATCACGGCGGCAAGGTCGCCGGCAGTGTACAGAATGACGTTGCCTTTCGCGTCGAGCCCCTTCTGCGCACCGGTCGGATCGATGTGGCTGAAGTCCCAATACTGGAACGCCTGATCGTTGAGGTCCGTGAACGCCGAATTCGACGTGTATTTCAACTGCTCGTTCAGGTACACGTTCCACATCGTCGTGTAGACGCCGGTCACCGCCGTCATGGTGGGATCGTTGCCGCCGGAATTCGGGTCGATCTTGCCCGCGATGCCGGTGCTGATCGCCGTTACGCGGCCGTCGTACTCGCCGAGCGCGAGCCCCTGCGATTTCAGCAACGTGGTCAGAAACAGCGAATTGCCGCGGCTGTCGTACGACGCGATATCGAGGCTCCACGCGAGCAAGGTGGCTTTGTCGATACCGGTGTATTCGCTGAGCTTTTCGACCGTTGCGGAATCCGTCGTCGGAAACTTGCGCAGCGCCGCCAGATAGTCGGTGCGCGCGAACTGCGCCACTTCTTCGGCAAACGTACCGAGATCGGTTGGCCGCGGCGCAATGCCGAGTTTCTTGTGATACCACGCGTCCGCAGCGGTTGTGGGCAATGCGCCGACCGGGTTGCCGGATTGCGTGTAGTCGAGAATGGACGATTGCAGCGTGACGCCGTTCAGATCGACGCCGTCTTCATGCAACCGGTACGCCAGCACGCAGCTGCGCGCCGTGCCATAAGATTCGCCATACAGGTACTTCGGCGAATTCCAGCGATCGTTCTTCGTCAAAAACCGCTTGATGAACTGCTTGATCGAGTCGGCGTCCTGGTCGACACCCCAGAAGGCGCGGTTCGTCTTCGGCGCAATGGCTGCCGAGTAGCCCGTGCCGACCGGATTGATGAAGACGAGGTCGCTCTTGTCGAGCAGACTGTCCGGATTGTCTTCCATCGAATATGGCGCGGGCGGCGTAAAGCCCGGCATCGACGTCTTGATGCGGCGCGGCGCGAACGAGCCCAGCAGCACGAACACCGAAGACGAACCCGGACCGCCGTTGTAGAAGAACGTTACCGGGCGGGTTTCCTCCTTCTGGTTGTCCTGCGTAAACGCGACGTAGAACATCTTGGCTTCGGGCTGCGAACTGCTCGGGTCGACAATCACGAGGTGACCCACCGTCGCCGTGTAGTTGATCTTCTGGCCACCGATCGTCGTCGAATGGTGCGTCACCGCGGCGGTTTCAGTGGTATCAGTGACGGAATCGTCCGGCCCGTTGCCATAAGCAACCGGATCGAAGAACGGCTGATCTCCTGCTTTGTGCGACACGCTGCCGGCACCCGTTGCGGGCGAAGCATGCGCGTTGTGCGACGACTGCGGACTAACGGAAGCTGACTCGGTGTTCGTCATGATCGCTCCATGGGTTCGTTAACGTCTTGATATGTCTTGATATGTCCTGGCGTCTCTCGTGTCTCTCGTGTCTCTCGTGTCTCTCGTGTCTCTCGTGTCTCTCGTGTCTGTTGCGTATCCTGCGTTGCCTGCGTCTCCTGAAACCATGCACGGTGCCGCCTACGGCCTGAAAGCGGCGTACCTTGGGACAAGCGCGGACGGTTGGTGATCGCCAGATCTGACCGTCAGTCAGGCGCCCATCCGAACCGATCCGCAACTCATCAGACTATAGTGCCGCCGCCACCTTCTGACCATTGGGGCTGCCAAGTCCCGTGCACGCATCCCAGCCCGGCGACGCGGCGAAGCTGCCGTTGTTGCCCTGAGTGATGTCGTTAAGCGCGCCCGGCGCCTTGTACAACTTCGGGTTGATGAAACCGGCCGGCTGCCCCTTCGCCGCGTTGATCCGCGCAATCAGCGCCGCCCACAGCGGTGCGACCGCGCTGGTGCCGCCGACCACCGTCTGCGTACCGTCGATCAACACGCTATAGCCCGTGACGGGCGACGCATCGCCGGCCACGTCCGGCACACCGCGCCCGCTGAGCGCCGTCCTGGCGCCGCTCGATGAAGTGGCGGACAGGCCTTGCTGCCATACAGGCACTGGAAAGGTCCGGCTCACGCCACCGCCGCTCGCGCCGCCCTGCGCGCCGTCGTTCCACACCACCTCATGCGAGATCGCCGTGCCCGACGCCGTCAGGTTCGTGCCGCCGCACGCGAGCACATAAGGGCTCGACGCCGGAAAGTCGACCTGATCGCCACCGGAACCGTCGCTCGAACCGCTATCGCCCGACGCCGCGCAGACAGTCACACCCAAAGCCGCCGCCGTTTGCAGCACGCTGTTGAACGCTTGCAACGACTGGCTGGTCCAGTTCGACTCCGGTCCGCCCCAACTGATCGAGACTACCGAAGGTTTATTCGTCGTATCGTGCACCGCGCGGCTCACCGCGTCGATGAAACCGGCATCGCTGTTCTGCGTGAAATAGACCGCGATGGTCGCGCCCGGCGCAATCGCACCGACGATTTCGATGTCGAGCGTGACTTCGCCATCGGGCCCATTCGGGTCGCCGCTCGGCTGATTGCTGCCCTGATCGACGCCAACCACTTTCACCTTCGGCGAAGCGACGCCAAGGCTCGCAAAGTAGCTCGTCAGGTCGGACGTGTTGTACCCGCCGCCGAGTTCGATGATGCCGACGCATTCGCCGCTGCCGTCGCCTTGCGGAAACTGGTACAGCGACGCGAGCTGCGGCGGTGTAAAGGAAACCTGATGCCCTTTGGCCGGCTGGAACGGCGGCCGGATGCGAAAGTGCGGCCGCGCCTGAGGCCGGTTGTCGAGCCCGAGTACGGCTTCCACGATGCCATGCAGGTCGTCCGGTACGCTGATCGTGCCGGTGCGGCCGCGGAACTGGCCCGCCGTGTGATGCTGATAATGTTCCAGCTTGACGCCGAACGCGGTCTGGAACTGCGCGATCGTGCCGCTCAGCGACACCGAGCGCGCTGCCGGATCTTCCCGCACCACCATCAAGCCGTGTGCGCTGGCAAAGGCTTTGACCTTGGCGATGTCGTCCGGCGAGGCCCCGTAATCTTTCGCAAATGTCTCGCGCGAAAGCGGTTTGACACTCGGGTCACCTGCTTCGATCTTGCTCATCAGCGCGTCGAACTGCGCTTGCCGCTGACGGCGCAATATCACGAAAACTTCGATCCGTTCTGACGGATCGCATTGCCCTACGACTTTCGAACCTTCCTCTACCGTTCGCTCGCTTCCTGGCAGCGGTTGTCTATTGACCATGGTGTCGATTCTCCTGTTAGCGTGACGGCGCGGGGCGCAAGGTGGACCCCTCACGGCACGCGCCTGCACGAACTCGCCGCCTCGGCACCGGCGGCGAATTGCTGTTTCAAGAACTTCGCCAAACCATCCGACCCATGCATTCGAACACAGTTCCGGCGCGCGCGGCAGTTGTCCGAATGGCTAACGCCAGGCTGGATCGATGCGCAGCGTGCAGCACCCGCGCTATGATGCTGAAGCGGCAATCCAGCCGTTGCAGCGCCTCGCGCGCCGCCCGCGCGCACGATCAAAGAATCAGAGGAACCCCATGTCAATTTCGATGTATCAAGCATCACTGCCCGTGCTGGTGCGCGGCATGACCAACCTGCAAGTCATCCTCGGCAAAGCCGAAGCGCACGCTGCCGAGAAGCAGATTGACCCGTCCGTGTTCACGCATGCCCGGCTCGCGCCGGACATGCTGCCCTTGGTGCGCCAGGTCTATATCGTGAGCGACACGGCCAAGGGCTGCGCCGCGCGCCTGGCTGGCGTCGAAGCACCGAAGTTCGAAGACGTCGAACAGACCTTCGAGGAACTCGATGCCCGCCTTCAAAAGACGATTGATTATTTGAAGGAATTCAATGCGCAGCAGATCGACGGATCGGAAGAACGTCCCATCACGCTGAAAATGCGCAACGGTCCGATCGAGTTCACGGGGCTGTCATATCTGCTCGGTTTCGTGCTGCCGAACTTCTATTTTCACGTTGCGACGGCGTACGACATTCTGCGTCACAACGGCGTTGAACTCGGCAAGCTCGACTATCTGGGCGGCATCAAGTAAGAAAGCGCGCTTGCTATTGGGTGAGCGCGGCTGGAGCGAGGAATAAGCAGCATGTGAGTCGCACATCGGCCACATGTGAACCTTGCGTGGACCGTGCGTGCATGAACAATCCATGAGCGGTGCGTGAGCAGTGCATGAGCGGCATCAAACGCGCGGCTGGAACGCGATGATCGCCATGCCGGCCAGTGTGAATGCCACGCCGGCTGCATCCCATAGCGTGGGGCGCACTTTGTCGACGCACCATAGCCACGCAATTGCCACCGCCACATAGACACCGCCGTAAGCCGCATACACGCGGCCTGCGGCGGTGCCGTGCAGCGTCAACAGCCACGCAAACAACGCGAGACTGAGCGCGCCGGGCACCAGCAGCCAGATGGAGCCGCCTTCCTTCAGCCAACGCCATGGCAAATAGCACCCAACAATTTCGGCGACGGCGGTGACGGCATAAAGCAGAAAAGTTTTCATCGACAGAGAGAGAAGCGAACGGTTGTGTTGCCGCGGGACTGTGCGCGGCTGTCTATCGGCTTTATTAACACAATCGCTTTGCCTGCGGGCACGGCACATGCAACAGCCGTCGCACTTGATCCCTATTCGCTGACTGTCATAAGCAATCAATCCAGCGAAAGCCGCAGCGCAAAGCCAATCAGCGCCGCTGAGAAAGTCCAGCGCTGCAGTGTCTGCGCGAGAGGATGAGCCCGCATCCAGCCGGCGATGCGCGCCGCGCCGATCGCATACATGGCGTCGAAACACGCGCCGATGGCGAGCAGCACCAAACCCAGTTCGATCATCTGTAACGCAACCGGTCCGGCCTCAGGACGCACGAACTGCGGCAGGAGCACCGAGCAGAACAGCAGCGCTTTTGGGTTCAACAGATTGGTCAGCAAGCCTTTCACAAAAGCGGCATGCAACGGCCGTGACTCGGCACTCATCGTGCCGCCTTCAGGTAACGCGAATACGGGCGAGCGGAAGATCTGGATACCGACCCACGCGAGATACACCGCGCCGCCGTAACGCACCACGTCGTACAGCCAGGGCGCGCTGCGCAACAGCGCCGCCACCCCGCATGCCGACAGCGTGACGTGCGTGGCACGCGCCAATCCCAAGCCACCGGCCGCAGCAAAGCCACTGCGCACGCCGCGTCCGATACTGGTTTGCAGAACCAGCGCCATGTCGGGTCCTGGCACGGCGTAGACCACAAACAACGCGGCGATATAAACGACCAGAAGGTGTGCGGAAATCATAGAAGCCTCTTGTTTTTAAGGGCTCTATCTTGCTATCGTCGGCGGAGCGTTTGCTGGCGAAATACAGGAACAGATGCGTCGCCTTTGGAGGAATACGCTAAAATTCTGCTCTCAAGCCCTGTTTTCCGCCAGCACACAGTAAGCGCCCCAAAACCATGACAACCGACCTCGATAAAACAGACCGCGCCATCCTCGCCGCCCTGCAGAACGACGGCCGCATGTCGAATGCACGGCTGGCCGAAATGGTCGGTTTAAGCGAGACGCCTTGCGCGCGCCGCCTCAAGCGTCTTGAGAACGACGGCTATATCGACCGGTACCGCGCGATGCTTTCGCGCTCAGCCCTCGGCCTCGGGGTCGTCGCGTTCGTCTACGTGCGTTTTGCCGTCCACGACCGCGCCATGGCCACCCGTTTCGAGCGCGAGGTGCAGGCAATCCCGCGAATTCTGGCGTGCCATAACGTGTCGGGCAGCGCCGACTACATCCTGCAAGTCGTCGCGCGCGATCTCGACGACTACGGCACTTTTATGCGCGACGAGATGCGCAGCCTGCCGGGCGTGACATCGGTGGAGTCGGCGTTGTCGCTGCGGGAAGTCAAGGCGGACGGCGGGCTGCCGCTGTCCTGAACGCGGACGTGGCATAGTCACCCATATGAAACGGCGCGAGCCGACCAGACGAGCACGGAGTTTTCATGGATCATGAAAAGGCGCGAGCCGAAGAGACAGCCGCGATGGAGCGCGTGTTGACCGCAACCACGCGGGTAAAGGCGGCATTCGCCTCGCTGCAATCGCAATTCCCGCCGGCCGGCAACGGCCAGCCTTCGCAGTTCGCGCTGCAAACCTTCGACGCTGCGTTGCAGGAACTCGAAGACGCGCAAGCCGCATTCGACGAATTGCTTGGCGATCTGCTTGACGGCAATCGCTGAGTGGCATAGCCGCTCTCTTCACTGCATAGCTGCTGCGTAGCGCGCGAGCGGCGGCCGTTTCAGTTCCCATCGAAGCGGTCGCCGCGTTATTCGGAGTGGTTGGGCGGGCTTGACCGTTAGTTGCGTATTAATGTCCTGGAACCGAAACTCCCCCAACGCCGGATTGCCCATCCCCTGCCCGATCCTGAATGCCTCAACGTGCTACTGCGTCCAGAAGCGCGTCGAAACACCCGCCCCATCCACTCAAAAAACGATATTGGTCCGCAGCCCGACGATCGCTTCATTTCCGACGCGCTGCGATGGATTGGCCGGATCGGGAATCCCGCCTACGGGACGGAACACGTATTGGAAGTCCGCCTGCAGTTGCCACCACGGTGCGACCTGATACTGATAGGTCGCCTCGACGACGGTCTCGGCGCTGCGCGACGGATAACCCGGCGTCGTCAGCGAAGCGGTATCGCTCGCGAGCCCTTGGGCATGCGAACCGATCTTCGCGTAACCGATCGCCAATCCGGCAACGTCGTTGTCGCGTCCTTTGAAGGGTGCTTTGAGCGTCACGCCGGCGTTCACGCCCAGGTCCACCAGATTGCGATCGCCCGGGGCGCCCATGACTCTCGCGAAAACGCCCACCGACTGTGGGCTATCTCCGCCTCGTTGCCAGACCGTCTGGTCAGCAACCGCGTAGAAGCTGAAGTCGCCGCGATGATTCGCCGGCACGCCGCTGCTCGCCGGGTTCGCCAACGACAAACCGGCACTGTCGAATCGCTGATCCACAAAGTTTTGCGTGTTGTACCAGAAGCCCAGTTTGTAGGTGCCAGGCAGTCCGGTTGCCGGCGTACCCGAAGGATTCGCCGCAGGCTGGTTGATTGCGTACTGCACCTCGCCGATGAACAACGCACCGCCGCGCAGGTTGAAATTCGTGCCGTGGCGGTTCTGTTGTTGTGGGTCGCCCGTATCGCTGCCCGCCGGATTGCTGTTGAAAACGCCGGCCATCACGGTCCAGGCATCCGCAGGCTTGACGCGCAATCGCACACCCAGTGACGACAGCGGATAAGCAGGACCGCCCGCCGGCATGTCGACCGACGGCAACACAGGCCAGCCGAAGGTCGCGTTGACGAACGGCGTCGCGAACTGGCTCACCATGAATTCCTGGTCGAGACCCTGTTGCCCGACCTTCACGTCCACTTTTCCGCCGATCAGGGATTGTTGATACCAGAGCTCCCACAACCGTGTCGTGTCGTCGGCCTCAATGCCGCTCGCACTTTGCAGCGTCAGCAGATTCCGTTGGCTCAGATTGCTGCCGTGAATTTGCAACGCCGACACATTGAACGTGCCGCCCGGCAATCCCAGCGCTTTTTCCGTATCGACGACGATGCCGAACTGGGTCAGTCCGTCGTAAGCGCCGCCCCGTTTAGTGCCGCCCGACAGATTGTTCAGATACTCGCTGGTTTCTTGCAGGTTGAAGGTCACCCCGTAGTTACCGAGCCAGGGGCGCAACCCGCTCATATCGCCGAGCAGATTCGAGCGGTCCCAGAGGCCGGTGGCCGCGGCGGGAGCTTGCTCAGCGGCAGACGTCTGCCCTGCGGTTGGAGCCTGAACTACAGCAGGTGTCTGATCCAGGGCAGGCACCTGATCCGAGGCTGGCGCCTGATCCGCTGCCGGCGTCTGCGCCAGCACGGACGGCACAACGCCAAACGACAACAGGACTGTAAGACCGAGCGGGGCGCCGGACATCCACCATTCGGTTTTCGCAGGGTCTTTCTCCACGAGACAAGGTTGAGCACCGCACATGCGGCGCGCCAGGGAACGATACGACAACGATTTGACGAACATAAGCTCACTCGCATCGAGCCCGGCCAAGCCGGGCAATGTACGAAGACGTGACCGGGTCTCGCAAACAATGCGATAACGGTCAAACAGAGGGAGCGTGCGACTGGCTGACCGGCTGGAACCGGTCATTGAAGAGGCGCGCTAACCCGAACGGAGCGAGTTAGCGGCTAAGACGTGATCCTGCTGCTAACTCGCGGATACTGCGCCGGCATAGACCGGCATCGGACTTCCACTACTAGAGCATGTGTCCACGAGGGACTCCTTTTGCTGAGACGGGCGGATTGTATTCGGCTCGCTTATAAAATCGCAAGTAAAAACCGCATAAAAGAGATCGCACTCCGAATTTGCCGGTGGGTTCTTCGAGAGATACCCGGTTGTCGTATTCATCGCCGCATCTGTGCCCTTCACTCACCTGTTCTTCCTGTCATTCCCGAAAGATTCAGTCTCGTCTGGCGATGGCAGAGCGCGCTCCCCCACACGTAAAAAAAGAATATTTGCTTCGCTTAACGAAGCATGTTGACTTCTGCTTGCGGGGGTGCCTAAAATTCGCCCGTCATCACAAACGGGGCCATTGCCTTGGACACCAGCAGTAGTCGATCTTCGAACAGTTTCACTGCCTGACCGGCCCGACGCCCGCGCTCTCTTTTCTCAGCCGCCGTCTTGCCAGCAGGCAGACGGTGCGCGCCGTAGTAACCCTCCCCGTGCACCCTTAACTAGCGCCATTCGGCCGCGCCGCGCTTACGCACGTCCTGCGTCTGCACGTCCCTACGACCGTATGGCATCGCGTCGCGAGCATCCGCTCGCAGCAGCGCTCACTCACGCCGGTTCGATCCGTTCGAACGCCGGCGTGGCCGGGCGCGTGGATCAACACGTGCGTGCTTAACGTCAATAAGCAACGCCGATAAACAACGCCGATGAGGAGCCGCCATGCCGGACAGTGACAGTTATCCCTTATGCCGCTCAATTGCCACGCAATCTTTGTTCTGCCTGAGGAAAGCGAGTAGACGTTCGCCGCCGCGCGCATAGCGCCGGCCGTGCTCCGTGTCTGCTGGCTTTCCGCAACCCGCGTAAAGCTATACGCCCGGAGAAATACCATGTACATCGCCATCCTCGTACCGACTCTGCAGCAAACGCATATCCACAGCGACGCTGCACTCGCGCTTCACAGCATCAAGCCGCACTGGCTCGCCGTCTCCTGGCACCGCGTCAAAGCGTTCCTCTCGCACCCGGCTTCGTACTCAGCTTAACGACTCACAGTCAGTACCCGCACGCCTTCGCGATCCGCATGCGCCGCGGTCGCTCGACCCCGTTCGACGACACGCGCGCAGCGGATCCCGAAAGCGCGCCACTGCAATCAAATCACATCTACTCAGGCGGTTAGAAATGTCCACTCCAATTAACGTCTCACCACCACGCAGCGCCGTTCTCGACGAGGCCCATCTCGGCGACATCAAAGGCGCGCTCGGTACTATCGCGCATCACGACACCGCACCGCGCAATAACTGGTGGGCCCGTATCCGCACACTGCTCGCGATCCTCGGGCCTGGCCTCATCGTGATGGTCGGCGACAACGATGCGGGTGCTTTCGGCACGTACACCCAGGCGGGACAGAATTACGGGACCACCCTGCTGTGGACCATGCTCCTGCTCGTGCCCGTTCTGTTCGTCAATCAGGAAATGGTGTTGCGCCTCGGCGCTGTGACTGGCGTGGGTCATGCACGGCTGATCTTCGAGCGCTTCGGCAAGTTCTGGGGGGCATTCAGCGTCGTCGATCTGTTCATATTGAATGCGCTCACTATCGTGACCGAATTTATCGGCATTACGTTCGTGCTGGATTTCTTCGGCATTTCGAAGGTGGCCGGGGTTTGTATTGCCGCGGCAGTGACGATGGCCGCGGTCAGTACAGGCAACTTCCGGCGTTTCGAGCGCTTCGCGGTTGCGCTCTGTCTGTTGAGCCTGCTGCTGGTGCCCGTCCTGGTATCGATTCATCCGCCGGTTGCCCAGATGACGCACGATTTCTTCATTCCGAACTGGCCCGCCAACTCGAAACTGAGCGACGTGATGCTGCTCGTGATCGGCATTGTCGGCACCACGGTTGCGCCGTGGCAACTGTTTTTCCAGCAGAGCTATATCGTGGATAAACGCATCACGCCGCGCTTCATGAAGTACGAGAAAGCCGACCTGTGGATCGGCATTGTCTTCGTGATGATCGGTGCGGTGGCCATGATCTCTTTCTGCGCCGCACTGTACGCAGGCAAACCCGAGTTCGGCAATTTCACGGATGCGGGCGGCGTGCTCGCCGGCCTCGAAAAGTGTGCCGGACGCACACCCGCGGTTCTCTTCGCCATCGCGCTGCTTGACGCCTGCATCATCGGCGCGGCGGCAGTCTCGCTGTCCACTGCTTACGCAATCGGCGACGTGTTCAAGATTCGCCACTCGCTGCATCGCGGCGTGACGGACGCAAAGGGCTTCTATATCGTCTACTTCGGCATTATCGCGGCCGCGGCGGCGCTGGTACTGATTCCCGGCAGCCCGCTCGGACTACTAACTGAAGCCGTGCAGACGCTCGCAGGTGTACTGCTTCCGAGTGCAACGGTATTTCTGCTGCTGTTGTGCAACGACCGGGCGGTTCTCGGACCTTGGGTGAACTCAAAGAAGCTTAACTTCTTTACCGGCGCGGTTGTCTGGGTGCTCGTCATGCTCTCCATCATCCTTACTGCATCGGTGATGTATCCGGACATTACCGGCGAAGCCATCATTGAAGTACTGGCCGGCGGCACGTTGCTGGCCGTGGTCGGCTACGCTGCAACCGTGACGGTCCGCAGGCTGCGGCCCGTACCGGCAGATGTCACGGCTTCCGTTGTTTCCGCGGTTCTCGATAGCGAGCAACAATTTTCGAAAGAAGCACGCAATACGTGGCGCATGCCGCCACTCGAAGAACTGCCGGCACCGCAACTGACCCTGTCCAAACGCGTCTGGATGGGTGTGCTGCGCGCTTATCTGATCGTGGCTGTCGCCCTGGTTATCGTCAAGGTCGTGCAGATGACTTTGCTGCATTAAATCGACGCTGCCCGCCCGCTTCCGGCTGTTTCGGTGAGCGGCGGGCAAATTGCCAGTTCCGTCCTACGCACCCCGCATTGCTTGCCGGTTGCGTTGCGATCTCTCTAACGGACGCAAGCGCAGGTGCCGGTCACGGTCACGCATCCGTTACGCCCCGTCCGTCTCAATGGCAGGCTCGCACAGAATCGGAAAGTTGACCGAGTTCGCGATATAGCACTTCTCATGCGCCACATGATGCAAACGCCCGGCCAGTTCGAGGTCGCCGCCTGCCTGAATGACGACATGCGGGCGTAGAACGATCTGCGAAAAGCGCCCCTGCTCAGGACTATCGAGCATCGTGCCTTCGGCGTTGTCACGATAGCTCAGAACAACGATGCCCGCGTCCGAGCAAAGATGCAGATACCAGAGCTTGTGGCAGGCGGACGCCGAGGCGACCAGCAGATCTTCCGGATTCCACCGGCGCGCGTCGCCGAGAAACGCCGCGTCCGATGATCCGGGAATGTCGGGCTTGCTTCCCGCAGCGATGGTGTGGTCCCGACCGTATTCACGATATCCCGAGGTGCCGCTGCCGCGGTTTCCTGTCCACTGCACCGATACCGCGTATTTGTGCTCGCCGTACGCCATGCCCATCTCCTTTGCTGTTGACCCAGGATTGAATTCACAACACGTGGATTCTATCTCCGCATCACCATTTTGGTATACCATTATTCCAAATGACAAGGACTCAACGCATATGGACCACAAACTGGATTCGACAGCCGACGCCATCGCCGTCTCGCTACGCGAGCTGATCGCGGCCGGCGAACTGGAAGACGGCGCGCGGCTGGTCGAGCGCGAACTCGCCGACCGATTCGGCGTGAGCCGGGTGCCGATGAGAGAGGCCATACAAAAGCTCGAAGGCGAAGGACTGGTCGAGCTCATGCGCAATCGCGGCGCCGTCGTGCGAACGCTCACGGAATCCGATCTGGATGAAATTTACGGCCTGCGCATGTTGCTCGAAGGTGACGCCATCTTCCATGCGGTCAAACGTATGGACAGCGAGACGTTATCGCGCGCCGAACTCGTTCACCGGTTGCTGGGAGACGCCGATACAGCGCAAAGACAGGGTGAACTGAATCGCGAGTTTCATGATCTGCTATACCGCCCATGCGCGAACGGACGGCAATTGAAAGCGATCCGCGAGTTACGCGCCCAGGTCGAGCGCTACGAACGATTGCAAAGCACGTTGCTCGCCGACACACCGGCCTTCCAGGACGAGCATCTGAAGATTCTCGAAGCCTGTGAGACTGGCAATGCTCGCCTCGCGCGATCGATGACGGTGGAACATCTCGCGTCCGCGAAGCGGATCGTTCTGCAACTGGTTCGGACTGAGTGACGCGCCACCGCGAGAAGAAATCACGCCTACAAAACCAACTTTGGAACCACCTGACTTTAATCTTCAGCGCGCCATCCGCACTACTCGCGAACTATCGCGGTGCGGGTGCTGTACCTGAGACGTTCGGCGCTCGGGGATTCGGGTTCATATTCAGGCTGGTGCCGTTCGCTCGCATGTTGTTGAGCACAGGTCCCGATCCAATGCCGCCGCCTCCGCCAGTCACAGGAGAGCCACCCACCATGCCCGCGCCCGGCAGTGGGCTCGGGCTTGCCGCGCCCGTGCCCAAACCTGTTCCCGGCCCTGTTCCCAGCCCCATTCCCGCACTATTGGCCCCGCCCGCCTGCAAGCCGTTCGTACCATTGGCGCCAAGGTTTGCCGACTGGGCATACGCCATACCCGTCAGACCTATCATCAGCGCCGAAGTAAAAATCACCTTAGTCACGATTTTCATAGCCCACTCCGTCATGCCGTCGAATTGCCCGACCGAAGCACTCACACCATCGTAGCGATGTCGAGCGAACGACGCTCATCAAGGCACCCGGTCAAACAGTAAGACTGGTTGCCAGCCGCATTTGTTCACCACTGACAATCAGGGATTGATCGACAATCGGCGATAATCTGCGGCTTCTTTGCTCGCCTGACACTCATGATGAAACCCGCCTTCGCCCCCTTTCAAGACCTGGCCACAACCTTGTTGCCCCACGCGTACGACGACAACGGCGACGGCTCCCATGACACCTCACATCTGCAGCGTGTCTGGAAAAACGCGGCGGCCATCCAGGCAGAAGACGGCGGTGATCCAGAGGTACTGTTCGCGTCGACACTACTGCATGACTGCGTGGCAGTAGAAAAGAATTCGCCCCTGCGTGCGCAGGCTTCGCGCCTGTCGGCGGAAAAAGCCACGCGCCTGTTGACGTCGCTTGGCTGGCCGGACGCAAAAGTTCAGGCCGTGGCGCACGCAGTCGAGGCACATAGTTTTTCAGCCGGCGTTGCGCCGACCACGCTGGAAGCAAAAACGCTGCAGGACGCCGACCGCCTCGATGCGATCGGCATGCTGGGCGTCGCGCGTTGCTTCTACGTGGCCGGCCGCATGGGCCGCGCCTTGTACGATCCGGCCGACCCACACGCGGCGCATCGTCCTTTGGACGATACGGCGTACACGCTCGACCATTTCCACACCAAACTGCTGAAGCTGGCGTCCGGTTTCCGGACGGTGACCGGCGCGCGGCTGGCAAAGATCCGCCACGACCGCTTACAGCGTTTCCTCGACGAATTTACCGACGAAATCTGAGCAGGCCAATCCCAATCGGCAAGTTGTACAAATGCTTACAAAGCAGCGTGCGTCTGACGTGCACCGCCCGCGCTGCTGCGGCGTTATTGCAGGCATCTACCCGCGGAGCCCGCAATGAACAACACGAACCTCACTTCCAGCAATCCGCAACGCAACCGCATTCACCCCCTGGTTGCCGGCGCGGCAGTGGCTGTCATTCTTGCGAGCGCCACCGGCATCGCGGCGATGACAGGCCTTCTGCCGACCTCGCACGCGATTACGGCGCCCGCACTCCCCGCCACGACGGTCGCGGCGCAGGTCGCGAGCGCGCCGGTCGTCGTGCCCCAGGCGAGCCCGGTTCAGCAAACCGTTCAGCAGGCAGCCCCGCCACGGCCACGCGCATATCACACGCATAGCGCGCCCGCAGCGGAGTCGCCGAGGTACGCAAACAATCAGGGATACCAGGCACCGTATGAATCCGCGCAGAGAAGGCCGGTCGCCGACCCTTATGCGGGTGAGGTCGTCGCCATCAACGCGGTCCAGGCGCCTGAGCCGACCACCGGACTCGGGGCACTGGGTGGCGCGGTCGCGGGTGGTCTCGTCGGCAATCAGATTGGCGGCGGACGCGGCAAGATTTTCACCACCATCGCGGGCGTTGTCGGCGGCGGGCTCGCCGGCAATGGAATCGAGCACGCAGTGCGCAAGCAGACCACCTATCAGGTCCAGGTGCGCATGCAGGACGGCAGCTACCGCAACTTCAGCTACCCGACGCAGCCGGATGTGCAGATCGGCGAGCGGGTCCACGTAGCTGGCGATTCGCTGACGGCTTCGTGAGATCTTGCGCCGGCATCTCGCCCGATGCCGGTTTGCGAAAATGTGAGGCAACGCCGTGCGCGTTATGATCAACCGTTACGCCAGAACGGCTGATCGCGCACGATGGAGCACGCCTACATTCACCTTTTGCATCTGCTTGCCGGCCATTCGGCGTGGACGCTCACGGTCATCTTTCTTGCGGCCTTCCTCGAGGCCATCGCCGTCATCGGCACCTTCGTCCCAGGCAGCACGGCGATGTTCCTCGCCGGCGCGCTGGCCGGCACCGGCTCGCTGAGCCTCGGCTGGGTGTTCCTGTGGGCGATCGCGGGCGCCATCGCCGGGGACGGCATGAGCTTCTGGATCGGCCGTCGCTACAAGGCCAGGATCATCCAGCTCTGGCCGTTCCGCACGCACCCGCAGATACTCGACGCCGGTCAGCGCTTCTTTCAGAAACATGGCGCCAAGAGCGTCGTGTTCGCCCGCTTCATCGGACCATTGAGAGCGATCGTGCCGGTGGTGGCAGGCATGCTGGGTATGACGCCGTTGCGTTTCTACGCGATGAACGTCCTGTCGGCGCTGCTATGGGCACCCGCGCATATCCTGCCGGGCGTGGTATTCGGCGCCTCGGTGCTGCTGGCCGGCGCCGTGTCGTTCCGCCTCGTTGTCATCATCGCGTTGCTGGTGGGGATCATCTGGCTAAGCTATCGCACGATGCGTTTCCTGCTTTCGCATGCCAGCGCATGGTCGAGCGCGGCGGGCCGCTATCTGGGCGGCTGGGCTTGCCGCCACCCGGGGCCGTTCGGCCGTCTCGCGCGGCGGCTGCTCGACCCCGAACAGCCGGATGCCAGCAGCATCGTGGTGACGTCGCTGATCGTGCTGGTGGCGGGTGCGCTCTTCTTCGGGGTCCTCGACGACGTCATCAGCGGCAATCCACTGGTCAGCGTCGATCTATCCGTCTATCACTTCCTGCGATCGGTGCGCACGCCCTGGAGTGATACCGTTCTCGCAGGACTGGCGACCCTCGGCAGCGTCGCCACGCTGACAGCGCTGATCGTGACGGTGGTGGTGTGGATGCTGCTGGAACGGCGTTGGCGCACCATCGGCTACTGGCTCGCCGCGGTCGTGTTTTCGCAATTGCTGATCTTCGCCCTGCAGTTCGCCATGCATCGCGCGCCGCCCAATGAACTCATATCCGGCGCCTACGTGTTTCCGAGCAATCACGTCGCCGCGACGGTGATCGTCTACGGCTTCCTCGCGTTTCTGCTCGCGCGCCGGGTCGGCATGCTGGAAGGTTTGCTGGTGGCGACCGTGAGTACGGTTGTCGTGATCGTGGTCGCGCTGGCGGGACTCTACTTCGGCAGGTACTGGGTCTCCGACGCGATCGGCGGCGCCGCGCTCGCGTACATCTGGGTGGCGATCGTTGCGCTGACGGCGATGTTGCGGCATCCGGAAGTGCCGCCCGCGCGCCGCCTCATGCCCGTTGTCGTTCTGGTGGTGATGCTCGGGAGCGTAGGCGTGCAACTGGGCATCAATCCACCGGCGCCGCCACCGGACAGCACGTTGCGCCCGCTGCCCGTGCTGGTCACGCAGGCAGAGTGGACCGCGTCGCTGTGGAAGCGACTGCCATGCTATCGCTCGGATATGGGCGGCGACTACAAGGAGCCGCTTACCCTGCAATGGGTGTCGAACCTCGATTCGATCAGAGGACAACTGCGTGCCCAGGGATGGGTCGAGGGCACGGACCTGTCCGCACACAGCCTGCTCTCGCTTGCCTCGCCGAACGTCGCGGCGACATCGCTGCCGGTATTGCCGAAGCTGAACAACGGTGTGCCTTCGTCGCTGGTCTTCATGCGTCCTGGCGACACCCGCGACGAACGCGATGTCCTGCGCTTCTGGCCGAGCGGCTATGCCGTGGAGAATGGCGTATCAGCCGCGCCGCTGTGGGTCGGCGCCTTCGCACACGAACGGCTCTCCCGGAGATCCTGGCCAATCAACATTCTGCGCGTCGACAGGGAGGTGTCCTCGTTCGAGGCTCACACCACGATGAGCACCGGCCTCGGCGCCGCGCTCGTGGCGAGGGTGAGTTGCCATGGCGTCCCGGTGTCGCTGCTGGCCGCTCCAGTGGAATGAGCGGCGCATTGACAGCGGTCTGCCTGGATGCGCGCGTTCGCCGCATCAATCAGGAAATCGCTCTGCGCTCAATCACTTGGCGGGTTTGGCCAGGACTTGTCCACAAGGATATGAACATTTTCTGTGGATAAGCTTGGCGATGCGATCCGCACTTTCCTCGGGAAGCACCAGGCGCCCTCGCATCCCGGTCACACTGAAACGCACTGCGCGGCCAGGCCGTGCTTTGACAATGCCCGCGTCCGAGCGCTAACCTTGCTGCGTTTGCCAGCCAGTGCCAAGGCTCTTCTGCAGCGACACAAAGTCTTTCAGCAACTCAGCCCGACCCGCAACGACATTCTGCTGCGCGGTGAATTCCTGGCGCTGCGTGTCGAGCAAATCGATCAGTGTGGCGACACCGGCGGAATAGCGCTGCCGCATCAGCGTGGCCGAGTGAGTGGCTGACGCTTCCACCTTTTGCAACGTCACGACATGCTCGCGCTGATGGCCATAGCGCGAGAGCGATGAATTCGCGTCCTGCAGCGCGCCGAGCACGGCCTTCGTATAACGGGCCTCGGCCTCGTCACGCGACGCCTCCGCAGCATGGACAGTACCCAGCGTGCGACCGAAATCGAACACATTCCATTGCAGGTACGGCGCGCCGATCCAGCTGAAATTGCTCTTGCGCACCAGATGACCCGGATCGCTCGCGCTGAAGCCGATATCGCCAAGCAGCGTCACCTTCGGGAAAAAGTCCGCAATGTGTTCGCCGATCTGCGCATTGCTCGACGCGAGCCGCCGTTCCGCTGCACGAATATCGGGGCGCTGCTGCAACATCGCCGACGGATCGCCGATCGCCACGGTCTCAGGCAATGCCGGCAACGGTCGCGTGCCGGCGAGCTGTTCGTCCAGCGCGCCGGGCTCACGACCGGTCAGCACGGCGAGGCGGTCGAGCGAATCGGTCAGTTGCGCGTCGAGTGGAATCAGCGTGGCGCGGGTGTTCTCGACCTGCGTGTTCAGGCGTTCGACGTCGATATCCGCTGCCGTGCCGCGCTCGCGGCGCTGTTGCGTGAGCGTCAACATTTTCTGTTCGGTCTCCGCCTGACGCTGCGCGAGTTCAAGCCGCGTCTGCTGGTCGCGCAGTTCGATGTAGGTCTGCGCCACCTCGGCTGCGAGCGATACCTGCGTGTCCGCGAGATCGGCGTCGACGGCCTCCGCATCCGCCGAGGCCGCTTCGATGGCGCGCCGCGTGCCGCCAAACAGGTCGATTTCCCACGTGGCGTCGAAGCCCGCGGTATAGAGTTGCAGCGGGCCGCGACCCGACGATGCGCTGCTGCCCGACGCGCTTCCCGAACTGAGCGAACTCAGATCAGGCTCGCGCATGCGCAGCGCGGCTGCATCCCCCGACACCTTCGGCAACGCGTTCGCGCGTTGCTGCTGCAATTGCGAACGCGATTCCCGCAGCCGCGCCTGCGCGATATGCACATCGGGACTGTGTGCAAAGGCGGCGGCGATGAGGTCGTTCAACTGCGAGTCGTTCAATGCGAGCCACCACTGGCTCGGCGCAGGCGTTGCAGTCGTGCCGGCGGCCGGCGCACGCACGAAAGTCGCGTTGCTGTGAGCGTCCTGCGCAAGCGGCGGCGCGCCGTGATAATCCGGGCCGACCGTGCAACCCGACAGGGCAAACAGAAGCGCGGCGGCGGCCAGTGCGAAACACGAGGGACGGTTGGACATCATGGTGAGATCAAAAGACATTAGTGTCCAGCGGACGAAGGCGGCGGCGCATTCCTGCGCGGCGTTTTCAGAAACAACGCAAGCGGAATGCAGGCGAGCAGCGCGATGCCGAGCAGATAGAAGGTTTCCGAATAGGTCATCACGATGGCCTGTTGCGTAATCTGCGCGCCGAGTTGCCCGAGCGCGCGCATCTGCGAATAGGCCATGTCTCCGGTATGGGCGAACCAGTTCCCAGCGTTTGCCGCAAGACTCTCCTGGCCGATCAGCGAATTGGCGCTAACCGACTCGCGGATCATCGCGGTATGAAACGTCGTGCGCCGATCGATTACGGTACCGATGATCGCAAGGCCAATCGACCCGCCGAGGTTGCGCGCCATGTTGTAGAGACCGGCGGCGTCGCCGGAATCTTCGCGCGACACGGCCGCCATCGACGCCTGATTAAGCGGCATCATCGCCAGCATCTGTGCAGTGCCGCGGATCAGTTGCGACCACATGAAATCGTGCCCGACGCTCTGCGCCGTCAGGTTAATGTCGATCATGCAACTGATCGCATACAACAGAAGCCCGGTGATCACCAGCACGCGGAAATCGAATTTGCCAAGCAGGCGCGGCAGCACCGGCATGATCAGGAAAGCGGGCAGCCCGGAAAGCAGCATGATCGCGCCGGACTGTTCCGCGTTGTAGCCCGCGACAATCCCGAGAAACTGCGGCAACAGATACGACACGCCATACAGCGCTGCGCCGACTGCGGACACGATCACGATCACGCTCGCGTAATTCGGGTTGCGCATCAGGCTCAGGCGCACGATCGGCTTCTTCGCGGTCATCTGCGAGGCGGCGATCAGGAGCATGCCGAAGACCGACACGCAGGTGAGCGTCACGATCATCGGCGATTCGAACCAGCGCTCGCGCTGCCCCTCCTCGAGCACTACTGTGAGCGAACTGAGGCCGATCGCGAGACCGACGATGCCGAGCCAGTCCGCCTTGAAAAACGCCTCCCAGTGCGGCCGGTCCGACGGCAGGCCGACAATCAGCAGGGTCATCAGCGCAAGGCAGATCGGCAAGTTCATGAAGAAGCACCAGCTCCAGCTGATGTTCTCCGCGAGCCAGCCGCCGACAACCGGTCCAAGCAGCGGCCCGAGCAACACGATCAGACCGAACATGGTCATGCCGACCGGCAACTGCGATAGCGGCAGGCGCGTGCGGATGATGGTCTGCGCTGTGGGGATCAGCGCGCCGCCCGTGAAGCCCTGCCCGATGCGGCCGGCGATCATCATGGGCAACGTGTGCGACCAGCCGCACATCATCGAAAATGCAATGAAAAGCGCTGAGTTAGTCAGCAGGAAATTGCGCAGGCCGAATACGCGCGTGAGCCATGCCGCCAGCGGAATCATCACGATTTCCGACATCAGATAGCCGGTCGAAATCCAGGTGCCCTCAGTACCGGTGGCGCCGATTTCGCCCTGAATCTGCGGCAGCGCGGAGTTCGTGATCGAGATGTCGAGCGTTGCCATCAAGGCGCCGAGCGCGCCTGCCGCGACGGCGATCCAGTCGCCGACACTGGCACGCTCCTCACCACGCGGCGCGGCCGGCGCCGCAGCAGCGGGCGTAGTGGTTCCCGGTTCAGCCACGATGGTTCTCGGTGTCGATGCGCGCGTCACGATCGCGGGCGGAACGCGTGTCGACATCCACGGTCACCGACAGCCCCGGCAACAGCACACTACGCGTCTCCGCTCCCGTGTTGATCCGGATCCGCACGGGCACCCGCTGCACGATCTTCGTGAAATTGCCGGTGGCATTTTCCGGCGGCAGCAGCGCGAATTGCGAGCCCGTGCCGGGCGAGAAACTGTCGATCACGCCGTGCAGCGTATGACCGGGCAACGCGTCGACCTGCATGTCCACTGTCTGACCAACGCGCATCCGACCCACTTGCGTTTCCTTGAAATTGGCCAGCAAATAGGTACTTTGGACCGGCACGACGGTCAGCATCCGCGTGCCGGGTTGCACGTACTGACCGACGCGCACGGTACGATCGCCGACCTTGCCGCCGAGGACGCTGCGCACCACGGTGTTGTCGAGATCGAGTTGCGATTGCTGTGCGCTTGCCTCGGCCGCTTCGAGTTGTGCGCGCGCCTGCGCGAGCTGCGCGGTGGCCGAGCCGATCTGCGAGCGTGCTGCATCAACCGCCGCCGAGTTCGCGGCGAGCGTGGCATTTGCCTGATCGCGACTGCTGGTCAATTCCGCCAGCCTCTCACTGCTTTCAGCACCGGTTGCGACGAGCGGCGCATAGCGCCGCACTTCGTCGCTCGCATGCTGTGCGCTCACGCGCGCCACCTGCTGCTGCGCCTGGGATTGCGCAATGTTGGACTGCTGCTGTTTGATATCGGCCTGCGCGCGTTCGATGTCGGCCTTGCGCGCATCGATTGTGGCCCGCGCCTGGTTGAGCGCGACCTGATACTGACGGGCGTCGAGATGGACAAGCGGATCACCGGGCTTCACGACCTGATTGTCCACGACGTAAACTTCCGTGACGTAACCGGCGATCTTGGGAGCGACCGTGACGCTGTCAGCCTGCAGATAGGCATCGTCTGTACTTTCGATGAAGCGTCCCACCGTCCACCAGCGGGTGAACCAGACCGCGCCGACAATCAGCGCGACGATGCCGAGTGCGATCAGCACCGTTCGCCGGGTAGGACGCCTCGTGCCTGACGCAGGCGCGTCTTCGGCGGGTATCGGGCGGGAGGGAGAGCCTGCGGTTGCTGACATCGTATGGGTCCAATTGTTTCCGGTTGGCACAATTATTCCACCCGATACAATTGTGTCAAGTGATATATTTCGGAAGATATCCCCAAAGTGGATTTCCTTCGGGCGTCGCTTCCCCAAAGTGGACTTCTTGCGGGGGCGTCCCCCAGAGGACTTCCTTCGGGGCGTAATGAAGAGAAATGCGAAGAGAAATGCGGAGAGAAATGCATGAACACCGCAAAGAGGCTGCGCCGTCCGCCGGAGGGCGGTTATGCACGCGGCGACGAGACGCGTCTCCGGATCATCGAGGCGGCGGTCGAACTGTTTGGCGAACACGGTTTTGATGGTGCGTCGACGCGCGACATCGCGGCTCACGCCGGCGTCAACGCGCCCGCGCTGCAGTACTACTTCGAGAATAAGGAAGGTGTGTATCGCGCGTGTGTCGAAATGCTCGCCGACGATGCATGGAAAACATTCGGGCCGCCCGTCGAGCATGCGCAGGCAGTGCTGCGCGAAAACGCCGATACCCCGACGTTGATCGATGCCTTTATCCGCATTCAGGAAGCGATCGCGGACAGCGCCTTCGCGAAAGCGAACAATCCGGGCCGGCGGCTTTTCTTCGCGCGCGAGCAGGCCGGTTACGAACCCGAAAGTGCGACGCGGATTCTGAGCTGCCGGATCCGCGAACCGCTAAACGATGCGAGCGCGGCGCTGGTGGCACGAATTTCCGGACGTGCCACCGACGATCCCGTCACGCGAATCCGCACCTTCAGTCTGCATGGGCAACTGGTGATTTTTCACGTCGCGCACCGCTCGACGTTGTCGCTGCTCGGCTGGAAAAACATCGACGCAGAGAAGGCCGAACAGATCAAGTCGACCATCCGTGGACAGACGCGCATGCTGCTTGAACAATGGAACCGGGAACGTGACGGCGGGGACACACCCGAAGTGCAAACCGCGGGCAGAGGAAAGTCACGCAAGCAGCCGTGATTTCGTCACCATAACGAGGCGATCACGGGGACGCGCGCCCGGCCTTGCCTCGCCGCGAGCGACGCATTGGCGGCCTCCTCCTCGATCAACAACGCCTATCGACCCCATAGACAGTAATGGTTTCAGGCATATCGTCAAAATCCGATATATGATTCGTCTTGTAGCGATGCAGATGCGTGGCCGCTAACTGGCGCTACGCCTGCCTGTTGTCGATGACCTGAAAACTGACTCACATGACGCTCGATATCGACGCGATTCACAAAGCGCTTGCCAACCCTGTACGGCGGGAGATTCTCGGCTGGCTGCGCGAGCCGTATGCGCATTTCTCCGACCAGGACCTGCCGCTCGACTATGGCGTGTGCGCCGGCAAGATCGACGCCCGCTGCGGCCTGTCGCAGTCCACCGTGTCGGCGCACCTCGCCGCTTTGCAGCGGGCGGGTCTCATCACGTCGAAGCGGGTCGGCCAATGGGTGTTCTTCAAACGCAACGAAGCCGTCATTCAGGCGTTTATCGAGCACATGAACACCGGGCTCTGAACGTGTCATCCGCATCGCCGCGCTTCTTTCATCACGCAGTTTTTTTAAGGCTCGGGCCACGTGCCCGCCACCCAAGGTGAACTCATATGCCGACTCTTTTTGACCCGCTCCAGATTGGCGACATTACGTTGTCGAACCGCATCATCATGGCGCCGCTCACGCGTCAACGCGCTGAAGAAATCCGCGTGCCGAACGCGCTGATGGCGAAGTACTACGCCGAACGCGCCACGGCAGGGCTGATCATCAGCGAAGCCACTTCCGTCACGCCGCAAGGTGTCGGTTACGCCGACACCCCGGGCATCTGGTCGCAAGAACAGGTCGAAGGCTGGAAGGTCGTTACCAACGCCGTGCACGCAGCCGGCGGCAAGATATTCCTGCAACTGTGGCACGTCGGCCGTATTTCGGACCCGCTGTTCCTGAACGGCGAACTGCCGGTCGCGCCGAGCGCCATCGCAGCTCAGGGTCACGTGAGCCTGGTGCGTCCGGAGCGTCCGTACGTGACGCCGCGCGCACTCGAACTCGACGAGATCGCCGGTGTGGTCGACGCGTTCCGCAAGGGCGCCGAAAACGCAAAAGCGGCAGGTTTTGACGGTGTGGAAGTACACGGCGCGAACGGCTATCTGCTCGACCAGTTCCTGCAGGACAGCACCAACAAACGTACCGACGCCTACGGCGGCCCGATCGAAAACCGCGCCCGCCTGCTGCTTGAAATCACGGACGCCTGTATCGACGTCTGGGGTGCAAACCGTGTCGGCGTCCACCTCGCGCCGCGCCGCGACGCGCACGCCATGGGCGATTCGGATCCGGCGGCCACCTTCGGTTACGTGGCACGCGAACTCGGCAAACGCAAGATTGCGTTTATCGCCGCTCGTGAAGCGCTCGGCGACGACCGCCTCGGCCCGCAATTGAAGAAGGCGTTCGGCGGCCCGTACATCGCGAACGAAAAGTTCACCAGGGAAACCGCGCAGCACGTGCTCGACGCGGGTGAAGCGGACGCAGTGGCGTGGGGTCAACTGTTCATCGCGAATCCGGACCTGGTGCGCCGCTTCGAGACGAACGCACCGCTGAACAAGCCGAATCCGGCGACATACTATGCGCGCGGCGAAACCGGCTACGTGGATTATCCGACGCTGGAAACCGTCGAATAAGGACTTGAGGCTAGCGGAGCATCAGCCGCCTCGTTAAAGCGGCAAGCTATCCGTAGTACGCTGCAAGACCACGCGGCGGGTGTGGCCGGGACGTTATCCGGTCACACCCGCCGCACTTTTTTATGCGCTGAACCCTGCGCGCGGCGCACATGGCCCGCGCCATACCGCACCACAAGCAAGCCAGGCCATCGCGCCCGCCGTCATGCCAGATCACGCCGCATGAACACGCGCTTCGATTCGTCGAGTCCTCGTGCGATATGCGCGGCGCGCCGAGCGATCAATGCTTCATCGAGATCGGCCTCTTCGATATCGCGAAAGCCGAGCCGCCGATAGTACGGCGCGTTCCACGGCACCTCGCGAAACGTCGACAGCGTGAGTTGCGTGACCTGTTGCGCAAGCGCGCGTTGTGCGACCTGCTCGATTAGTGCCGCACCGATGCGTTGCCCGGCATGCGACCTCAACACATCGACCTCCTGAACGTAGAAGCGCGCGGGCTGCGGCTCGAACATCACGAACCCCACACAGGTCGCATCCGCATCCACGGCGACGACGATCTGCTGCGCCCCGATCTTGTGGTAGACGAGTTCCAGCTCCATCGGCGGGGCATCGGCGATACCGGTCATGCCAACGCTGACGAAGCGCTGGCCTGCCTCGAATTCGATCGCGCGGATGGCGTCGGCATCGTGAGGCTCGGCGAGGCGGAATGCGAGGTTAGAAGCGTATTGCATAAGCGTTTCGTAGAGATTTTTCAGACGGGATTCTGGAACGTGGTTCGGACAGACAGGCCCCGATCTTGACATCACCACCGCGAAATAAACAAGTGCCCGCGCCGCTACGGGACTAAACTCCTGAACACCTAAATCCCTTTCGAACCAAGATGGATCTCATGCATGTGCTGCAGGTCGCCCTGCACTTCGACCAGCACCTGAGCGGTTTGATCGTGCAATATGGCACGGCCGTCTACGCGATGCTGTTTCTCGTCGTGTTCGTCGAGATCGGCTTCCTGCCGCTATTCTTTTTACCGGGCGATCCACTGATTTTCATTTGCGGGGGGCTGGCCGCAACCGGTGCGCTGAATGTGTGGCTCGTAGTCCCCGTTCTGTTCGCCGCCACCGTGGCCGGCAGCATCGTCGACTATGCGATCGGCCGCGCGATTGGCGACAAAGTCTATACCGCCGACTACCGCTGGCTCGACAAGAATGCATTGCGTAAGGCGCACGCGTTTTACGAAGCGCGCGGCGGTCTGACCTTTCTGCTGTCGCCGTTCATTGCCGTCGTGCGTACATTCGCGCCGTTCGTCGCCGGCGTTTCGCGCATGACGTTTGCACGTTTCGTGTCATTCGTCACGGCGGGCGCGGCGCTGTGGATTGGGTCGCTGGTGGCGGCCGGCTATCTGTTCGGCAATGTGCCGCTGGTGCGCGATCATATGAGTTCGATCGTGCTGCTGGGGGTCTCGCTCGGTGTAGGATCGTTGCTGGTGAGCGCCGTGTGGCGCTTCGTCAACCGAAGGTTGCGCGCTCATTGAAGCGGTGCAGCGGCTTGCACCTCTGAACGTAGAGACGCCAGCAAAGCCTGCCACCACTCGCCGTGCCGCAACAGAAACACGCGCTCGGGAAAATGGTGGCGCGCCACATGCTCCTGTGGCACCGTATCCCAACCGCGATGCTCGACCGTCACGCGCGTTTCGTCGCCCACCGCTTCGAAACGCACCTCGACATCCGTATGCTGCGCATCGGTGAAACTGGCCTGACGCCAGCCAAATGCCAAACGCTCACCCGGCTCCCAGGCTGTGACTCTGCCGATCTCGAACACACTGCCGTCCGGTTGCGTTTCGACGAGGCGCCTGTGTTCGCCAGGCGCTGACGACGATTCGAACGACAGCATGCCCGCGCCTTGCGGCGTGAACTGAAACAACCCGTTCGGCCGCCACCATCTGCCGATCTCGCGCGTGAACACATCGAATGCGCGCAGCGGCGTTGCCGCGACGCGTAGCGACACCTGCACGCGCGAACTCATTCCTGCTGCTCCAGATGCGCCTTGAACGACAGTAGTTGCTCGGACCATAGGGCTTCGGTCTGTTCGAGCCATGCCTTCAGTTCGCTCATCGGCGCCGATCGCAGCACGTAGAGACGCACGCGTGCGTCGAGACCGTCATGCGATTCTTCGATCAACTCGCTCG
This sequence comes from Paraburkholderia sediminicola, assembly GCF_046030555.1. Lineage (GTDB taxonomy): Bacteria > Pseudomonadota > Gammaproteobacteria > Burkholderiales > Burkholderiaceae > Paraburkholderia > Paraburkholderia sediminicola_E. Next base: position 44,185 of record NZ_JAQQCH010000028.1, on the reverse strand, counting down.
AACGCAGCACGCGCAAATGCCGGCTCATGGCCTGCGGTGAAAGGCCAGTGGCTTGCGCGAGTTCACCCGCGCGCATCGGCTGCTGGCTGAGCAGGTCGATCACCTGACGCCGGTTCGGATCGGCTAGCGCGGCCAACGTGCGGTCGAGCGAGACGCTGGCTGGCAATCCCATTGGCTATCCCCACCCTTCGATTTTCAGGCCGCTCACGCGCTCGGCTTCTTCGCGCGACACCTTGCGAACCGTCTGACCGAAGCTCCAGACGTGCCCTTCCGGATCGCTTGCCGCATACACGCGGTCGCCGTAAAACTGGTCCGCCGGCTCGCGCGTAATCACGGCGCCCGCGGCGCGCGCGCGGGCGCAATGTTCGTCGATACCCTCGCGCAGCTGCACGTGCACCGATTGCGTATTCTTGCCACCGATCGAAGCCGGGCTCGCCGCGTCTTCCGACCATTCGCGGCAGATCATCACGTAGCTGTCGCCGAAACGCATTTCCGAGTGGCCCAACTGGCCGTCGCTATCCGTGATCACCATCTGACGCTCGAAGCCGAACGCTTTCTCGAGCCAGTCGAGCGCGGCAAATGGGTCCTTGTAGTACACCGACGCACCCAGCGAAGGACGATGAAGCGGCTCACTCATGATTGCCTCCTTTTTATAAACCTTTCGGTTGATATTTAACATTGTAGTTAAATAAATTGGAAAAGCAAGGAGGGATTTTCGTGTCAGCGGTTGTTTTCCATCGTTAGCCAGAAATCTGCCTGCGATTATCGTGCCGTTGCGAGTTGCGCATTCACCTTGAGCGGGGGCGCCTCGTCGTTAAACGGCGCGTGCGGCACAAAGCTTCGAACCACATCTGGCCGGAAGACAAGGCAGTAGGTCGAGCCCCCGTACTGAAAGTAGCCGAGTTCATCGCCTTTTCTGACCCATTGTCCCGGGAGCGCGTCGATGACACATGAGGAGACATCGGCCATGCCGACGAATATGCAGCCAACAAGCCCAATTTCGGGGTCATCACAGTCGATGACAATAACCGCTCGCGCAGCGACCGCCGTGGTGTAACCCTGTGAATCGTTGAGTCCGCCCGGGTCGATGCCCTCCGATTCGGCGTCAGAGTAGTAGCTGCCACCGACGTGGTATGCCTTCACAATTCTGCCGCTAACCGGCGCGTGCCAGCGATGGTAGTTGAATGCGCTGAGGAAGGCCTGGTACACACTCCCACCGACGAATTTCTCTGCCAGTTCACGTTGGCTCGCAGTGAACATTTCCTGCAGCGAATAAGGCTGGGACTTGATCCAGAACGCGTCACGAAGCTTAACGTCATGCTGGATGTTGTACGGGGAAGCCTCACATGCGCTGACTATGACCTTGCTGTTATTGGGCTCTGCGACCGGCCGGGCACCGGAACGGAAGTGCCGCGTGAAAAAGCCGTTCCACGATGAGAATCCCCAATAGGGCTTGTCCGGATCGCAGACAAACTGGGATATGTCCAGCTGTTTCTGTGCTTCAGGAGAGAACCAACCTTCGGGGGCAGATGTGTTCAGGTGCGCGCGTGAGTGAGGGCCGTTCAGAAATCCGCACCAGACGTTAAGCACTCGCTTGAGTTGAGCGTTAAGCGCGGGGTCACGAAATAGCGCATAGCCGGACGGCATGCACATTGGCCAGTCAAGCACTGCATTCAAGGGGCAGTGAATCAAACTCGCCTCGCTGAAGCGCGGGGCGTAGGTCATCAGATAGTCGACGATATCCATTAACTCGTCGATGGTGGAATAGCCAAGTTCGTACCCGGCTTCGATAGCGTCACCAATGGCCCGGGTCAGGTCCATGCGAAGGACCGGGTCGCCGTTAATCAGCGCCGCCAGTTCCTCCACGGCGCTAACCCGCGGAGCCTGGCCAGACCGTTCCTGCGCCTGCTTCGCCAGGTCCTTTCTGAACGCCACCAGTTCGGCTTCTTTGCGCGGCAACCAGCCACCAAGTCGACGGCGCTCTTCGAGAGGATTTTTCAGGTTATCAGCCATGCACTGCTCCTTGAGTCTTCGACTAAAGAGCTGTCAGCAAGATACCTGCCCGGAAGTGCGTTGACGCGCAGATTCCCGGCCCAGGCTAGATGACTGTCGCCATCAGTAACGCGGTTATGCCAACCAGATCACAATCCGCGAGCGCGGCGGCATTGGGCAAGGTTCCCTTCTGGCCGAACTCGGGCTCACGAGCGCGGAGCCCGCCCCTTAAGCCCACCCTATCTGCGCCAGCGCAACGGTCGGCGCAGATGGTGCCGCTCCAGCCGCACCCCGGCGCTCGCCGGAATAAATGCGGGCATGCCGTTCATCTGGCCGCCTTCGAGCCGCTCGCGCTCCTCGTCGGCCTCGACCGTCCTCGCCGGATCGATGAAAAGCGCGGCCACGATCCCCACCGCCAGCAGACATGCGGAAATCGTGAACGGCACGTTATAACTGCCGGTTGTCTCAATCAGATAACCGAACACCACCGGCGATATCATGCCGGCGACGCCGAAGCCCGTGTTCATCATGCCGCCCGCCGTACCCGCGTAGCGACCGCCGATGTCGAGCGGCAAGGTCCACAACACGGGATTCGTGATCTCGAGAAAGAAGAACGACGCCGACAGGAACACCACTGCCATTAACGGATTGGTCGCGGACACCATCGGCAACAGGAACGCGAGCGAGCCGCCCATGCCCACCACCAGCACTGCACAGCGCGCAAAGCGCAGCCGGCCGGTGCGCTTGTAAAGACGGTCCGAGACGACGCCACCCAAGGTATCGCCAATCACGCCCGCGAGCAGCGGCAACGCCGTGAACAGCGCGAGTTGCTTGAGATCGAAGCCGCGGGCCTCCTTCAGGTACGAAGGCAGCCAGGTCAGATAGACCCACAGCAGCCAGCCGTAACAGAAGTCGACGAACGTGACGAGCCACATACGACGAATCAGTTTTCGCCACGGCGTGGCCGCACGCTTGGCGCGTTCGCAGTCGCCGGCACGATAGCCGATTTCCGCCGTTTCCTCGGGCGTCACGCGCCGGTTCTGCTCCGGCGAGTTCGTAAAGACGCAGAGGTACAGCACGGTCCACGCAAGACTCGCTACGCCAAGCAGAATGAACGCGTCGCGCCAGCCGCCCGCCACGACCACCGCGAGCACGAGCGGTGGCGTCACCGCGCCGCCGAGGCGGGCGAAGCTATGGGTGATGCCTTGAGCGAAGCCCCGCTCCGCCACCGGCATCCAGTAGGTAAATGCACGCGTCGCCGTCGGGAACGCGCCGCCCTCGCCGATGCCCAACGCGAACCGCAGCGCGACGAGCATCGCCACACTGCCGGCGAAGCCGGTGGCGAGCGTCGCCGCCCCCCAGATCAGCGACAGCACCGTTAGCACCAGCTTCGGCCCGTACTTGTCGGACAGCCAGCCGCCGATGACCTGCATGAACGCGTACGGATAGGCAAAGGCCGAGAACACGAGGCCGAGCTGGACCGTCGTCAGTCCCATTTCATGGCGGATGATGGGGCCGGCCACGGCGATGTTCACACGGTCGATGTATGAGATGAAATACATCAGACACATGACGGCCAGGATGATGTGGCGCGTCTTCACACGCCGCTTGTGCGTTTGCATGCTGTCTCCTGTCTCTCTTATGTGACGCCGATGGCGTCTGCAGTCGTTCGATCCGTACGTCGTACTGCGTCGAGTCGTGCGCGTCGACGCGCGCCCTCCTGGCCCTGCCGGCGCAAACCGGCCACGCCGATGCACGCGCCGTCAGGTGGGCACGAGCTTCAGGCGCTGCACCTTGCCAGAGGGTCCGCGAGGCAGTTCCGCGACGAAGCGAAACTCCTTCGGCGTCTTGTAGCGGCCCAGTTCGCGCAGACAGTGCTCATGCAGATCCTCGATGTCGAGCGCGCCCTGCCCGTGCGCCACACGAGGCACGATGAACGCAACGATCTCCTGCCCGTACGCGGCATCCGGCATGCCCACCGCCGCCGCATCCAGCACGCCGGGGTGTTTGAGCAACACTTCATCGATCTCGCGCGGGGCGATGTTTTCGCCACCCTTGATGATCAGTTCCTTCGCGCGGCCATTGATGTAGAAATAACCGTCGCTGTCGCGATAGCCGAGGTCACCGGTGCGCAGCCAGCCGTCGGCGGTGAAGGCCGCACGCGTTTCCTCAGCGCGCTTGTAATAGCCGCGCATGACCTGCTCGCCACGCAACACCAGTTCGCCGCACTCGTTGGGTGCGCATTCACGTCCATCACGGTCGATCACTTTCGCCTCGCTGCCCGATGGCAGGCCGATACTGCCAATTCTTCGACGCTCTGACTCGTATGGATTGCTGAACACGGGCGCGGCGGTTTCGGTCATCCCCATCGTTTCGATGATGCCGACGCCGAAGCGCGCCTCGAACGCGCGATGATGATCAACGGGGAGCGCTGCCGACGCGCTGCGACAAAATCTCAGCGCGGACAGGTCGAACGTGCAGGCTTCATCGTTGTTGAGCAGATAGGCGACGATCGTCGGCACCACGTTGATCCATGTGCAACCGTGCCGCGCGACATCGCGCCAGTAGGTGCGGGCGGAAAAGCGCGGTGTCATGACAACCGAGCCGCCATGAAAGAGCGGTGCAAGCAGCGTCACGACGAGACCATTGATGTGATACAGCGGCAACGCGGCGAAGACCCGGTCGCCGGTGCCGAGCCGGTGTTCGTGCGAGATGTTGCGAGCATTGGCCAGCAGGTTCCGGTGGTCCAGCAGGACGCCTTTCGGTGCACCCGTGGTGCCGGATGTGTACATCAGCAGCGCCACATCGCCTGCATCGGGCTCACCGCTTGACGACACTTTGGAATCCCAGGCGGTGACAGATGGCCCATAGCGCGAATCATTGGCCGATTCCGATTCCGGTTCCGCTTGCGCAGCGGCAACACCCGCCGTTTCCACCAGCGCGGGTTCGGCGCAAGCCGGCACTGAAGCCAGCACAGACGCAACGGTCGCATCGGGCTCTGTACGAATCAGCGCGACAGTGCGTGTGATGCCTTGCTCGCGCAACCCGGCGATCGCGCTCGACATAGCCGCGTGCGTATCGGCGCAAACAAAGACCATGCGCGTGTCCGAATGCTCCACGATGTAGCGCAACTGCGACGGCTGGCACAGCAGATTGAGTGGGTTGGCAACGAGCCCGCTGTACATCGCCGCGAGCAGCAACCTTGCGGTATGGATACCGTTGCCCATGAAGACCGAAACAACATCGCCGGCCCGCAAGCCCGCTTCGTGAAAGACCGTCTCAAGCGCGCGGCAGTCGTCGCGCAACGCCGCGAATGTCAGCGCTTCGGCAGGCGCAGAAGCGCCACCGTTCTCATCGCATTCAGCGGCAGCCAGCAGGAACGGCTTGTCGGGATATTGTGCGGCGCGCGCGTCGATCAGCGCGCGGATCGTATGCAGCGCCTTCATTTTCCATACCTCCCGAAGAAATCCCCGAGTACGTCGTCCAGTTCGGGAACGCGCTCCTCGATCGGGTAGGCCACGCGCGTGATGTTCAGGTAATGATGAAAGTTGAGATTGCTCGAGAAATTGTTGCGGCCCCACGTTCCGCATCCCATCGAAAGCGAGAATGGCAGGCCGTTATCGAAGTTGCCGCCGGTCGCGAGGCAATGCGCCTGATTCACGATCACGCGCGCAACCGGCAGCGTCGAACCGAGTTGCACCGCCTGCCCCGAGTCGGCGGAATGCAGGCCGACCGAGTGCCCGGCGCCCATGTATGCGTAGATGCCGCGCACGATGTCGGCCGCGGCATCGAAAGTTTCCGCGCGATAAACGGTCAGCACCGGCGCGAGCTTCTCACCCGAGAATGGGTAGTCGGCGCCAAAGCCGGTTTCCTCCACCATCAGAAACGCAGGCTCACGGGCGGCTATGTCGTCGAGGCCCGCTGCACGTGCAATCGACGCGGCCGAGCGTGCGGTGCAGTGTGCCGACAGCTTGCCGTTCGACCACAGGGCGGCCTGCAGTCGCGCTTTTTGCGCGGCGTCGAGCATCACGCCACCGCAATCCGTCAGTTCCGCCAGCACCTCTGCATAGACCGCGCCTTCGATAACGACGCTGTTTTCCGATGAACAGCTCGTGGCGTTGTCGAACGTTTTCGAGCGTGCAATCTTGTGCGCTGCATCGTGCAAATCGGCCGACGCCGTGACGATCGAAGCAACGTTCCCCGCGCCCACGCCGAACGCGGGCGTCCCGCTTGCGTAGGCCATCCGCACATTCGCCTGAGACCCGGTCGCCACGACCAGATCGCACTGCCGCATCAGTTCAGCAGTGGCCGCCTTGCTGATCGGCGCGGGCAACATCTGGACGAGATCGGCCGGGAGCCCGACTTTGGCGAATTGCGCATGGATAAACTCGATCAGCAGCGCGCACGACGAATAGCCCTTGGGAGAAGGCGCCACGATGACGGCGTTGCCGCATTTGAGGGCGTTGACGATCTTGTTGATCGGCGTGGCCGCCGGATTGGTGGACGGCGTGATCGCCGCCACCACGCCGACTGCTCGCGCGATCTCGACAATGCCCGTGGCGTCATTGCGCTCGATCACCCCCGTGGTCTTCTGCCCGCGCAGATCGCGCAACAACCCGAGCGTCTTGCGATAGTTCTTGCGGAACTTGTCGTCCGCATTGCCCAGACCCGTGTCGCGTACCGCCAGCTCGGCAAGCTGCCGGTTGCGCGCGGGCTCCATGATCGCCCACGCCGCGGCGTCGGCGGCGGCATCGAGCATGGCTTGTCCCGCCACCTCGAATCCGCGTTGCGCGGCGCGGGCACGCGCAACCGTCGACGCAACGACGCGTTCGACTTCACTCTGTGCCTTAGCGTGCGTGGCTTCCGCTTCTGTGGCCCTAACATTCATACGGTTCACTCCGGACTGGAAAGATTGGCGTTGGTACCAATCTAGTGAGCCGTGCCTGTTTCGGAGTCCCGTTTTTTGAACTATCCCTCGCGCTGAGCCGGCGAGAATCGAAAAGTGCGAAATTCGGGACTTTCCATAGTCCCGAAAACTAAACAGACCGATGCACAATCCAACTTATAACTACGACATTGAGGAGACAGTGTGTCGACTTCGAATCAATCGAATGCGGCGGCCGTGCGCGCATTTCGCGTACTCGAAACCTTGGCTGAGGCAAGCGGCCCGCTTTCGATGACGGATCTCGTCCATGCCCTCGAACTGCCCAAGCAGACGGTGCATCGCATCCTCGTGCAGTTGATGGATGCGTGGCTTGTCACGCGCAGCGCCGGTGACCGGCTCTACGAGTGCTCGCCGCGCGTACGGATGCTGGCGGTCAATGTGCTGATGCATGCGGGTCCGGCAGCTGCCCGGCATGTGCTGCTTGAACAACTGGTGGCCAAAATCGGCGAGACCTGCAATCTCACGATGCTGGCCGGCAATGACGTGGTCTATGTGGACCGGGTGGAAACCGAGTGGCCGCTGCGCATGCACCTGCAACCCGGCTCGCACGTGCCGCTGCACTGTTCGGCGAGCGGCAAGCTATTGCTCAGCTTTCTTCCCAAAGACAGGCGCGAACGGGTCATCGAAACCTTGCCGCTGCGTGCTTATTCCGAGCGGACGATTACGGATCGCGGCGAATTACGCAAGGAATTGACCGCGACGCGGCGGCGCCAGCTCGCAATCAATAATCAGGAACATTTGCAGGGACTCATCGCGATCGCGGTGCCAGTCATGCTGGATCGCAATCGCGCCTGCGCGGCCATTGCCGTGCAGGCGCCGGTTGGACGGGTCGTACTCGACGATCTGCTGGCCTTCCTGCCCGATCTGCGCCTCGCCGCCGAGGAGACAGCCAAAACGTTCAGGCAGTAGTACAGACGAAAAATCAGCAGTGGCCCGGGACGCGCGGACCGAAAACGGGTCCGCCATCAGTTCGAACGGGCATTCACGTCCTCCTGACGCAGCGCAGGATAGCATTCCGAAAAACGGGATGATCTGCACTGAAATTGCGCACCGAAAGCACCACAAACCCGCCAAAACCTCGACAAACAAAGGCGCACGTTACAATGATGCCGATCCATTTTCCGGAACGGCACACATGACTAAGGCGGATACTCCCACCCTGCGCGCGTTCGCGCTACTGGAACATCTCGTGCGTGCGGAAGGTCCGGTGTCGCTGGCCGACATTGCCCAGGACGTCGACCTGCCGAAGGCTTCGCTGCACCGCATGCTGGCTTCGCTCGAAGCCGGTGGTCTCGTGATCCGCGAGCCGGGACAAAAAAACGCCTACGTGATCGGCCCGCGCCTCGCGCAACTCGGTCTTGGCGTCATGATGCATTCGGGTGCCCGCCGGCTGCGGCATGCGATCCTGGCCCACCTGGTCGCCGATCTCGGCGAGACCTGCAACCTCACGATGCTGCACGAAACCGAGGTGCTCTATCTCGACAGGCTCGAAGCGCCCTGGCCGTTGCGACTCGATCTCAAGCCCGGCTCGCACGTGCCGGCGCATTGCAGCGCGAGCGGCAAACTGCTGCTGGCCATGCTGCCGCGCGAACAACGCGCTGCCCTCGTCCGCACGCTGAAGCTCGAACGCTTCACGCCGAATACCATCACCGATCCCGAACTGCTCGAAGCGGAACTCGACCGCACCGCGCACAAGCGCATCGCCATCGACAACGAGGAATTTGTCGCCGGCATTGCGTGCGTGGCCGCGCCGGTGATGGATGAGAACAACACCTGTATCGCGGCAATCGCCGTTCATGCGCCGGTTTCACGGGCGCCGCTGTCGCGCGCGCTCGAGTTCGTGCCACGCCTGCAGGAAGCCGCTCAACAGCTCGCCAAAACGTTCTAGCGCGCTTTGGTGGTCGCTTATGCCGTCGCTTGTGCCGTCGCGGGCGGCACCGCTTCTGCCAGCGGTTATGCCGTCGCCTATGGCACCGCTTGTGACATCGCCTGGCCCGCCGCCTAGTCCTCGGGCTGCTGCGCGCGCACGAGCTCCGCGAGCAGCCGCACGCCCTCATCGATCTTTTCGAGCTTGATGGCCGAAAAGCCCATCCGGAAGCAGCGGTTCTGCTCCAGCCCGGTCATGAAGAAGACCCGCCCCAGTTCGATCAGAATGCCGTGTGCCTGCGCATCCGCGGCAAGGCGTGTCGCATCGAGCCACGGCGGCCCCTCGACCCAGCACGACGCGCCGCCGCCCACCGGCAAATAGCGCGCTTCGGGAAGATGCGTGTCGAGCGCAGTCATCAATACCTGCGCGCGTTCCCGATAGGCGTGGGCGAGCCGCCGCAACAATGCATCGTGGTGCCCGAGCGCCAGAAAGGTGGCAAACGCCCGCTGAATATAGGCTGCAGGGTGGCGCACCATCAGACGCCGCAGCGCGCGCAATTCGCGGACCAGTTCACGCGGCCCGACGATATAACCCAGCCGCAAACCAGGCGCGAAGGTCTTCGACAGGCTGCCGATGTAGATCACCCGGTCCGCTGTATCCAGACTCTTCAACGCAGGATGCGGCGTGCCCGAGAAGTTGTTTTCACTCTCGTAGTCGTCTTCGATCAGGACGAAGTCGTGGGCCTGCGCCTGTTCCAGCAGCGCATGGCGCCGCTCGATCGGCATGGTGGCCGTGGTCGGGCACTGGTGGCTCGGCGTCACATAGACATAGTCGCATTGTGCGAGCAGATCGGCGTCCTCGACCGGGCGCACGCCGCCGCCATCGACAGGCAGCGGCTGCAACCGCGCATTGCGGTTCTCGAAGATATTGCGGGCATCCGGATAGCCGGGATTTTCAAAGCCAATCGTGGTCCGCTCGCTCGCCAGCAGGTCCGCGATCAGATAGAGCGCCTGCTGACAACCGATCGTCACGACGATCTCGTCCGGCATGGCAAACACGCCGCGCCGCGGCAGCACGCGGGTGCGGATCTGCTGGATCAGCGTATCGTCGTCGCGCTCGATCAGGTCGGGCGCCCAGTTGCGAATCTCCATGACCGACAGCGCTTTCATGCAGCATTCGCGCCAGTCGTTGGTCGGAAACAGCGACTGGTCGAACTGCCCGTAGATAAAAGGGTATTCGTAGCTCAGCCAGTTGCCCGGCTTGACGATGTTGCGCTGCGACGACGGCCTTCTTCTGACACGCTGGTCCCAATCCGGCCGCGCGAGAGCTTCGTTGGCGGCCTGCGTCGGGACCGTTTGCAGCGGCGAAAATGCATGTCTCCCTTCGAGGATGGCCGGATTGACGAAATGCCCGCTGCGCTCGCGCGAGATCAGATAGCCCTCCTCCACCAGCTGCTGATAAGCGAGTACGACCGTATTACGGGCAACGCTCAACTGGTCGGCCAGCTCGCGGCTCGATGGCAACGCGTGATGCGGCAGTAGCTGACCGTCGAGAATCGCGGCCACCAGCATCTGGCGAATCTGGCCCTGGAGGCTCATATTCGACTCGGGTGAACGCTGGAATCGCTGGCTCCAAAGAGCCACCGAGGTGCGACTTGCCATGCTTTCTCCTGATTTTTGTAGGCGGAGCCCGCCCGCGCGAAGGCGGACACCGGCATTGTGGATGCGCAAAAAAACGCCTGCCAGCCGCCCCGGGGCGGCTGCCGGCGGGACCGGCGCGACAGCCCATGCTGATGCAGCGGTGTGGACTCAACGATCAGCCACGTCTGGCCCTAACCCGCATTATTTTTTACTGACGATACTCGCATCACCCCATTGTCGGCGATTGGGACAAGCCCCCGTCGGCGGGCGTTGGATTCACGTGTACTCGCGTACCCACAAGGCCATTCTGGAGACCTACAATGAAAAGCGACAAACAACCGAAGTTGTCCCGCTGGTTCGGCGCTTTGACACGCCGCGTGACAGTGGCGGCATTCGCTGCGCTCGCCTGCATGGTGGCGCAACCCGGCTACGCGCAGGACAAGGAGGTCACGATAGCCTATCAGCAGATCGTCGACCCATGGGTCGTGGCGATCGCCAACGGCTCCATCGAGAAAGAGACGGGCTACAAGATCAACTGGCGACAATTCGAATCCGGCGCGAAGGTCGCGACCGCCATGGCCTCGGGCGACGTGAAGGTCGGCGTGATCGGCTCGAGCCCGCTCGCAGCGGCGGTCAGCCAGGGGCTCGACCTGCAGCTCTTCTGGATTCTGGACAACATCAACCAGGCCGAAGCCATGGTGGTACGCAATGGCTCCGGCATCACCAAACCGGCTGATCTGAAGGGCAAGACGATCGGTGTGCCGTTCGTGTCGACCACGCACTATCACACCATGTTCGCGCTGCAGCATTGGGGCATCAATCCGTCCGAGGTGAAGATCCTCAACATGCAGCCGAACCAGCTGGTCGCGGCATGGGAGCGCGGCGACATCGACGCCGCCTACGTCTGGGACCCGGCGCTTGCGCAATTGAAGAAGAGCGGCAAGGTCCTGATTACCTCCGGTGACCTGTCGAAGCTCGGCAAACCGACATTCGACGGAATCGCCGTCGATCGCCAATGGGGCGAGGCGCATAAGGACTTCATGGCAAAACTCGTGAAAGCCATCGCCGATGCGGACGATCAGTACCGCAAGAATACGGCGCAGTGGAATGGCACCTCGCCGCAGGCCGCAGCCATCGCCAAGATGATCGGCGGCTCGCCGGCCGACGTACCCGACTCGCTCTCGCTTTACGCGTTCCCGACGCTCCCGGAACAGGCCTCCTCGCAATGGCTGGGCGGCGGCAGTGCGGGCCGCGCGACTTTCGCACTGAAGGACACGGCCAACTTTCTGAAGGATCAGAAACAGATCAGCGCGGTGTTGCCCGATTACTCGAAGTTCGTGACCCCGGCTTATGCCGAAGCGGCAATGAAACTCAAATGACGTAGTCCGGCTCCGTTGAATCAGGAGGCAGCATGGAAAGCATGAGAGTCAAGAATGTGAGCGTGGTCTTTCCAGGGCGCAAGCCGGGCCAGACGGTGCACGCGCTCGACAACATCAATCTGACGGTCAACTCGGGCGACTTCGTGGTCGCGCTCGGTGCGTCGGGTTGTGGCAAGACCACCTTGCTCTCGCTCATGGCGGGCTTCATTGCGCCGACCAGCGGCGAATTGCTGCTCGGCGGCACACCGATCGCGGGACCGGGTTCGGACCGTGGCGTCGTGTTCCAGAAGCATGCCCTGTTGCCGTGGCTCAACGTGATCGACAACGCCGAGTTCGGGCTGAAGCTTCAGGGTGTGCCGAAAGCGCGGCGGCGCGAGATCGCCGCGCGCAATCTTGAGCTGGTCGGCTTGCAGGACTTTCACAAGCACATGATCTATCAGCTCTCCGGCGGGATGCAGCAGCGTGTGGGCATCGCCCGCGCGCTGACCTGCGACCCCGCCATGCTGCTGATGGACGAGCCGATGGCCGCGCTCGACGCGCTGACCCGCGAAACCATTCAGGAACTCCTGCTCGACGTCTGGACGAAGACCAGCAAGATGTTCTTCTTCATCACGCACAGCGTCGAGGAAGCGCTCTTTCTGGCCAGCCATCTGATCGTGATGTCGCCGCGTCCCGGGCGCATCACGCACACCTATGAGCTGGATTTCAATCGACGCTTTCTCGAAACGCGCGACGCGCGCGCCATCAAATCGAGTCCCGATTTCATCGAAATGCGCGAACGCGTGCTCAGCATCATTTACGGCGACGAGAAAATGCACGGCGCCGAAGCCGAGGTGACACATGTTTAGTTCAAAACGGGCTCATGCCCTGGCGCACGGCCAGCAGACCTCGCTCGAATCCGACACGCCGATGGAGCCGCCGCGCACACCCGGTCGACGACCACGCATTCTCGCCAAGAAACCCGCGAAACCAGGCGACACGTTCGGCGTGCCCGGCCAGGGCAGCAGTGTCGTCACGAGCCTCGTAACGGTCGGCCTGATCATCGGGCTGTGGTTTGTCGCGACCAATCTTCACTGGATCAAGCCGCTCTTTCTGCCATCGCCGCAAGCGGTGTACGCAAAGTTCATCTATGTCGCCACGGAAGGCTTCGCCAATTCCACGCTCGCGCAGCATACCGGCATCAGCTTGCTACGCGTATTCGGCGCCTTCGCGCTCGCCTGCGTGACCGCGATTCCAATTGGCGTGATGATGGGTGTATCGCGTTTTGCGCGGGGCATCTTCGATCCGCCTATCGAGTTCTATCGCCCGCTTCCGCCGCTCGCCTATTTGCCGCTCATCATCATCTGGTTCGGCATTGGTGAATTCTCCAAAGTCTTTCTCATCTACCTCGCCATCTTCGCGCCGCTCGCCATCGCCGCGCGATCCGGCGTGCGTTCCGTGTCGATCGAGCAGATTCATGCGGCCTATTCGATGGGTGCCTCGCGCACGCAAGTGGTGTTGTATGTGATTCTGAAATCCGCGCTGCCGGAGATTTTTACGGGCATGCGGATCGGAATCGGCGTCGGCTGGACAACCCTGGTCGCCGCGGAAATGGTGGCCTCGACGAGTGGCCTCGGCTTTATGGTACTCAACGCCGCGGAGTTCCTCGCCAGCGACGTGGTGATCATGGGCATTATCGTCATCGGCTTCTTTGCCCTGTGCTTTGACCTGTTGATGCGCCACCTCGAGCGCGTGCTGGTGCCGTGGAAAGGCCGGGTGTAATCAGCGAGCACGATCGTTTCAACGCGGCCCGATAGCGGCCGCTTTTGCCGCATGGTGCGAGATGTCTGCCAGTTGTCAGGGTTCGAGGCGCAAAACGCGACGCGGAATTAGCGTCAGCACCGTCCAGCGCCCCACGCCGGCGTGGACTCAGCGATTGGCGGCGGCTGGCACTACTCCGATGGCGGCGCCCTCCGCAATACTTCAGCTATCCGTTATCGCTGGAGTGCAGCATGAATTCGATCGCGAAAGTCTGGTCGCCGCCGCAGGTTCGTCATGAAGCGCTGCGCATCGGCGGAGAAGAAGTCCGGCGCGCGGAGATCATCGAAGTCTTCAATCCCTATACCAACGAACTGGTGGGCACGGTGCCCAAGGCGACACTCGCCGACGTGCGGCACGCCTTTGCCTGGGCACACCGGTATCGTGCACGGCTGACGCGCTACGAGCGCTCACAGATCCTGCTGCGCGCCGCGGACATGGTCCGTCGGCGGACTGAAGAAATTGCCGACCTGATCACCGCCGAGTCCGGCCTGTGCAAGAAGGATTCGCTCTACGAAGCGGGCCGCGTCGCCGACGTCATGACATTCGGCGCCAGCGAAGCGCTGAAGGACGATGGCCAGGTGTTTTCCTGCGATCTAACACCGCACGGCAAGAAGCGCCGCGTCTACACGCAGCGTGATCCGTTGCTCGGTATCATCTCCGCGATCACCCCGTTCAACCATCCGATGAATCAGGTCGCGCACAAGATCGTGCCGTCCATCGCGACCAACAACGGCATCGTCGTCAAACCGTCTGAGAAGGTGCCGCTGTCCACGTACCTGCTCGCGGATATCTTTTACGCGGCCGGCCTGCCGCAAGAAATGCTGCAGGTCATCACCGGCGACCCGAAAGACATCGCCGACGAACTGATCACGAACGAGCACGTCGATCTGATCACCTTCACGGGCGGCGTGCAGATCGGCAAAACCATCGCCAGCAAGATGGGCTATCGGCGCGCGGTGCTCGAACTCGGCGGCAACGATCCGATCATCGTGATGGAAGACGCCGACCTGGAAGAAGCCAGCGCGCTCGCTGTCTCCGGCTCCTACAAGAACTCCGGCCAGCGGTGTACCGCGATCAAGCGAATCCTGGTGCATGAGGCCGTGGCCGACCGTTTCGTCGAACTGCTCGTGGAGAAGACCCGAGCTATCCGTTACGGCGATCCCGCCGACCCGGCGACCGACATGGGCACCGTCATCGACGAAGCCGCAGCGAAATTCTTCGAAGCGCAGGTGAACGATGCGGTCAGCCGCGGCGCGACCTTGCTGCTCGGCAATCATCGCGACGGTGCGCTGTATTCGCCGACGGTTCTCGATCATGTCAGCCCGGACATGCCGCTCGTCAAATACGAAACCTTCGGACCCGTATCGCCGGTGATCCGCTTTCGCGATATCGACGACGCGATCCGGATTTCCAATTCGACTGACTACGGACTCTCGTCTTCGGTCTGCACGAATCGCCTCGACTACATCACGCGCTTTATCGCCGAACTGCAGGTGGGCAGTGTGAATGTGCGTGAGGTACCCGGTTACCGGCTCGAGTTGACGCCGTTCGGCGGCATCAAGGATTCGGGGCTTGGCTACAAGGAAGGCGTCCAGGAAGCGATGAAAAGCTTCACCAACGTGAAGACCTATTCGCTGCCGTGGGATTGAGCCGCGCCGCCCTCGTATTCAACTCAGCATCGCATTCATCAATTTTCGAGACAAATTGTAGCGTTTATTTTGCGCCGCCTATTGACCACCTCAGGTGCATGCTCTACATTTTATAAAACAACTTTTCGGAACGATTTGTTCCATTTTCACTAAACATCGGAGACAGCCCTCATGAGCGATCACACACCCGTCAGCGGCCCGCAGGCCATGACCCCGTCAGAAGCATTCGTCGAAACCCTTGCCGCGAACGGCGTGACCGACATGTTCGGCATCATGGGCTCGGCCTTCATGGACGCCATGGACATCTTCGCGCCCGCCGGCATCCGCCTCATCCCCGTGGTGCATGAACAGGGCGCCGGCCACATGGCCGACGGCTATGCCCGCGTATCGGGCCGCCACGGCGTGGTGATCGGCCAGAACGGCCCCGGCATCAGCAACTGCGTGACCGCCATCGCAGCGGCCTATTGGGCGCACAGCCCCGTGGTCATGATCACGCCCGAGGCGGGCACCATGGGCATCGGCCTGGGCGGTTTCCAGGAAGCGAAGCAGCTCCCCATGTTCCAGGAGTTCACCAAGTATCAGGGCCACGTCACCCATCCCGCGCGCATGGCTGAATTCACCGGCCGCTGCTTCGACCGCGCAATGGCCGAGATGGGCCCGACCCAGCTCAACATTCCGCGCGACTACTTCTACGGCCAGATCAAGGCCGAGATTCCTCAGCCGCAGCGCCTCGACCGCGGCCCCGGCGGCGATCAACGCCTGAACGAAGCGGCCGAACTGCTCGCTCAAGCCAAGTTCCCCGTCATCATCTCCGGCGGCGGCGTGGTCATGGCCGATGCGATCGAGGAGTGCAAGGCGCTTGCCGAACGGCTGGGCGCACCGGTCGTCAACAGCTACCTGCATAACGACTCCTTCCCCGCCGACCACCCGCTGTGGTGCGGCCCGCTCGGCTATCAGGGCTCCAAGGCGGCGATGAAGCTGATCCAGCGCGCCGACGTCGTGGTTGCACTCGGTTCGCGTCTGGGACCGTTCGGCATGCTGCCGCAGCACGGCATGGACTACTGGCCGCAGAACGCCAAAATCATCCAGATCGATGCCGACCACAAGATGCTCGGTCTGGTGAAGAAGATTTCCGTGGGCATCTGCGGCGACGCCAAGGCCGCTGCGGTTGCACTCACGCAGCGCCTCGCCGGCCGCACGCTCGTTTGCGACGCCTCGCGTGAAGAGCGCGCCGGCCAGATCGCCGCCGAGAAGGCCGCATGGGAGAAAGAGCTCGACGGCTGGACCCACGAGCGCGACCCCTACAGCATGGACATGATCGAGGAGCAGAAAGACGAGCGCACGCCCGGCGGCGGCAATTATCTGCACCCGCGCCAGGTGTTGCGCGAACTCGAAAAGGCCATGCCAGAAGACGTGATGGTCTCGACCGACATCGGCAACATCAATTCCGTGGCCAATAGCTACCTGCGCTTTACCAAGCCGCGCAGCTTCTTCGCCGCGATGAGCTGGGGCAACTGCGGCTACGCATTCCCAACCATCATCGGCGCCAAGGTTGCGGCACCGCATCGCCCCGCTGTCTCCTACGCCGGCGACGGCGCGTGGGGCATGAGCCTGATGGAAACCATGACCTGCGTGCGGCACAACATTCCGGTCACCGCCGTGGTCTTCCACAACCGGCAATGGGGCGCGGAGAAGAAGAACCAGGTCGACTTCTACAACCGCCGCTTTGTCGCCGGTGAACTCGATAACCAGAGCTTTGCCGGCATCGCGCGCGCGATGGGCGCCGAAGGTGTCACGGTGGACCGGCTCGAGGACGTCGGCCCCGCGCTCAAGCATGCGATCGATATGCAGATGAATCACGGCAAGACCACGATCATCGAGATCATGTGCACCCGCGAACTCGGCGACCCGTTCCGTCGCGATGCGCTGGCCAAGCCTGTGCGTTTGCTCGACAAGTACAAGGACTATGTCTGACCCGTCCGTGGTCTGAAGGTCCGGGCACGAGAGGTACACATCGCCTCGTGTCCGGCAGGCCGGAAACGGGATTTACCCTGCCGTTTCCGGTTTCTTTGTTTCTGGTTTCTTTCGTTTCCGGCCTTTTTCGTTTGCTGTTCCCGTTCTTCAACCGTGACCGCCGCCCAGTGCCATGAAAGCCATCAACCGCATCATCGAGCGTGCCCGCACTTCGCCGAGACGCATCGTGCTCTGCGAGGCGGAAGATCCCCGCATGCTGGAAGCGGCACAACGCGCCACGCGTGAGGGCATTGCCCGCATCGTGCTGGTGGGTGCGAGTGCGCGCATCCGTGCAGCCGCTGCCGAACAAAACATCGAACTGTCCGGCATGGAGTTAGTGGATCCCGCGACCTCGCCGCTCGGCCCTTCGTTTGCCGAGGCACTCTTCGCACTGCGCGGCAAAAAAGGCATGACGTTTGACGAAGCGAAGCAGGAAATCCTCAAACCCCTCTGCTTTGCCAACCTGATGGTGCGGCTCGGCCACGCCGACGGCTCGGTGGCCGGTTCCGTTCACACGACCGCCGACGTGGTCCGCACGGCGATCCAGATCATCGGTCTCGATCCGTCGTTCAAACTGGTGTCGAGCTTCTTTCTGATGATGCTGTGCGAGCCCTTCCATACGCTCAAAGGCGGCCTGATTTTCTCCGACTGCGGACTGGTGGTGGACCCCGATGCCGGTGAATTAGCCCAGATTGCGATGGCCGCGGCCGACAGCGCACAAAGCCTGCTGATGGAGGAGCCGCGCGTGGCCATGCTGTCATTCTCGACCAGCGGCAGCGCCCGGCATGCGGCAGTCGACAAGGTCGTGGAAGCGACGCGCCAGGTGAGAGCCGCGCGCCCGCATCTGGCGATCGACGGCGACGTGCAACTTGACGCGGCACTCGTCTCCGAAATCGCCCTGCGCAAAATCGATCATTCACAGGTGCAGGGGCATGCCAACGTGCTGATTTTCCCCAGTCTGGAGGCCGGCAATATCGGCTACAAACTGGCTGAGCGGATCGGCGATGCGAAGGCGATCGGCCCCTTGCTGCAAGGCCTGAAAAAGCCGGCCAACGATCTTTCGCGCGGCTGCAGTGCCGACGACATCTACTACGTGATCGCGGTGACGGCCGTGCAGGCACAAACCGCTGCTGAGCCGGCGACCGCGCACGCCATCCCGCACGACGCATCATGACCACTGGGAAGATCCCGGTCCCACTCGCATTGACAGGCGCCGCAATATCCACGTGAAGCCGTCGATGCAACGCCGCGAATGTGACGCCGTAAGCCCGCTATCCCCACTATCCTTTGCCAGGCCGCCCACGCGCACCCATCCAACCGACAATCTCCGCAAATAGCTTCATGTCAGGCGGCACGGAAAGGTCCACGGCGAGACAGCGGCGGTAATACGGACTGAGATCGAGTCCGACACCCAAGCCCAGCACCTCCACGTCGCGCGAGGCTTCATGGCGCGCTACAACGCTCTTGAGATGGTTGTCGAGGTAGAAAGCGTCGTTGGCCTGGCCCGTCGCGCTATCCATCGGGCTGCCATCCGAAATCACGATCAGAATCCGTCTCGCCTCAGGACGGGCGACCAGACGCGCGCAGGCCCAGTCGACCGCTTCGCCATCCACGCCCTCACGAAACAGATCTGCCTTGAAGAGCGCGGCAATGTCGGCGCGGGCGCGTCGCCAGCTCCGGTCGGCGTCCTTGAACACCAGGTGAGACAGTTCGTTGAGCCGGCCCGGATGATGAGGCCGCCCCTGCGCCAGCCAGTCGAGCCGTGGCCGGCCGCCGTTCCAGGCGCCGGTGGTAAAGCCCAGGACCTCGGTGGTCACGCCGGCCTGATCGAGCGCGCGGGTGAGGATGTCCACCATGATCGCCACCGGCTCGATATGCGCTTTCATCGAGCCCGAGCAGTCGATCAGGAAGCCGACCACGCAGTCGGCAATGAGCGTGTTTCGTTCCAGGCGGAACAGGCGTCGTTCAGCGGGAGAGCTGACCAGTTGCGCGAGACGTCGGCCGTCGATACGGCCATGCTCTTCACCGAACGACCAGCCATCGCGTTGGCGTATCGCCAGCGCCGCCTTCAGCGCGTGCGCGAGCCGCGCCACGTTGATGCCCTGCGCGGCGACGCGCTCGTCGAGCCGTTCGCGAAACTCGCTGAGTAACGCCTTGCGGATCAGCGTACCGGCCACAAGCTCGCGGTCATAGCGCGTGGTGTACGCACGATAGCCCTGCTCCGATGCTTCGAGCACGCGGCTTCTGCCGCTGAGCGCAACGGCCATGTCCTTGTATTCGTCGTCCTCGACATCGAACCAGAGCGAGAACGCCGTGCGCGGAGCTTTGTCGTCGCTCTCCTCCGGGTGGTCTTGCGCGTCGTCCAGCGCGTCCGCACGGGCGGCACGGATCATCTCTGCCACCCACCGCGCCAGCGCCAGCGCATGGACAGCGAACGCGCCCTGCTCGGCCCGATGCCGGCGCAAACCCGCCAACGATACGCCCAGGGCCGGCACGATGGCCGCACGCGTAGCTTCGATCAAGCCTTCGATCTGTTCGAGCACAGGCCAGCCGGTCAGACGCGACCACGCAATCTGCGCCACCGTGAATAACAAAATGCCGAGATGGTCCTCAGCGAGCCCTGCGTGATGGAAGGCCCGCGACCAGGCCTCGAAACGCTCGCGCAGATTCTGCACAAGGCCTGGCATGCCGGGCGGCGTCCGCGTTTCGCACCGTAGCTGTTCGAGCAGTTCGAACACCAGGCGCTCGACGGGATCGGTGGGACATAGGCTACTGTGCAAGGCCGTGTCGGAGTGCACGAGTCGCAAGGCCGCGCCGTCGGCGGCGCCGCGCAGGGACGCGAAGTCGTCTTGCTGCGGGTCGGTGCGCAGATGCGGCGCGTGCAAGGGCAAAGGCCGCAGGTCGCGGCACAAACGGCCGTCGCGGTAGTGCAAGGCGGCGTCGCCGGTGAGGGCACGCACGGTCGCCGCGCAGAGCGCCTCGCGATGTTCCGCGCGGAGGGTCGCTTGCCGCTCGGTTGGCTGTTCGTGAGCCGCCTGGCTCGGGGGCACCTGGCTCGGACCCGCTTGCCGCAAGGGCGCCTCGTTTTGGGCCGCCTGGCGCAGTGCCGCGTCGCCCGAGTCCGATTGCGGCAAGGCCGCCTGCGTGTCCGACTTCATCAACGGGTGCTCGCTGCGTGGCCTTCAGCGTTGGCGTCGGGCTCGAGTTCAGTGCCGAAGCAACGCTGAAAATACTCCGCCACGATCGACCGCTCAGCCTCATCACACTTGTTCAAAAAGGTCAGGCGAAACGCCATCGCGGGATCGTGGAAGATCTGGCAGTTCTCCGCCCAGTTGATCACCGTGCGCGGCGACATCAGCGTCGACAGGTCGCCACTGGCGAAGCCCTTGCGCGTGAGTTCCGCCACGCTCACCATCGATTCGATCAGCGCGCGTCCGGCCTCGTCAGCGAGTTCCGGCACGCGCGCCAGCACGATGCCGGCCTCCTCCGCGCGCGGCAGATAGTTGAGCGTGGCCACCACGTTCCAGCGGTCCATCTGCGCGTGATTCAGCACCTGCGTGCCGTGATACAAACCGTTCAGATTGCCCAGCCCGACCGTATTGGTGGTGGCGAACATACGAAAGTACGGATGCGGATGAATCACGCGATTCTGGTCGAGCAGAGTGAACTTGCCGTCGCGCTCAAGAATGCGCTGGATCACGAACATCACATCCGGACGCCCCGCATCGTATTCGTCGAAGATCAGCGCAACGGGGCGCTGCAACGCCCATGGCACGATCCCTTCCTGAAACTCGGTGACCTGCAGATCGTCGCGCACCACGATCGCGTCTTTGCCGACCAGGTCGAGGCGGCTGATATGGCCGTCGAGATTGACGCGCACGCACGGCCAGTTGAGACGCGCCGCCACCTGTTCGATATGCGTCGACTTGCCGGTCCCGTGCAAGCCCTGCACCATCACCCGGCGGTCACGGCTGAAGCCGGCCAGAATCGCCAGCGTCACCTCGGGATTGAAACGGTAGACCTCGTCGATCTCCGGTACGTGGTCGTCACGCTCGCTGAACGCGGGCACCATCAGGCTGGAATCGATGCCAAACACGGTTCGTACCGCGACCATTGTGTCGGGTTTGCAAGTCACGATATCAGTCACTTCACTCTCCTCCCCGCTCTGGGGATATTCATTCGGCGCCGCCAGGGAATTTGGTTTTTTGGTACGATTTGTTCCATTTTTTATTATAAACAGAATCTCGCACCTCGAGCGGCGCTTCGACCGCTTTAGTCCGCTTTGGTCCGCATCGCCCCCGGCGGGCCGTGTCGTCAACGCACGGTCGCCATTTCATCGAAGGGTTTCGCACGCCGCTCCATCGCGCGCGCCGACCATGCCGAGAGCAGCGCCGACAAAATCACGTAGCCGCACACGTACCAGGGCTTGCCGCCATCCAGTCGCAGCAGCGCGGTCGCGATGATCGGCGTGAGGCCGCTCGCGAAGATGCCCGAGAACTGATACACGAACGAGATGCCGGTATAACGCACCTCCGGATCGAACAGCTCGGCGAAAAGCGCGGCTTCCGGACCGTAGACCATGGCGTAGAAGATGCCGAACGGAATCACCACGCCGAGCCAGACGGCCAAGGTATTGCCGGCCTGAGTCTCCATCAGCCAGAACGCCGGCAGCACCGAGGCGCCGCAGATCAGCGAGCCCCAGCGATACACGCGCGCGCGTCCCATCAGGTCCGACATCCTGCCGAAGAAAGGAATGAAAAAGCACATCACCATCGCCGCGATCATCACACCGGTGAGGGCTTCCGTGCGGCTCATCGAAAGACGCTGGGTAAGGTAGCCGATCATGAACACCGCGAAGATGTTGAAAAACACCCCGTCGATCCAGCGCGCGCCCATGCCGAGCAGCACCGAACTGCGATAGCGCGTGAGCATGTCGACGAACGGGATTTTCACGGCGCGGCGGTTACGCTTGAGCGCGAGGAACTCGGGCGTCTCCATCACCTTGACGCGGATGTAGAGGCCGAGCACCACCAGCAGCACCGAAGCGGCAAACGCGACTCGCCAGCCCCACGAGAGGAACGCCGCTTCCGGCAACAGCCGGGAAATGCCCGCGACGATCCCCGACGCGAGGCACAAGCCAATCGACAAACCGATCTGCGGCAAACTTGCGTACAGACCGCGCCGGTTCGGCGGCGCATATTCATAGGCCATCAGCACCGCGCCGCCCCATTCACCACCGAGCCCGATGCCTTGCAAAACACGCAAGGCGAGCAGCAGAATCGGCGCCCAGATGCCGATCTGATTGAAGGTCGGCACGAAGGCGACGCCCGCCGTCGAAATCCCCATGATGACGAGCGTGCAGATCAACGCGGATTTGCGTCCGATCTTGTCGCCGAAGTGACCGAAAATCACACCGCCGAGCGGCCGCGTCACGAAGCCGACGGCGAACGTGCCGTAGGCCAGCATCGTCGAGACGAGCGGATCGTGAGCGGGAAAGTAAAGCTTGTTGAACACAATGCCCGCGACGACGCCGTACAGAAAAAAGTCATACCATTCGACCGTCGCTCCAATCACGCTCGCGAATGCAACGCGGCGGATCACCCGCTTATCGATTGCCATAGCGCCTCCTCCAATGGATGGCCGCGTGCCGTCGCGGCAACGCAGCACTTTTGAGCCCCCTGCCTGTCTCCTCCTGGGGGCGCGAATATCGTTACCTGCAGGCTGCTTTATGTCGACCTCGAATGCAGCGAGTCAGATAGCGTTCGTTGTACTTCTTGCGGTTACTTCTACGTCCGCTTCTACGTCAATACTGCGCTTCCATGCTGCGCGATTGCACTTGCCCAACTGGCTGGTCACCGGCGCGGGCGTCCTCGAGGATCATGCTGGACGCCTTTTCCGCGACCATCACAATCGGTACATTGGTATTGCCGGAAACGAGGGTCGGCATGATCGAGCAATCGACCACTCGCAATCCTTGCGTGCCATACACGCGCAATCGTTCGTCGACCACCGCGCCCGGATCGCTCGCAACACCCATCTTCGCCGTGCCGGACGGATGAAAAATCGTCTGGCCATACTCGCGGCAAAAGTCGAGCAATTCGTCGTCGCTTTGCGCTTCCCGGCCGGGACGCACTTCACGCTTCATCAACGATGCCATCGGCTCCATGGCGGCGACGCGGCGCGCGAAACGCACGCCCGCGACCGTCGTGCGGCGGTCAAGATCGGTCGCCAGATAATTCGGCTGGATCGACGGGGCGTCGCGCATGTCGCTCGTGCGAATCCGCACGCTTCCGCGCGACTCCGGCCGCAACTGGCAGATCGAATAGGTGCAGCCTGGAAACGCGTGGACATCGCCACCCGCGGTGTCGGCCGAGAGTGTGGAGAAGTGGAACTGGATGTCGGGCGTTTTCGCCTCATCAGGCAATGCGCGGCAGAACATGCCGCCCTGATTGATGCCGACGGAAAGCGGTCCTTCGCGAAACAGCGCCCATTGCAGACCCATCCTGGCGCGGCCCGTCCAGGAGTGCAGCAAGTCGTTCGTTGTGATCGGCCGCGTTACTTCATAAGTCAGGCGCACTTGCAAATGGTCCTGCAGATTTTCGCCGACGCCGGCTCGATTGGCGACCACCGGAATACCCAGGTCATTGAGCAATTTAGCCGGCCCGACGCCCGACGCCTGCAGCAATTGCGGCGACTGCAGCGCGCCTGCCGTCAGCACCACCTCACGGTGCGCACGCACTTCGTGCACCTTGCCATGCTGCACATAGCGAATACCCGTAGCACGTGTGCCTTCGAAGAGAATCTTCGACGCCAGCGCGTCGGTTTCGATCTGCAGATTTGGACGGCGACGCGCGGGTTTGAGGTAAGCCACGGCCGTCGAGCAACGCCAGCCGCGCCGCGTGGTCAGCTGATAGTAGCCGACCCCTTCCTGATCGCCCTGATTGAAGTCGTCGACCGTTTGGACGCCCAAGCGATTCGACGCGGCGATGAACGCATCCACAAGTTCGTGGCGCTGCTTGATCGTGGAGGCCCACAACGGGCCGCCCACGCCACGTGTCGGCGACTCGCCGAGCTCGTTATGTTCGAGCCGGCGGAAGTAAGGTAAGCATTCCTTCCAGCTCCAGCCACGATTGCCGAGCGCGGCCCAGTGGTCGTAATCCTCTTTTTGTCCGCGAATATAGATCAGCCCGTTGATGGAACTGCAACCGCCCAACGTGCGCCCGCGCGGCCAGTAGAGCTTGCGATCGTGCATGTTCGGATCCGGGTCGGTGTAAAACCCCCAGTTGTAGACCGGATGAAACATGGTCTTGCCGTAACCGATCGGAATATGGATCCACAGAAAGCGGTCGGGCGGCCCGGCTTCGAGCAGGCATACCGAGTAGCGGCCGTTCTCCGAGAGGCGGTTGGCCAGTACACAGCCGGCCGATCCCGCGCCGACGACCACGTAGTCGAAACTCCGTACCATTGATGTCTCCGTGCTGATGCCTTTGTTTTTTAAAAACGGATCAATTCGTCTCAATTTATTGGATGGGAGTTTCGACTTCAAGCGAATCCGGTTACGATTGAATAATCCGGTACGAAAACCGACTTTTTCGTTTCACTATTCAGTCTGTCCGCACGCATTCATCCGGGTTGTCACTGATCCGTTCGGGCCGCATTCACCGTCATCCGCTTCGGGAAGGACAATGAGAGACACCACGCACCTCCCCTCACCTGCTCACGAGCCCGCCGACGACACCCGCGTCCTGCGCGCGCTCAGCGTGCTGGAACAACTTGCGTCCGCCGGACAACCGTCTTCGCTTTCCCAGTTGTCCTCACGTCTGCAGATTCCCAAGGCGACCTTGATGCGCCTGATCGAGTCGCTCGAAGCACGCGGTTACGTCACGCATATGCCGGACTCGCGCGGGGCCGATCGCGCCATTGCGCTCGGGCCACGCGCCGCGCAGCTCGCCCTGACCACGCTGGCGAACAGCACCTTTACGCGCGCGTGCCGCTCGCTGCTGCGCACACTCGTGGATGCGCTCGGCGAGACCTGCAATCTCACCGTGCTCGACGGCGATACCGTGCTGTATGTCGAACGTGTCGAGACAAGCGAACCCTTGCGTCTGCATATGCAACCGGGCACGCGCGTCCCGCTGCATTGCACCGCCAGCGGCAAGCTGTTTCTGTCGCAGATGACGTCAGCCGAGCGCGGACTCGTCATCCGGCGCCTGCCGCTCAAATCGATGACGTATCGCACCCTGACCGACATCGATCTGCTCGAAGCGGAACTCGACCGCCTCGCCATGCGTGGCATCGGCGTCGACAACGAGGAGTTCGTGCGCGGGATGGTGGCGGTCGCGGTGCCGGTGCGCAACGTCGAAGACGGCCGTGTGCTCGCGGCGCTGGCTGTTCATTCGCCCACGGCGCGTTCCAGTCTGGAGGATCTGTTGAAAGCGGTGCCGAAGCTCAAGGAGATCGCCGTGCGCATCGGACCGCTGCTGCAACCCGCAGCGGCGAATACGGCGGCTACCTCCGCCGTGGCCGTGTCCAAGTAGTAAGACCGCTGCGGCGCGAGCCGGTAATGTGTCGCTGCAGCGCAGCGATTATCGCGAGCGACACCTGCGGCACTACTCACAACCCGCGCAAGACAGACCTCAATGCGTGTGGGGTCGATATTCCACGAATTCCGGCTCAGTTGAAGCTGAGCCGCGTTTCCGGGCCCGCCATGCATACGCCACGAGCAACACGCCGAGACTCACCACGCCGAGCCACAGCGGCGTGCGCTGATCCGGTATGAACGCCATGGCCACCAGAATGCCGATCATGCCGACGATCGCGAAACAGGTCAGATACGGGTAGCACCACATCCTCACGCGCAGCATCTCCGGCGCCTCGCGTTCGAGTCGGGCGCGCAGCTTCAGTTGCGACACGGCGATCAATACGTAGACGAAAATCGCCACCGTGCCGTACGAATTGACGAGGAATGCGAACACCGTGTCGGGCGATACATAAGACATGACGACCGAGACATAACCAAACAAGGTGCCGATCAGAATCGCGCGAACCGGAACACCGCGGCGATTGACCTTGGCGAGCGCAGCCGGCGCATCGCCGTGACGGGTCAGCGCGAACATCATCCGCGAAGCCGCATAGAGGCCGGAATTAAGTGCGGAGAGCACTGCCGTCAACACGATCGCATTCATGACGTTCGCGGCGGCCGGAATACCCATCGCGTCGAGTGCACTCACATACGGCGTCGCCATTTTCGGTGAATCCCAAGGCACCAGCGCCACCACGAGCAGGATCGAGCCGACATAGAAAATCAGCACACGGGTGATCACCGAGTTGGTGGCTTTGGCGACCGCCTTGACCGGCTCATGGGCTTCGGCTGCTGCGATCGTGACGATCTCCGCGCCGAAGTAAAAACCTGTCGCCGCGACCGCGCCGCTCAACACCGGTCCAATCCCCTTCGGCATCAGCCCGCCGTGCGAGAGGAGCGTGGGCATCACGGAGGTAGTGTGCATCGACGCGGGCCACAGGCCCAGCACATACAGACCGCCGAGGAACAGAAACACGACGATCGCCGCGACCTTGATGGACGCAAACCAGAATTCGAATTCGCCGTAGCTGCCCACCGAGATCAGGTTGGTCGCGGTCAATACCACCAGCAGCACAAGACTGATCGCCCACGCCGGCGTATCCGGCAGCCAGAATTGAACCAGTTTCGCACCGGCCACCGCCTCGACCGCCACGACGATGACCCAGAAATACCAGTACATCCATCCGGTCAGAAAGCCGGCCAGTTTGCCCGGGCCGCGCTTGCCGGTAAAAGCAAGACGCGCGTATTCGTAAAACGACCCCACCGCAGGCATCGCACACGCCATTTCGCCGAGCATGCGCATGACGAGCACGATCAGGCCGCCTGTAATCAGAAACGACAGGACTGCTGCTGGGCCGGCCTGCTGGACCACCACGCCACTGCCGACAAACAGACCCGCGCCGATCACGCCGCCCAGCGCGATCATGGTCATGTGGCGCTCCTTGAGGCCGGTCTTCAGTTCATTTTGATTCGATACTTGCATGTCACCTCCACATCCTGTTGATGCCGGCGCCGGTCATACGAGGCTGCGTGCGAAGCTGCACACATTCCCGCAACCTGAGCGCCGGCAATTCGGATCGAGCGAGGACGCTTGCGCGTCTCGCTGCATCGTGTCTTTTCTTATGATTTAACGCGCAGACCTGTCTGGCTGCGCAACGCCATGCGCGTGAAGCACAACGGCTGGCGAATGACGTGCCGCGGGTGACGCGGCACGCAGTCCGCGCTCAAGGTTTCTCGTCGCGCCGGAAATACAACTGGTAGAGCATCCGTTGTCCGATGCGACGGAACGGTGCGAACGGATGGCCGGGCAACGGGGACGTGAAGATCGGCAGTGTCTGTTTCGACCCTTTCCCGGCGATCCGTTCTGCGAGCCGGCGACCGGCCTGCTGGGAATATGACACGCCGTTGCCGCCGTAGCCCAGTGCATAAAACACCGATTGTTTCGGATCCGGCTGACACACGCGCGGCATCATGTCGTGGCTCACATCCACCCAGCCCCACCATGAATAGTCGATCTGGACCCCGCGCAACGCCGGGAACTTGCGGCCCATTCCTTCGATGAGCAACGCGTAATGGCGGGGATTCGGCGCATCCGCTCCGGTGATCGCGCTACGGCTGCCGATCTGCAACCGGTTGTCCGGCAGGAAGCGGTAGTAGAAACGCAAGGTGCGCGTATCGGTGAGCACCTGCGTCGTTCGAAAATTGCAGGCGGCGATTTCCTGCTGCGTGAGCGGCCGCGTCACCATCGAATTCGACAGGATCGGCATGACGCGGCTCGTCAGCGAAGGATGGAGATCCGGCGCCGTATACGCGCCAGTCGCGATACCCACGGACCGGGCCCGCACGATGCCACCCGGCGTGCGCAGATGATGAATGCCGTTGATGGTCTCCCAGCCGATCACCGGACTCGCCGGATGAACGCGCGCACCCGCTTCACGCGCCAGCCGCAGATAGCCATACGCGAGTTTCAACGCGTGGATGCCGATACCCTCGGGTTCATGGAGTGCGCCGGCTGCTTCACTATCGTTGACGTACTCCCGGCGAAACGTGGCCTGGTCGATGAGCTCGGACGGATAACCGAAAACGTCTTTCCAGACTTTGGCTTCCGCGGCGAGTTTAGCCATCATGCGCGGCCGGTGCGCAATCAGGAAGTGGCCGCCTGGCTGCGGATCGCAATCGATCTCGGCCACCAGCGACTTGAAGTTGTCGAACCCTTCCTGGATCTCATCGTGCATTTTCAACGCGACGTCTTTGCCCCAACGTTCGATCCATTGTGAACGCGACAGACGTCCCGATGCATTCTGCCCTTGTCCGCCATTGCGGCTGCTGCAACCCCAACTGGTTTTATTGGCCTCGAGCACCACGGCCTTGATGCCATGTTCGCGCGCGAGACAAAGCGCCGTCGCGAGTCCCGTGTACCCGCCGCCGATGATCGCCACGTCCACGTCGATGTCTTTCGTGATTGGACCATCGTCAGGCGGCGGCGTGCCGGCGGTCGCGGCCCAATAGGTAGGCGCGTATTGCTTGCCGTGCCCGGGTCCCGGCGAGACTAGCGGGTCGTATCTCGGGTCATATTGTGTTGCGCTGTCCCGCCCCGCAGACAGACCTTCGCCGACCCGTGTGATGACACTTTGCTCCATGTGAAGCTCCTCGTCGGCGTCAAACGTTCTGCTTCGGGCGTTCTTTGCGGAACGCGCGCTTGACTGCGATCAGACCATCGCGGAACTCGAAGAGATCGCAGCCTTCGGCTTCAATGCGCCAGCCTTCCGCGTGCGTCCCCGTGAACACCCATTCGGACACGCCGCGCTCGCCGATGACGTAGTGACGGCCCTTGCCCCAGTGCGCATCCGGGAAAGTCTTGAAGACCGCTTCGAACGCTGCACGCACTGCATCGCGACCGACGAAGCGCGCACCGTAGACCTCACTTCCGCCGGCGGCGTCGAACACGCAGTCTTCGGTCATGAAGCCCATCAACGCATTCGCATCGTGACGATTGAACGCGGCGGAAAATGCGGCGAGCGTATCCGCGGTGACCCTGGATGCGGACGTTTCTGTTGTGGCCATGCATGTCTCCTGCTTGGTTAATTGGGTGAGACTCGTGAGCTTGCCTAAGCGGCGATCTCCTGGGGAAAAGTGTAAGTTTCGTGTCCGCTCGACGGTAGGGCCAGTGCGCTGCTTTCGCCTGGTGCAGCGTGTGTCGGGGAGACGTGGGTTGACTGGCCTGGCACCGTGGATTCGGATTCGGGCAGTTGGTGGGATTCATGGGATTGATGTGCCAGGTGTGCTGCGTACTTTGCGTGCCTGGCGTGCCTGGCGTGCCTGGCGTGCCTGGCGTGCCTGGCGCAATGATTGTGGCTCGCTGACGCGAAGCTGGGGCGTTAGTTCAGCGCTTGCGTGCCTTCGAGGCAGCGCCTCACGATGCGCTCGTCTTCGTCGGTAAAACGCCCGATCAGAACGATCGTCGACTCACCCGCGGCGTGACCCACAAAAGGTGTAATCAGAATGCGGCCGCCGACCACATGAAGTTCCTGCGGAGAAGCATCCTGGTCGAGCCAGACGATGCCCTTCGCTCGTAATAGCGGAACAGCCAGGCTGCGAAACACGTCCCTGAGTTTCTTCCTATCGAGGCGGAAGTCCGAGCGAAAGGAAAAACTGCAGATTTCCTGATGGCTATTGAGACGCCCGGTCGCCGCGAGAGCCAGTCCACCGGCGCGAGGGCGCGGCGCGACACTGGCATCGAAGATCAACTCCAGCGGAATGGATCCGTTTGTCGATTCGAGCAGGATCGACGTGGCCGCGAGCGACGACACCGCTGCTGTCGCCACCGCTTTTTCATGCTCAGTCACAAGGTCTGTCTTGGTGAGCACGAGAGCCGTCGCGCCCGCGATCTGCCTGCGCACAATATCGCCGACGTACGGGTCGAGCAGGGTTGCGCCGATCTGCTCGGTATCCACGGCCACGATGATCCCAACCAGCCTGAATGCGCGGTCAAGCAGCCCGATCTGCGCGATCTTCACCGGATCGGAAACACCGCTGGCTTCGATGATCAACAACTCGGGACGCTCAGGCCGTGCGCTGATTTTCACGAGCGCATCGACGAGGCGGCCCCCGATCGAGCAGCAGACGCAGCCGTTCTCCAGATTGATGACGTCGTCCGTGCGTTCGCGGATCAGCGCGGCGTCGATATTGATATCGCCGAAATCGTTGACTAGCACCGCCACCCGGCGCTGCCCCGCATTCGAAAGCACGTGGTTAAGCAAGGTGGTCTTGCCGGCGCCCAGATAGCCGCCGAGCACGACCAGCGGAATGGATGGCCGCGCGCTCGCGGCCGCAGCATCATTCATTTTTTGCCGGCGACTGAAACACACGACCGCCCAGCACCGTGCCCCACACCTCGACGTCTTTCAACTGCTCGGCAGGGACCTCGCTCGGGTCGTCCGCCAGCACCGCGAAGTCCGCGAATTTACCCACCTCGATACTGCCGATCAGATGGTCCATCCTGAGCGTATAGGCTGCACCCAGCGTGATCGCGCGCAACGCGTCGGCCACAGGAATGCACTCGCTCGCGCCCAGCACGCGTCCCGATGCGGTCTGGCGTTGCACCGCGCACCAGGCGGTAAACAACGGGCTCAACTGCGTGATCGGCGCATCCGAATGAAAAGCAAAGGGAATACCCAGACGCCGCGCCGTTCCCGCCGCGTTCATGCGATTCGCCCGATCGGGGCCCATGGTCTGCGCGTAGTGGGCGTCGCCCCAGTAGTAGATATGGTTGGAGAAAAAGTTGATACACATGCCGAGTTTCGCTGCGCGGGCCAATTGGCTCGCGTCGGCCATCTGACAGTGCTGCAGCGTATGACGATGATCGCTGCGCGGACAGGCGTCGAGCATCTTCTCGATGGCGTTCAATACGACCTCGGTGGCCTCATCTCCATTGGTATGAATATGGAGTTGCAGCCCGGCACGATGAAACGGCGTGAACACCTCTTCCAGCTGACTGGGTGGAATCAGCCACAATCCGTTCGGCTGCCCGCCGACATAACCCGGCCATTTCAACCGCGCCGTGAAGCCCTGAATCGACCCATCGACGATGAACTTAACCGGGCCGAACGTCAATTTCTCCGTGCTGTCGCGAATGGCCGACAGCACTTTTTCGACACCGTTGTCCGGGCTTCGCTGCGGAGCAAACGCGGGCACGATCCTCACCGGATATTGCGGGTCGGCAGTGACTTCGCGAAGGTTGCGATTGCCCAGCGCCGACAGATCGTTGACCAGATCCGTCGCGGTGGTCACGCCGGCGAGTTGTGCGACCTTGCCGAAATTCCAGATCGCCTCTTTCTTTTCACTCGCCGCGATGGAAAGCTGGCTGCCGATCACCTGATACACCGGGAACATCGCCGCGAATTCCTGCAGCTCGCCGGTCGGCTGACCCTCCTGATCCTTATCGATACCGTCGATGTCCGTGTCGCCGTCGATACCGGCAAGCGCCAGCATCGCGCTGTTGACGTTCATCAGATGCACGCTGGCGTGTAGCACGACAATGGGGCGGCTCGTGGAAACGGTATCGAGTTCTCTGACCGACAGGCGGCTCGCGCCAAAGAAAATCGGATCGAAGCCCCATGCGAGCAGCGGCGCCGCCGCGTCGGTCATTGCGCGTTGCGCTTCACCGAGCCGCTCGATCACCTCGTCCAGCGTTTTCAAGCCTCGCCACAGTTTGCCGTCGGGACCGCGCCGGTCGTAGTAGCCGAGATAAACGGCGTCCCACATGGCGCCTTCCATCAGATGGCAATGCCCTTCGACGAGACCCGGCATCAACACCTTGTCCTGGAACGTGTCGACAATCTCGGCCTCGCCCCACTGACTGACCTCCTCCAGATTGCCAACGGAGAGAATTCTGCCGTCTCGCACGGCGACATGCGTGGCGTATGGCTGGGCCGGATTCATCGTCAGAATCTTTCTGGCGACGAAGACTGTGATGGGACCTCGTTCAATCGAATTCATAAATAGGATTTCTTTGATGTAGGACGCGGACCGGACGGTCACGACAACGCATGCACCGCCTTACGCTTCCAGCCATAGTTCAGCACGGCGGTCACCGCGATATTGATCACGAGACACAGCAGGCCCAGGTTAAATCCACCGAGATCGGCATGAAGGATGTAAAGGATGATCGCGAGTATCTGGCCCGTCAGAATACCCGTTGCAACGGCGGACGGTTTGACGCGAAGCGAAAACAGAATGATCATCACGCCCGGGAAAAACTGGGTCACGCCGTAGTACGCGGTATTGATCAGTGTGAGCATCAGATTCGGGGTCAGCAAGGTCATCACGATCGAGACCAGCAGGTAGACGACGATCACCGTTTTCGCAGTAGCTTTCTGCTTGCTCTCGGGCATCTTCGGCAGCAAATTACGTGTCACGAGCGGACCGATGGCGAGACAGATACCCGTCAGCACCAATAGGCCGGATAGCGCGGCGCCGGCCGCGACCAAACCTAGCAACCAGCCCGGCAGCAGCCGGATTGCCGCCGCAAAGAACGCTTCATTGGGCGACGCGAGATGCAGGTTCTGACTGATCGCATAGTACGAAGCAATGACCAGGAACGGATACATCAGCATGTACAACGGCATCGCAACCTGGGTGCGCCGGATCGTGTTCGGACTCGCGGCCGTGAAGAAAACCTGCACGGCGAACGGCATCACGTAGAACCCTAACGACTGGAACAGCATGGTGCTCATCGAAAACGTCAGTTGACTGGCGTTCATGCTATTGCTGACGTGCAGGCTCGCGGCGTGAAAAACTTCCGTGACGCCGGCTTGCCACGAGACCGCCAGCCCGGTGATCACAATCGCCGCGACCATCAGTATGTCTTTCAGGACCGCAATGTACGCCGATGCTCGCACCCCCGAAATGGCGATGTAGGTGAAGGCCAGCATCGCTGAAATCAGAATCAGATAGAGCGGTTGAAAATTCCAGCCGAGGCCCTTGAACGCGGCAACGAGCCCCGTGAATTGCAATTCGCCCCAAGGCAGCAGAAACAGGATTGCCGACCCGGCAACGATTACTTCCAGCGCGCGGCTGCCGTAATGGCCCTTGAACAGATCGGGCAGCGTAATAGCGTTATACCGCTTCCCCGCTTCCCAGATTTTCGGTCCGATGAAATAGCCGACGGGATACGCCAGCAGGATATAACCCAGGAACCAGACCCCATAAGTGGGCCCCTTGGCATAGATGCCGCCCGGAAAGCCAACCATCGTGCCGATACTGTAGATTTCGCCCGCGGCGAGGAAGAAAACCAGATACGCGCCAAACTGCCGGGACGCGACAAAGAAGTCATGAACGCTTTGCGCGCCATGTCCTTTTCTGGATCGAATCGCCAGATACAGCGAGAAGAGAATCAAACCGAGAAAGACAACGCTGGACATCCTGGCTCTCCTGCTGCTTCAGTGGATTTGCGAAGGTGCATCGTCCGCGCGGCGATCGAACAGACGCCAGCACACCTGCAGGCAGAGCGACGTCAGTACGAACCACGCGAAGATCCACGCATAGATGAACGGCACGCCCAGGACATATCTATCCACTGAAGCGACCCAGGGCAGCAGCCCTATCACCCCGACATAGGGGATGCCGATCCCAATCAAGAACTTGAGCATGAAGTCTCCGTCTGCTTTTTGTGATCGATGAAATCATGTCTGCTGATTCCGCCTGCCATTTAAAAACCGCACCGGGTGGTAGCGGTCCGCGGCGAGCGGATGCGGCACGGCAGCCATAGCAGACGATTTCAGTATCGGTGGCCGAAAATGCACCTGACTAGTACCAGCGATAATAAATCGCCTGGTCCACATGAGGGACCACGAGCGGGCATTGCACCCGCTCGCCTGGATGTGGCAACGTCGTTTTTATGCGCTTTTATGTGACCAGGGCGACCAGCCCGGAACACAGCAGCAAAGCGCTCACCAGATGTTCGAGCCGACGCACAGGCACCTTTGGACCCAGGCGCTCCCCCACGGAGACACCGAGCACGAACACCGGCACGAGCAGCACCAGTGAACTGAGCTGTGGCCTGTGGACCTGGTGCCCGGCGACAAAAAGGGCCACCACCCCCACATAGAGCACCGCAAAATAAGCGAGAAGATTGGCGCGCAGCGCTGAACCCTGGCCGATGCCGTTGAGGTAGTAGACGGCCGGCGGACCGCCGATGCCGCCCAGCGCGGTCAGCGCGCCGCTCATGGCGCCTGCTGTGAAGGTCGGCCGCCAGCCGCTATCGTGAAGCCAGCGCCAGCCCCGCATGTGCATCACTGTGGATGCAAGGACGGCGAGCGCGACGAGGCGGCGAAGCTCGACTGCGCTCTCGCTTGCCATCCACCATGTCGTGACGGCGGTGCAAGCCATTGCGACCAGCGCGAGTGGAATCACGGTGCGCCAGCGCACCGCGCTCGCCCAGCTGCGCACGCCTTGCAGCGAGGTCGCAAAGTGGATCAGGACGATCAGCACGCCGGCTTCGGGTGCGGGCATCAGCAGCCCGAACAACGGCGCCATAACGAGCGCGCCGCCGAATCCGGTCAAACCTTTTGCCATGCCCGCAACCAGAGTCACCAGGGTCAGACATCCCAGTACGAAAGGGGTATCGGCAACATTCATGAGTCGTTTGTTCGCTATAAACGGGGAATCGAAGGTCCAATCGATTGCTGCGTTCCGCGCACGACGACATCTTCAGGAGAGGGCCGGTATCGTCGCAGGATTCCGAACGCCCGCGTAGTGCCAACAGAGTCCTTTCGATGGTGCCAGCGGGGCTGGGGCGCGAAGCGCCCCGTTTCGCCGTCGCCGGCAGCGATGGCCGTACCGCCGTCAGAAGCCGTCGCAAGGGCCGCTCACGCACGAGACTTTGCGGTCGAACCCGCTTACCAGGCATCACTTGCCGCGTAACGCGTCGCCACTGCTAACACGGTGCTCCAGACCAGCGCAGCCAGCAGCGACAGACCGATCGCCAGATAGACGGCGCCTTGTCCACCTCCGTCATCAAGGCGGCGGTCGCCGCCGGCGTAATCACACCCGCCCCGAAACCGACTGCCGGAAAGCACAGTGCAATACGCCAATACGGCGCGTCGTCTGCGAGTGCGAGGAGTCCGGCGAAAGCAGGAAAAACAAGCCGTAGAAAACCAGACCAGAAATCAGCGAAGCGAACGCCGATGCGACACCTTGCTCGACGGCGGCTTGCTGAGCGTGGAAAGCAAGGGCCGGCATCGCTATTCCCGGCTCGCCGGCGCGCACGTTTCGCACGTGCTTGAAAGCCTCGCGTCGGTTGGGCCGGTCACCCCGGCCTGGCGCACTATGCCGAATCGCTCGGCGCAGGCGCTGCGTTTCGCGCGCTGCTGCTACGACCATCTGGCGGGTCAGCTCAGCGTCGCGGTGACGCAAAGCATGCTCACGCGGGCCTTCATCGTCGAGACGGGCGAGCGCCAATACGCACTCACCGCACCCGGTTGCGAACGGCTGCAGCAACTCGGCATCGACATGGGAGATGCGGGGTTCGATCACGCTGACCATGCGCGCCGATGTCTTGACTGGACCGAGCGGCGGTATCACGTCGCGAGGCCGTTAGGCGCCCGGCTGATGGACGTTTTCCTTGCATTGGGCTGGATGCGGCGATCGCCCACTGCGCGGTCGGTGACCGTCACGGCGCTCGGCTGGGATGGACTCAAGAAACATCCCGGCATCGCGCGCGACGCTTGCGGACCTGATTAAAAGCCCCAGACCACGCTGGCCGCCCAATTGTTAAATCCTCGCCTCGCAGCTTCGTTTTGTTGAAGCCGGCTCATCGAGGGGAGGCAGCGTGCACGCACAGAGACATCATCGCGGAGCTCATGGCCCCATGCATCTGAAAGCGGTCAAGCCAACCGATCAGCCGCATTCGGGACCCGACCCCAAGCCACAACAGAAGCCTGGGGCGACGCCCAGAAAAGCGAGCCCCCCGCACGAAGACCGCCTTGCGAGGCTCGCAACCTTCACGACCAATCTGCGCATGGTTTCGTTGAACCTGCTGCTTCTGATCGGCGCCTGTCTTGTCGGGGCCGTGATGTGGAAGCTCGTATTCGCACGCGAGACCCTCATCGAAAATATCTACGTGCCCGAGGCGTTCGCCAAAATCGGCTATTCCAGCGACGCGTTCCAGTCATTTGTTGCGGGCCATCTGATCGCGCTCGAAGAACGCGCGGCAGACGTGATACCCGCCTCCGCGAAAGAAGAAATCAAGCTCGATTCCGACATGCCGGACTTCTCGGTGCCCGGCACCTCCATTTCCGCGAAGACGATCCTGCAGTACGTGCGCGAGGCGCTGCCACTTCCGGTCTCGACGATCTCGGGCAGCGTAACCGGCACCCCGGACCACTACGTTCTGCATCTGGTCCTGGTGGAGCGCGGCCAGGTGTATCGTTTCGCCACGCCCGAAGGCGCAATCGCCGATCTGGAGAAAAATCTCTCCAATCTCTCCCTCGACGTGCTGAAGAAGCACAGCCCTTATATCTACGCCTCGTATCAGTCGGCCGAAGCGCAGGCGCGCTGCTACGCCGGCAAGGGCGCCTGCGATTTCTCCGAGTCTGAACGAGTATTTTCGAGCATCGTTGACGCTGGAGACGGACAGCCGAATTACAAATGGGCCCTCCTCGCACTCTCGAAGATCGACGAGGCGTACCACGATTACAAAGGCGAAATCAAGGCAGTCAGCCGCCTTTCCGCTGAATACCCGTCGTCCTGGAGCTTTTATAACTGGGGCGTCGCTCTCAGCGAAATGGGTTGCAACAAGATGGCGATCAGTGCGTTCGAACGATCCATTGCCTTGCACTCGTCCCGCGAGTCTGCGTTCAATGCGATTGGGCGCGCCTGGCTGGCACTCGCCAGACAGGCGCCGGAGCGTCATTCCACGGGAGCCAAAATCGATCTGCAAAACGCGCGCGACGATTTCCGTATAGCCGTTTATCTGAAACCGGACTACCAGGAGGCACACGTCAATCTGGCGGAGTCGCTCAAGCTGCTCGACGACGTCAATGGCGCGCGCCGCGAATACGTGAGCGCGATCGAGATGGATCCGACGCACGCGGGTCTCGCCTATGCCAGGTATGCCGAACTGTTTGGGGATCAGAAAGAGCGGAACGAGCTCCTCGGCTTTGCGAACTGGGCCGACAATTTGCACAAGGAGTGCCGCGCCACTAACTCAACCTCGCTGCTCGAGGCGAGCGGATGCAGCATCGCAATGCAAACTGAAACGAGTCCCGTCGTCAACACGCTTGGTCATGCCGGAATCGAGACCGTTGCAACGACGGTGGCTCCAGCACAGGATTGCCGCGGCCTCGCTGTTGATGACAGACTCGCGTCTGAAGAGGGCTTGCCCGACTTCGCGGAGAGTGCGCCGTGAAACCGGGCTCACTATCCGCGCGCATGCGAGCAGTGCATCAATGGCTGGCCGTGCCGCGATCCGGGCGGCGCTCGACAAAGCGCCTCACATAGTCATCCGCGGGGCGCGTCAGGATCTCATTGGGCGTCCCCTCCTGCACCAGTTTGCCGTCGCGCAGAATCGCGATGCGGTTACCGATCCGCAGTGCTTCATCGAGATCGTGCGTGATGAACACGATGGTCTTCTTCAGCGTAGCCTGCAGTTGTAGCAACTGGTCCTGCATTTCCGTGCGAATCAGCGGGTCGAGCGCGGAGAATGCTTCGTCCATCAGCAACACGTCCGTATCCGCGGCAAGCGCACGCGCCAACCCGACACGCTGGCGCATGCCGCCCGATAGCTCGTCCGGATAGTGCTCGTCGTAGCCGTTCAGACCGACCTTGCCGAGCCAGACACGGGCTTTCTCATTGGCTGCCGACTTGCTTTCTCCACGCACACGCAACGCATATGCCGTATTGTCGAGTACCGTCTGATGCGGCAGCAGTCCGAAATTCTGGAACACCATGCTGACCTTGTAGCGGCGCAGCTCACGCAAGCCTTGCGCGCCGAGCTTGATGACATCTGAACCGTCGATCACGATCTCGCCCGACGTCGGCTCGATCAGCCGGTTGAAATGCCGTACCAGAGTCGACTTTCCGGAGCCGGACAGTCCCATGATCACGAAAATCTCGCCCGCGCCGATATTCAGGCTGACGTCATTCAGACCGACATTGCAACCGGTC
The DNA here is from genome assembly GCF_046030555.1 of Paraburkholderia sediminicola. GTDB lineage: Bacteria > Pseudomonadota > Gammaproteobacteria > Burkholderiales > Burkholderiaceae > Paraburkholderia > Paraburkholderia sediminicola_E. The sequence goes on along the minus strand of NZ_JAQQCH010000028.1, from coordinate 5,653 downwards.
TGGGCCAGCACATCGGCTTTGCCCTTGCCGCTTCGCAACAGATCGAGCACGCGCGCGTGACTGCCTGGCGGCCCGAAAAGCTTATATACGTGGTTGACTTCAATCGCTGCCATGCCGCTCTCCTTGCTTTCCTCGTTTTCCTGCTACTTGGCCGCGCGGGTTTCGAGCCCGCCTTCAGCCGCAGACGTTTCATCCGTATTCGTGCTGCTCGTGCGATAAGGAATGCGCGAAGCCGCTTTGGCCTTTCTGCGTTGCGAGAACAGGCGTCGCGCGCGGCGGTCCTGGCCATAGCCCTGGCTGATGCGGTCGATCACGATCGCGAGAATCACGATGGCAATGCCCGCCTGCGTCCCTTTGCCCACATCGAGCGTCTGAATGCCGGCGAGCACATCTTCGCCAAGGCCGCGCGAACCGATCATCGACGCGATCACCACCATCGAGAGCGCCATCATCGTCGTCTGGTTGATGCCGGCCATGATGCTGGGCCGGGCCAGCGGCATCTGCACGTTGACCAGCAACTGCCAGCGCGTCGTGCCGAATGCGCGCGCCGCCTCGACCACCTCGCTATCCACGTGACGAATGCCGAGATCGGTCAGACGAATCAGCGGCGGCAACGCATAGATGATCGTGGCGAGGATCGCCGGCACCTTGCCGAGGCCAAACAGCATCAACACCGGAATCAGATAGACGAAGCTGGGCAGCGTTTGCATGACGTCGAGCGTCGGCAACAGCAAGCGCCGCAGCCATGCGCTGCGCGAAGTCAGAATGCCGAGCGGCACGCCAAGCGAGACCGATAGCACCGTCGCAACCAGCATCAACGCGAGGGTCTGCATCAGCTTTTCCCATAGCCCAAAGCAACCGATCGCATAGAGCAGCAGCATGAAGAAACCGGCAATACTCAGGCGCCGCGTCGCATTCCACGTCACCGCGCCGACCGCCAGCAGGATCAGCCATGGCGGCAAGGCCCGCAGTGCGCCTTCGAGCGGCACGAGCACATAGCGCAAGAGTGCGATGCTGAACTGGTGAAAGCTGTCGCCGTAGCGGGTAACGAACGATTGCACGGCGTCGTTCACCCAGTCGGCAATCGAAAGATGCAGAAAAAACGAATGCATGATCAAACCTCCACTGCAGGTGGACCGCAGGCTGCACGAACCTGCTGTCCGGCACGAGGTTGCAAGACCTCGTGCCGTCAAAATCTGCCTGACGTTACCGCCTGTCAGGCGCCAGCAAGTCCGGCCTGCACCTTCGACGCGACATCGGCAGGCACCCATTGCTTCCACATCTCCGGATGCTCGCGCAAGAATTGCGTGGCCATGGCCGAGCCGTCGAGTTTCTTCGTGCCCATTTCGAGGATCGTGCTGTTGAGGAAGTCCATCGGAAACCTGACCTTGCCGAGCATCGACATGAGCTGTGGGTCGGCTTCGTAGAACGGCGTGGATACGCCTACGGTGACATGCGAGACCATGTACGAGGAGGCGCACTGCGAGGTACTACTTTCATCGCGCAAGGTCTTCCAGCATGCGTCGTTATAGGCCGGCATCTTCAGTTCGACGAACCTGTACTTCGCCATCAACGCAGCCGGGCCCCAGTAATAGAACACGATCGGCGCGCCACGCTGATACGCCGAGGCGATAGCGGCATCGAGTGCGGCGCCCGTGCCCGGGTGGAAATTGGTGTAGCTCGCATCGAGATTCAGCACCTTCAGCAAGCGTGTATTGACCCGTTCGCAATCCCAACCCGTCGGGCAGTTGAGAAAACGGCCCTTGTCCGGTTCCTCATCGTCCGCGAATACGCTCTTGTACTTAGGCAGGTCCGTCACCGACACGAGGCCCGCTGCGACCGGCTTGATGCCGCGTTTTGGATCGCCCTTCACCACGTATTCGGGCACGAACCAGCCTTCCTTCGTGCCACCCGGCAAGGTGTCGCCGACCAGTTTGACGCTGCCCGAAGCCACGGCTTTCGCGGTGATCTCGCTGCGCCCGGTCCATTGTTCGGCCCACACCTGCACGTCGTTGTGCGCCAGCGCGGTTTCAGTGGCCGCCGTGCTGCCGGGCACGACATCCGTTTTGCAGCCGTAACCCTTCTCCAGAATCTGCCGCAGCACCTCGGTTGCGAAGGAGCCGCTTTCCCACGTAATGCCCGCGAAATGCACCGTCTTGCCCTGCGCGCACCAGCTATCCGCAGCGTGCGCACTAACGCCGGTCAAGGCCATGGCGGCGGCGCACAGCACCGCCCGAACTTGTCTGAATTGCATCGTCGATCACCCTTGGAACGTTGAATTGCATTGAGTCGGCACGCGCGAGAAGTCGAACCTCTGCCTCACATGCCGGTTAGGACCCGCCGTGCGCTCAGGCGAGCAGGCGCTTCTCGAACGGATAGTCAGACAGCAGTTCCACGCGGCCGTCGTCGCGCACATACACCTGCTCTTCCAGCTTGACGCCCTCACCGCCGTCTTCATGACCGATATAGCTTTCGACGCACAGCGTCATGCCAGGCTCGATCACACCGTCATAGCCCTTGGCGTCGTTGTCCTCGCGATGGACGATGTACGGATATTCGCCGGTCATGCCGACGCCATGCGCGAGCGCGAAATAACGGCGCGCCTGATAAGGGCCGGGAATCTTCCACGCTTTCGCGATGAACTCCTGGAAGGTCGTGCCGGCGCGCACGTTCTCCATGTTCGAATGGATCTGTTCATAGGCGAGCTTGTAGAGGTTTTTCTGCGCCGCCGTGGCGGGCGTGTCACCGCACAGGAAGGTGCGCGAGAAGTCGGCGTAATAGCCGAAGCGCCCCACGACGTCCGTATCGAGCCCGACCAGCTCGCCTGTCTGGATCTTGCGCGGGCTGCTCTCCTGGAACCACGGATTGGTGCGCGGCCCCGAACTGATCAGACGTGTCTCCACATAGTCGCCGTCCGTTTCGATGATGTGCTTGTGCAAATGCGACCACAGTTCGTTTTCACTGATGCCGGGCACGAGGGCCGCTTCGAGCTTGCGCACGCCCTCTTCGGCGGCACGCAGCGATGAGCGGATCATCTTGATCTCGTTGGGAACCTTGATCGACCGCGCCCGTTCGAGCGGTTCCTGTGCGTCGCTGATCTGATAGCCACGCGCCTGCAATGCAAAGGCAGCCGCCGACGTCGCACTTTCGATGGCGATGCGTTTGCCGCCGCCACTCTGCTTGACCAGTTCGTCGATTTCGTCGGCCCAGCGTTCGGTGACGCGGCCCAGCATGTCGTCGCAGAAATAATAGGAAATCGCGGTGGCTGGCCGCACTTCATCGACCGTATCGAGTCCGTCGGCGAGAAAATCGCAGCCTGCGTATTCGAACAGCACCACCTTGCCTTCGGCCGGCACGAACAGATAGCGCGCCGGATTGCGCATCGAATAGACCTGCATATTGCGCGAGCCGGTCGCATAACGCATATGCGTGGGGTCGAACAGGATCGCAGCGGTCAGATCGCGTTTTTTCAGTTCGCGGCGCACCGCGGCGAGCCGGTCCCGCTGGATCTGCGCGATTTCTTCCGCGGTCGGTTCGCAATCTTCGGGGCGGTGAGTCGGGCGAATAATCGTCATATTTTTGAAGGGGATGTGGGATGGTTTTAGAAAAAAGCTTCAATCGACGAGGTTGTCGGCCCGCACGAGACGTTGCTCGGCTTCCAGATGCATTTCGGACACGCGTCCATACAGTTGGCGCGTGCGTTCGAGCCGGCCGATCACACCCGGCTTCTGCGAGTACGCGAAGATCGCCGTATGCCGGTCGATTCCACCTTGCACCTGCGTGACGCGGTGCAGCGAAAAGCGTCCTTTGAACAGTTGCAGATCGCCGGGCTGCAACGTGATCACGTTGATCGGCGCGCGCGTCTCGCCGCGCACCACGCTGCCCACGTCGCCATAGTTCTCGCCCTGGGGCGAACGGATATTCGGGCAATACTCGAAATCGCCGCCCGCTTCCGGCTGTTGCGTCATCATCGAGACGATGAATTCGTTGGTGTCGTAATGCCACGGCTGTTCGGTGCCCGGCGGCATGACGTTTTGAACCAGTCCGGCATAGGGGTCCGCGTACTCCCAGACGCGCGCTTCACCGAGGCAGGCGGCAACGAAGCGTTTCATCGCCTGGGCTACATAGATGCGGTGCACGATCGCGTCCGCGGGGATGACATCACGGGTAACGAAGCCGCTGGTGCGGTCCATGAAGACGCGGCGCGGATCGTCGGCGGGCAGCGACGGATCGTCCGCAGTGAAGTAAGCGTTGACCTTACGCGTCGAAAAGTAGGTCTTGGCCGCGAGCGCCACGCCTTCGGCCCGTGCCTGGGCGAGCGCTTCGGGCCGCAGGAAGCCGTGCAGCACCGCGCTGCCGTTGCCCGCCAGGTGGGCGCGGCAGCTCGCGATCAGCTCGCGCATACGGGGATGGTCCGGATCGTGCAACGGATAACGTCCGGTATCGACGATGTCGCTCAAATCGTTGCATTCGGCGTCGGCAAGAGGAAGACTGACTGACACGGAGAGACTCCAGATTAGGGGTTCAGACTGATTTGTGAAGCGAATTGTTTTCGACAACAATCACCTCACTGACGCCCCCATGTTTTGATCGCCAAATTTCTTTGGAAAGCGAGTAATTCCGATGGCTTCCATCAGCGGACCCGATTGGTCAAAACTGAGTTCTCTGGACCCCGAACTGGTACGGGCATTCGTTACCGTGGTCGACAGCGGTGGGTTTACCGCAGCGGCCAAACTGCTGCACCGCACACAGTCGACCATCAGTCTGCGAATCCGCACGCTGGAGGAGCGGTTGGAAACTCATATGTTTCTGCGTAACAGCCGCCGACTGGCTTTGTCGCGTGATGGCGAGAATTTTCTGATTCACGCCCGGCGCATCATTCAGGTGCAGAACGAGGCAATCGCCGCACTGAACCGGAGTAATAGCGATGGGGTGATCCGCTTTGGCCTGCCCGAGGACTATGCGGAGTTATGGCTGCCTGAGCTGCTCAAGAAGTTTTATGCGCTAAGGCCGGGCGCGCGGCCACATATTCATTGCCGGATGTCGCTCGAGTTGCTGGAGCGGTTGCAGGCAGGGGAGCTGGATCTGGCTTTGGTGGTGCGGCACGGGTCGCAGACCAGTGGGCGGCATCTCGGGCGTGAGGAAGTGGTGTGGGCCGCGCACCGGGATTTTGTTCTGGAGGCCGGGGCGCCGGTGCCGCTTGCCTTGTTTCCTGAGACCTGCTGCTATCGGCAGCGGGGGCTTGAAGCGCTTGCCGCGGTTGAGCGGCATTATCAGGTTGTGTATACGAGTCAGAGTCCTACCGGGATTAAGGTTGCGGTTAACCACGGCGTGGCCGTTACTATTATCGATCGGTGTACGTTGCCGGAGAACTGGCGGGTGCTAGGGGTTCAGGAGGGGTTGCCCGCCTTGCCCGCGGCTGATCTGGAGTTGCATCGAGCTTCTGTTAATCGGGACCCTGCTGTGGATGTGCTGGCTGGGTTGATTGAGGAGATGGTGGTTGAGAGGCGCAATTTGGCGGTTGCTTTTGCCGCTTAGGTTTGTTGGTTGCCTCTCGGCGGTTGGTTTTTCTTGATCTGGCTTCTTGGGCTTTTCTTGATCTGGCTTTTTGGCCTTTCCTTGATTTCTCGGTGGTCTATTGGCGTTGCCCCTC
>NZ_JAQQCH010000027.1:0-92901 GCF_046030555.1 Paraburkholderia sediminicola | reverse complement strand
CAGTGGTGCATCTGGAATCTGTGTTCTCGCCCACTCCGCGTGAGTGACCAGGCAGTCATGCTTCCCGCCTCGCACTACGCGCTCGCCAGAAGAGTCCATCAGGAAACATGGGCTTCGTTTGGGCGCGTTGGGGCCATCGGCTTCGCCTCGGCGAAATGCCAACGGACTCCGTGTTTCGGAATCGTCGCCGACACAAAACATAGCCCGTATGACGTGCGACTGGCGCCGAAAACGGTAACCTGCCCTTTGACGTGCCGAGACCATCAAGTACGACAGAAAGCTTAGCGAATTGCCACGAGCAGCAAGCACGGCAGACGGCTTTGTGAAGTACCGCGCGCATCGAGTACGGCAAGGCGGCTTTGTGAGGCACCGCGCGCATCGAGTACGGCAGGCGGCTTTGTGAGGTACTACTGGGCGAAAAAAGGCGGTGGGTGGTGAATGAAGCACCGCGACGGCGCGCGCAGCGCCGCCGGATGTATGACGGCCTTGTCACCGAGGCTGAAGGTGCGAGAACACAGATTCCAGATGCACCACTACCGTGGCTGCGCGCGGGACCCGCTTAAGAATTAGCGGTGTGAGCCGCTTTCTTTGCTTACTTTCTTTGCGGTGGCAAAGAAAGTAAGTGCCTGCCCCGCACAGGGGCGAACGCTAATAAACCACTAAGAAAACAAGGAAAGGCCAACGCCGCAGGCAATCAACCCCATCGCCAAAGGCAAAAAAACCCACCTTCAGGCATCCGCCCCCCCCAAAGCCCGCGACTCATCAGCAGCATCGCCATCATCACGCGCATCATTGCCATACTCAACGAGACGGTTATAAAGCGTCTTCAAACTAATCCCAAGGATCTCAGCAGCGCGCGTCTTCACGCCACCACATTGCTCGAGCGTAGCCAGAATCAACTGACGGTCCGCTTCGGCAAGCGAAGTGCCAAACGGAATCGTAATCGCCGTGCCGGCGGCCGGCTTCGACAACGTGATCTGCAACGGCACCGTCGCCGTGCTGTCCGAATCCGTACCCGACATGATGTGCGCGCGCTGCACGTAATTCTTCAGTTCACGCACATTGCCCGGCCACGGATACGACATCAGCATTTCCTTCACAGCGGGCGGGAAATGCTTCTTCGTACTGTGACGCTCATTGAGATCGTCGAGGAACGCTTGCGCGAGCAGATCGACGTCCTTACCCCGGTCGCGCAACGGCGGCAGACTGATCGGAAACACATTCAGACGGTGGTACAAGTCGAGCCGCAACTTGCCTTCCAGCACCGCCTGCTCAGGATCGCGGTTAGTAGCCGCGATCAGGCGCACGTCCGTTTCAATTTCCTTAGTCGTGCCGACCCGCATGAACATGCCGGTTTCCAGCACGCGCAGCAGTTTCACCTGCAACTCGATCGGCATTTCAGTGATTTCGTCGAGGAACAGCGTGCCGCCGTTCGCGCGTTCGAAATAGCCTTTGTGTTGACGGTCCGCGCCGGTGAACGAGCCGCGCTCGTGGCCAAACATTTCCGATTCGATCAGATTCGGCGAGATCGCGCCGCAGTTCACCGCGAGAAACGCATGCTTGCGGCGCAAGCTGAGCTGGTGCAGCGTCTGGGCGGCGACTTCCTTGCCGGTACCGGACTCGCCCACCAGCATGACCGAGGCCGCCGTCGGCGCAACACGGCCGATCTGGTCGTAGACCTCCTGCATGGCGGGTGAATTGCCAAGCATCAAGCCAAAACGGCCCATGCGGCGCAACTCGCCGCGCAAGGTGCCGATTTCCGCCTTCAGGTCGCCAGCGCGCGGCAGGCGCGACAGGATCGCCTTCACGCGCTGCATGTTGATCGGCTTCACCAGATAGTCGGTAGCGCCCATTTTCAGCGCATTGACCGCCGACTCCACCGTGGCGTGGCCGGTAATCACGATCACCTCCACGCCGGAGCGCGGATCGAGATCTTCAAACAGATCGACCCCACTGCCGTCAGGCAGCTTCAGGTCGGTAAAGACCACGTCCGGCATCTGCCGGACCAGTTGAATGCGCGCTTCGCGCAAATCGCCCGCAGTGGCGGTAGTCAAACCGTCTTCCCCGATGATGGCGGCAAGCGCCTCGCGGGTACCGGCATCGTCATCGACAATCAGTACGTGTGGCATCGCGTCTCGAGAGCCCGAAAGCGTGAATGAGGGAACATTTAACACCGTATGCTGGACAGCCAGCCGACGGCTTGCCGCTGCGCCGCGTATGCGTTCAGATGTGAGCACACGCTAACCTTTCATAGCAGCGCCGAACCTTCGACTTGATTCAATATCGCAACAATCTGCGGGGAAACCCCGCCACAAGGCGCGACATTGTTGTCTATTTACCTATTATACGGCTTTATCGAGACAAATCTGTAATGTGGCCAGACGCCGCATCCCGAAGCGGCACGCAGACGAAGGCGGCGCGCGCAGGCGTCCTCAAGCGCGGTACTCAACTGCGCGGAAACGGCCACGCGCCTTCTTTTCCATTGGGATGCGCCGAGCCATTTGCGCCGTGCGCGGTATCTGGCGTAGACGCGACGGCACTCGCGGCGGTCACGCTGCCGGCCGGCGTAGGCGGCGTTGCCACCGTGCCGCCCTCGTCTTCCCAGCGGCTCAGCTCACGTGCCACCGGAATCTGCGCGGCACGGTTTCGCTGCACATAGCGCAAAGCCAGAAAGCCGCCCAGCGCCATCAGCGCGCCAAAAATACCAATTTTGGGTCGTCCCATCACGAACTCCTTGTTATCGTCAGACGGATTGGTGTCGAGCACGGCGCGTTAGCGCGCGCTCAAAACGCCAAGCAGAAAGCCGGCGCCCGCGGCAATACCGATCGAGCGCCACGGGTTGTGCCGCACGTAGCGTTCGGTATTGACCGTCGCGACCCGATAGCGTCGCTGCGCGTTCTGCTGCGCATCGCCGAGCGCCGATTGCAGCGTTTCGACATGCGCGCCCAGCCGGTCGCGCAGCGCGTCGACGCCCTCGCCCGGCACATTGGCGGCAAGTCGCAGCATCTCTTCCGAGTCCGTCAGCAGTACCCTCAGATCCTCGACAATCTTCTGACCGCCGAGTGCAAGCTGTTGCGTGGTGTCAGTCATCATTCACTCCTATGTCTGAATTCGGTATTTGCGCATTGTTTGAGCCTTATTCCCGGCGCGTCGAGATCAATCGACAACCCGCATCCGTTGCCGGCGCGCTTTGAACCGAGTCGCTCAAAAAGCATTCGCGTGTCGGAGGAACAACGCAAACGTCGTGCCCGGTAAATTTGCCGCCCTCATTCGATGCCGGCACGGATTAAGGCATTTTCGACCGCTGGGCTATTTCGCCGACCGTCACATGGATTGCCGGAAGTCGCGCCAAAGTGGTTAAATCGAATTTCTGTGAGATAGTGGCCGCATGGGTCCGTCTTGCTCCAAGGCCTGCGCGCCGCAACACCGAACCCCATTTGCACAGGATTCCCCGTTTATGGCGTCAATCGATCTGGACTCGCCCACCGTCACCACCGGCGGCAATGCTCCGGCACAAGCGAAGCAGCGCGTCGCGGACGGCATCGCGGGACTGAAATCGTACGGGCTGCTGTATGGCTCATCGCCGGTGATGCTCGATCTGTACGAACAGATCGAACGCGTCGCCAGCACTGACGCGACCGCGCTGATCATCGGCGAATCCGGCACCGGCAAGGAACTGATTGCCCGCACGATTCACGATCAAAGCAGCCGCAAGGACGCGCCGTTTGTTGCCGTGAACTGCGGCGCGATTCCCGACGAACTCATTGAAGCCGAATTGTTCGGCCACGAAAAAGGCAGCTTCACCGGCGCGGTCCAGGGCCGCATTGGCTACTTCGAACATGCGAACGGCGGCACGCTGTTTCTCGACGAAATCACGGAAATGGCGCCCGTGCGCCAGGTCAAGCTCTTGCGCGCGCTCGAGACCGGCACGTTTTTCCGGGTCGGCGGCAACGAACTGATTCGCGGCGACGTGCGCGTGATCGCAGCGACCAATCGCGACCCCGCGGTAGCCGTGAAGGAAAATGGCCTGCGCGAAGACCTGATGTACCGGCTTGCCGTTTTTCCATTGCGCGCGCCGCCGTTGCGCGAGCGTGAGAGCGATCGCGAACTGCTCGCGCAACACTTCCTCGCCTTGCTGAACCAGCAGGAAAGCGCAAGCAAGAGCTTCAGCAAACGGTCGATCGAAACACTGCGAACCTGGTCGTGGCCGGGCAACGTGCGCGAGCTGAAGAACGCGGTGTATCGCGCGTTCATTCTCGCGGAGAAGACGGTCGAGCTGCCGCACCCGCATCTCGCGTCGCGCGTGAAAAAGCCTGTGACCCAAGGCGACGCGATGAGCGTGTGGATCGGCACTCCGCTCGCCGATGCGCAAAAGCAGATCATTCTCGGCACGCTCAAATACTGCGGCGGTGACAAGCGGCGCGCCGCCAAAGCGCTCGGCGTGAGTCTGAAAACGCTGTACAACCGCTTGAGTGTGTACGGCGGTGACGAAGGCGCTGAAGAAGAAAACGAGCAATAAGCCGTGCCAGGCACTCATGCGGCTCGCCCGCGTGAGCCTGTGTTTTTGACGCTCACCCTCTACTTTTTACATCGCTCTTGGCCGCCTGCTTTGCATCCCCTCGCTGCTGAAACGTCCGTTTCTGCACACCAGTCATCTCATAATTAATCCCTTCGCACCCCCAATCAAATCGGCGCCGGCCAAGCAGAAACTGATTTGACTCGCACCATCTTTTGCAATTGCTTGCACTTTCCCACTGCCAATTACAAATGGCATCCTGCAAAATGCGGCAGCGCATAGTGCAGCAATGAGAAAGACGTGCCGCTCGTTTACACATCTGCTTCGCGTGAACGAAAGGCAGTCGCAGGAGCAGAGACAGGGAAATGCAAAAAAGTATGGTGTGGGCCAAATGGGCAAAGCAAACAGCCAACGCGGCTAAAGCAGTCAAACGCGGACGTCCGAATGCAACGGCGCTCGCCGCGTTGGCCGTGGCGATCACGTCGGCGTTGAGCGGATGTAGTTCGCTCTATTCGGAAGGCGCCACCGCCGGCGCCGGTATCGCAGGCGCCGCGCTCGCGGCCAAGGTCACCAGCAATGCGGCAGTCGCTACCGGCATCGGTCTCGGCGCGCTGGCCGCGGCGCGCGCCGGCGTGCAGTACTCGGAGCGCGTGGTGCACACGAATACACAGGACGGCATCGCCAAAATTGCCGGGCCGCTCGAAGTCGGCGCGATCGCACCGTGGAGCGTGACGCACTCGGTGCCGATCGAAGACGACGAACACGGCCGCGTAACCGTTAGCCGCACGATTAGCGCCGGCGCGCTCGACTGCAAGGAAATCGTCTTCTCGGTCGATCAGACCGCCACCAAGAATGTGCCGGCGAGCAGCGCGTTCTACGTCGCGTCGATCTGCCGTGACGGCGACAACTGGAAATGGGCCTCGGCCGAACCTGCAACCGAACGCTGGGGCGCGTTGCAATGAGGGCGCTGTCACCTCCACGCACCCGGAATGAACACGCGCTGTCCGGGCGATGCCTCGCCGATGATGCGCGTGCCGCCCTGGTCCCGCGCACCTCTGCTGCAGCGCTTTCAGGCAACCGGCTGCGGCTCGTGCTGGCTGGTGCGATCTGCGTCGGCGCCAGCCTGCTGACGAGCGGCTGCTCGTCGGTCGGCGCGGCGAGCGGCGCCGCAGCCGGTGTCGCGTCAGGCCTTGTGACGTCCAACCCGGCAGTCGGCATCGGTGTCGGTATCGCCGTCCAGGCCGCGACCGACGAAGCCGTCGGCCGCTATATGCGCAACATGCATACCGATCAGCAGAACATGATCGCGGCGTTGGCGGGTGCAATGCCGGTCGGCGAGACGCGGCCTTGGGCAGTCAAGCACACGCTACCGATCGAGAACGGCCACGGCCAGGTGCGCGTGACGCGCGCGTTCAGCTCCGCGCTCGCGCTGTGCAAGGATTTCGTGTTCTCGGTACAGGACGGCGACGGCCCGAACGCGCATGAAGCCTGGTACACGGCGAGCGCCTGCCAGCAGGACAAGGGCTGGAAGTGGGCGTCGGCGGAGCCAGCGGTCGAGCGCTGGGGCAATCTGCAATAAAAAAAGCGGCAGGTTCTCCCCTGCCGCTTTTTGCCTGAAGCCGTCTTGGCCAACGCGGGTTTAAGACTCCACGTCTTCCAGACTGAAAATTTCCGTCTGGTCGTTGTACGAGAAGATCTCGCCATAGCGGCCCCAGTTGATCACTGCGTCGAGCGTCTCTTCCGCGGCGCTGTCCGACAGAAAATCCTCGAGCTCCTGTTCGAAGCGCACGCGCGGCGCGCGATGCCCTGGCCGTTCGTTCAACACCTTCTTGATCCGCGCGGCGAGCGGCACATGGCGCAGCAGATGCTCGGCGAACATCATCTTGCGCTCCTGGGTACCGAATTCAGAGAACACACGGGCTGGCGGCGTCAGGAAAATATCGCCTTCGCGCACGTCGGCGAAGCCCAGGTGCTGCAACACTTCGGCGACCGGAAACAGATCGTCCACCTCCAGATGCAGCGAACGGGCGATTTCCGGCATGTCCGCGCGGCCATGGTACGGGGCGGCGGCCAGCGTTTCGATCAGACCGGCCATCAGGTTGGTCGACACATGCGGCAGCCAGCTATGCAGCTCGAGGCCCTTCTTGGTCTTTTCGTCGGTCTGACGCGCGGTCATCTTCGCGTAGATCTCGTCAACCAGACGACGGAACGCCGGGTCCAGACGGTTACGCGGATGCTTGAACGGCACCTTGATCTCGGCGATCACACGCCCCGGATTGGACGACAACACCAGAATCCGGTCGCACATGAACACCGCTTCCTCGATGTTGTGCGTAACGATCAGCACCGCCTTGATCGGCATGCGGCCTTGTGTCCACAGGTCGAGCAAGTCGGTACGCAGCGTTTCGGCGGTCAGCACGTCGAGCGCGGAGAACGGTTCGTCCATCAGCAGCAGCGTGGGGTCGACCACCAGCGCACGAGCAAAGCCGACGCGCTGACGCATGCCACCCGACAACTCGCGCGGATAAGCGTTTTCGAAACCGTCGAGACCGATCAGGTCGATTGCCGCGAGTGCGCGAGTGCGCCGCTCGCTCGCGCCCACACCCTGCGCTTCGAGACCCGCTTCCACGTTTTGCAGCACGGTCAACCACGGGAACAGCGCGAAGGTCTGGAACACCATCGCCACGCCCCTGGCCGGGCCGTCGAGCGGCTTGCCCATATACGTGACTTCGCCGTCGGTCGGCTCAATCAGACCGGCGATGATGCGCAGCAGCGTCGACTTGCCCGAGCCCGAGCGACCCAGCAAACCGACAATCTCGCCTTCGCGCAAAGAAAGATTCGCGTCGTCGAGGACGAGCAGTTCGCCCTGCGACTTGTTGAACCCGCGGCACACGTCCTTGACGCACAGGATCTCTTCGCCGAGGCGCGGCGGCTTCGGCGGGGTCTGGATCGGCGCGGCGGTCATAGCAGCTTTAGGATTTTGCATCGCGTTTAGCCTTTATTCTCAATCTAGCCGGAGCTTGGCTTCGGCATAGGCGTACATCGGACGCCACAGCAGGCGGTTGAACAGAGTCACGAACAGGGACATCACCGCGATGCCCAGAATGATCTTCGGATAGTCGCCCGCCGCGGTGGTCTGCGCGATATAGGCGCCGAGGCCATGCGCGGCGACTTTGGTGTCGCCCCACTGGACGAATTCCGCGACGATACTCGCGTTCCACGCACCGCCCGAGGCGGTGATCGCGCCCGTCACGTAGTACGGGAAAATGCCCGGCAGCATGATCTGGCGCCACCATTGCCAGCCGCGAATGTGGAAGTTCTTGGCCGCCTCGCGGTAGTCGTTCGGATACGAACTCGCGCCGGCAATCACGTTGAACAGGATATACCACTGGGTGCCGAGCACGATCAGCGGCGACAGCCAGATATCCGGGTTCAGATGAAAGCGCACGATGGCGATCACGAACACCGGGAACAGCAGGTTCGCAGGGAACGCGGCGAGGAACTGCGCAATTGGCTGCATCTTCTCCGCCAGCGCCGGCCGCAGGCCGATCAGCACACCGATCGGCACCCAGATCACCGAGGCGATTGCGATCAGCAGCACCACCCGCAGCAGCGTGATGAGCCCCAGGACGAACACGTGCCAGACTTCGTCGAGCGACACGCCAGTTCGCACGTAGGTGATCACGCGGAACACCACATAGACCGTGGTCACCAGCACCAGAATCGCCCAGGCAATATCTCCCAGGCGCGAGGACTTCTCGCGCTGCGGAATATGGAAGCGCGGGCCATGGAATACCGGCAACCGGAACGGCATACGCGCGGCCTTCGCAAACATCCAGCCGAGCGGCACCAGCAAGCGGTGAATCAGCCGGGTGCGGCGGATCAGGTCGAGCAGCCACGATTCCGGCGCATTGCCCGAGCTGGTGGTTTCCATGCGGAATTTGTCGGCCCATGCGACCAGCGGGCGGAACAGAAACTGGTCGTAGGCGAGAATCACGACCGTCATGGCGAGGATCACCCACCCGACCGCATGCAGGTTCTTATCGGAGATCGCCTGCGCAAGGTAGGCGCCGATACCCGGCAGCGTGATCGTATTGTTGCCGACCGTGATGGCTTCGGAAGCGACCACGAAGAACCAGCCGCCCGACATCGACATCATCATGTTCCAGATGAGGCCCGGCATCGAGAACGGCACTTCGAGTTTCCAGAAGCGTTGCCATGAAGTCAGATGAAAGCCGCGCGAGACTTCGTCCAGATCGCGCGGCACCGTGCGCAGCGACTGGTAGAAGCTGAATGTCATGTTCCACGCCTGGCTCGTGAAGATCGCGAAGATCGCCGCGAGCTCGGCACCGAGCACACGTCCTGGAAAGAGCGCGAGGAAGAACGTGACCGTAAACGAAATGTAGCCGAGCACCGGCACCGACTGCAGGATGTCGAGAATCGGCACCAGCACGAGGCCGGCGCGGCGGCTCTTGGCAGCCAGCGTGCCGTACACCAGCGTAAAGATCAGCGAGGCGACCATTGCCGCCAGCATGCGCAGCGTGGTGCGCATGGCGTACTCGGGCAGATTCGACGGGTCGAGCGAAATCGCCTGAGTCTTGAGCGTCGACATCGGCGCCAGGGTTTCGTGGAAACCGATCGCGGCCATCGCGATGATGCAGATGATCAGCGGAAAGGCGACGAAGTCCCAACGGTTGGGCAACACCCGCCATGCCGACGCATTGGCGGTGCGCTTCAGGTTGAAGCTGAAATCCATCAGACGCTCTCCCTATTCATACAGGCATTCAAACGCACGAGGGGGGCCGCGGCTTCGGCGCGGCAGTCTGAAGATCGGTCCGGAAAGCGGAAATCAGGCATGGCAAAAACGCATGTGCGCGGTAAATCGTTAGCGTTGGAGACACGTGACCCGGTGACGGATGTGTCCGCGGGCGAGCCGTCCGGGACCGCAACTGTCAAGCCGGGCTCCTGTCGCCGCAGGCGCCGCCCGAAGGCTGGCGGGCTTTCCTTGTTTTGGACGGCACGACACTACACCATCCTATGTTTCAGGCACAACCTTTCACGGCAAATAGCGGCAAATAGCGCTGAACGCCCCGGCAACGGCCTTCGCCAGCCGCGGCCCAAGGCGGTAAAGCGAGCCATCGACTCCCGTGCGCCAGCCACTTTTCCCGCCATCGCGATGACAGCCTGGGCTAGTTTCAAACACCCGGAAAACCCGCGCTGCCATTCAGAAAGCTGACACGTTGCCGTTAAGAATCGGATGGACGCGGTGGGCGCACTTCGCATTCCCGCAATAACGGTGGCGTCAAGCCCCATGACGGTTAAAATCAAGAGACGACGCACCTCTTTGCGGTTATGCCGGACCAGCGCGCGGCCCACACCGAGGGCGTATCGCCGGCCGCTTCCGCAGGGGCGAAACAGCGCCAGCGCGCTGCCACGAATGAGCTAGTTGCATGTCACAGCCAGACGGATCAGAGGGTCGATGAACAGGACAACCTTGCGCCAGGCAACCGGACCGATCAGCTTCGCGCTGATCGTGCTCGTTTGCTGGTTCGTGGCTGGCATGGTCGCGGACCGGATGGTACAGCAAGAGCTGGGCGCGGCCTTGCGCACGCAGCGGCAAATGTCCACGTCAATCGTCGACAACATGGCGGAGGTGATTGCCAGTGACCTCGCGATGTCTCGGGCCATCCCCGCAACCATGGCCGAAATGGACGTGATCCAGCACGCGCTGGTGCAATCCCAGAATTATGCCGCGAACAACGGAGCGACGGAACCCGCCCTACGCACCGCGTTGTTAAAAGACCCGCAGATGACCGCGGTGAGTGATTTCCTGCATGACGCGCAAGGCTTCTCCGGGCTCGACCAGGTCTGGCTCGTCAACGCCAACGGCATCTGCGTCGCATCGAGCAACTCCATCAATCACCCGCTCGGTGCGGAACACTCCTTCGTCGGCGTCGACATGCGCACGCGCGGCTACCTGACGAATGCCCTGCTCGGCGCGTTTTCGGAAGCCTATGGCGTCGGCCGCAATAGCGGCGAGCCTGGCATTTTCATCGCGGCGCCGGTGTACGGCGAAGGCCTGCTGGTCGGCGTGGTGGTGGCCAAGGTGGGGATCGCGCGACTGCGCCACTGGGTCGCGCATGCAGGTACCTTCGTCGCCGATGAAAACGGCGTCATTATCATGGCGCACAACAGCGAACTCGAAGGTCACGCGCTGCCGAACTCGCGCGTCGCGCAGATGAGCGCAGCCGAGCGCATGACCATCTATCGCCGCGAAATCCTCCCCGACATACGGATTCAGGTCGACCCGCAAGTGCGCGAACAGGCGCCCTGGGTGCCCACAAGCGTCGCCGGACAGCTGTTCGGCATGAGCGAGCAACCAGCGCCGGCGCTGTATCAGGCACGCAGCGGCTTGAATTCGGGGCTGTCGGCGCATCTGGTCGATCCGCTCGCGGCCTGGCCTGAACTGTTGCGCAATCACAAGCGCGATCATCTGCTGGTGTTTCTGACGCTGGCCGGCACCGTCGCGCTCGCGTGGGTCATCACCGTGTCGTACGTGCGCGAGCGGCGCCACCATCGCGCCACGCGCGATCTCGCCGAGCAATTGCAATCGGCCAACACCCTGCTCTCGGCCGAGGCGCGCCACGATGCGCTGACCGGCGCGCTGTCGCGGCGCTACTTCCTCGATCTGCTACGCCGCGAGATCGAACATGCGCATGCGGCCAACGAACCGCTGTGCATGGCAATCGCCGACCTCGACCACTTCAAGCAGATCAACGACCGCTTCGGCCATGCCGCCGGCGACCGCGCGCTCGAACATTTCGTCGACACCTGCCGCGCCGAGTTGCGTGGCTCCGATGCGGTTGGCCGGCTGGGCGGCGAAGAATTCGGCTTGCTGCTGCCGGCCACGGACCTGGCCGGCGGCCGCGAAGTCGTCGAGCGCTTGCGTCTGCGTCTGAAGGCGGTTCCTTCGCCGCAGTTGCCCGCCTCGGTGGGCTTGAGCGTGAGCATCGGCATCACCGAACTCTCGTCCGACGATCTGCCCGAACGCATCATGAGCCGCGCCGACACCGCGCTTTACGCAGCGAAGACAGGCGGCCGCGACCGCACCGAAGCGCTTCCGCCCGACGACACCGCGCCGCCCGCGCGAACGGTGGCCACCGCGTGGTGACGTCTGGTGAGTCCGGCTGATACCTGGCAGCGCGCCGGTCACCGCCGGCAATCCATGTCCATTCAGTGCAATCCGTGCCCCGGTGAGTCAGCTCACTGACGCAAAGCAAGTCCCGGCCTCGGGCGTCCCGTAACGAAGCAGGTATCATCGACCCTGACATTGAGGTTGCCGCTACCGCTTTAACGGGAGATTCGCATGAAGGGAAATTTGGTCATCGTCTGTCGCGATCACGATGCTGACGCATTCGATCATCTGCTGGCCGAATACGGCGCGTTCCAGACTCGCCTGTCGTCGACTGCGTGGTATCTGAAACTGGAAGTCGCGCCGGAACTGATTCAGGAAGAAATACTCGCGCGTCTTGGCAAGTACACCACGCACTACATCTTCGAAGCCGAAACGGTGACGTGGAATACGGTGGATGGTGACGCGGCGAATGCGTTGAACACGCTGTTTTCAGACTAGCGCATCGGGCCCGGGACGCCGTATTCCGAACATTGCGTCCGGACATCGCATTGCGGCACAGACATAGCGGGGCGGGCGCCTGCCGCCCTTGCCCCGCTCAGCTCAACCTACCAGACGCTTTCCGAGATCGCCTGGACCCGCGGGACCACTTCGAACGGAAAGCTCATCATGACCCGCAAGCCACGGCCGCCGTGGTTGCCAATCTCCCACTCCCCGCCCGCACGCCTCACCAGACGCTCGACGATCGCGAGCCCCAGCCCGCTATGGCCGTTGCCGCCGCGTGCCGGGTCGAGCCGGACGAACGGCCGGCTGGCATTGATCAGGTCCTGCGCGGCGATACCGCTGCCGTTATCGCTCACCGAAAGCGTGAAACCCTGTGCCGTGCGCGCCGTGGCGACGACGATCGGCGGCGCACCGTAAGCATGTGCGTTGTCCAGCAGGTTCGACAGGATCCGGTCGAGCGTCGCCGCGGGCAGCAGGAAACCAGGACCCGCGTTGAGTTCGGTCCGCACAGTGGGCGCACCGGCAGCAACCGCACGATAACTGCGGACCACGCGCTCGCATTGCGCGTCCACTTCGACCGCTTCGCTGCGATCGGCGCCGTCATGTGCGAACACCAGGAACTGTTCGACGATATGCGTCATTGAATCGACGTCACGCACGACACCGTCGCGCATCTTCACTTCTTCCATCATTTCGGCACGCAGCCGCAAGCGCGCCAGCGGCGTTTTCAGGTCATGCGCGACGCCGGCCAGCATCACGGCCCGGTCGTTTTCAGTACGTGCCACTTCCTGAACCATCTGGTTGAAGCCGTGCGTCAACTGCCGCAATTCGCGCGGACCGCGCTCGGGCACCGGAGGCACCGGCAAGCCGCGGCCGAAGCGCGCCACCGCCTGGGCGAGCGAGCGCAACGGCTGCTGCAGCGCCCACGCGGCAAAGAGCGCCGCCATTACCGCGAACGAGAAAATGATCGCGAGCCACAGCACCGTGCGATCAAGCGAACGGGGCGGGCGCAACGGCTGCACCGGCACCACGATCCAGCTGCGATCCGTCGTGGTGCGCACCCACAGCGTGGGCGGACGGCCTGGCTGACCGACCCGCACCTGAGTGCCGGCGGGCATGCGATCGCGCACGTCCTCGATAAAACGTTCGAGCGGCGGCGGCAGCGTGGCGATATCCGGCGGCACGTCAGCGCTCGTTGGATCGACCAGCCTGACGCGTGACGGCAAGGGCTGGTCCGGCGTACGGGCGACGTGCTGGCGCACCGCGTCGACGAGGAAGGTGGCTTCCTCGACTGCGTAGCGCGTTTGCAGCTGGCTGCGCTCGAGCCGCATCAGCGCATACCACGCGAAATGCGACAGCAGCAGCACCGCAATGACTAGCAGCGCGAGGCGCCCGAACAGCGAATCAATGGGCCGGCGCATGCTGTTCGCCATCCGGCACGAACACGTAGCCGCGTCCGCGCACCGTTTGAATGAAGCGCGGCGTGGACGGGTCGGTTTCGAGAATGCGACGCAAACGCCACACCTGTACATCGATACCGCGGTCGGTGCCGTCGTATTCCGGGCCATGCAGCAGTTCGAGCAGGCGCTCACGGGTGAGCGTGCGCATGGGGTGATTGACGAAAATCTTCAGCAGCGCAAATTCGCTGCCCGACAGCGTAAGCGGCTTGTCTTCGAGATGCAGCGTGCGCGACTGGAAATCCAGCGTGAAGCGGCCGAAGTTGAACGGCTCGCGCTGCTCCGGCGCAGCCGCCGACGGCAGCGTGCGGCGCCGACGCAGTACCGCCTGCACGCGTGCCAATAGTTCGCGCGGATTGAACGGCTTGCCGAGATAGTCGTCCGCGCCGAGTTCGAGCCCGACAATCCGGTCAACGTCATCAGCACGTGCGGTGAGCATGATCACGGGGATGTCGTCGCCCGACGCACGCAGCTTACGCAGCGCGGTCAGCCCGTCTACGCCGGGCATCATCAGGTCGAGCACGATCAGATCCGGACGCTCGCGTTCGAGCCTGCGCTCGAGCGTGCCCGCGTCGTGCAGCACCGAGACTTCGATGCCCTGACGGGCCAGATAGTCGCGCAGCAGATCACGCAATTCGACGTCGTCGTCAACAACAAGTATTTGAGTAGCCATGGCATGAAGTTTAACGCGCAGCAGGAAGGGTTTTCGATTTCAGACGGCCCGCAAGGGTTACCGGGTGTTACGGTGAAAGGCGTACGTAATGGCCCGTAATAGCGACATTAACCCACGTAACACAGCGCCGGGCGCAGTTCTCTACGCTGTGACTTACCGAATGCAGGCCGTCCACATTACCGGTTGCATCGTCGGCTATTCCATTACAGGGAGTCTTAAATGTCCACCAAAAAAATGTCGCGCGTTCTCGCCGTTGCCGCCACTGCCCTCGCCATCGGCGCGGGCGCTGCCTATGCCGCACAGCCCGCCGGTCACGACGGCCCCGGCGGCTGGCATGGCCACTTCATGAAGGAACTGACGCAACTGCATGATCAGTTGAAGCTGAACGCGGATCAGGAAAAGCAATGGCAGGCCGCGCTCGACACGATGAAGCAGAATCACGAAGCCATGCGTGCCAATCATGAGCAGATCAAGAACCAGATGAAGGCCGCGCAGCAGCAGCCGATCCTGGATCTGAACGCCATGGCTTCCGCGCACCAGCAAGTCGAGCAGAAAGATGCGCAGCTGCGTCAGCAAACCACGGACGCGTGGCTCAAGTTCTATAACGGTTTGAACGACCAGCAGAAGACCACCGTCAGCACCGCGCTGAAGCAGCGTTTTGCGAAGATGGAAGCGCGTCACGAGAAGATGCGCGAGCGCTGGGAGCATCGCAAGGGCGCGGCGCCGGCGGCGAATCAGTAATCGGTAGGACGTCGGTGGAAGGCGGCCTGCGCGGCCGTCGTCCGAATGCAAAAACGCCACGGAAGCGCTTCCGTGGCGTTTTTGTTTGCGTACAGCTTGCGCTTCAAGCTGGGGTGCTCGTTGCGCTAGCCGCTACTAAATAGCACCTCTGGCACCTGGCAGCTCCCAGATAGCACCGGCACCCATCAACCGTCGGCCGAGGAATGGAACCGCCGGTGATGGGCGCTTACCCGCACTTATCCGTTGAGCGGGCCGAGATCGAACAGCAGCACTTCAGCGTTCTGGCCCTTTTCGAGCATCACCCGATCAGTCTCGCTGAGCCTGGCGGCGTCGCCGGCCTGGAGCGCTTCGCCATTCACAGTCAGCGCGCCGCGCGCCACGTGCACATACGCCAGCCGGCCTTTCGGCAACGTGAAGGTAGCCTGTTCCGCGCCGTCGATCAGCGCCGCGTAGATCGAGGCATCCGCATGAATCGTGACGGAACCGTCCCGGCCGTCAGGCGAGGCGATCACGCGCAGACGCCCGCGCTTATCGGCATCGTCGAAGCGTTTTTCCTCGTAGCTGGGCTGGTCGCCCGCGCGTTGCGGGATCACCCAGATCTGCAGCAGGTGCGCCGCCTCGTCCTGCGATGCATTGAATTCGCTGTGCTGCACGCCCGTGCCGGCGCTCATGCGCTGCACGTCGCCGGGGCGGATGGTCGAGCCGTTGCCCATGCTGTCGCGGTGCGCGAGCGCACCTTCGAGCACATACGTGACGATTTCCATGTCGCGATGGCCGTGCGTGCCAAAGCCCTGCCCGCCGGCGATGCGGTCTTCGTTGATCACCCGCAGCGGTCCGAAATGCACGTGTTGCGGGTCGCGGTAGTCAGCAAACGAAAAGCTGTGATACGAGTCGAGCCAGCCGTGATTGGCGTGGCCGCGTTCGTCGGAACGGCGAATCTCGATCATGGGGTGTCTCCGGGAGAGTAAATAGCAATGCCCAGAATGTATGGGTGCGAAGCACGCTAAACAATCGGCAACGGTGCACCGGATCGTTTCATAAATCCGTGCAATCGTGCGGCGGTCGGGCGCGCGGCACTGCCTGAGCGGCGGCTGGCAGCCATTCTCTCAATACTGGCCACCTGTTTGCCGATCATGAACCTGAATGCGCGCGAATGGGCGCGCGCCAAAGGTATCTCTACCGCGCCCCGGCAACGTCGCGCATCCACAACGCATGCACCCCGCCACCGGCAGGCAGCGGCGTCCGGCACTGGCGCCCGGCCCTTGTTCGGGTAAAATACCGCCCTTTTCGAGACACGTGGACGCTCAAGCCGCGCCGGCGGCCCCGGCTGCCTGGGCCGCGACGGGGCAGCCACGGGTTTCAGCGCCTCGCCAATTTCCCTCGATAACGCCGAAAAGACGTCGGCATGACCGAAGCGAACCCATACGCGGCGCGACAATTTTGACCGCCTAGAATAGCGACGGCCGGCCATGAGCCGGCGGTCGTCGAGATCGGCACACCACGACGATCAGTTTGATCCAGGAGAAACATGAAGAAGGCCGCACTGTGCGTGGCGCTCGCCGTCATGGCCACCAGCGCGATGGCGAAAGAATGGAAAACCGTGCGCATCGGGGTAGACGCCAGCTATCCGCCGTTCGAATCGACGGCGGCCAGCGGCCAGGTCGTCGGCTTCGACGTCGATTTGACGAAGGCGCTGTGCGCGAAAATGAACGTCAAGTGCGTGTGGGTCGAGCAGGATCTGGACGGGATCATCCCGGCGTTGAAAGGTAAGAAGTTCGACGCGATCGTGTCGTCGCTGACCGTCACGGACAAGCGCCGCGAGCAGATCGACTTCTCCGACAAGCTGTTCGATGCGCCGGCCCGCATGATCGCCAAAGCCGGCTCCCCGCTGCTGCCCACGGCTGAATCGCTGAAGGGCAAGCATGTCGGCGTCGAGCAGGGTTCGACTCAGGAGGCCTACGCCAAGGCGTATTGGCAGCCCCAAGGCGTGACCGTGGTGTCCTATCAGAACCAGGATCAGGTGTATGCCGACATCGCGTCAGGTCGTCTCGACGCCGCGTTGCAGGACGAATTGCAAGCCGACGCCGGGTTCCTGCAGACGCCGCGCGGTAAAGGCTTCGCCTGGGCCGGCCCGGAAGTGAAAGACCCAAAGACAATCGGTGAAGGCACGGCCATTGGCCTGCGCAAGGATGACGTCGAGCTGAAAGCGATGTTCAACCAGGCGTTGGCGCAAGTGCACCAGGACGGTACGTTCAGGAAGCTCGAGAAGCAGTACTTCGACGTCGATATTTATCCTGGTCGTTGAGATGGTCACTAACTCGGGGCTCGCCCGCATGGGCTTTCCCGAGGCTTCGTAATACAGTCGCAAGAGATTCAAAAGCAGCTTCAACCCCGATTCAGAACGAGAGTCGACAAGCGCGCTGCAAGACTGGCAACGGTCATGCAGTCATGATTTGCACAGCGGTGCGCTGTGCGCCGCAGGAAACGGCGAGCTCAGGCTCGCGGCAAACGCGGCGCAGAGCTGGCCGCGTCTTTCGCGGTGCGCCACAAGCGCATCGTCAAGGACCCCATATGTTCCTTCAAGGCTACGGCCCGCTGCTTCTTAACGGCACCTGGCAAACCGTCAAACTGGCGGTGTTGTCGCTGGCGTTCGCTTTTGTGCTGGGCCTGCTCGGCGCGGCGGCGAAACTGTCGAAGAATCGCTTTACCTATAGTGTCGGCACTGTCTACACGACGCTCGTGCGCGGCGTGCCCGACCTGGTGCTGATGCTGCTGCTGTTCTACAGCATCCAGATCTGGCTGAACAACCTGACCGATCTGCTCGGCTGGGACCAGATTGATATCGACCCGTTCGTGGCCGGTGTCGCGG
The DNA here is from genome assembly GCF_046030555.1 of Paraburkholderia sediminicola. GTDB lineage: Bacteria > Pseudomonadota > Gammaproteobacteria > Burkholderiales > Burkholderiaceae > Paraburkholderia > Paraburkholderia sediminicola_E. The sequence goes on along the minus strand of NZ_JAQQCH010000027.1, from coordinate 75,009 downwards.
TGCTGGGTTTCATCTACGGCGCGTACTTCACCGAGACTTTCCGCGGCGCGTTTCTCGCGGTGCCGCGCGGCCAGCTCGAAGCGGGCTCGGCCTACGGCATGAGCAGCTGGCAGGTGTTCTCGCGGATCATGTTCCCGCAGATGATGCGCTTCGCGCTGCCTGGCATCGGCAATAACTGGCAGGTGATGGTGAAAGCCACGGCGCTGGTGTCGATCATCGGTCTCGCGGATGTGGTCAAAGCCTCGCAAGACGCGGGCAAGGGCACGTTGCGGTTCTTCTTCTTCACCCTGCTCGCAGGGGCGATCTATCTCGTCATCACCACAGTGTCCAACTTCGTGCTGATGTACCTCGAAAAGCGTTACTCGACCGGCGTACGAAAGGCGGATCTATGATCGAGATCATTCAGGAATACTGGCGCAACTATCTTTATAGCGACGGCTACCGCCTCACCGGCGTCGTGATCACGCTGTGGCTGCTGGTGGTGTCGATCGGACTCGGCTTCTGCCTCTCGATCCCCCTCGCGGTCGCGCGCGTGTCGAAGAAGAAGTGGCTGGCCGGCCTGGTGTGGCTGTATACGTATATCTTTCGCGGCACGCCGCTCTATGTGCAACTGCTGCTCTGCTACACCGGCTTGTATAGCCTCGAGATCATCCGCAATCACGAGCTGACCAACGCGTTCTTCCGCGACGGCATGCATTGCACGCTGCTCGCGTTCACGCTGAACACCTGCGCGTACACCACCGAAATTTTCGCGGGCGCGATCAAGGCCACGCCGTATGGTGAAATCGAAGCGGCGCGCGCCTATGGCATGTCGTCGTTCACGCTGTACCGGCGCGTGATTCTGCCGTCGGCGCTGCGCCGCGCATTGCCGTACTACAGCAATGAAGTGATCCTGATGCTGCATGCCACCACCGTCGCGTTCACCGCGACCGTGCCGGACATTCTCAAGATCGCGCGCGACGTGAACTCGGCCACGTATCAGTCGTTCAATGCGTTCGGCCTCGCCGCCCTGCTCTATCTGTTTATTTCTTTTGCGCTCGTGTGGCTGTTCCGCCGCGCGGAGCGTCGCTGGCTCGCTTACCTGCGGCCGCAAGGCAAGTAATTAAGAAAGGGCACCGCGCCCCAAGCAAGTAAGCCCGCCAAGGATCCTGATGAACACCAAGAAGCAAAAGCTCTTCGTTGACGAGCTTCACAAACAGTACGGCGACAACGAAGTCCTCAAGGGCGTGTCGCTGAAGGCCAACGCCGGCGACGTTATCAGCGTGATCGGCTCGTCGGGCTCGGGCAAGAGCACGATGCTCCGCTGCATCAACTTCCTTGAACAGCCGAACTCCGGGCGCATCTTTGTCGACGGCGAAGAGGTCCGCACGCAGATCGCCAGGAACGGCGCCTTGCGCGTCTCCGATCCGAAACAGTTGCAGCGCGTGCGCACCAGGCTGTCGATGGTGTTCCAGCACTTCAACCTGTGGTCGCACATGAACGTGCTCGAGAACATCATCGAGGCACCGGTCAACGTGCTGGGTCTGAAGCGCAAGGAGGCCGAAGAGCGGGCGCGTGAGTATCTGGAGAAAGTGGGCCTCGCACCGCGCCTGGAGAAACAGTACCCGTCGCATCTGTCGGGCGGCCAGCAGCAACGCGTGGCGATCGCGCGTGCGCTGGCCATGCATCCCGATGTCATGCTGTTCGACGAACCGACTTCCGCACTCGATCCCGAGCTGGTCGGCGAAGTGCTCAAGGTCATGCAGACGCTTGCCGAAGAAGGCCGCACGATGATCGTCGTCACCCATGAGATGGCGTTCGCGCGCAACGTGTCGAATCACGTGATGTTCCTGCATCAAGGCCGCGTCGAAGAAGAAGGTCATCCGGACGAAGTCTTCAGGAACACGAAGAGCGAACGGCTCAAACAATTCCTTTCCGGCAGCCTCAAATAAGACTGTCGTGTAACCTGGTATTTGGGTTGTAGTCAAAGTAGCATTACAAGGCGCTTACGAGCGCCTTTTTTACTTCGCTCACCTGTGCATTCCGGCCGTTCTGGCCTCGAAAATGGGCTTGAACCACGCCCAAGGCGCCCTCTCCCCGCCTTACTCTGCCGCATTTGAAGCGTCAATAGTGGCAATCCTTAACGTTGTTCGTCCCAATCCGTGATTCCCTTACGGCATAAGGGTTTCCCGGCTTTTTTGGGACGTTGCGACGCTTCCTCGCGCACATTCGTATTGCAATTTGGAGACACCGGCCCAGGCCGGTACTAATTTCTTCTCCCAGCCAGGGGTATTTTTGATAAATTAGTAACCAAAGTAGCAAAACAAAGTTCATTAAAAGTAGTTTCACTTCAAAGCAACAGAGGAGAACCGGTCGGCGAGGGATCGGCATGACGCAAAGAATAGCCCGCTGAGGCTATCCGTCACGGCAGGAGACCCAATCCACCCGCTAATCTCCCTGGTACCGATTTCTGTTCGGCGCGCTTGCGTCCGAACACCATTCGCAGTACTGGGTTTCACTTTTTGACAGGGTATGGAGGAGAAGATGAAGAAAGCTTTGCTCGCCGCTGCGCTAATGACAGCCGGTGTAGTTGCTCACGCCCAAAGCAGCGTGACGCTGTACGGCCGCCTTGACGCTGGCCTGGAATACATGTCGGGCGTTCCGCAAGGCGTCGGTGCAAATGGTCAGGCAACTGGCAGCACGAACCGTTTCAAAGCAGAAAGCGGTGACTGGGGTACCAGCCTGTGGGGTATGAAGGGCGTTGAGGACATCGGTGGCGGTAACAAGGTCCTGTTCCAGTTGGAAGGCTCCTTCAACACGATGAACGGCACGGGCCCTGGCGGCGGCGGTCTCTTCAATCGTTGGGCGACGGTCGGTATGTCGAACGACGCATTCGGTACGCTGTTGTTGGGTCGCGAACTCTTCATCTCGAATGGCGTGTGGGACTTCGATCCGTTCGGTCAGTCGAACTGGTCGTCGGCGTCGCTGGTGCGTGGCCGCAACTGGCCGCAATCGAGCAACAACATTTCGTACCAGTCGCCGAAGGTCGCAGGCTTTGACTTCTACGGTCAATACGCCCTGTCGAATGCAACGAACTGGAACGGCAACGGCACGACCGCTCAAGGTCGCGAAGCTGGCGCACAGGTCACTTACACGAACTCGCTGTTCCAGGTTCGCGGCCTGTATGACGAAATTCGCAACCCGGGCAACGGTGTCCTGTACGGTCCGGCTGCCGCCACTCCGGCCAATGCGGCTAACATCTCCACCGGCATCTTCGCGGCATCGCGCGAATACTCGGCTCTCGTGAACGTGTTCCTCGGCCAGTTCAAGATTCAGGGCGCATTCCAGGCTGTCCGTTCGGCAGGTGCTACGGGCGTTCTGCCGGGCCAGCCGACCACCCTCGATCACGAATGGGGCGGTGTGACGTGGCAAGCAACGCCGGCTGCAGCACTGATCGCAGCGGTCTATCACGTCAACGGCAACAATGGCGCAGGCAATGCGACGATCTACACGATCGGCGGCTCGTACAACCTGTCCAAGCGCACGCTGCTGGATATCCAGATCGCTACGGCACGCAACAGCAAGAATGCCAACTTCGGCCTGAATGCTGACAATGCCGGCACGTCCACCGCAACGGACAACCCGCTGCCGGGTCACAGCCAGTCGGGTGTGTATGCAGGTATTCAACACTCGTTCTAATCGAACGGTGTGCCCCGAGGGGATTTCCTTCGGGGCGCTGTAACGAGTTCTTCAAGAGAATCTTTTTCACGCTGCTGCGAGAGGCGCGTATCGGTGCGATGTCCGAAAGGGTATCGCACCGTTTTTTATTTGTGCGCACAGTTTTGCCACCGCCCCGGCGCACCTGATCGGTGCGTGCGTGACGCGGGGGTCAATACCAGCGCTTTAACTCTGCGCTTCAACCGTACGAGTCGAGCCGCTCAAACCGCCGCTTCGTTCTCCTCGCCCGTGCGAATCCGGATCACACGCTCCACGTCCGCGACGAAAATCTTGCCGTCGCCGATCTTGCCGGTGCGCGCCGCGCCGATGATCGCGTCGATCACCTGATCGCACTGATTGTCCGCGACCACTACTTCGATCTTCACTTTCGGCAGAAAGTCGACCACATACTCTGCACCACGATAGAGCTCAGTGTGGCCTTTTTGCCGCCCGAAGCCTTTGACTTCAGTAACGGTCAACCCCGTGAGGCCGACTTCAGCGAGCGCCTCGCGCACTTCGTCGAGTTTGAACGGTTTGATGACTGCAGTGATGCGCTTCATGGCGGACCTCGTCTCGTGATTGGAAGGTTGAAAGGGAAATGGATGATTTTGATTCTACGCCGCGCTGGATGCGTTGCGGCATTCCGGCATTCCGGCGCGCGCTTCTGGGCTGCTTCGAGTAAGCCCGCAGCAGCCGTTCGCTTCTCACTGAACCGGTTCGGTGTAGCGCGATGTAATGGGATACCGCCAGTCGCGGCCGAACGCGCGATGCGTGACGCGAATGCCGATCGGCGCCTGACGGCGTTTGTACTCATTGATCTTGATGAGGCGCGTGACGCGTTTCACGTCGTCGACCGCGTAGCCGGCCGCGATGATTTCCGCCAGCGAGCGGTCCTCTTCCATGTACATGCGCATGATCGCGTCGAGCACTTCGTATGGCGGCAAGCTGTCCTGATCGGTCTGGTTATCGCGCAGTTCGGCCGACGGCGCGCGCGTCAGAATCCGCTCGGGGATCACGTCCTGCTTATCGAAGGTCGTGGCCTGGTTGCGGTAATGGCACAGCTTGTAGACCAGCGTCTTGGCGATATCCTTGATCACCGCGAAACCGCCGGCCATATCGCCGTAGAGCGTGCAGTAACCCACCGCCATCTCGCTCTTGTTGCCGGTGGTCAGCACGATCGAGCCGAACTTGTTCGACAAGGCCATCAGCAACGTGCCGCGGATGCGGGCCTGAATATTTTCTTCCGTAGCGTCTTCGGCGCGGCCCGCGAATTCTTCGGCCAGCGAGCCACGGAACGCGTCGAACATCGGCGCGATTGCGATTTCGTCGTAGCGTACGCCGACGCGGCGTGCCATCTCGGCGGCGTCGGTGGTTGAAATGTCCGCGGTATAGCGCGACGGCATCATCACCGCGCGCACGCGGTCGGCGCCCAGCGCGTCGCACGCAACAGCCAGCACCAGCGCCGAATCCACGCCGCCCGACAGGCCGATCAGCGCGCCCGGGAAGCCGTTCTTGTTGATGTAGTCGCGCACGCCCATCACGAGCGCGGCGTACACCTGCGCCTCCAAAGAGAGCTCTGGCGCGATCGCGCCGGCCAGCGGTTTGCCGCTGTCGAACTCGACGATCGCATTGCCCTCTTCGAACTGTGCCATCTTCGCGACGAGCTGACCTTCACCGTCTAGCACGAACGAGCCACCGTCGAACACCAGTTCGTCTTGCGCGCCAACCATGTTCACGTAGACCATGGGCAAGCCGGTCTCGCGAATCCGCGCGCGCAGAATGTCGAAGCGCACCGCTTCCTTGTTCAGGTGATACGGCGAGCCGTTCGGAATCAGCAGCACTTGCGCGCCCGCCGCCTTCGCCATTTGCGCGGCCGACGCGTGCCACGCGTCCTCGCAAATCACCACGCCGTACTTCACGCCGTCCAGTTCGAACACGAACGGCTTCGGGTCGGAAGCGAAGTAGCGCTTCTCGTCGAACACCTCGGTATTGGGCAAATCCTGCTTGCGATAGGTACCGACCACTTCCCCGTCGACGATCAGCGAGGCCGCGTTGAAGGTATCGACCGGCGGCACGCCGCGCTCAATCGGCGCGTTTGCATTACCATGGCCGTGCGCCGCGCTGTGCGCAACATCACGCAGCGGATGGCCGACGATCACGTGCAAGCCGGCGAAGGGCTTCAGTTCCGCGGCCAGATCGGCGAGTGCCGCGGCGCTCGCGGTGTAGAACGCGGGACGCAGCAACAGATCTTCGGGCGGATAGCCGGATAGCGCGAGTTCAGGCGCGATTAGCAGCTTCGCACCATCGTTGTGCGCGGCGCGCGCGGCAGCGACAATCTTCGCGACATTGCCGGCGAAGTCGCCGACGGTGACATTGATTTGGGCAAGAGCGATTCGGGTCTTCATGGCAGGATCGACAGGCAAGCCAGACGGCTTGCGAGTACCGCGGCTGGTTAGCTCGACGGCAACGGACAATCGGATAAACGAACGACGCATCGCTACAAGCCTGCGTCGCTCATTGGGAACAGTCACACAGATTGAACCAGGAACGCTTTGATTATCGCACGGGCATTCTGGCGTCGCCTTCCGAGGTGGATGCCGCTGAATGGAATGCCCTCCTCGCCCAGCAAGCGCAGCCCACGCCGTTTTTGCGGCACGAGTTTTTGAGCGCGCTGCACGCGACCCGATGCGCGGTTGCCGATACCGGCTGGGCGCCGCAATTCGTCACGCTCACCGACCCGCGCACCGACAAGCTCGTGGCGGCCGCGCCCGTGTATCTGAAGGGACACTCGTACGGCGAATACGTCTTCGATTGGGCTTGGGCCGACGCGTACAAACGCAACGGTCTGCCGTATTACCCGAAGCTGCTGTGCGCGGTGCCGTTCACACCGGTGCAAGGCAACCGGCTGTTATCGGCGGATACCCATGCGCTCCGGCATCTGGCCGCAACGCTGATGGCGTTCGCCGAGCAAGCCGACGTGTCGTCGCTGCATGTGCTGTTTCCGACCGAAACGGAAGGCGCTGCGCTGACCGAGATGGGCATGATGCAGCGCGAAGGCGTGCAGTTCCACTGGCTGAACGACGGTTATCGCGACTTCGACGATTTCCTCTCCACGCTCGAACAGAAAAAGCGCAAGAACATTCGTGCGGAGCGTCGCAAGGTCCAGGAGGCCGGCGTGACGATGCGCCGGATTCGCGGCGAAGATATCCAGGACGCCGACTGGCGATTCTTCAGCAAGTGTTATCGGCAAACCTACCGCGAACACTTTTCGAGTCCGTATCTGAACCTCGATTTCTTCCGGATGATCGGCGCGTCGATGCCGGAAAATCTGCTGCTGGTGATCGCCGAATACGAAGGCAAGCCGATCGCCAGCTCGCTCGTGGTCTACCAGCGCGACGGGAAAACCGGCGGCACGCTCTATGGCCGTTACTGGGGCGCTTTGGAACACGTGCCCTGCCTGCACTTCGAAACCGCGTACTATCAGCCGCTCGAATTCTGCATCGAAGAAAAGCTCGGGGCATTCGAAGGGGGCGCCCAGGGCGAGCACAAGATGGCACGCGGCTTTCTGCCGACTGTCACGCGCTCGGCGCATTGGCTCGCGCATCCGGCCTTCGCCGACGCGGTCGGCCACTTCCTCGACAACGAAAAGAACAGCATCCACGCGTATGTGGACGAGCTGCGCGAACACAACCCGTTCAAAGGCTAAAAGCGTACCCATGGCGTGGTTTCTGTATCTGCTCGAATGCTCGGACGGCAGCGTCTATACCGGCATTGCCACCGACGTGCAGGCGCGCTTCGACAAACACGTGAGCGGCGAGGGCGCGCGTTATACGCGTTCGCGCAAGCCGGTGCAGGTGCTGGCGTCGTTCGAGTTGGCGAACCGTTCGAGTGCATCAAGTGCGGAGTATTGGGTCAAGCGGTTGTCGCCTTCCGAAAAGCGGGCGCTGGCTGGGGGGCTGCGTACGCTCGAATCGGTGCTGCCGCTGCCTGAGCCTGAGCCTGAGCCCGTGGCCGTCGACGAAAAGGAAGAAGAAAGCGGCGCGTCCTGACTGCGCTTTGCGCACCTTCAAGGTATTCGCTCTTTTTAGCGGTTTGGCTTCCTGTCACGCATTCGCTTGCTCTAGCGCGTTGACCGTGGCGCTGCGCGCCATTAAATGGCTGGTTGGGCGGTTGCGCTTATCCGCTTCCGCTATCCCCTCGCCTCACGCATCCGCTCAGTCAGCAGCCGATGCATCAGCGCGATTTCCCCCACCGCATCCGCCTCCAGCGACGTCAACCGCTCTCGCGCAGGCAGATCGCGCCGTATCGGGCGCAGGGTTCGATTCAAGGCAGCCTCGATGTCGGCGCTCGTGGCGGCAATCCACGCGCCGAGCTCATCGTGCATGCCGCGCCGGTTCATACTCAAGCGCAGTTGGGTCGCCGTTCCCGCCATTTTTCGCAACACGCTCAGCACAGTCAGCGTCACCGTATCGACCATCGAGTCCTCGAGCTTTTCGAGTCGAATACGGCCAATCGCCTCCTCGGCGTTATTGCTGCCCAACCCGGCGGCTCGGCGCAAGCGTTCCATGTCCTTCTCGCTGCGCTCCGGTGATTCCAGTGCCGCCCTCAGATATCCGAGATTGGCTCGCACCGCCTCGCCCAAGTAGGCGCGATAGTCGACTTTCTCGCGCGTCGGCCACAGATAGAACGTTGCCAGCAGCGCCAATACGCAGCCGAGCACATTGTTGCCGAGTCGCGTCAGCGCGTAGGCGAATTCGTTCGCGCCGGGCGTCGCAAAGTCGGCCACGAGCACAAAGGTCGGCGTCAGGAACAGAACGAACAGGCTGTAGCTGACGGGGCGCAGCGCCATCGTGGCCACCACCAGAGGAAAGACCGCCAATGAAATGCCGATGGGCGAATGGATCGCGTAGCCGATACCTGCCGCCAGCACACCGCCGACGATGCTCCCGGCCGCGCGCTCGATACTCCTCGGCCAGGTCGCGGCAATGGACGGTTGCAGGATCAGCAGCGTCGCCATGGTGGCCCAATAGCCGAAGGGAAGCCCGAGCGCCCGTATGACCAGAAAGCCCGCCGTCGTCGTGACGCCCACACGGGCAGCGTGACGCAAGCCGACCGACTGGCTCGAAAGGTTCGCCTTGAGGGTCGACCATGTCCGCGTCAGCAGTCTGGCGGCACGCTCCGGCCACCCCAGCGGCTCAGCGTACGTCGGCGCGAAGTCGACCAGTTCGAAATCAGACTTCAACGTCACCGGTTCCATCAATGCGGATTCGAGCCGTCTTGCGAGGCGGCGAAAACGGCGTTGCAGGTCAGCGAGACGGTTCCATTGCGCTTCATTGGTGGCCGTGCCGATTCTTCGCAGCACCTCGCCTATCCCGGTCAGCAGACGAGCCGCGCGTCTGGCGTGACGTGCGTCTTCCGGCGTTTTTTCACAAGCACCGGTGACCGCAATCAGATAAGCAAAGAGCGCTTCACTCTCGGTTAGCAAGGCGAGGAGATTGTCGTAGGTTTCCCGGCCGGCCGTTCTCGAGTCCGGCACGTTCGCCAGCGCCTTGCGCGAGCGCTCAAGCGTTGCCCGCGCATCGGCGCGAAACTTCGCGGCATGCGTGGCCCATTGTCCAGGGGCTGCGCGCTGCTCGAGCAGGCGCGCGCTGTCGAATGCGATGTCAGCCAGACGCAAATACACAGCACGCAGCGAAGCGCGGCTCGTGCCGAACGGATGAATGCGCCAGACCGTCAAGCTCAGCACAATGGCAAACAGGCATCCGACCAGGTAGGTGCCGAGAAACGCCATGCCTTCGCGAACGTCGTGCATCGGCCGGTCGACCATCACGACGCAGGCGGTCGCGGCAAGAATCGTCACCTGCGATGTCGCGGCCCCCCAGATCCTGCCGAACCCGCCGAGCGTTGTGAATATCAGAATGGCGAGCGCCGCGAACGCGGTCCCCTCGCCCGATGCGAAGGCGGTCACGCCACCGCACACGGTAGACAGAAGCGCGAAGCCCATCATCGAGGCGAAGCGCGCACGATTCGAACCGGCCGCGTCGGCAAGACAGGTCCAGAAAGCGCCAATCGCGGCCCATGCGAAGGCCGGGTCGTGCAGCAGATTGCCAAGCACCAGCATGGCCGTGGACGCACAGGCGGCTCTCAGTCCTTCCGACAGATTGGCCTCGCTCGTCGAAAACGAAACCATCCATACCGGCCGTCTGCGGTAGATCGCGGTGACGAGCGCGTATAGAGCCGCGTAAAGGCGGCTCGACCAGCGCGGCGACGAAGGGTTGGACTTGCGATTCAGCATCCGGACGGTGGGCTCCCAAAAACGCGCATTGGCGCTGCGTCAGCGCATTAATACCCCGCCAGCAGGAAACCGGCTACGGTCGCCGAATGCTAAGGGTTAACACTGAGATATAAAAATGCCTTCGGTTCATCCCATTGATGCGTTGTGTCTATGGGCTGGAACGGACGCTCTGACAACGCCACCCATGAAAAAACCGCGCGGCCCTTGCAGGCTCGCGCGGTTTTTATCGATCACCGGTGCAACGCAGCTTACTTCTTGAAGTTCGCCACGCCTTCCGTGATTTCCTTGTGCGCGGCTTCGATGCCCGCCCAGCCTTCGACCTTCACCCACTTGCCCTTTTCCAGCGCCTTGTATTGCTCGAAGAAGTGCTTGATCTGGTCCTTCAGGTACGCCGGAACGTCGTCGATCGACTTGAGATCGGCGGTCATCGGGCAGACCTTGTCGTGCGCGACGGCGACCAGCTTTGCGTCCACGCCCGATTCGTCGGTCATTTGCAGCATGCCGAGTGCGCGTGCGCGGACCACCGAGCCGGCCAGCAGCGGGAACGGCGTGATCACCAGGACGTCGACCGGGTCGCCGTCACCCGACAGCGTTTGCGGAATATAGCCGTAATTCGCCGGATAGCGCATGCCGGTGCCGATGAAACGGTCGACGTGCAGCAGGCCCGTTTCCTTGTCAGCTTCGTACTTCACCGGATCGCTTTGCGCCGGGATTTCGATGATGACGTTGAAATCTTGCGGAAGGTCTTTGCCTGCGGGGACGTGATTGAAGCTCATGAGCGCTCTCTGATCAGATGGAATTCGGAACACGGCGTGCGGCGCGTGAGTTCGACCGGCGTGAATCGTGAAATGCGCCAGGACGAGGTGCCGCGGCCGGACAGTGCGGAATACGCCATTATAGCCAATCGGCCGATGGCGCCTCTGGTTGGATCGGCGCGATAATCATCCGGCGTCTCTCGATTGTGCCTCTCGTTTGTGAACACCGCGTATCTGAACTTCGGCCTGGACGTCGGTTGCGCGACACCCCAAGGAGCATGCATGGAAGAAGCCCGGCATTTCATCGGCGGCGAATGGTCCGCTGCATCAGGCGGCGAGACGATCGCCGTGCTCGATCCCTCCGACGGCCAGCCGTTCACCCGGCTTGCTCGCGGCACCGCAGCGGATATCGACGACGCCGTTCACGCCGCCCGCCGCGCCTTCGAAGGCGCATGGGGTGAAGCAAGCGCCGCCGAACGCGGCCGCGTGCTGTACCGGCTGTCGATGCTGGTGGCCGCCCACCAGGAAGAACTCGCCCAGATCGAAGCCCGCGACACCGGCAAGCCGCTCAAACAGGCGCGCGCCGATTCGGCGGCGCTGGCCCGCTACTTCGAGTTTTACGCCGGTGCGGCGGACAAGCTGCACGGCGAAACGCTGCCCTATCAGGCCGGCTACACGGTGCTGACGATCCGTGAGCCGCACGGCGTGACCGGTCATATCGTGCCGTGGAACTACCCGATGCAGATCTTCGGCCGCAGCGTCGGCGCGGCGCTTGCCACCGGCAATGCGTGCGTCGTCAAGCCGGCGGAAGACGCGTGCCTCTCGGTGCTGCGCGTCGCCGAACTGGCGGCCGAGGCGGGTTTGCCGGCCGGCGCATTGAATATCGTCACCGGATTTGGGCACGAAGCGGGCGCGGCACTCGCGCGTCATCCCGGCATCGATCACATCTCATTCACCGGCTCGCCGGAAACCGGCAAGCTCGTGACGCAGATGGCCGCCGAGAACCACGTGCCGGTCACGCTCGAACTGGGCGGCAAATCGCCGCAAATCGTTTTCGCCGACGCGGATCTCGACGCGGCCTTGCCCGTGCTGGTGTCGGCGATCGTGCAGAACGCCGGGCAAACCTGCTCGGCGGGCAGCCGCGTGCTGATCGACAAGGCAATTTACGAGCCGCTGCTCGACCGGCTGAGCGGCGCGTTCCACGCGCTGCGGGTCGGCCCGTCGCATGCCGATCTCGACTGCGGTCCGCTGATCAACGCCAAGCAGCAACAACGCGTGTGGGACTTCCTCTCCGATGCGCAGCACGACGGTATTGCGATGGCAGCGCACGGCGAAGTGATTCCCGAAGCGCCGGAGAGCGGTTTTTATCAGGCGCCCACCCTGCTGCGCGACGTACCGGCAAACCACCGCCTCGCGCGCGACGAAGTGTTCGGCCCGGTCCTCGCCGCCATGTCGTTCACCGGCGAAGACGAAGCGCTTGCGCTCGCCAACGGCACGCAGTACGGCTTGGTCGCGGGTATCTGGACGCGCGACGGTGCCCGTCAGATGCGCCTCGCGCGGCGTCTGCGCTCCGGCCAGGTGTTCATCAACAACTACGGCGCGGGCGGCGGCGTCGAGTTGCCGTTTGGCGGCGTAAAGCACTCGGGCCATGGACGCGAGAAGGGTTTCGAAGCGCTGTACGGCTTCACGGTATTGAAGACCATCGCGATCCGTCACGGTTAGGCACTCGCATTCGCAGCAAACGGAAACAAACAGATGCAAGCGCATCACCATCCACAACAAACAATGGAGACATCATGCGGTTGACAGGTAAAACGGCCATCGTCACGGGTGGCGGCTCGGGTTTCGGCGAGGGCATCGCGAAGACCTACGCACGCGAAGGCGCGAATGTGGTGATCAACGATCTGAACGGCCCAGCGGCCGAACGCGTGGCGAGTGAAATCGCGCTCGCCGGCGGCAAGGCGATCGCGGTGACCGGCAACGTCATGCAACGTGAAGACTGGCAGAGACTGCGCGAGGCCGCGCTCGAAGACTTCGGCAGCGTACAGATCGTCGTCAACAACGCTGGTACGACGCATCGCAACAAACCGGTGCTCGACGTGACAGAAGCCGAGTTCGACCGTGTCTATGCGGTGAACGTCAAAAGCATCTACTGGAGCGTGCAGGAATTCGTGCCGTATTTCCGCCAGCAAGGCGGCGGCGTTTTCATCAATATCGCGTCGACAGCCGGCGTCCGGCCGCGGCCGGGCCTCATCTGGTACAACGGCAGCAAGGGCGCGGTAATCATCGCCAGCAAGTCGCTCGCCGTCGAACTGGGCCCGGACCGCATTCGGGTCAACTGCGTGAACCCCGTGATGGGCGAGACAGGGCTGCTGTCGGAATTCATGGGTGTCGAAGACACGCCGGAGAACCGCAAGCGCTTTCTCGCCGGCATTCCGCTCGGGCGTTTTTCCACGCCGCAGGATATCGCCAACGCGGCGCTGTATCTCGCCTCGGACGAGGCCGAGTTCATCACCGGTGTATGTCTCGAAGTGGACGGCGGGCGCTGCGTGTAAACGCCATGCAAGCCAAACCATCCGGCACGGCTAGAATCGCGATCGAAGCAGGTACTTCATTTCCACAAGAAAAAAGGAGACACCATGGCTAGTCCCGCAAATCCGCTCCACCATCCCGGCGCGGGGGCGCCACCTTCCACGTTCGAGGAGGCGACCTATCGCAAGGTGACCTGGCGGCTCGCGCCGCTCCTGATGCTCTGCTATGTGGTCGCGTATCTCGACCGCGTCAACGTCGGCTTCGCCAAGCTGCAAATGACCACCGACCTCGGCCTGAGCGACGCGGTCTACGGCTTTGGCGCGGGGATTTTCTTCGTCGGCTATTTCATCTTCGAAATTCCGAGCAATGTGATCCTGCATAAAGTGGGCGCGCGCGTGTGGATCGCGCGGATCATGGTGTCGTGGGGCGTGATCTCGATGCTGACCATGTTCGTCACCACGCCGGCCATGTTCTACGTCATGCGCTTCCTGCTCGGTCTCGCCGAAGCGGGCTTCTTTCCCGGCATCATCCTGTATCTCACGTACTGGTATCCGTCGCACCGTCGTGGCCGCATGACCACCTGGTTCATGACGGCCATCGCATTGTCCGGCGTGATCGGCGGCCCGATGTCGGGCTATATCCTGAAGAGCTTCAACGGCATGAACGGCTGGCATGGCTGGCAGTGGCTGTTTCTGCTCGAGGGGATTCCCTCGGTGATTGTCGGGATCATGGTGTTCCTGATGCTCGACGACCGCGTCTCGAAGGCGAAATGGCTCACCAGCGAAGAGAAGGAATTGCTCGAACGTCAGGTATCGGCCGAAGAAGCCACCAAGCACGACATGCCGATTCGTCAGGTGCTCACGAGCGGCCGCGTGCTGATGCTGAGCCTCACGTACTTCTCGTTCGTGATGGGCCTGTATGGCGTGAGCTTCTGGCTGCCGACCATCATCAAGGCGACCGGCGTGACAGATTCGTTCATGATCGGCTTGCTGTCCGCGATTCCGTTTGCGGCAGCGGTGGTCGCGATGGTGTTTGTGTCGCGCAGTGCGGACCGCCTTCGCGAGCGGCGCTGGCATATCGCGTTGCCGGCATTCGCAGGGGCGGTTGGCCTCGTGCTCTCCGTGGTGTGGGCGCACAACACGGTGCTGGCGATGGCCTCGCTCACGCTCGCGACCATGGGCATCCTCACCACCCTGCCGCTGTTCTGGAGCCTGCCGACGGCGATCCTGGCCGGCACAGGCGCGGCAGCCGGCATCGCGATGATCAACTCGATCGGCAATCTCGCGGGCTTTCTCAGCCCGTATGCAGTCGGCTGGCTGAAGCAGGCGACTGCCGCGAACGACTCCGGCATGTATATGCTGGCGGCGTTCATGATCCTTGGGGGTCTGCTGGCGATCAGTGTGCCCGCGAAAATGGTCAACAAATGAGGGGATTCGCTTCGTGACGTAAGGCAGGAGGCGCCGTCAAACGCCGCTCGTCACGAATCATGAGTCGCGGGGCGCGAGCCCCGGTTCACGTTTCAAGTAATGCGCACCACGCATCACATCGCCAATGAAAAAGCCCCCGGCATCTAACTCATGCCGGGGGCTTTTTCCATCTACCGCAGCGCGCAATCAAACAAGCGCCGCAGCGATCAAGGCGTCACACGATATTCATCGCCAACGCGCTTTCACGATAATGCTGGCTCGCCTTATCGGCATCGCCGATCTGTTCATGCAAACGCGCCAACGCGCGATGCGAGCGAATCTTCAATGTCTCGTTGTCGGCCAGTTTCAGCGCACGCTCGAGGAACGATTGCGCCTTGCCCCACAATTGCTGATGCAGGCACAAGCGACCCAGGGCGAACATCAAATCCGCGTCTTCCGGGCGATCCTTCTGCCACCCTTCGGCCTTCTGGATCAACGGCAACGCGTCGCCCCCGGCCGTGTCCGGATAACGGCGCAACAGCCGCGCGTCCCAGTTCTGCGCCAGCGCTTCTTCGACGATCTTGCGTGCTTCCTGCGGACGGTTCAACGACACCAGCAGTTCGGCCGCAAGATCGGCGAGACGCGGCGAATGACGCTCGGTGGCCGATAGCGAATTCCACAACTCCAGCAGTGCATCAGCGTTATGACGCCGGTCGCGCAGGAGGTTTTCCGCTGCGAGCTGACGCAAGCGCACCGCTACCGCCGGATGGATCGCTTCGCGTTTTTCCAGCGTCTTGACGAGCTTGAGCACTTCACCCCAGTTCTTCAATTGCTGTTGCGCGCGCAACGTGATCTGCTGCGCGTGAATCCGCCGTGCGCCCTGCGACTGCATTTCAGTCAGCGCGGCGAGTGCGCCGTCCGCGTCGCGGCCATCGGCACGCATGTCGGCGGTGGCCATCAGACGTGCGTCCTGCCAGTCGGCTTCGTCGATCTGGGCGAGCCATTCGTCGCGCCGCGCATATTCATGCATGCGGTGCGCCGCGGTGGCCGCGATCAAACCGGCCGCGCCCTTGTTGTCGCCATTCGTGAGCGAATCTTTCGCGGCTTTTTCGGCGCGCGAGAAACGCCCGGCGTACAGATTGCCGATCGCGTCACGCAATGCAGCGTGTGCCTTCGCGACACGCGAGCGCGCACGATAGGCCGCCACGCGCTGCGGCATGCGCCAGATATTGCGCACGATGCGCAGCAGCGCGTACAGCAGGATGAACAGCACCACCAGCCCGACCACGAACAGATTCAGCGAGATGTCGACGCGGTACGGCGGATAGATCAGCAGCACCTGCCCCATGTCGAAGCGTCCGACCACCGCCAGCACCACCGCGATGGCGAACAGCAACGCGAGCCATAGAAGTCCCCGGATTGCCATGATTAACCTCGGCTCCGGTATTGATTGACAGCCTGCAGGCTGGTGTTCAGATTCGGCAGTTCAACCGCGGCCGAGCCCGCATCCACCTGCTTGACCAGATCGACCACGGTCTGCGTTTTCTTTGACGTGTTGTCGAAGTAGCGCGTGAGCGCGGCCTGCGCCGCCTGCAGGTCGGACTTCAGCGTGGTCTGGTTGCGCGAGAGCAGCGCGAGCCGCGCCGACAGCAAACGCAGCTTCAGATTCTCGCGCACGAAGTAGCCCTGATCGGGCGTGACGAGCATGGCGTCGGCGTTGTCGATACGGCGTACCTGCACGAGGCTCGTCAACTGCTGGCCGATGCCGGTCGTGACTTCGCGCCACCACACTTTCCAGCGCGGCTCGCCGGTGGCCGCGGCCACCTTGGCCGTGTCGGCCCAGCTGGCGGCCTTCGGCGTGGCATGGGCAATCGGTGCTTCGCCGGAGAGCGGCAGGCTGTCGATCTGGTCGATCGCGTTATCGAGCTTGATCGCCATACCGGTCAGGTCCGTGGAAGGCGCGGCCTTCAGCTTGTCGATGTCTTGCGCGATCGCCTTGCGCACGGTCACGGCCTGCGGGCTGTCCGAGGCGGCGAGACGCGTGTCCGCGCTTTGCAACGCAAACAGCGCGAGTTGCGTATTGCCGGTGAGCTGCAACTGCTGGCTCGCGGCCGACAGCATCTGGCCGACTTCAGCCATCGTCCAGTCGTCGCGATTGCGGGCGAGATCCGTGTATTGCTGCTGCAGCGCTTGCTGCGCGGTTTGCGCGTCAGCCAGCTTGCCTTCGAGTTGCGCGACCTGCGAGTCGGACTGATGCACCGTGGCCAGCGCCTGATCGGTCTTGACGCGCAGTTCGCTGGTCTGCGCGTCGTTCGCCTGCTGGCGTTGCACGAGCTGCTGCTCGGTGCGCTCCACCTTTCGATTGAGCGCATAGCCGCCCACACCCGCCGCACAAGCGATGATCACGACGACAAACCACAGCAGCGGTCCGCTCGCGCTGCGGCGCTTTTGCGCTTCGTAGGGCGTGAAGGGTGGATTCGGCGGCAACGCGCTGGTTGCGGCCGGCTGGGGTGAAGCGTTCGTGGATGCGTTCGTTTCAGTCATGCGTGATTTAGCCGGTGAATGAGCCGGGTTGGACGGTACCGGTTGAACAACGGTCGGGACGGCGGCAAGCAAGGCACGGACAATCCGATCATCGCCCGCACCGGACACCGTAATGCTATCAAAACCCAATGCCCGCGCGGTCTGCGCGATACGGGGATGCGGCGTAACCAGATTGGCGTGCTTCAGTTGCGCAATTTCGCCGGCGGTCAGATGCTCTTGTGCGAGCTCATGCAGATTGCGCACACCTTCAGAACTGGTGAGCAGCCAGGCGTGCGGCTCGCCAGCGAGCAATGCGTGCACGCGTGCCCAGCCGCCGATCGACGGTTCCGGCACGAGGCGCCGATAGGCCGCAACCGTTTCGACTTCGGCGCCCGCCTCGCGCAAGCGATCGGCGAGCCATTCGCGGCCGCCGTCGCCGCGCACGATCAGGACGCGCTTGCCTTCAAGCGCGCTCGCGCCGAGCGCGGTATCGATCGCAGCGAACAGGCCTTCGGAATCGAAACGTGCCGTATCGTCGTCGGCTGCGGACGGCGGGCTGATGACGTTGTATGCCGGCGCCGTGACGCCGTGACGCACCAGCGCCTGCACACTCCCCGGCCCGACCACGCCGATCGGCAGGGCGTGCGGCCAGATTGCATCGCTCCTGGCAAACGCGTGATCGACCGCATTGGGCGAGACGAACACCACCAGTGCATAGCGCTCCAGAGAAGCCAGCGCGGCGCGCAACGGTGTTTCGTCGACGACCGGCGCGATGTCGATCAACGGAAAGTCGAGCACGGCAATGCCCGCCGCCGCGAGTTGCGCGATCATTTCGTTCGACTGACCGGCCGGTCGCGTAATCACGACCGTGAACGCCGCCTTGCCGGCGGATGAGGATGTGTTGCCCGGGATATCGGCCGCCATCACTCGCCGGTCGCCGCGCTGTCCGCGGCCCCTGTTGCGGGCCCGCTGGCCGTGCTCAGCGCGCGGACGATTTCCATCGCGCCTTGCTGCTCGAGCGCGCTCGCCACTTCCTGGCCGAGCGCGATAGCACGTTCGACGGTGGGCGCCGGCGCCGACGCCTGCGCGCTCAAGACGCGCTGGCCGTCGGGCGTAGCGACGATGCCGCGCAGATGCAGCGCGCCGTCGTGCCAGTGCGCATAGGCCGCGAGCGGCACTTCGCAACTGCCGCCAAGGGCACGCGAGACCATCCGCTCCGCTTCGACGGCCGCGGCCGTATGTTCGTGATGCAGGGGCGCAAGCCATGCCGCGAGTTCCGCGCGATCGGCGCGGATCTCGATGCCGAGCGCGCCCTGACCGGCTGCGGGCAAGCTGTCTTCGGGATCGAGCAGCGCACGGATGCGCTCGCCGAGACCCAGGCGCTTCAGACCGGCAGCCGCCAGAATGATCGCCGCGTAGTCGCCGCGATCGAGTTTCGACAGGCGCGTGTCCAGATTGCCGCGCAACGGCCGCACCACGAGGTGCGGGTAACGCATGCGCAGCATGGCCTCACGGCGCAGGCTGGAGGTGCCGACCACGGCGCCGGCCGGCAGCGCGGCAAGCGAGTCGTAATCGTTAGACACCAGCGCGTCGCGCGGATCTTCGCGTTCCATGATGGTGGACAGCGCAAAGCCCGTGGGCAATTCCATCGGCACGTCTTTAAGCGAGTGCACTGCCAGGTCAGCGCGGCCGTCGGCCAGCGCGGCTTCCAGTTCCTTGACGAAAAGGCCCTTGCCACCAACCTTCGACAAAGTGCGATCGAGAATTTGATCGCCACGTGTCGTCATTCCGAGGATTTTTACGTCACAAGATGGATATAATTTGTGCAGCGCACATCGCACATGCTCCGCCTGCCACATGGCAAGGCGGCTTTCTCGCGACGCAATCACAAGCGTGTGGGGTGGCGTAGAAAACGTCTCGGTGTTCATTAGCTTGCTGATCGAATGACGGGATGTAATAACAATCAATGTTAGCACGCGACCCCGTGTCTCAAGGCACAGCGGAGCGCCGTGCCGGCGCGGTATCGATGGAGGAGACGGGTCTCGCAGCGCGCGCGCCTGCCCCATCCCAGCCTGTTCAAGCACGGTCGTTCGCGCACCGGGGCGCGGCATGCGGGATGATGCAATGCGGCGCAACGTGCCTGGCGTGCATTCAACGCATGCCATGCGCCTCGTGCGTTTTACGCACAATGCGCGCGGCCACCTCTCCGGCGTATTGCCATCGGCGCATACCGTTTCGTGCAGTTCACGTTGCAGCTCATAGTGCAGTTCCGCAGTAGCAGTTCATCACTCAACAGACCCTGGCTTCCCTGAGGAAACCCATCGTGACGTCTTCCGGATCGGCGCGCCCTGCCCGCCGCAACACTGCATCGCCCAACGCTCAAGCGGCTGACGCCGCCGCGGCACCCGCCGCTTCCGCTTCCGCTGCAACGGCTGCCCAGTCCACACAGGCCAAACGCGCCGGCAAGACTGCCACGGCAACCCAGGCCGCGAGTATCGCCAAAGCCACCCGGCCCGCCAAAGCCTCGTCGCCCGCCAAGGCGGACAAGGCGGTGAAGGCCGTCAGGACAGGTAAGGCAACGCAAGCTGCGAACACCGCCAAGGCGCTGAAGCAGGCCAAAGCCAAGTCCCCGAAAATCAAGGTCGTCGTGAGCGAAGCCGCGCCGCAAGCCGCCAAAGCGCCCAAACTGCAAGCCGTTTCACAGAATACGGTCGTGCCGGCGTCGAAAAGCAGCGGCCGCACGCGTGAGGACAAGGATCATCCGCTGTTCCAGGACATCCGCTATCTGGGACGCCTGCTCGGCGACGTACTGCGCGAACAGGAAGGCGACGCGGTGTTCGATGTCGTGGAAACGATCCGCCAGACCGCCGTGCGGTTTCGCCGTGAGGACGACAGTGCCGCCGCGCAGACGCTCGACAAGAAACTGCGTTCGCTGAGCCCGGAGCAAACGGTTAGCGTGGTGCGCGCGTTCAGCTACTTCTCGCATCTTGCCAATATCGCTGAAGACCGCCACCGCAATCGCCGGCACCGGATTCACGCGCTGGCCGGCTCGACTTCGCAACCGGGCACCATGGCGCACGCGCTCGAACGCCTCGTCGAGGCGGGCAACGCCGCGACGCCGGTCCTGCAGCAGTTCTTCAACGAAGCGCTGATCGTGCCGGTGCTGACCGCGCATCCTACCGAGGTACAGCGCAAGAGTATTCTCGACGCGCAGCACGACGTCGCGCGCCTGCTGGCCGAACGCGATCAGCAGTTGACCAACCGCGAACGCGCGCATAACGAAGCCATGCTGCGTGCAAGCGTCACGTCGCTCTGGCAAACGCGGATGCTGCGCGATTCGCGGCTGACGGTGGCCGATGAAATCGAAAATGCGCTGTCGTATTACCGCGCGACCTTCCTCGAAGAAATTCCGGCGCTTTACGCCGACATCGAGGAAGCGCTCGCCGAGCACGGCCTCGCCGCGCGCCTGCCGCCGTTCTTGCAGATGGGCAGCTGGATCGGCGGTGACCGCGACGGCAATCCAAACGTCACCGCCGAAACGCTCGAGCACGCGATCACCCGCCAGGCCGCGGTGATCTTCGAACACTATATGGAGCAGGTGCACAAGTTGGGCGCCGAGTTGTCGGTGTCGAACCTGCTGGCCGGCGCAAGCGACGCGTTGAAAGAACTCGCGGCCGCCTCACCTGACCAGTCGCCGCACCGTACCGACGAACCGTATCGCCGCGCCTTGATCGGCATGTACACGCGGCTCGCCGCCAGTGCGCGCGTGCGTCTCGGCGAAGGCAGCGTACCGGTGCGCAGTGCGGGCCGCGGCGCGGCGCCGGTGCGCGCCAAACCGTACGGCGACTCCGCGGAATTCGTGCGCGATCTGCACGTGCTGATCGATTCGCTCGCCGAGCATCATGGCGCGCCGCTCGCTACACCGCGTCTGTCGCCGCTCGCGCGCGCCGCCGAAGTGTTCGGCTTCCATCTGGCGAGTATCGACTTGCGCCAAAGCTCCGACATTCACGAAGCGGTGATCGCCGAGTTGCTGAAACGCGCGGGCGTCGAAGAAGACTATGCGTCGCTCTCCGAAGAAGACAAGCTCAAGGTACTGCTCGCCGAATTGGCTCAACCGCGCCCGTTGCGTCTGCCGTATGCGGAGTATTCCGATCTCGTGAAGAGCGAACTCGGCGTGCTCGAAGAGGCCCGCATCACGCGCGAAAAGTTCGGCACGCGCGCGGTCCGCAACTACATCATTTCGCACACCGAGACCGTCAGCGATCTGGTCGAAGTGATGTTGCTGCAGAAGGAAACCGGCCTGCTGCACGGACGTCTGGGCGACGCGAACGATCCGGCGCGAGCGGGCTTGATGGTGATCCCGCTGTTCGAAACGATCCCCGACTTGCGCAACGCGCCGCACATCATGCGCGATCTGATCGCGCTACCGGGCGTCGACGCACTGATCGAACATCAGGGCAACGAGCAGGAAGTGATGCTCGGCTATTCGGACAGCAACAAGGACGGCGGTTTCCTGACGTCGAACTGGGAACTGTATCGCGCCGAACTCGCGCTGGTGTCGCTGTTCAATCAACGCGGCGTGACCTTGCGCCTGTTCCACGGTCGGGGCGGCACGGTTGGCCGTGGCGGCGGTCCGACTTATCAGGCGATTCTGTCGCAGCCGCCAGGCACGGTCGACGGCCAGATCCGTTTGACCGAGCAAGGCGAAGTGATCGCAAGCAAGTTCGGCAACCCGGAAATCGGCCGGCGCAATCTGGAAACGGTGGTGGCCGCGACGCTTGAAGCCTCGTTGTTGCCGCACGGCATTGCGCCCGCGCAACTGCCCGCCTTCGAAGAGACGATGCAGCAATTGTCCGACGCGGCGATGGCGTCGTATCGCGCGCTGGTCTACGAAACGCCGGGCTTCAAGGAGTATTTCTTCGAATCGACGCCGATCTCGGAGATCGCCGAGTTGAACATCGGCAGCCGTCCGGCTTCGCGCAAGTTGCAGGACCCGAAGCAACGCAAGATCGAAGATCTGCGCGCGATTCCGTGGGGCTTCTCATGGGGTCAATGCCGTTTGCTGCTAACCGGCTGGTACGGTTTCGGCAGCGCGGTGGCCGCGCATCTGGACAGCGCGCCGAGCGATGCCGAGCGCACCCGCCGTCTGGCGCTGCTCAAGAAGATGCACAAGACCTGGCCGTTCTTCTCGAACCTGCTCTCCAACATGGACATGGTGCTGGCGAAGACCGACCTCGCGGTCGCGTCGCGCTACGCACAACTCGTGTCGGACAAGAAGCTGCGCAAGCATGTGTTCGAGCGGATCGTCGCGGAATGGGAGCGGACGTCGAAGGTGTTGTCGGAGATTACCGGCAAGAGCGAACGGCTCGCGGAGAATCCGCTGCTCGCGCGTTCGATCAAGAACCGCTTCCCGTATCTCGATCCGTTGAATCACTTGCAGGTTGAATTGCTCAAGCGTCACCGCGCGGGCGATACCAACGCGCGCGTGCGGCGCGGGATTCATTTGAGCATCAACGGGATTGCGGCGGGGCTGCGCAATACGGGTTGATCGAGTCAGCCAGGCGGGTGGTTTAACCGCCCGGCCTGACAGGCGGCCTTGTCAGAATCGCTTGAAAAACGAAGCCGAGCGCGGATCACTTAGCCGTAATCGGCTTCGGCATTTCTGCCGCAGGAATGTTGAATTTGAGCGGAGGTTCGCGGCGTGCCTGGATCCGCTTGTCGCGCTCCGCGTTTTCGAACTGGACGCGCGAATCGAGGTCGCGCCGCGCTTGCCGCGACATGTTCGCATTGGAACCGGGCGCGATGACGGTGAACGGCCCGCTGGTTGAGGAACTTGAATCAGGAACCGGATCGGAGGACAGTGAGCGCGACAAGGTGTTGTCGTAGGAATAGCCGTTGTAACCGTTATAGGCGTTATGGCTGTCATTGAACCGAACGCCCTGCGCCGACGTAGTGCCAGGCAGCGCAACCGTTGTCGCCACAAAAAGAATCAGCCTCTGCATCTACATACCTCTGAATTGATTAGCAATCCAGAGATTATCACGGCACGCCCGCCCTTCTTTTGAGATCGACATCAAATTCGGGTGGGCGCGTCGCCATGCCGCACCAGCGGCTGCAGCAGCGCCGTATGCCGGCTTATTGCGCCTCGACCATCAGCGCGTCGAGCTTGAACGAGCCGTCTTCCTGCACGTCGAAATACTGACGGACTTCGTCGGGCGAGTTGCTCCACAGCGAGCGAATCGCCACCACGCGCGGCTCCGGCGTGCGCATGCGCGCCACCCACGACGTGAATTCGATGTCGATGCGCCAACGCTCGCGAATCGCTACCTTGAAACCGGCCGCTTCGAAGAACGCAATCCATTCGTCAGCGCGGTAATCGCGAATATGCGAGCCGTCGCGCAACACTTCGACCGCCTGAATATGCGTGTCGAGCAGCGGATGATCGGCGCCGGCGATGTCGATGAACAGCACCTTGCCACCTGGCTTCAACACGCGCCGCACTTCGGCGAGCGCGAGCGGCACGTCGTGCCAGTGATGCGCGCTCATCCGGCTGATGATCCAGTCGAACGAATGATCGTCGAACGGCAGCGTTTCGGCAGCACCCTGTTGCGTGCGGATGTTGGTCAGGCCGCGATCCTTCGCCGCACCGTCGACCGTCGCCAGCATTTGCGGCGCGATGTCGTACGCGACCACCTCTTTTGCGTGCGGCGCCACCGCGAAACTCGCGTGACCCGCGCCGCAGCCCATGTCGAGCACCGTGGCATCCGGCGTCGCGGCGATCGATTCGGCCAGCGTCTGCAGATCGGCGCCGGTGGCATGCGTCTGACTCGTCAAATACGCGGCGGCGGTCGAGCCGAAGGCGTCGGCGACCTGATCGTGATGCTTCATGGAAGGCTCCGGTTATCTGTGTGGGGTTGGGCCGGGCTTGGGCCGGGTTGGTCTGGACGGTGTTGCGCCGTTCCAGCCGTTACAATAGAGGCCGCCGTGTACCAGTACAAGTTAAGCAATTATTCTGGTATCAATAGCACCACCCGACACCACCTCCCCTTTCCACGCGCTGCCTGACAAGAATGACCACGCCGTCCTCCGCCGACAACCCGCCGCCGCTCGACGCCACACCTGCCCGCGCGCTCGGCGATTTCATCCGCGCTCACCGCGAACGGCTCACGCCGCAAGCGCTCGGCCTGCCGCCCGGCCCGCGCCGCCGCACCCCCGGCTTGCGGCGCGAGGAAGTCGCGCAGCTGTGCGGCGTGAGCCCGACCTGGTACACGTGGATCGAACAGGGCCGCCCGGTCTCCGCCTCCGCCGAGGCGCTGGCGCGAATCGCCGTTGCGCTGCAACTGTCGCGCGCCGAGCGGGCCTATCTGTTCGAGCTGGCGGCCCAGCGCGACCCGGCCGAGCCCGATCCGGCCGCCGCCGACGCGCCCGCCACCCTGCTCGAAACCGTGCAGCTCGTGAACGCGCCGGCTTACGTGCTCGACCGGCAGTGGAACGCGCTCGCCTGGAACGAGCGTGCCGCCGACCTGTTCGTCGGCTGGCTTGACGGCGCGCACGACCGCAATCTGCTGCGCTACACCTTCACCGAGCCGGCCGCGCGCGAGCTGATCGTCGACTGGGAAACGCGCGCGCGGCGCCTCGCTGCCGAATTCCGCGCCGACTCGATCCGTCATTTGAACGACGCGCCCACCCGTGGGCTGATCGACTCGCTCACCACCGCCAGCGACGCGTTCGCCCGCTTCTGGGCGTCGCAGGACGTGGGCGGCCGCGAAGGCGGCCGGCGCGAATTCAATCATCCGCGCGACGGCCGCATTGTCTACGACCAGATCACCTTCAAGCCCGCGCATCGCGAGGATCTGAAGCTGGTCGTGCTGGTGCGGGAATAGCCCAGTGTTAAAATCACCGTCTTTCTTCGCTTCGGCGGCGCCTCTGCACTGATGCAAACGCCGTCAGCCTCTTCACCGCTCGCTCAACTGCCCAACACCATGACGTCCCAACTGCACAAAAAAGGCGAAGCCTGGTCGGCTCGCTTCTCGGAGCCGATGTCGGAGCTCGTCAAACGCTACACGTCGTCAGTTTTCTTCGACAAGCGTCTGGCGCTCGTCGATATCGAAGGGTCGCTCGCGCACGCCTCGATGCTGGCCGCGCAGAAGATCATCGCCGACGACGACCTCGCCGCGATCCAACGCGGCATGACGCAGATCAAGGGTGAAATCGAGCGCGGCGAATTCGAGTGGCAACTCGATCTGGAAGACGTCCACCTGAACATCGAAGCGCGCCTGACCGCACTGATCGGCGACGCCGGCAAGCGCCTGCACACGGGCCGCTCGCGTAACGACCAGGTCGCGACCGACATCCGTCTGTGGCTGCGCGGCGAAATCGACCGGATCGGCGGGTTGCTGACGGAACTGCGCACGGCCCTGCTCGACATGGCGGAGAAGAACGCGTCAACCATCATGCCGGGCTTCACGCACCTGCAAGTGGCACAGCCGGTCACCTTCGGCCATCACCTGCTCGCCTACGTTGAAATGTTTTCGCGCGACGCCGAGCGTATGGTGGATTGCCGCAAGCGCGTGAATCGTCTGCCGCTTGGTGCAGCCGCTCTGGCCGGCACCAGCTATCCGATCGACCGTCATGCGGTGGCGAAGACGCTGGGCTTCGACGGCATCTGCGCGAACTCGCTCGACGCGGTATCCGATCGTGATTTCGCGATCGAATTCACGGCCGCGTCCGCACTGATCATGACGCACGTGTCGCGCTTCTCCGAAGAACTCGTGTTGTGGATGAGCCCGCGCGTCGGCTTCATCGATCTGGCCGACCGTTTCTGCACCGGTTCGTCGATCATGCCGCAAAAGAAAAACCCGGACGTGCCCGAACTCGCGCGTGGCAAGACGGGCCGCGTGAATGGCCATCTGATCGCGCTCCTGACCTTGATGAAAGGCCAGCCGCTCGCGTACAACAAGGACAACCAGGAAGACAAGGAGCCGCTGTTCGACACCGTCGATACCGTCGCGGACACGCTGCGCATCTTCGCTGAAATGGTCGCCGGCATTTCGGTGAAGCCGCAAGCCATGCGCGACGCCGCGCTGCAAGGCTTCTCCACGGCAACCGATCTCGCCGACTACCTCGTCAAGCGCGGTCTGCCGTTCCGCGACGCGCACGAAGCGGTGGCGCTGGCGGTTCGCGTGTGTGCCGATCGCGGCTGCGATCTGGCCGACCTGACGCTGGAAGAAATGCGTCAGGAACTGCCGAACGTCGCACATCTGATCGGCGAGGACGTGTTCTCGTATCTGACGCTCGAAGGTTCGGTGGCGAGCCGCAATCACCCGGGCGGCACGGCGCCTGAGCAGGTGCTCGCGGCAGTCAAGGCGGCACGGGCAGCGTTGAAGTAAGGCAAAGCCAGGCGCGCGTTAGCGCGTCCGGCCCGGCAACGCGTGTCACGAGACTGCGCTGTGGCTTGCATTACCGCAGGCATCGCTGCAAGCACCAGGCGGCACGCGAAAACAAAGGCGAACTCATCGGCGGGTTCGCCTTTTTCGTTTTTGAGCCCGAATTGATTGATTGCGCGAAGCGGCGCACAAAAAAGAAAGCCCGCGCGAAGCGGGCTAAATGAAAGACTTCCACCGATGCCTCTCGAAAGAGGCCATCAAAGTGTAGGCTCGTTTTGGCCACGAACCAATCCGGTCATATTTCAGCCTGTTACAAGCACGCAAATCGCTCTCGGCGCGGGTGAACGACAATTGCATCCTGGCGGTTTTTGACTACCATCAAGGTAGATCCTTTCCCCATGCTTGCCACGACGATGCTCACCCGCACGCGTCACCTTCGCCGCTTGATCGGACACTTCGCTTCCCGCGTTGGCGCATCCCCATTGCATGCACATGGCGCGATTTCGGCGTTGACGGTGGCTTCGGTTTTGGCGCTCGCAGTCCTGGCAGGCTGCACGATCACGCCGCCGCAGCGCCCGCTCATCATCGCGCCAGCGGCGCCCCTCAACAGTGCCGCGCTCGATCAGTACCGCAGCGCGGTCGCCAAACGCATCATCGAACGCAGCCCCTCCTATGTGTTGCACGGCACGCCGCAAGCAATGCTGCGCTCACTGGTTGTGGTGTCGTTCACGGTGGATCGCAATGGCGAGGTGCTGCAATCGTCGGTGTATCGCACCAACGGCGACGACGAAGCCGAAAGTACCGCGCTCGCCACCTTGCGACGCGCCTCGCCGCTGCCGCAGCCACCCGGCAAACTGCTGAACGGTCGTGGCCAGCTCGAGCTGTTCGAAGACTGGCTGTTCAACGACAACGGCAAATTCCAGCTGCGCGAGTTCGCCTCGCCGCAAGCACAGACCATCGACTGAACGCGGCGCCGAAACAGCACCCTCATGGGCAAGACGCAAGGCAAGTCATACACTGCCTTGCTGCGCCGCCGCCGCGCTCGCTATAATTTTCCGATCCCCACGCCGGAGCTTTCCGGCACGGCTCACGCCGCCCGCGCACCTGTTGGCACGGCGCGAGCCCAATTGCAGCGCCGCCGCTCCATCCGCGTGGGCGGCCTGCCGTTGTATCCTGTCGCATCGTCGCCCGCGCCGGGTATGGCTTCAACCGCCAGCAAGACGCGCCGAAGCGCTCGAATCTAAACAAAGATGCCGCTTGACCACGCGCCGCCCGCACATAAAAAGTACGGCGTCCAACGGCATCACGACATAGGGAGACCCTGCATGTCCACTTCGCCGATTTCCGCGGCCCAGCCCAATGCGGCCGGGCAGAACAGCAGCGCGCGAATCATCTTCGCAAGCTTCATCGGCACCGCAATCGAGTTCTACGATTTCTACGTCTATGCGACCGCCGCGGCGCTCGTTATCGGACCGGTATTTTTCCCGCATGGCTCGGCGACCGCCCAGGCTTTGTCGGCTTTCGTCACGTTCGGCATCGCGTTCGTCGCGCGGCCGATTGGCTCGTTCATCTTTGGTCACTTTGGCGACCGGATCGGGCGTAAATCGACCTTGGTGGCTTCGCTGCTGGTGATGGGGGTGTCGACCACGCTGATCGGTTTCGTCCCGGGCTACGACTCGATCGGCAGCCTCGCGCCGATCCTGCTGTGCGTGCTGCGCTTCGGCCAGGGGATCGGCCTCGGCGGCGAATGGGGCGGCGCCGCGCTGCTCGCCACCGAGAACGCACCGGCCGGCAAGCGCGGCTGGTTCGGCATGTTCCCGCAACTGGGGCCGTCGATCGGCTTTCTGGCGTCCAACGGTCTGTTCTTCGCTTTGGCGCTGTCGTTGAGCGACGAACAATTTCGCAGCTGGGGCTGGCGCGTGCCGTTCCTCGTCAGCGCGGTGCTGGTCGCGCTCGGCTTGTACGTGCGCCTGAAAATCGCCGAGACGCCGGCGTTCAAGGCTGCCATCGAACGCGAGGAACGCGTCAAGGTGCCGATCGCCACGCTGTTCTCGCAGCACTGGCTACCGACCCTCCTCGGCGCACTGGCGATGGTGGTCTGCTACACACTGTTCTATAACGCCACGACGTTTTCGCTGTCGTACGGCGTGTCGGTCCTGCATATTCCCCGGCCGACTTTCCTCGGCATGCTGTGCATCGCAGTTGTGTTCATGGCGCTCGCCACACCGCTGTCGGCCTGGGCGAGCGACCGTTATGGCCGCAAGCCGGTGCTGATCGTCGGCATCATCGCCGCGATCCTGTCGGGCTTCACGATGGCGCCGTTGCTCGGCAGCGGACAGACGCCGCTGGTGCTGCTGTTTCTCGTGATCGAACTGTTCCTGATGGGCGTGACTTTTGCCCCGATGGGCGCGCTGCTGCCGGAACTGTTTCCGACCAACGTGCGCTATACCGGTGCAGGCGTGTCATACAACCTCGGCGGGATTCTCGGTGCATCAGTCGCGCCGTATATCGCGCAGGTGCTGGCCGCGCACGGCGGACTGCCGTGGGTGGGCGCTTATGTGTCGATTGCGGCGGCCGTCAGCATGATCGGTGTGCTGTGCATGCGTGAAACACGCGACGCAAGTTTGATGTGAAGGAGCGCAAGGCGCGCTGGTAAATTCCCTGCCTTGCGCGTCTTTTTGACTTGCCTATACTCGAATCAAATAACCCTATGGCAAGCAGGGAGGCTCTGATGAACATTCATCTTCACAACGCGGACATCGTGATGATCATCGCGCTGGCGTTGCTGTGTTCGCTGCTGCTGGCTTTGCGCTTTCGTCCCGCGACGTGGAAAGGCATCGTCGTGGAAGCGCTGGCCGCGAACGCGGCTGCCATCGCCGCGGTGATCGCTTTCGAAATGCTGCTCGCCTGAGCGGTCGACCAGAAGGCTGCTACGCCCGCTTGGGCGCAGCGGCGGAACGCGGTCTGGCGTAATCCGAAGCGGTCGAACGGGCTGCCCAAGCCTGTGCAGGCAAGCGGCAGCCGTCAGCATTTGGCGCTACGTCCAGGCCGGACACGCGCCGCGGGCCGTTACCGGTAATAGTAGCCGCCGTGATGGTAGTAACCGCCGCCGTAGTAATAGCCTGGCGCCGGTGCAACGATGCAGCCTCCGAGCGCCGTTGCGAGCAACGTGCCTGCGATCAGGGTCAGGATCAAGCGTTTCATATTGTTCTCCTTCGAGTCAGATTCATTCGAGCCGAAACCCCGAATGACTCGATTGAACACGACCCTGGCCCGCGCGAACGTAGCCATTTGTAAGGGAAGATCACTGAGGCGTTACACGTTTGAGCCCCGCAGGCGGCTGCATCCCAGGCATGGCGACAACAGACTCACGTCAGACGAAAACACCACCTATACTGGTTTAACCGGGCGGCTTCCATGCAAGCCCTGCCCGTGGCGGGTGCGCGGGTCAAAGTAAGAATAATGGGTATGGGGTAGGCGCTTTGATGCGCCATGAATAAGTCAGTGGCCACGCAAAAGAAGGCGCGGGTAGCCAATTAGGCACTCAACGAAAAGCGACAGATTTAACAGACGTGTAATGCGCGACGCTTATCCGGACGTGGAAAGCGGCCATAAAGCGCGGCGACAGGACGTTGGTGAGCGGCACACGAATTCGCCCGCATTCGCGCCGTATGCCTCGGCGAATACACCTTTGAACTAGACCGCCCGTGGGCGGTCTCTTTAGAACCGAGCCGGCCATTCCGTGTGGCCGCTCCGTGCATCAATCCGTTCTTGAGTCAGTTTGTTCATTGCAGCGATTCCTCTTCGCCCGTCGTTCCCCGACGCGGGCGTTTTTCGAGGCGTTCCGTGGCAGCGCTCGTTTGATTGGGTACTGTGCGTCGCGCCTCTTTTCTTTTAGCCAAACGATTGCGCGAAAGCGCGAGGAAGCTGCGCTCAGGCTGCGGCCGATCCGTGCTGCGTGGCGACGGCGTGCGACTCGCCGTGCACGTAGTCGATCGCCCCCAATGCTTCAGCAATAGACGGCACTGAATGGCCGTCGCCAATCGAAATCGAGCGAAACGGCGCTTCGATGCCGCAATGCGACGGCGAGGTCGCCACAAAAATCATCACCGTGCGCTTCTGCAATGCATGCGCCAGATGAACGAAACCCGTGTCGGTGCCGACCACGAGTGCGCACGTGTCGATCATCTGCGCGATTTCGGTCACGCTCAGCTTCGGCAGGACGGTCGAACCCGGCACCTCCGACGCGATTTGCTCCGCCTCGACTCGCTCGCCTTCCGAGCCCCACGGCAGCACCACGTGGAAACCGCGCTCCGCCAACTCACGACCGACCGTCGTCCAATGGGAGAGCGGCCACTTCTTGTCGTCTTTGGAGGTGGCGTGAAACAGTGCCGCGACTGGCGCACCGTTAGCCGCGAACGGCACGGCGGCCGGGTCAGGCAGGCGCAGATTGTAGATGGCCGGGCCTTCGACCTCGTATCCCAGCGCCTCGCCCGCACTGATGCGCATGCCATGCCATGCATTGCACTGCGGACGCGGGCCGAAGCGGCCGGTGTAGGCAAATGCGGCGCCCCGCTCCCCCAGATCCTGGGATTGGTAGCCAATACGCTTCGACGAGCGTGCCAGAAAGGCGATGATCGCGCTCTTGTACACGCCGTGAATGTCAATGATGAAGTCGTAGCGGTAGGCGCGCAATTCGGCGATCGACGCCGCGATCGCCCTGAAATCGCCCCAGCGGCGCGCTTTCTTGAAGCGGCGCAGCGGCGCGCAAAGCACGCGGTCCACGCTCTCGCTCCAATGCACCACTTCGGCGAATGTCTCGTCTGCGGCCCAGTCCACTTCCACGCCGGGAAATGCGCGTTTGATGTCGGCGACGACTGGCAGCGCCTGCACGATATCGCCGAGTGAAGTGACCTTGACGATAAGGACTCGCTTCATTGAGGACCTGTTAGTTGTTCGAACATCAACACATTTTAGCTGACGATTGGAATAATCTTCGCCGAACTCGACAGTGCGCCATGGCATCATTAATACAATGCGTTACATTGCAAGCCTTACAAATTTACCTTTTACTATATTTCAAAATACTTTCATACGGTTATGCCGATGCGGCACGCTTTATAATTCAGTCTTTGCGCCAGCACATCGTCATGTCCCGGGCATTTCTTCCCCTCTCCTCCAGTATCGTGCGGCGCGCCAGACGCCTGTGGCGGCAATATGGCGTGTTCTGGCTCGGCGCGGTCGCGGTCGGCCTGGTAGCGGTGCTCTATGCAAGGCTGATCGACTGGGGCTACGGCGAATTTCGCGCAATGCAGCAACAGCACGTGTGGGCGCCCTTGATCGTCACGCCAGCCGTCGCAGCGCTCGCCGTCTGGCTCACGCGCAAATTCTTCCGTGGCGCCGAAGGCAGCGGCATTCCGCAAGTCATTGCCACCCTGCATTCCAAACCCGGCGAATTCGGCGCACGGCTGCTGTCGTTCCGGATTCTGTTCGGCAAGATCGCTGTGTCGTTTCTGGCGATTCTCGGCGGCTTCACGATCGGCCGTGAGGGACCGACCGTGCAGGTCGGCGCGGCGCTGATGTTCAATCTGCGGCGGCTGTATCCACGCTCGAACGCGCAGATCGAACGGCAACTGGTGCTCGCGGGCGCGGCAGCGGGCTTGTCCGCGGCGTTCAATACGCCGCTGGCGGGGATCGTATTCGCGATCGAGGAACTCACGCGCAGCTTCGAGGCCCGCGCGAGCGGCGTGCTCATTACGGCAATCATCATCGCCGGCGTGATCGCGCTCGGGTTGAACGGCAACTACACCTATTTCGGCACCATCCAGATCGGCGCGCACTTCCCCGATCTGCTGGCGGTGGCCGTTCTGCTCACGGCGATCGTCACCGGTATTGCGGGCGGCGTGTTCGGCTGGCTGCTGCTGAACACCGCACGCTGGATTCCGGCGCCGCTGCGCCGATTGCATGGCGAGCGGCCGGTCGTGTTCGCCGCGCTGTGCGGTTTCGTGATCGCGGTGGTCGGCCTCATCTCCGGCGGTACGACCTTCGGCAGCGGCTATGCCGAAGCGCGCGGACTGCTCGACGGGCACGAGCACCTGTCCGTGTTCTATCCGTTTCTGAAGATGATCTCGATGGTCGGCTCGTATCTGCCGGGCATTCCGGGCGGCATCTTCGCGCCGTCGTTGTCGATCGGCGCGGGCTTCGGCAATCTGCTGCATATGGTGTTCGGTTCGATGCAATTGCCGATGCTGATCGCCCTCGCGATGGTGGGCTATCTGGCCGCCGTCACGCAGTCTCCGATTACCTCGTTCGTGATCGTGATGGAAATGATCGACGGTCATGCACTGGTGATCTCGCTGATGGCCACCGCGTTGGTTGCGAGCCGCGTGGCTCGTTTCTTCGCGCCGCCGCTGTACGAGTCGCTGGCGGAGCGCTATATGGCGCCACTGCCACAGCCTGCCCCCGCACCGGTGCCGGAAGTCCCCGAAGTCGAGCCGCCCGAACCGGCGGCGGTCGACGAGACCAACGGCGGCGCGCCCGCTGAAGACGGCGCTCCGCGTCAGTAGACGACAACCCCCGGCGCGCGCAGATAAAGCGGCCGCGCCGGCACAACCACGCAGCCGGCCAGCACGACCGCCAGTACGGCGATCAGAAGCAGATTCTTTTTCATCATGTGTTCCTCTGAGACACAGGCGCGCGCTGCGCCAGGCACGCGCGTGACGCCTGTGTCGTCAAGCTGGTGGGAGCGGCACGAGCGGGATCAGCCACGCCGTGCCGCGCACTGCTGAAGCCTCGCGACTTACGCCCAGTGGCCCTGGATCCAGCGATAGTTCGGACCGTGTTCGACCCAATGGCCCGGCACCCAGTGGTAGCCGACACGCTCGGCCTGCCAATGACCCGTGACCCACACATAACGGCCGTGGTCCCAACGCCAATGGCCGTGATCCCACACATAGCCGACGCGCGGCGCCGGCACGGCTTCGTAACGCACGGCCGGCGGTGCGGACGGCGCGATCACGACGACTTCCTCGGCCGAAGCGGATGCCACAGCGGACGCGCCAGCAGCGACCAGAACAGCGTTGACGATCAGTAAGCGAAAGGTCTTGTTCATGTTTCCCTCTGTAGTTGGACACCGAATACGGCGTTATCCGTTTAATGCGCGAGGGGCCAAAAGCGCTGACCGCGGCCGTGTAACGGCACACGCTGAAGTGCAACGGATTATTTCCCCGCGCATTTCGACAAGGCGGCCTGGCAACGTGCGCACGTATGCGGCCGTACACGGCGAAGCAACGCGTTCGAGCAGAAGGGAAGCAACGAAGGGACAGACGGCGCGTAAAACCCGCATCCGCGCGTCAAATTGAACAGCCGGAAGAACAGCAGAAGAAACAACGAGGGGACCGTGCTACGCGCTCCACTTCGTCACGCCACATCGACGAAACGAAGCGAAGCGCGCAGCACGTTATGCGGAACCAGCCTGCGGTATTTCGATCTTGACCTCGAGCACTTCGAGGTCGTCCTGACGCTCGAGGCTCACGCGAATATCGTCGTTGGAGATCTTCACGTACTTTGAAATCACGGCCACCAGTTCGCGTTGCAACGCAGGCAGGTAATCGGCAGGCGCATGGCCGCCGGCGCGCTCGTGCGCGATGATCAACTGCAGGCGTTCCTTCGCTACCGACGCGGATTTCTTCTTCTCGCCCAGCAAAAACGAAAGAATCGACATGACGTGCGCTCCCCTTACTTGGTGCCGAAGAGGCGCTGCAGCAGCCCTGGCTTCTGGTAATCGGTAAAGCGAAGCGACTTCTGCTCGCCGAGGAAACGCGATACGACATCTTTATAGGCTTCAGCGACATCCGTACCGTCCAGGTGCACAGCCGGCAAGCCCTGGTTCGACGCATGCAGCACCGCTTCCGATTCGGGGATCACCCCGATCAGATCGATGCGCAGGATTTCCTGGATGTCGGTGAGCGACAGCATCTCGCCTTCGCTCACGCGCTTCGGGTTATAGCGGGTGATCAGCAGGTGTTCCTTGATCGGCTCCTTGCTTTCGATCGCGCGCTTGGTCTTCGACGACAGGATGCCGAGGATACGGTCCGAGTCGCGCACCGACGAGACTTCCGGATTCGTCACGATCAGCGCCTCGTCGGCGAAGTGCATGGCGAGCAGCGCGCCCGATTCGATACCGGCCGGCGAATCGCAGACGATGAATTCGAAGTCCATCGCGATCAGGTCGTTGATGACCTTCTCGACGCCTTCCATGGTCAGCGCGTCTTTATCACGCGTTTGCGAGGCCGGCAGGATGAACAGGTTCTCGCATTTCTTGTCTTTGATCAGCGCCTGGTTGAGGTTGGCTTCGCCCTGGATCACGTTGATCAGGTCGTACACCACGCGGCGCTCACAGCCCATGATGAGGTCGAGGTTACGCAGGCCGACGTCGAAGTCGATCACGGCGGTTTTGCTGCCACGCAATGCGAGGGCCGATGCAAAACTCGCGCTCGTGGTCGTCTTGCCCACGCCACCCTTGCCCGAAGTCACCACAATGATTTTTGCCATTACCCTTACCTTGTGTTCGTCAAATTCGTCAATTATGTGCGGCCATATTTGTCGTGGAGCGCCGCGTGCCGTGACCGTTCAGGACAGCGCGCGCTTCACGTCGATCAGGTGAGCCGCAGCGGTTCAATCATCAACTTTTCTTCTTCGAGCCAGATCTGTACCGGCTTGCCGAGCACGTCGGCCGGCAGCGGGTTCTCGGTCGTACGATAGATACCCGCGATCGAGATCAGTTCCGGTTCGAGACACGTGCAGAAAATGCGCGCGTCGTGATTGCCCTGCACGCCGGCCAAAGCCCGGCCGCGCAGCGGCGCATAAATATGGATGTTGCCTTCCGCGATCACTTCCGCGCCGTAGCTCACCAGACCGAGCACGACCAGATCGCCCTTTGCGTAGATGCGCTGGCCCGAGCGCAGCGGCTTGTCGACCACCATGGTCTGAGACGACGTGGCGAGACGCACGGGCTCGGCGGCGGGTGCGGGTTCGACCGCGGCGGCCGTGGCCGGGGTGCCGCTTTCCGGGATCGTGCCGGCCGGGCTGAGCGCTGCGGCCTCAAACAGATCGGCTGGAGGTGTGGCCGTCGCGGCGGTGGCCACCGGTACTGCAGCAGCATTGGCGCCCTCTTCGTCCGCGGATTTGGCGGCGCCGCCGCGACGGTCGCGTGCCTCGAGCAAGGGCAGCGCGGATTCGGCGGCCCACGCCTGCTGTGCATTGGCCACCACGCCGACCGGGCGCATGCGCACGCTGTCGAGCAGTTGCGCGATGTCGGCGAGCGGCACGCGTTCGTTCTCGGCGAGCCGGCGCACGTCGATCGCGACAACGTCGTTAGCGAAAAATTCGGGGGTCGCCTCGAAGCGCCGGGTCAGTTCGGCACGCATCGCGTCGAGGTCGGTTGTCTTGACCACAAACAGGAGCGTGTCGACAGAGCCGCTGCGGAGTTCGAAAAAGGGCGATTTCTTGGGCGACATAGCGTTCGGCAAAAAATTTTGCGTATTTTACAGGCGTCCAGGCGAGCAGCGAGCTTTTTTGCCGAGAGAGCACGCCGCCGCGGCCTGAATACCCATGGCGTGGCCACGCCTCGGCCATTCAGGCCGCGCTTAGGCCGGTTATTCGGCCATGAACGCTGTAGCGACGCGGATGGGACTCGAGCGGCAGGCTGACGCGCCGCTCGCGGGATCACTGCTGAAATACCTGTGACGTAGTCGGCACGTGGCGCACCAGCAGGCTTTCGGCCTGCTCGGGCGCACGCGCGACGCGCCGATGCTCGCCAGTCGGACCGAACCCGAGCGCCTCGTAAAAGCGCATCGCATTGCGGTTGGCGTCGGCGACCCACGCGTAGATTTCCATGGCGCCTTCGCCGGCCAGCCAGCCACTGGCGGTGTCGACCAGCAACTCGCCGCCCCGCAGATGACGCACCGCCGGCGCCACCCATAACTCGCAGACGAACGCGCGGGGCGCCGCGGTGTCGTCGAAATAGGCTTCGATCAATCCTGCCGGATGGCCCTCGGTGTAGAGGATGAAACTGGTGGCGGTAAATGAAACAGCGTGTTCGGCGGCGGTGGCGTCGAAACTGGCGGCGTCCGCAGACAACGCGTCCTCTAGCGTTTCGCCGAAGGCATAGGGCGCCTCCCGCAGTGACGCAGTACGGAGTTCGCGGAAAACGGCGCCCTGATCAGCGGCGATACGGCGAACGGTCAATGACGGACTCATGCAGACGAAAACCCCTTGAAACCCTAAGGCGTAGCTTTAACCGAACCGGCGCGCGAGTCAAATCCTTATTTACTGAATCGGACCGCGGCGCACACCCGGGCTACCGGAGCTGCGCACCAATGGCACAGCATTTCGCGCGCCCACCGCCTTGAAAAGCCGGTTCGTGAGGCGCGCAGACCACCGCCTTCAAGGCGCTTCGTAATCGCCGGTGCCGTCCGGCCACGGCGTGAGCAGCTCGTAGCCCTCTTCGGTCACGGCGATCATATGCTCCCATTGCGCCGACAGCGAACGGTCTTTGGTGACCACCGTCCAGCCGTCACGCTGCACCGTGGTGCCGGCCCGGCCCGCGTTGATCATCGGCTCGATCGTGAAGACCATGCCCGGCTTCAGGCGCACGCCCTGCCCCGGCTGGCCGTAGTGCAACACTTGCGGGTCTTCGTGATAAACCTTGCCAATGCCGTGCCCGCAGTAGTCGCGCACGATCGAGAAGCCGTCGCGCTGCGCGATCTTCTGGATGGCATAGCCGACGTCGCCGAGCGTAGCACCCGGCTTGACCTCACGGATGCCGGCAAGCATCGCTTCATAGGTCGTGTCGATCAACTGGCGCGCCACCGTGCTCGGCTGGCCGACGCAATACATGCGGCTGGTGTCGCCGAAGTAGCCATCTCTGATGATCGCGACGTCGATATTGATGATGTCGCCATCTTTCAGGATTTCGCTGCGGTTAGGAATGCCGTGGCACACCACCTGATTGACGGACGTGCAGACCGTCTTCGGAAAACCCAAATAGCCGACATTTGCCGGAATCGACTTTTGCGTATTGACAATGTAGTCGTTGCACAGTGCGTCGAGCTCGTCGGTGGAGACACCGGCCTTGACGTGCTCGCCGATCATCGCCAGTACGTCGGCCGCGAGGCGGCCGGAAATGCGCAGCTTGGCGATGTCGTCGGGAGTCTTGTAGGTAATGGCCATGAATTCGGTCGGGGTGTGTCGATGTTGACGATCGGCCAATTGTACAGAGGATCGCCGGACGGCCTCCGCGAGCCGGGCCGAGCCTGCTCCCCGGATATTTTCCGCGCGGGCGCCGAACGATGTGCAGGAGCCAGCAAAACAACGACGTTCAGTCTCATGCTGCGAGCGCACACAGAAATCTTTTGTGAGGTTTGCATCTGGCAGCGCATTCGCTCCGTAAAGTCGGTTGAGGACTCGCTTCTTCTCCCTCCATCGTTTAGTTCTTCTCTGAAGAACGGGGCCCTCTTTTGCGTCCGCGATTTGCGTTTGTGCATCGCGTGAGTAGCAGTTGTCCGCGCGTATACGTCGCGAGTTAGCGGCATTGGCAGCGAACCATCTGAGGAGCATCGCCATGTCGGAGTCCAGCAATAAATCAGCAGAACTTATCGATGTACTTGACCGCCGGGTTGAACGGCGCCTGCAACGCAGACAGTTTTTCCGCAACGCCGGCGGCCTCGGTCTAGGTTTAGTCGGCGGCACGCTGATCAGTGCGTGCGGTGGGGGTTCGGGCTCGAGCGTGGCGGCAGCCAGCGCACCGACCGATGCGGAGATTCTGAACTTCGCGCTGAACCTGGAATACCTCGAATCGCAGTTCTATACCTATGCGACGTCGGGTTCGGGGTTGGCCGCGAGCATGACTGCCGGCGTGGGCGCGATGGGCACGGTGATCCCGGGGCAGCAAGTGCCGTTCCAGGATCCCGTGGTACAGGCCTACGCGAACGAGATCGCCAACGACGAACGCGAGCACGTCAACTTCTTGCGCTCCGCGTTGGGCAGCGCAGCGGTGGCGATGCCCTCGATCGACATCGGCGGCACCAATCCGAACGGTGCATTCTCGAATGCGGCGCGCGCAGCGGGACTGGTCGGCGCCGGTGTCGCCTTCAATCCGTATGCGAACGACAATAATTTCCTGCTTGGCGCGTTCATCTTCGAAGACGTCGGCGTGACGGCCTATAAGGGCGCCTCCCCGCTCATCACCAACAAGACCTTCCTCGAAGCCGCTGCCGGCATTCTCGCGGCCGAGGCGTATCACGCAGGCCTCGTACGCACCGTGCTGTTCTCAAAAGGTGTCGACACGGCGAGTATCTACACTGCCGCCAATGCCATCTCCGCCGCGCGCGACAGCCTCGACAACAACGGCCACGACGATCAGGGCATCACCGGCGCGACGGCCGGTTCGTCGAACATCGTGCCGCTCGACAGCAACGGGCTCGCCTTCAGCCGCGGCTATGGCAACGTGCTCAACATCGTGTATCTGACGAGTTCGGTGGCGACCAAGGGTGGCTTCTTCCCGAACGGCGTGAACGGTTCGCTCAACATGAGCGCCTGAAGCACGTCACGTGCTGCGCCAGTTGCACCGGCAGCGGGTCGCCGCGATGACGATCGCGCTCACCCGTTGGCCGGCCTTCATCTGCATTGTTTTGAACGCCTGAAGATGGACAGGAGCAGTCATGAACGAAGCGATGAGTCAGGCCGCCGTGCCTCAGACCCTCACCGAGCAGACTTGTTTCGACATCCGCGAGACGCTGGCCGGAAGGCGCCGCGGCTTGCGCGCGATACTGCCTTTCGTCGGACCCGCGGTTGTGGCCTCGATCGCGTATATGGACCCGGGCAACTTCGCGACCAATATTCAAGCGGGCGCGGGCTACGGCTATACGCTGCTCTGGGTGGTAGCGGTAGCGAATATCGTGGCCATGCTGTTTCAATCTTTGTCCGCCAAACTTGGGCTTGTAACCGGTAACAATCTCGCCGAGTTATGTCGCTCGGCACTCCCGCGCCGTTGCGTGCTTACGATGTGGGGCGTCAGCGAAATCGCGGCAATGGCGACCGATCTGGCGGAATTCGTCGGCGGCGCGATCGGCGTTTCGTTGCTCACCCATCTGCCGATGATGCCGAGTATGCTGATCACCGCGGCCGTCACCTATGGTTTGCTGCAGTTCGAGAAGCGTGGCTTCCGCCCGCTCGAACTGGCAATCGCGGCGCTGATCGGCGTGATCGGGCTGTCGTACCTCGCGGAGTTGCTGATTGCGCCGGTGCACTGGCCGTCGGTCGTCAAGCATACGTTCACGCCGGGCATGCCCGATCGCAATGCGTTGACGATTTCCGTCGGTATCATCGGCGCAACGGTGATGCCGCATGTGCTGTTTCTGCATTCGGGACTCACGCAGAATCGCGTGACGGCTCGCAATGAAGGCGAGCGCGCCAGGTTACTGCGATTTTCGAATATCGAGGTGGTGGTTGCCCTCGGCGTCGCCGGGCTCATCAACATGGCGATGGTGATCATGGCGGCGAGCGCGTTTCATGCCGGTCACGCGGACATCGCCAGCATCGAAACGGCGTGGCGCACGCTCACGCCGCTGCTCGGCGGCGCGGCGGCGGGTCTCTTTCTGGCGGCATTGATTGCGTCCGGGGTGTCGAGTTCGGTGGTCGGCACGATGGCTGGACAGATGATCATGCAGGGCTTTGTCGGCTTTCATATCCCGGTGTGGGCACGGCGGCTCATTACGATGGTGCCGGCCTTCGTCGTGGTTGCCTGCGGGGTGGATGCGACGCGTGCGCTGGTGCTGAGCCAGGTGGTGCTGAGCATCGCGCTGCCGGTGCCGATGATCGCGCTGGTATGGTTCACGTCGCGCGGCGATTTGATGGGCCGCTACCGGAATCGCCGCTCGACGACGATTGCGGCGATGACCGGCACGGTCGTCGTGCTGGCGCTCAATATCGTTCTGCTACTGCAAGTGGCTGGCATGATGTCGTGACCGCCGTTCCACACAATCTCCGGACCGACCCGACTCCCATGCCTCGACGCCTGCTTACCCTGACCGCCACGCTGGCACTCGCCGCGCTCGGCGGCTGTAGCGCCGCTAGCGTGCTCAACGCCGCCGTATCGCCCAAGAGCTTCCAGGCCGAGGCGGCCCTCGCGTACGGCAGCGCGCCGCGCCAGAAACTCGACGTCTACATGCCGACATCAAGCCGTGCGCGGCAAACCGGTTCGCGCGGCCGTCCGATCGTCGTCTTCTTCTATGGCGGCAGTTGGCAGAGCGGCTCGCGCGACAGCTATCTGTTCGTTGGCGCGGCGCTGGCTTCACGCGGGTTTGTGGCCGTGGTGCCCGACTATCGAACATGGCCGGAAACTGCCTTCCCCGGCTTTGTCGACGATGCCGCCGCGGCCGTGCGCTGGGCTCGCGATCACGCGGCCGAGTTCGGCGGCGACCCGTCACGGATCTTTCTGATGGGTCACTCGGCTGGCGCGCATATCGTGATGCTGCTGGCCACGGACGGCCGCTATCTCGCCGCGCAGCAGATGAGCAAGCGCGATTTGAGCGGCGTAATCGGCCTTGCCGGCCCGTATGATTTTCTGCCGCTGAAGGACGCGACGCTTGAAGAGATTTTCCCGCCCGCATTGCGCGCTGCGAGTCAGCCGATCAATTTCGTCGAAGGCGACGAACCGCCGATGTTCCTCGCCGCGGGCAAGCGCGATACGACAGTCGATCCGGGCAATACCGACCGGCTCGCGGCAAAACTGCGCGCCGCCGGCGATACCGTTGAAGTAAAGCACTATCCGCGAATTGGGCACGCGCTACTGGCCGGCGCCTTTGCCGGACCCTTGCGCGGCTTTGCGCCGGTCCTCGACGATACGAGCGCGTTTATCGATGCACAGGTGAGCCGCGAGGCCCAGCGCGATGGTGACGCACAATCGTTGCCCGCATCTTCCGATACGCCGGGCAACGTCTACCAGATGCGGCGGCGCACGAAAGCGGAAACGGTGCCGTGCGCGGGCGCTTCGTCAACATCGGCGTTGAACGTGAACGCCGATTGTCAGAAGCAGAGCACGCTCGGCCACAACGATTGAACACAGACGAGGCGCAACGCAGGCCCTGCACACACTGCAACGCCATGCCAGACAATTGCTGCGCCAGGTCAGCGCGCGTGTCGCAGCACGCCTTACTGCGTCACGCCAAGCAACTGTTTGCGCAAAGTAGGCGCGCGCGTCGACGGATCGAGCCAGATGCCGAAGAATGCCCGCGCGAAGGCGGGATCGTCGAATTCGCCGGTCATACGGTCGCCAGCATAAAAGCGCACGCCCTTATCCGGCAAATAGACCGCGCTTAACTGGTCACCGGGGCCGACGTCGACGAACGCCTGCATCATATCCGCGCGCCAGCGCTCCAACGTATCGGCCGGAATCGGCGCGCTCGCAAGACGCTTGATCTCGTGCATACCCGTGTCGACGAATCGCTCGCGCTTGACGCCACGCGCGTAAGTAATGTGCAGCGCGAAGCGTTCGTCATAATCGACGGGTACGCGTTCGCTCCACATCTGCGCGCGGTAGAGCGTGAAGCCGAGCACGCTGAAATCACCCTCGCCCACGAGTTTCGCGGACTGCACGTCGCCGCTCCAATCGGCACAGGCGGCAGTCGCCCACAGCACCAGCACGAGAGCCGCGAGCACACGCATATCAGTCCGCCGACGCAAGCACGAACTGCATCACGTCCGTGCGTCCTTCGTCGAAGCCGGCTTCGCAGTACGCCAGATACAGCCGCCACGTCCGCACGAAAATCTCATCGAAACCTTGCGTATGGATCGTATCGATCTGTGCCTCGAACCCACTGCGCCAGCGGCGCAGTGTCTCGGCGTAGTCGCGGCCGAACGCCAACGACGTGCGCGCCGCGAGCTTGCCACGCCGTGCCGCTTCGATGAAACGCTGCGGACTCGGCAACATGCCACCCGGGAAAATGAATTCGCGGATGAAGTCACTCGTTGCGCGATACGCGGCGAAGTGTGAGTCGTCGATCGTGATGGTTTGCACGAGCGCGCGTGCGCCAGGCCGCAGACGTTCGCGCAAAATGCGGAAGTACGTCGGCCAGAATTTTTCACCCACGGCTTCGAACATTTCAATCGATACGATGCCGTCGTACTGGCCGGTCAGCGTACGATAGTCGCGCAATTCAAGGTGCACCCTGTCGCTCAAACCTGCTTCGCTCACGCGTTTCTGGGCGAATTCGAGCTGCGCCGGCGAGATCGTTACGCCGTGTACATGGATGCCCTGGCGCGCTGCGTGCATCGCAAAACCGCCCCAGCCGCAACCGATTTCCAGAATGCGCATGCCTTCGCACAAACCCAGCGTATCGATGATGCGTTGGTATTTCGCATGCTGCGCGTCTTCGAGCGATTGATAGAAATTGCCGTCGAACACCGCACTCGAATACGTAAATGTCGGGTCCAGCCACTGCGCGTAAAAGGCGTTGCCGATGTCGTAATGCGCGTGAATATTGCGGCGGCTGCCCGAACGCGTATTGGGCCTCAGCTTATGACGCAATCCATACCAGAGTTGTGCGAGCCAGCCGCCGTAGACGGTGCGTTGCAGTGCGCGTTCGTTGCGGATTGCGACGCGCAACAATGCGGCCAGATCGGGCGTATCGACCCAGAACGAGCGCCATGCATCGGCGAAACCGATATCGCCTTTACGCAGAATCGCGCCGCACGCACGCCAGTCGCGCAACTCCAGACGCGCGCCCGGCGCCGCGTGCGGATCGCCGAACACGCGCTGCTGACCGTCAGGCGTGATCAGCACCAGATGCCCAACCTGAATCCGTTCGAGCAGAGAGAGGAACAGACGGCCCGACGCGGGGATGGTTCGGTGCCCGCTCAGGGTTCTTGAAAGCGCCATGGCTGAATCTCCTCAATCGGACGAAATGGGGCGCGCAGCAGCGGACGGCTGGCCGGCGGCGGTGTGGTCGGTGGGCGCGTCGGCCGCGCGGCCCGGCACGGGGTTTTTGCCGTAGAACGGCGCTTTTTTTATGGCGAGGCGCAACGCCTGCCAATAAATTCTTGCGACGACACCGACGGTCAACAATGGCTGACGGATCAGCGCAGTGAGCGCCGTCGAACGCGTTAAGGGCTTTAAGCGACCGCTCAAAGCCGTGCGGATCAGCAAACCGTCAGCGTCCTGGTAATTGATCGAGACCGACGCATGGTTCGGCGTCTCTCTGACACAAAATTCGTAGCTCCCCTCGACACGGCAAAACGGCGACACGTGCAGCACTTTGCGGCATTTGAGTTCCGTTTCGGCCGTGATGGGCGCGTTGCCCGCAGCGCTCAGCAGATAACTGTGTCGATCGCCGAAGGTATTGCGCACCTCGGCCAGCAGCGCACGCAAATGGCCATCGCGGTCGTGGCAAAACCAGAAACTGACCGGATTGAACGCATAACCGAACACACGCGGAAATGCTTGCAACCAGACCTTGCCGTCCGCTTCTTCAATACCCGCCGCTGATAGTTGTG
Organism: Paraburkholderia sediminicola; assembly: GCF_046030555.1. GTDB lineage: Bacteria > Pseudomonadota > Gammaproteobacteria > Burkholderiales > Burkholderiaceae > Paraburkholderia > Paraburkholderia sediminicola_E. Next base: position 30,863 of record NZ_JAQQCH010000027.1, on the reverse strand, counting down.
CGCGCATCCATGTGGCAAGATCGCTGCCGTCGCGCGGGCCGTGGTCGCGTGGGTGAAAGCTAAGCGGACGCCAGCGGTCGATGCCGAACCAGCCGCTATCGAGCGACGCGAGACGATCCAGGTCGCAGCGCACGTAGAACACCGGATACGTGAATCGATGAGGCTTCGGCCGCAGACGCTCGTGCATCACCTGGCCCGTCAATAGCCAGGCAGCCGGATCGACGGTGAGGCGCGCGGAATTCATAGCGCGGCCCATGCCGGCGACGCGTCGAAATCGGCGGCCACGCGCAGTGCCGATTTCAGACCGTCTTCGTGGAAACCGTAACCCGTCCATGCGCCCGCGAACCAGGTGCGATGCCTGCCTTGCAGCGACGGCAGGCGGTGCTGCGCGTCGATGGCGGCCAGATCGAACAGTGGATGGTCGTATACGAAGCGGCGCAGTTCGGTACCCGGCGCCGGCTGTGTCACCGGGTTGAGCGTCACGACGAGCGGCGTCTTGAACGGCAGTGGCTGCAGCTGGTTCACCAGATAGCTGACACACACCGGATGCGTGCCGTCCACGCCGCGGCTCCCCAGATAATTCCATGCCGACCACACGCGCTGACGACGCGGCAGCAGATTCGTATCCGTATGCAGCACGGCGACATTCGGCTGGTAGCGCACGGCGCTCAGCACGCTGCGCTCGTGCTGATCCGCGTCATTGCCCAGCAGGCGCAGCGAGGTCGGCGCGTGAGTCGCGAGCACCAGCGCGTCGAAGCGCTCCGAGCCCTTGTCCGTGAACACATCGACGCCATCGGCATCGCGCCGCACGCCTTGCACTGCAGTACCGATGCGAACATCGTCGAGCGCGCCGACAATGCGGCGTACGTATTCGCGCCCTCCTCCGACGACCGTCTTCCACTGCGGCCGGCGGTTCACCTGAAGCAGCGCGTGGTTCAGACAGAAGCGCAGGAATGTGGTGGCCGGGAAGGCGAGAATATCGGCGGTCGCGCTCGACCAGATCGCTGCGGCCATCGGCAGCAGGTAGTGGCGCTGGAACGCGCCGCCGTAGCCGCCGGCCGTGAGCAGTTCGCCCATCGACGCGCGCGTTGCTGTCGCGAGCTCGAGATTGCTTTGCGCGCTGCCGTTGAAACGCATGATGTCGCGCAGCATGCCGATAAAGGTCGGTGAGAACAGGTTGCGACGTTGCGCGAACACCGTGTTCAGGCTGGTGCCGGCCCACTCGAGGCGGCCTTCGTCGAACGAGACCGAGAAGGTCATTTCGCTCGGGTGCGACTCGACGCCCAGTTCAGCGAAGAGCGCGATCAGGTTCGGATAGGTGCGGTCGTTGAAAACGAGGAAGCCAGTGTCGACGGGGTGCGTGTGGCCCTCGAGGGTGACATCCACGGTATTGGTGTGACCGCCCGCGTAGCCGGCCGATTCGAACAGCGTGACCTGATGGTTGCGCGTCAGCAGATAGGCACTGGCTAAACCCGAGATACCGGCGCCGATGACCGCGACCCGCGAGCCGCGCGGTAGGGCTGAGGTCGGTGCGGGATGGGTCACGGGCGCGTCTCCTGGTCTCGGGGACACGCGCTCGGTTAACAGGGTGTGGCGGGGCTTGCGCGTCCTTGAGGGGATTTACGCAGCGGGGGATGAAATGGATGCAAATCTGGCGGATTTTGCGTGGCACCCACGCGTGCCCGGCCCGGCAAGACAGCGGCACCGACATACACGGCGACTCCGCGTTGCCGGTCAGGGATTTTTGTTCCTGCCGGGCCGCGAGGGCCCGGCAGAAAAATCTACCGCGTCAGCGCACGGGAATGATCAGATGCTGACCGATCAGGATGAGGTTGGGGTTTGGAAGGTTATTGCGCTTCTGCACCTCCACAAATCGCGCTCCGCTTCCCAATTGACTCGCGGCAATGGCATTCAGCGTGTCGCCTGAACGGACCACGTAGGTCTTCTCGCCGCCGGTCGCCGCAGTGGTGAGCACCTGGTCGCTGATGAAGTATTTACGCAACAGGTCCAGATACGCCGGCGACTGCTTGACCTTCGCAATCGCGGAGTTCAGGTAGATCAGGAGCGCGCTGTCTTCCTTGCGTACGCCGATTTTGTACGCGAGGTTGGAGCCGTCCAGCTTCGTGACCGCGAACGTCAGGTCGGTGCCCTTGATCTCCGATACGCCAAACGGATAGTCGTAGACGATAGCGTCGACCTGATGATCGTCGAGGAAGTGCGACATCCAGGACCGTTGCCCCTCAATGCTCGCATCCGACAGTTCGACGATTTTGCTATTCGGGAACGCTTTCTGGACAAACGCTTTCACATCCGGGTCGCCCTGCAGCACGCCGACCGTTTTACCTGCGAGGTCGTCTGCGGAGCGGACCGGCGAACCCTTGGGAACGATCAACGAATAGCCGAAGTCCTCCACGTAGGGAATCGAATAGACCACGCCGCTCGGGGTGTTGTCGGGGAACGTCAGGCCGTCCATGGCGACGTCGACGACGGCGTTGCCTTGCTTGTCGGTTTTCGTCAGTTGATCCGGGACGGCCGGATACGTGTCCACGCCGTGATGCGTATCGACGGCGATGGTCGAATGGTCGCCCGAGGTAAATTCCTTCTGTGCGAACAGCAGATTGGCGAAATCGACGTTGAAGCCTTGCGGCTTGCCGTTGTCTTCCGAGTAAAACGGCCGCGAGGGGTTCTCGACGCTGACCCGCACGACGCCGTTGCTCAAGATCGACTTCAGCGTGTCCTTGTTGGCCACGAAGCCGTCCGGGTTGCTTGGGGCCGGCGTTTTGACATCCGCGCTGCTGCTGTTGCCGGTGTCTATCCCGTTCACCGCGGCGGTGTCCTTGTCAGCGCTCTGGCCGTAATTAAGGGTTTTGAAGCCGCCTTCGTGGATATACCAACCGGCAGCCAGCAAGATCAGGAAAAGAATCGAACCCAGAATTTTCTTCATTATTTTTCGATCGAGTTGAGTAGTCGAGCAGCATGCGCCTGATTATTTGGGTGCCGCGGGCGAGCCGAGTTGCTGGGCGGGCGGATTATTGACCGCGCCCATTTCAGTGGCGGCGGCCTTGGCTTGCTGCACTTCCGCACTTTCCATCAGCGACGTTTCCATTTCTGAAAATGCCTTGTTCACCGAGTTCATCACGGAGTCGAGCGCGGCATCCGTTTTGATTTGCGCGAATGTGTCGCTGGATTGCATGCCGGCGATCTTGTTCATGCGTTGTGCGGATTGCGACATATCCCATAGGGCTTTGGCGCGATCGATTGCGTCGGAAAATCGCTTGAGTTCGTCTTGCACCTGCTTATAGCGCCCCTCGCGAAACGCGAGCAGTTTTCTCATCGTTGCGAGTTGAGTCTCAAAACGCTCGGCGTCTTCGGGATATTGCTTTTTGAACTGCGCGGTTTTGTCTTCGAAGTTTTTCACTTCGGTGCGAAAATCTGTGATGCTCTTCTTGAACCGCTCCGCGCCTTCCTGCTTTTCGGCCAGTTCGTTGTAGAGCGTTTCGATCGGGTTCGACTTCGCTTCGTTCACGAACATCTTGACCTTCTGGTTCGCGAACTTCATGGCCAGGACGGGACCGAAGTTGATCGCCGCAAGCCCGATCACCGCCGCAAGGATCAGGCCGACCAGCCCCTTGACCAGCAGGATCGCGAGCGGCGCACCGATGGCGATGCACAGCCCGATAATCGACCACTTGATGACTTTATATTTGGTGCTGCTCGTGGTCGTGTCAACGACCGAATTGCCAACTGACATGTGAATCCCCTTTTGAAGCTTGTTTTACAAAAACTGATTTTGCAAACTGTTCGGGACATCGTTGTGGCTATGCGTTTTCGGTCTGGTTTTTCAGGCTGACGCGAAAACGCTGTATGACTTTACAGGCACTCAGGCGGCGGGGGAAGTGTGTCTTATTTTTGTGGGTAGTACGCGGGGAATGAGTATGCGAATTGCCACGGCAGTAGGCGCTGGCGCGGCTCAAATTTATGCCGGCATTTTATCTGACAAATTTATAACAATATTATTTCTAATCGCTTTCAATTGATTAATTCAACGCTCTGGCGAAGGCATTGCCGGAAAATCCGTGCTCGAACGAAGGATTTGCTTAATAGCCATTGGCATTACGTGTCATAACTCTCAGGACCTGCACACCGTCGAATCGCTGCGCAGGGCACTTCGTGTGTATCGCGGTAATGAAGCGTAAGTTCGCAGCCGCAGCGAAAACCTCAATGCCCAGCTCTTTTCGTGGGCAGAAACGAAAACAGGCCCCGAAGGGCCTGTTTTCTAAATTTGGCGGAAAGGGTGAGATTCGAACTCACGGTACCCCTAAAGGTACACTGGATTTCGAGTCCAGCGCATTCGACCACTCTGCCACCTTTCCGGGTCTTCCAACTCACAACAACGAGATTGCTTGGTTGCTGATGAATCAGATCCAAGCGGGTCGTTGCTTGGGAGAGAAAGATTATAGAACAGCTGAATCCAATTTCCAAGCCCCTCCTCGAGAAAATTTCGACGGGACCCGGCAATCGGTAGCGGCATCAGCCATGCATCAGCGGCACATCAATCAAGCCGCCGGCACTTCCAGCCGTTCCACCCCACCGAGGTAGGGACGCAGCGCCGCCGGCACCGTGACCGACCCGTCAGCGTTCTGGAAATTCTCCAGCACAGCCACAAGCGTGCGGCCGACCGCCAGCCCCGAACCGTTCAGCGTATGCACCAGCTCCGGCTTGCCTTGCGCATTGCGGAAGCGCGCCTGCATCCGGCGAGCCTGGAACGACTCCGTATTCGAGCAGCTCGAAATCTCGCGATACGTATTCTGCGCAGGCACCCACACTTCAAGGTCATACGTCTTCGCCGCCGAGAAACCCATATCACCCGTGCACAACGTAATCACGCGGTACGGCAATTCAAGCTTCTGCAGAATCGCCTCGGCATGGCCGACCATCTGCTCCAGCGCGTCATACGATGCTTCCGGCGCGACGATCTGCACCATCTCGACCTTGTCGAACTGATGCTGACGGATCAGACCACGCGTATCGCGGCCATACGAGCCCGCTTCCGAGCGGAAGCACGGCGAATGCGCGGTCAGTTTGATCGGCAACGTGTCCGCTTCGACAATGCTGTCGCGCACCGTATTCGTCAACGAAATTTCCGACGTCGAAATCAGATACTGCGTGACCGTATTCTCATCACCGCCCTTCTCGACGCGGAACATATCGTCGGCGAATTTCGGCAATTGGCCGGTGCCGTACAGAATCTCCGGATTCACGATGTACGGCGTGTACACCTCGGTATAGCCGTGGTGCAGCGTGTGCGTGTCGATCATGAACTGCGCCAGCGCGCGATGCAGCCGCGCAATCTGTCCGCGCAGCATCGTGAAACGCGCGCCCGACAGTTTCGCGCCAGTCTCGAAGTCAAGGCCGAGCGGCGTACCGACGTCGACGTGATCCTTCACTTCGAAATCGAACTGGCGCGGCGTACCCCAGCGACGTACTTCGACGTTCTGGGTTTCGTCCTTACCCATCGGCACGCTTTCGTGCGGCAGGTTCGGCACGCCGAGCAGCAGGTCGGACAGACGCTTCTGGATATCGTCCAGCCTGGCCGCCGACGCCTTCATCTCGTCGCCGATACCGCCCACTTCGGCCATCAGCGCCGACGTGTCCTCCCCCCTCCCCTTCATCCCGCCGATCTGCTTCGACAGGGTATTGCGGCGCGCCTGCATCTCTTCGGTACGGGTCTGGGTGTCGCGGCGTTCCGCTTCGAGCGCGGTAAAAGCCGCCACGTCGAGGGTATAGCCGCGGTCGGCGAGGCGTTTGGCGACGCCGTCGAGGTCTTTGCGCAGCAGCTGGATGTCGAGCATGGGATGGGGCGGGTGTTCGTTATATGAAGCTGGGATTTTAGCGCACCGGCGCGGGCGGCCGGTGCGCTAGATGGTCAAGGCGTGCGGAATGGCGACACGGGCCGTGAAACGGCATAGAAGCACACGCAGCGACGTTCAGCCCTTTTTAGGCTTGTTCTCGCTGCGCCACTGCGCGTCAAGCTCAGCCAGACGCGCCATCTTGTCGCCAATCTTGCCCTCGAGACCGCGCGGCGTCGGCTCGTACCAATGCGGGTCGCGAATGGTGTCCGGCAGATAGGTCTCGCCGGCCGCGTAGGCATCGGGTTCGTCGTGTGCGTAGCGGTATTCGTGACCGTAGCCGAGTTCCTTCATCAGCTTGGTCGGCGCGTTACGCAGATGCACCGGCACGCCGCGCGACTGGTCCTTGCTGACGAACCGCCGTGCCTCGTTGTACGCGTTGTACCCGGCGTTCGACTTCGGCGCGACGGCCAGATAGATGATCGCCTGCGCCAGCGCCAATTCGCCCTCGGGCGTGCCGAGGCGCTCGTAGGTTTCGGCGGCGTCGAGCGCGATACGCGCCGCGCGCGGGTCGGCGAGGCCGATGTCCTCCCATGCCATGCGCACGATGCGTCGTGCGAGATAACGCGGGTCCGCGCCGCCGTCGAGCATGCGGCAGAACCAGTACAGCGCGCCGTCCGGGCTGCTGCCGCGCACCGATTTATGCAGCGCGCTGATCTGGTCGTAGAATGCGTCGCCGCCTTTGTCAAAGCGGCGCAGATTCTCGGCGAGCGCGCTGCCGAGCAAGGCGCCGTCGATTTCGGTGCTCTTCTGCTGGGCCGCCGCGCGCGCGACGATTTCCAGATTGTTCAGCAGCTTGCGGCCGTCGCCGTCGGCGGAGCCGATCAGGGCGTCGCGGGCTTCGTCGGTGAACGTGAGGCCGCCGAGCTCTTTCTGCGCACGGTCGAGCAGTTCGCACTGCTCTTCGTCGGTAAGGCTCTTCAGCACGTAGACAGCGGCTCGCGAGAGCAACGCGCTATTGACCTCGAACGACGGATTTTCGGTCGTCGCGCCGACAAACACGAACAGGCCCGACTCGACATGCGGCAAGAACGCGTCCTGCTGGCTCTTGTTGAAGCGATGCACTTCGTCGACGAACACCAGCGTCTGGTGGCCGTTCGCGCGATGAATCTGCGCGGTCTCGACGGCTTCGCGGATATCCTTCACGCCCGACAGCACTGCGGACAACGCGATGAACTCGGCGTGAAACGCGTCGGCCATGAGCCGCGCGAGCGTGGTTTTGCCGACGCCGGGCGGACCCCAGAGGATCATCGAGTGGGCTTCGCCGGATTCGAACGCGACCCGCAACGGCTTGTTCTGGCCGAGCAGGTGCTTCTGGCCGATCACCTCGTCGATATTGCGGGGCCGCAGGCGTTCGGCGAGCGGAACATTGGCACGGGTTTCTTCAAACATGACGTTTTGGGGATAATCTCGGCTTTTCCGGACGCGGTCCGTGTGAAGGCGGCGTGCTGCCGGTGAGCAAAGCCGGCACGCAGGGCTGCGGGCAACACCTTGCATTATGACAGTGACGGCGCCTGGGCGATGGGCGCGCGCTGTGCAGGAGAGATTCGGGCAGCACGGTTCGAGCAAGATCATCAGCGATGAACAACGCAAAAAGCGCCCAAATCAGCAGGCTAACGAGACCGATAACCGAGCAGATCGCTCAGCTGGCAAAATCGCACGCCAATGGACGCGCCGATTAGCCCGTAATCTCGCCGACAGCCTGACGAGCTAACATCGCGCGCGGATTGGCCGGCAACACCGGCTCGCACACGAAGATATAAGCAACACCAACAGGGACAAGATTAGATGGCACAAGATCCACTCGTCGGCGACGCCGGCACCACCTACGCACCGCTCACGCCGGTGCCCGACGCGCGCCGCGCGTTCCGCACCGGCGACGCTTTCGCGCTCTGGTTCTCGCTCGGCATCGGCCTCCTGGTCGCTCAGGCGGGCGCGCTGCTGGTGCCCGGGCTGTCGTTGCCGCATGCGTTGCTGGCGATCGTGATCGGCAGCGTGATCGGCGTCGTATTGCTGGCGCTGGCCGGCGTGATCGGCACGGACACGGGTCTCGCGGCCATGTCGTCGCTGCGGCCGACGCTCGGTGTGCGTGGCGCCTCGGTGCCGGCGGTGCTGAACGCGGTGCAACTGGTCGGCTGGGGCTCGTTCGAAGTGATCGTGATGCGCGATTCCGCCGATGCGCTCGCCAAGCAGGCCTTCGGTTTCTCGATGCCGCTGATCTGGACCGTGATTTTTGGTTTGCTCGCAACGCTGCTGGCCATCAGCGGCCCGCTGTCGTTCGTGCGGCGTTTTCTGCGTACGTGGGGTATCTGGCTGCTGCTGGCGGGCGCGGCGTGGCTCTCGTGGAATCTATTGGCCAAGCATGATCTCGCCGCGCTGATGCGCCGTCCTGGGACCGGCGAGATGTCGTTCGGCGGCGCCATCGATCTGGTGGTCGCGATGCCGCTCTCGTGGCTGCCGCTGATCGCCGACTACACGCGTTTCGGCCGACGCCCCGGCGAGACCTTCCGCGGTACGTTGCTCGGTTATGGCATTGCGAATATCTGGTTCTACGCGCTCGGCGCGATCTACGGCCTCGCGGCAGGCGGTGGCGATGCGCTGCTGACCGGCGCATTGGCTCAAGCAGGCGGCGGCCTCGCTCTACTGCTGATCCTGATCGACGAAGTGGACAACGCATTCGCCGACATCCACTCGGCAGCGGTCTCGACCGGCACGTTCTGGACGCGCGGCAGCGTGCCGTTGTTGTCGGCGGCGTTTGGCGCGCTGTGCACGGCGATCGCCTTGCTTGTACCGATGGCGAAGTATCAGAACTTCCTGCTTCTGATCGGCTCAGTGTTCGCGCCGCTGTTCGGCGTGGTGCTGGTAGATCACTTCATCGTACGCAAGCGCCGCATTGAAGCCGCCGTGCTCGGCGATGTGCGCGGCCGTTACGGCTTCTCCGGCGGCTGGCATCTGAGCGCGTTCGCGTCGTGGGCAATCGGGATTGTGTCGTACCAGGCAATCAATCAATGGCTGCCGGATCTAGGCGCTACGCTGCCCGCGCTGGTGATCGGCGCGGTGTGTTATCTGGCGCTGGTATCGGCTCGGAAGACTGCGTACGCTTGAGTCGCGCAAACATCGTCGCAATACAAAAAAGGCCTGCGTTCGCAGGCCTTTTCTCTTCATGCGTCATCAAACTTCATCAGTCCAACTCGCCGCTCAACTCGCAATTCAACCGGCAGTTCAACGCCTGGAAGCCCGATACTCGACGCCTGGCAACACGCACAGCAATTCGAACGCGAGATTTGCGCCAAGCAATGCGGTCGTGCCGAACGGATCGTACGGTGGCGCCACTTCAACCAGATCGCACCCGACGATGTTCAGCCCATGTGAGCCGCGAATGATTTCCAGCGCCTGCGGCACCGTCAACCCGGCGATTTCCGGCGTGCCCGTACCCGGCGCGAAGGCCGGATCGATACCGTCGATATCGAACGTGATGTACACCGGACCGTCACCCATGCGTTCACGCACGCGCGCCATCAGCGGCGCGAGCGACTGGTTCCAGCACGCCTCGGCCTGCACGACTTCAAAGCCCTGATCGCGGCACCAGTCGAAATCTTCAGCCGCGTAACCCGTGCCGCGCAAACCGATCTGCACGACGCGGTCGCAATCGAGCAAGCCCTCTTCCACCGCGCGACGGAACGGCGTGCCGTGCGCGATCTTCTCGCCCATCATCGTGTCGTTGACGTCAGCATGCGCGTCCACGTGAATCAGGCCAACCTTGCCGTGCTTGCGATGAATCGCGCGCAGGATCGGCAGCGCGATCGTGTGGTCGCCACCGAGGGTGATCGGCTTGCAGTTGTGCTGGAGGATTTCGTCGTAGGCGGTTTCGATACGCTTGATCGAATCGTGCAGGTTGTACGGATTGATCGCAACGTCGCCGAGATCGGCCACGCGCAGCGAATCGAACGGCGCGGCACGTGTGGCCATGTTGTACGGGCGCAGCAGCACCGATTCGCTGCGGATCTGGCGTGGCCCAAAGCGCGCGCCGGTGCGGTTCGAGGTGCCGAGATCGAATGGCACGCCGACGAAGCAGGCGTCGAACCCTTCGGCCGAGCCGACGTTCGGCAGCCGCATCATCGTAGCGATGCCGCCGCAGCGGGGCATGGCGTTGCCGGACAACGGTTGCGGCCGTTCACCGGCTTCGGGGGAAATGAAGGAGGAAGTATTCATCGTGTCTCGGCAATGAAAAGGGGGCAGTAAGCAAAATCGTGCAACCGGCCGTGGGGTCAATAAAAAAGCGCACTTTGCCGGGCGAATCTCGATTCTTGAGCAGTTTCCCTCAAGTTAAAATACAAACAGAATAAACTTCACATTGATTGATAGCGATGTATCCTGACGTATGTTCTCCCAACTTACCGATCTCGACCTGCGGCTGATCCGCGTCTTCCTCGCCATTGTCGACGCCGGTGGCGTCTCGCCGGCCCAAGCCACCCTCAACGTCGGCCAGTCGACCATCAGCACGCAACTCGCCACGCTGGAAACACGCCTCGGCTACCGCCTGTGCGAGCGTGGCCGCGGCGGCTTCAGCCTGACCGCGCGCGGCGAGCAATTCATCGACGCGGCTCGTGCCCTGCTGTCCGCGGTCGACACCTTCGGCATGCAGGCGCGCAATGTCGGCCGCAAGCTGGTCGGCACGCTCGATATCGGCATGATCGGCCATACACCGGTGTCGGCAAGCGCGCGTATCAGCGACGCGATCGGCCGGTTTCGCGCGCGCGATCAGTCGGTGCGATTTTCGATTCTGGTGCGCTCGCCGGGCGAACTCGAAGAACTGCTGCTGAATGGCCGGATTCAGATCGGCATCGGCTATTTCTGGCATCGCGTGCCGTCGCTCGAATACACCGAAGTGTTCGCCGAAGATCAGTTCGCTTATTGCGCGAAAGGGCATCCGCTGTTCGCGTCAGCGGGAGAGGTGTCACCCGCCGACGCCGCAGCTCACGAATGGGCGTGGCGCAGTTATCCGCTTCCCGAGGCCGAAAGTTCGACCACGCCGCAGAACGTCACCGCCGTTGCGGACAACATGGAAGCGGTCGCGATGCTGGTGCTGTCGGGACATCATCTCGGCTATTTGCCGGGGCATTTCGCAGCGCCGTTCGTCAAGCAAGGTCTGCTCGCGGCGGTGAATCCGGCACAGATGCGCTATCGCGTGGCGTTTCATATGGTCACGCGGGCGCGGCAGCATCGAACGGATATCGTTGAAGCGTTTATCGACGATATGAAGGCCGCGCATCCGGCGCAGGTGCTGGAAGTGGATGGTTAGCGGTTCTGCGTTGCACACGCCGCCAAAAGAAAAGCCGCGCAATGGATGCGCGGCTTTTTTATTGCATAGGTGAGCTGGGCAGCTTACCCGTTGATCACGTCCGCGCCCTTCGGCACCGTGAACTTGAAGGCATCGGCCGACAGCGGCGGGTTCTTCTGGATGTTCGAGAACGTCAACAGCGTCACGTTGCCGAACACATCGTGCAGCTCCATCGCTTCAAGATTGCCGTCCTTGAAGCCGATACCGACACGCTGAAATTGCGTGTCTTTCGCCTTGGGCGTCAGTTCGAGCCAGTCGATGCCGGCCTTCACACCCGCATCACGCAGCGTGAAGTTCTTGTCCAGATCGTTGCTGCCGAACAGGATCGCCGCCGGGCTCGCGCCGAGCGCGCCGCCGAGACTGCGCACCGTCACCTGGTTCAGATCTTTGTCATACACGTAGAGCTTGTCGCCGTCGGCCTGCAACAGTTGCGCATAGGGCTTCTCGTATTGCCAGATGAACTTGCCGGGACGCGCGAACGTGAACGTGCCGCTCGAGGTCCCCGTCTTGCCAGCGGTGGATAGCACGCCGTTCGTGCCGCTTGCACCCTGCGCCTTGCTTGGCGCGCGCACTTCCTGCTGCACAAACGTGCCGCGCGCGGAATGCACTTGCGCGACGAACGCCTTCAGTTGCTCGGTGCCGCTCGCGAATGCTTGCGACGCGACAAGCATCGATGCACCGATCGCCACACTGCCGACGCCACGTACGATCGTGCGAGCAAGTTGGCCGAAACGGCTGGGTTGAGCACTCTGTCGAGCGTGCTGCTGCGCGAATAGCTGCATGGTGTTTTCTCCCTTGATTGAATTCGTTGAGCGGTCACGGCGGCGGGCGTTGAGGGCAGCGGCCGGGTGACCGTGGCGGCTGGCTTGAACCGCAAAGCCAAGGGGCGAACCCCAAGCCTTTGACAAACAGCTTAAGCAAGAAGCCTTAAACGGGACTTATGCGCAAAACTTACGCACGGGGCTTATACGCTGTGCTTTGCAGCCGGCCCGGCGGAATAGCCTGATGGATGGCCTATTCCGCTTCCCGCGCCGGCGCAAGAATCTCGCGATTGCCGTTCGACGACATCGACGACACCACGCCCGAGTTCTCCATCTGCTCAAGCAAACGCGCCGCCCGGTTATAGCCGATGCGCAAATGCCGCTGCACAAGCGAGATCGACGCACGGCGGTTCTTCAGCACCACGTCGACCGCCTGGTCGTATAACGGATCCGCCTCACCGTCGCCCGAGCCGGTTCCGCCTGCGCCCGCGGAGCCTTCGTCACCCTCGCCTGTTACGCCGCCTTCGAGGATGCCCTCGATATAGTTCGGCTCGCCCTGCTCCTTGAGTTTGTCGACGACGCGATGCACTTCCTCATCCGACACGAACGCGCCGTGCACACGCATCGGCAAGCCGCTGCCCGGCGGCAAGTACAGCATGTCGCCCATGCCAAGCAGCGATTCCGCGCCCTGCTGGTCAAGAATGGTGCGCGAGTCGATCTTCGACGACACCTGGAAAGCCATACGCGTTGGCACGTTAGCCTTGATGAGGCCGGTAATCACGTCGACCGACGGACGCTGCGTAGCCAGAATCAGATGGATGCCGGCCGCGCGCGCCTTCTGCGCAATCCGCGCGATCAGCTCTTCGACCTTCTTGCCGACGACCATCATCAGGTCAGCCAATTCGTCGATTACGACGACGATGTTCGGCAGGCGCGACAGCGGTTCCGGATCGTCCGGCGTCAGGCTGAACGGATTCGGCAGCTTCTCTTCGCGCTTGGTGGCTTCGTCGATCTTGTTGTTGTAGCCGGCGAGGTTACGCACGCCGAGCTTGCTCATCAGCTTGTAGCGGCGCTCCATTTCGGCGACTGCCCAATTGAGCGCATGGCCCGCCTGGCGCATATCCGTCACCACCGGACACAGCAGATGCGGAATGCCTTCGTAGACGCTCATTTCGAGCATCTTCGGATCGATCAGGATCATGCGGACCTGCTCAGCGCTCGCCTTGTAGAGCAGCGACAGGATCATCGCGTTGATACCCACCGACTTACCCGAGCCTGTTGTACCGGCCACCAGCAAGTGCGGCATTTTTGCGAGATCGGCACACACCGGCTTGCCGCCGATGTCCTTGCCGAGGCCCATGGTGAGCGGCGAAGCCGCGTCCGCATAGACTGCCGAGCCGAGAATCTCCGAGAGACTCACCGTCTGGCGGCGCTGGTTCGGCAGCTCCAGCGCCATGAAATTCTTGCCCGGAATCGTTTCGACCACACGAATCGACACCAGCGACAACGAACGCGCCAGATCTTTCGCCAGACCGACAATCTGGCTGCCCTTCACGCCGGTAGCCGGCTCGATTTCGTAACGCGTGACAACCGGCCCTGGATAGGCGGCGACCACGCTCACTTCGACGCCGAAGTCCTTGAGCTTTTTCTCGATCAGACGCGAGGTGAATTCGAGCGTATCGGCGGAAATGGTTTCCTGCGCGACCGGCGCCACGTCGAGCAGCGAGATCGGCGGCAAGGTGGAGTCGCCCGGCAAGTCCGTGAACAGCGGCACCTGCCGCTCTTTCTCGACGCGCTCAGATTTGGCGGGCGTGGCGAGCGGCGGCACGATCATGACCGGCTCATGTTCCTCGATCCGCACGCGGCCCTTTTCGACCTTGCCTTCGCGCTTCACGGCGGCGGCTTCGCCTAATTTACGGTCGCGGCCGGCCTCGCGGCGCAGCTTCGCGAACGTGACCGCCGAAATGATCGATTCACCGACCTTTTCCGACACCGACAGCCACGAAAAACGGAAATACAGCGACAAACCAATGGCCAGCACGATCAGCAGCGCCAAGGTGCCGCCCGTGAAGCCCAGTGCATGCGACACCCCGCGCGCGACCGCTTCGCCGATCACGCCGCCCGGCGCACGCGGCAACGGCACTTTCAGCGACCACATGCGCAGCGCTTCGATACCGTCGCAAGCGAGCAACACCAGCATGAACGCGAATGCGTCCGCGAGCCAGCCGGCGTCACGCGGCGCATCGTCCTGCAGTTCCTCGTGACGGGTAATACGGCGGTAATTGGCGGAGATATGGCGGCCGAGCAGCACGATCCACCAGTAGGCGGAGAGGCCGAACAGCAGCAGCAGGATGTCGGACGTCCACGCGCCGACACGGCCCGCCCAGTTGGCGATGCGATCGACCTGCGCAGCGTGCGTCCAGCTCGGATCGTGCCGGCTGTAGCTGACGAGCGCCATGAGCAGGAACACGCCGAGCGCGACCTGCAAGATCCAGCGGATTTCGGTGAAAAGGCGCGACATGCGGTGCGGCAATGCCTGCGCGCTCGCGGAATAGGGAGCTTTTGCCATTGATCCTGTTGCTTGTGTGGCCGATTTGCTGCCAGAGTCGCGGCCGAAGCGGCGCCTAAGGCGGCTCCGGACCCGGTCCCGGCGGCCGGGTCCATCGATGCGGCCTATTGTAAACGCAGTGCCTCACGCAAGGCTGTAAATGACGGTAACTTAGCCGATTGGCCTCACGAAAGGCGGCCTGCACCCGCGGCAACGCTATCGCCGCGATCGGAAAGCTTCATGGAGCAGGCCGGCGTGCCGCCCTTTATAATGCCGCTCTGATACCCATCTATAGTTTCAGCTCAAGTCGCGCGGCCTCGCATGGGCGAGCCGGGCGCCGTAAAAGGATTTCGATCATGCCCGCAACTTCCACGAAACACGCCAAAGTTCTGATTCTCGGTTCAGGCCCCGCCGGCTACACGGCAGCGGTCTACGCGGCGCGCGCCAACCTGTCGCCGGTGCTCGTCACGGGTCTCGCCCAGGGCGGCCAGCTGATGACCACGACCGACGTCGAAAACTGGCCGGCGGACGGCAACGGCGTGCAAGGCCCGGAGTTGATGCAGCGCTTCCTGGAGCACGCCGAGCGCTTCAACACCGAAATCATTTTCGACCACATTCATACGGCCAAGCTGGATGAGAAGCCGATCCGCCTGATAGGCGACTCGGGCGAATATACCTGCGACTCGCTGATCATTTCGACCGGCGCATCGGCTCAGTACCTCGGTCTGCCGTCCGAAGAAGCGTTCATGGGTAAAGGCGTGTCGGCTTGCGCCACCTGCGACGGCTTCTTCTACAAACAACAACATGTGGCCGTGATCGGCGGCGGCAATACCGCAGTCGAGGAAGCCCTCTATCTTTCCGGCATCGCCAGGAAGGTGACGGTGATCCATCGCCGCGACAAGTTCCGCGCCGAGCCGATCCTGATCGACCGTCTGCTGGCGAAGGAAAAGGAAGGCCTGGTCGAGATCAAGTGGAACAGCACGCTCGACGAAGTGACCGGCGACCAATCCGGCGTGACCGGCCTGCGTATCAAGAACACGAAAAGCGGCGATACCACGGACATCGCGCTGCAAGGCATCTTCGTCGCGATCGGCCACAAGCCGAACACGGACATTTTCGAAGGCCAACTGGAGATGAAGAACGGCTACATCATCACCAAGGGCGGTCTGAACGGTTTCGCCACGGCAACCAGCGTGGCAGGCGTGTTCGCGGCGGGCGACGTGCAGGACCACGTCTATCGTCAGGCGATCACCAGCGCGGGCACGGGTTGTATGGCCGCGCTCGACGCACAGCGCTACCTGGAAACCATCGAAGAGATCGGCGAGCACGTAATGAGCGCTGAAGCCGCGCGCTGATCTGCAACACCAGGCGCGACGGTAAAATGGCGGCTGGGCATGGCCCGGCCGTCCGCTTTGAAGAAGGCCGCGGCTGAGAAGCTGGCGGCCTTTTTTGCATCGTGGCTGCGTCGTGGCTGCGTCATGTTTGCACGGCCTCTGCGTCGTATTTACGTCGTTCCGGCGGCAGGCTGGCCTCGTTCCAGCGCCCTTGCGTGTACGCTTGCCCAGCCCGGCGGCCAGGCATTGCGATGCGCCGTGGCACGTTTGGGCGCCACCACCCGCGTCGCGCGATCGATCTACCTTTCTGCGTGTATTACCGATATGCCGAAGAACCAGCCCCACCCCAGCGAACCGAAGCGCGCCCGTGCCGTTGCCAGGCCGGCGCCTGAGGCGGCCCCGCCTGAGCCGGCCGCGCCTGTCGTCAAACCGAAGATCGAGCCGGCTGCTGGATTAGCCGGCCTCGGCGCGTTGCGCGATGCGTTAAAGGGCGACACGCAACGGCGTGAACGCGAACGCGCGGCTGCAGTGGCAGCGCAGCGCGAAGCCTCGGCGGACGCCGATCTGTTTCGCCGCGAAATCGGCGCGGTTGCGCCACTCGCGGTCCCGCCGCGCGCCACCTTGCCGCGCAATCCCCCGCCGCCGCTGCCGGTGCAAACCCAACTCGACGAAGAAGCCGTGCTGCACGAAGCGATCTCCGATGAGTTCGATCCCGAGATCCTGCTGGAAACAGACGAAACGCTCTCCTATTGCCGACCCGGCGTGAGCCAGGAAGTCGTACGAAAACTGCGGCGTGGCGATTGGATCGTGCAAGCGCAAATCGATCTGCACGGCATGCGTCGTGAGGAAGCGCGCGAGGCGCTGGCCGAGTTCATTCGTGAATCGGTGAAGCGTGGCCTGCGGTGTTTGCGCGTCATTCACGGCAAGGGCCTCGGCTCGATCGGTAAAGAACCTGTATTGAAGGGCAAAGTGCGCGCGTGGCTCGTGCAGAAGTCCGAGGTGATCGCCTTCTGCCAGGCACGTCCGCATGACGGCGGCGCGGGGGCGGTGGTCGTGCTGTTGCAGCCCGGCGCATTGCCGGCGCACTCCAACTCCTGACGGAGTCCCGGTGATCCATCCGAGGCTGACGCTAGCGCTGACCATCATGGAGGCACTGGCTATTTTCGCGTATGCGATTTCCGGTTTTATCGAAGCGAGAACCCGACGGCTCGACGCCGTGGGGACCTTCCTCGTGGCGATCGCGACGGCCTTCGGCGGCGGTACATTACGCGACGTGCTGCTCGAGCGGCGGCCTTTCTACTGGGTCGAGCATCAGGCCTATCTGATCGCGATCTTCGTGATGTCGTTATTCGCACCGACCCTATTGAAGATGGCGTCGCGCCTGCTCTCCGAGCGGGTCCTGCTGGTGGCCGATGCGGTAGGGCTGGGCCTGTTCAGCATTTCAGGCACTTCGATCGCACACGACGCGCAGATGCCGTGGTTCACGTCGGTGATGATGGGGGTGTTGACAGGCGTATTCGGCGGTGTGATTCGCGACGTGCTGTGCAATGAAGTACCGCTGATTTTGCGCGATTCGCGGCCGTATGCAACCTGCGCTTTTGTGGGATGCTGGCTGTACGTGCTGCTGGATTACATGAACGTCGATACGGTTTATAGCGTGTTGATTGCCACCGCTTTTATCCTGCTCGCGAGACTGGTGACGTTCAGGCTCAACGTCCGGCTGCCTCATTGAGCTTGATTCACTGAGCTTGATTCATCGAGCTCGATTCACCAAACTTGATTCACTGAGCTTGCCTCCCTAAGCTCGCTTCACCAAACTCGCCTCATTAAAATAAAAGCGCGCCGCCTGGAACCAGACGGCGCGCACTTTGAAGCAGCCTTACTTGTTGGTCGCCAACGCTCCCGCACTCTTCGAGCCGCCAAACAGCGCCGTCAAGTATTGCGAGTTGTTGTTCATCGTGGCCATTAGCGTGTTGAGCGCCGTGAACTGATTCTGGTACTGCGTCGTCAACTGCGCACTGTAATTGGCGAGCGTGGTCTGCTGGGCCGTGAGGCTCTTCAGGTCGGCATTCAACGCCGTGCTGCGAGTGTCGATAATGCCGCCCGTCTTCACGAAATCAGCAATGCTCTTGTTCAACTTGGCGCCAATGCCGTTGGTCGAGTTGAACAACGTGGCAATCTGCGCCGGGCTGCTGGTGAACGACGCGCTCAGCTTCTTGCTGTCGATGACGAGCGTGCCATCCGCCGGATCGCCCTTCAGCGTAATGCCGATCGAAGCAAGACCGACTGCTGAACTTCCCGAGCCGACGCCACCGCCAATGATCGACGCCAACGAATTCTTGATCGTCATCAGCGTCGAATCGCCGAGCAGCGCGCCGCCGGTCTTCGACGACTTGTCGTACGAGGACAGCGAATTGATGGTCGTGACGACGGTATTGTAGAGATTGGCGAAGTTGGTGATGGCCGTGTTCTGAGCAGTCGTGTCCGGCGCGATCGTCAGCGTCTGCGTGGTGCCGACCGCGGCGCTCGACAGATTCAGCGTGACGCCGGAAATCGCCGACGTGACCGCGTTCGTCGAACTGCTCGCCTCGATCCCGCCGACGGTGAATCGCGCGTCCTGAGCGCCCTCGCTTTGCCGCCAGGCCTTGTTGGTATCCGAGGACACGATCGTGGACGCCGCGCCGTCCGCGCCAGGCGTGGACGTCACGCCGAGGCTCGACAGACCGTTGTCGTTCTCGACATTGCTGGTGGACACGTCGATCGTGTTGGCCGCGCCAGTGGTAGCCGAACGCAGCACGAGGTGGGCACCGCCCGTGCCGGTCACGATGGTGGCCGTGACGCCCGGATTGTTGCCCGCTTTGTTGATCGCATTGGCGATACCGCTCAACGTGTTGTTGGTGCTGTCGATCGTGACATCCATCGACTTGCCGCCGACCGCGATGGTCAACTTGCCGGTGCCCAACTTGGCGTTGCCGTCGAACGCCGCCGACGACAGGCTTTGCGAGGCGGCGATTTGCGCGACGTCGATCGTGTAGCTGCCGGCGACGGCGCCGGGACCGGCTTTCGGGTCCAGGCCCTTGCCGCTCGCGGTGGCCCCGAAGGTCGACAGGAGGGTTCCGTCCGAGAGATTCTTGATCGCCGCCTGCAAGGCATTCAACGCGGAGCTCAGGGCGCCATAGGCGGACAGGACCGTGCTATCGCTCGTCTGTTTGGCCTTCAGCGCCGCCGTCTGGCCGGCCGTCTTCGCATTCACGAGGGCCGACACCAGCGACGCCACGTCCATCGCCGAATTGCCGGTGGAGCCGCTAATAATCGATTGCGCCGCTTGCTGCACCAGGCTCTGCGCGTTGGCAGTCGCGCTATTAACAGACGTAGTGATCGATGACATGCAAAGGCTCCGTGCGTCGAATTATTCGTTATTCACTGCGTGACGCCCCGGTGGTCTTTCTGATGACGGCGGCAACCCGGTTACTTCGTGGTCACGTCGGTTTTCTTACAATTTTTTCAAATGTTACACTATCTTTCTAAAAAGTTTGTCGCGTTTTGTCGTAACAAATCACTGCGCATCAGATTTTGTCGCCCCCGGTCTTTGGCGAAAGCAGATGAAACAACCTGCTGCCGCTAAAATTCTCGCGTCTGTCGATTTCCTCCGCCGTCGTTCGTCGTCAGGTAAGCGGCCCCTCCGGCCGTTATCGCGCTACAGCGCTCCGAGTAACCGCCACAGGTGACCACGATGACCCTGAAGCTCTATGCCCACCCCTTCTCTTTCTATTGCCAGAAGGCGTTGACCGCGCTTTACGAAAACGGCACGCCGTTCGAACTACGCCTGTTGGCGCACGACGATCCGCAAGTCATGACGGAATTCGCCGCGCTCTGGCCGATCAAGCGTTTCCCCGTGCTGGTCGACGGCAGCCGTGTGGTGGTGGAGGCGAGCATCATCATCGAATATCTCGGCCTGTATCACCCGGGGCCGGTGCCGCTTTTGCCGACTGACGCCCGCGCCGCGCTGGAAGTGCGCAGCATGGATCGCTTCTTCGACAACTACATCGCGACGCCGCAGCAAACGATCGTGTACGACAGTCTGCGTGGCGAGCCGGAGCGTAATCCGCACGCCGTGGCCGAAGCCCGCGCAATGCTCGACACCGCCTACGGCTGGCTCGACAAGGTGATGGCCGGGCGCGAATGGGCGGCCGGCGATACGTTCAGCCTCGCCGATTGCGGTGCCGCACCGTTCCTGTTCTATGCCGACTGGACGCATCGCATCGGCCCGGCGTTTCCACACGTGCTGGCCTACCGGAAGCGGCTGCTGGCACGGCCATCGTTCGCACGCGCGGTCGACGAGGCTCGCCCGTACCGCTCGCTGTTTCCGCTCGGCGCGCCCGACCGGGATTGAACGCGCCGACGCGGCACGGCCAGGCATAAAAAGGCATAACGAGGCACGACGGGGCAACCGCGCGGGCAAACTGACAGGCACCCCCGTCCGCGCGCCCGCGGACCTCATTGCGACAACGCCATTTCCAACCTATACACTTCACTTCGAAGCTCACTTCAGCCCATCACTCACCAAGGCAAAACATGGACCGTTTCGAAGCGATGGAGATATTTACGCGTGTGGTCGAGGCGAACAGCTTCACCAAAGTATCCGAATCGCTCGACCTGCCCCGCGCCAAAGTTAGTCGGACCATTCAGGCTCTGGAAGAACACGTCGGCGTGCGCCTCCTGAACCGTTCGACGCGACAGGTCAGCGTGACCGAAGACGGCGCACTGTTCTACGACCGTTGCGTGCGCATCCTCGCGGAAGTCGCCGATGCCGAATCGTCGCTGTCTAACAAGCGCGAACATCCGAGCGGCACGATTCGCGTCGACACCTCCGGCACACTTGCCCGCGCGCTGCTGCTGCCCGCGCTCGACGATTTCTACCGGCAATACCCCGAGATCGACGTGCGGCTCGGGCTGGCGGATCGCAACATCGATCTGATCCAGGACGGCGTGGATTGCGTGATCCGCATGGGTACGCCGGAAGAGTCGAGTCTCGTCGCGCGGCACATCGGCGATGCGCGGATTGTGACCTGCGCGTCGTCGGCCTATCTGGAGAAGTACGGCACACCCGCTACGCTCGATGAGCTTGGCGAGCATCGCGCGGTTAACTACGTTTCCGCGCGCAGCGGCAAGACCTTCCCGTTCGAGTACCAGGTGGACGGCGAGATCGTCAAGGTCACGCTGAAGAGCGTGCTGGCAGTGAATGATGGCAGCGTCTACATCGGTGCGGCGGCGCTCGGCCACGGCATCATCCAGCCGTCGCGCTTTATGGTTGCCGATCTGATTGCGCAAGGCGCGCTCAAGGAAATCCTCACAAGCTACACGAGCCCTGGCACGCCGCTGTCTATCCTGTATGCGCATCGCCGCAATCTGAGTTCACGGCTTCGCGCCTTCACCGAGTGGGTCACCGAGCTGGCACGAAACAATCCGGATCTGCGTATTACAGGCGTTTGATGTCTTGCCGCCGCGGCGCCAGGCGCCAGGCTTCTGGCCTCACCTGCGCAAACAGCACCTGGCAAACGAAAAAAGCCCCATGCGTTGTGAAACGCATGGGGCTTTTTTCAGTTCAGTTCGAATTGCCCGGCGAATAACCCGCCTCAGGCAATCCGCTCTTCATTGGCCGGATCGAACAACACGGCCTTCGACGCATCGAACAGCAGCGTCGTACTCGTCAGCGGCTGCGGATTCGACGCCGGGTGAACGCGGCTCACAATGCGCTTGCCGTTGACCTGCGCGAACACCAGCGTGTCCGGTCCGGTCGGCTCGATCACGTCGACCTTCACTTCGATCGGCTGCAGATTCGCATTGTCGCCATGCGCGCCGCGCGCATCGGTAATCCGCTCCGGACGCAGGCCGAGAATCACTTCGCGCCCCACGTGCGACTTCACCTTCGCGGAGTCGAACGGCAGGTTCAGCACGCCGCGCATGCCGCCCGTGTCCAGTTCGATGCCCACGCCCGAACCCTGCTCCACCAGCTTGCCCTGGATGAAGTTCATCGGCGGCGCGCCGATAAAGCCGGCCACGAACAGATTCGCCGGCGAGTCGTAGATGTCTTGCGGCGCACCGAACTGCTGGACGATACCGTCTTTCATCACCGCGATGCGGTCGCCGAGCGTCATCGCCTCGATCTGATCGTGCGTCACATAGACGATCGTCGTGCCGAGGCGTTGATGCAGCAGCTTGATTTCCGAACGCATCTCGATACGCAGCTTCGCGTCAAGGTTCGACAGCGGTTCGTCGAACAGGAACATCACCGGATCGCGCGCGAGCGCACGGCCCATGGCCACGCGCTGACGCTGACCGCCGGAGAGCTGGCCCGGCTTGCGGTCCAGCAGGTGCGTGATCTGCAGCGTGTTCGACACGCGGTCGACGATCTGCGCCTGCTCCTGCTTCGGCACCTTGCGGATGCCCAGGCCGAACGAGATGTTCTCGCGCACCGTCATGGACGGATACAGCGCGTACGACTGGAACACCATCGCGATGTCGCGATCTTTCGGCGACAGGTTGTTCACCGTCTTGCCGTCGATCTGGATCTCGCCCTTGGTCACGGTTTCGAGGCCGGCGATCATATTGAGCAGCGTCGACTTCCCGCAGCCCGAGCCGCCAACGAGAATCAGGAACTGGCCGTCTTCGATGTCGATATTGACACCCTTCAGAACCGGCACCCCGTTCGGGTAAGTCTTGTACACGTCACGGATGGAAAGGCTTGCCATGCTGTGAATCCTCTTGTCTCTGGTACAGCTTGAAAACTTCTTCGGATGACGGCGGCGCACTGTCAAAGAAACGCCGCCGCGATGCGTAGGGTCTAGCCCGGGTTTAGCCCTTCACTGCGCCCGCCGTCAGGCCGCGAACGAAATAGCGTCCGGCGACGATGTAGACGAGCAAGGTCGGCAGTGCGGCGATGATCGCGCCGGCCATGTCCACGTTGTATTCCTTCACGCCGGTCGAGGTGTTCACGAGGTTGTTCAGCGCCACCGTGATCGGCATCGAATCGACACCGGAGAACACAATCCCGAACAGGAAGTCATTCCAGATCTGCGTGAATTGCCAGATCAGGCACACCATGAAAATCGGCAGCGACACGGGCATCAGAATCTTCGTGAAGATCGTGAAGAAACCTGCGCCGTCGATCCGTGCGGCCTTCACGAGTTCAGCCGGAATGCTCACGTAGAAATTGCGGAAGAACATCGTCGTGAAAGCGATACCGTAGATCACGTGCACCACCACCAGACCGGTGGTCGTATTCGACAGACCGAGCATGCCTTCGAAGCGCGCCATCGGCAGCAGGATCGCCTGGAACGGAATGAAACAGCCGACCAGGATCATCGTGAAGATCGGATCCGCGCCGCGGAAACGCCAGTGCGTGAGGACATAACCGTTGAACGCGCCGATGATCGACGAGATCAGCACAGCGGGAATCACCATCCGCACCGAGTTCATGAAGAACGGCTGCATGCCGTCGCAACGCACACCCGTACAGGCGCCGCTCCATGCCTTGATCCACGGGTCGATGGTCCAGTGAGTCGGCGGCGTCAGCAGGTTGCCGGTGCGTAGCTGAGCGACGTCCTTGAACGACGTGGACAGCATCACGTACAGCGGAAACAGAAAATACAAGGCGAACAGAATCAAGGCCGCATAAATGACGGCACGGCTGATCGTCATCTTAGGCTGCATTGCGCGTGCTCCTCGATTCCAGATACATCAGCGGCACGAGCACGGCCACAACGGTAGCGAGCATCATCATCGACGATGCCGCGCCGACGCCCAGCTGCCCGCGATTGAACGAAAACGTGTACATAAAAATAGCCGGCAACGATGAAGACGTACCCGGACCGCCGGCGGTCAACGCGACGACCAGGTCGAAGGTCTTGATCGTGATGTGGCAGAGAATCAGCAGCACGGAGAAGAACACCGGGCGCATGCTCGGAATCACGATCTTGCGGTAGATGGTGGGCAAGCCTGCCCCATCCATCTGCGCGGCCTTGAAGATTTCACCGTCGACACCGCGCAAGCCCGCGAGAAACAGCGCCATCACGAAGCCGGTGGATTGCCACACCGCCGCGATCACGACGCAGAAAATCGCCTTGTCGGGGTCGCCGAGCCAACTGAACGAGAAGCTCGTCCAGCCCCAGTCGTGAAACACTTTCTCCAGACCGACGCTCGGCGTCATGATCCATTGCCACGCCGTACCCGTCACGATGAACGAGAGCGCCATCGGGTACAGGAACACGGCGCGCAGCGCGCCTTCATTGCGGATCTGCTGATCAAGCAGGATCGCGAGGAACAAACCAAGGCCGATGCAGATACCGATGAACGGAATACCAAACCAGCCGAGATTGGCAGCCGAAGTCCAGAACACATCGTTATCGAACAGTTCGCGATAACGATCGAGACCGACAAATTCATAACGAGGCATCAGTCGCGAATTCGACAGCGACAGAAAACCGGTAATAGCGATGAAGCCATACACGAAGATCAGGCTGATCACGACGCTGGGTGCGAGCACCAGCTTCGGAATCCAGCGATCGGCAAGGGCCGCCATCGGCGACGTGCGGCGGGTCACGGTAGCCGTGGTTTTCCCGTTTCCGCTGATAGAAGCAGTCACTACTCGACTCCTGCTGAAACTGTACCGCCGGGGCGCTCACGCATGAAAAACGCAAGACCGGAACGGCATAGGTATGACTCGATGAAACCAGGGGTGAAGTCTCTCGCCCTAAGTAACGCAACGGCTGCAAGCACTCTGAAGAGCGCGCCCGGCGCCCACGAGGGGAGTAGCCGGGCGCGCAACTTCGCTTACTTCACTTACTTGGTCTTTGCTGCCTTCGCGAGCGCGGCAACCGCGGTCTTCGAATCTTCCTGCGAGTTCATGAACTTCGTGACCACGTCCGAGATCGCGCCGGCTGCTGCATCCGGTTGCGCCATGCCGTGTGCCAGCGAAGGCACATAGCCGCCCGACTTGATCGCCACTTGTTCATCCGCGTACGACTTCTTCGCGCAGTCGTCGAACTTGGCCATCGACACGCCCAGACGAACCGGGATCGACCCCTTGTTCAGGCTGAACTGTTCCTGGAAGTCCGGCGACATGATCGTCTTCGCAAGTGCCAATTGACCCGGCGTTGCAGTCTTCTGGCCCTTCTGCTGGAAGAACACGAACGAGTCGACGTTGAACGTGTAAGCCTTTTCCGTGCCCGGAACAGCAGCGCAGATGTAGTCCGAGCCTGCCTTCTTGCCGGCGTTGGCGAACTCGCCCTTCGCCCAGTCACCCATGAACTGCATGCCGGCCTTGCCGTTGATGACCATCGCCGTCGCCAGGTTCCAGTCACGGCCCGTGCGGCCCGCGTCGAAGTAACCCTGGATCTTGCGGACCGTGTCGAACACGCCGACCATCTGGTCCGAAGTCAGCGTCTTTTCGTCGAGGTCGACCAGCGCCTTCTTGTAGAAGCCCGCGCCTTGCGAGAGCACGACGTCTTCCCACAGCGTCAGGTCTTGCCACGGCTGACCGCCCATCGCGATCGGCTGGATGCCGGCGGCCTTCATCTTGTCGGCCACAGCGAAGAACTCAGGCCACGTGGTCGGCGCCTTGCCGCCTGCCTTGTCCAATGCGGCCTTGTTGATGTACAGCCAGTTCACGCGGTGCACCGAGAACGGTGCGGCAACGTAATGGCCGTCGGCATGCATGATCTTGTCGATTTCAGGCGGCAGGTTCTTCTTCCAGTCGGCAGCGGCCGAGTCGATCGGCACCAGCACGCCTTGCGAAGCCCAGTCCTGGATCAGCGGACCCTTGATCTGCGCAGCGCTCGGTGCGTTGCCCGAGATCACCTGCGTCTTGAGTGCCGTCATGGCAGCCGCACCTGCGCCGCCAGCAACCGCGAAGTCCTTCCACGTGTAACCCTGCTTCGTCATGTCGTCCTTGAGGACGCCGACGGCTTTCGATTCGCCGCCCGAAGTCCACCAGTGCAACACTTCGATCGACTCGGCGGCTTGCACAGCCGAGACGCCACACATCAGACCCGCGGCGCACAAAGCGCCCATGATCGCGCGAAATTTCATTGCTTATCTCCTCCAGACACCTGAACAAAAAACAAATGGCCCCTGATGTCGCCAGGGTGCTGTGGTTGGTTCAAACAGGCAAAACACTGGGCGATCGAGCACGGTCGGGCACATGCTTAAAGCATGTGCCGGCGGACCGATATCCGGCCGCTGGAAGCTCAAGAGATGAGTGGTTCGGGATGCAACTGACTGTCTCCTCTTTTGATTTTTGCCTGCCCGCGTCGCGCGCGGCAGACTCGAGGTGCCTCACACGTTAACCCTGACGCCAGATCAGCCTTCCGGCTTTCCGTAAGGGCCGCCGGGGGCATGCTGGCACGTGCCCGCACGCAATGTCCGTTAACATGCAGGGAGCGCCGGCCGATTCGGGAAAACGCGCATCCGGCCTTGCAACGCACGCTTTTTTCATCGAATTAGCGCTACCTCTTGATTTGGATTGTAGTTAAACTACAATTCAGTGTCAAAAATTATTTTATCGGACTACGGTCGCCCTTTTCGGCCAGCGCGGCGACCCCAGGATATCGACGGAGACTCATGCAAACCGATTCAAGTTTCACCTTCGTTCTCTTCGGCGGAACCGGCGATCTGTCGATGCGCAAGATCCTGCCGGCATTGTTTGAAGCGCACCGTGCAGGTGGCATGCTGGCCGACAGCGGCAAGATCGTCGCAGTGGCGCGGCATGTGGCCGATCGGGCTGCCTACATTGACTGGGTCAATGAGCACGTCAAGCCACACGTGTCGAAGAACGGTGTGGATGAAACAGCATGGGCGAGCTTCCTCGAGCGTATCGAGTTCGTGAAGATCGACCTCGGCAACCCCGAAGACTTCACGCTGCTGCGCGACGCCCTGAGCAGCCGGCCCGGCATCCGGGTGTTCTATCTGGCCACGGGTCCGTCGCTGTTCGTGCCGATCTGCCGCGCGCTGGCGTCGGTGGGGCTCAACGAAAATTCGCGCATCGTGCTGGAAAAGCCGCTCGGCTACGACCTCAAGTCGTCCAACGCAATTAATGATGCAGTCGGCGAAATCTTCGCTGAAGAACAGATCTACCGGATCGATCACTACCTCGGTAAGGAGCCGGTGCAGAACCTGCTCGCGCTGCGCTTCGGCAATGTGCTGTTCGAACCGTTGTGGCGCCGCGAATGGGTGGAAAGCATTCAGATCACGATTGCGGAAGAACTCGGCGTGGAGGCGCGCGGCGACTTCTACGACAACACCGGCGCCTTGCGCGACATGGTGCAGAACCATTTGCTGCAGCTGCTTTCCATCGTGGCGATGGAACCGCCGCATTCGATGGATTCCGACTCGGTGCGCGACGAAAAGCTGCGCGTGCTGCGCGCATTGAAGCCGATCGATCCGCGCGATATCGGCAAGGTCGCCGTGCGCGGCCAGTATCATGCGGGCGTGATCCGCGGTAATGCGGTGCCGGCGTATGCAACCGAGCCTGGCGTCAAGCAGGACAGCACGACCGAAACCTTCGTTGCAGTGAAGGTGGAAATCGAAAACTGGCGCTGGGCCGGTGTGCCGTTCTTCCTGCGCACGGGCAAGCGTCTCGCGGATCGTGTCGCTGAGATCGTGGTGAATTTTCGTGCGGTGCCGCATTCGGCGCTGGGCGCGTCCGCATTGCGCGGCGGTGCGAACCGTCTCGTGATCCGCTTGCAGCCGAACGAAACGATTCGCCTCTACTGTCTCGCGAAGCAGCCGGGCGAAGGCATGAACCTCGCAAGCGTCCACCTCGACCTCGCCTTCGACCGGTTCTTCCGCGAAGGGCAGATGGAGGCGTATCAGCGTCTGTTGCTCGACGTCATCAACGGCCGTCTCGCGCTGTTTGTGCGGCGCGACGAGCAGGAGGCGGCATGGCGCTGGGTCGAACCTATCCTCAACGAATGGGCTGCTTCCAACAAGCCGCCCAAGCCGTATGCATCAGGTACGTGGGGACCGGCCGCGGCGAGCGCGATGCTGGCGCAGCACGGCACCTGCTGGCTCGAAGAAGAGAATTGAATCAACTGAATTACGGCGTCATACCATGCCCGATTCCGATCGAAGCACGGCAGAGCGCCTGCAAGACCCACCGACGAACTGAACGGAATGGCGCCGGCATCACGAAGGCGCCTGCAAGGCATCCCGCTTGCAGGTATCGCGTGAAAGCAGTACGGCACGTTCCGCAGATCTAACAAGAAAGCAGCACGGAGGAGAAGTGATCGAGCTTCACGCTTTCGACGATCAACGCGCCCAATCCGACGCGTTGGCGAAAGCGGTCGGCGACGCGTTACATGCGTCGCTCGCCGCACAGGCGGCCACGGCCGCAGCGGGCACGTCAACCACTGGCGTGCGCCCGGCAATGCTTGCAGTGTCCGGCGGCACCAGTCCGCGTCCATTCCTGGAGACGTTGTCCACGCAATCGTTCGACTGGGCACGCATTGCCGTGACGCTGGTCGACGACCGCTGGGTGCCTGAAGCGGACGGCGCGAGCAATTCGCAACTCGTGCACGACACGCTGTTGCAAAACGCCGCAAAGCACACCGCTTTCTGGCCGCTGGTCGACACGACGCAAGACCTGAACGCGCACGTTGCCGCGCTGAACGCCGACCCGCGCTTTAGCGCCGTGCCGGACGTCGCGATTCTCGGCATGGGCGAAGACGGCCACACCGCGTCGATTTTCGCGGACGCGCCCGAATGGGACCACGCGATTACCACCACTGAACGCTTCGTTGCCGTGCATCCTGGCAGCGCGCCGCATGCGCGCGTGAGCTGGTCGCTCTCGGCCTTGAAAGAAGTGAAGCACCTGTATTTGCTGATTGCAGGACCGCGCAAGATGGACGTGCTGAATGCCGCCGCCGCTTCGCTACAAAAAAATGCCATCTCGCAGTTGGCAAACGACAAGGGAGTGAGACTCGATGTCTACTGGTGTGCAAACTAAGGCTGTTCCGGGCGCGGGCCAGCACGCCGATGGACCGAGGCTGCTCGCCGACATCGGCGGCACCAATGCGCGCTTCGCGCTTGAAACAAGCCCTGGCGAGATCAGCTCGGTGCAGGTCTATCCGTGCGCGGACTATCCGGGCGTTGCCGAAGTCATCAAAAAGTATCTGAAGGACACCAAGATCGGCCGCGTGAATCACGCGGCGATTGCGATTGCGAATCCGGTCGACGGCGATCAGGTCAGCATGACCAATCACGACTGGAGCTTTTCAATCGAAGCCACGCGCCGCGCGCTCGGCTTCGACACGCTGCTGGTGGTGAACGACTTTACCGCGCTGGCCATGGCGCTGCCCGGCCTGACCGACGCGCAGCGCGTACAGGTGGGTGGCGGCTCGCGTCGTCCGAACAGCGTGATCGGCCTGCTCGGCCCGGGCACCGGCATGGGCGTGTCCGGCCTGATTCCGGCCGACGACCGCTGGATCGCGCTCGGCAGCGAAGGCGGCCACGCCACCTTCGCACCGGCCGACGAACGCGAAGACATCGTGCTGCAATACGCGCGCAAGAAGTGGTCGCACGTCTCGTTCGAACGCGTGGCCGCGGGCCCCGGCATGGAAGTGATTTACCGTGCGCTGGCGGGCCGCGACAAGAAGCGTGTGGCGGCGAACGTCGACACGATCGAGATCGTCAAGCGCGCGATGGAAGGCGAGCCGCTCGCGGCCGAATCCGCCGACGTGTTCTGCGGGATTCTCGGCACCTTTGCCGGCAATATCGCGGTGACGCTCGGTGCATTGGGCGGCATCTACATTGGTGGCGGCGTCGTGCCGCGGCTCGGCGAGTTCTTCGCGCGCTCGTCGTTTCGCAAACGATTCGAGGCGAAGGGCCGCTTCGAGGCGTATTTGCAGAACGTGCCGACCTACGTGATTACCGCTGAATACCCGGCGTTTCTGGGTGTTTCGGCGATTCTCGCGGAGCAGTTGTCGAACCGCGCGGGCGGCAGTTCATCGGCCGTGTTCGAGCGGATTCGCCAGATGCGCGATGCGCTGACGCCGGCGGAGCGCCGCGTGGCCGATCTCGCGCTGAATCATCCGCGTTCGATCATCAACGATCCGATTGTCGACATCGCGCGCAAGGCCGACGTGAGCCAACCGACGGTGATCCGCTTTTGCCGCTCGCTCGGCTGCCAGGGTTTGTCGGATTTCAAGCTGAAGCTGGCGACGGGTTTGACCGGTACGATTCCGGTGAGTCATAGCCAGGTGCATCTGGGCGACACCGCGACGGACTTCGGCGCGAAGGTGCTCGACAACACCGTGTCCGCGATTTTGCAACTGCGCGAGCATTTGAATTTCGACCAGGTCGAGCGGGCCATCGATCTGTTGAACAGCGCGCGGCGGATTGAGTTTTACGGACTCGGCAATTCGAACATTGTCGCGCAGGATGCGCACTACAAGTTTTTCCGGTTTGGTATTCCGACGATTGCCTATGGCGATCTGTATATGCAGGCGGCGTCGGCGGCGTTGCTCGGCAAGGGTGATGTGATTGTGGCGGTGTCCAAGTCGGGACGTGCGCCTGAGCTACTGCGTGTGCTGGATGTCGCCATGCAGGCCGGGGCCAAGGTGATTGCCATTACGTCGAGCAATACGCCTTTGGCAAAGCGGGCTACTGTTGCTTTGGAGACCGATCATATTGAGATTCGCGAGTCGCAGTTGTCGATGATTTCGCGGATCTTGCATCTGGTCATGATCGATATTCTTGCTGTTGGAGTGGCGATTCGGCGTGCTATGCCTAGCGCGGATGTGGCTGAGACCGTCGCTAAGGCGCGACAGGGCGCGGATGATGATGCTACCGCTGTCCTCGATTGGTTGAGTCATGGGGCGGCTTCTTCGGCACGGGATTAGAAGGGGGTTTGGCCTGCGCGGCGCTTTCGGGTTGTTCGCCTACAGCGTTGGGTTTTTTTGTTTGCTTGCGGCG